>CAVUBL010000011.1:0-340000 GCA_963739795.1 uncultured Acidobacteriota bacterium | reverse complement strand
CCGGTCGGAAGAGCCCCCCGAAGCTCCCGATCTCGGTCAGCACACCCTCGGTGAAGGTCGCCTTTGCGAGCTTCTTGACCTCCCGAAGGCCCGCCTCCTGGGCGTCGATGTCCACGCCGGCAGCGGCGTAGGCGCTCTTGCCGGACCTGCCCGTCGCATCGCTGCTCATGGACGGCAGAGTATCCGATGGCGAGGGTGACTTGCAGCCCTTCGGCAGGGTCAGCTCGATCCGCGCGCGGGGAGTCGGAGCAGGTCGCGGACCAGGTTCCGCTTCGAGAAGTCGCCGAGACTGATGTACCAGAAGAAGCCCTCGCGGCCGAGCAGGGCGCGGGCGATCGCCCGGGGCTCGAGACCTCGGTCGCGGAGCTCCCGCGCCTTCTCGGCCAGGCCCTCCCACCAGGCGATCTTGCGCTCGATGGCGGCGCCGGCATCCTTCACCAACCCGGCGTGGGAGCAGATCAGAAGATCCGGCTCGAGCGCCCGGACCCGGCGCAGGGATTCGATGTGGAGCCCGACACTCTCGATCCGGCGTAGGTACTTGACCCGCTCGTGGACGTAGAGGTCGCCCGAAACGAGCCACCGGCGCTCCGGCTCGAACAGGCAGACGTGGTCGAAGGCGTGGCCCGGTGTCGGGATCACCCGGAACCGCAGCTCGTCCGCACCCGGGCGGGTCCCCAGGCGGGCCACCACCTCCTCGCCGAGCGGCGAGGCCCGGAAGCGCCGCGGCGCACCCCACACCACCCGCCGATAGAGGGGCATGCGCAGCCCCTCGGCGAGGATCGGCACCGCCGCGGCCGGCGCCTCGACCGCCAGCCCAAGCTCGGCGAGCGCCGCCGCACCGCCCACGTGATCCTCGTGGTGGTGAGTCAGGACCACCTGGCAGAGCTCGCCCCGTTCGATCGCCGGGCGGCACCAATCGGCGAGGCGCCCGGCGGTCGGCGGCGGCCCGGAGTCGATCAGCAGGTCGCCGATCCGGTACGCCGAGACCTCGTGGAGGTGCCGGCCCAGTACGTTCCGGGCCATCCGGAGGCGGGTGACGGGGAGGGTGGGCGAGAGGGGCTCGACGCGGAACACCGAGTCATCCTACCGAGGCCGAGCGTGACGGCCAGGGCAAGTACCGGACGCGTCGGGGACGGGAACCGCGCGCGCCTACTCGTCCGCCTCTTCGGCCCGGATCGGGAAGAGCTCGGCCTGGCGCTTGTCCTCGACGGAGATGGGCACGCGGTAGTCGCCGGTCCAGCAGGCGGTGCAGTAGGACGTGGGGTCTCCCGAGAGACAGCCGAGCATGCCGTCGAGGGAGAGGTAGGCCAGGCTGTCGGCGCCCAGGAAGTCCCGGATCTCCTCCACCGAGTGATTCGACGCCACCAGCTCCTCGCGCGTCGGCATGTCGATCCCGTAGTGGCACGGCCAGCGGGTCGGCGGGCAGGAGATCCTCACGTGCACCTCGGCGGCGCCCCCGTCGCGCACCATCTTCACGATCTTCGGCGCCGTCGTGCCGCGCACGACCGAGTCGTCCACCAGCACCACCCGCTGGCCCGCGATCAGCTCGCGCACCGGGTTCAGCTTGATCCGCACCCCGAAGTGGCGGATCGACTGCTTCGGCTCGATGAAGGTGCGGCCCACGTAGTGGTTGCGGATCAGCCCGAACTCGAACGGCAGCCCCGACTCCCGGCTGTATCCGAGGGCCGCGAACAGCCCCGAGTCGGGCACCGGCACCACGAGGTCCGCCGGCACCGGAGCCTCCCGGGCGAGCTGGGCGCCCATGGCGAGGCGCGCCTCGGCCACCGAGTCGCCGAACACCCGGCTGTCCGGCCGGGCGAAGTAGACCGGCTCGAAGACGCAGCGCGACGGCCGCGAGGCCTCGGCCAGCCGATAGCTTTCCACGTGGTCGAAGCCGCCACCCCGCGCCACCACCACCTCGCCCGGCGCGAGCTCGCGAACCGGTTCGGCGGCCAGCAGGTCGAAGGCGCAGGTCTCGGAGGCGAAGCACGGCGCGCCGTCGAGGTCGCCCAGGACCAAGGGGCGGAAGGCGTGGGGATCGCGCGCGGCGATCAGGCAGTCCTCCGAGATCAGGAGGAGCGAGTAGGCGCCCCGCACCCGCTCCAAGGCCTCCAGCAGCGACTCGACCAGGTCCTCGCGCGGATTGCGGGCCATGAGGTGGAGGATCACCTCCGTGTCGCTCGTCGTCTGGAAGATCGCCCCCTCGGCCTCGAGCTCGTTGCGGATCTCGACGGCGTTGGTCAGGTTGCCGTTGTGCACCAGGCCGAGGGGCCCCATGGAGGTCTTGACCACGATCGGCTGGGCGTTGGCGATCACGCTGGTGCCGGCCGTCGAGTAGCGCGTGTGCCCGAGGGCGCGAACCCCGGGCAAGCGCTGGAGCACCTTGGCGCCGAACAGGTCCGCCACATGCCCCATGCCCCGCTCCACGTGCAGGCGCTCGCCGTCCCACGAGACGATCCCCGCCGACTCCTGCCCCCGGTGCTGGAGGGCATAAAGACCGAGATAGGTGAAGTTCGCCGCGTCGCGCTTGCCGTCGATGCCGAAGATGCCACACATGGGTGGGTCAGCCCTCCTCGAGCGCCCGCGGGAGCGCCGTCGACCAGGTGCAGTGGAGGTCCTCGACGGCGGCCCGGTGAGTTTCGCCGCCGGTCGCGATCACCAGATCGCCGCCCCCGACCTCGCCGATCTCGGCCGCCGGCACGCCGGCACGCGCGGCGCTCGCCAGGACCTTCTCGACCCACTTCGGATCGCACGCGACGAGGGCGCGCGCCTGGCTCTCGGCGAAGAGGGCCGTGGGCGAGACGGCCACCTCCACCCGGGCGCCCAGGCCGCGGCCGAAGGTCGCCTCGGCCAGGGCCATCGCCAGGCCGCCCTCGGAGAGGTCGTGGGCGGTGCGCAGGCGGCCCTGGAAGACCAGGGTCCGGAGGAGCTCGGCGAGGCGCGCCTCAGCGGCCAGATCGAGGGCGGGCGGGCGGCCCTGCTCGATGCCGTGGAGGAGACGCAGATAGGCCGAGCCGCCGTGCTCGTTCCGGGTCTCGCCCAGGAGCACGATCCGGTCCCCCGCCTCGGCGAACGAGGCCGAGGGCAGGACGTCGAGGTCCGGGATCAGGCCCACCATGGCCACGGTGGGCGTCGGGTGCACGCCCCGGTCGCCGGTCTCGTTGTAGAACGAGACGTTGCCCGAGACCACCGGCACGCCGAGCTCGCGGCAGGCCCGCGACATGCCCCGCACCGCCTCCCGGAACTGCCACATGACCTCGGGCCGCTCCGGATTGCCGAAGTTCAGGCAGTCGGTCAGGCCCAGAGGCTCGGCACCGACGCACGCCAGGTTGCGCACCGCCTCGGCCACCGCCTGGGCCCCGCCGGTTCCCGGGTCGAGCCACGTGTAGACCGGGTTGACGTCGGTGGCGAGGGCGAGCCCGGCGGGCGTGCCCTTGAGGAGCAGCACCGCAGCGTCACCGCCCGGGCCGGTCACGGTGCTGGTGCGCACCGAGTAGTCGTACTGGCGCCAGATCCACTCCTTGCAGCCGAAGTCCGGCGTGTCGAGGAGCGCCGCCAGGGTCTCTATGGGATCGCCCACCTCCGGCACCTCGGGGGGCGCCTGGCGGGCAGCCAGGTCCGCGGGCTCGGCCACCGGTCGGTCGTAGACCGGCGCCGTCTCGGTGAGGGCGCCCACCGGCAGGTCGGCCACCGTCTCGCCCCGCCAGGTCAGATGGGCCCGGCCCGAGGAGGTGACCTCGCCGATCGACACCACCTCGAGGCCCCAGCGGCGGAAGACCCGGGCCACTTCCTCCTCTCGGCCCCGGCGGGCGACCAGGAGCATCCGCTCCTGGGACTCGGAGAGCATGACCTCGTAGGGTCCCAGCCCCGGCTCGCGCAAGGGCACCCGGTCGAGGGCGAGGGCGAGGCCGGTGCCGCCCCGGTCGGCCATCTCGAATGCCGAGCTGGTCAGGCCCGCGGCGCCCATGTCCTGGATCGCCACGATCGAGCCCGTGCGCATCGCCTCCAGGCAGGCCTCGAGGAGCACCTTCTCGGTGAACGGGTCGCCCACCTGGACGGTGGGACGCTTGGCCTCGCTCTCCTCGCCAAACGACTCCGAGGCCATGGTGGCCCCGTGGATGCCATCGCGTCCGGTGCGGCTGCCCACGTAGAGGATCGGGTTGCCCGAACCGGTGGCGCGGGCGTGGAAGATCCTCTCCTTGCGCGCCACGCCGAGGGCGAAGGCATTGACCAGGATGTTGCCGTTGTACGAAGGGTGGAAGCTGGTCTGGCCGCCGACCGTCGGGATGCCCATGCAGTTGCCGTAGTCCCCGATCCCGCGGACCACGCCGTCGACCAGGTGGCGCATGCGCGGCGCGTCCAGGTCGCCGAAGAAGAGCGAGTCCAGGCAGGCCACCGGTCGCGCCCCCATGGTGAAGACGTCGCGCAGGATGCCGCCCACGCCGGTCGCCGCCCCCTGGTAGGGCTCGATGAAGCTCGGGTGGTTGTGGCTCTCCATCTTGAAGGCCGCCACCCAGCCGTAGCCCAGGTCGACGATGCCCGCGTTCTCGCCCGGTCCCTGAACCACATAGGGCCCGTCGGTGGGGAGCTCGCGCAGGTAAACCTTGGACGACTTGTAGGAGCAGTGCTCGGACCAGAGGGCCGCCGTCACCCCCAGCTCGGTGTAGGTGGGCTCGCGCCCCAGCACCTCGCGAAGGCGCTCGTACTCCTCGCCGGAGAGGCCGTGGGCCTCGGCCATCTCCGGAGTGACCCGCGGCTCCTCGAGAGTCGCCGCCCCGCCGCTTTCGCCGCTCATCGCGCCAGCTCCAGGATCTCGCCGGCGGCACCTACGGCACTGGCGAACAGGGCCAGGCCGTCGGTGCCGCCCAGGACCGCCTCCGACGCCCGCTCCGGGTGGGGCATCATCCCCAGGACATTGCCCCCCTCGTTGGTGACGCCGGCGACGGCCCGGGCCGAGCCGTTGGGGTTCCAGGCCGGATCGCCGTCGGCCGCCTCGCCCGCGGGCGAGACGTAGCGGAAGACCACCCGCCCGGAGGCCTCGAGCTGGTCGAGGTGCTCGTCGGAATCCTCGAAGTTGCCCTCGGAGTGGGCGATGGGCATGCGCAGGACCTGGCCCACTTTGTAGCCGCGGGTGAAGGGCAGGTCGTCGCGCTCGACCCGCAGGAAGACGTCCCGGCACAGAAAGCGCAGCCCTCGGTTGCGCCGCATGGCGCCCGGCAGCAGGCCGCTCTCCACCAGGATCTGGAAGCCGTTGCAGATCCCGAGCACCAGTCCGCCGGCCTCGGCGTGGGCCTTGACCGCCTCCATCAGGGGCGAGAGGGCGGCCATCGAGCCGGCCCGTAGGTAGTCGCCGTAGGAGAAGCCGCCCGGCAGTACCACCAGCTCGACGCCGCGCAGGGATCGGTCCTGGTGCCAGAGGAACACCGCGTCCTGGCCGAGCACGTGCTTCAGGACGTGGTACACGTCGTGGTCGCAGTTCGAGCCGGGGAACATGACGACGCCGCACTTCACGGTCTCACCTCCCGTCCAGGTCGATCCGGTAGTCCTCCACCACCGGGTTGGCCAGGAGCTTGCGGCACATGGCGTCGAGGAGCTCTCCGGCGGAGCCCCGGTCTTCGGTCGCCAGCTCGATCTCGAAGCTCTTGCCGGCGCGCACGTCCTCGACCCCTTCGAAGCCGATCCGCCCCAGGGCGTCGCGGATCGCCTTGCCCTGGGGATCGAGGATCTCGGGCCGTGGATAAACGGTGACGGTTGCCTTCACGGAACGCTTCCTCCACAGAAAGAGCAGTCTGCCCGGTGGTCAGGAGAGCTCCAGCCACTCGGTCGGCCGGTCCTGCTCGGTGACGGCGAGGCGGGCGCGCGAGCCCTCGGCGGCCAGCGCCTCGCCCACGACCTCGGCCGCCAGGGCCGGGGAGTTGTTGGTCTGGGACAGGTGGTAGAGCGCCACCCAGCGGAGACGGTCGGAAACCAGCTCGGGGACCCCATCGGCGGCGTCCCGGTTGGACAGGTGGCCGTGGCGCCCCGCCACCCGCTGCTTCAGGGACCAGGGGTAGGGACCGTCGCGCAGCATCCCCAGGTCGTGGTTGGTCTCGAGCACCAGGAAGTCGAGCTCCACCAGACGGCCCCAGGCGAGTCGGCTGCGGCTGCCCAGGTCGGCGACCAGGCCGAGCCGGTGTCCCGCCGAGTCCTCCACGGTGAAACCCACCGGCTCGGCGGCGTCGTGGGGAATCGAGAAGGGCTCCACCTCGAAGCCCGAGACCTCCTCAGGGCGCCCCGAGACGAGGCACACGGCAGCCTCCCGGGTCTGGGGCGAGAGAGTGCTCGCCTCCAAGGTGCCTCCGGTGGCGAAGAGGGGCACGCCATGGCGGCGCGCGAACCGGTCGGCGCCGCGCACGTGGTCGCTATGCTCGTGGGTCACGATCAGGGCGGAGAGGGTCTCGGGCTCGATCCCGACCCGCGCCATCCGGCGCTCGATCTCGCGACAGGAGAACCCGGCGTCGATCAGGATCCGCCGGCCTCCGGACTCGACGACCAGGGCGTTTCCGCGACTGCCCGAGCCGAGAATCGCGATGCGCATGGTGCCGGTCAGGGTGATGGAGACCTCGTCCGGCGACGGGAGAGCCGCCTCGCGGCCCCCGGAGCCCGGCGACAGAAGCCACGCTATCACGAACCGCCGACGCCACCCGGGGCGCCCTCGGTGCCGCCTCCTCCCTCCGGCCCGCGCCGCTCCGGATCCTCGGCCCGGGCCGCGTCGGCCCAAGAGCGGCAGCGCGCCTCCAGGGTGCCCAGGAGCCACGCCTTCCGGTTGCCCACCCGGCTCCAGCGCACGGCCAGGGCGATGAAGGTGTCGTGGACGATCTCCACCGCCTGCTCCTCCGGAACCTGGTAGCTCGTGAGCAACTCCAGGATGCGCGGGCGCAGGGCATGGAGCAAGCCCTGGAGCTCGAGGGACCGCTCGGAGTGATGGGAAGGCATGCTGATCAAGTGGCCTGCCGTCGAAACGCCCATCCTTGGACTGTTTCCATTGTACCGCCGAAGAGCCCGCCGGCTCGCGGCGGAGAGCCGCTATGGAAACTCGTAGACCTTTCCCTGCTCGAGAAAGCCGACGTCGGAGCGGCCCATGGCCTCGACCTCGGAGTGGATGCGCTCGACGCAGGGAGGCTTCAGATGGTGCAGCAGAACAGGTACCTGGACGTGGAGCTTCTCGAGCTCGCGCCCGAGGGTCTGGGGCGTCAGGTGGAGGGAGACGTCGGCGATCTGCTGGAGCGCGTTGTCGAAGCTGGTGTCGATGCAGACCGCGCGCAGGTTGCGCGTACGGTTGGCGACCTCCCACAAGCGCTGGGTCGGACCGGTGTCGCTCGACCACAAGACCGCGGCGCCGTCGGCCTCGATCAGGAAGCCGTGGGTGGGTACCAGGTGATCGACCGGGATGGGTGTGAAGCGAACGCCGTCGAGCTCCAGGGGCTCTTCGCTGCGAATCTCGTGGAACCGGACCGCGGGCAGCAGGTGGTTGGGCAGGCGGGTGAAGTCGGGCCAGGTGGCGTTGTTGAACAGGTACTTGCGAATCGCGTAGTTGGTGGCGCCCGAGCCGTAGAGGTCGATGGCGCCCGAGCTCTGGCCGTAGACGTTCTCGATAAAGAACGGCAGGGCGCTCGTGTGATCCATGTGGGAGTGTGAGAACAGGATCGAATGCACCTTCACCTGGCGCTCGATGGAGAGCGCCTGGGTCAGAGATCCGGCGTCGAGCGCCACCGTGCCGTTGATCAACAGGCAGGTCATCCGGCACTCGAGACTCTCTCCTCCGTAACTTCCCAGAACCTCGATTCGCATCTGCTGCCGGCGAGTCTACCCTCGCCGCCGCCGTCCCCACAAGGAGGCGCGCTTCCGGGTTCTCAGAATCGCGTCCCGATCCAGAAGGAGGTCTGGAACCCGGTGTACGTGTGCTTGAGGTCCCACAGCTTCGCGAAGTCCCAGTTGAGCGGCAGACCGAAGATCACGGCCGACACCCCGAGACCGTACGAGGAGAGGCCGTCCTGGAGCCGGTCCGTGCTGTGGTCGTAGAAGGTGTAGTCCTGGAGCTTGGAGAAGTACGCGCCGCCGATGTCGAAGAAGACGAGGCCACGGACCTCCTGGAGGGTGAAAGCCGGCGTCTTGAGGATGTCGATCACCGGGAAGCGGTACTCGGCGTTGGCGAAGAAGGCCCGGTCGCCCACCTCGGACCGGAACTTCAGGCCCCGGATGGTGTCGAGCCCGCCGACGAAGGTCGGCTGGGTGAAGTTGCCGTCGGAGACCGCGGCGTAGGCGCGCAGGGCGAAGTTGCTCCGGCGCGTCACCGGGATGTACTGGCGGGCGTCCAGGAGGTAGTTCGTGGTCAACGTGCCGCCGTCCTTGAAGTCGGGCGAGTAGTCGGCGCTGAGCCGCCAGCGCCGCCCCGAGATCGGCCCATAGTCGGCGAACAGGGTGGTGTCTCCCGCCAGCGCGGCCCGGACGATGGGGAACGTATCCTCCCGTGGGCTGTAGACCAGAAACAGCTGTTGGGTCCGCCGGTTGAGGGCGAAGGCGTCCCTGTTGATGTTGCGGTGGGCGACCCCGGCTCCCAGCTCCACGCGGTGGTAGAAGTCGAGGGGGTAGGCGGCCGAGGCGAGAAAGCCGGTCTCGCCGTACAGCGACTTGCGCTGGAGCTGGTTCCTGTTGTTGACATCGTAGAAATAGGTCCGGGTGTCGTAGAGATCCAGGCTCCAGTTCGTCCGATGGGCCAGGTTCGTGTACCCCAGGTCGAAATAGGAGTAGTACGAGACCGCGGAGAACGTGGCGCTCAGGCGGCGGTCCCCGGTCTGGTCGGCGAAGGAGACGACGCCCAGGCCGTAGAGGTTCGAGCCGCTGTCGACGGCGATCAGGGTGTCGAGGCTCTCGATGTAGAGCTTGTTCCCGTGGTACTTCTCCTCGTTCGCCTTGTCGAGGGTCACCTGGATGTCGGGCTCGTAGCGGGAGATGGCCGCGGGCTTCTCGGGCGCCTGGCCGAGCCGGATCAAGGCGGGCTCCCCCGTGACCTCCTTGGGGGCGACCGCCGGGTCCGAGCGGTACAGGTCGAAGCGCCGCTTCCAGTAGCCGGTGTAGACGACCTGGTGGCTCCCGTCCTGGTTCACGTAGGCGGTGGGCATCAGGCATCCGGTCACGGCATCGGTCCACCGGAGGACCTTGCCGGTCTCCAGGTCGACCGAGTAGACGTTCTCGGCGCCGCTCTTGTCGGACGTGAAGTAGAGGCTCTTGCCGTCGGGTGAGAAGGCGGCGTCGCGCTCGTTCGAGTCGCCGTAGGAGAGCTGCACCCGGGACGACGGGTCGGAGAGGTCGACCCGGAAGAGCTTCTGGTAGCCGCCGACCACCGAGCTGAACACCAGGGACTTGCCGTCCGGCGAGTAGACCGGCGAGCCGTCGAAGAGGTCGTCGTCGGTGACGTGGGTGAGCTCACCGGTCTCGAGGTCGTAGGCGAAGATGTCGAACTGCCCGTCCTTCCAGGCCGAGAACGCCACCTTGGTGCCGTCGGGCGAGAACGCCGGGGAGAGCTGCTGCTCCACCCCGAGCTTGTCCATGTCGATGATCCGGTCGACCTTGCCGGAGAGGACGCCGATCAGCACCAGGCTGCGCCCCGACTCGCGCTTGGCGAAGACCGCCACCTGGTTGCCGTCGGGGGAGAAGGAGAGGTCGTTGCCCATGCGCCGGCCGACGGTCAGGTTCTGGGCGACCAGGTACTGGTAGTCGTTGGTGTAGCCGGAGGTCAGATTGCGCACCAGGCGGCGGTGGCGGGTGTCGAAGAGGGCCAGGTCCACCTCCCCCTCGAGGGTGGTGAAGGCCGCCAGCAGGTCGCCGGACGGCGAGGCGACGCCCGAGCTCTGCCAGCTACTGCGCCGCTCGCTGGCGCGAAACGGCCGGCCGAAGTCCGAGGGCTCGCCGCTCTCGACCAGCGCCGGCAGGTAGCGATGGCGCAGCCAGCGCCGGAACTGGGCATCGAACTCCTCGGGGTCCACCCGGAAGGCGCGCTGCACCGCCCGCCCCACGTTGCCTCCGATGGTGTTGCGGACCTCGTAGAGCAGGTCGAGCACGCCCTCGGGGCCGTACTTCTCCTGGATGTAGTCGAAGACCGCGTGGCCGAAGCGGTAGGCGAAGTAGCCCTGGACGTTGGACCGGGTGATGGGCGGGATCTGGTCGTTGACCACGGCGTCGCGCAGGTACATCTTGTCCCACGACTGCTCGTCGTTGGCCATGTAGCTCGCCATGCCCTCGATGAACCAGGTGGGCAGCCGGCTCGTCAGCGCTCGCCCCAGGTTGCCCTGGAAGAGGATGTGGTACTGGAAGACGTGGGTCAGCTCGTGCATGACGAGCTCGAACTGCTCGGAGTCGGACTGGTCGATGGGCATCACCATCCGGAAGCGCGCCGGGCTGGCGAAGGCGCCCACACCCTCCGGGATGAAGCCGACCAGGATGTTGTTCTGCTCGAAGGCCGAGTGGGTGGCGTAGATGAGCAGCGGCGTCGGTTGCTTGATCTGGTAGTCGAGGCGCTGGGAGAGCCTGTCGTAGGCGCTCTCAGCCATAGAGACGATCTTCTCGAGGCTCTTCTCCTCGCCCGGGTAGTAGTAGACGTCGAAGTGGGGCGAGTGGTAGATGTGCCAGTCGAAGTACTCGTAGGCGATCTTGTTCTTCCCGAAGTAGTTCGCCTGGTACTCGGCGAAGTACTGGGCCTCGCTCGCGACCGACCCCACCAAGAACGCGAGTGCCAGGGCGAAGACGATCCGTCGAGTCGGTCGGCGGCTGCTGAAACGGTCCAAGATCCCCTCCTTCTCGCGGGAAACCCTCGGCTCCACGGGGGTCAACGGGCGTGGGTGAACAGCACGCGGGTCGTCTCGACCTCTTTCTGGGTGAAGACCGCGAGGATCCGGTCCTCCAGGGAGTAGAGGTTCTCGAACATACCCGAGATGGCACTCACGTCGTCCTTCTGGAAACTCTGGAAGTCCTTGAAGTTGTCCCGGTAGAGCTCCTTGCCGGAACCACCGTCGAGAACCACCATCAAGATGTCGTACTCGAAGCCGGTCTGCTCCACCAGCTCCTGGCGGTAGTAGGTGCGGCCGTCGACCGGCGAGACGAACTCCTGGGTCTTGTAGCCGGAGCGGTCCTGGATGTCGAAGTCCAGGCTGCCGGTGACGATCAGGTCGGCCTGGGTCCTGTCCCCGACCTCGCGCCAGAAGTCGGCGTTCTTGACCAGGTCGTCGAGCTGGAAGCTGGGGAGATTGACGGGCCCCGGGTCGATCACCCGCAGGTCGGTCTCGCGGCGCAGGATCTTCTCGAGGTAGCGCCGGAACTCCTTCTCGACATCGATGTTCTTCGTCTCGGTCTTGGTCTCGCTCTCCTTGGCGACCACGATGAAAGGCGCGATGGTGACCGAGTCCTTGCCCCGGAGGTCGAGCTTGGCCCGTTGCGGGAGCTTCAGCTTGACCTGGACCTCGGCCCGCGCGGGCAGGGCCGCGACGGCGAGGAGCGCGGCCAGGGCCAGGCTCAGGGCGACCGCCGGATGCACGCGCGACGACGGCCTCATGGCGAGCCCTCCCCGGTCGATTCCTTCTTCGGCCCGTCCGGCTTCGGCGCCGTAGCGGCGCCCGGCTTGGGCGGCCGGAAGCTCTCGTAGAAGTCCACGAAGTGGGCGTAGTTCTGCTTCAGGTCGCGGTCACCGGGCGCCAGGCCGAGGGCCTTCTTGTAGGTGGCCAGGGCGTCGTCGTACCGGCCGGCCGCCTCCTGGGCGACCGCCAGGTTGTTCAGGATCCGGGCGTTGTTCGGGTCGAGCTTCTCCGCCTTCTCGAAGCGGAAGAGCGCCTCGCTCCACAGGCCGCGCTGGGCCATCTGGACCCCGAAGCGAAGCTGGGCCTCGGCGTTGTCGCCAGCGGAGTAGCCGCTGCATCCGGCGACCACGACGGCGAGGCCGAGGCAGACGATCCAACCCAGGCTCGAGCCCAGGCTCGGCGTGGCGCGCAGTCTCATAGTTCCCTCGCTCGGGCTCCGGGCCGACCGCGGGGGGGTCGCTTCGCTCTGGGCGACCTCCAAGCGCGGTCAGCGGTAGGCGTTTCAGTCCGGCGAGTATATACCGAGCCCCTGCGCCTCCCGCGGAGCCCCCCGAGCGACCCGGCTGCCAGATTCCCACCACGTTTCGCGTCCTGTCCAGATGTCCGGATGGAGCCGAGACATGACGAACCCACCGACCCCCGAGACACCTCGCCGTCCCGAGGAGGAGCTTCCTTTGAGCACCATGCCGAACCGTCGAGAGATCTTGATCGCCCTCGCCACCTGCTTCGACCTGCCCCGGCCCGTGGCCTGCCGGTTGGCCCGGAGCCTCGACACCTGGCGCGCCGCCGGCTGGGGCTCGGGCTCCGCCACCGCCCAGGTCCTGGGGGTACCCGCCGACGCCCTGACCGTCGCCCGCGGCCTCCTGGACCGGGCCGCCGCCGTCGCCCGCCGCGAGGTCCACCGGACCGCTGAGCTGGGCGGCGAGGTCGTCGCCCTGGGAGAGCCCGCGTATCCGTCGGCCCTGGCAGACCTCGAGCTGCCGCCGGCAGCCCTCTTCGTGCGCGGGCGCCTCCCCGCCTCCGGCCCGGAGGGCGCCGTCGCCGTGGTCGGCTCCCGCCGGGCCGACCCCTACGGCAAGGAGGTCGCGGGCCTCTTCGCCCGCCAGCTCTCCGAAGCCGGCCTCACCGTGGTGTCGGGCTTCGCCCGGGGGATCGACGCCGCGGCCCACCGGGGAGCCCTGGAGGCCGAGGCCGCGGGAGACTGCGCCACCGTAGCGGTGCTCGGATCCGGCCTGGGCGTGGACTACCCCCGGGGCCACCGGCGCCTGGGGGAGGCAATCGCCGAGCGGGGCGCGCTCCTCAGCGAGTTCCCTCCGGGCCTCGAGCCGAAGGCCTGGCACTTTCCCGTGCGCAACCGGCTCATCGCCGCCCTCGCCGCGGCGGTCCTGGTGGTCCGCGCGGCCCCGCGCTCCGGCTCGCTGGTGACCGCGCGCCTCGCCCTCGACCTGGGCCGGGAGGTGTTCGCCGTCCCCGGGCGGATCTTCGAGGAGCGTTCCCTGGGCACCAACGCCCTGATCGCCGACGGCGCCCAGGTGGCGCTTCATCCCCGCGATCTGCTGGAGCGCCTGGGGGTGCCCGCGGGGAAGCCGGCGCCCGCTCCCGGAGCCGGGTCGGGAGCCGACGAGGGCACTTTGCCGAAGGGCTTCGCGGGCGAGGTGCTGGCCGCCCTCACCCCGGGGGAGGAGACCGCTCCCGAGACCGTCGCCGCCCGCCTGGGCAGAAGCGTGGACCGCGTTCTCGGCACCCTCCTCGAGCTCGAGCTGGCCGGCCGCGTGCGCCGCTACCCGGGGCCCGCCTACGTTCGCCGTCCCTGACGAAGCTCCGCCTCAAACCGACGAGGCGTCTTGAGCCTCTCCGGCTTCGTCCGTCGCAGCTCCCCCGCCCACGCCCGATGATCTCGCCTGCGCTCCTCGAAACGGCTGCTCCAGAACGGTGGATTCATCGGATCGCCCCCCTCTCCCTCGGTCCCTCTCCCACCCTCCGGGGGGCGAGGGACGCCCCCTCCCGATCTTGCTACGTCTGAAAACTCGGCTCGTTCGTCACGAGTCCGGCCTAATCAGACATCTAGAGGAGTCGGTGCGTGACCGTACTTCTGTACCGAGGCACTTGGGGGCGCCTGCGGCACTCCGCCAAGTTGCAGAGCCTCGCCGCCGGGTGCTACGGTCCTTCGCCGGCCCCGACAACCCCCGTCGAGAACGGAAGCCGGGTGGGGGCGAGGGATCGAGGAAGAAGGGGGAGAGCCGGCCGATTCGCCCCTCCGGGGCGCCGGAGAGCCTGGAATAACCGTCCGAGACAACCGCTTTACCCGAACCGTGAGCAAACACCTGATCATCGTCGAGAGCCCCGCCAAGACCCGGACCCTGAAGAAATTCCTGGGCGCCGACTACCAGGTGGAAGCGTCCATGGGCCACATCCGGGACCTGGTCAAGAAGGACATGGGGATCGGGCCCGACTTCGAGCCCCACTACGAGGTCCTCGACGCGAAGAAAAACGTCGTCAAGAAGCTCCGGCAGGCGGCCGCCAAGGCCGACCTGGTCTACCTCGCCCCGGACCCCGACCGCGAGGGGGAGGCGATCGCCTGGCACATCGCCCAGGTCCTGGACAAGGACCCGGAAAAGGTCGAGCGCGTGACCTTCAACGAGATCACGCGCCGGGCCGTGCTCTCGGCCCTCGAGAACCCGCGCCGGATCGACGCGCGCAAAGTCGACGCCCAGCAGACCCGCCGGCTCCTCGACCGCCTCATGGGCTTCCGCCTCTCACCCCTCCTCTGGGACAAGATCAAGCAGGGCCTCTCGGCCGGCCGCGTCCAGTCGGTGGCCCTCAAGATGGTCTGCGACCGGCAGGCCGAGATCGACGCCTTCGTCCCCGAGGAGTACTGGAACCTCGCCGCCGACCTCCAGGGCGACGAGCCGCCGCAGTTCACCGCCAAGCTGCACCGCGTCGACGGCGAGAAGGCGGTGGTGGGCAACGGCGAGCGGGCCGCCGAGATCGTCGCGGCCCTCTCCGCCGGGCGCTTCACGGTCCGCACCATCGAGCGCAAGGAGTCGCTCCAGCGGCCGGGTGCGCCGTTCATCACCAGCCGCCTCCAGCAGGACGCCGCCCGGCGCTACGGCTACTCCGTCAAGCGGACCATGGCGATCGCCCAGGGTCTCTACGAAGGCAAGGAGATCGGCGACCGGGGGGCCATCGGCCTGATCACCTACATGCGGACCGACTCCACCCGCGTGGCCGAGGAGGCCCTTGAGGAGAGCCGCAAGGTGATCGCCGCCACCTACGGCGAGAAAGCCCTGCCCGCTAAGCCCGTGCGCTACCGCTCGAAGAAAGGCGCCCAGGACGCCCACGAGGCGATCCGCCCGACCAACTTCGACCTGCCGCCGGAGAAGCTCAAGGCCTACCTCAAGCCGGAGGACCTCAAGCTCTACAAGCTGATCTGGGACCGTTTCATCGCCTCCCAGATGAAGCCGGCCGTCTTCGACGTGACCCAGGTCGACATCGACAACGGCCCGTACACCCTGCGGGCCCGGGGCAAGGTCTTGAAGAGCCCGGGCTTCCTCGCCGTCTACCAGGAGGCGGTGGACGAGGACGCCCGCTCGCGCGACGACGAGAACGGCGAGGGCGCCGTCATGCCGCCTTTGCGAGAAGGCCAGGAGCTCGAGCTCCTGGAGCTCCACAGCGAGCAGAAGTTCACCCAGCCAGCCGCCCGCTACAGCGAGGCCACCCTGGTCAAGGCCCTCGAGGAGAACGGCATCGGCCGGCCCTCGACCTATGCCCAGATCCTCGCCACCCTGACCGACCGGGACTACGTGGAGCGGATCGAGCGCCGCTTCGCCCCCTCTGCCCTCGGCAAGCTGGTCAACGAGATGCTCCAGGGCAGCTTCCACGAGATCATCAACGAGGGCTACACCGCCGCCCTCGAGGAGGAGCTCGACCAGATCGAGGACGGGAAGAAGGCCTGGAAGGAGGCTCTGGCGCGCTTCAACGAGCAGCTCTCCAAGGACCTGGCTTCGGCCGAGGCCGAGATGCCCAACGTCAAGCGCGAGGGCGTGCCCACCGGCGAGAAGTGCCCCGAGTGCGGCTCCGAGCTGGTCATGCGCTTCGGACGCTACGGCACCTTCCTCGGCTGCTCGAACTACCCGGAGTGCACCTACACCCGCGACCCCGAGCCCGAGGGCGCCGGCGGCGAGGAGGAGGCCCCGCCCGCCGAGGAGGTCCCTCCGTGCGAGAAGTGCGGCGCCCCGATGAAGCAGCGGCGCAGCCGCTACGGCGTCTTCTACGGCTGTTCGAACTACCCCGAGTGCAAGAACATCCGCAAGACCGCCAAGGAGCAGCGGGCCGAGCCCAAGCCCACCGGCGTCACCTGCCCCGAATGCGGCAAGGGCGAGATCCAGGAGAAGCGATCGCGCCGGGGCAAGATCTTCTACTCCTGCAACCGCTACCCGGAGTGCAAGTACGCCCTGTGGAACAAGCCGGTCGCCAAGCCGTGCCCCGAGTGCGACCACCCCTTCCTGATCGAGAAGACCACCAAGAAGAAGGGCACCCGCCTCCTCTGCCCCGCCGACGGCTGCGAGTACGAAGAGCCGGTCGAGGAGGCGGCGCCACCGGACAGCGCCGCGCAAGAAGCCTCCGGCGCCACCGCCGGCTGAGGATCTGGCATCCGGCCCCGGGCGCCCGCGGCAAGGCAGGACGGCGATCCACTACACTCGCGGGTACTCCTCCCCGGAGAACCTCCGATGCCCCGATCTTCGATTCGCCTCGCCGTCGGCCTGGGCCTCGCGGTCTGTCTCGCCGGCTGCTTCGAGGAGCCGGTGCGCGAGAATCTGGAGCTCCAACTGAAGGCCGACGGCAAGGCCGAGATCCAGCTCACGACCACCCTCTCGGACCACGAGCGGGAGGAGAATCCGGTGCTCGCGGCCCGTCTCGCCGAGGTGCGGCGCCGCCTGCTCCTGGGCGAGGACGAGTGGACGCCCCGCTTCGAGATCCTCCGCCCCAAGACCTACGACACCACCTTCCACCGCGAGGACGCCTTCCTGGTGGCGGCCGAGCAGGAGGCCACCGTCGACCTCTCCGAAGACCCGGACGCCCTCGACCGCTTCTTCTCCGACACGCTCATCGAGGCCGCCTACCGCGCCGAGGACGGCTGGTCCGAGCTCTCGTTCCAGCCCCTGGCCCCCGGCCGCCTGGGCCGCCGGGACCGGGCTCGACTCGACCGGGCCATGGACTCCTGGACCGAAGTCCTGGCCACCTACTTCCACGCCGCCGAGAAGCTCTGGGCGTACCTCGACCACTACCCGGACCGGGCCCGGCCCGTGTTCGGCCAGCTCCTGCGCAACGTCGTCGAGGATGAGGCGCCGCCGCACGAGGAGAACCTGACGAGCGAGGAAGAGCCCCTGGTCAAAGCCGTCGAGGACGCGAGGGACAAGGCGACGGACATCCTGGAGGTCGAAGCGCGGGAGGCCTACACGATCAACGAGCTCTCGCACCTGGCGTACGACCCCTTCCCGGCCCGCCTCTCCGTGTCGCTCCCCGGCCCGGTGGTCGAGGCCGAGGGGTTCGTCAAGGCGAGCGACGGCACCCTGGTCGTGCCCGGCGTCGACCTGTGGGACGCCCTCACCTCTCTGGAAGGGACCTGGCTGGCCCCCGACCCCCTCCTGATCACGGTCCGCCAGCTCGGCTCGGCGGACGGTGAGTCGGCCGAGGGCCTCTCCCTGGACGCCGTGCTGGCCGCCCCCCGGCGAGCCGCCGACCCGCCGCCGACCGCGAACGAGATCCGAAGCCGGCTCGACTCGCGCCTCGAGGCCGCGCCGCTCTACCGGGTGGTGTGGAAGACCGAGTAGCGCCGCCGGCGCCCGCCCACCACGATCCGCCGGACGACAAGCGCCGCGAGAGCGAGAAGCAGGCCGCCCGCGGCGATCCAGACCCAGGCGGTCGGCCAGGCCAGGCGGGCGCCGCTCGCGGGCACCGGTCGGGCGTCCCCGTCCCCCAGGACCACGAAGCCTGCCCACGCCGACGCCGGAGCGCCGTCGGCGATCCGCTCCCGGCGCGCCTCGCGCAGGGCGCCGGACACGCTCTCGCCGCGGGCGAGGTGGCGGTAGAAGTGCTCGAACAGGGCCTCGGCGTCGTCGTCCCGCACCGGCCAGAGGGTCGCCACGACGGTGCGGGCTCCGGCCTGGAAGAAGGCCCGGGCGAGGCTCATCACACCCTCTCCGCGGAGCACCTGGCCGCCCGCACTGCGACAGGAGCCGAGCACCACCAGGCGGCCGTCGAGGTGCAGGCGGGCGATCTCGCTCGCCCGGAGCATGCCGTCCTGTGCCGGCGACTTGCCCTCCTGAGCGGTCGCGGAGAGAACCACCGCCGAGCGCTCCGGGTGCACCTCGTCGGTCACCGCGTGGGCAGCCAGGTGGAGCACGCCGAAGTCCGCCAGGCCGGGGCCCTCGAGGGCCGCCTCGCTGGCCTTGGCCCCCTCGAGAAGCGAGCTGCCCCGGCGCAGGGCTTGGGTCACCTCCCAGCCCTCGGAGCGGGCGTGGGCGAGGGGCGCCAGGCCGAGCCTGGCGGCGGCGGGCGGGCTCGCTGGATCGGCAAGCACCAGGGCCGCCCGCACGGTCTGCGGCGCGGCCTCGCCGCGCCAGCGCAGCCACAGCGTGGCCGACGGTGCCCGGGAGAGGGCATAGCGGGCGCCCAGCGGGAGCTCGTACGCCGCGCTACGCAAGGCGTCGAAGGGCAGGCGGTGGAGGGCGTCGTCGGGTACCAGGACCAGACGCGCGACCTTCGGCGGAAGATCGGCGAGGGCCGGCGCCAGGAGGCGGCGGTAGAGGCGAGCCGCGAGCGCTGCCTCGGCCTCTTCCCGCCCCGCGGGGCCGGTGAACAGGCCGTCGAAGAACGCGACGGCGTTGCGCAGCTCGCCCCGGTCCGGGAGCGGGTAGACGCGCACCCCGTTGCGGGTGACGGCGAGGAGCCAAGAGCCGCCGCCGAACTCGCCGGAGAGGTCCTCCGACGGCGCCACCTGGAAGGACAGCAGGGCCTGGTCCGGGGCCAGGGCGGCGCGGACGCTCTCCAGGGTGGCGAAGGAGCCCCCGGCGGCCGGGAGCGCCCCCTTCGGCTCGACCTCGGCGGCCCGCAGGTCGTCCATGAGCGAGCGGGCGCGCATGCGCTCGGTGACCGCGAAGGCCCGGGCCTCGGCCCACCCGGCGTCAGCCTTGCCCTCCTCCCCGGCCCGCAGCAGCCGCCCGGAGAGCCAGAGGTAGTCATCCGCCCAGGTGGAGAACAGGCCGGCCTGGACGTCCGAGCCCTCGGGCTGGAGGTCGCGCAGCGCCTCGATCGAGTCGAGAGCCTCCCGAGAGTCCGCAAAGGCCTTCTGCGGCGACTCGAGGGTCCAGGCCATCCGCATCCGCTCACGCTTCGCAAAAGCCTGGGAAAAGGAATCTTCGGCCTGATTGGCCAGGGCGACGGCTCGGCGCATCAGCCGCTCGGCCTCAACGGGGTCGGACGCGGCGCGACGACGGGCGATGGCGCTGAGGCAGTAGCTCTTTTCGCGGTCACTCGCGGCGACTTTCTCGCACCGTCTCAGGTGTGCCTCACCTGGCAAACCCGGCACGAGAACGCCCAAGAGCCAGGAAACCTTGACCTCGACTCCCTCGTTGTTCGCTCCGGCAGCAGCAGCCAAGGCCTCCGTGGCAAGCTGAATCACCCTATCTCGGTGCGACGGAGAAGGAGTCTCGACAAGCCTCTCCGTGGCGGCTCGCACCATCCCATACCGAGCCGCGGATTCTGCGAAGCCGTCGTCTGCGGCGAGAGAGGTCGCCAGGAGCTGTTGAAAGTCGCGGGCGGCCTCGCCGAAGCGGCCTTGGTCAGTGTCCACGTTCCCAAGCGTGATCAGGCAGTCGCGCCGCGTCTCGTAGGAGCCCTCCTGGCAAGCGTCACCACCCTCTTTCGGTCCGCGCAGGAGCTCCCGAACTCGATCGAGATCGCGATCCTGTTGAGCAAGCGCACGGGCGAGCACCAGCCGCCCCTTGGCAGCAAGGCTCGGGTCTGGGGAGGAGCCGGCGATTTGATACGCATGTTCCGCCTCGGCGATCAGCTCGTCGAGCCTCCCCAGGCTAAAGAGCAGCCTGCACCTGTTGCTTAGCGCTTTGAGGGCCGTCTCTTGATCCCCGATCAGCTCAAAGCCGGCGGCGGCGCTCCGGTAGAGGTCTTGAGCCTCTTCAGGGTCATTCCACTCGAGCGCACCCAAGTAAAAGGCGAACCAGCCTTGATCTGGAAACTTTCGAACGAGCTCTTCGAGGCACCGCTTGGCCGGACGAGAATCCGAGCCCTTTCGCCCAACCATCTCGTAGAGGCGAGAGCTCTCCTCCCTCGCGCTGGGCCCGACTCCAGGGGCCCACTCGCACGTAGTGATCGCAGGACTCCCAACGGGTAGGCCAAGGCCCATGACAAGGCCAACGGACAACCAGGCTGAGCGCAAGCGGCTTACGTTCCTATCCTCCGGGACCTCAAGTCTCTGGACCCCCTCCGTTCCAATCCGGTGGGGTAGCGCTCTCGGTCGTCACCTTCCTGGCGAAGAAGCCGAACTCCCAGCGGCTCTCCTTCGTCTTGCTGCCGGAATCTTTCGCCGTCGACGCAGTGGAGTCTTGCGTCTCGGTCGATTCGTTCGAAGAATCCTGCGGGACACCTCTCAGGGGTTCGCTCATCGTCTCTCTCCGGCTTCTTTGATTGGACGTGGTCCGCCACCCTCGAGGCATTTCTCCGCTCCGACGGCGGCTCGGATGTGCATCGGAGGGAACGAGCGCTCGCGCCCGCTTCCCTCATTCGGCCTGTGGCCGCCTCTCCTCATTCGATCGCCGTGACGAAGGTCGGCGAGGCCACGGTCCGGCCGTCGGGCAGGTGGGCCTCCACCCGCCAGAGGACCCTGGTGCCGGGGGCCAGGCCGTCGAAGACCTTCTCGGGCACCGTGTAGTGGGCCTTTTCGAGGTCCTCGGCCTGGTCGAGGGTGCGGAGGTCCTCGGTCGAGACCGAGAGGTCGTAGGTGGAGCCGTCGGGCGCGCCGCTCCACGCGAGCCCTGCGTGGTCCCGCGGAAGGGCCTCGTCCGCGGGCACCTCCGAGCGGATCGTGACCTCCGCGCCCTGCCGGTAGACGGGGGCCGGAGCCGGCCGCCGGGCCTCGCCCGGGCGCCCGCTCCACCAGAGGCCGGCGGCGAACAGGGCGAGCACCGCCGCGGCCGCCACCACCCACGGCCCGGGTCGAAGGATCGGGCGGCCACCGGCAGCCGGCGCCGGCTCGGCACTCTCCTCACCCGCCTCCTCCTCCAAGGCGCGGGCGAGGCGCCACGCCTGGGCGCACTCGCCGCAAGCGGCGAGATGCTCCACCACGTCGCGTACGTCGCGGGGGCCGAGCTCGCCCCGGGCGGCCCGCCAGATCCGCTCCGGCGGCGGGCACTCCGCCGGCCGGGGTGCGCCGCAGTCGGCCGCGAACGCCCGGCGCAACCGCTCGGTCTCCTGGCTGTCGATGCTCATCTGCCGAACCCCTTCCGATCGAGACATCCCCGCAGGTCGTCGAGCCCGCGATAGATCAGATTCTCGGCCCGCTTCGCGCTCCATCCCAGAAGCTCGCCCACCTCCCGGATCCGGTGACCCTGGAGGTGGAGCGTCACCGCCAGCTTGCGAGGGCGGATCAGCGTTTCGAGACACCCGCGGATCGCGCGGCCGAGCTCGCTGTCGGAGGAGAGCCTCTCGGGGTCGGCCGCAGGAGCCGGCCGGTCGTCCATGCCCGGCCCCTCGTCCAGGGGAACCTCCCCGCGTCGGCGCCGTCTTCGAATTTCATCGACTACGGCGCTGTGGGCCGTCCTCCGCAGATAGAACGACGAGAACTCGGGGGTTCCCTCACGCCGGCGGGCGAGGTCGAGGACCTTGAGCAGGGCGACCTGCACGAGGTCGTCGGCGTCGGCCGCGAGCCAGCCCGGGCAGGTGCGGGCGACGGCGCGCACGAGCTGCTCGCGCAGCTCGGCGATCTCCGAGTCGGAGAGCTGTAGCGAGGGGTCTGGGGGCACCGGACCGGATTCTCCAGCAAATGTCGGACGACAGTCGAACGCGACAAGCTGGCGACATTATGACGCGATCGCGGGCGGACTGCCTCTCGCGGCCTACGCCGGCGGCCAGGCGCCCAGGAGGCGGCGGACGTCGACGAGCTGGCCCAGGTGGTAGGCGTTGTGGTCGCCGACCAGGAGGGCCTCGCGCAGGAGGTTCGCACCCTCGGCCCCCTCTTCGGTCCAGGCGAAGGGCGCGAAGAGGTCGTTGGCCGGATCGGCGACCAGCGCCCGCATGGCCGCCAGGTCGCGCCGGAAGGCGGCGACGCTCGCCTCCCAGGCGGCTTCGTCCGGGGGCTCCGACGAGGCGGGCCAGTAGCCGGCCGGCCACTCCGGGGAGACCCAGTCCGGGTCCCGGCTGTACTCCAGGATGTCTTCCTGGGCGAGGCGCATGTGCTCCAGGATCTCCCACGGCGAGTGCGGGTAGCCCTCGGGGCGGCGCCCCCGGAGCTCGGGGGGCAAGCTCTCGATCACCCGCGCGAAGTCCAGGTGGGCGCTCCGGGCGTCCATCTGGTCGGCGAGCTGGCGCCGGAGCTCACCGTCCGGCCGGCCCGCACCGCTCACGACGCCTCCCAGCCAGCGTCCTCCTCGGCGCCCCCGGCCTCGAGCCCGATCGAGAACATCCGCTCGAGATCGTGGTGGGAGTAGACGCGGAAGGCGGTCAGCGTCTCCGAGTGGGTGATGCCCTCGACCTTGAGCATCCGGCTGGTCACCACCTCGGCCAGCTCCTCGGTCCCCCGGGTGCGCACCATCACCACCAGGTCGTAGCGCCCGGCGACCGAGTAGACCTCCGTGATCCCCTCGATCGCCAGGAGCTCCTGGGCGACCTCGTTGATCCTCTCTCCCCGCACGTTGAGCAGCACCACCGTCGTGACCATGTCTTCCTCCTCGATTGGCCTTCTCCTTGGGCTCCCTATAATGCCATTGTGCGCGACGAGCCCATCCACGTGATCGGCGGCGGCCTGGCCGGCAGCGAGTGCGCCTGGCAGCTCGCCCGGCGCGGCCTGCCCGTCGTCCTCCACGAGATGCGCCCGGTGCGCTCGACCCCGGCCCACAAGACCGGCGAGCTGGCGGAGCTGGTCTGCTCGAACTCGCTCCGGAGCGACGACCCCGAGCACGCGGCGGGGCTCCTGAAGCGCGAGATGGAGGCCTTCGGCTCCCTGGTGATCGGCGCCGCGCGGGAGGCGGCGGTGCCGGCGGGAAGCGCCCTGGCCGTGGACCGGGAGCTCTTCGCGGGCGCCGTGACCGCGCGCCTGGCGGCGGCGCCGGGCGTCGACATCCGCCGCGAGGAGGTGGCCGAGCTTCCCGCCGGCGACGTGGTGGTCGCCACCGGGCCCCTGACCTCGGACGCCCTGGCCGGAGCCCTGAGCCGCCTCCTGGGCAGCGAGTGGTTGTACTTCTACGACGCCATCGCCCCCATCGTCGACGCCGAGTCCCTGGACCGCTCGAAGCTCTTCGCCCAGTCGCGCTACGGCAAGGGGGCCGGCGACGACTACCTGAACGCCCCCCTCACGCGCGAGGAGTACCTGGCCTTCCACCAGGCCCTCGTCGAGGCCGAGGTGCTGCCCCTCCACGAGTTCGAGCAGGCCCTGTTCTTCGAGGGCTGCCTGCCGGCCGAGGAGATCGCCCGCCGCGGCGTCGACACCCTCCGCTACGGTCCCATGAAGCCGGTGGGCCTCACCGCCCCCGACGGCCGGCGGCCCTACGCCGTCGTGCAGCTCCGCCAGGAGAACCTGGCCCGAAGCCACTACAACCTGGTGGGGTTCCAGTCGCGCCTCAAGTGGCCCGAGCAACGCCGGGTGTTCCGGATGATCCCGGGGCTCGAGGCGGCCGAGCTCGTGCGCTACGGCCAGATCCATCGCAACACCTTCGTCAACTCCCCCACCCACCTCGACCTCCTCTACCGCCTGCGCGCCGAGCCTCGCGTGCGCCTGGCCGGCCAGCTCACCGGCGTCGAGGGCTACCTGGAGTCGGCGGCGACCGGCCTCGCCGTCGCCCTCTACCTGGCCCTCGAGCGGGCCTCCGAGGGCTCGGGGGGCGGCGGGGCGGGCGCGGCCGACCCCGAGCCGATCCCGGCGACCACCGCCCTGGGCTCCCTCGCCCGCCACCTGACCGAGAGCGACCCGAAGCGCTTCCAGCCCGCCAACGTCAACTTCGGCCTGTTCGAGGAGCTGCCGGGGAGGGTCAAGAAGCGCGAGCGCCGGGCCGCCTACGCAGAGCGGGCCCACCGCGACCTCCTGGCCTGGGCGGCCCGTCAGGGGCTCGAGGCGAGCGCGGAGCCCTTCGCGGCCGCCGCATCCGAGACCGTCGCGGCGGCGCCGTGAGCCGGGCGTCCGGAGCGGCCGGGGCCCCGGCAGGCGCCTCGCCGCCGCCCCCGGGCTCCCTGGCCGCCCTGGCCCACCGGTACCTTCGCCACCTGGCCGAGGAGCGGAACCTCTCGGCGCACACCGTGCGCGCCTACGGCGGCGACCTCGAACGCTTCGTCGAGTTCCTCGCCCGCGACTTCCTGGCCCGGCCCGCGGACCGGATCGCCCCCGGCGACGTGGATCGCCTCGCGGTGCGCTCCTTCGTCGCCGCCCTCGGCCGCTCCGGCCTCGGCCGCACCAGCCAGGGCCGAGCGCTCTCGGCGGTCCGGGGGCTCTTCCGCTACGCGGTGCGCGAGGGGGTCGTCGGGGCGAGCCCGGCCCACGGGGTCAAGACCCCGAAGGCGCCCAAGACGCTGCCCCGCCACCTGCGACCCGGCGAGATCGAGACCCTCCTCGACAGCCCCGACGCTTCCGAGCCCCTGGGCCGGCGCGACCGGGCGATCCTGGAGCTCCTCTACGCCACGGGCCTCCGGGTGGGCGAGCTGGTGAGCCTCGGCTGGCCGGACCTGGACCTCTCGGCCCAGGTGCTCCGGGTGGTGGGCAAGGGGGGCAAAGAGCGCATGGTCCCGTTCGGCCGGCCGGCCGCCGAAGCCCTCCGCGCCTGGCTGGGCGACTGGCGCCAGGTGCGCTCCGAGGCCGCGGGGTCGGACCCCGAGGACGAGCCGGTGTTCCTGAACCACCGGGGCTCCCGGCTGACCGCCCGCTCGGTGCGGCGGGTCCTCGACAAACACGTCGCGGCCGCGGCGGTCGCCTCGGGCGTCCATCCCCACACCCTGCGCCACACCTTCGCCACCCACCTGCTCGAGGCCGGCGCCGACCTGCGCTCGATCCAGGAGCTCCTGGGCCACAGCTCCCTCTCCACCACTCAGCGTTACACCCACCTGGACGTCGAGCGCCTGCTCGGCGTCTACCGCGAGAGCCATCCGAAGGCAAAATCCCCCCGGTGACCGGCCGATCGGTGGAGTGCCTCACGTCTTAGCCGCGGTGCGGCGCCTCCCTGGTACAATTCGCTTCCCATGGCCGCCGCCCCTCTCACCCGATCCACCACCGTGCTCCTCGTCCGCAAAGGGGGCGGGGTGTGCATGGCGAGCGACGGACAGGTCACCCTCGCCCAGACGACGATCATCAAGGCCGGGGCCCGCAAGGTGCGCCGGGCGGGGAAGGACGGCGAGGTGCTCGTGGGGTTCGCCGGCGGCGGCGCCGACGGCCTGACCCTCTTCACCCGCCTCGAGTCCAAGCTCGAGGAGTTCTCCGGCAACCTGGAGCGCGCGGTCGTGGAGCTGGCCAAGGACTGGCGCACCGACCGGGCCATGCGCCAGCTCGAGGCGGTGATGCTGGTGGCCGACCGCAAATCGACCTTCTTCGTGGCGGGCAACGGCGAGCTGCTGCAACCCGACGAGGCCGACGGCGGGGTGATCGCCATCGGCTCCGGCGGCAATTACGCCCTCGCCGCCGCTCGCGCCCTGCTGCGCCACACCGACCTCTCCGCCCGTCAGGTGGTCGAAGAGGCGCTGGGGATCGCCGCCGACCTCTGCATCTTCACCAATCGCCACCTGACCGTCGAGGAGCTGTGACCACGATTTCCGAGAAAACCCCCGAGCCGGCCCCGGCCGGCCTGTATCTGGAAGACATGGCGCCGCGCCAGATCGTCGCCGAGCTGGACAAGTACGTGGTCGGCCAGCGGGCGGCCAAGCGGGCGGTCGCCATCGCCCTGCGCAACCGGTGGCGGCGCCAGCAGCTCGACCCGGCCCTGGCCGAGGAGATCGCGCCCAAGAACATCCTGATGATCGGACCCACCGGCGTGGGCAAGACCGAGATCTCCCGCCGCCTCGCCCGCCTCGCCCGCGCACCGTTCCTCAAGGTCGAGGCCTCCAAGTTCACCGAGGTCGGCTACGTGGGCCGCGACGTCGAGTCGATGGTCCGGGACCTGACCGAGATCGCCGTCGCCATGGTCAAGGAGGAGATGCGTGGGGCGGTCCTCGAAACCGCCCGCCAGCGCGCCGAGGACCGCCTGCTGGAGCTCCTGGTCCCCAGCACCTCCCGCCTCGGCTCCTCGATGGTCGGCCTTTCGTCACCGAGGCCCCTGGACGAGGACGAAGAGCACGAGGGCGAGGAGGACCACGAGCCCGGCGCCGCCCCGAGCCTCCAGGCGACCCGGGAGAAATTCCGGACCAAGCTGCGCGCCGGTCACCTCGACCAGAGGATGGTCGAGGTGGAGCTGGAGGAGTCGAGCTTCCCGAGCCTCGAGATGTTCACGCCCCAGGGGGTCGAGGAGGTGGGGATCAACCTCAAGGACATGCTTCCCGGCATGTTCAACCGCCGCCGGCGCCAGAAGGTGACCGTCGCCGAAGCCCGGGAGATCCTCACCCAGCAGGAGGCCGAAAAGCTCATCGACCGCCAGCAGGTGGCCCGGGAAGCCCGCGAGCGGGTCGAGCAGGGCGGGATCATCTTCCTCGACGAGATCGACAAGGTGGCGGGCCGGGAGGGCGGCCGCGGGCCCGACATCTCGCGCGAGGGGGTGCAGCGCGACCTCCTGCCCATCGTGGAGGGGACCACGGTCTCGACCAAGTACGGCATGGTCCGGACCGATCACATCCTGTTCTTCGCCGCCGGCGCCTTCCACGTCTCGAAGCCCTCGGACCTGATCCCCGAGCT
This sequence comes from uncultured Acidobacteriota bacterium, assembly GCA_963739795.1. GTDB lineage: Bacteria > Acidobacteriota > Thermoanaerobaculia > Multivoradales > DATKCC01 > CAVUBL01. Next base: position 313,294 of record CAVUBL010000011.1, on the reverse strand, counting down.
CCAGGGCCGCTTCCCGATCCGGGTGGAGCTCCACGCCCTCTCCGAGGACGACTTCGTCCGCATCCTGACCGAGCCCGAGACGGCGCTGACCAAGCAGTACGCCGCGCTCCTCTCCACCGAAGGCCTGCGCCTCGAGTTCACCGGGGACGCGGTGGCGGAGGTCGCCCGCCTGGCCGTGGAGGTCAACGCCGGCACCGAGAACATCGGCGCCCGCCGCCTGGCGACCCTCATGGAGCGCCTGCTCGACGAGATCTCGTTCGAGGCGCCCGACATGGTGGGCATGGACTTCACCATCGACGGCGAGTACGTGCGCCGAACCCTGGCCGACATCGTGCAGGATCACGACCTCAGCCGCTACGTCCTCTAGCCTGGACTATTCATGAGCCACCTACTACGAGCCGCAATTGCACGCGATCTCAGGGCGTACTCGCTCTTCGCTCCTCAACGTACTGTCCAGTACGCCTGCGTCTCTCATCGCTACGTGCGCCCTGATCTCACACACTCTTGCGCCTCTCGCTACGGCGCTTCATGAATAGTCCAGGCTAGGAGTCTGCGCGGCAGAAACGCGTAGCCGCGCGCGAGGGTCTTACGGGGTGGATCCAAGGCGCGAGGAGGAGTCGATGCAGGGACATCGTAGACGACGAGCAACGCCGGAGACACCCCGTACCCCCCTTGCGCCCGAAGGGTTGCGGCGGCGTGTGGCCGTCTACTTCGTTCCCGCTCCTCGACGATGGCTCGGCATCGCCTGCGTCGCGGTGCCTCGTATCCGGCGGGCACCGGCCGAAGGCTGGTCGGGCGCTCGCAACGCGACTGCGCGTTTCTGCCGCACAGACTCCTAGGACCTTCGGAGGCGTCATGACTCCTCGCCGCTCGCCACTCTTCGGGTTCGTCCTCCTCCTGGTCGCCCTCGTGGCCGTCGGCGGCTGCGGCAAGAAGGGGGATCCCCAGCCCCCCATCCGGAGCATCCCCGCCCCCACCACCGACCTCGCGGCGGTCCAGCGCGACGGGGACGTGCTCCTCGACTTCGCCTACCCCCAGACGACCGCCGCCGGGACCCCCCTGTCCGGGCTCTCGGAGATCGCCGTCTGGGAGATGGTGTGGAGAGTGCCGGCCGGCGCTCCGACTCCCACGAAACTCGACGCCCGCCAGTTCTTGTCCGGAGCCCGCCCGGTGAAGGTGCTCGAGCACGACGATGTGGCCGCGGCGATCGACGGCGACCGGGTGAGGCTCTCCCTGCCCGTGCCGCCGCCGCCGGCGGCCCTCCCGGCGCCCGCCCCCGCCCAGACACCCGCGGGAGCCCCGGCGGCCACCCCTGCGGAGACGGCACCCCAGCCGGCGGCGAGCCCGGAACCGGCTCCTGAGCAGGCGCCGACGCCCGCCCCGAGCGCGGCTTCTGCACCCTCCCCGGCGCCTGCCCCGAGCCCGGCACCGGCTCCCACCCGCCCCAGCCAGGCGATGGTCGCCCTGGCGGTCAAGACCCAGGGGCCGAGCGGCGAGGAGTCGGCCCTCTCGAACCTGATCGTCTTCCCCCTCCAGAAGGCGCCGGCGCCCCCCACCGGGCTGGCCGCAGAGGCCGGCGCCGGCGGCGTGAAGGTGAGCTGGAGCTACCCGCTGCCGGAGACTCCGCCCGCGGCGAAGCCCGAGAGCCCGGCCGCGGGAGAGGCGGCGGCGACGCCCGCGGAGGCGAGCACCGCGACGGCAGCCCCGGTGCCCGCGGCTGCGGATGCGCAGGCCGCGACCCCGGCCGCTCCCGAGAGCGACGCCTCCGAGGAAGGGGTCTCGGGCTTCGACGTCTACCGGCGCCTGGCGACGGAAAAGCGCTACGGCCAGCCGCTGCGCTTCGTCGGCGTCCGCCTGCGGAGCTTCGTCGACGAGAGCGCCCTCTTCGGGCAGCGCTACATCTACACCGTCACGGCGGTCTCTGCACAGCACCCGGTGCTGGTGGAGAGCCCCTTCGCCGAGGAGGTGGAGGTCGACTACCGGGACCGCTACCCGCCCGCGGCGCCCGAGGGCCTGGTGGCCCTCTACGGCGAAGCGAGGGTCCGCCTGGTCTGGAAGGCGAGCCCGGCGCCCGACCTGGCCGGGTACAAGGTCTACCGGCGCGGCCCCGACACCCAGGAGTTCCGGCCCCTGACGAGCGAGCCGGTGAGCGCCACCGAGCTCGTGGACCGGGACCTCGCCGCGGGAGCCAGCTACACCTACCAGGTCACCGCCGTCGACCGGCTGGGCAACGAGAGCCCACCCTCGGAGCCGGCGACGGTGCAAGCTCGGTGAGCCCGGACGGCGTGGGAGCCGCCGCCGGACGGGAGATCTACCGGCTCTCGGGCGCGGGCAACGACTTCCTCGCCCTCGCGGCTCCCGAGCACCCGCCCGACCCCGAGGAGATCCGGGCTTGGTGCACCCGGGGCCTCTCCCTGGGCGCCGACGGCGTCTTCACCCTCGAGCCCGTCGGTCCCGGCCGCGTGCGGATGGTCCATCACAACGCGGACGGCGGCGAGGCCACCCTCTGTCTCAACGGCACGCGTTGCGCCGCCCGGCTCGCCTTCGAGCTGGGATGGGCCGCCGGAGACCGGGTGACGGTGGAGACCGGCGCCGGGCCACTGGCCGCCCGTCGGCAGGGCGCCACCGCCGTGGCCCTGGAAGCCCCACTCCCGACCCGGCCGCCCGCGCCCCTCGCCCCGGAGGTCGACGGCCGGCCGTGGTCCGGGTGGGCGGTGACGGTGGGCGTGCCCCACTTCGTGCTCTTCTGGCCCGCCGCGGCCGGCGACCCCGCGAGTCTGTCCGGGGACCTGAGCGGGGCCCCGGTAGTGGAGCTCGGCGCCCGCCTGCGGCGCCACCCCGCCTTCGGCGAGGCCGGGACCAATGTCGACTTCGTGCAGGTCGCCGACCCCGGGAGCCTCGCGATCCGGAGCTTCGAGCGAGGGGTCGAAGGGGAGACCCTGGCCTGCGGCACCGGCGTTCTCGCGGCGGTGGCCGCAGGCCTCGCAGACGGAGCGCTCCGGCTGCCGGTCGACGCCCTGACCCGTGGGGGGCTGGTGCTGCGGGTCGAGGGCGAGGCGAGGGGCGAACACCTCCGCCGGTGGTCGCTGGCCGGCGACGCCCGCCTCCTGGCCCATGGCCGAGTGCTCCCCGAAGCGGGGCGGCTCCCGGGCACTGCGCCCCGATGAGCTATGATTCCGGCGCGTATGCGCCCCATGGTCGCCCGCGCCGAGCTTCGGAACCGGAGTCGTCCTTCGAGGAAACCCACCCGTGACGCCTTCGAGCAGGCAGGAGCCCTCCGACGTGCCCGCCGGCTCACCCCACGTCGCAGCCATCGTTCCCGCCTACAACGAGCAGGAGACCCTGGCGGACGTCCTGTCCGTCCTCAAGTCCTCGCCCTGGGTCGGCGAGATCCTGGTGGTCTCCGACGGCTCCACCGACGAGACGGTGGCCATCGCCCGGGCGATGGGGGCCCACACCATCCACCTGCGCCGGAACCACGGCAAGGGCATGGCGATGGCGGTGGGCGTGGCCCACACCTCGGCGCCGGTGTTGGTCTTCGTCGACGGCGACATCATGAACCTCTCCGAGTACCTGATCGGTGAGCTGATCGCGCCGGTGGTCGAGGGCGAGGCCTCGATGAACGTGGGCATCCGCCACCGCGGCTGGTTCCTCGACTGGTTCCACGCCCACTACGGGCCGCTGCTCTCGGGCATCCGGTGCCTCGAGCGGCGGGTCTTCGAGGCGCTCCCGGAGGAGTATCTCGCGGGCTTCGCCGTGGAGACCGCCCTCAACTACTCCTGCCGGCGCCAGGGGCTACGTCTCCAGACCACGGTCCTCCACCACCTCAAGCACCTGGTCAAGGAGCGCAAGCGCGGCCTGGCCCTCGGCTCGCGGGCACGGATCGAGATGTTCACGGCGGTCTTCCGCGCCTGGGTCCGGCTGTATTGGGAACGGCCGGACCTGGAGGCGAGGAGCGAGGCCCGACGGCTGCAGCCGGGGTTGGACTACATCTCCTGGTAGATCGGATCGCCCCCGCATCCCCTCGATCCCCTTCCCTCCCTCGCGGGGGGAAGGGGACGCCACCGCCCGCCCGGATCGCCCCCGCATCCCCTCGATCCCCTTCCCTCCCACATCGCGGGGGGAGGGGACGCCACCGCCCGCCCGGATCGCCCCCGCATCCCCTCGATCCCCTTCCCTCCCGACCACGCCGCTCTGCGGCGCGGTGCCCGCGGGAGAGGGACGCCACCGCCCGCCCGGATCGCCCCGGGGCGGCCCCTCGACCTGCTTCCCTCCTGTCCGGGAGGCATCGTGGGAGCTGAGGTTCTGGTAACCTCCCCTGCCTTATGGCAAAGCCTTTGTTCCCGCCGGTGGACGAGCAGATGGCGCTCCTGCGCCGCGGCGCGGTGGACCTGGTCGACGAGGAGCAGCTCGCGTCGAAGCTCGAGCGCTCGCGCTCGACGGGCAAGCCGCTGACCGTCAAGACCGGCTTCGATCCCTCCTCGCCCGACCTCCACCTCGGGCACACCGTGCTCCTGCGCAAGATGAAGCACTTCCAGGACCTGGGGCACCGGGTGGTCTTCCTGGTGGGGGACTTCACCGCCATGATCGGCGACCCCACGGGCAAGAAGGTCACCCGCCCCCAGCTCTCCGAGGAGCAGGTGCGGGCCAACGCGCGCACCTACCAGGAGCAGGCCTTCCGCATCCTCGACCGGGACCGGACGGTGATCGACTACAACAGCCGCTGGCTCGTCGAGCTGGGCTCGGTGGGGATCGTGCGCCTCGCCGGGCGCTACACCCTGGCCCGGATGATGGAGCGCGAGGACTTCCGGAAGCGCTGGGAGACCAACCAGCCGATCTCCCTCCACGAGCTGCTCTATCCCCTCGCCCAGGGCTACGACTCCATCGCCCTCGAGGCCGACGTGGAGCTCGGCGGCCACGACCAGATCTTCAACCTCCTGGTCGCCCGGGACCTGATGAAAGAGGAGGGGCTCGAGCCCCAGGTGGTGCTCACCGTCCCCCTCCTGGTAGGCACCGACGGCGTCGAGAAGATGTCCAAGAGCCTGGGCAACGCCATCGGCATCGAGGAGCCGGCCGCGGAGATTTACGGCAAGACGATGTCGATCCCGGACGAGCTCATGTGGGACTGGTACCTGCTCCTGACCGACCTGCCGGAGGAGGAGATCGCCTCGCGCCGACGGCGGGTGGAGGCCGGAGAGCTCCACCCCAAGGAGGTCAAGCAGGAGCTCGCCCGGCACCTGACGGGCCAGTACCGCGGCGAGGAGGCCGCCCGCCACGCCGAACGGGAGTTCGAGGAGGTGTTCAGCCGGGGCGGCGCGCCGGAGGAGATGCCCGAGCACCGGATCGCCGCCGCCACGCCCCTCTTCAAGCTCCTGGCCCAGGCCGACCTCGCCGCGTCGAACAGCGAGGCCCGACGCCTCCTCCAGCAGGGCGCCGTCTCCATCGACGGCGAGCGGGCCGAGGACCCGTTCACCGAGCTCGCCGAGCGCGCGGAACCCTACCTGTTCAAGGTGGGCAAGCGCCGCTTCGCGCGGGTTCGGATCGGGTAGGCCGAGCGCCGCCGGCGATGCGTGCGACTCACCAATCGCCTTCCGTGCGGGCGGCTGGGCCTGCTGGATCTCGGCCAGGTAGCGCGCCACCCTCCGGACCTCCTGCACGGTCACCAGGTCCTGGAGGGCGGCCTCCCGGAACAGGGTGAGGGCGGTCAGGGCCTCTCGGTGGATGTCGTTGGCCTCGAACAGGGTGGTGGTCCAGGTCGCGATCTCCCGCACCTCGGCGGTACGGCCCTGTTCGAGGCAGAGCGCCGCGAGGTCGAGGGCGACGAGAGCCGCGTCGTAGCCAAACCCGCCGTCGAGGAAAGCGTCTCGGGCGCTCCGGAAAGCTTCGTCCGCCGATCCCGGCTCGCCCAAGCCCCAGGCGATCCGGCCCTCCAGCCATCTCCTCCGCAAGCGGAAGGAACGATCCGGATGAGCGCGGTACAGGGGATCGGCCGCCGCCAGCAGCCGGCGGGCCTCCGCGTGCTCGCCCGCCTCGCACAGGTACCAGGCGAGGTTGTGGTGGGCGATGAAGTGAAGCTCCGGCATGGTCTCGGCGTCGGTTGCATCGAGCGTGGCGCGCGCCATCGCCACCGCCTCTTCTGGCTCCTCCGCGCAGTGTGCGACTTCGGCCCGATTGAGCCGAACGCCCACGACCATCCGGGGGTCGGCGCCGACCGAGGTGAAGAGCTTCTCGGCCAGGTCGAGGCGTGCTCGGGCTTCGGCCCAGCGACTCTGGTCCTTGGCCAGGGAGGCGGCGAAGCTCGCCACCTCGGCGCGCAGGAATTCGTCGGCCGAGCCTTCGAGAAGGCGCACTGCGTCGGCCATCACCCTCTCGGCCTGGCGCAGGTTGCCGACGACCCGCAGGGCGTTGGCCTCGTGGGCGCGGGTCTCGGCGAGGCGCTCGCGGCAGAACGTCACGCCGTACCGCTCGCCGGGCAGCCGTCCGGCGACCTCGACGGCCAGCTCCGCCGCCTCCAGCGCCTCCGCGGGCGAGTCGTGAATCCGCGCGCGCCCGGTCGCTAGCAGCAGCCCGACGAGGGCCGGGTCCGGTCCGGCCAGGGCGCTTCCCCGCACCGCCGTCAGCCGCGTGGCGTGGTCGGGAAGGGCCGCGAGGAGCGCCAGCGCCTCCTGGGCTCGGGCTTCCTGTTCGTCGGGCGCGTCAACGGTTCCCCCCAGGCTCGTGGCGGCCGCCTCGGCCGCCACGAGCTCCTGACCGCAGCCCGGGCAGCGCCCGGCTTGGCTCCTCGACGCGACCAGGTCGATCACGGCCTTGACCAGAGCCCGATCGCTCTCGCCCAGGGTGTCGATGCGCTGAACCCTCTCCAGGAGGTCCCGATCGGCGATCGCAGGCTTCCACGAGCTCTCCGCCGGGAGCTCGGCGAGGTAATCCAGCGAGACACGAAGCGCCTTGGCCAGCGCGATCAGAGTCCCGCTCGAGGGCGTATGGGTGCCGCGCTCGTAGCTGGAGATCTGCTTCTGGCGAAGGCCGACCTTGGAGGCCAGCTCCTGCTGACTCCAACCGCGCTTGCGTCGAAGCTCTCGGAGCCGCCGGGCCAGGACCGGGATCTCGCCTGCTCCTGCGTCTCCGTTCGCCATCTCGAGTCCATTCTAGGGCCTTGCCTCACTCGCAGCTTCGGAGCTTCGCAATTCCACCTTGACAGACTGCGCGCAAGCGTCTAATGTATCCAAAGTTTTGGGTGTACAACTCGAGGGCCGCGAGCCCTCTCGGATCGTAGCCGGTGGGTCGATTGGACCACCATACAAGGATCTCTTAATGATATCCGGCCGACGCATATCCGGCACTCATCAGCCGAGACTAGCAGATTCACCTAACGGATGGGATCAATGAGCTACTTCTCTGAAGCGCTTCCTCCTGCCCCTTCGGCGCCCGCGCCTCGGGAGAGGCGATGATCGACTGCGAGTTGGGCCTCGAGCGACCCGTGAACACCGCCGAGGACGCCCGGACACGAGTGGGCATCGCGCTCTCCCTCCTGGAGCTCGCCGCGGAGGTGCTCGACAAGGTTCCGCCGCCGGAGACGGCACTCTCCCGGGGGGATCGGGAGCTTTACCGCTACCTCCAGGCCGCCGAGGCGGCCAAGAGCTGGCTCCTGGGCCACGGGTCGGAGGACGGCGTGGAGTGCCCCGGCGTGGACTCGGCCCTGGGCGACGGCCTCCGGATCTTCGGCTGGGACGACGAGGAGACCGAACGCCACTTCGACTCTGCCCTGCGCGACTGGGGGGAGCAACGGTGACGGCCGGTGGCCAAATCGAACGGGTCGTCTACGTCGCCGAAGAGGCCTGAGCCGTGGGCGTCCACCGCGAGCAGCGAGGGTTCCCGTCGACCGACATTGCCGAGCTTGTTAACCTTCGAATAACCATCCATGCGATGCCCACTTCGATTCGCGGTCCCCCCCGAAGGGGACTCACCTGAGCTGTCGGGCACGAGGAGCTCCGTCCGGTCTGCCCGTCGTGCCCATCAAATGATGATGCAGTCCCCATGGAGAGGATGAATTCATGAAGACCTCCAAGATCAGCGGTAGCCTCGCGGCGGTCCTGTTCGCCGTGATCGCGCTCGCGAGCCCCAGGCCGTCGTCGGCCCAGCCGATGGATCTCGACACACCCGTGGGCTCCCCGCTCTGGTGGACCCTGACCGACGAGATCACGCCGGCCCAGCTCCGGAGCACCTTCCGAGACCCCCAGGCGCAGATCGACCGGTATCGCGCAGCCATGAACGCCGGGGTCGCGGCGCAAAACCTCACTGAAGAGCAACTCGGGTACATTAGATTCTACTACAACACGCGCATCAACCCCGAGCTGACTCCCATGTGGCTCGCCTTCGATTCCTTTGCGAATGGGCACCTCGACTTCCAAGGCACAGGGCACGCTACCAACGCCCTCACCGAGTTTGGTTTCGGCAAGACGGCGATCAATACGATCCTGGGTTTCGCCACCCGCCAGACCGAGAGCGCTCGCAAGATCGCCGACGAGATCCGCTCCAAGAGCAAGGAGTTCGTCGAGATCCAACGGCGGGCAATCAAGGACCTGGGTGGAGACCGGCCAGCGATCGCGGCGGTGGAGAAAGCAGCCCGAGGAGGAAGCCTGGAGGTCCTTCAGTCCGACACGGGGAAGTCGCAGAGGGAGCTCGCCGAGCTTCGCGCCGCGTGGCGACGAATCCCGGCGACCGAGGCTGCCGAGGCCCTGCTTCCGCAGCTCCGCCAACAGCTCACCGAAGAGGATTGGCAGCGGTTCCGCCGCTTCCTGCTAAAGCACGTCGTTGCCAACATGGGAGACCAGGTGATGGACACCGATCCCGCGCAGGGGGTGACACCGTGAGCCGCCAGCCGCGTTGGGCACTCTGCATCCTGCTGCTCTCATTCGCTGCCACTCCGGGATCGGCCCGGGCCGGGACGTTCGTGATGACGGGTGTCAGCGCCAATATCGTCACGTCCTCATATGGCTATATTGGAGTCCGAGTAGTCGGGACCGCTCAGTACATGGGCACTGTCGATTTCGGGGATGTCGACTACCAAATCAACACGGAGCTGAACGACAATCAAGATGGCGGGAGCCTAGACAACTGGTCGATGCCCGATGCCGAAGGTGGCGGCCTCACCGGCTCCGGGATCGACCCCAACATGACCATCACATGCTCTGGCTCCTGCTCCGCATATGCCAACTTGTACCGCGAGTCCTGCCCGGCCACATACAACTACAAGGGGCACGGCGCCGTCACCATATACCATCCATTCCTTCCCGAGATCGACACTATGGATACGGGCCTGCATCTCGTGGGCTGCTTCACCTATACGCCACCAGACGGCGGCGGTGGCGGCGGCGGGGGAAGAGTCGGTGGTTGCAGTGGGACCGTCGTGGGTGCCACCACCACGACCTCGCTCGTGGACGGTTCCCTCCTCGATAAGCGCCCTGGGACGTACCCTCTGAGCCGAAGGGACGTCCAGGGGCACGTGAGGTACCTGCTCGACGATTGGGCGGTGCTTTCGGCCTCTCCCGCAGCCCGCGGAGGGCAGGTCGTCGAGACCCTCAACGCGTCGTCCGCGGGCTTCGCCAAGGCCGCCGCGGCAGGGCTTCGGGCCGGCCTGCCCATGAGCTCCACCGGCCCGGTCCTGGTGGTCGAGGCGCCGGTGCACCCGAAGAACACGCGCTGGATTCCGACTCCGGAAGTGGCTCTCCGCGGCGGGGCCTTCGCCGACGGCTCCGCCTTCCAGGAGCTCGCGGTGCGCGCGGACTTCGACGCCTCGGGCACGCTCGTCGAGGTCGAACCGATCTACCCGGTGGCGGGAGTACCGGAGGCCCTCCTGGCCGAGCTCCGGAGCCGCCTCACCATGGTGTATCAGGGCGACAAGCGCCATCGCGCGATCTCCTTCATGGTCCTCGACCTGGGAGACCGCGTGAAGATCCGCTCGAGCGTGACGATCCTGCCTCAGTGCTGTTGCGGGACCGACGAGCCCTTCTGCGTGTGACCTCGAGCAAGCGGTGAGCCTGAGGGGGCCGGGGGCGAAGCCGTCCCCGGCCCCTTTTCCGTCGAGTCAGGAGACGACTTCGGAGCGGGCGGCGGGCTGGTTCTGGAGGTCGGCCAGGTAGCGCGCCACGCGGCGGATCTCCTGGAGGGTCACCAGGTCTTGCAGGGCGGCCTGCCGGAACAGGGAAAGGGCGGCCAGGGCCTCCCGGCGGATGTCGTTGGCCTCGAACAGCGCCGTGGTCCAGGTCGCGATCTCCCGCACCTCGGCGGTGCGGCCCTGCTCGAGGCAGAGCGCCGCGAGGTCGAGGGCCACGAGGGCCGCGGGGTAGCCCAGTCCGGCCTCGAGAAAGCCGTCGCGCGCGGCGCGAAACCTCGCCTCGGCCGCGATGGGATCGCCCAGGCCCTGGGCGATCCGGCCCTCCAGCCACACTCGCCGCAAACGGAAGGAGCGATCGGGGTGAGCGCGGTAGAGGGGCTCGGCCGCGCCAAGCATCTGCCGGGCCTCCTCATGCTCGCCGGCTTCGCAGAGGTACCCGGCGAGGTTGTGATGGGCGATGAAGTGGAGGTCCGGCATCGACTCGGCGTCGATCTCCTTCAGGGTCGCGCGGGCCATGGCCACGGCCTCCGTCGCGTCACCCGCGCAGAACGCGACGTCGGCGCGATTGAGCCGAACCCGCACGATCGTTCGGGGGTCGGCGCCGACGGCCGTGTAGAGCCGCTCCGCTAGGTCGAGGCGCACCCGAGCTTCCGGCCACCGGCGCTGGTCCTTGGCCAGGGAGGCGGCGAGGCTCGCCACCTCGGCGCGCAGGAAGTCGTCCGCCGAGCCTCCGAGGAGGCGCACGGCGTCGGCCATCACCCTCTCGGCCTGGCGCAGGTTGCCGACGACCCGTAGCGCGTTGGCCTCGTGGGCGCGGGACTCGGCAAGGCGCTCGCGGCAGAACGTCGCTCCGTACGGCCCGCCGGGAAGCCGCCCGGCGACCTCGACGGCCAGCTCCGCCGACTCCAGCGCCTCCGCGGGCGAGTCGTGAATCCGCCGGCGACCCTTCTCGAGGAGGAGCTCGACCAGGGCCGGGTTGGCATCGGCGAGCAAGCCCGTGCGCACCGCGGCGAGCCAGAGCGGGTGGTCGGGCAGGGCCTCCAGGACGGCGAGCCCGCGGCGCGCCCGGTCCTCCACCTCCTGAAACGCCAGCGCCGGGGCGGCGGCCCGGTCCACCAGGGTCTCCCCATCGGCGGCGGGCGGGGCGTCGGCCGACGCGGAGACCCCCGAGGAGAACGTCTCGACCCCGGCCCGGCACTCCGGGCACTGGCGCACCAGATGCTCCAGGAGCAGCGTCAGATACACCCCGGGGTCGATCTCCCCCAGGGCCAGGGACTCGAGCAGCTCGGCGGTGATGTGCCACTCGCCCTTGCCACGAACTTCCGCCATATCGAAGACCTCCGCAACTCCAGATTGAGTTGTCGCCTACATCCTTAAGGTTCTTCGAGCCGGGGAAAGCGAGACACCCGAGTGACGAGAATGCCTCCGCGGGCGCGAGGAGCTCACATGGCAGAGGCACGTCGCCGCGCAAAGCCCTAGCCATTCGGGTCGATCGAAACTGCGACCTGGGTGCATCCGAGACCACACGCCGTGCTCGAATAGGCACCGATCAAGCTCGTCTCCATGGCCCGCCTCGACGAGGAGGTGAACCGGGGCGAAGCGGCGCCGGGCAGGCGCGAGGCGCTCCCGGTCCGTGGCTGAGACCGGAGGACGGCGAAGGAAGCGTTGGATGGCGAAGCCGTCCGAGACACCGCGCGAGTGGCGGGGTCGGTGGCCCGGTGGGCAGCCTGGACGGCGACCGGCAGGGCCACCCACGCCAGGGCGAGAGCCACGACCAAGGGCTTAAGGAGCTGGCGGAACGTCTTCATGAAGATCCCCTCTCCGGATGGACGCACTCGGCTCCGTCATGGAAACCAGCGGTCCATTCACTTTGCAAGTGCGTAGAATGAGAAAAAACGAGCCTTTCGACGCAAGACGCGCGCCCGGAGGGTCGCCGACGGTCGGTACCGCTCGCGGCGGGTGCCGGTCGGCCCTCGGGTATGATGCCTTTCGATGAGGCGCTTCGATCGGTGGGCGGCATGGGGGTGGGCCGCCGGGCTCGCCACCTTCCTGCTCTTCCCCTCGACGGGGGCCGCGGGCGCCGCCGGCGCCGCGGCGCCGGCGAGCCCGTCGAAGCCCGACGCCCTCGAGCTCGAGGCCAAGGCGTTCGGTATGCCGGTGGAGATCGAGGTCGTGGGCCTGTCTCCGCAGGCGACCCGCGCCGCGTTGCACAAGGCGTTCGACCGGCTCCACGAGGTCGAGGACCGGATCGAGACCGACACCGGCAAGATCGACCGGGGGACCGAGCTCGAGCGCGAGGTGACTGTGTCGGCGGAGACCGCCGAGCTCCTCGAACGCGCCGAGCACTTCTGCACCTGGTCCCAGGGCGCCCATGGGCCGCTCGGCGGCGACCTGGCCGCCCACTGGCGGGCGGTGGGCGCGAACCCGTCGGCCCCGCCGCCGGGACCGGCCCTGGCGGCCAGCGCCGCCTGCAACCACCTCACGGTGGACCGCAAGCTCTCCCGGGTCTGGATCGCCGCCCATAGCCGGGTCGACCTCGACGGATTCGCGGCCGGCTTCGCCGTCGACCAGGCGGTGGCGGCCCTACGCGCCGCCGGCGTGACCAACGGCCGGGTGCGCGTGGGCCGGATCGTCCGGGCGTTCGGCCCGGGCCCGATCGATTCCGGCGCTCCTTCGGACTCCTCCGGCTCCGAGGACTCCGACGACTCGAGCGGCGAGGGCTGGCCGGTCTCGCTGCCGGTTTTCGAGGGATTCCAACGCCCCCTGGACCGCGTCGTCCTCCGGGATCAGTCCCTGGCCGTCATCTGGCGCGCCGACTGGACGGACGGGACGCCCCACTACGTCGACCAGCGCACCGGCGAGCCGCCGCACGGAGTGTGGGCGACTATCGCGGTCACCGAGCTGGCCGTCGACGCCGAGAGCCTGGCGGCCTCCGCCATGGTCTTGGGCTCGCGGGAGGGCCGGTTCAAGATCGCGGCCCTCGAGCCCCACCCCTCGGTCCTCTGGCTCCTGGGATCGGGCAAGGGCAAGCCCCTGCTCACCGACTACAACTGGGCCGCCCTGCGCATTCCTTAGCCGGGAGCCGCCGCGTCCGATGCCGAAACTGCGCATCCCCGTCCTTCTCTCCTGTGCTCTCGTCGCGGCGCTCGGCTGCGGGCCCCGCGAGAGCGCCGCGACCCGACCTACTGCCAAGGCCACGGCCAAGCCGGCTCGGGCCGAGCTGCCCACCGACGCGCCGGCGCTGATCCTCTTCCTGGTCATCGACCAGGGATCGGAAGACCAGATCGAGCGCTGGCGCCCCCTGCTCGACGGCGGCCTCGCCCGCTTGCTCGACGAGTCGGCGTGGTTCACCGACGCGCGCCAGGACCACGCGGTGACCGAAACGTCACCCGGCCACGCGACCCTGGCGACGGGGAGAGAGCCCAGGAGCCACGGGATCATCGCGAACGACTGGGTCGATCCCGAGAGCGGCGAGGAGGTCTACTCGGTCAGCGACCCCGACGTGGGGCGCTCCCCGCGCCGGCTCCGGGGCGACGCGCTCGGCGACTGGCTCCACGCGGCGGTGCCCGCGAGCAAGGTGTTCGCCGTCAGCGGCAAGGACCGGGCGGCGATCCTGCTGGGTGGGAAGCATCCGGACGGCGTCCTGTGGTACGACCGGTCGACCGGCCGGTTCGTCAGCAGCGACTATTACCCTTGGGGCGAGGCCGGACCCGCGTGGCTCGCCTCCTTCCACCGGGACCATCCGCCGACGAAGCGCTTCGGCACGCTCTGGGAGCCGCTCCCGGAGGTCGCGGCCCGGGCGCCGGCGCTGGGTGCGGCGGGCGTCGACTTCGGAGCCGTCGAGGCGTCCCAGACCTTTCCCCACGCCCTCGGCGGCCTCGAGCTCGCCCCCGGCCCGGGTTACTTCTCCGACCTCTATCGCTCCCCCTTCGGGGACGCCTACCTGGCCGAGCTCGCCGAGACGCTGATCACCGAGGAGGGCCTGGGACGGGATCGCGCTCCCGATCTGCTGGCCATCTCCTTCTCCTCCCTCGACGCCGTCGGCCATCGCTACGGCCCGGACAGTCTGGAGTTCGCCGACACGCTGGCACGCCTCGACCGAGCCCTCGGCGAGCTGCTGGACCTGGTCGATCACCAGGTGGGGCTCGACCGGACCCTGGTGGTGCTCTCGGCCGATCACGGCGTGGACCCGGCGCCCGAAGCCGCCACCGAGCGGGGCCGCGAGGGCCGGCGGGCGGTAGCGCAGGACGCCCTCTGCTTCCAGCGTGTCGAGACCGGCCTCGAGGCCGACCTGGGGCCGGCCACCTGGCTCCACCCCGGGCCGTTCATCGACCGACAGGCGGTGGCGGCACACCACCTGAAGCTCTCCACGGCCGAGAACGACGCCGCGAAGCTCCTCGAGCAATGCCCGGCGGTCGCCCACGTCTGGACCCGCGACGAGCTCGAAGGTCCTCCCCCACCGTCCGAGCCGTTTGCCGAGCTGTACTCCAACGCCTTCGACGCCCAGCGGAGCCCCGACCTGATGATCCAGCTCCGGAGCGACATCCTGGCGGCCAGGCCGCCCACGGTGGCGAGCCACGGCTCACCCTACCCGTACGACACCCGGGTTCCCTGGCTCGTCCGCGAGGCCGGCATCGCGCCGCACCGTATCGCCACCCGAGTCTCGGCGGCCGACGTGGCACCGACCATCGCCGCGCTGGTGGGGATTCCTGTGCCTCCCAGCCTCGATGGCTCGGACCGCGAGGCGGAGCTTGGCCGGGAGTAGGCGCCTCGCCGCCGTCGGCCTCGCCGCCGCCGCCGCCCTGGCGCTCGGCTGCGGCCCCGAATCCTCCGTCCGCTACCAGGACTTCATCGTCTCCGGGCAGCTCGCTTCGGCCCTCTCCGCCGTCCACGCCCGGCGGGGCGTGGGAGAGACCTTCTGCGCCGACGAGACCCGATACGGGGTGATCGTCGCACCCGGCGCGACGATCGAGCTCCGGACCCGGCTCGGCGAGGCCCCCCGGCTGGTCTTCGACGGCTGCGCGGGCAGGGCGGAGGCGGGAGACCTGACCGTCACCGTCGAAGGCCCCGACCACCGCTCGACCGAGTCGCGCATGCATGTGACGCCGGACGCCTGGAGCGTCCGGAGCCTCGACCTGAGCCGCTTCGCCGGCGAGCCGGTCACCCTCCGGCTTCACGCCGGCGTGCCGGCGGGGGGCCGCCTCCTGATCAGCCGCTTCTACGTGCGCGACCGGCTGCCCCCGGCGCCGGACCCGGGGAGCCCTCCCCGGCTCCAGGTTCTCCTGATCTCCCTCGACACGCTGCGCGCGGACGCCGTCGGAGCCGCGGGCGCCGCGGGCGGCTCCGGCTCGGCAACGCCGGCCCTCGACGCCTTCGCCGAACGCAGCGAGACCTGGTCTCCGCATTACTCGGCGGCGACCTGGACCAAGCCGTCCCACGCCAGCCTGCTCACCGGGCTACCGGTCGAGGTGCACGGAGCCGAGCTCGCGCCGCAGGCCATCTCGCCGTCGGTCGAGACCCTCGCCGAGCGCTTCCAGGCCGCCGGGTTCACCACTTCCGGCCTGGTGCGCAACTGCCTCTGGCTCGACCGCAAGTGGGGCTTTGACCGGGGGTTCGGCAGCTACCGCGTGGTTCTCTGGCGTGCGGGCCAGGCGGCTCGTGCCACCGCCGACTGGATCGCCGACCACCGCGGCGAGCCCTTCTTCTACTTCCTGCACCTGTACACCGCCCACTCCGACACCCGCCGCCTGCCCTACGAGTCGGAGGGAATGCACCCGGCGACCGTCGAAGAGTTGTTCGGCGTGCCGGGTTACGGCTGCCGGCGGGGGGCCTGCGCGTCGAAGCTGCTGACTCAGATCGACGCCGGGGAGATCGCACCGATCCCAAGGGAGCCGGAGATCCTTCGCTACCTCTACGAGGCCGGGATCTCCACGGCCGACGCCGCCCTCGGGCGGCTCTTTCGGGACCTCCGGGAGGACGGGCTCTTCGACCGGTTGCTGATCGTGGTCACCGCCGACCACGGCGAGGCCTTCGAGGAGCACGGGAAGCTCCTGCACCCGCCCGAGGCCCCGTACCGCGAGCTCCTCGAGGTCCCGCTCCTCATCAAGTGGCCGGGCGGCCGGCACGCGGGCGAGCGGCGCACCACGCCATCGAGCTCCCTCGACATCGCTCCGACGCTCCTGGCCGCCGCGGGCCTCTCGGCCGATGGGCTACCCGGCTCGATCCTGGGCGAGCGGAAACCGAACGCACCCGTTTTCTCCGGCACGACGTACAAGTCGGTCATCGCCGGAGGCCTGCAGGCGATCTTCCCGCCCGGGGACACCGCACCGGAGCTCTACGACCTCGAGCGCGACCCGCGGGAGGGCCGCGACCTCGCCGCCTCGCGGCCCGGGCAGGTGGCGCGCATGCGGGAGCTGCTCCGCCGGCGCCTGGAGGCCGACGCGCGGCTCCGGGCGGCGCTCCAGAGCCGCGGAGAGGCGCCCAGCCCGGACCTCACTCCGGAGGAGAGGCAGCGCCTCGAAGCTCTCGGCTACCTCCAGTAGCGCTTAACTTGTGACAGGATTTCGCCGAACCCGCGCGCCGGCCCGAAGCCAGCCCGAAACCGGCCCGGTGCGACGCTTGCATGAGCTCGTGGCGCCGATGACCTCCGCAGAAGGCCAGGAGCCCGCGCCCCCTCGGGGTGAGGGTGAGAACGACTCGGGCCGCCGCCTGCGTCGCCCGGGGCGCCCGCTGCCGCTGGCGACGCGAGTCGTCTTCGGCTCTCTCGGTGCCCTGTTCCTGGTGCTCGGAATCGCCGGGCTGTTTCTGCCCTTCCTCCAGGGCATCCTGTTCCTGGTGCTGGCGGCGGCCGTCCTGTCGCTGGCGAGCGCGACAGTGGACGGCTGGCTCTTCCGCCTGCTCAGCGAACGGTGGCCGGGCCTCTGGAAGCGGGTCGAGCGCTTCCGCACCCGGATGCGCTGGAAGTACCGGCGGTGAGCCTCAGCGATCGCCGAGGGGCACGAAGTCCCGCTCGCCCTCGCCGGTGTAGACCTGGCGCGGGCGGTTGATGCGCGAGTGCGGATCATCGCGCATCTCCTTCCACTGGGCGATCCACCCGGGCAGGCGCCCGAGGGCGAACATCACCGTGAACATCTGGGTCGGGATCCCCATCGCCCGGTAGATGATGCCGCTGTAGAAGTCCACGTTGGGGTAGAGCTTGCGCTCGACGAAGTACTCGTCCTCGAGGGCGACCTTCTCGAGCTGGCGGGCGATGTCGAGGAGCGGGTCGTGCTCGATGCCCAGCTCGGCGAGCACCTCGTCGGCCGACTGCTTGAGGATCCTGGCGCGGGGATCGAAGTTCTTGTACACCCGGTGGCCGAAGCCCATGAGGCGGAAGCCCGAGTCTTTGTCCTTGGCCAGGCGCACATACTTGTCCACGTCGCCGCCGTCCCGGCGGATCCTCTGGAGCATCTCGATCACCCGCTGGTTGGCACCGCCGTGGAGCGGCCCCCACAGGGCGTTGATGCCGGCACCGATCGAGGCGAAGAGGTTGGCCTGAGAGGAGCCCACCATGCGCACCGTCGAGGTCGAGCAGTTCTGCTCGTGGTCGGCGTGGAGGATGAGCAGCATGTTGAGTGCCCGCTCGAGCACCGGCGAAACGGTGTAGGGCTCGGCCGGAACGGCGAACATCATGTGCAGGAAGTTGCCGCAGTAGGACAGGTCGTTCCTGGGGTAGATGAACGGCTGCCCCACGGTCTTCTTGAACGAGAACGCGGCGATCGTCGGGGTCTTGGCGAGCAACCGGATGATGTTGAGGTCGACCGCCTCCTCGTCGCTTTCGGCGTAGTAGGCCGACAGGGACGAGACCATGGACGAGAGGATGGCCATGGGGTGGGCGGTGGGCGGGTACCCCTCGAAGAACTTCTTCATGTCCTCGTGGAGCAGGGTGTGGCTGGTCAGCCGCTGGCGGAAGGCGTCGAGCTCCTCGCGGGTCGGCAAACGCCCGAAGATCAACAGGTAGCAGACCTCGGTGAACTCCGCCTGGGCCGCGATCTGCTCGATGGGATAGCCGCGGTAGCGCAGGATCCCGCGCTCGCCGTCGATGAAGGTGATGTCGCTTTTGCACGACCCGGTGTTGGCATAGCCGGGATCGAGGGTGATGATCCCGCCGTCGCCGCGCAGACGGGAGATGTCGAGCGCCTTCTCGCCCTCGGAGCCCACCACTACGGGCAGCTCGATTTCCTTGTCCTCGAACGTCAGCTTAGCCTTGCTCATGACACTTCTCCACTCGGGCGTGAAACCGAAGAATGAAACGACCTTGGGCGGCGGGAACAGCCAGAATGACCTGGTTGGCCGGACCGGAGACACCGCCTGACCCGAAGGCCTGCGCGAGCGGCGCCCAGGTGGATTCTACCGCCCGCTCCGGGGGTGCGCAAGGAACGGTGCGGCTCTCAAACCCCGGGCCGGTCGCCCCACAGGAGCTTGTGGACCTGGAGCTGGAAGCGCACCGGCAGGCCGTCGCGCAGAATCCACTCGGCGAGCCGGGCCGGCTCGAGCTCGCCCCAGACCGGCGACAGGAGCACCGGGCAGAGCTCGGGAAGGTGCCGCTCCCGGATCACCCGCCGAGCCCAGAGGTAGTCCTCCTCGGAGGCCAGGACCAGCTTCACCTCGTCGGTGGGGCGAAGCAGCTCCAGGTTCTCCCAGCGGTTCGCGCCGGCCTCGCCGCTCCCCGGGCACTTGACGTCGACGATCCGCCGCACGCGGGGATCCACCCGGCCGATGTCCAGGCCGCCGCCGGTCTCCAGGAGCACCTCGTGGCCACGGTCGGCGAGCGCGCTCATCAAAGGCAGGGCCGCCGGCTGGAGCAGGGGCTCGCCGCCGGTGACCTCGACCAAGGGGCAGGCGTGCCCCGCCACCTCGTCCAGGACCTCCTCCACCGTTCGCCAGGCACCCCCGTGGAAGGCGTACTCGGTGTCACACCAACGGCAGCGCATCTGGCAGCCCGTCAGGCGCACGAAGACGCACGGCCGACCGGCGTAGGTCGACTCGCCCTGGATCGAGTGGAAGATCTCGGTCACCCGCAGGCGCCGCTCGGGAGGCAGGGCGACGCGCGGGTCGGCCGGGCGCAGGGCCCGGCTGCTCGCTGGAGAGCCCATCGTCACACCTCTTCGTAGACAGCGCAGGAGCTGGGCGTCTCCCACACCTCGACGCGGGTGACCGCGGCGCGGCCCTCGGTGCGCTCGGCGAGGCGCCGCGACACTTCGCCGTGAACGTAGCGGGCGAAGAGCTCGGCGGTGGTGTTCTCCCGGTCGAAGGGCGGGATCTCGTTGATCACCTGGTGGTCGAACGGCCCGGCGACCTCGGAGACGATCTCCTTGAGGTCGGCGAAGTCCACCACCATTCCGAGCTCGTCCAGCTCGCCGGCCGCCACGTGCACCCGCAGGCGGTAGTTGTGGCCGTGGAGGTTCTGGCACCCCCGGGTGTGGCCGCGGATGGCGTGGGCCGCCGAGAAGTCGAAGTCCTTGAAGATGGTGAACCGGCCGGCCATGGGAAACTGAATCTTACTCTTCCCGGCCCTGCCCGTACCCCACGGCCCAAGCTGGGCAGGTCTCGCGCAGAGCCGCAGAGGCGCGGCTCCGTCGGAAATCCCATCTACCCCTGTTCCCGGAGGTACTCGATGGTCGGCGGCAGGCCCTCGGCGAGGCTGCGGCCCCGCCAGCCGAGCTCCTCACGGGCCCGCGTGTCGTCGAAGGCCCAATGGCGCGACAGGTTCTCGAGCTGCTCGGCGGGCAGGGGCGGCCTCTTGCCGGCGAGGCGGAAGAGCGGGGCGGTCAAGATGGTGGCCACGCGGGCCACGCTCAGGGGCAGGTGGACCTTCGGCGGCGCCGCTCCCCCCAGCTCGTGGATCGACCGCGCGATCTCCCGCACCGTCGCCACGTCGCCGGCCAGCAGGTACGACCGCCCCGGCTCGGCGCCTTCCATCACCCGGACCAGGGCGTCCACCACATCGTCCAGGACCACCCAGCTCGTCTTGCGGTCGGCGCCCACTAGCACCGGGAACCGCCCCTTGAAGATCGCCCGGAGCAGCCAGTTCGCCCCCTGCTTCTTGCCCGGCGGGCCGTAGACCAGGCTGGGGTAGACGGTGTTCACCGCCAGCCCCCGCCGGGCCCACTCCCGGATCGCCAGCTCGCCCTCGTGCTTGGTCAGGCTGTAGGGGCTGGGGAAGGGGGTCTGGGCCGGCGTCTCCTCGGTGGCCGGCGTGCCGTCCGGCGGGCTGCCGCCGAAATAGGCCACCGACGAGACCGAGAGCAGCCGGCCGACGCCGAGCTTGTAGGCCAGGGAGGCGACGGCTTCGCTGCCCCCGACGTTGACCCGGCGCATGCGCTCGAGGGGGGCCGACGGGTCGAGCTCGGCGGCCAGGTGGAGCACCCAGTCGCTGCCCGACATCGCCTCGCGCAGGGAGGTCCGTTTCGTCTCGGGGTCGGCGACGTCCCCCAGAAAGGTCGCCACCCCGAGCGCCTCGAGCTCATCGGTACGGCTGGTGGGGCGGACCAGGGCCCGGAGCTCGTGCCCCTCGCGGGCCAGGCGGCGGACGACGGCGGAGCCGATGTAGCCGGTGGCGCCGGTCAGAAAGATCCTCATAGCGGCATCAGTCTACAGGCCGCGTCGAGAGGGCGGGGCCGGCTCGCCTCGCTCCGCCGAGGCGAGGGATCTGGCGCGCAGTTTGCACTGCTGCAAGGGCATGAGGCGGGTCGCCGGGGAGTTGGCCCACCTCTCGGGCTCTCGGCACCGAGGGCCCCGACAATCTCCTTCAAGCTCCCTCTCCTCCCCCCGCGTCGCCTCCCTCCACGACGCGGGGTTTTTTTCTATGGGATCACCCCAGCAACCCCTCGATCCCTCTCCCACCCCTCGCGGGGGGAGAGGGACGCCCCCACGCACCCTCTCTTCGCCCAGGTGTCGAGTCTTCAGGAGTCCGAGAATGCCGATCCACCCCTCTCTCCCCATCGGCCAGGACGCCCCCTTCAACCGCCAAGGTGGCAGCCCGCGGAGTCCGAGCCCGCCCATCCACCCCTTCCCTCCCCAACGGCCAGTCCATCGCCTCGGCCATCGAGGCGGCAGCCCGCGGGGCCGCGTGGTTTCTCGCCGGCGCAGTCTGCCGCCGAGAAAGCCACCGGCCACGCGGGCGTGTGCAGAGCCGCCCGCGGTCCAACGTGGTCCGGCCTACTGGCTGTCCTTGCCGCCCTTCCCGTCGTCCTTGAACAGATACGCGTACTGGCCGTACCCCTCCGCCTCCAGCTTGTCCGCCGGGATGAACCGCAGCGCCGCCGAGTTCATGCAGTACCGCTTTCCCGTCGGGGCCGGCCCGTCGTTGAACACGTGTCCCAGGTGCGAGCCCGCGTGCTTCGAGCGTACCTCGGTACGCGGCACCAACATCTTGAAATCCCGCTTGGTCACGACGTTCTCGGGGTCGAGCGGCTTCGTGAAGCTCGGCCAGCCCGTGCCCGACTCGAACTTGTCCTTCGAGCTGAACAGCACCTCGCCCGAGACCACGTCCACGTAGATGCCGGGCTGGTGGTTGTCCCAGTACTGGTTCTTGAACGGCGGCTCGGTGGCCTCCTGTTGCGTGACCTCGAACTGGAGCGGAGTCAGCTCCTTCTTCAGCTCCGACTCGGGGGGCTTGACGTAGTTCGCCATCGACGTGTCTCCTGCGGGGCGCTTCGCCATCTCGCCCGCTTTCTGCGGGGAGGCCTCGCCGGCCTTTCCACCCGCGGGCGGCTCAGCCTGCAACGTGCAGCCGGTGAACAGGGCGAAGCCGACGGTGAGGGTCCAGATCGTCCGTGCATTCATGGTGCGCATCCTAGTCGCGGTTACCGGAAGAGAGAGCCCGCTCCGCTCGGAGCGGAACGATCTCGCATCGCTCCCCATGATACGACCGGGACGCGGCGGCGGTTTGGCCGAGTCCCTGCACCCACGGACCGGCCCCCCCCCACCCGCCTGCGTCCGGCGAGCTGACAGAAGCCCCAGGACCCCAGGAGTCTGCGCGGCAGAAACACGCAGGCTCCTACGCTCGGCCGAGCTTCTCCGCCATATCCCGAAGAAGCTCCCGGAGCTCCTGCACGACCTCTTCGAGCTCGACCGCGGCCTCGGGCGCCACCTCGCCGTACCCCCGTAGGCGCGACGGCCGCAGCTCCTCCAGGGCCACCTCGGCGTAGAGCAGGTTGACGCGCGCCGCGTGCAGGGCACTGGTCCGTGGCGGCGGCACGTCGATTCCGAAGCTTTCGAGAACCCGGAGCAGCGTCTGCCGGAAACGCCGGATCGAGTCCTCGATGTCCCGCACCTGGTCCGGCCCCGCGTCAGAGACATGGCGCACGAAGGGCGCCTCCTCGTCGGCTTCCCGTAGGACGCGGAGAGAATCGGCCAGGAGATTGTCGAGATGCCGGAACGAGGCCAGGACCGACGTGCGCTGGGACGGATTGAGCCGGCTCATCGCGCGGTCACCTCACTGTCGCGTTCGAGGGCCCGCTCGAGTGCCCGCTCGAGGACCAGGCGCATCGAGAGGGGGTGGCCGGCGGTGCCGCTCGCCACCGCGGCAATCCTCTTCTCGCTCCAGCCCAGGCCGCGCTCCGCGGCCGCTCGCGCCAGGAAGTCGCGGACAGCCGGCTGGGGAAGGGGCCCGAGGCGGAGGCGCTCGAGGGGCGCGAGGCAGGCGAGCAGGCGGGAGCGCTCGACCGCGGGCAGGTGGCCCTCGACGATGGCGACGAGGCGGAAACGATCGATCAGAGCGAGGCTCCGGACGACGTCGAGACGGGCCGGGGTCAGACGGCCGACGTCGTCCAAGACCGCCACCGCCGAGGGCCCGTCGGCCATGGGCGCACCGAGCGCCCCGAGCGCCCCGAGGACCCGCGCCCGGAGGGCTCGCGAGGGCCTCGGCCGGCTCGGCCCCTTCCGCGGCCGCTCCGGAACGAGCTCCGCCGCCAGGGCGGCCCACACCTCCCGCGGCGGCGCCGAGAAGTCGCAGAAGGCGAAGCGGAAGCGCCCGGCGCAGGTCTCGGCCACGCGACGCACCAGCGCCGTCCGCCCGCTGCCGTACTTGCCCGAGACGACGACGTTGCGGCCGGCGGCGAGTGCCGTCGCGAGCCGCGCCTCCTCGTGCTCCCGCCCTACGAGCTCCATCCTGCGGCTCCTCGGCCGTTCGGACGGACAGCCCGGGCCGGCGCCTCGTCGTCCCGCCGTGTCCTGGGTTGCCGTGCGCCGATCAAGATGGCCTCCTACCTCGACCGAGGTCGAGAGGTAGGAGTCATCAGCCGGTCCTCCGGCGCGCGGGGCGGACTCCATCGCCCGTCGTTTCGCCGCAGTCTACGCGGGCGCGGCGCAGGCAGGCAAGCCGGGCTTCGGGTTTCGCCGACCTCTGGTATAAGGGTCGCGGAGGCCAAAGGAGGTCCGACATGAAGGTCGAGGGCGAGGGACAGCTACTCCGCATCTTCATCGGCGAGAGCGATCGGTGGGGCGGCACGCCCCTGACCGAGGCGATCGTGCGCCGAGCGCGCAAAGAGGGCCTTGCAGGCGCCACGGTGCTCCGCGGCCTGGAGGGCTTCGGCGCCCACAGCCTCATCCACTCGACCAAGATCCTCCGCCTCTCGGAGGACCTGCCCGTGGTGATCGAAATCGTCGACCGCCCCGAGCGGATCGAGGCCTTCCTGCCGGTGCTGGACGAGATGGTCCGCGAGGGCATGATCACCCTCGAGAAGGTCCACATCATCGCCTACCGCGCCGGCGACCAGACCCACCTGCGCAAGGAGTGACGGGCGAGCCTTCGCCTCCGGCCGCCGCCGCGCCGACGGCCCGCCCTCACCCCGCCAGGAGCTGCCGCAGCACGTACCGCAAGATGCCGCCGTGGCGGTAGTAGGCGACCTCCTGGGGGGTGTCGAGGCGCACCTTGGCTCGGAAGACGATCGGCTCGCCCTCGTCCGGCGTGGCCCGCACCGTCACCTCCCGGCCCTCCGCGAACCCCGATTCGACCCCTGCGGCGAGGCCCTCGATGGCGTAGGTCTCGCGGCCGGTGAGCCCGAGGCTCTCCACCGACTCGCCGCCGGTCAGCTCCAGGGGCGCCACGCCCATGCCCACCAGGTTCGAGCGGTGGATGCGCTCGTAGCTCTCGGCGATCACGGCGCGCACGCCGAGCAGTGCCGGCCCCTTGGCCGCCCAGTCCCGCGAGGATCCGGTGCCGTACTCCTTGCCGGCGAGGATCACCAGCGGCACCCCCTCGTCGCGGTACTTCATGGCGGCGTCGAAGATCGTCGTGGGCTCGCCGTCGGGCAGGTGGAGCGTGTAGCCCCCCTCGATCTCCGGCGTCAGCCGGTTGCGCAGGCGCACGTTGGCGAAGGTGCCGCGCATCATGACCTCGTGGTTGCCCCGCCGCGAGCCGTAGGAGTTGAAGTCCCGCGGGGCGACGCCGCGCTCGACCAGGTACTTGCCCGCCGGGCTGTCCGCCTTGATCGAGCCGGCGGGCGAGATGTGGTCGGTGGTGATCGAGTCGCCGAGGAGCGCCAGGACGCGGGCGCCCTTCAGGTCGGCGGCCGGCGCCGGCTCGCGGCCCATCCGGTCGAAGAAGGGGGGCAGCTTGACGTAGGTCGAGTCCTCCCGCCACTCGAAGGTGTCGCCTTCGGGGGTGGGCAGGGCCCGCCAGCGGTCGTCGCCGGTGTAGACCTCACCGTACTCCTTGATGAACATCTCCGAGTGGACCGAGGCCTGGACCGTCTCCCGGATCTCCTCCTGGGTCGGCCAGATGTCCTTCAAGAAGACGGGTTCGCCCTCCGGCGTCTCGCCCAGGGGCTCGTTGTAGAGGTCGAGGTCGATCCGGCCGGCCAGGGCGTAGGCCACTACCAGCGGCGGCGAGGCGAGGTAGTTGGCGCGTACGTCCGGGCTGATCCGCCCCTCGAAGTTGCGGTTGCCGGAGAGCACCGCGGCGGCGACCAGGTTCCCGGCCCGAATCGCCTCGGAGATCGGGGCCGGCAGCGGTCCCGAGTTGCCGATGCAGGTGGTGCAGCCGTAGCCGACTAGGTTGAACTTGAGCGTCTCGAGGTCTTTCATGAGGCCCGAGGCGCTGAGGTAGTCGGTGACCACCTTGGAGCCGGGGGCGAGGCTGGTCTTGACCCAGGGCTTGACCCGAAGGCCCTTCGCCACCGCCTTCTTCGCCAGCAGCCCCGCGGCGACCATCACCGACGGGTTCGAGGTGTTGGTGCACGAGGTAATGGCGGCGATCACCACCGAGCCGTGGCCGAGCTCGCACTCCTGGCCCTGGTAGACGGTGCGCACCCGACCGTCGACCACCTCCGGCTCGGCCACGGCCACCGCCTCGCCGTCTCCTCCCTCGTTCTCCCACCGGCGCAGCTGGCGCAGGGGGCCGGCCGCCGGTGCCTTGGCCGGTTGGATCAGGGTGTCGAGCTGCGCCCGGAAGCTGCCTGGCACCTCGGAGAGGCGCACCCGGTCCTGGGGGCGGCGCGGACCGGCCAGGCAGGGCTCGACGGTGCCCAGGTCGAGCTCCAGGGTGTCGGTGTACTCGGCCTCCGGGCTGTCGGCGGTGTGGAAGAGGCCCTGCTCCTTGGTGTACGCCTCGACCAGGGCCACCCGTTCGGCCGGCCGGCCGGTGAACCGCAGGTAGCCGAGCGACACCTCGTCGACCGGGAAGATGCCGCAGGTGGCGCCATATTCGGGGGCCATATTGGCCAGCGTCGCCCGGTCGGCGAGCTGGAGGCTTGCCAGGCCCGGCCCGAAGAACTCCACGAACTTGCCCACCACGCCCCGGCGCCGGAGCGCCTCGGTGACGGTGAGCACCAGGTCGGTGGCGGTGGCACCCTCGGCGAGGCGCCCGGTCAGGCGGAAGCCCACAACCTGAGGGATGAGCATGGAGATCGGCTGGCCGAGCATGGCGGCCTCGGCCTCGATCCCGCCCACGCCCCAGCCGAGCACACCCAGACCGTTGATCATGGTGGTGTGGGAGTCGGTGCCCACCAGGGTGTCCGGGTAGGCGAAGGGAGCGTCGCCGCCGCCGGATGGCCCGACCATGGTCACCCGTGCCAGGTACTCCAGGTTCACCTGGTGGACGATGCCGGTGGCCGGCGGCACCACCTTGAAGTTGTCGAAGGCCTTCTGCCCCCAGCGCAGGAAGGCGTAGCGCTCGCCGTTGCGCTCGTAGTCGCGCTCGGCGTTGATCAGGAACGCCGCCTCGGAGCCGTACTCGTCCACTTGCACCGAGTGGTCGATGACCAGCTCGGCGGGCTGGAGCGGGTTGATCGCCCGGGGCTCGCCGCCCATGGCCGCCATGGCGTCGCGCATGGCGGCGAGGTCGACGATCGCCGGCACGCCGGTGAAGTCCTGGAGGAGCACCCGGGCCGGCATGAACGCGATCTCGCGCGAGGGCTCGGCGTCCGGACGCCAGCGGGCCAGGGCCTCGATCTCCTCGGAGGTCACCGTGTCGCCGTCCTCGCGGCGCAACAGGTTCTCGAGGAGGATCTTCAGGCTGTAGGGAAGTCGGGCGATGGACAGCCCGTGGGATTCGAGGGCCTCGAGGCGGGCGATCCGGTAGGACCGGTCACCGACCTGTAGGGTCCCGTGGCTGGAGAAGGTGTCACTCATGGCCTCGTCCTCGTTCGAGTCGGGGTGGATCGTGTGATGAACTACCGATGAACGCCGGATGCCGGGAGGAAAAGCCCCGGGGCTCCGCCCCTCTACTTTACCAGCCCGGCGTGTCGGATCGCGGGGGCGCGAGGTTCCCCGACGCGCGCCAGGTCGCCTCCGACCCGCTATCATGTGGCGTGGTGACCGTTCCTGCAGAGACCTCGCTCGAGGCCCCCAACCTGCTGATCGCCATGCCGCAGGTCCTGGACCCCTTCTTCCACAAGAGCGTCGTGCTGCTCGTCCACCAGGACGAGGAAGAGGGTAGCTTCGGGCTGATCGTCAACCGGCCGACGGGCATCCGCATCTCGGAGATCCTCGGAGGGCTCGAGATCGGCTGGGCCGGCGGCGAGGAGGAGGCGGCCTTCTTCGGCGGGCCGGTCCAACCGCAGCTCGGGAGCGTCCTGTTCGCCAGCCAGGGACCCGCGAGCGTCGGTCCGGAGACGACCTCGCGCCTGTCGGCGGTGACTGCGGTCACCCAGGGCCTCGGCCTGACCCACCACGTGGGCGACCTGGGCGCCCTCGCCGAGGCGCCGCCCGAGCGCCTGCGCCTCTATCTCGGCTACGCCGGGTGGGGCGCCGGCCAGCTCATGGAAGAGATCCTGCGCGACGACTGGCTGCTGGCGCCGGTGAGCGACGACCTGGTGTTCGCCGCCGACCCGGAGGAGGTTTGGGAGGGGGCGCTGCGCTCGGTGGGGGTGGACCCGGCGGCTCTGCCGTCGTGGAGCCCGGGGGCCGGCGCCCAGACGAACTGAACCGACCGGATGCCCCCTGCACGATCCCCTTCCCTCCGCACTCCGTCTGGATCTCTGACTGTCGTCGGGGAGCGGGATGGTAAGCTTCCCATCCACTTCTCTTCACCTCCTCCCATCGGAACGCCATGACCGAACGCCAGAAGACCGCCGTCGTGACCGGTGCGAGCTCCGGGATCGGAGCCGCCGCCGCCACCGCTCTCGCCCGCGAGGGCTACCGCCTGATGCTCGGGGCCCGGCGCATCGAGCGCCTGGAGCGGCTGGCCGGAGAGCTGGGCGGGGCACCCGGAGTCGAGTTCCACGTCCTCGACGTGACCGACCCGGTGAGCGTCCGCAAGTTCGTCTCCCAGGTCGACCGCCTCGATCTGCTGGTCAACAACGCCGGCGCGGCCTTCGGCCTGGACTCCATCGAGCACGCCGTCGAGGAGCGCTGGAGGGCGATGTTCGAGCTCAACGTCATGGGCGTCCTGCGCATGACCCGGGCGCTGCTCCCCGCGCTGCGCGCCGCGGGCGACGCCCATGTGATCAACGTCGGGTCGACCGCGAGCTTCGAGGTCTACCCGGGCGGCGGCGGCTACACCGCTTCGAAGCACGCCGAGCGGGCCCTCACCCGGACCTTGCGCCTGGAGCTCTTCGGCGAGCCGATCCGGGTGACCGAGGTCTGCCCGGGCATGGCAGACACCGAGTTCTCGAAGGTCCGGTTCAGCGGCGACCGGAGCCGCGCCGAGGCGGTCTACCGGGGGATGACGCCCCTCTCCGCCGAGGACGTGGCCGAGTGCATCGCCTGGGCCGCCACCCGACCTCCGCACGTCAACGTCGACGAGATCGTCGTCCGGCCCCGCGACCAGGCCACCTCGACCCAGGTTCACCGGACATAGAGAAGCCTGGCGCCAGAAGCCTCATGGACCCCAAACGCTTCAAGGACGCCTACGAGCGGCTCCAGTACCTGGACGACAACCTGACCTACAAGGTCCGCCGCCACGGGCGCAGCCGGCTCCACTCCCCCAGCCTCGAGGAGGTCGACGAGGCGCTGAAAACGCTGGGGGAGTACACCACCGAGCTCAAGGACGTGGTGCGTGAGCTGTTCCTGGCGATCGGCTCGAAGCCAAAAGAGTAGGGCTACCCGAGGCCGGTGGAGCCGAAGCCGCCGGCGCCCCGGCCGCTCGCCTCGAGCTCGTCGGCCTCCTCCCACTCCACCGCCTCGACGGGGGCGACGACGAGCTGGGCGATCCGGTCTCCCCGCTTCAGGGTGAGGGGCGCATCCCCCAGGTGGATCAGGAGGACCTGGACCTCGCCCCGGTAGTCGCTGTCGATGGTGCCCGGAGGGTTCGCCAGGGTCACGCCGTGCTCGAGGGCGAGACCGCTCCGGGGCCGGACCTGTCCCTCGTAGCCGGCGGGGATCTCGAGCACCAGGCCGGTGGGGACGAGGAGCCGCTCGCCGGGCCGGAGCACCAGGGTGTCGTCGACCGCGGCCCGCAGGTCGAGGCCGGCGCTCGCCGCCGAGGCCGCGGCGGGCAAGGGAAGACCGCGGGCGTGCTCCAGGCGGCGCAGGCGGACCTTCATCGGCGGCCTCGCGTCACCGACCGCCGGAGCCTTTCGGACGGTTCTTGTCGGGCGGTTTCCCGCCCGGGGGCAGGCCGCTCGGCGGCAAACCGCCCTGGGGCTCGATCCCCGGCAGGTACGGGCGGCCGATCCACCGGGCCCGCGCCACCGGGGGGATCTGCCCCACCGAGCCGGTCCCGCCGATCTGCACCGGCACGCCGCCCACCGGAGTCTTGCGAGGTTGGGTGGTGAGCCGCTTCACCGTGAACAGCCACTTGTCGTAATGGGTCTTGCCGAACAGGGTCTTGATCGACTCGTCCGTCGAGAGGCTGTGGACACCTTCGATCGGACCGACGGTGACCACCTTTCCGTCCGCCCCTCGGGGCGCGGTCCGACCGGTCGGCCGGCCGTTCCGGTCGTCGCCCCCGGAGCCCGAGCCCCCCGGCTGGCCCGGCTGGCCCTGCTGACCCGGAAGGGCGCCGACGCCCTGGAAGATCAGGCCCCACTTGCCGTCCTTGGTCATGGGGTCCTTCCACAGGCGCCGGATCGACCGCGGTTTGACCTCGATCAGCTCCTCGAGCCGGACGGGCAGCCGTCCCTGGCGCTGCTGGAAGACACGGATCGCCTCGGCGTACTGCCAGCCGCGGAAGATCAGCTCCTCCTCCTTGTCGCGCTGGATGAGCTGTTTCCACATGGGCAGGGCCGCCGCCAGCACGATCGACATCACGGTCACCGCCACCGCCAGGACGACCAGGGTGTAGCCGCCCTCGGAGGCGCGGGCGCCGCTCGCGGGCTGGTCGCGGCTCACCATTCGGAGTACGGCTCTCCTTTGAGGCTCGTTCCGTCGGAGCCCGAGTGGATGTCGACGATCCCCGGCTGGCCGTCTTCGGGCTGATCGGTTTCCGCCGGCTGGGCCTCCGGATCGATCTCCTCGTAGACGGGCACCCAGGTGTCGTTCGACTTGGTGATGGGGTCGACGGGGATGATCCGCAGATACCCGTCGTCGACCAGCTCGTCGAGGCTCGGCGGGTAGTGGCCCTTGTCGGCGTAGTACTGGTTGATCGTGTCGCGGATCGCCCGCAGGTTGGTCTTGAGCACCGCTTCCTGGGCGCGTCGGGGCACGTCCACGAGGCGCGGCAGGGCGATGCCGGCCAGGATGCCGATGATGGCGATCACCACGATCAGCTCGATCAGGGTGAAGCCCGAGCATCGGTCGGGCCCCGTGGGCCTGGAGTTTCGTGTCGGCATGGTCTCCTCCCGCGGTGTCACCATTGGGAGTAGGGAGTCCCGTCGAGCGCCACGCCCTCGGAGAGCGAATGGACGTCGTAGACGTCCTCGCCGCCCCAGGAGCTGGAGTCGGGATCGTCCTGGTAGCTTCGCAGCCCCCACTCCGTCTCGCCGGTCATAGGGTCGACCGGGATCTTCCGCAGGAACTTCGCCTTCTTGTTCACCTGGCCGACGATGTCGACCCCGTCGACCAGGGTCTCGAGGTCGGGGGGATAGCCGTCGGTCCCCAGGTCCACCGGGATCAGGCCGGCGTCGCTGTAGCGCTTGTACTCGTCGATGGCGTAGCGCATGTCGCGCAGCGCCGCGTGCAGCTCGACCTCCTTGCTGCGCTTCTGGGCGTAGTGAGTGAGCGGGATGACGGCGGCCGCGAGGATCGAGAGGACCGCCGCCACGACCACCATCTCGATGAGGGTGAAGCCGGCCTGCCCTCGCCCGCGGCCCCCCGCTCGCTCCCGCCGCCCGCTCATGTCGTGGTGCTCTCTCCGCTCTGGATCGCCTTCACGGGCTTCTCCGGCTTCCCGGGGACCGGCGTCGGGGCCGTCCCACCCACCACGACCTTCGCGGGGACGGTCTGGAGCGCCAGTGGCCGAAGCGCCGAGTCGAGGGCCTTGGCCTGCTCGAAGCGCAGGCCTCCCGAGCCCGCCGCCAGAGCCCTGAACTCGATCCGGGCCACCACGCCCTCACCGGCGACTCCCGCCACCTTGCCCAGACGGCTGGCGCCGATCACCAGCCGCCCCGGCGTCGAGCTGTCGGCCAAGACCTTGGCGGCTTCGGGCCCGCCCAGGAAGATGCCCGGGGTCACCTTCTCGATCGCCAGGACTTTCGGGTCGTAGCTCAGGGTCATGGGCAGGTGGGAGACCGCGTCGAGGGCCCGGGCCTCGAGCGTCACCTCGAAAGTGTCGCCAGGAGCCACGGCCAAGTCGACCGGCACCATACGCACGACGATGTCGGTGGCGGTCGAGAGCGGCGAGTTCGTGGCCGCGGCGAAGCGGCCGAACGACGCCGCCTGGTCCTGCGCTTTCGCCAACGCCACCGTGTCGTCGACCATTCCATCGATCACCTGGTCGTAGTCGGTCGTGCCCGCGGCCGTCGTGGCGTTGGCCGCGGCGGCCGGACCGCCGCCCGAACGGGAAGCGAAGGGCGGCTGGTCGCCTTCGTCGTCGGACCCCTGCGGCGGCGGGGACAACTCCGGCTGCTCGATCGAGGAGGGCGGCGGCAGACCCGGCACCAGCTCCTGGCCGGTGGGAGTCTGAGGCTGCTGCTGGTTCTGGTTCTCCTCCTGGCCGCGCAGGCCCCGCGGCAGGCTCTGGAGCCGTTCGCGGATGCGCTGGCGGATCTCCTCCGGGGTGGCCTGCTGTCCACCGTCGAAGGGTCCCTCGACATCGGACTCGACGCGCGGGCTGCCGCCGCGGAAGGTGATGTTCTGCTCCGTGCCGACCCAGATGGGCAGCAGGTCCTCCTCGGTGATGTCGGGCAGCCGGACGATGTGCGGCGTCAGCGTGAGCAGGACGTCCGTGCGCTGGTTCTGCTTCCGGTTGTGGGAGAAGAGGCGGCCGAGGACCGGGATCTCCGACAGGCCTGGCACGCCCGCGTCGTTGGTCGAGTCGTCCTGCCGGATCAGGCCGGCCAGGAGGTTGGTCTCGCCGTCCTTGAGCCGGATCGTGGACTCGATGGTCCGAGTGCCGATGATCGGCTGG
This sequence comes from uncultured Acidobacteriota bacterium, assembly GCA_963739795.1. GTDB lineage: Bacteria > Acidobacteriota > Thermoanaerobaculia > Multivoradales > DATKCC01 > CAVUBL01. The sequence continues at coordinate 281,249 of CAVUBL010000011.1, read as the reverse complement.
GAGCCCTGGCCCGAGCCGCCGGAGACCTGGCCCGAGACCTGGCTCACCTCCACCGACAGCTTGAGGGTGACCTCCCGGTTGTGGTGGACGCGCGGCTCGATCTGGATCGTGATGCCCACGTCCTGGTACTGGAACGAGGTGATGGGCACGATGTTGCCGCCCACGGTGTTGGCGGTGTTGAAGCTGGTCACCGGGATCGGAACCCGGTCGCCGATCACCAGCTTGGCCTTCTCGCCCTCGCTGATCCTGAGCTTCGGCTGGGCGAGAAGCTGGGCGTCGGTGTTGGTCTTGACGAAGTTGTAGATGATCGAGGGGATGGTCAGGGCCCAGTTGCTCTGGTTCAGGTACTGGAGGTCCGAGACGTGGAGCTGGGCGTCCTGCGAGCCCAGGTCGAGGCTCTGGGTGACGTTGTAGGGCTGGAGCTCCACCCCCAAATCCCGCAATCGGTTGGTCGTGAGCTGGAGTAACTCAACGTCGACCACGACCTCCGCCTTCGACTTGTCGATGGTGTCGATGATCTTCTGGGCCACCTTCACCTTGTCGGCGGTATCGCGCAGGATGATGGCGTTGAGTTGCTCGTCCATGGCGATCTGGCGAGCGCCGATCAGGCTCCGCAGGATGGTGAGGGCGTCCTTGACGTCGGCGTTGGACAGGAAGAAGGCCTGGATCACCAGGTCCTCGTAGTTGCGCCGGTTCTGGGGCGTGTCGGCGGCGATGATGATGGTCTGGGGGTCGAGGACCTTGTAGAAGTGTCCCGCCGCGCGCATCAGGATCTCCAGGGCGTCCTGGGCAGTCACGTCCTTGAGCACGATGGGGATCTCGATGTCCTTGAGGTTGGGATCGAACAGGATGTTGATCCCGAAGGCCTTGCCCAGGGCCCGGTAGATCTGCTTGATGGGCACCGGCTCCGGGAACTCGAGGGAGATGGGCTCGTTGGACTTCGGGTTCAGGAGCGGCGGCTGGGGCCGGATGCCCTCGGCCCTGCGCTTCATCTCCTCGATCGTCTCCAGGTTGGTCCCCTTCTGGGCCGCGTCGATCTCGTCGCGGACCTTCTTGAGCTCGACCTGGGCGTATTGGTTCGACGGATCGAGCTGGACCGCCTGCTGGAACTCGACCAGGGCGCGCTCGAGGACCCCCGCCTGGTGGAACTTCTTCGCCTTCTCGAAGTGCTCCTGGGAAGCGCGCACCTTGGCGCGCAGGAGCGACCCCTTGTAGGAGATGTTGGTGGGGTCCTGCTCGACCGCCCGCGACCAGAAGAGGACCGCATTGTCCCAGTTCCCGCTCTCGGACGCGATCTCCGCCTGGCGCGACGCGTGGTAGCCACTGCACCCCGCGAGCGCCAGGCACAGGGCGACCGCCACGAGGGGTCCTATCGCTCGTTTACCCGTCATTCCCAATCCCATTCCCATTCCCTCCGTGTTACTTCTGGCCCACCGGCAACCGCTTGGCGGGCGCGTCGGGGAACCCGACGAACGCCATGTCGGCGGACTCGTATCCGATGTGAACGACCTGGAACTTCCCGTCGATCACGTCGCCCTCCCGGGCGTTGTAGATGTCGTCGTCGCCGGTGAAGACGGCGATCGGCCGATCCGCCGGGCCGAAGCTCCCCAGGTACTTCAGGGTGAGCGGTGGCGGCTGCGGCTTGGGCGGCGCGGCCGGGGCCGCCTGCACGGTCGGGACCACCGGCTTCGGTGCCGGCTTCGGCGCCTGCTTCGGCGGGGGTGGAGGCGGCGGGGGCGGCTGGTAGAAGCGGAACGGGTCGCGGCCGGGCTCGTACTTCGACGGCACGTTCTCCGGCTCGATCGGCATCAGCTCCACGATCTCGTCCACGGGCTGAGCCGCGGCCGACCCCTTCCCCTGGCGCCGGGCCGCCGCCGGCCGCGCCGGGGCCGCCTTCACACTCGGGCCTCCGTCGCCACCGCCCCGGCTGAGCACGGCGAGCACGCCGGCAAAGCCGAGGATCGCCAACAAGAACCAGGTCCGCCGGCTCACGACGCGCCACCCCGCGCCCCCCCGCCGCCGTCGGCCGACGGTTTGCGGTCCGGGGTCTTGGCCGCGGCCTGCGGCTGGTCCTGGTCGGCGAAGAGGGTCGACAGGTTGAGCCGGATGCCGAGCCGGGCCCCGTCCTCACCGCTCAGGCTCACCTGCTCCAGGGTGACGAACGAGGGGGTGAGCTCGAGCAGGTTGATGAACTGGCGAAGGTTCTGGTAGGTGCCCTGCACGCTGAAGGTGAAGTTGCGCTTGACCAGCCCGTAATCCTCGATCTCCTCGGTCGGGTAGCTCATCGCCGACGGCTCGAGCCCGGCGCGACGCGCCAGGTCCCGGATCTCGGCGGTGACCGCCGTGAAGCGCCGGCTCTGGGTGGAGAAACGATCCTGGTAGAGCTGGCGCATCCGGTCGGCCGTGGTCCGGGCGGCGACCACCCGCCGGTTGCGCGTCGCGCTCTCGTGCTGCAGGTGCGCGAGGGTCGCTTCCTTGGACTTGAGCTCCTGGCGAGCGGCCAGGAGCCGGCCGGCGACGACCAGACGGTAGGTGGAGAACAGGGCCACGTTGAGCACGAAGAAGAGAAGCGCCGGGAGCCAGACCCAGACGCGATGGCGCCAGATGTCGTTACCCAGGCTCATGGGGCGCCCTCCTCCGAAGCCGAGGCCCGGTGCGCGCTCTCGGCCGACCTGGACGGGGGCACGGGCGAGGACGCCGGGGCGGCTTTCGGGGCGGCTTGGGCCCCCGCGTTCGGCGCGGTTCGGGGCGCGCCGGTCGAGGGCACCTTCTGGTCGCCCGCGGACGAGGCCTTTGCAGCCGCGCCCGGCGGCGGATGGCGGTAGATCACGTCCAGGTTGAAGCTGATCAGGCCGCCGTTCTCGGTCGCCTGGCGCTGCAGGTCCGGGTTCTCGAACGAGGGATTGGCGAACAGGGCGTCCACGAAGTCGAGGATCGCCTGGTCTTTCCGGGCCTGGGCCGTGATGTTGAGGAGCACCCGGTCGCCGGCCTGGTCCGCCTGCGCGCTCCGGGAGACGCGACGGCCCGCGGTGGTCTTCCCCTCCTCGGCCGGGGCGGGTCGCAGACTGTGGAGACGCACGTCCTTGGGCAGGATGGCCGTGAGCTCGTCGAACAGCCGGCTCCAGGAGAAGCGGCGGCGCTCGATGCGGTCGTTGAGGAACTTCGCCTGGTCGTTCTGTTGCTCGAGGTCGAAGCCGGCGATCTCCCGGTCGAGGGCGCCGATGCGCTGGCGCTCGGAGGCGATCGACCGGTCGACCTCCGCCAGCCGGGCGTGGACGTCGCTGCGCCCGGTGAGAAAGTCCCAGTAGAGCCAGACGTTGCCCGCCAGGAAGAGCAGGCCGACGAGCCACAGGAGGATCGACAGGCGCACCACGGGACGGGTGTTGACGAACGGCTGCGCCGCCAGGTTGAGGTACCCCCGGCTCACACCGCCACCTCCTGGCAGACCGCGCCCGCCAGCGGCAGGAGCTCGGGCCAGGCCGGGCGGTCGCCGCGGACCTCGATCGGCACGAGGTGGGCCGGGCTCACGAGCTCGACGGGCGCCTCGAACCCGTCTTCGAGCCAGGCCGCCCACGACGGAGCCGCGTCCTCCGGCGCCGCGAGCAGGGCGGGCGCCGGCTCCTCGCCGGGGAAGCGGTCCTCCAGAAAGGTCCGGCTCAGGCGCAGGTCGCGGCGCACCGCGCCCCCCAGCGCCTCCGGCGGCAGGCTCTCGGAGAGGCCCTTGTAGCGGTGGAGCACCGGCTCGCCGTGCAGGGTGAAGACCAGGGTGTAGCCCTCCTCGGTCACCAGCACGAGCCCCTGGAGACCGCTCCCGTGGCCCATGGCGGCGAGGCTGCCACACGCCGAGAGCCCGCGGTTGGTGATCCGCCCCAGGTGGACCCCGGCGGCGGCGAAGGCCGCCTCGAGCTGGCTGAAGAGCGTCTCGATGCCGAAGCCCAGGAGCAGGCGATGGGACTCGACCTGGCCGGGGACCGGCTCGACCTCGACGGCGCGCACGCGCAGCTCGTCGACCCGGAAGGGAACCAGCCGCTTGAGCTTCCAGCGCAGCATCTCTTCCCGGCTGTTGCCGTTGCCCGGGACCTGATCGACCTCGGCGAAGGCGGTGCGCAGCCAGGCGTCCGGCAGCACCAGCGAGGCATCGTGGACCGGCGTGTCGAGCTCCGAGACGAACGCGCCCACCCGCTCCTCGAAGGCCTGCGCCTCTCGCGGCGGCCCTCCCAGGATGCCGTGCTGGAACGTCCCGGCGGCGAGCTCCCCGGAGCGGAGCTCGCGCAGCACCAGCCGCCCCCCGTCGCGCTCGAACGCGGCGAAGGTGAGCCCGGACGGCGAGCAGGCGAAGGCGAAGGGCGGCGGCGCGATGGGCTCGGACCCCAGCAGTCGCTTAATCGACAAAGGTAACCTTGTTGATCTCACGCAGTGTGGTAACCCCTTGGAAGACTTTCTCGAGGGCCGACTCGCGGAGGAAGGTCATGCCTTCCTCCTTGGCGGCCCGGCGGATCTCGGAGGCCGGACGCTTCTCCAGGATGAGCTCCCGGATACGGTCCGACAGATCGAGGAGCTCGGAGACGGCGAGCCGGCCGTGGAACCCGGTGCCGTTGCATTCGATGCACCCGGTCCCCTCGAAGAACTCGAAGTCGCCGTACTCGCGCGGGTTGAGCCCGCTCTCCTCGAGCAGTTGCCGCGACGCCGTCATCGGCTGCCGGCAATGATCGCAGATCTTGCGCACCAGGCGCTGGGCCAGGACGCAGTTGAGCGCCGAGACGAAGTTGTACAGGTCGACGTTCATGTTGAGGAACCGGCCGAGGACGTCGACCACGTTGTTGGCGTGCACCGTGGTGAACACCAGGTGGCCGGTGAGGGCCGACTGGATGGCGATCTGGGCCGTGTCCTCGTCGCGGATCTCGCCGACCATGATCTTGTCGGGGTCGTGGCGCAGGATCGAGCGCAGCCCACGGGCGAAGGTCAGCCCCTTCTTCTCGTTGACCGGGATCTGCGTGATGCCGCGGAGCTGGTACTCGACTGGATCCTCGATGGTGATGATCTTGTCCTCCGACGACTGGATCTCGGAGAGACAAGCGTAGAGCGTGGTCGTCTTGCCAGAGCCGGTGGGGCCGGTGACCAGCACCATGCCGTACGGCTCGCGGATGAACTTGCGCACCTTGCGCAGGGTCTCCTCGTCGAAGCCCAGGATGTCCAGGCGCAGGTTCTTGAACTCCTTGTTCATCGACTCCTTGTCGAGGATCCGGATCACGCAGTCCTCGCCGTGGACCGAGGGCATGATCGAGACGCGGAAGTCGATGGTGCGCCCCTTCAGGCGCAGCTTGAAGCGGCCGTCCTGGGGGATTCGCTTCTCGGCGATGTCCAGGTCGCTCATCACCTTGACGCGGCTGATGATCGTCTGGTGGTGGCGCTTGTCGATGGGCTCCATGGCCTGGTAGAGGACGCCGTCGATGCGGTACTTGATGATGACCTCGCTCTCGCGGGTCTCGATGTGGATGTCGCTCGCCCGGCGCTGGATGGCGTTGAAGACCGTCGAGTCGACCAGCTTGATGATCGGGCTCGTGTCGTGGCTGATCCGGTCGATCGACAGGATCTCCTCGCCCTCGTCGTCCTCCTGGACGAGCTGGAGCCGGAAGTCCTCGGTCGCCTCGTCGAGCACCCGCTGGGCGCTCTCGGACTTCTGCAGGATCTCCTCGACCGCCGAACGGGAGCCCAGGCGCACCTCGACCGGCTGGCCGAGGAGCAGCTCGAGCTCGTCGATCTTCATCACGTCGGAGGGGTCGGCCATGACCACCGCCAGCCGCCCCGCGAGCTGCTCCTCCGGCACGAACCCATAGCGCAGCATGAGGTCGAAGGGGATCGACCGGAAGAGGTCGTTGTCGATCCTGAAGCGCGTCATGTCGACGAACTCCAGGCCGTAGCGCTCGGCCAGGGCCTGCGCCTCGCGGCGTTCCCGGTCGCGGCGCTCCTCGGCGGCCTCGACCGTCTCAAGGGTCGGCTGGTCGGATGCGATCATCGTTCGTGTCTCGAAGCCCGTTGTCTTTCGGGTCGGTGTCCGTCCTGTTCTAACGCGTGCCGCGGCCCGGCCGTCTAGCGGGCCGCGCGGGTCCTCTACTCGTCGACTCGTCCCTCTCCGCTCGGAGGCCTCCTCCGGGTCCCCGGCTATCCCTGTGTTTGGGCCAGCGCGCTGAACAGCGGCAGGTACAGGGAAATCAGAATGGTCCCGATGATAATTCCCATGAACACCAGCATGATCGGCTCGATCAAGGTGAGCAGCCGCTGCATCCGCGTCTCCACCTGCTCGTCGAGGAAATCGGAGACGTTCGACAGCATCTCGTCGAGGGCGCCCGTGGCCTCGCCCACCTGCACCATGTCGACCGCCAGATCGGTGAAGACGCCGCTCTCCTCGAGAGCCCCGTAGAACGACTTGCCCTCCCGCACCTGCTGGATGGCCGGCTGGAGGCGCTGCCGGACGTCGCTGTTGCCCACCGCGGCCACCCCGATCTCCAGGGACGGCACGAGGGGCATCCCGCCCGCCAGCAGGGTGGCGAGGGACCGGCAGAACTCCGACAGGGCGAAGCGGTGGAGCACCGGGCCGAGGAAGGGGAGCTTCAACCGCAGCCGGTCGAGGGCCAGCGAGCCCGCCGACGTCCGCTTCCATTGCCAGAAGAAAATGCCCCCTCCGCCCAGGACCAGGGCGATCAGGACCCAGTTGGCCTGGATCGTGGTCCCGATGCCGAGCATGAGGCGGGTGATCAACGGCAGCTGCACCGTGGTGCCGGCAAAGAAGACCTCGAACTTGGGCACCACGAAGGTCATCATGATGGTGATCATGGCCGCCGACAGGCAGATCAGGACCGCCGGGTACACCAGGGCCGAGACCACTCTCTTGCGCGCATCGAGGACCAGCTTCTCGTAGCGGATGAAGCGGCGGATCACCTGCTCGAGCTCGCCGCTGCGCTCGCCCGCCTTGAGAATCGAGGGGTAGAGGCGCGGGAAGAGCTCGCGGTGGATGCCGAAGGCCCCGGAGAGGTCCTCGCCCGTCTTGACCCGCTGGCGCACGTCCTCGAGGACGCTCCGGAACGTGCCCCTCTTCATCCGTCCGACGACCAGGTCCAGGGCCTGCAGCAGAGGCAGGCCGGCGTGGAGCAGGGCGGCCATCTCCTGGTTGAACGCCAGGAACTGCCGCTCGTCGATTCGCCTGCCCCGCCTGCCACCGAACGACGGCAGGGACAGCCCGCCGCTCAGACCGCGGCGCCGAAGCTCGAAGACGTGGAGGCCCCGCTTCTCGAGCTCGCTGCGCAGGGCGGTGGCGTCCGTGGCATGGTGGTGCTCCTCGACCACCCGCCCCTCGGGCGTTCCGACGCGCGCGACGAACTGCATCACCGGCCTCCGGACGGCGGCACCGCGGGGGAGACGTACCGCGGGGTGGGCACCGCACGCTTGCACGTGAGCACGACCATCAGGGCCTGGTCGGAGGACTCGCTGTTGGCGAGGCCGAGGACCTTCGGTTTGCCCAGCCAGAGATTGAGGGTGGCCCGGATCAGGGGCTTGGCGGCCTTCCGGTCGGAGTGCCAGATCTCGAAGTCCCGAAGCTGCACCCGCTCGTCCTCGAACACGTTGCCCAGCCGGAAGCTCACACCGTAGAGCTCGCCGACCTCGTTGGAGACGTCCTGGCCTTCCTGGGTGTCGAGGCCGGACTCCGCCAGGACCGTGTAGTGGTCCCAGCGCAGCAGCCCCCGAAGGCGCTGCTCGAGCCAGGCGGGCAGGGGTTTGGTCGCCGGCACGCCGGAGACCACCTGGGTGGAGGCGCGGACGATTATCACCTGCACCCGAAGCGGCTCGGGCGGGCGGTCGTAGGCGCGTAGCGTGGGCACGATCCGGCCGAGCGCGGCCAGCGTGTCGCGCACCACCAGGGTGTTGCTCTCGGGCTGGAGCTCGATCGTCCCCTCCTTGCTCAACAGTGGCCGGACCAAGGCCAGCGCCTCGGCCGCGGTCTTGTGCCGGAAAGTGTAGGCGTAGACCTGGACCCCGGACGGCCGGGCCGACCGTCCCGGCTGGGGAGCGGAGGCCCGGGGAGCGCCCTGGGCCCTGGGCTCACTCCGGGGATGGGACTGCGCCCGGGCTCCGGACGGCAGGGCGAGGCTACAGGCCAGCCAGAGCAGGACGAGGACACCGGGGAGCTTCGATCGGATCGTCTTCATTCGGAGGACGGCTCGCCCCCTGTCGGGGTCAGCACGGAGTCGGATTAAGGGTCAGACGTCGAGACCGGCGTCGACCACCATCACCACTCCGACGTCGCCCCCGTCGAAGTGGTAGACGCTGGCGGTCGGGCGTTCGATCTCGTCGACCGCGGCCCACTCCGAGACATCCTCCGGAGACGTTTGAGGGACCGTTCGCGCCAGGGCGGAGCCGAGCCCCAGGCGCGCGGCCGAGTCCATCGCGGCGCCTCCGTCGTGCACCGACGGATGAACGCTGAGCAGGATGCCGGCGAGTCCCGCCGCGACCGCGGCGCGCCGCCACCACCGGCCTTCCGGGCTCCGGGCGACGCCGGTGCCCTCGGCCTCGATCCTCCGCACCCGCCGCAGAGCCTCGACCCCGGAGCGGACGACGCGCACATCCTCGGCATCGCTCTCGAGCCGAGGCAGCCGCCGGAAGAGGAGGAGCGGATCGGCCTCGAGGGCCTCCTGGCGACACCGCGGGCAGGCGTCGAGATGGCCGAGCGCGGCGTCCCACCCGGACGGCTCCGCGGCATCCTCGTCGCCCGCCGCCTCCAGGCCCTCCAGGTGGAGCGCGGCGAGCCGGCGCCAGTCCGGGCAGCTCACGTCGCGCTCCCTCCCGACGCCTCGCCGTCGGCGAACGCGCCCGCGTACTCCGGGTAGCGCTCCACCAGGGCCTTGCGCAGAATCTTGCGGGCGTTGAACAGGTGATTGCGGACGGTCGACTCGCGGCATCCCACGACCTCGGCGACCTCCTGCGAGGAGAGCCCTTCGAGCTCGCGCAGGATGAAGACCGAGCGCTGCTTGTCCGTCAGCTCCCGAGCCAGCTCGCGGAAGATGCCCAGAACCTCCGAGCCGTCGAGGCTCGACAGGTTCCGGCGGGAGCGGCCGTCGGCCACGTGGAGCATGTGCCGCCGGACCGGCTCGACCTGGCGCTCGCGGCTGCGGCGCGAGCGGAGGTGATCGATGGCGAGGTTGTTCACGATGCGGTAGATCCAGGTGTTCGGGCTCCAGCGGCCGTCGAAGCGGTCCCGGTTCTCCCAGATCTTGAAGAAGGCCACCTGGACGACGTCGCGGGCCTCCTCGCGATCCCCGAGGATGCGGTAGGCGAGCTGGAGCAGCGGTCCGGTCTTGCGCCCGATGAGCTCGTCGAGGGCGGTCTCGTCCTCCGCCCGGATGCCCTCGAGGAGCTCCCGGTCGGTGCGTTCGGCCCAGGCGGCGCGTTGGCGGACTTCTGAGTAGACGAGCTCCGGCATCTGACTTCCTCGCCGATTTCTACGCTCACCGGCGTCGTCGCGTCTATGGGACCTGTCGCTCATTTCGTTCGGGTGGCCTCCTCGGGGCTCCGGGCCGGGGTTCCCCAGAGGATCCGGCAAAACCCGGGAGCCGCCGAAGAGGGCAATTATACTGCGCCCCCGTGAGCAGCTCGGACCAGGGCAAAAGGACCACCACTGCCGCCGGGCGCCTACGGTGGCTCGGGTACCAGGCCGGCCTCGCCCTCCTCTTCGTGATTTGCGGCCCGTTCCTCCTAGCGTTCCGCGGCCGACACTACCTGCCCAGCCTCCCGCGCCGGCTCGGCCTCGGTGGCGCGCAGCCGGCGCGGGGGACCAGCGGCCTCTGGATCCACGCCGTCTCCGTCGGCGAGGTGGACGTAGCCGTGACTTTCGCCCGGGCTCTCTCGGAGGAGCCGCCGGCCCTCGTCACCACTGTGACCCCGACCGGTCAGGCGCAGGCCCGGAAGAAGTTCGCGGAGACTTGCGAAGTGGCCTACCTGCCCTTCGACTTCGGCGTCCCCATCAACCGCTTCTTTCGGCGCTTTGGGCCCCGCGCCCTGGTCCTGGCGGAAGGGGACTACTGGCCGCTCCTGCTCCGCGAGGCGAAGTTGCGGGGGCTGCCGGTTGCGGTGATCAACGGCCGCATGGGCGACAAGGGCTTCGGGCGTCTTCGCCGATTCCGGTGGATCGTGGGGCGCCGGGGGCTCCGAAAGCTGTTCTACGACGGCGTCGACCTCTTCGGCGTGCAGACGGAGGAGGACGCCCGACGGCTCGTCGAGATCGGGGTCGACCCGGGCCGGGTGAAGGTCACCGGCAATCTCAAGTACGAGGCCCCCGTGCCCCCGCCCCGTCCCGAGGCCGAGGAGTGGCTCGCCAGGGTCGCCGCCGGCCGCCCGATCCTGATGGCCGGCTCCACCATGAAACGGGAAGAGCGTCGGGTGCTCGATGCCTTCGAGGCCCTGGGCGGGGGACGACGGGCCCTCCTGCTCCTGGCGCCCCGTCACGAGCCGCGATGGGACGGCGTGGCCGCCGAGATCGAGGCCCGGGAACTGACCCTGGCCCGGCGCAGCCTGCGGCAGGAGACGGGCGACGTGGCCCTCCTGGACAGCCTGGGCGAGCTCGCCTCCCTCTATCGCTACGGCATCGCCGCGTTCATCGGAGGGACCCTGGTGCGCGAGGGGGGCCACAACCCGGTCGAGGCGGCGCGCTGGAGCGTGCCGGTGGCGGCGGGCCCGTCGATGGAGAACTTCCGCCAGATGGCCCAGGACTTCGACGACGCCGACGCATGGGCGCGGGTGAGGGATGCCGCCGGCCTCGCCGAGGTCTGGGGGCACTGGCTGGACCACCCCGAAGAGGCGCGTGCGGTGGGCGGCCGGGGCCGCGACCTGGTCGAGAGTCGACAGGGAGCGCTGGCCAGGACGCTCGAGATGCTCGCGCCCCTTCTCCGGTAGCCTCCCCCGGGAACCTCCCGAACCTCCGCGGATCTGTGATGCCCCTGCCGCCGCCACCGACGCCCCCCAGCTCCCCCTGGCAACGCCTCTACGGCGCGGCCCACCGGGCGCGCCGGAGCTTCTGGCGGAGCCGGGCCCACCACCTGCCCCGGCCGGTGGTCTCGGTGGGCAACCTCCACTGGGGAGGGGCCGGGAAGACCCCCCTCACCGCGGCCCTCGCGGCGCACTTCCGGGACTCGGGGCGGGTGGTGGCGATCCTGTCGCGGGGGTACGGGCGCAGCCGCCGCCGGGGCGACCCGGAGGTCTTGGTGGTGTCGGCCGGGGTGGCCGGCGAGGCACCTCGCCTGGGGCCGGAGTCCGCCGGCGACGAGCCGTTTCTCCTGGCGTCGGAGCTCCCCGGGGTCGCCGTGCTGGTCGCCGCCGAGCGCTACCTGGCTGGGCGCCACGCCCTGGAGCACCTGGAGCCTCCGCCCGACCTGTTCCTCCTGGACGACGGATTCTCCCACGTCGCCCTCGCCCGCGACCTGGACCTGCTGGCGTTCCCGTCCGCCGATCCGTTCGGCGGCGGACGCCTGGCGCCGGGAGGGCGGCTCCGTGAGCCCCTGGCCTCGGCCGCCGCCGCCGACGCCGTCCTGGTCACCGGGGAGGCGGCCCCGGGCGACGGCGAGGCCCTCGCCGCCGCGCTCGCGCCCTACGGGTTCGAGGGACCCGGGTTCATCGCCCCGGCCCGTTTCGCGCCGCCGCGGACGCCCGGCGGGGACCCCCTCGCCGCCGGCACCCGGGTGCTCCTGGTCTCGGCCGTCGCTCGGCCCGAGGGCTTCGCCCGGGCGGCGACGGTCGCGGCCGTCGAGGTGGCCGGCGAGCTGCGCTTCCGCGACCACCACAGCTACCCGCCGGCGAGCCTCGAACGCATTCAGGAGGCCTTCCGGCGGACCGGCGCCGCGGCCGTCCTGACCACGGCCAAGGATCGGGTCAAGCTCACCGGACGCCTGTCCGGGGTTCGGGGCGGGGCGGACCTGCCCCTGGCGGAGCTGCCCATGGAGGCCCAGCCCGAGCCCCGGTTCTGGAGCTGGCTCGAAGGGCGCCTCGAGCCGCTCTTCACCCGCGAAGCCCGCGAAGCCCGCAAGGCCCGCGCCGCGGAGCGGGCGGAGACGCCGTGAAGAACGCCCCCGTCCGCCACTTCGTGGAGTACGCGGTCTTCTCCACGGTCAAGGCCTCGCTCCGGCTCCTGCCCCACGAGGCCGCGCGGAGCGTGGGGCGCGCTATCGGCCGGCTGGCCCACACCGTCCTCGGCAAGCACCGGCGGATCGCCCGCCTCAACCTGGAGCACACCCTGCCGGAGCTCTCCGAGACGGAGCGTGCGGCCCTCGTCCGGCGCTGCTTCGAGCACTTCGGCCTGGCGCTGTGCGACACCATCTCGGCCCGGCGCTTCGGACCGGTGGAGCTCTGCCGGCGCCTGGAGCTCGAGGGCTGGGAGAACCTCCAGGAGGCGGAGGCGCGGGGCCACGAGCGGGGCGTCGGGGCCTTCCTGCTCACCGGCCACCTGGGGCTCTGGGAGATGGCCGCCTACGCCGCCGGCCTCTACGGCGGGCCGATCCACGTCATCGAGCGGCCGCTGGACAACCCCCGGCTCGACCGCGAGCTCGCCCGTGCGCGCCGGCGCTTCGGCAACCGGCTGATCCCGAAGCGGGGAGCGGTGCGGCCCATGCTCCGGGTGATCGGTGCGCTCGGGCGCATCGGCATCCTCATCGACCAGCGGGCCCACCCCGGCGAAGGGATCTGGGTGCCCTTCTTCGGGCTCGAGGCGTACTCCACGCCGATCCTCGCCCGTCTCTCCCTGCGCACGGGCGCCCCGGTGGTCCCGATGTTCGGCTACCCGGAGCCGGGCGGTCGCTACCGGGTGGTGGTCGAGCCGGCGATCTGGAGCGAGGAGGTGGCGGGGCTCGAGGGGGAGGCGGCGGAGGTCGAGCTCACGAGGCGGCACCTGGAGGTGATCGAGCGGGCGGTGCGGAAGCGGCCGGAGATGTGGCTTTGGATGCACGACCGATGGGGGCTCGGTCGGGGTTCCCGCCGGGGGAACGGCGCGGCTGGCTAGAACTGCGGGGCGGAGGAGCCGCGCCTCGGCATGGCCCGCGATCGGCCGGCGCCGGACTGCGCGAAGCCTCATTGATCGCGGTCCATGACGTCCCCCGGGCGGGAACCCCTCCCTCGTTGAGGGGGAATCGCCGACCGGGGGCCTCCGGAACGGGCTTACGCTCGGCCGGCGTCGGACTCCGCAGGGCCCCCTTGAGCGCGGTCCATGACGTCCCCCGGACGGGAACCCCTCCCTCGTTGAGGGGGAATCGCCGACCGGGGGCCTCCGGAACGGGCTTACGCTCGGCCGGCGTCGGACTCCGCAGGGCCCCCTTGAGCGCGGTCCATGACGTCCCCCGGACGGGAACCCCTCCCTCGTTGAGGTGGAATCGGCGGCCGCGGACTGCGGACCGCGGCTCCCCCAGCTCAGAACGTCGCAACTACGAACCGGCCATTCGTTGGGAAGGGCTCGACGTCCTTCCCCCTCCCCTACCAAGAGGCGATGAGCCTGCCCCTCTGGCCCGCACTCGATTGAGACGTCGGAGGTGGACGGAGTGACGGACCTCCGGTGCAACGTCCTGTCCCGAGGAAATGGGAGCCCGCTGCATCGGGTGGCGTACCCGAAGAGTCCGACCCCGGAGGGCCGGGGGGTCCCGACCGGCGACGTCACGGGCCGCGCGCTCGATGGCCCTTCGGAGTCCGAGCCCGCCGACGCGCGGACCGTGCCGAGGCGCGACTCCTGCGCCTCACCTTCCGAGTAAGTCGCGCCGTTCGCAAGGGCGGGACCCTCCGGCCCGGCCTCAGGACGCCTCGAGCTCGAACAACGGATCCCCGCCCTCCACCGCCTGCCCCTCCTCCACGAGAATCCGCCCGATCCGCCCGGCGTGCTCGGCGGCGATCTCGTTCTCCATCTTCATCGCCTCCAACACCACCACCCCCTGCCCGGCCGCCACCTCGTCGCCCTCCGCCACCAGCACCGCGACCACCCGCCCCGGCATGTAGGCCGCCACCTTCTGCACCCCGGACGCGCCGACGGCCTCGTGGGCCACCCTCGCCAGGTGCGTGAGCGGATCCGTCACCTCGACCCGGTGCTCGCGGCCGGCGGTCGAGACGGCCCAGCCGTTGCCCGCCACCCGCGAGACGGCCACTTCGTACTGCGCGCCGTCCACGATCAGGGTCCAAAGGCCTCCCACACCCTCCAGGCGGACCGCGTCCACATCGTGGCTCCGCTCCCCCACCACCACCCGGACGCGGTCGCCTTCGCGCTCTACCCGCACCCGCTCCTCCCGCGCCCCCTGCTCCCCGGCCAGCCGCGCGATCAGCTCCACGAGCCGCCTCCCGTCGCCTCGCGGCGCCCCGCCTCGCTCCACGCCGTGCGCCGCCGCCCGCCGGGCGCGACGGCCGCGGCCGCCCTGCGCATGGCCTCCTGCTCGTGGGCCAGGGCGGCGGCGAGAATCGCCAGGTCGTCGAGCACGCCGTCCTCCTCCGGCGGGCGGAGCTCCCCCGCGGCGAGCTTGCGGTCGAGCATGGCGATGTCCAGGCGCCCAGCGCGGAAGTCGGCGTCGGCCAGGAGCGCCTGGAAGAGGGGGACGGTCGTGCGGATGCCTTCCATGCGCAGCTCGGAGAGCGCCCGGCCCAGGCGGGCCATGGCGCGCTCGCGGTCGCGCCCCCAGACGATGAGCTTCGCCACCATGGGGTCGTAGTGGATCGTGATCTCGCCCCCTTCGGCCACGCCGCAGTCGGTGCGCACACCGGGGCCCTCGGGCAGGCGCAGGAGGTGGATGCGGCCCGGCGACGGCGCGAATCCCCGGTAGGGGTCCTCGGCGTAGATCCGCACCTCGATGGCGTGGCCCCGCGGCTCGATCCAGTCGGTGGCGTCGAAGGGCGGTCCCAGGGGACGGCCCTCGGCCACCCGGATCTGGGCCTCCACCAGGTCCACGCCGGTAACCAGCTCGGTGACCGGGTGCTCGACCTGGAGGCGGGTGTTCATCTCGAGGAAGTAGAAGGAGCCGTCCTCGGCGAGGAGGAACTCCACCGTCCCGGCGTTGGTGTAGCCCACCGCCTGGGCCGCCCGGATCGCCGCCTCGCCCATGCGCCGGCGCAGCTCCGGGCCCACCACCGGCGACGGCGCCTCCTCGACGACCTTCTGGTGGCGTCGCTGGAGCGAGCACTCCCGCTCGCCCAGGGAGACCACGCGGCCGTGCTCGTCGCCCAGCACCTGGATCTCCACGTGCCGGGGCTCGACGACGTACTTCTCCAGGTAGACCGAGTCGTCCCCGAAGCTCGCCGCCGCCTCGGAGCGCGCCGCCCGGTAGGCGGAGGCGAGGTCGTCGGCCGAGTCGACCCGCCGCATCCCCTTGCCGCCGCCCCCCGACGCCGCTTTGAGCATGACCGGGTAGCCGATCTCGGCCGCCGCCGCTCGGGCGTCCTCGAGATCGGGCAGGGGGTCCTTGCCCCCCGGAACCACCGGCACGCCCGCCTCCATCATCCGGCGCCGGCTCTCCACCTTCGAGCCCATGACCGCAATCGCCTCGGGCCGCGGGCCGATGAACACCACGCCCGCGTCCCGGCAAGCGCGGGCGAAGTCGGCGTTCTCCGCCAGGAAGCCGTAGCCCGGGTGTACGGCGTCGGCTCCGATCTCCCGGGCGAGGGCCGCGATGGCGTCGCCGCGCAGATAGCTCTCCCGCGACGGCGCCGGCCCGATGGGGTAGGCCTCGTCGGCCAGGAGCACGGGCAGCGCGCCGCGGTCCGGCTCCGAGTAGACGACGGCCCCCCGGATGCCGAGCTCGCGGAGCGCTCGCAGGATGCGCACCGTGATCTCGCCCCGGTTGGCGATCAAGACCTTGCGGATCGGCCGTACTGGAGGGGGGGACATGAGGCGGGGAATAGTATCAGCGCCATGTCGGAGAAGACCGGGTGGGGCGGCGCGGGCCGAGTCTGGCAGGCCTGGCGGACTTGGCTGGCCGCGGCCCTCCTGCTGGCCGCCCACGCCGGTCTCGCCGTCTCCTCCCTGGCGGTCAAGTCGGTGACCAACGACGAGCTGGCCCACCTGCCGGCGGGCCTGGCCGCGGTGGCCACCGGCGAGCTGCGGCTGAACCCGGAGCACCCGCCCCTGGTCAAGCTCCTCTCGGGCCTGGCCGCCTCGACCCTCCACCCCTCCCTGCCCCTGGCCTCGCCCGCCTACCGGCAGGGCAACGAGTGGGCGTTCGGCCACCGGGTCTTCTTCGAGAGCGGCAACGATCCCCGCACGCTCCTGTTCCGCGGCCGACTGCCCATCGTGGCCCTGTCGATGCTCGGCGGGCTCGGCGTCTTCCTGTGGAGCCGCCGCCGGTTCGGCGCCGGGGGCGGTCTTCTCTCCCTGGCCCTCTACGCCTTCTCCCCCACGATCCTCGCCCACGGCCGCCTCGTGACCATGGACGCCGCGGTGGCGGCGGGCACCGTGTGGACCCTCTATCTCGCCTGGCGGGCGCGGCGTCCGGAGACCGGCGCCCACCCCCTCGGCCACCTCGCCGTGCGCTCCGGGGCCTGCGGCTTGGCCCTGGGGCTGACCCTCGCCGCCAAGTTCAGCGGGCTGATCCTGCTGCCGGCCCTGGCGCTCGCCGACCTGGGGGCCTCCGGCGTCCGCGCGCGCTCCGTCTGGCGGGAGCGGCTCGTGCGCTGGGGGGTGATGCTGCCAGTCGCCGCTCTGGTCGTCACGGCGTTCTACCTGGGCGCCGGAGGGCTCGCCCGCTACGTCCACGACCTCGGGCACCTGTACGGCGAGAACGACCCGAACGCCCTCACCTACCTGGCGGGGAGGTTTCGGCAGGGGCGCTTTCCCGAGTACTTCCTGGTCGCCCTGGCGGTCAAGACCTCCCTCGCCGGCCTCGTCGCCATGGCGGGAGGGCTGGCCCTGGCCGGCCGCGCCCTCCTGCGGCGCACGCCGCGCTGGCGCGACGACCTCTACCTGTGGATCCCCGCGGCCCTGTGGCTCGCCGTCCACTCCGGCCTCGCCCTCGACCTGGGCGTGCGCTACGTCCTGCCCCTTTACCCGCTCCTCTTCGTCCTCGCCGGCGGCCTGGTTCCGGCCCTGACCCCGAACCGGATCCCGGAGCTGGCCGCCACCCCCGGAAACCAACCCGAGACCGCCGAAGGTCGTCCTGGAACCGGGTCCGGGGCCGGCCGCTCCTGGCTGCGGCGCCTCGCCCCCACCCTGCCGGCGCTGCTGGCCTCGGTTCTGGGCCTCGCACAGCTCTCCACCGCCCTGGTCGCCCACCCGGACTACCTGCCGTTCTTCAACCGCCTGGCGGGCGGCGCGCGCGGCGGCGTCCGCTGGCTCGACGACTCGAACCTCGACTGGGGCCAGGACCTGGCGCGCCTCGCCCCCTGGCTCGCGGCGCGGCGCATCGGGCGGGTGCGGCTCCTCTACTACGGGGCCGGCGTGCCCCGGGCCTACGGAGTCGAGCGCGAGCCCATGCTGCCCTCGGATTGGCTCCAGGCCCCACGCCCGGGGGACTACGTGGTCTCGGCCGAGTACCTGATCCAGGGCCTCCACCAGGCGGAGACCGCCGGGGTGGCAAGCGACTGGCTCCGACGCTACCGTCCGTCAGACGTCCTGGGGGGGACCCTCTACCTCTACCGATTCCGCGCGTCGTCGCTCCCCGCCGAAGACCGCCAGGAGGAAGAGACCGGCCAGGCCGGCGAGGGAGGCCGATCCGGAGGCGTAGAGCGGCCGGCGGTCGACCCATAGGAGCACCCGGTGGCGGCCGGTCGGCACCCGGACCCCCATGCGGTAGACGTTTGTGGGCAGGACCTCGGCACTCTTTCCGTCCACCGCCGCACGCCAGACCGGCAGGTAGGAACGTTGGATCACCAGCACGCCGGGTACTGGGGTGTCGACCTCGGCGGCGAAGCGCTCGGGAGCGCTCTCGAGCACCCGGACCTTTCCCGGGCCCCCTGAGTCGCCTGGACCCCCCGGATCAGAGCGCGGTGTCTCGTCGCCCCCCTTCGGGCCCGGCTTTGCGACCGCCCACTCCGGGACCAACGCCTCGCGGTCGGGGTCGAAGCCCGGCCGCACGAAGAGCGCCCACGCCGAGACCGGATCGGACGTGCCCACCGTCCGCTCGGCGAACAGAGCCTCGCTGGTCGCCTTCGGCAGCACGTAGGCCAGCTCCGGATGGGTGATCCCCGGAATGCGGCCCACCTCCCGGGCGTCGGCCGGGGAGACGCCCGCGAGGGGCTGGGAGGTGATCACCGCGTCGATCCCCCAGCGCGCCAGGGCCCTCACGCGCTCGGCGTCGCCGGCCGACCGGACGACGTTGCGGGCGAACTGGACGAGGTAGGAGCCGAGCCCTTCCGAGGTGGGATCGAGCTCGTAGCGGAAGCCATAGGCGACTCCGGTGAACGGCCGGAGCTCCAGGTGCCACTGGCGGATCGAGCTCACTCTGCGGCCGCGGATCCAGGAGCTCGGCGGCGGGTCGTTGATGATGTGGTCGTAGCCGAAATGGGCCACGCGCGCCCCCGGCGGCAGGGCATCGGCGAGCTCCGGCTTGGACCGGTAGAAGCTCGTCGTGTCGGTGAGGACGAGAGAGCGGAGGAAGACGAGCTGGCCCGCCGTGTGGGCGGCCAGGAGGAGCCCGGCAGCGAGAAGGGTACCCCGGTGGGCCGATTGGGTCCTCCTGGTCAGGAGCAGGAGGACGAGGCCGAGGAGGAGCGAGCCGACCACGGTGACGATCCACCGGCCGCGCTCGGCGGCGACCTGGCCCCGCATCCAGTCGCCCGGGGTGGCGCCGACCACCCAGTCGTCGAAGCGGCCGGGGAAGAGCACCAACCCGGCGAGGACGGCGACGAGCGCTCCGACCAGCACCGCGAGGGCGAGAGTGAGGGCCCGGAATCCCGGCTTCTTCCCCTCGAAAGCCCGCTCGAAGCCGACGCCGCAGAGCAGGGAGGCACCCACGGCCACCAACAACCAGAACTTCACCGGGAACCGGAAGACGTCGCCCACGGGCAGGGTAAGCAGCCATCGCCCCAGCGGGGTCCAGCCCCCGAGGGACAGGAGCACCTCCAGGATCACGCTCGCCCAAGCCCACAGGGCCGCCCGGCGGCGCGGCCACCCGGAGGAGACCACCAGGGCCAGCGCCAAGAGCCCCGGATAGAGCGACAGGAAGAAGGGCTCCCGCGCGTTGTAGTAGCGCAGCCCCCAGAAGCGGCCGGCGCGACCCAGGTCGTAACGGCCGAAAGGGATGGGGATCAGCCACTCGAGGACGCGGATCGGGTGCCAGGCCCAGACCAGCCCCTGGTAGCGGTCGGCGAACCCGATCACCCGCCGGGCGGCGGTGGGCAGGATACGCACGAACTCGACGATCTGCGGCAGGGCGATGAGGGTGCCGAGGCCGACGGCCAGGGCTAGGAGGCCCACGGCCCGCCGCCCACCGAGGCGCCAGCCGTCGCGGGCCAGCAGGGCGGTGCCCGCCAGCAGGGCCGCCAGAACCACGGTCAACGGCCCCCCCGCCAGGAGCAGCAGCGCCCAGAGCAGACCCGCCGAGGTCGCGCCCAGGCGGGGGCGCCTGCCGACGGTGAGCACCGCCGCCACGAAGGCCGGCGCCAGCGCCGCTCCGGCCACCAGGTTGTAGAAGTTGAGCTGGGAGAGGAAGAACCCGCTGGTGGCGTAGGTCACGCCCACCGCCCAGGAGGCACCCCGCGAGAGCCCCCAGGCGCGGCCCATCCAGTAAGCCGCCAGGGGCGCCAGGAGAAGGTGCAGCCAGAAGTGGGCGTTGAACGCCCAGAGCACCGGCGCCACCAGGTAGAGCAGGTTGTCCGGGTAGAGGGGCATGGCGTTGGGATTCCCCAGGAGGGGCTCGCCGCCGCCGTCGTAGGGATCGATCACCGGCACGTACCCGGAGCGCAGCGCCCGGGCCTCGCCCTGCTTGAAGGTGAGGTGGACGTGGAGGATGTCCCGCACGACCAGCGTCCGCGAGCCCAGGGCCAGGGGCAGAACCATCCAGGCGAGGAGCAACAAGCTCGGCAACCCGAGCGCTAGGGCCGGCGACCGGAGCGGCCAGAGCGTGAGAAGCCATTCCCTCGTCCGCGACGTCACGCCTCCTCCCCTGCAGAAACGTGGCGCCGCCGCGGTCCGGCCACGCCGAGCGCCAGGAGACCCGCGAGCCCGAGACCCGAGGCGGCCGCGGAGCCGTAGAGCGGCCGGCGATCGATCGCGACGCGGACCCGGTGGCGGCCCGCCGGCACCCGGACTCCGATCCGGTCGAGGTTCGCCGGCTCGATCGGAGCCGGCCGCCCGTCCACCGTCGCCCGCCACAGGGGGAGGTCAGCACGCTGGATCACCAGCACCCCGGGGGCCGGAGCGTCGACCTCCACGTCGAAGAGCTCCGGGCTCCGCGCCAGGAGTCGAAGACGGGCCCGGGGCCCGCCGTCCGCCCCCGGGGAGGGCGCCGGCGGCACCGGGGCGTCGGCCGGACCGGGGAGGACGACGTCGCGCCGCGGGTCGAAGCCGGGGGCGGTGAAGAGGGCCCAGGCGGCATTCAGGTGGGGGACGGCGAGGATGTTCTCGGCGAACAGCACTTCCGGCGCCGGACGGGGCAGCCGGTAGACCGCGATCGGCTTCACCGGGCCCGGGAACTGCCCGACGAGTCCGCCGACCGTCGGCGGGACGCCGGTGAGGGGGTCCTCAACGACCACCCGGCTCACCCCCCACCGGGTGAGGGCGCACAGGCGGGTCTCGTCGTCCCGGGCGCCCTCGACCGCGGTGGCCGCGATCCGCGAGAGGTAGGTCTCGAGCCCCTCCGGAGAGCGGTCCAGGGCGTAGCGCCGGCCGTAGAGCACCCCGGCGAAGGGGTAGAGAGCGAGATAGTCCTGGCGCAGGAGCCACTGGGGCCGGTCGTCCGGTCCCACCGCGGTCGGCGACTTGCCGAACAGGTCCAGGTACTCCGCGTTGGCCACGACGGCCCCCTGCGGCACCGCCGCGAGCGCCTGGGGTGGGTGGCGAAAGATCTCCACGTCGTCGGTCACCGCCAGGGGGCGGAGGAGGTAGACCTGCCCGGCGGCGTGGACGGCGAGGAGCAGGCAAGCACCGAGGACCGGCCGGCGCCGGGCGAGAACCAGGGAGCCGCCGAGCCCGACGACGAGGGCCAGGGAGACGACCAGGGTGGCGAGCCACCGGGCGCGCTCCGCGGCGGCGAGAAACGGCGTCCAGCCCGAGGCCCCGCCGCCCAGCACCCAGGCCTCGAACCTCGCTGGCGCCACCACCAGAAGCAGCCAAACGCCGAGGAGAGCCGCGCCCAGGACCAGCAGCGCGACGGCCACCGCGCGCAGCCGCGGCGGCCCGCTCCTCGCCAGCGCCGCGCCCAGGGTGCGCTCGAAGCCGATTCCGCACAGCAGAGCCGCCCCCACCGCCACCATGGGCCAGAGCTTCACCGGGTAGCGGAAGGAGGCCGCCCCCGGCAGATCGAACAACCAGGCGCCCAGGGGGTTGTTACCCCCCAGGGCGAGGAAGATCCCCAGCCCCACCGCTCCCCAGGCCCACGCCGCCCGGCGGCTCCGCGGTCGGCCGGAGGCGGCCACCAGGGCCAGCGCCAGCAGGCCGGGGTAGAGGGAGAGGAAGAGAGGCAGCTTGCCGGCGAAGAAACGCGATCCCCAGAGCCCGCCGGCGCCCACCCGGTCGATCCGCCCGAACGCCAGCGGAACGATCCAGTCGAGGGCGTGGATCGGGCGCCAGGCCCCGACGGTGGAGCGCCACGCCGAGTAGCCGACGTAGCCGCGGAACGACACCGGCAGGATGCGCAGGAGCTCGACGATCTGGGGCAACGCGGCCAGGGTTCCGAGCCCCAGGCCTGCCGACAGCCAACCCCTACCCGCGACGCGCAGCGGATTGCCCCGCAGCGCGAGCAGGGCGGTGGCGGCGAGGAAGGCGGCGACCAGGGCGGTCGAGGGATCGCCCGAGACCAGGAGCAGGCCCCAGACGAGGCCGGCGGCCGCCGCCGCCCGGCGCCGCCCCTCCGCCGCCCGCAGGACCGCCGCCACCAGCGCCGGGGTCAGGGCGGCGCCGGCCACCACGTTGTACAGGTTGAGCTGCGAAAGCATGAAGCCGCTCGCCCCGTAGCACACCCCCGCAGCCCAGGAGGCCGGCCGGGGCAGCCCAAACGCCCGGGCCATCCAGTAGGCGGCGACCGGCGCCAGAAGCAGGTGGATCCAGAAGTGGGCGTTGAACGCCCAGAGGATCGGCGCGACCAGGAACAGGAGGTTGTCCGGGTAGAAGGGCAGGGCGTTGGGGTTTCCGGCCAGAGCCTGGCCGCCCATGCGGAAGGGGTCGATGAGGGGGAAGTAACCGGCCCGAAGCGCCCGAACCAGAGGCACCTTGAGCATCAGGTGGACCTGGAGGACATCGCGCAGGATGAGCGTCTCGCGCCCCGTGATCAGGGGCAGGACCAGGAGGCCGAGGAGCCCCAGGGCCGGCAAGCCGAAGAGCAGGAAGTCACGGAACCCCCGGGGGGTGCGGGCAGGCTCACTCATGAGCGGGCCGCCAGTCTATCGGGTAACGGGGCTTCGCCTCGGACCACCCCACCTCACCCCGGCCCCGTTGCCCCGAAAGGTGACCCATCTGTGCACGGCCTGCGGATCTGGTGGACCAGCCCCGCTACAATACGCCGCCGTGGGGACTTCGATCCGAACGCCGGGCGGCGGCGGGCTCCCATGATCGGGCCCCTCGTCCGCTCCCTGCGCCCACACCAGTGGGTCAAGAACGGGTTCGTGCTGGCGCCGCTGGTCTTCGGTCGCGAGCTCTCCGACCCGACCGCCCTGGCGCGCGCCGGCCTCGCCGTCGCGGCGTTCTGCGCCGCCTCCAGCGCGGTCTACCTGGTCAACGACATCCGAGACCGGGAGGAGGACCGCCACCATCCCTCGAAGCGCCGCCGCCCCATCGCCTCGGGCGCCCTGTCCGTGGGCGCCGCGGGAGCGGCGGCCGGCGCCCTCTTCGCGCTGGCGGCGGCCCTGTCCCTCGCCACGGGCCCGGCGGTCGCGGGGGTCCTGGCCCTGTACGCACTCCTCAACCTGCTCTACTCCGCGGGCCTCAAGCACGTCGTCATCCTGGACGTGATGATCGTCGCGGTCGGGTTCGTGCTCCGGGTGCTCGCGGGGGGACTGGCGGTTGGGGTCCACGTGTCGAGCTGGCTCCTCCTGTGCACCATCTTCCTGGCCCTCTTCCTGGCGTTTTCCAAACGCCGCCACGAGATCGTCCTCCTGGCCGACGGGGCCGCGGGACAGCGGCGCGTCCTCGACCAGTACAGCCCGGCCTTCCTCGACCAGATGATCAACGTGGTCACCGCGTCCTCGGTGGTGTCGTACGCCCTCTACGCGGTCTCGCCGGAGACCTCCCAGCGCTACCACTCGGAGTGGCTGATCTACACCCTGCCCCTGGTCCTCTTCGGGATCTTCCGCTACCTCTACCTGATCTACCAGGCGCCCGACGAGAAGAACCCCACCGAGGCGATCCTTTCGGATCTCCCGTTCCTGGCGAACCTGGCCCTGTGGGTGCTCGCCGTGCTGTGGATCGTCTACGGACTATGATCGCCCCCTGATCATGCGCGACGTGGTGACCCCGAAGGCCGCCGGGACCGCTCCGGGCGCCGAGCCTCGCGGAGGCTCGGTGGAGGTGTCCGTGGTCCTGCCCTGCCTCGACGAGGAGCGCGGCGTGGGCGAGTGTGTGCGCACGGCTCTCGGGGCCATGGCGGCGATGGGGGTGAGCGGCGAGGTGGTGGTCGTCGACAACGGCTCCACCGACCGCTCGGCCGAGCTGGCGGCCGAGGCCGGAGCCCGGGTGGTTCACGAACCGCGCCGCGGCTACGGCTCGGCCTATCTCCGGGGCTTCGAGGAGGCCCGGGGCCGCTTCCTGGTGATGGCCGACGCCGACACCACCTACGACCTCGAAGACCTCCCGCGCTTCGTCGAGCCCCTCACCCGGGGTGAGTGCGACCTGGTCATGGGAAACCGCCTGGGCGGCGAGATCCGGCCGGGGGCGATGCCCTGGACCCATCGCTGGATCGGCAACCCGGTCCTCTCCGGCATGCTTCGCCTCCTCTTCCGGACCCGGATCGCCGACGCCCACTGCGGGATGCGCGGGATCACCCGGGAGGCCTACCGGCGCCTCGGCCTGCGCACCACCGGCATGGAGCTGGCCTCAGAGATGGTGGTGAGCGCCCTGCGCGAGGGTCTCGTGATCCACGAGATCCCCATCGCCTACCACCCGCGGGAAGGCGAGTCGAAGCTCTCGGGGGTCCGCGACGCCTGGCGCCACGTGCGCTTCATGCTCCTCTACTCGCCGAGCTACCTGTTCCAGCTCCCGGGTCTCGTGCTCATGGCGGTGGGGGCGTTTCTGGTTCTCGCCCTCGCCGGCGGTCCCCGGGTGCTCTTCGGCCACCGGTGGGACTACCACCCGCTCCTGTTCGGGGCCATCGCCGTGATCGTCGGCTACCAGCTCGTCCTCTTCGACACCTTCGCCAAGACCTTCTCCCTGGGCGCCGGCCTGGCCCGGCCGGGCCCCTGGATCCGGGCGTTCTTCCGCCTCTTCTCCCTCGAGCGGGGCCTCGCGGTCGGCGCCCTGGTGTTCCTCGCCGGCCTGGGTCTCGAGGTGAAGATCGTCCTCGACTGGCTGGAGGCCGGCGGCGGAGAGCTGATGGCGGTGCGCGGCGTGGTCATCGGCATGGCGGCCATGGTTCTGGGTGTCGAAACCCTCTTCGGCTCGTTTCTGATCAGCCTGATGCTGATCCCCCGGCGGTGAGGACGGGAGGAATGGCGACCGCGGCCGGAGAAGGGGCCTGCCCCCTGTGCGGCGCCACGGCGAACCGGCCGGTCCACGAGGAGAGCTGGATCGTGATCCGCCGCTGCCGCGGCTGCGGCTTCCAGTTCACCGAGAACCGCACGGGCGACTTCCGGGATGACGAGATCGCCGCTGAGATCGACCACTTCTACCGTTGGCTCGACCGCTTTCGGGACGCCCGGGTGCCGCTTCTCGCGCGCCGGCTCGAGACGCTCCGCGCCCGGTTCGGCCTTCCCGAGGTCCCGCTCTCGGTGTTCGAGGTGGGAACCGGCGGCGGCGCCCTCGCCGCGGCCTGCCGGAGCCTCGGCCACCGCTACACCGGCCTCGAGCCGTTCCTGGGGGAGCGCTTCGAGGGAGCGGACGATCCGGCGGTCACCATCGTGCCGGAACGCATCGAGAGCTACCGGCCGACCGAGCGCTTCGATGTGGCGGTGCTGGACAACGTGCTCGAGCACCTGGCGGACCCGGTGGGCGCCGCCCGCAAGGTGCTCGGCCTGCTCGCGCCGGGGGGCGTCGCGTGGTTCCAGGTGCCCAACGAGCGCTGGCCGGTGGCCAAGCACCGCCTTCTCTCGCGGATCAAGGACCGGCGGATCACCTTCCCCGGCCACGTCAACCTGTTCACCCGGGCCTCCCTGGCGCGCTGCCTGGAGGCGGCGGGCGCCTCGGAGGTCACCCTCGGCGCCACCAGCGCCTCGGACCCCGTCCTCACCCGGTTGCTGCTCATGGCCGAGCCCGGCCCCTTCCTGCGGACGGTGATGGCGGGACTGAGGGCGAGCCGCCTCGACGTCCTCGCCGGCTGGGGCTACTGGCTCGACGCCTACGCCCGGCCGTGAGAGCTTGTGAGTGAATCACCGACCGGGCCTGTCCGCTGCTCGGTGATCCTGCTCACCCGGGACGCCGGGCCGCGCTTCGCCGAGGTCCTGGCAGCCCTCTCCGCCTGCCGGGGGATCGACGACGCCGAGATCCTGGTGGTCGACTCGGGCTCGCGCGACGGCACCCTCGAGCTCGCCGCCGGCCTGCCCGGAGCTCGGATCCTGGAGATCCCACCCGGCGAGTTCGGCCACGGCCGCACGCGCAACCTCGGCGCGGCCCACGCCCGGGGAGAGATCCTGGTCTTCCTGGTCCAGGACGCCACGCCTTTGGGCGAGGGCTTCCTCGAGAGCCTGGTCGCACCCCTCGAGGAGGATCCGGGCCTCGCCGCCACCTACGGCCGGCAGATCCCGCGCCCGGAGGCGACGCCGGTGGAGGCCGAGTTCCTTCACCTCACCTACCCGCCCGAGCCCGCCGTGCGCCGCCTCGACGCCGCCTCCGGAAGGGTGGGGATCGGCGCCGTCTTCTTCTCGAACGTCTGCTCGGCCCTGCGCCGGGAGATCTGGAACCGCTTCCCGTTCGATGAGACCCGGATCATGAGCGAAGATCAGGTGTGGGCCCGGGAAGTCCTGGAGGCAGGCCACCGGATCGCCTACCGGCCGGAGGCGGCCGTGCTCCACTCCCACCATTACCCCCTCGCCAAGGTCTTCCGCCGCAACTTCGACAGCGGCTGCTCCCTGGTCGGCGTGACCCAGGACTCGCCCCGGGCGATGCTCGCCTACGAGCTCGGCTTCCTCCGCGCCGCCACCGGAGCCCTCCGTCGCCGCGGCCAGGCGCGGTGGATCCCCTACCTGCTGGTCCACGAGCTGATCCGGGTCCTGGGCTTCGCCACCGGCCGCAAGGCGCGCTGGCTGCCCCGGCCGCTACGACGTTTCCTGAGCCTTCACCGGGAGCACTGGAACCGGCGCTGAGCCCGGGGGAGGCGTCCCCATCTCTCTGGCCCCGGGACCGCCCGACGTGCTAACAATGCCCGCCATGGCCCTCGTCGACGTGCTGGGCGCGCTGCTCACCCTGATCAGCCTCGGCGTCCTGCTCCTGGGCGGCTTTCTCGCCGCGGTCCGTCTGCTGGGAGAGCGCGCCGAGCGCGAGCCCCTGACCCTGGCGATCGCCTCCCTGGTCGCCACCAGCGCCATCGCGGTGGGGATCGGTCTGGTCCTGGGCGCGGTGGGCCTCCTGCGCATCGACCTCGCCCTGGCGAGCGCGGCGGGCCTGGTCCTGGCCCTCGCGTGGGGCGAGCGGCGAACGGGTGGCGAGCGGGTCGCGCGCGCGGGCGGCATCCTGGCGAGGAGCACGTGGACGCGGTTGCGGGAGCATCCCGTCCTCTCCCTGATCACCCTTCACGCCGTGGGCAGCGAGGCCCTCCGGGGATTGTTCCGACCGCCCCTCTCCTGGGACAGCCTGATGTACCACTTGCTGCTGGCGGCCCGCTGGCTGCAAGACGGGAACCTTCGACCGGTCCTCGGTCCTCACCCGACCAACTTCTACGGCTACAACCCGGGCAACGGGTCGATCTGGCTCTGGTGGTGGATGGCGCCGTCCCACAGCGAGCTCTACGTCAACCTGGCCTACGTGGCCCAGTGGCTGCTTCTCGGCCTGGCGGCAGGCGCCGTGGCCCGCCGGCTTGGCGCCCACAGGCTTTGGCCGCTCGCCTCGTTCCTCGTTCTCCTCACCCCCACGGTGGTCCGGTTCGTCGCGACGCAGTACGTGGACATCGCGGTGGGCGCGTTCCTCCTCGCAGGGATCTACTTCGCCTTTCGCTGGCTCGACGAGCCGGCCTGGCCGGAAATCCTCCTCGCCGGCGCCTCGTTCGGTCTGGCGGCGGGGACCAAGCTGCTGGCCCTGCCCTTCGCCGCCGCATTCGCGGGCATGCGGTGCTCCTCGCCTGCGGCCGCCCCCTGGGCAAGCGCCTGGCGCAGATCGCCGCCGCCCTGGCCGTGGCAGTCCTCCTGGGCGGCTTCTTCTACGCCCGGAACGTCCGGCTGGGCGGCGGTTTTTTTGCCTTCACCTGCACCCAGCAGCAGGCTCCCCAGGAAGCAGGCTCTGGGCCACCTTCCCCCCCGGGGACTCCCTCGCCGGCCTGATCGGCCCCATCCACGACCACCATCCTAGCGACGCCTTCCTCGGCTCCCTGCACCCTACCCAGGCCGAGCTGGGCGTCGGGCCCCAGGCCCTCCTGCTCCTGGTCGCCCTCGCGCTCCGCCCTTCCTCAGGTGGCCCGACCGGCGAGCCGCCTGGCTGGATCCTGGGTCAGATCGGTCCAGCTGGTCTTCTGGGCGTCCATCCCGTTCGCGCGCAACCACATCTTCGCCAACGTCCGCTACCTGATCCTCGGCCTCGCCCTCGCCTTGGCGCGGCCGCCCGCCCTTGGCGAGCGCCGGCACCCGGACCGCTGGGTACGTGGTGATCGCCCTCGCTGTCCAGGATCTCCTGATGCTCCATGCTGAGATGCCCAGGTAGGGCGGCGTGGCCCTGGCGTTGGGGCTCCTGCTGGCCCTCTCGCCCGGCGCTCAGGTGCTTGCCGGCGGGGCTCGCTGGCGGCTGCTCTCGCCGACCTGGTGCTCTGCCCCTGGCCGCCGCCCCCCCCCTCGCCGCCTTCCGGGTCGCCGACCGGGACCGCGCCCTGGCTCGCGAATACACCGCTCACCTGACTGGCTCCCGCTTCTTCGCCGGCGCCTGGAACTGGCTCGACGGCCACGGCGGCGAGGGAACGGTGGCCGTGGACAGCACATCCGGGAACGTACTTCGTCTACCCTGCCATGGGCCCCCGGCTGCAGCGCCGGGCGATCTACGTGAACGTCAACCGGGAGGACTACCCTACGGCCGGGGCCTATCCGGGCTGCGACCCGCGCGTCCACCCGTCGGCCGAGGCCTGGCTCGCCAACCTGCAGAAGCACCACGTTCGCTGGGTCTCCTGAGCCGCTACCCCGTGGTCGAGCTCCCCCTCGAGGAACGCTTGGTCGGAGACCGACCGCTTCCCCTTGCGCTACCGGGACGAGACCAACCGGCTCTACGAGTGCTCGGGGAGGGCACCGCCCCGGCCGCCAGCAGCTCCTCGGCCTTGCGCCGATCGAACCGGTAGGCGACGTTCAAGTCGTCGGGGTCGGCCGCCATGGGCTGGAACAGCTCCGGGAGCTTGCGCATCCAAAAGTCCTCGATCGTCGAGCGCGGAGCCAGGGAGGCGACCGCGTCGACCCGCCGGGCGACCAGCCGCCGCAGCCAGGCGTCGAGGCTCGCCCGCCGGGCGAGCGTCTCCCGGAGGCGGTAGGCGATCACCGAGCCGTCGGCGGTCACCGGCACGTACAGGACCCGGTTCTGCAGCCGCCGGCCGAGGAGAGGGTAGCGGTACCAGTTATGGCCGATCCCGTCCCACCCGGCGGTCGCCGCGATCACGTGCGGCCGCGCCGGATCGTCGAGCGCCTGCCACAGAACCCACGCCGAGGCATAGCTCGGCTCGATGCGGTGCATGTGGAAGAGCGGATCGATCGGGTCAGCGGCGGCGGCGTAGAGGGGGTAGCGCGCCGGCGCCCGGACTTGCTCGAGGGCGGCGAGACCGACCGCTACCACGAGAACAGCCGCCATCCCGGCGACGGCCCGGACGTTCCTCCGCCGCCAAGCCACCCCGCATACGGCGAGGCCGATCGCGACGCCGAGCGCCAGGAGGGCTCCCTCGAGGACGGGCCGGCCCTCGGCGGCCACCCAGACCCTGGGCGTGGAGAGGGCGAGACCGCCGACCACCGCTGCCATCCAGAACGCCTGCGCAAGCCGGTGGGTCCACGCAGCTCCCAGCACCGCCAGGGAAGCGATGCCGATGGTGACGTAGCGGCCCGCCGTGGTGACCTTGGTCGTGGTCCGGAAGAGCACCATGTTGCCCGAGAGGAACCCCGCCAACATGATCAGCGCGCAGGCGAGGAGAAAGGCCCCCGGGAGCCTCCGCCGTCGATCGCGCAGTGAGATCGCCGCGCCGAGCAGGCCCGGAACCACCAGGAGGACCAGGCCCGGTCCGGGATTGACGAACGAGCCGGAGACTTTGGGTTGGAAGAGGAAGTACTTCCAGAAAGCGGCCGGCGACGAGAGCCGATACGCCTTCGAGGCTTCGAGGTCCGCCATCGCCGCGGCGGCGCTGGGCACTCCCTGCGACAGGACCACGCCGCCGAAGGCGATGCGGAAGGGGTAGAACGGAGATCCGCCTTCCACCCACGCCCGCTGGTAGCCGGGATAGCCGATGACCGCCGCGCCGAGGCAGGCGAGAAGCACGAGCCGGCGGCGCCGGACGGGAGCCTGCGCACGCAGAACGCCGGCGACGACGAAGGCGGCTCCCAGGGCGAAGAAGGCGGCGGTGGTGAGCTTCGTCCCGAGCATCAGGGAGAAGGCGCCGAGGGCCAACGGGGCCTCGGCAAGGGTGCCGTGGCGCCAGACGCGGACGGCAAAGAGCGCACCGAGGAGGAAGAAGGCCAGGGTGGTGTTGTCCACGTAGCCGCTGCTCAGGTAGGCCAGGAGCACCGGCATGGCGGCCACCGCCGTCGCCGCCAGGACCGCTGTCTCGCGGCTCCCGCCCAACTCGCGTCCCAGGCCGCAGAGGCCGAGCAGGCACACGCCCCAGATGGCCGTTCCGGCGGCGGTGAGGAGGGCATCTGTGTGCAGCGGCAGCATGGCCCAGGCCCACAGAACCTCGCCGACGACCGGAAAATACTCGTAGAAACTCCAGGAGTCGGGCGCCGGTTGGGCCGCGAGACCCCCGGTCTGCACCCAGCGGCCCGCCTTGTAGAGGTGGTAGGTGAGGGAGTCCCAGCCCAGCGGCGGGGTCACCGAGCCGCGGAGGCAGCGCACGGCCGCAACCGCGAGCAGAGCGAGGAGCATCCAGCCCGCCGGCCGGCGCAGCAGGTCGCCTAGACCGTGGAAGGAGGAGGCCACGTCGTCGCTCAAACGCCCGAGCGGATCCCGGCAGCGCCCCAGCCAGGCGTGGAAAGCCACCGCCAGCGCCACGTAGAGGGGCAAGGCGACCCCGATTCGGAAGAGACCTGCAGGGACGAGGACCCAGAAGCCGGCGAGCAGGAGCCAGGCACCGGCGACCGCCGCGGCGCACCACCGCACCGCCGCCGAGGCCGCGGGCGCCAGGCGGAGGGCGACGAGGTAGGAAGACCAGGCGACCGCGGCCCAGAAAACGATCGCACCCAGGCCCCGGACGCAGTCTCCCGCGAAGCTGGGCTCGAGGATCATGGACACGCTCCTTGGACCGCGCAGGCAGGCCGACGCATCGTAGCATCGGCCCTCGGGCTAGCGAGGCTCGTAGGCTCCGCAGCCGCGAGCCCCCGCCATGGACCTACCCCCCCAGAGCGCGACCACTCCCCCCGGTCCACCGCCGTCCGCCCGGCCGGCGTTCCGGCGCCGCGGCCTCCTGGTCCTCCAGATCGCCGTCGCGGCGCTGCTCCTCGTCACCCTCGTCCCCTTCGTCGACTGGCGCTCGCTCCTCGCGCGCGTCGCGGCCATCGAGCCGTGCAGCCTGGCCGCCGCCGTCATCGCGCTGGTCGCGGTTCTCCTCGTCGGAGCCTTCGACCTCTGGGTCTTGCTCCGCGCCCTGGCGCCCATCTCCTACTCCACGATGCTGCGCATCTACGTCATCGGCTGGAGCAGCTTCCTGGCCCTCCCCGGCTCGGCGGGAGACGCGGTGCAGATCCTGTTCTTCGGAGGTCGACGTCGGGTACCGGCAGGGCACCGCCGTCTACTTGACCGACAAGCTCATCACCTTCGCGTTCAACGTCGCGCTCGCCCTGGCCGGAAGCTGGCTCTTCCTGCGCGGTCTGATCTGGCCGGGCCTGATCGCTCTCCTGGTACTCGCCGCGGGCGTCCTCGCTCTGGTCGCTTGGCGCTCTTCCGGCCGCCCCGGCATCGCCTGGTGGAGTGCGTTTTGTCCGTCATCGCGTTCGCCACCGGATACGCTCGCCGTTACCCGGGGCGGATCGCGGCCAACGCCGCGGTTACAGTGGCGAAGCTGGTTCTGAGCGCTCTTCCCTACTGGATCGTGCTTCGCGGCCTGGGCGTCGCGGTCTGCTCGCCGGTGGTTCTCCTCTCCCCTACACCGCGGTCTCTTCGCCTACGTGCCCGTGGCGTTCAACGGTCTGGGCACCTTCGAGTTGTCCGCGTCGCGGTGTACGTCTCTCAGGTCGTGCCGTCGTACTCCGTTCTCTGCCTCTACCTCGTGATCCGCACCCTGGTCTTGGCGCTCGCCTTCCTCTCTCTCGCCCTGAGCGCTGCCCGCCGTCAGCCACTCTGAACACCGGCCCGCTCGCTCAGCGTCCCTTGCGGTCTTCGATCATGAGTGCCAACCTATCCAGTGCCCGAGCACCCGCTCCACGCTCCGCGGTATCCGGCGAGCCACGGCGCTCATCCCATACGTGAGCGGATACTCCGCCCCGATCTTCACGTCCTCGAACTCGGCTAACAGATGCCGGGCCTCCTCGCGGCGATAGCGGTAGACCACCGGGCAGTGGTCCTTCAGGTGCCGGAGCGATTCTAAGGAAGGCCCAGCAGGCGATGTACCAGTTTCACCAGTCTCCGCGAATGGTAGAGCATGACCACGCGAGGCCGCCCGGCGCCAGTACCCGCCGCACCTCGGCCACCGCGCGCTCTATCCGAGGCGTGTCGTCTAGGACGCCGAACGAGTACACGACGTCGAAGCTCCCGTCGGCGAAGCTAGCGCCTCGGCGTCTCCGACCCCGAACCGCACCGTCTCCAGGCCCTCATCTCTGGCGCGCTGCGCGCCAGTCGCACGGCCACCGCTGTCAGATCTATTCCCACCACCTCGGCGAACCCGAGCCGGTCGAGCCGGAGCATGTCCACTCCTATGCCGCAGCCGATCTCTAGAAGCCGAAGCCCCATAGCTACCGATCGCTGTCTCTCTAAGAGATCCAGCAAGTGATAGTAGGTGGTGTCGTCGACGCTCGATCTCTGCGAAGTACTCCGTCGTACCCCGGTCGTGTCAGGTGAAGTACTCGTTGTTGACGTGCTCCTCCCAGAACCTGCGAACTCGGTAGAGCTCGGCTCTCACTACTCCCCTCCCGAAGGCTCTGCCCGCTCCCGGCGTCGGGCCAGAGCCAGGAGCCCGCTACCCTCCTTCGGACTCCGCCGGCCCCCCAGGTGGGCGAGGCCGAGGAGGAACGGAAACACCAGGGCGTAGAGGAGCTTGCGCTTCTCCCGGCCGCCCGTGACCAGGAACGAGAGGTCGTTGGCCAGAGTCTCGATCGAGTTGTAGCTGTAGGCCGTGTGGACCACCTCGAAACCCGCCTGCTCGAGAAGCGCCGCGAGCTCGCCCCGGGTGTAGCCGGGCCGCACATGCCCTTCGATCTCCATGAAGTTCTCTCGGCGCCAGCCGAAGAGGTTGCGCGTTCGGTGGGGCACGTGGACCAGGAGCCACCCCCCCGGCCGGAGGCCCGGTGGAAGATGCGGCACTGGCCCCGGTCGTCCTCCAGGTGCTCCAGGTTGTCGGTGGAGAGGACGAGGTCGAGCTCTTCTTCGAGCCCGAGCCGGGTGACGTCGCGCACTTCGAACCGGCAGTTGGCCAAGCCTGCCGCCTGGACCATGGCGTTGTCGCGCTCGACCTGGCCGGCGTCGACGTCGAAGCCCACCACCTCGGCCTCGGGGAAGGCGCGGGCGAGATGGACGGTGAACAGGCCGCGCCCGCTCCCGGCGTCTGCCACCTTCCGCGGACGGATGCGGCGGGCGAGGGTATCGATCTCGGGCACCAGGTAGTGCGCCCGCACCCGCAGGCCGAGCACCGGGACACCGAAGAGCCTCACGTAGAGGCGCTCTCCCGGACCCAAGGCCGGATCGAGGAGGAGCTCGCGCCCGAAGACTCTACCGATCGCCATCCGCCCTCCCGGCCGCAGGCTCTCCGGCGGCGCGCAGAACCGCCGCCATCGCCCGGCACATCCACGCGTTGGCCCAGCGCATCAGGAAGAGACGCCGTGTCCGCCGGCGCGTGCGCTGGTAGTCGAAGTACCCCCGCGGGTCGTACATCGTCTCGAGCGCCCAGCCCAGGACCCTCGTGGCCGGCCCCCACCACGCCGGATCCCGGCGCGCCGCCCGCGTGAAGCAGAGCACCGCCGAGGCGGCGCCGTGGATGTCGTGGGGGAAGCGGCGGTCGTTCATCCAGCGGGAGCCCAGCCCGGGGTGAAGAGGTGGTCCCGATAGTACTCGAGGCCGCACCGGTAGGCCGAGTCGAACTCCGCCTCCCCCGTGGCCTCGCGGAAGCGGTCCAGGCAGTCGAGCACGATCGCCGTGTGGTAGTTGTCGTGGGTGATGTGGGAGGCGGCCGGCGGATCGGTGTAGAACCAGGCGCCGTAGGCGGTCTGGCGCCGCGCCACCCAGCGCACGAGGCGGCGAGCCTCGGCGATCAAGCCGGGCGCTCGAGGAGGCTCCCGCCTCGGCCAGAAGCCGCGGCGTGGCGGGCCCGCGACCTCCCCACAGCCCACCGCGGCGCGGAACGTAGGTCAGGCACATCTCCTCGGGGCTGTCGAACAGCACCCGGGGCTCGCCAGTGAGGAACTCCGCGATCCGGGCCAGCGCGTCGAGATAGACGGAGCGACCGGTGGCGCGGGCCGCCTCGGCGAAGGCCAGGCCGATCCAGCTCGTCACCACCCGGTTGGGGAACCCCCGGGGAGCGAAGAAACCCACGTCCTGCCAGGGGTATGGATACCCCCAGGAGAGACCGCGGAACCCCTCGGCCGGGTGGGCGAGCAGCCAGGCCAGGAGATCCTCGGCCTCCTCGAGCACCCCCGTCGATCCCGCGGTGCCCGCGGCGTGGAGGTCCAGGAGGGCGTGGGCGAAGAGGCCGACGCCTTTGGGGTTGCGAGTCCGCGGCACGCCGAGGAGGCGCCGCAGGTCGACGGGCGAGCGCATCACCGCCTGGATCGCCACCAGGCGGTGGGTCGCGACCACCCGAGGAGCCGCCCGAGAAGCGGCTGTTCAAACCGTCGTGCTTGTTGTGGCCGGCGTAGCCCCGCTCGCGACTGAACGCGAGGGTGGCAGCCAGCACGTTCCGGACGCGCTCCAGCAGCTCCGCCGGTGGCCCGGACGGGTGGGAGACGGAGGAAAGGCCGGCGGTGCTCATCCCCGGGCGATCCTCTCTTCGACCTCCCGCCAGCTCCGGCCCTCGACGAAGATCTCCTGCCAGAGCTTCAGGCCCAGGATCTGCCAAAGCATGAAGTAGTGCCAGCGCAGCCGGCGTGACGGCCGGGCGTCGAGGATCGAGCGGACGAACCGATATTGGAAGATTCCCTGTTCCTCCAGGAAGGCCCGGCTGAGCTCGCGCTCGCACAGGGCGCCCAGATCCTTGCCGAGCTGCTCGTACGGATCGAAGGTGAACCCCCACTTGGGCTTGGCGAGGACCCTCCGCGGCACCCAGGGCTCCAGGGCATGGCGCAGCACCGGCTTGGGCCGCCGGCCCTCGAACTTGACCGCCAGCGGCAGGGAGAGGGCGAGCTCGACGATCTCGCGATCGAGGAGCGGCACACGCACCTCGAGGGAGCTCGCCATGGACATGCGGTCCTCGTTGGCCAGGAAGTCGTCCACCATCTTGGCCCGCAGCTCCGCCCACTGGACCTGCTCGACCAGGGGCAGGTCGGGGCGGTCGAAGAACGGGGCGAACGCTTCGCGCGTGTCCATGGAGAGGCGCTCGCGCCAGGCCGGAGCGTAGAGCTCGCGGGCGATCGCCGGCCCCAGGTCCCAACCGTTGCGCAGCGTCAGGTAGTAGCGCAGCGGATCGCCTCCCGAGGCGGCGAGCTCCACGGC
This sequence comes from uncultured Acidobacteriota bacterium, assembly GCA_963739795.1. Lineage (GTDB taxonomy): Bacteria > Acidobacteriota > Thermoanaerobaculia > Multivoradales > DATKCC01 > CAVUBL01. Next base: position 245,770 of record CAVUBL010000011.1, on the reverse strand, counting down.
CCGCCGGGCGACCTCGGCCCGCAGGCCGCCCGCGCGGTGGACGGCGAGAGCGAGCCCGTCCAGGGGCCGCGAGACGGCGGCGGCGAGGCGCGAGGCCGGGCCGTCGATGGTCCACCGGCCGGGCCAGAGGTAGCGGTAGATGTCATAGCCCAGGAAGAGCTCGTCGCCGCCCAAGCCCGAGAGGGCGACCGTCGCGTGCTCGCGGACGAAGCGCGAGAGGTAGTAACCCTGGGCGGCGTTGACCTTCGGCGCCTCGGCGAAGTAGACGATCCGGGGGTAGAGTGCCAGGGCGTCGGGTGCCAGGGTCGTCGCCCGGTGGTGGGTGCCGAAGAAGGCGGCCACTGCCGCCGCGTCGTCCAGCTCGTCGCGCGGCTCCCCGAACCCGAGGCAGAAGGTCTCGAGCGGCCTGCCGCCATGCCCGCGGTGGCCGCCGCGGGAGGCCGCGGCCACCACCGAGGTCGAGTCGAGGCCGCCAGAGAGGAAGACCCCCACCGGCACATCGGCCACGAGCTGGCGCTCCACCGCCCGCACCAGAGCCGGCCGGAGCGCCTCGGCGGCCTCCTCGGGCGAGAGCCTACCCGCCCGGCCACCACCCTCGGCGAACCGCCACCGGTGAAAGCGCTCGAGCCGAGGCTCGCCGCGTTCGAACAGGAGGCGGTGGCCGGGAGGCACCTGGCGCACGCCGGCGAAGAGGGTCCGCGGGCCGGGGACGAAGCGCACGTTGAGCAGCAGGTGGAGGGCCTCCGGGTCGAGGGCCGCCGCCACCTCCGGATGCGCGAGGAGGGCCTTGACCTCGGAGCCGAACACCAGATGCCGGCCGGTCCAACGGTAGACCAGAGGTTTGATCCCCACCGGGTCGCGGGCCAGGAGGAGCCGCCGCCGGGCGGCGTCGTGAAGGGCGAAGGCGAACATGCCGTCGAGCCGCTCGACGAAGGCGTCGCCGTGCTCCTCGTAGAGGTGCACCAGCACTTCGGTGTCGCTGCGCGTGGCGAAGCGATGACCGGCGGCCTCGAGCTCCCGGCGCAGCTCCCGATGGTTGTAGATCTCGCCGTTGTAGACCACGCCCACGCGACCCGACTCGTTGTAGATCGGCTGGTCGCCGGACTCGAGGTCCAGGACCCGCAGGCGGCGGCAGGCCAAGTGGACCTCTTCGCGCTCGAGGGTCCCGAGGGCGTCGGGCCCCCGGTGGCGGATCGCCTCGCTCATCCGCACCAGGACGCCCGGGAGCTCGGGGCCGGTGTAGCCACAGATGCCGCACATGATTCCTACCGTCCCATCCTCTCCGCCGCCAGCTTCTCGAAGAGGTCCACCATCCACGCCGTCACGTCGATCTTCTCCGCCAGGAGCCTCTCCCGCCGGCGCGCGGCGTCGGCCTTCAGGTCCTCCCGCGCCAGGAGCTCCTCGACCCGGGCGAGAGCCTCGTCCTCGCGCTCGGGACGGAAGTTGTGGACCAGCCCGTAGCGGCGCTCCTGCTCGTCGGTGTAGCCGCGGCCGGTGGTGGAGACAAAGACGGCGTGGGTGCCCAGGACCGCCGCTTCCGAGGCCATGGTCGCGCTCTCCCCCACCACCAGTCGGGCGCGGGCGAGGAGGTGGTGGACGTGCTGGACCGGCAGGCGCAGGCGGTACGGATCGAGGTCTTCCGGCAGAGGCCCTTCGGAGCTCAACAGGACCCGCCCCCGGCCGGCGAGCAGGTCCACCAGCCGGCGCTTGCCGGCGAGGGAGAAGCCGGTTTCCCCCGCGTCGTGGCTCGCCTGCCAGGAGACGAAGCGCACGAGGTAGATCGGCTCGTCTCCGCCCAGGCCGTGGGCTGCGAGGATCTCCGGGTCCGGCCGAAACCGGGAGGGGTGGAGGTAGGCGAGCTCGTGGTAGCCGGCGTAGACCTCGTGGCGGCCGGGCACCGGTTCCTGGTAGCACGACGGGGTACAGACCAGGTCGGCGAGGGGATAGGCGAAGCGGTTGGTCACCCGGGCCATCTCGGTGTCGTAGAAGACGACCGTGCGCGAGGGGAGGGCCTTGCCCGCCAGGGCGATCGTCGGCCCCATGATGCCGGCGAGAAAGTCCGGCCGGAAGCGTCGGGCCAGGCGCCAGAAGCGAGCCGTGCGCAGCGCCAGCTCGCCGGCAAGAGCCGGCGCACCCCGGGCCTGCCGGCTGATCCGGACGTGGGGCAGGCCGTAGGCGTCGAGCAGCTCGAGGGTGCACTCCTTGTCCCGGGCGGTCAGCAGGACCTGGTGGCCCCTCCCCTCCATCTCGGCCACGAAATGCCGGAAGAAGTGGACGTGGGCCGGGTGGAGCAAGTCGATCGCAAGCCTCACGGGTCGACGGCCGCCCGGCCTGCCTCGACCGGGCGGTCTACCTTCTCCTCCGGAGGCGGATCGATCTCGGAGAGGAGCACCGGTTCGCCCGTCCGGACGCTTTCCTGGGCGGCGAACATGCAGCGGGTGGCGAGGCTCGCCTCGTCCCACCCCAGGAGCCGGTTGGGCTCTCCGGCGAGGGCGGCCACCAGCTCCCGCAGCTCCTCTTCGTGGCCCATCCGCGCGCGGGTGGCACGACCCCAGGAGCGTACCCGCCGCCCGTGGACGGTGAGCCGGGCGAAGCCGTCGAGAACGGCCACCCGCCCCTTGCCCAGGGCGGTCACCTTCTCCCGTGGGTACCCGGCGGAGCCGCTCTCGTCGAACACGATGGTCGCCGCAGCGCCGGGGTAGTGGAGGGTCACCGAGTAGTCGCACAGCGTGCGCAGATCGTCCGGCGGCTCGCCCAGGGCGGTGGCGGTCACCGACGACGGCCGGCGGCCGACGAGGAGATTGCACAGGTCGATGAAGTGCTCCCCCTCGGTGATCAGGCGGCCCCCTCCTTCCACCGGATCGAGCGTCCAGTGTTCGGGCGGCACAAACGGCTGTGCCACGTGATAGGTGACGGCGTCGATCGTTTCCCCCATCTCGTCGAGAAGCCGGGCGACGAGCGGGGAGTACCGGCGGTTGAGGCCGAGGGTGAAGAGCACCGGCCCCTCGGCCATCGCCCGAGCGATGCGCCGGTAGCCCTCCAGCGTCGTGACCATGGGCTTCTCGACGAAGACGGCCTTGCCCGCCTCGACCGCAGCGACCACGTGGTCGGCGTGCAGGTGCTGGCTGGAGCAGACCATGAGGCAGTCGGTGCCCGGATCGCCCAGGGCCTCCTGGAGGTCGGTCGTCACCGCCGTGGCCCTGTACCGCTTCGCGACGGTCAGGGCGTTCTTGCCGGTGGCCGAGACCAGGGCCCGGAGCTGGACCCGGGGCATCCGCGCCAGGTTGGGCAGGTGTTTGCCGAGGACGTGGTTGCCGCAGCCGACGATGGAGATCCCGACCTTGCCCTCGGCGACCGGCCGCGGCCGGATCTCGAGCGTGCGGCGGCGGTCGGGCTCGCCGCCGGTGGCGTAAGAGACGAGGGCGGCGACCCCCCCGAGGCTGCCGGAGCGCAGGGCGTCGAAGGCCTCCTGGACCCGCTCGATCGGGACCTCGCCACCGATCAGTGACTCGACCTCCACCCGTTCCTCCGAGAGCTGCCGGATGAACTCCGCGAGGTTCTGCCGTTCCGTCCAGCGCACGTACTCGGGCGGATAGTCGATCCGGCCCTTCTCGTACGAGTTGTCGTAGCTCCCGGGACCGTAGGCCCGCGAGTACCGCAGGTCGATCTCCTTGTACAGGAAGCTCTTGGGGTGGACGTCGAGCCCCACGTAGCCCACGAGGACCACCTTGCCCTGCTTGCGGGTGATCTCGATGGCGTGGTTGACGAGCGAGCTCGACTCGGAGCGCGCGGTCACGATGGTCGCGTCGACGCCACGCTTGCCGGTGAAGTCGTGGACCCGGCGCTCGAAGTCGGGATCGTTCGGGTTGAGCGCGAGGGCGGCGCCACAGCGCGCCGCCAGCCGGGCGCGCTCCTCGTCGAGGTCGATGCCCACCACCACGTACCCGGCGGCCCGGGCCACCCGCGCGGCAAGCTGGCCCACGAGGCCCAGCCCGTAGATCGCCACCACCTCGCCGAAGCGGGCCTCCGCTCGGCGAACGGCGTGGGTGGCGATGCCGCCCAGGGTGACGAACGCGGCATGGCGCAGAGGCACCTCTTCCGGCACCGCCACCACGTGGTTGAGCGAGGTCGCCAGGGTCTCCGCGTGGCCGCCGCCCGCGTAGGCCACCGCCTGCCCCACGCGGAGCCCGGAAACGCCGTCGCCGACGGCCAGCAGCCATCCTGCGCCGCTGTAGCCGATCTCCCGCGGCACCACCATCTCCTTCCAGATCCGGCCTGCGGTCTGGCCGAGCCCCGTCGCCAGGACCGTCTGCTTCACCACGTGGCGCATCCAGGGGTCGGAGACGGTCTGGCGCACCAGCTCGAGCGGGGTCTTGCCCAGGGTGGCGAGCTCGGTCCCTGTGCTGATCAAGGAGTAGGCATTGCGCACGAGGACCTGCTGCGGTCCCAGATCGGGCTCCGGCAGCTCGATCACCCGCACCCTGCCCTTCCGATCGATCACCCGACGGATTACCTGTTTCACTAAGAAATTTCCTCCTCGTCCCGACCCTCGCCCCGCTGGCACTCGAGGCGCCGCACCTTTTCCAGAGTGATCTCGATCAGCTGGCGGTTGAAGGCGATCAGGTCGGCGACCAGCCCGATCAGGAAGATCGCCAGGCCCATGGTGACGGCTGCGCCGCCGAGGACCAGGGACTGGACGTGGCCCCCGCCTTCGCCCCGCAGGTAGAAGTACAGAAACCGAACGATGGGCGCCAGCCCCAGGGCCGCCACCACCAGGCCGATACCGAAGAGCACGCGCATCGGCTGGTACATGGCGTAGGCCCGCACCATGGTCGCCGCCGAGCGCTCGATGAACTGGGGCAGGCTCCGGAACAGGCGGGACTCGCGGCGGACCGGGTTGACCCCCACCGGGACGTGGGCCACCTGGAGGTCCTTGTGGCCGGCTTGGATGAGCATCTCGATCGTGTAGCTGAAGCTCGAAACGATGTTGGTTCTGAGGGCCGCCTCGCGGGACAGGGCGCGGAAGCCGCTGACCGCATCGGGCACGTCCAGCCCCGAGAGCCGGCGCACGACCATGCTGCCGAGCCTCTGGAGGAGCCGCTTGAGGGGCGAGAAGTGGTCCAGGCCCGAAGTCTGGCGGTCGCCCACCACGATGTCCGCCCGGCCCTCGAGGACGGGCCGGACCAGGGCGGCGACGTCCTCGCCACGGTACTGGTTGTCGGCGTCGGTGTTGACGATCACGTCGGCGCCGAGGCGCAGGCAGGTCTCGAGCCCGGTGCGGAAGGCCCGCGCGAGGCCGAGGTTGGCCGTGTGCCGGACTACGTGGTCCGCTCCCGACCGCCGCGCCACCTCGCCTGTGCCGTCGGTCGACCCGTCGTCGATCACCAGCACCTCCACCCGGTCGACGCCTTCGACCCGCCGCGGCAGATCGGCCAGGGTCGCCGCCAGGGCGGCCTCCTCGTTGTAGCAGGGGATCTGGATGATCAGCTTCATGGCTCATCCCGGCGCCCGGTCCGAAGGCGGCCCACGACGCGGGCGCGATCCACTCCCGCGGACGGGCCGGAGGTCGGGCGGCGAGCGCTAAAGCTTATCCCGTCTCTCGGCGGCCGGCGCCCCGCTCCGCCGACCCCGGGGCACGGCGTCCCGGCCGTCCGCTCGGCCAGGAGGTCACGATCGAGCTCGTAGGCGGCGTGCCGCCCGCCGTCGGTCTCCACCCGGAGGCGGAACAGCTCGGGGGACTCCTCCACCCAGCGCGACTCGGGGATGTGGCGCGGCGCGAGCAGGACGACCCCGTCGATCTCCTGCCGGCGCAGGCGCTCGAGCCAGCACCCCCGGCTCGCGCGCCGCGTCACCCGGTCGGTCAGGCGGTAGTCGATCACCTCGCCGCTCCCGGTCACCGGCACGTAGCTCACCCGGTTCTGGAGGCGGCTCCCGAGCAAGGGATAGAGGTACGCGTTGTGGCCGAGGCCGTCGAAGCCGGCGACCGCGGCGAGGCGCCACGACCGGCCCCCGTCGAAGGCCTGCCAGACGGGCCAGGCGGAGGCGTACCGGCGGTCGAGGGGGTGGAGCGTGAACGAGGGATGCTCCGCTTCGGCCGCCGCCGCGTAGACCGGGTATCGAAACGCCCGCCGGACCGTCTCCAGGCTCGCCGCGGCGACCCCCGTCACCAGGAGCACGGCCGCCGTCGCGGCCAGCCGGCGAGCGCGACCGGCGCCGACCGCCCACCGAGCCGCCAGGATCACCGCCGCCAGGGCCCCCATCGGGACGAGGACCCAGGCGGTGGCCCGGAGGTCGACGGCGTGCCAGCCCGTGGGGAAGGCCAGGACCGCGCCCCACCCGGCCGCGACGGCGGCGACGAGGCGCGCCGCGAGCCAGTCGAGCAGGGCCGCGAGCACGGCGAGGGCGGCGAAGGCGGGCGTCAAGTACCGGCCCGAGGTCGTCACCATCAAGGCAGTTCGAAAGAGCGCCATGGCGCCGGTGACGTACGCGCCGAGAAGAACCGCCGCGACCAGCCAGAGGAACGTCCCGGCCAGGAGCCGGTCCCGACGCAGGCGCGGGAGGGCCGCGAGGGCCAGCCCCAGGAGCAGGACGGCGCCCGGACCGGGGTTCAGGAACGCTCCGGACGGATCGCGGCGAACCAGGAAGTAGCGGGCGGTCGCCGCCGGCGAGAGCCGCATGCGAGGCGTGTCGAGAATCCTCTGCGTCACCGCCGCCGACTCGGCGTTGCCGGCCGAGAGCTCGAAGCCCGCGACGCGCAGCGGCACCGGGTACAGGGGCGAGCCGCGTTCGATCCAGGTCCGGACGTAGGTGGGCGCGGCCACCGCGCCGGCGAGGACCACGGCCGCAAGAGTGGCCGCCCGGACTCGCGGCGACGCCGGGCTCCGGACGAGGCGGAGGAGGACCACCGCGCCGCCCAGGGCGAGAACCGGCATCGCCAGGAGCTTGGTGCCGGCGGCCAGGGCCAGCGCCGCCACCGCCAGCGGCGCCTCGCGCAGAGGACCGTCGCGCGCCAGCCGCACGACGAACACGGTGCCGAGGGCGCTCGCCGCCAGGGTCAGGTTGTCGACGTAGGCGCTGCCCACGTACGCGAGCGCCGCCGGCATCGCCCCCAGGGCGAGGGCCGCGAGGAGGGCGGGCCGAGCGCGGGCGCCGAGCTCGCGCGCGGCGGCGTAGACGCCCAGGACCGCCAGGCCCCAGATCAGGAGGCCCGCCGGCGCGATCAGGGCGTCGTCGTGCAGGGGGAGCATGGCCCATGACCAGAGGATCTCGCCGGCCACCGGAAAGAACCGGTAGGCCCCCCAGGCGTCCGGTGCCGGGGCGTCCACGAACCCGCCGGTCTGGACGAAGCGCCCGGCCTTGAACAGGTGGTAGGTCAGGGAGTCCCAGCCGAGGGGCGGCGAGGCCAGGCCGCGGAGGCAGCGGGCGAGCACCACGCCGAGGACGGCCGCCAGAGCCGCCCACTCGAGGGGACCCAGGGACCGGAAAAAGGCTCCGAACCGCCGGAGGTCCGCCCGGAACGCCGTGAGCGCCGGCCGGTCTCCGCCCCGCCCTCGCCCGCCGAGGAGCGCAGCACCTACCGAGAGGACCAGGACGATGGGCAGACGGAAGGCGTGCACGGCTCCCAGGAGCCAGAACGACGCCACCGCCGACCAGAGCGCGATCACCGCCGCCGCGCTCCAGCGGGTCGCGACCCCCACTCCGGGAACCAGGCGCCATGCCAGGCGGTAGGAAAGGGCGCCGAGGGCGGCCACCAGCAGCAGGGCGGACAGGCCGCCGAGCGAGTCGAGGAGTGGGGAAACCTCCATGGACGCGGGTCAGGGGCCGGTGCCGGCGCGGAGCGGCTCCCGGGTCCAGGGCGTGGCATAGAGGGCCAGGGAGTCGTGGCCGAGGGTCACGTTCCCGGGCACGCGGATCGTGGCCAGCCGGGTGAAGCCCGAGCCCGGCCGCTCCACCGAGGTCAGCCAGTCCGGGAAGACCACCAGGTAATCCGGCCGGCGCTCGGCGATGAAGGCGAGGACGCCGTCCTGCCAGGTGCCGCCGCGGGCCTTCGCCCGAGAGATGGCGCCGAGCACCCGGGGATCGGCGATTCCGGCCAGGTCGACGATCCGGTTGGGTAGCAAGGCCGAGAGGGCGCCGATGTCCATGGTGGCCACCACCGCCTCGGGGGGCAGGCGCTCGGCGAGCCAGCGAGCCATCCGTACGTCCCCCGATTCGACGTCCAGGACGTTGCGGGCGTAGAGCGTCGCACCGCGGGCGAGGGCGATCACCGCCGGGGTGAGGACCAGGAGCACACCGGCGAGGGCCAGGGCCTTCCGGGGCCGCGACCGCCCCCGGCCCGTCCCCAGGGCCTCCGCCACCGGCTCCATCCCCAGCACGCCCAGGACCACAAGGACCGGGAAGAGCGGGAAGAGATAGCGGCCGAAGTTGCCGATCAGGGGCCCGCCCTCCGCCGGGCTCAGGCACGAGTACGCCAGGGGGAGCGCCACGAGCCAGAGGGCCGGAAGCAGGCCCCGGTCCCGAGGCGTACCCAGCCGGCGAACCAGGGCCACGACGCCGGCCGGGGCGAAGAGCGCGACCCAGGGCTGCGGACGGAAGAAGACCCCCGCGGCCACGTACAGGTAGTGCAGATCGGGCAGGTGGAGCCCGCCGCCTCCCGATTTGGCCGCGAAGGTCGTGGGCAGGGGCGAGCCACCGATCCAGGCGTACCAGGCGGCCACCGGCACGAAGGCCAGGGCCGCCAGACCCAGGGGCGGGCCCTGCTTCCTGAAAAGACTCCCGAGAAGGCTCCCCGGAGGCCGCGCCGGGGCGAGGGCCCGCCGGCCGGCCCACTCGAGGCCACCGGCGCCGCGGCGGCGCCAGACCAGGAGGCCGTCGGCCAGCGCGCAGGAGAGGAGCAGCAGCCCCTCGGGGCGGGCGAGCACCGACAAGCCGAAGACGGCGAGGGAGAGGCGGGGCCGGTCGGGATCGGCGCGCTCCTCGAGGTGGAGGAGGAGACCGCCGACGGAGAGGACCACGAACAGGGGGATCTCCATCCCGGAGACCGCGGACCAGGCCATCCACGCGGTGACCGCGACCAGGGAGCCCGCCAGCGCCGAGAGCCCGGCAGACAGACCCAGCTCTCGGGCCAGGCGCCAGGAGAGCACCACCCCCAGGGCGTGGAGCGCGGTGCCCAGGATCTGCATCCACAGGATGCCGTCGAGCGCCGCCGAGACGCCGAGGGCCGCCAGGGCGGTCCACAGGGGCGCCGTCGACCCGGCCACCGGCTCCCCGGGGACGATGGACAGGCCGTGCCCCGCCGCCAGGTTGCGGGCGAAGGAGAGGTGAATCCAGGCGTCGTCCAGGGGGAAACCGGGCCGCCCGCCGACGACGTAGGCGGCGGACAGGGCGTAGGCCGCCGCGGCCACCACCGCCGTCGCGGCGAGCAGCCCCAGGACCCAGGGCGAGCTCCGCGAGACCGATGGAGCAGGGCGGGGCATCGACCGCGAAGCATACCGTGCAGCGCTCCTCGGGGGACTGCTAGACTTCCCCGTCTTCATGAGCTTCTCCCCCCTTCAACGTCGCCTCCGCACGGTCTCGCGCATCGCGCTCTACGGCAGCCTCGCCCTCCTGGCGACGCTCGCCGCGTTCCTGGTCTACCTGGCCGCCGAGCCCCTGGTCGAGGAGCAGCGGCAGGACTGGCTACAGGTCGACTACGCCTCGCTGGACTCGGTGCGGTTGCTCCAAGACTACGTTCGGATCGACACCTCCCAGGCCACCGGCAGCAGCCTGGCGGGAGCCCGGTTCCTGGCCGGCATCCTCAACCGGGCGGGGATTCCCTACCACCTGGAGCGAATCGGCCAGAAGAGTGCCAACCTCTGGGCGATCCTCGAGGGCAAGAGCCGCGAGGCCGTGGTCCTCCACCACCACATTGACACCGACCCGGTGCCCCATCCCGAGCTCTGGCCCCACCCACCCTTCGCCGCCAAGATCGACCTGCCCTGGCTGTACGGCCGCGGCTCCTTCGACATGAAGAGCATCGGCATCGCCCAGCTCCTGGCATTCATCGATCTGGCGAAGAGCGGGAGGACCCCCGAGCGGTCGGTGATCCTCCTGGCGACCACCGGCGAAGAGACGGGCAGCGCGCTCGGCACCCGCTGGATCCTCCGCGAGCACCCCGAGCTCGTGGACCGCTTCGGAGTCGTGCTCACCGAGGGCGGGGTGGTGGAGGGACGCGGCGAGGACGACTTCAAGTACTGGGGAACCGAGTTCGCCCAGAAGAGGTACCTGACCCTGGTGGCCTGCGATCCGTCCAAAGACCGCCTCGTGAAGCTCAAGGCCGACCTCGGGGTCTACGGCGCCGAGGAGCAGCACCTGAAGCTGGTGGACGAGATCAAGGAGTTCCTGCCTCTCTACGCCCCGTCGAGGGACCGGGAGGAGCTGCGCGAAGCCTACGCCCACCCGGAGCGCATCGCCCGGAACCGTCCGCTGTTCGAGACTTTGCCCTCGTACGTGCAGTCGATGTTCCGCGACGAGCTCCACCCCCAGCAGATCCGCCGCGTCGAAGGCGGAGGGTGGGAGCTCCCGGTGACGATCCACCTCTTACCCGGGGTCCATCTCGACGACGTCCGGGACGAGCTGATCCCCAAGTGGCTCTTCTACGGCGTCAAGACCACGATCTATCCGAGCGAGGCGGCCCACCACGGCAGCCCCCTCGACCACTGGGCGATGGCGGCGATCCGCGAGCTGGTGCGCCAGACCCACCCGGAGGTGCCGTCCGGGCCGGTCTTCCTGTCGTGGACGGCCACCGACTCCCGGTTCTTCCGAGCCCACGGCATCCCCTCGTACGGCTTCTCTCCCTTCCTGATCCTGACCACCGACGCCCTGCGCGTGGGGCGCCGGGGGGAACGGATCGCCTTGCCCGCCTACGTCGACGGCGTCGCCCTCTACGATCGCCTCCTCCACCGCCTCGCGGACTGACAATCTCCGACAGCGGAGCTGACGTTTCACGTCACCGGGCCGGTGCGACGCGCCGCGCGGCGGCCGGGGATGCCGGGCTTCGAGGCCCACCGGCACTGGCACGTTCCCTGCAGTTGCCACTATCGGATGTAACTCTGCTCAACCGCTCTTCGGTCCAAGGAGGACGAATGATGAGAAAACTCCGCAACCGTCAGCGCGGCTTCACGCTGATCGAGCTGCTGATCGTCATCGCGATCATCGGCATCATCGCGGCCCTGCTGATCCCCAACTTCCTCGATGCGCTCAACAAAGCGAAGCAGAAGCGCTCCATGGGTGACATCAAGGACACGGGCACGGCCTGGATGTCCTGGCTTACCGACCAGTACGGCGCCGCCGCCGCTGCGGGCGCGACCCAGCAGGTCACCCTCCCGGCCACCTATGCCTTCTCCAACGTCGTCAATGACCTCCGGCCCCAGTACATCCAGGAGGTCAAGGAGAAGGACGCCTGGAACAACACCATCAAGTACCGCCGTCCCGCGAATTATTCGGACGTGGTCCGGCAGGGCGGTCGGGCCGGGATCTCGACCCTCGGAATCGTCTCCCCCGGCCGGAACGGCGCGTTCGAAACCAGTGCTACCGTGACGGCAGGTGCGTTCGACCCGACCGACTACGATCAGGATCTCGTCTGGTCCGACGGCTTCTTCATCCGCTATCCGCAGAAGACCAACGCCTCCGGCGGATCGTAAGTCCCCCCTGGCTGGGGGCTCCCGCCCCCGGCTCGGTTATCGCAAGGTGCTCGAAGCCGCCCGCCCACCCGGCGGGCGGCTTCATTTTGCCCTGTCGTATTCTTGAGCCATCGTGACCCGACGCCGAGCCCTCCCCCTCCTGCTCCTGGCCGCCCTCCTCGGGGCCGCCTCACCGGCCCAGCCGGCCCATGCCGCCGCCCCGAAGAGCCACCTCTCCGAAGCCGCCCGCTGGCTCCGGGCCTACCTGCGGATCGACACCACCGACCCGCCGGGGCACGAGGAGCGGGGCGCCGCCTTCCTGGCCGACATCCTCCACCGGGAGGGGATCGCGACGACCTTGCTGGTGAGCCCCGAGGGCCGAACCAGCCTGTACGCCCGGCTCCGCGCCTCGCCCGAGGCGGCGGTCCAGGGGGCCGGACCCCTGATCCTCCTCCACCACATCGACGTGGTGCCCGCCGGCCCCGAGTGGTCGGTCAAGCCCTTCGCCGGGATCGTGAAGGACGGTCGCCTTTGGGGGCGCGGCGCCCTCGACATCAAGAGCCTCGGGATCGCCCAGCTCGCCGCGTTCCTCGACCTCCACCGCCGGCGCGTTCCCCTGAAGCGCGACGTGATCTTCCTCGCCGTCGCCGACGAGGAGCGGGGCGGCCGGCAGGGCGCCGGGTGGCTCCTGGCCAGCCATCCGGAGCTGTTCAAAGGCATCGCCGCGGTGCTTAACGAGGGGGGCGCCAACCGCACGGTCAACGGCCGGGCCCTCTGGACGGGGATCGAAGTCGCCCAAAAACGCCCCCTGTGGATGCGGATCACGGCACTGGGGCGACCGGGCCACGCCTCGGGCCTGGCCCCGGCGAGCGCCACCCACCAGCTCATCCTGGGCCTCGCACGCGTCCTCCAGCTCCCCATGCGCTGGAAGGTGACCGAGGCCGCGCGCCTCTACCTGGGCGCCCTCGCCCCCCTCCACAACGCCAAGTACCGGAGGATCTTCACGCACCTCGACAACGTCATCAAGGAGGACGGCCCGACCGAGGACTTCATCCCGGGGCTCGCCAACCTGTTCGTCGACACGTTCCAGGTGACGGTGCTCCGAAGCGGCGAGAAGATCAACGTGATCCCGGCCGAGGCGAGCGCCCGGGTCGACGCCCGGCTCCTGCCGGAGGCCGACGGCCAGGCCTACCTCGCCCGGATCAAGGAGGCTCTGGGCGACCAGCTCCACGTGGAGGTGCTCCTGACCTCGCCGCCGGTGCCCCCCTCGCCGATCGACGACCCGATCTACCGGGCGGTGGCGGGGGTTCTCTCCAAGACCGCCCCCGTGGTGCCGGCGTTCATCGCCGGCTTCACCGACTCGCGCTATTTCCGTGAACGGGGCATCCCGGCCTACGGCGTCTCGCCCTTCTTCCTGGAGCCCCAGGACTTCTCCGGGATCCACGGCCCGAACGAGTCGATCCCCCTCGGCGAGCTCGACCGCGGCGTGGAACGGATGAAGCAGATCGTCGCGGCCTGTGCCGCCCATTAGCTCGACGAGAGAGCCCTCCGCGGCCCTCTGCGGAGCCAAAGAGTCGAAGATTCAGAGCCATAGAGCTATGGAATGCAAGTTGCTAAATCATCCTCCAGATTCGGCAGAGCCACTGTCTCCGGAACCACCTGATCCGACGTGGAGGACACGAGGATGAACATGCGCCGCAAGGCCCGCGGCTTCACCCTGATCGAGCTTCTCATCGTGATCGCCATCATCGGCATCATCGCTGCGCTTCTACTTCCGAACCTCCTCGACGCGCTCCAGAAGGCCAAGCAGAAGCGAACGATGGGGGACATCAAGATCGTCGGCACGGCGCTCATGTCCTGGCTCACCGACCAGTCCGGAGCGGCGGCGGCGGCCGGGGCGGCGGAGATCGACCTAAGCTCGATCCCGGTGATCACCCACGACGACGTCGCCGACCTCCTGGTGGCGCAGTACGTCCAGGAGGTTCCCCGCGTCGACGCCTGGCTCCACCCCATCGAGTTCCGCCTCGACCGCGCGCACCCGTTCCGTCAGGAGGTGTTCTCCGTGCGCAGCCTGGGGCGGGACGGCGTGGCCTCGGGGACGAAGTACGCGGAGGGCGCCTTCGATCCGACCGACTACGACCAGGACCTGGTCTGGGTCGACGGCTGGTTCGTCCGCTTCCCCCAGAAGACCGGCTCCTGAAGGCGGGTCCGCCCCGACCGCCCCGGGCGTCCGGCTAGAATCACGCTCGTGGCCGTCCGGATCCTGCTCGATCTCTACGCCGCCCTCGTGGGGCTGGTGACCGGCAGCTACCTGAACGTCGTCATCTACCGGCTGCCCCGCCGGCTCTCGACGGTCCTGCCGCGCTCCCGGTGCCCGACCTGCGGCGTCCCGATCCGCGCCCGGGACAACCTGCCCGTCCTTTCCTGGCTCCTCCTGCGGGGAAGGTGCCGGGCCTGCGGCACCCGGATCTCGCCCCGCTATCCCCTGATCGAAGGGCTCACCGGAGCGCTCTTCCTCGCCTGCATGGAGCGTTTCGGCCCGAGACCCGCGGCGCTGGCGGCGGCCATCTTCTGCAGCCTGATGGTGGTCCTGGCGTGGATCGACCTGGAGCACCTGATCCTGCCGGACCGCATCACCCTCCCGGGCATCGCCGTGGGGATCGGCCTCCAGCTCCTCGTCCCGTGGGCCGGCCTCGTGGGCGCCGCGGCCGGCGCGCTCCTGGGCGCGGGCGTGCTCCTCGCCGCCTACGGTCTCTGGTGGCTGGTCCGGCACGAGGAAGGCCTGGGGCTGGGAGACGTCAAGATGCTGGCGATGATCGGCGCGTTCCTCGGCTGGCAGGGGGTCACCGTGTCGCTCTTCTTCGGGGCCCTGACCGGTGCGGCGTTCGGGCTCGGCCTGGTCGCGACGGGCCGCGGAGCCATGCGCTCGAAGGTCCCCTTCGGCTCGTTCCTCGCCCTGGGCGGCCTGGTCGCCCTGTTCGCCGGCCGGGCCCTGGTCGCCTTCTACCTGCGCTCCGCCCTCGGGCTTCACATCCCCCCCGGTGGGCCGTGAGCGAGACCGGCGCGATGGCCTCCACGACGCGCCGGAGGGCCCGTGGGGTCGGCCTCCGCCGCGAGGTGCTCATCCTCCTCCCGGTCGCCGTCTTCCTGCTCGTTCTCCTCTCGGTCTTCACCCTCTTCTCCTACCGCAGCGGGATCGCCTTGCTGGTCGAGGAGCGCCAGGGCGACGCCCTGAAGCTGGCTCAGCGGGTGGCGGAAGCCGTGGCGAGCGGCCAGCGCGTCGAAGGGGGAAGCCTGCGCAGATGGACACCGGGGGCGAAGGGGGTGGCCGTCATCGCCCCGGACGGTGCGGTCCGCGCGCGCGCCGGGAGCCTGCCCGACGAGCCGCTTCTCGCCCTGCTCGGAGGCTCCCGGGCCCCCTCTCCCCGGGCCGTCGGCCCGGACGAGCGAAGCCGCGACGACGTGGTCGCCCTGGTCCCCCTTCCGGCCGGCACCAGCGGATCGGCCGAAGCGGCTGGCTCCGGCGGCGGGTGGGTGCGGGTCGACCTCGGCGCCTCGGCCCTCGCTCTCCAACAGCGTAGCGCCGGGGTTCTCACCTGGGTGGTCCTCTCCGGGGACGCCGCCCTGGCCCTCCTCGTGATCCTTTTCCTCGGCCACATGCTCGCCCCCTTCGATCGGCTGCTCGAGCGGGCGCGGCTGGCGGGCGAGACCCCTTCGGACCGGGACGACGAGATTCCGTTCCTGCTCGACACCTTCGAGCGGGCGCTGCGCTCCATGGCGCGCGTCGAGGTCGCCGGTGCGGACGAGGACATCGCGGTCCTGCAGCGCACCCTGGGCACCAGCTTCGAGAGCGGCGTGCTGCTCCTGGCCCACGATGGAACCGTGCTGGCGGTCAACGGCCCCGGAGCCGATCTCCTCGAGTTGGAAGAAGCCGAGCCCGCGAAGCCGGCTGCGGAGGTGCTGGCCGGCCACCCGGCCCTGGCCCGGCTGCTGGACGAGGCGGTGGCGGGCGAGCGCGGCGTCCGGCGGCGCGAGCTCGGCACCGTCACCCCGTCGGGCCGCCACTTGACGCTGGGGCTCACCGTCCATCCCCTGCGCCGGGACGACGGGACCTCCCGCGGCTTCCTGGTGCTCTTCGCCGACCTCACCGAGGTCCGGCGCCGCGCCGAGCGGACCCGGCTCGCCGAAAGCCTCCAGCAGATCGGCGAGCTCGCCGCGGGAGTCGCCCACGAGATGCGCAACAGCCTGGCCACCCTCAAGGGCTACCTGACCCTGATCGAGAGGAGCGCGGTGCCGGGGGAGCGGCGACCCGCGGAGGGCGACGACGTCGCTGACTACGTGGGGGAGATCCGCCGCGAGACCGATCACCTCCAGAGGGTGCTGGAAGATTTCCTCTCCTTCGCCCGGCCGGGGACCGTGCGCATGGAGGAGGTGGATCTCCACCGGATCGTGGCGCGGGCCGCGGCCGACCCGGTGCTTGCCGGCGCCCCCGTCGCCGTGGCGCCGCGGGGCGAGGAGCGCTGTACCTTGCTCGGAGACCCCCAGCTCCTCGAGCGTGCGTTCCGCAACCTCCTCCACAACGCCGCCGAGGCGACCCGGGAGACCGGCGGCGCGGCGGTCGAGGTGGCCGTCCAGCGGACCGAAGAGGGCCTCGAGGCGACGGTGGCGGACCGGGGGCCCGGGGTGCCCTCCGAGCTCCGCGAGCGCCTCTTCAATCCCTTCGCCAGCGGCCGGCCCGGGGGCGTGGGCCTGGGTCTGGCCCTCGCCCGGCGCATCGTGGTGGTCCACGGCGGCCGCCTCGACCTCGAGGACCGGCCAGGTGGAGGAACGGTGGCCCGCGTAGCCCTCCCGACTGGCGAGAACGTTACCGAGGGTAGCAGCCAGCTCTCTCGCAACGACCCGCCCGACTCCACCTCGCACGAGAGATGACTGACTAAACAACTGACCACAAAGCGTTTCCACGAGGCTCCCGCCGAGAGGCATCATTGTTGCACTACCAGGGCCACGTGGACTCGAAAACGCGTGGACAGCGAGGCCGCTCCGGCGGCTTCACCCTGATCGAGCTGCTGGTCGTGCTCGCCCTGCTGGCGACCATCCTGACGCTGGGCATCCCGGCGCTCCAGAACCTGATCCTTCGCAGCCGGACGGAGGGGTTCGCCCGGGACCTCTCGGTGACCCTGCAGCGGGCTCGCCTGGAGTCGATCACGAAGAACCGGCCCGCCGCGGTCGCCATCGATCCCGCCACGAGCGACGTGGTGGCCTTCCTCGACGCCGACTCCGACGGCAAGTACGACCCGGACTCCGGCAACTCGCCCGCGACCCTCGACTACCAGATCGCGCGCCTGCCCCTGCCCACTTACCTCGCCTACCAAGACCCCGCCGGCAACTCCGGGGAGGATTCGATCTACGGGTTGACGACGGTGGAGCTCGGGGGCCAGAACCGGAAGGCCGCGATCTTCCAGCCCGATGGATCGCTCTCCGACCCCAAGACCGACCCGGACGCCTTCGCCTTCCGGATCGCCGACGCGCGGGGCAACCAGCTCGAGGTGCGAGTGGCCCCGCCGGCCACCGCCAAGATCGAGATCCGCAAGTATCAGGGCTCCGAGTGGCTCTCCTCCGGCGACCCGACCGACCCTGCCAACAAACGCTGGGAGTGGAAGTGATGCGCCTGCTCGACACCCGCCGTGAACGCGGCTTCTCGCTGGTCGAGGTGCTGGTCGCCGCCCTCATCCTGGGAATGATCGCCCTCGGCCTCGTGCCGCTCTACACCCGGTCGATCCGGAGCAACTTCGAGGGGTTCAACTCGACCCAGGTGAGCAACTTCGCCAAGTCACGGGCCGAGGCCTACCTCCAGTTCCCGTTCAACAGCGCCGCCCTCACCGTGCCCCCCGGCTCGACCGAGCTCTCAGTCCAGGATTTCTACTCGCTGACGGATCACAAGTGGGTCGACACGTTGGCGACCGGCGACACGGCGCTGTTCACCCGGACGACGACGGTGCGCCAGTTCTCAATCACCGACGTGACCACACCGCTCAACGGCGACATCGACCCGGGCCAGGTCCACATCAAGGAGATCGCCGTCACGGTCCAGGACAGCCGGGGCAGCGGCTCCCTGGGCACGCCCAAGGCCGTCGCGGTGCGGGTGTTCAAGTCGCAATAGGACTCACGCTATGGACTTCGAGATTTTGAGCGCGCCACAGCCCGAAGGCCGGCGGTCCACCTCGGGTTTCACCCTCATCGAGGCCATCGTCTCCCTGGGAGTCATGGCCATCGTCCTGGTGGGCCTGCTGGGGCTCTTCCAGTTCAACAGCCGGGTGGCCCGAGCCCAGATGAACGTGGCGGAGATGCAGCAGGCCCTGCGCGCCGCACAGACCAGCATGAGCCGCGAGATCCGGACGGCGGGGCGGGGAAACCTGCCCGCCTTCGCCGGCGCGTACCAGTTGCCCAAGGGCGTCGCGGTCGCAGTCCAGAACAACGTCCCCGACGGCACCAAGCTCGGCGGCGCTTCGGGGCCCGAGGTCGTGGCCGACACCGACGTGCTGACCATCCGCGGCGTCTTCGACTCCCCCATGTACCAGATCAACACCGCGTCCGACGGCAAGGTCCCCAACACCGGGTCGGGCCAGATCACGGTCCGCGCCATCAGCCCGACCGGCATCAAGCAGGACCTCCAACCCCTCAAGGACGCCATCGCGAGCGGGCGCCCCGAGGCCCTGCAACTGGTCAGCGCCCTCGACGACTCGATCCAGGCGGTCGTGGAGCTGACCGGGAGCTCCAAGATCAACGACGACAACGTGGTGCTCGACTACACCATCACCGGCACGTACGGGCCCCAGTACATCGCCCTGTCCGGAGGCTCGTTCCCGGCGACCCTCAACACGGTGACCTCGGTGGGCCTGCTCGAGGAGTACCGCTACTACATCCGCAAGAACGAGACCGGGCCGGTCCTTTCCCGGGCGCGGCTCTACCCCGGGACCGACCAGGCCTACGCCGGTGACACCGCCAACCTCCAGCAGGACATCGCGGACAACATCCTCGACCTGCAGGTGGCCCTCGGAATCGATCGCAACAACAACGAGATCATCGAGGACGCGGGCGACGCCACCGACGACTGGCTGTTCAACTCTCCCGCCGACTCGTCGGGCGGTGGGCCGGACCCGACCCAGTGGAACGGCGACACCAAGCCTCTGTACTACGTGCGGATCGACACCCTGGCCCGCACCGACCATATCGACCCCAAGTACGTCTCGCCGCCGATCCAGGCGATCGAGGACCACGTCTACGACGAGCCCGCCGTGCCGAGCTCCAGCTCGGGGCTCGACCGCGCCTACCGGCGCCGGCTCCTGCGGACCGTCGTGGACCTGAGGAACGTGTCATGAGCCCCCGAGCCCCCGAACCCTTCGCCGTGCGCCACCGCCCCTCGGAGGCAGGCAGCGCTTACCTGATCGCCCTGCTCGCCCTGGTGGTCCTCACCATCATCGGTCTCTCCCTGTCCCTCGTCACCCAGACCGAGATGCAGATCGGCGCCAACGAGAGGACGATCGTGCGGACCTTCTACGCCGCCGACTCGGGCATCGCCCTGGCCACGGCGAACACCCTGGTGGCCCACACCCCGGCGTGGAGCCGGATCTACAAGCTTCCCGATCCCTCGCCCAGTGGCTTCGCGTTCACGCAGGAGGTGGACGTATCTCCCTTCTTCCCCATCTCCTCCGGCCCCTGCAACCTGTGCGACATCGCCAACAAGGGGCAGTACGGCTCCCACGTCTACGAGAGGGCGAACCACGCCGTGACCTCCACTGCCATCCGGCGCCTGCCCGGCAACGACGAGGTGAGCCTCGGCGAGCGGTCCCTGACCGCGATGGTGGAGTTCCAGCCGTGGGAGCTCCCCCCCGACTCCGAGCGCGCCGTCGTGGACCCCAAGCAACTCGAACAGATCACGTTCTGAAGACGGAGGCGATGATGGCTCCCCGAACTCACCCTCACCCGTCGGCCAAGGCATTCCTGGCCGCCGTCCTCGTTCTCGCGACCGTTCTCACGGCCCTCGGCCTCGCGCGACCGGCCCGGGCGCAAGACGACGTCGACCTGCTCCGCATCAACGGCGGTCAGCCCTACGTCTTCTTCATCCTCGACACCTCGGGCTCGATGGTGCTGGATCCGACCGACCAGTGGGTGCCGGCGAACGGCGACGATCCGTCCTCGAAGTTCTACGGCGTCAAGCAGGCGATCTACGACGTCGTGAAGGATGTCGACGGCGTCCACTTCGGTCTCGCGGGCTTCAACCAGGACCAGCTCCACGTCACGGCCAAGCATTGGCTGTACAAAGCCGCCGCAACGGCGGACCTCACGGCCAACTTCACCTACCCGACGGCCGCGAACGAGGAGTGGACGTTCGGCAAGCACATCAACGCCACCGGCGAAGCGGGAACCTGCGCCGCGCCCCTCAGCCTGTCCGGCGACCTGGCGAAGATCGACAACTTCCCGCGCCTGGGGCTCGCCGGCCTTTCCCAGACCACCCTCTGGATCGGCGGCCAAGGGAACAAGACCTACCAGGTCCTGGCGTCCCTGTCGCCGGCCAGCACCGGCAACCTCGGCGATCCGACGATCCTCGTCCGCCTCCAGGCGAACCTGGTCAACTCGTGCTCGCCCCTCGACGTCACCGCCGGTACCCCCGTCGACGTCAGCTTCACCCGGGTGCGGGACTTCCTGATGGTGGAGTCCAACGGGCCGTCGACCCTGAGCACCACGAACTGCACGGGCGACGAGACCATGAAAGGGTCGTGGCCCTACACCGACGTAATCGCCGACAACACCTGCGGCGGCGACTCGGGCCAGCCGTTCACGGGCCTGGGCTGGGACAGCAACGACGACTCGGGGGCGCGGGGCAACTACGACTACGACACCTGTTACGTCAGCACCAACAAGCCGGGGACCTGCCTGGCCACGACGAAGAACCCGAATCCGAACGACATCCCGTACGACCTGCGCTTCCCCACCGTTCTCAATTCGTCCTACCCGGAGCTCGACAAGGGCGACGTCATCCCCTTCAACTGGTCGGTGGACTACAAGGACGAGTTCCTCAAGCGGCTCAACCCCATGTACCCGGACGGCGAGGACTTCGGCATCGCCTCGTACTTCCAGAACCAGCCCGACGCGGTGAGCGGGCTGCTGAAGCTCAAGGACGACAAGGCCAAGCCCCTCATCGCCTTCGGACACAGTCCCCTGGGCCGCACCATCGTCGACTTCCGCTGCTGGTACCTGGGCGGCAGCTCCAACAAGTGCAAGAACTCCGACTTCGACCCGGGCTTCGAGCAGCTCTTCCACGACAACGCCGTCGACTTCAACTGCCGTGTGCCGTACCTGATCATCATCAGCGACGGCGAGGACAACGGCACCCGGGAGAACGCCACCGCCGACGTGGCGAACCTGAACTCCAAGTCGGGCGTGCGCACGTTCGTGTTCACCTTCAAGAGCACCTCTCAGCTCCACTCCATCGTCCAGAGCGGCAAGGGCGACCTGATCCTGGTCCAGGACCAGTCGGACCTGGAGACGCAGCTTCGCAAGGTGATCGGGGTCATCAAGGAGTCGGCCAGGACCTTCGCTTCGGCCGCGGTGCCGTCGGTGCAGGCGGCGGTGACCGACAAGATCTACCTGACCAACTTCACCCCTCTCAACGTCGGGAACTGGGACGGCCACCTCAACAGCTTCCTCAAGCCTCTGCCCATCGATCCCCTCACCGGCCTGCCCGACCTCACGAGCTCGCGGCACCTCTGGGACGCGGGCAAGGTAATGCTCAAGCAAGCCCCCGATCACGTATCCGGAGACACGAGCAGCCTGAACCTACAGCTCGGAACCGGCCTCGACCAGCGCCGCGTCTATTACTCGATCGAGCCGCGTCCCGACAACAACGCCTCCTACCGGACCTGGCCCGGGAACCGGGAGCTCTTCGACCGCACCTCGGACTCGTCTGCCCAGCTCATCCAGCCCGAGCTCATCACTCCGCGGGAGCCCGACTTCTGGAAAGGTCTCGGCATCATCGGCGCCGGCTTCAATCCGAAGGACCCGAGCCAGGTCACAACCGCCCGCGCAGAGGGCAACAAGGTCGTCGAAAAGACCCTGATGCAGAAGAGCTACACGTTGGCGGACGGGAGCGTCCTGGACTACATCCTGGGCGACATCTTCCACTCCAACCCGCTCATCGTCGGCGGGCCCGTCAACACCAAGTACTTCGTCGACGACGCCGAGGAGACCTACAAGAACGGCGTCGCCCAGGGCACCGGCTACCAGGACTTCTTCCTCAAGCACGAGAACCGGAGGAAGGTCATCTTCGCCGGCGCCAACGACGGCATGTTCCACGCCTGGGACGCCGGCAAGGCGTCGATCCAGCAGATCACCGACGACTCGGGCATCCGGCGTGACGTCGTGCAGTTCGACGACGGCACCGGCCGAGAGCTCTTCGCCTACGCCCCGCGCTCGGTGCTGCCCACGGTCGACCTCCTCGCTGGAGACCCGGTGAGCCACCACTGGAGCGTCGACGGCTCTCCGGTGGCCGGCGACGTCTTCATCGATCCCCGGGGAACCGGAACGCCCGACCCCGCAAAGCGGAAGTGGCGGACGGTGGTGATCGAGGGCCTCCGCCAGGGAGGAGACGCCTACTTCGCCCTGGACGTCACCCAGCCCGATGTCCTCAAGGAGAGCAGCATCGGGCCGACGGCCTCCGGATCGGTGCGGCAGGACATCATGATCCCTCAGTACCAGCACGTGGTGCCCGACTGCGCCAACGTCACGGGCGACGGCAACCTGGGCTGCGACCAGGACGTCAAGTACCCGACGGCGTTGTGGGAGTTCACCGACAAGGTCTGGGACGACACGGCCGGCCCGGACGACACGGGGGACTACGTTTCTCTCGACGAGGACAAGAACACCATCGCCGACCTGGGCCAGACCTGGTCCAAACCGGACATCGGCCGCATCCGGGTGGTGGAGAACGGCGTGCTGGTCAACAAGTACGTGGCGATCTTCGGCGGCGGCTTCGACCCGGACCACCTGGACAGCCGGGGCGACTTCCTGTACATCGTGGACATCGAGACCGGGAAGGCGATCTACAAGCGGAAGGTCCTGGGGTCGGTGCCCGCCGACCCGGCGGCCGTCGACACCAACCAGGACGGATACATCAACCGGATCTACTTCGGGACCACCGCCGGAGCCCTCTACCGAGTCGACCTCGAGGACGACTCGAAGACGGGCAACGCACGGTACCCGACCCTCGACTCGAGCGTCACGGTTTCCGGCGTCCCGTCCGGCGGGTTCACTCCCACCTACCAGGTCACCCGGATCGAGCGCACCGACAGCGACGGCAACCCGGCGTGGGACCCGCAGCAGATCTTCTCCACCTGCGATCCTGCGGCTCCGACGGTGTGCCGCCCGATCTACTACGCGCCCACGGTGCTCTTCGTCGCCAAGCTCGGCCGCTACGCCCTCGGCTTCGGCACCGGCGACCGCTCCGACCTGTTCTCCAACTCGAGCCTGACCGGCCGCTTCTACCTGTTCGTGGACGACTCGGACCTGGCGGCGGTCAAGGCGACCCTGCCCCTCGACGAGACCGCCCTCACGGAAGTGACCCTCGCCAGCGGCGCGAACACCGACCTGCTCACCACCGGCCTGCCCGGGCACCGGGGCTGGTACCTGACCCTGAACCCGAAAGAGCGCCTCATCAGCAACCCCTTCGGCCTGAGCGGGGTGACCTTCTTCGCCACCTTCATCCCCGACCAACCGACCCCGACGTGCACGGTCAACGACAACAAGTGCGAGAACCCCCAGTGCTCGCTCGGTGGCCAGAGCCTCGTCTACGTCGTCGGAACCACGACCGCCAACCCGCTCCTGTTGGACGCCAACAACCTGCCGTCGCGCAGCCACGAGGTTCACGGCTTCGTCACCGAGCCGTTCACCGAACAGGGGCTCACCAAGAACTCCACTTCGGGGACCGGAACGGACAGTGACCACTCGGCGGACACGTTGTCGCAGTCGGAAATCAACATTATGAACAACCTCAAGCAGCTCTTCCCGAAGAACTGTAAATTCGGCAACCAGCGGATCGACATCAAGGTGATCGCCGCCGACACCCACCTGGAGCGGATCGCGCCGGTGCCGGTCTGCATCATCGAGAAGAACTGGAAGGAGGTCTCCCAATGAGCCGGCGTCTGCGCTGGGGACTCGCCGCGGTCGCAGCAGCAGTGGTGGCCGGAGCTCTCCTCTATCCGGCCGCCGCCGACTGGCTGGTCACGAAGAGCGGCTCCCGCATCGAGACCGCGGGGCCGTGGCGGGTCGAGGGCCGATTGATCGTGTTCAAGAAGCCCGACGGCAGCCTTGTCTCCCTGCGCCTCTCCGACGTCGACCTGGAGAGCAGCCGCGACCTCACCCGGGAGATGGACGAGCGGGCAAAGAAGGCGGCGGAGGCGGTACGGCCGTCGGCGACCGAGCCGAAACGGCCGTCGGTGGCCCGCATCACGGACGCCGACGTGTCGCACGTGCGCCCCGAGGAGGAGGCCTCGGCCGCCGACGGCGACGCGGCGGAAACGCCGAAAGACAAAGGCAAACCCGAAACGCTGCAGGTGGCCACCTGGCGCGAGATCGGCGGCCCCACGAGCGACGGCCTCCAATTCGTGGGCAGCGTGCGCAACGTGACCGACAAGACCGCCCTCGGCGTCTCCGTCGAGGTGGTCCTCTCGGACCAAGATGGCAAAGAGCTCGGCCACGAGTCGGCGACACTCAGCTCCACCGCCCTGCCTGCGGGCCAGAGCGCGAGCTTCCACGCCTCGTTCCCCGGAGTCTTCGCCTACTCGAAGGTCGAGTTCAAGACCGCCGGCCAGTTGGTGGAGGTGAGCGGCGCGAAGAACGAGGCGAACGGGGAGGGGAACGGGACGAGCCCTCCCTCCGACTCCGGCTCTCAGCGGTAGTCCGGGTAGCCGCCCAGGTCGTGCTGCCGGATGCGCCGGAGCAGCGTCCGGTAGCTCGTACCCAGAAGCGTCGCCGCCCGTCGTCGGTCCCCTCCCGCCTCCTCGAGCGCGCGCCGGATTCGCTCGCGCTCGCCGATCCCCTCGAGAGGTCCGAGGAGCGGCTTGAGGTCCCCCACCGCCAGGCGCGGACCCTCGACAAGGATCACCGCCCGCTCGAGGACGTTGGCGAGCTCCCGCACGTTGCCCGGCCAGGGCTGCGCCGCCAGCAGCTCGAGGGCGGCCTCGTCGGGCACCGGAGCGTCCCGGCGCAGGCGTCGGCCGATCTCAGCGAGGAGGTACCGGGCGAGGAGCGGGACGTCGGAGGCGCGCTCGCGCAGGGGCGGCAGCTCGATCGGGAAGACCTCGAGGCGGAAGAAGAGGTCGGAGCGGAAGGCCCCCGCCTCCACCATCGCCCTCAGGTCCCGGTTGGTCGCCGCCACCAGCCGGACGTCGGCGGTCCGGGTCCGGCCCCCGCCCACCCTTTCGAAGGTCCGCTCCTCGAGCACCCGCAGGACCTTGCCCTGGACCTGCGGCGTCAGCTCGCCGATCTCGTCGAGCAGGAGGGTGCCCCCTTCGGCCGCCTCGAACCGGCCCTCTTGGCGGCGGTCGGCGCCGGTGAACGCCCCCTTCTCGTGGCCGAACAGCTCGTTCTCCACCAGCGCCTCTGGGATAGCGGCGCAGTTGACCGCCACGAACGGCCCTTCCGCGCGCGGGGAGAGCCGGTGGAGCGCGCGGGCGAAGACCTCCTTGCCGGTGCCGCTCTCGCCCGTCAGTAGCACGGTGCTTTCGGTCGGCGCCACGCGGCGCAGGAGCTTCAGGGCCGCCCGCAGGCGGGGATGGCGTCCGACGATGGTCGGGCCCCCAGGAAAGTCGAGGCCGGGGACCTCGCCGGCGCCCGCGCCTCCCGGATCGCCGAGGGCTTCCGCGATCAGCCGGCACAGGTCGTCGATCTCCACCGGCTTCTCGAGGAAGTGGTAGGCGCCGCCCCGCATGGCGGCGACGGCGGTGGGCACCGAGCCGTAGCCGGTGAGCACGATGACCGGCAGGTGCGAGCCGTGCTGGCGAGCCGCCTCCAGGACGTCGAGCCCGGAGGCTTCGGGCAGCTTGAGATCGGTCAGGACCAGGTCGAGGCCGCCGCCGCGGAGCCGCTCGATGGCGGCCTCGCCGTCGGCGACCGCGACCACCTCGTAGCCCTCGGAGACGAGGGCCCGCTCGAGCATCCGGCGCAGGGAGTCACGGTCCTCGACCAGCAGGATGTGGCCTGTGGCCACGGTGGGTCAGGCCTCCAGCGCCCGGGTGACCGCCGCGACGAGCGCCTCGTCGTCGGCCGGGTCCACGGTCCTCAGGTCGAGGATCAAGCGGCCGTCCCGGAGGTAGGCCACGACCGGCGGGTGGCCGGTGCGCATCCGGGCGAGGAGGGCGTCGCCGCCGTCGAGCGCCAGGGCCTCGCCCGGGATCGGCCGCTCGGGCGCCGAGCCGCCGCCCAGGAAGGCCTCGGAGCTCACCCGCTCGGCAGCGGCCGCGGGGCCGAGGGCTGTGGCCACGGCATCGAGGCGGTTGCGGTGCACGGCGGGGTCGGGCCACAGTCGGTCCACCGGCATGGGCAGGCCCGCCAGGTGACGCCGCAGGACGGCCTCGAGGGCGGCGTAGCTGGCGCGGTCGGGTCGCAGGGGGCGATACAGCGGATGGCGGCGGCACAGCTCCACCACCGACCTCCGGCCCACCATGAGGCCGGCCTGGGGCCCCCCGAGGAGCTTGTCGCCGCTCCCGGTCACCAGGTCGCAGCCGGCAGCGATCAGCTCGGTGTGGGAGGGATGGTCGGCGAGCTGCGGCGCGGCGTGGGGCCGCAGCAGGCCGCTGCCCTCGTCCACCACCACCGGCAGCCCCCGTTCCTTGCCGAGGGCCGCGAGCTCGGCCGGGGCGACCGCGGCGGTGAATCCGACGATCCGGTAGTTGGAGGGGAAGACCTTGAGCAGCAGGGCGGTTCGCTCGCCGATCGCCGCCGCGTAGTCCGCGAGCCGTACCCGGTTGGTGGTGCCCACCTCCACCAGCTCGGCGCCCGCGGCCGCCATCATCTCGGGGATGCGGAACGAGCCGCCGATCTCCACCAGCTCGCCTCGGGACACCACGACCTCCCGGCCGGCTGCGAGGGCCGCCAGGGCGAGGACGACGGCGGCGGCGTTGTTGTTGACCACCGCAGCGTCCTCGGCGCCGGTGGTGGCGGCGAGGAGCGAGCGGACCCGGCGGTTGCGGTCGCTACGCCGGCCGGTTTCGAGGTCCATCTCCAGGTTGCAGTAAGCGTCGAGGAGCGCGGGCAGCTCCCGCGCCACGTCTCCGGGCAGGGGCGAGCGGCCCAGGTTGGTGTGGATGAAGATCCCGGTGGCGTTGATCACCCGCTCCAGGGGCCGGCCGAACCGGGCGGCGACCCGGGCGGCGATCCGTGCGGAGACGGCGCTGTCTGGATCCACGTCCGGGGCGGTCGCCGGCGACTCCTCGGGCGGACGCCCCTCTCCTCCCAGGCCCCTGCGCAGCTCGTCCAGCTCCCGCCGCGCTTGGACCCTCACGGCTTCGCGGCCGTATACTCCGATGAGGTGCTGCAAGGCGGGATCGCCCAGCAGGCGATCCACCGGCGGGATGCGGCGACGTGGGTCTTCGCGGACGGCGTGGCTCATGGCGCTGAAGAGAATTGTAGTCCGAGATCCGATCTCCCCATATGACGCCCGGACAACGCATCGATCAGCTCGACCGACAGATCCAGGAGCTTCGGATCGAGTACGAGCGCTTTCTGAGCGGCAACCTCGAGACGCCGCCCGAAGCGTTGCGCCGCCGGATCGCGAAGGAGCTGCGTGCGCTGCGTAACTCCAATCTGAAGGGCGTGGAGGACAACTTCCGCTTGGCGGGCAGCGAAGCCCGCTTCAACAGTCTCTGCGAGCTCTACAGCCGTCGCGTGCGGACCCAGGAGGAGGGCGCGATCTCCGCCGCGGCCCAGCGCACTGCCACGAGAGCAGTGGACCCGAACCGGGGCCTGGTGGTCGACGGCAACGTTGCCGACGAGGCGGTGACCGCTCTCTACCGGGGGCTTCAGCGAGGCGCCGGCGCCCAGCCCCGGTTCGACCTCGAGAGCTTTCGGACCTACCTGAACCGGCAGCTCACCTCGATCCGCGAGAAGACCGGCTGCGACCGCGTGATCTTCCGGATCGCCAGGGAAGACGGCAGGATGAAGCTCAAGGTCAAACCGGTACGGCCGGCCTGAGCCACGAACGAATTCCGTACACCACAGGAGCTCTACCGTGTCCAAGACTCTGTTGTCCATCTCTCTCGTCGCCCTCGGCGCCATTACCTTCCTGGCGCTCCGAGCTCCCGCCGCGCCGCCCCCGAACCTGGACCAGGCCCTCACCGCCCAGGCCGATCTGGCGGCTCAGCACCCCGACGATCCCAAGATCCTGAACGACCTCGGCAACCTGCAGATGCTCGCCGGCCGCATGGACGACGCCGAGACATCGTACCGCCAGGCGCTCGAGATCGCTCCGGACCTGACCTCCGCCCGCTACAACCTGGCCCTCCTCCTGGAGCAGCGCAAGAAGTATCGCGAGGCCCGCGAGCAGCTCACCAAGGTCCTCGGCGCCGAGCCCAACAACGCCTGGGCCCACTATCAGCTCGGCGTGGTCTACGCCGCTCAGGGCTCCGAGCGCCAGGCGGTCGCCCAGTACGCCAGCGCCTTCCGTCTCGACCCACAGCTCGCGTTTCCCGAGGTCAACCCGCACGTCATCGACAACCCGTACGTGACCAAGGCGATGCTCCGCGCCTACCACGACCTGCCGCTGGCGAGCCGCGCTCCCAAGAGCTACGAGGAACCCTCGCACATCGTGGCCATGATGCTGCCCAAGAGCCCGGACCAGGCGAAGCCGGCGACCGGTTCCACCGACGCCACCGACGGCAAAAAGGCCGAGAGCGAGACCGCCCCGGCCCCGGGAATGGGGCCCCGACCGGCCTTCGCGCCCGACCAGGAGGGCGCGGGCACCGTGAGCCCCGACGAGGCCGAGAAGGTCCTGCGCAAGGAGGACCTCCAGGGGCAGCGGGAGCTCAACCAGGCGCCGGTGCCGAGCGGCAGCGGCACCTACATCCCACCCCAGGGCGGGACCCGGGTCCGCACGTACCCTCCCGGCTACCCCGAGCCGGGGCAGACTCCGAGCACCCGTTCGCCGGGCGGCGCCGCGACCCCCAGGGGGCGCACCACCCCCAGTCAGCCGGGAGCCGCCAGGCCGGGGGGCCCCGTTCACTACGTGCCCGGCGTCCCGAGCACCGGCCGGCTGGAGACCGAGATCCTGCCGGGAGCGCCGTCCGCCCCGTCGGCCACTCCGGCTGGCTGACGACGAGCCGGGGCCTCAGCCCCTGACCAACTCCAGGCCTCTCACCCGGAGGGTCGGCGCACCGAGCATGCCTCCGGCGAGGGGAAAGAAGGCGAGGTCCCTCGCCACCCCGTCGACCCCCCGGAGGAGCGCGCCGAGGGCTCCCTGAAGACGGGCGCCGGCCAGGGGGGCGGCGGCCTGCCCCCTCTCGACCGCGAAGCCGACCACCGGCAGGGAGAAGCGCCCCTGCTCGAAGTCGAAGAGGCCGGGGCCTGCGGCGTCGAGGAGGTAATAGCCTCGGGCCAGGTCGGCGAGGAGCTCACCCACCGCCGTCGCCTCGTCGGGCTGGACGAAGAGATGGCTCGGCCCCGGCGCCGGCAGGTCCCGCCAGCCGGGCCGCCGGGCGCACGCGACGGGCCGCAACCCGGCGCCGCCCGGACGCCGGCCGGCGCGGGGCGACCCGCCCGCCTCGGTCCAAGGGACGAGGGGCTGCCGGAAGGCTCCGGCTTCGACCAGGACCACCTCGGCGGTGGGCAGGCCCTCGCCGTCTACCGGCGCGTTCAGGGCTCCCTCCGCGAGGCGCGGATGGTCCACCACGGTGAGGGCGCGGGCGGCGAATCGGCCGTGACGGTCCTCGAGACGCTCCGCCAGCTCCGCACCTCGCGCACCGACGAAGAGGGGGAGAAGGCCGGCCAGCAAGCGCACCGCCACCTGGGGCGTCAGGAGCATGTCGGCCCGGTCCCGCTCCGGGCTCCGGCCGCGGCTGGAGACGGTCAACCGGTCGGCCAGCCGGCGGGCGATCGCCCGCGGCTCGAAGCTCCGCGCCTCGCGGCCGGCGAGCTCCACCGCGGCCCGCGCCCCGTCGCCCGGGATCGCCGCCTCGAGGCGCAGGTAGGCGGTCCGGCTCCGCACCGCCGCCTCGATTCCCCGGCTGCTCGCGATCTCGGCCTCGCTGGCGCCATCGGCGAGCCGGGCGGCGAGCAGCCCGGCCGCCGGCAGCTCCTCCGCAAGCGCCGCCCCGAGAGCGTCGAGCAGAGCGATCCCTTCCCGCTCGCCGATCAGGGGGGTATCGAAGTCGGCCGGCTCGGACCAGGCGCCGGAGGCCGCCCGCACCGCCCCCGGCTCGGGAAGGACCAGGCGCTCTCCATCGGCCTCGGGCCAGTGCCCTCCCGGGCCCGCCGGGTCGGGCCGCCCGGTGCCCGCGGCGAAGAACGAGCGGCGATCGTCTCCGGCGCGCACCGCCCACCCTTCCTCCCGGTGGATCGACACCACGGCCCCGTACGGGCTGCGGTCGAGCACCCGGGCGCGCCCGCGCTTGGCGTAGACCTCGGCCTCGGGCAGGCCGCGCCGCACCAGGCTCTCGACCACCTCGGCCGGCGGAGCTCCGGAGGCCGCCTTCGGCCCTCGGCCCTCCGGCTCTCCCGAAAGGCTCACGACACGATCTCCACGCCCTCGAGGCGCAGGGCCGGGGCGGTGGCCCAGACCGGCAGCTTCTGGCCTCCCTTGGCACACCAGCCGGCGCCCGTCGAGCGCCGCTCGGCCCCGAGGCCGACCACCCGGCCGAGGAGGTCGGCCACCGAACCCACCAGCCGGAACGGTCCCACCGGGTCCGCCGAAGTGCCACTCCGGATGCGCCGGGCGCACGGCACCTCCAGAGTGAACCGGCCCGACAGCGGGTCGAGGGAACCCCGCGACGCCTCGGCGACGAAGAAGCCGCCGTCGGCCTCCGCCAAGAGCTCGTCGTCGGCGGCCTCTCCGGCGACGAGCTCCAGGTGGCTCGAGCGTGGGCCCGGGCACTGGTGGCGGCTGCCCCGCCGGCCGGCGCCGGGCATGAGCAGCTCCGACTCGCGGGCCCAGAAGCGGTCGGCGAGGGGCTGCTGGACGGCCCCCTCCTTGAGCAGCCACCGGCGCACCACCGCCACGCCCTCGTCGTCGGTGGTCCGCCGCACCGGCTCGGGCGCGCTGCCCGGGTCGTCGAGCACGGCGAGCATCTCGGGCCCCAGAGCCACCCCGGCCGCCGCCTCAGGGCGACTGCTCAGGGCGAGGGTATCGGCTTCCAGGGCGTGAGCCACCGCCTCGTGAAGGAGCACCGCCGCGGCGTGGGGACCGAGGATGACGACCGCGCCCGGCCGCGGCTCCGGCGACGGGGCGTTCCGGCAGCGGAAGCGCTCGACCAGGGCGTCGGCCACCTGCTCGGCGGCCCCGTCGAGGAACGGGACGAGGGTCCCCCAGCTCCCCCACGGCATCTCGGCCGCGATGCTGAAGAAGGTCTCGGTCTCCTCCGCGGGCACGACCCGAGGGCCCACGACCTGGACCTGCCGCAGGTGGCGGCGCACGGTGAGTCGCACGGGAAACGCCACGTGGCGGGCGCGGACCGCCCTCGAGACCGCCAGGGGCAGTCCCGCGAGGTCGGCCGGCTCGGGGGGCGCCCCCCAGGGGGCCACGTCGAGGCGCGGCTCCGGGTAGAGCGCCGACGGGAGGGCCCGGGCCACCTGGCGCAAGGCGTCGGAGAAGGCGCGAGGCTCGATGGCGTCGCGGGCCGAGAGCCAGGTGCGGCCCTCCCGCACCAGGCGCACCGCCAGCCCTTCCTCGCGTCGCACCCGGAACCCCGGCACGTCGCCGTCCGCCGGTAGCTCCACTTCCTCCAGCCGCTCGAAGAAGACGTCGGCCAGGTCGTCGTCCCGCTCGGCGAGCTGCGAGAGGGCGCGAGCGACAGCGGCCGTGTCCAGGGTCTCGAACGACATGGGGATGAATTCTGGCACAGGGAGCGCGCCCGGGGCCTGCCGCTCCGACCGACGCCGGGAAAACGATAAGCTGCGGCGGTTCACCAGCGAGGACCCGACTCCGGGAGGAGGACTTCAACGTGACGACGACCCGTACCGACGACCGTATCGAGGAGCTCGAGCGGCGGCTCGAAGCCGCCCGCCGCGGGGGCGGCCCCGACCGCATCGAGCGCCAGCACGCGGCCGGCAAGCTGACCGCCCGAGAGCGCGTCGAGCTGCTTCTGGACCCGGGCTCCCTGGTGGAGCTCGACGCCCTGGTCACCCACCGCTGCCGCTACTTCGGGATGGAGGAGACCACGATCCCCGGCGACGGCGTGATCACCGGCTACGGCACCATCGACGACCGCCTGGTCTACGTGTTCGCCCAAGACTTCACGGTCTTCGGCGGATCGCTGTCCGAGACCAACGCCCGGAAGATCGTCAAGATCATGGATCTGGCGATGGAGAACGGCGCGCCCCTGATCGGCCTCAACGACTCGGGCGGCGCCCGGATCCAGGAGGGGGTGGCATCTCTGGGCGGGTACGCCGACATCTTCCTGAGGAACACCCTGGCCTCGGGGGTGGTGCCCCAGATCAGCGCCGTCCTGGGGCCCTGCGCCGGCGGGGCGGTCTACTCGCCCGCGATCACCGACTTCATCTTCATGGTGGAGGAGACGAGCTACATGTTCGTCACCGGGCCCGACGTGATCAAGACTGTGACCCACGAGGAGGTGACCAAGGAGGAGCTGGGCGGCGCGGCCACCCACAGCGCCAAGAGCGGCGTGTGTCACTTCACGGTACCCAACGACGCCGCCTGTCTCGGAGCCATCCGCAGGCTCCTCTCCTACCTGCCGTCGAACAACCTCGACGACCCGCCGGCCGTGGAGCCGGACGATCCGCCCGACCGCGAGGACGAGGCCCTCGACACGCTGGTGCCGGCCGACCCCAACAAGCC
This sequence comes from uncultured Acidobacteriota bacterium, assembly GCA_963739795.1. Classification (GTDB taxonomy): domain Bacteria; phylum Acidobacteriota; class Thermoanaerobaculia; order Multivoradales; family DATKCC01; genus CAVUBL01. The sequence goes on along the minus strand of CAVUBL010000011.1, from coordinate 213,052 downwards.
GTACGACATCAAGCGGCTCATCGAGCGGGTCGTCGACCGCGGCAGCTTCTTCGAGGTCCACGCGGCCTACGCCAGGAACATCGTGGTGGGCTTCGCCCGCTTCGGGGGTCGGAGCGTCGGGGTGGTGGCCAACCAGCCGGCCTACCTGGCGGGCGTGCTGGACATCGACGCCTCCCTCAAAGGGGCCCGCTTCGTACGGTTCTGCGACGCCTTCAACCTCCCCCTGATCACGTTCGAGGACGTGCCCGGCTTTCTGCCCGGCACACAGCAGGAGTTCGGCGGGATCATCAAGCACGGCGCCAAGCTGCTCTACGCCTTCGCCGAGGCGACCGTGCCCAAGATCACCGTGATCACGCGCAAGGCGTACGGCGGCGCTTACTGCGTCATGGCCTCGAAGCACATCCGCACCGACGTCAACCTGGCCTACCCGACCGCCGAGATCGCCGTCATGGGCCCGGAGGGAGCGGTCAACATCCTCTACAGGCGCGACCTCGAGAAGGCCGGGGACGGTGCGGCCGAGATGCGCGCGGAGAGGGTCGAGGAGTACCGGGGGAAGTTCTCGAACCCCTACATCGCGGCCGAGCTGGGCTTCCTCGACGGCGTGATCGAGCCGCGCACGACCCGCCCGGCGATCATCCGAGCCCTGCGCCAGCTCGCCGGCAAGCGCCAGAAGCTGCCGCCGAAGAAACACGGGAACCTGCCGCTCTAGCCTGGATCCCTCGCCTTGACAGCCGGGGTGGCCTGGGAGAAGCTGCACCCGACCTCGCGGCTCGTGAGATCCAGATCAAGATTCCGGAGTGAGACGACTTCTGCTGGAACGAGCCGAGTCCCTCGGCTGCGCCTCGACAGGGGCGGGGGCGTCCCCTTCCCCCCCTGGGGGTGAGAAGGGGATCGAGAGGATGCGGGGGGGATCCGGTGGATCCTGCGTTCTGGAGTCGCCGTTCAGGTCACCGTAGGCCAGATCGGGTGACGTGGGCGGGGGAGCTCCGCCTCGCCACGCCCAAGGATCTCAACACGCCTCGTAGGTTGGGGGCGAAGTCTCTTTAGGAGGAACACCGATGCGCGAGAAGGATCGAGAGCTACGCCGTCGCCGCCACCGGCGCCGGAAGAACCTGAAGAAGCGGGCCAAGGAAGAGCTCCTGGCCAGTCAGAAGAGCTCCTCCACCAAGAGCGCGAAGACGAAGACGTCGAGCCGCAAGTCGCCGGCCAAGGCGAAGAAGAAGGCCGCGCCCAAGAAGGCCGCCAAGAGCGAGGCGGCGGCGAGCCCGGAGAAGGAGGCGCCCGCGGCCGCCGAAGGGACCGGCGCAGCCGAGGAGGCCGAGGGGTAGGTGTCCGACTACCGCGCCCTCAAAGCCGTCGACCCGGACGTCTACCAGGCCATCTCCGCCGAGCGGGAGCGCCAGAACTCCGGGCTCGAGCTCATCGCTTCCGAGAACTTCGTCAGCCGGGCGGTCCTCGAGGCCACCGGCTGCGTGATGACCAACAAGTACGCCGAGGGCTACCCGGGGCGGCGCTACTACGGTGGCTGCGAGTTCGTCGACGTGGTCGAGCGGCTGGCGATCGAGCGCGCCCTGAAGCTGTTCCCCGGCGCCGAGCACGCCAACGTCCAGCCCCACAGCGGGACCTCGGCCAACACCGCGGTCTACTTCGCCGTCCTGCGGCCCGGCGACACCCTGATGGGCATGGACCTGGCCGCCGGAGGCCACCTGACCCACGGCCACCGCCTGTCCTACTCCGGCCGCGACTTCCAGGTCGTCTCCTACGGCGTCGACCGCGAGAGCGAGCAGATCGACTACGACGAGGTCGAGCGCCTCGCCATGGAGCACCGCCCCCGGATCATCGTGTGCGGGGCGAGCGCCTACAGCCGAGTGATCGACTTCGAGCGCTTCTCCGCCATCGCCGAGCGCTCCGGCTCACTCCTCATGGCAGACATCGCCCACATCGCCGGGCCGGTGGCCGCCGGTCTGCACCCCTCCCCCTTTCCGCACTGCGACTTCGTCACCACCACGACCCACAAGACGCTCCGCGGCCCGCGGGGGGGCCTGGCCTTCTCGAAGGAGGAGCACGCCAAGGCCCTCGACCGTGCGGTCTTCCCCGGTCTCCAGGGGGGCCCGCTCATGCACGTCATCGCCGCCAAGGCGGTGGCCCTGGGCGAGGCCCTGAGCGAGGAGTTCCGCGACTATCAGCGGCGGATCCTGGCCAACGCCAAGCGCCTGGCCCAGCGGCTCGAGGAGCAGGGGTTCCGGATCGTCTCGGGAGGCACCGACAACCACCTCTTCCTCCTGGACGTGGCCTCGAAGGGGCTCACCGGCAAGCTCGCCGAGGAGGCGCTCGAGGCGGCGGCCATCACGGTGAACAAGAACGCCATCCCCTACGACGAGAAGCCGCCGCTGGTCGCCTCAGGCATCCGGATCGGTACGCCGGCGTTGTCGACGCGAGGCATGGGGGAAGAGGAGATGGACCGGGTCGGCGATCTGATCGCCGAAGTCCTCGAGGATCCGGAGAACGAAGCGGTCCGCGCCGACGTGCGCCGGCGGGTCGAGGAGCTCGCGGCCAGGTTCCCCCTCTACGACCCGCTGTCCTGAGAACGCTCCGCCTCGACCCCTCCGACCGTCATCTCCACGGCGGGCCGGGGGACGCCATAGCGGCGGTGGAGGAAGGCCCGGAGCTCGCCCACCAGCGCCAGCGAGCCGCAGGCGACGACGACCCGCCCCTCGGCGTTCCGGAGGGCCGCCGCCAGAGCCTCGCCGGGGGCCTCGACCACCTCCACGTCACGGCCCCGCCCCTTCGCCAAGGGCATCAGCGAGGCCGCTTCACGGCCCCGCGGGCCCGAGGGCCGGGTGAGGGTGAGCCGCCGCGCCCGGGGGGCGAGGGCGGCGAGCATGGGCTCCACCTCCTTCTCCGCCAGCACGCCGAAGACCAGGTCCACCGGCTCGTCCAGGTCGTCGAGGGCCACCGCCAGCGCCTCCGCCCCGGCGGGGTTGTGGGCGACGTCCAGGAGCACCCGGCCACCGTCGGGCAGGGGCACCTCCTCCAGTCGTCCGGGCCAACGACAACCCCGGCAACCCCGGGTGAGAGCGTGGGACGTCAGGCGCTCCCAGCCCTCGGCAGCCAGCGTCTCGGCCGCCACCAGGGCGAGGGCGAGGTTCTCGGCCTGGTGTCTCCCGGCGAGGGCCGTTTCGAAGACCCGGCGTTCGCCCGCCTCGTCGCGTACCCAGATCCGCTGTCGGCGGCCCGGAGGATCGACGAAGGGCTTGAAGCGCTGCACCGCGTCGACCCGGAGACGCTCAGCGGCGGGAAGCCACCGAGCGCCCGTGCGCTGGGCCTCCTCGGCGAGCACCTCCGCCACCTCGGGTGGGCCCTCGGCCACCACTACCGGCCGCTCGGCCCGCATGATCCCCGCCTTCTCTCGCGCCACCTCCGCTCGGGTCGAGCCCAGGTACTCCTGGTGGTCGAGGTCGATGGAGGTGATCACCGAGAGCCGCGGCTCGGTGGCGTTGGTGGCGTCGAAGCGCCCGCCGAGACCGACCTCGAGCACCGCCAGGTCGACCCCGTCCTCGGCGAAGCCGAGCAGGGCGCAGGCGGTCAGGGCCTCGAAATAGGTGGGCGGCTCCTCGAGGGCCGTAGCGGCAACGCCGAGAACCCGATCCAGGAGGCCGCCGAGGCGCTCGCCGCCGATCGCCGCCCCGTCGACGCGCAGGCGCTCTTCGACCGTCTCGAGGTGGGGCGAGGTGTAGAGCCCGGTGCGGTAGCGGGCGGCCGACGCGAAGGACGCGAGGAGCGCCGAGACGGTCCCTTTGCCGTTGGTCCCCGCCACCAGGACCACCGGCAGGCCCTCCTGGGGATCGCCCAGGGCGGCCAGGAGGCTGCGCATCCGCTCGAGACCCAGGCGGACGCCGAACTGAGTCAGCCGGTCGAGGGCCGCCGCGGTTTCGGAAGGGAGCGCCACGGCCCGAGAGCCTACCGCACAGCAGGAGCCGAGAAGCGCTCGAGCCGCGGAGCACACGCCCGCGAGGCGAAGCGTCCTACAAGAAATGCCGCAGGCAGCGGGCGGCCGTCTCCTTGAGCTCCCGGCGGCCGACCACCAGGTCGAGGAACCCGTGCTCGAGGAGGAACTCGCTGCGCTGGAAGCCTTCGGGCAGGCTCTGGCGGATGGTCTGCTCGATCACCCGGGGTCCGGCGAAACCGATGAGCGCTCCGGGCTCGGCGATGTTGAGGTCACCGAGCATGGCGAAGGAGGCGGTCACGCCGCCGGTGGTCGGATCAGTGAGGATGGACAGGTACGGCAGCGGCACGTCGCGAAGCCGCGCGAGGGCGGCCGAGATCTTCGCCATCTGCATGAGCGAGAGGACCCCCTCCTGCATCCGGGCCCCGCCCGACGCCGAGACCATGACCAGCGGCCGGCCGATCTCGGTCGCGTGCTCGATGGCGCGGGTGATCCGCTCGCCCACCACCGAGCCCATGGAACCGCCCATGAAACGGTACTCCATGACCGCGAGCACCACCGGGATCGACTCCAAGTGGCCCTCGACCACGACCACGGCGTCGCGCTCGTCGAGGGCGTTCTGGTACGCCTTCAGGCGGTCCTTGTAGCGCTTGGAGTCCTTGAAGCCGAGGGGATCGAGGGGACCGATGCCATCGAAGAGGCGCGGAGGCTCCTCCTCGTCGAGGAGCAACCGGATCCGCTCCTGGGCGTCGATCCGGAAGTGATAGCCGCAACGGGGGCAGATCCGCAGGTTGCGGTCGAGCTCCTTCGAGTAGATGACCTCTTTGCAGCTCTCGCACTTGACCCAGAGGCCCTTGGGAACCGGGCTCTGGGGACGCTCCCGGGCCGTCGGCTTGCGCTTGGACTTCTTGGCTTTCTTGAACCAGGCCATGGAGTGTCGTCACCCCGCGGGACGGCCTCGGCGGGGAAGCCCCGGGTGGGCCGGGGCGGACGAGGAGGCGGGCGGTCAGACCGCCTCGTCCTCGTCCTCGATCTCGAGGTCGTTGGGGCGGCCGAGACGCTGGCAGGCGGCGTCGTACATCTGGCGCGCCGCCTTCTTGGCGGCCTGCAGCTCGGCCAGGGTGTCCTTCACCTTGGCGAGCTCCCGCTCGATCGCCTCGTCCAGCTCCTCGATCTCCTTGCGGGTGACCGTCAGCGTGTTCTCGTAGAAGTCTCTCTGGTCGTCAGTAAGGCTCATTCTCTCTCCACGCGTGCTCCCGTGGCCGCGGGTGCCGGCCGGCGGCCCCTCGCGGCCTTACAGCTTGAACGGGAAGCTGATGGTCGTCCACATCTTCACCCGCACGCCGTTCTTCGTGGCAGGCCGGAACCGGGCCTTGCGGGCGGCTTCGAGGGCGGCCTCGTTGAGCCCCACTTCCTGCGGAACCCGTTTGTCCAGACGCGTGTCGACGACCCGACCCGTCTCGTCGACCAGGACCGAAACCACCACTTCGCCTTCGACCCGGAGCCTCCGGGCCATGGGAGGATACTCTGGTTTCACAAGGGTGACAACCTGCGGGCGGACGACTCCGGGGCCGTCCGTCACCAGCTCTCCCTCCTTGACGGCCGGCTTGCGGGGGGCGGGTGGAGGCTCGGGTTTCGGGGCCGGTCGAGGCGTCTCCGTCTCGGCCGCGGGAACCGGTTTCGGGGTCGCCTCCTCGTCGCCGCCGGTCTTCGACGGGCCGCTCGAGGGCGCCGTGCCGGCCGCCGCTTCCTGCGAGTCCCGGGCGGAAGACGCCGCGGTCCCGCCGGCCCCCGGGGCGGCCTCCGAGCCGGCACCGAGGCCGGCCGGCGACGGCGCCCCCTTCGGAGCGGCGGCCGCGGTGGACTTGGCGGCGGGACCGGTCGGGGAGGCGCCCGCCGCCGGCGCCGCGGCGTTGGGCGGAGAGGCCCCCGCGGTCCCGGGCGCGGGCTTCTTCTTCTGGATCTCGTCGAGCTGGTCCTTCAGGCGACGCTCCTCAGCCTCGAACTGGCTCCGGAGCTCCTTCTCCCGCTGCGCCATGCGCTCCTTGAGAGCGCGGTCGACGGCCGCCGCGACCTCGGGGGTGGGGCCCTGCTGAGCACCCTCCGCCCCGGCGGTCGTCGCACCCTGCGCCTTGGCCCGAGTCGGGGCCCGAGCCGGGGCCTCGGACCCCGGTGTGGAAGCTGGCGCCGGGGGCTGGACCGCCCCCTGATTCGGTACCTGAGCCGCGCCCTGAGCCGCGCCCTGAGCCGCCTCCGGGGTCGAGCCCGGCGTCTGGGCCCCCTCCGGGGCCGCGGGTCCTTCGGTCTGGGCCGGCACCTCGGGCCCGGGCGCCGCCCCGGCATCGCTCTTGGGCCGCAGCACGTACCATACGAGGAGCGCGCCAGCCAGAAGGGCGACCAGAATCGCGGCGACCAGGAAGCCCTTGCCCCGGCGCCCGCCCTCCTCGGGCTCGACCTCGCTCACGGGCTCGACGGCCTGGACCGGGACCACGCCGCCGGCCGCCGCCGCGGGGCTCCCGGCGCCGGTGCCGGCCTCGGCCCCTGCGGCCGTCGCCGCCGCCGCCGCCGGCCCAGCCGGAGCGGCAGTGCCGGTGGCCTCCCGCGGCGGCAGCTCGGCCGAAGGCTCGCGGCCGAACGCCGTGGCCGGGCCGCGGTCGAAGAGCTCCGCCACGTAGGCGGCGAGCTCGGCCTGGCCGGGCGCCGGGCGGAAGGAGGTCAGGAGCTCTTCCAGTCGCCTCGAAAGCTCTCCGGCGCTCTGGAACCGGTCGCCGGGCTCGGCCTCGAGCGCCTTGAGAACCAGCGCGTCCACCTCGTCGCTCACCTCGGGCCGAAGCTCGCTCGGCTTCTGGATGCGGCACTCGCGGACCGCCTCGAGCACCTCCATCTCGCTGTCGCCGGCGAACAGGCGCCGGCCGGTGAGCATCTCGAACAGCAGGCCCCCGACGGCGAAGATGTCCGACCGGCCGTCGACCATCTTGCCCCAGGCCTGCTCCGGGGACATGTACTGGAGCTTGCCCTTGAGGGCGCCCATCTGGGTGTGGCTCGACTTCGAGACCGCCTTGACGATTCCGAAGTCGCACAGCTTGATGGTGCCCTCGTAGCCGATGAGGACGTTCTGGGGGGAGACGTCCCGATGCACCAGCCCAAGGTCCCGGTCCTCGAAGTCCCGCTTGTGATGGGCGTGGTCGAGGGCGCTCGCCAGGCGGGCCGCGACGAACAGGGCGAGCCCGATGGGTACCGGCTTGCCGCGCTCCCGCGCCACGTTGAGCAGGTTGCGGAGGTTCGCGCCCTCCACGTACTCCATGGCGATGTAGTAGTCGTGGTCGATCTTGCCCAGGTCGTAGATGTGGATGATGTTGGCGTGGCTGAGCTGGGCGGCGAGCTTGGCTTCGTCGATGAACATGTCGACGAAAGCGGGGCTGTCGGTCAGGTGGGGCAGGATCTTCTTGATCGCGACCGTCTTCTGGAAACCCTCGACCCCGGTCATGCGGGCCTTCCAGACCTCCGCCATCCCCCCCACGCCGATGCGCTCGAGCAGGCGGTACTGGCCGAACTCCACGCCGGGCACCGAGTCCTTCGACGGAGCCTTGGGCGCCTCGGCCGCGGCGGGGGCCGGCGTCTCGGCCAGATCGGGGGCCAGATCGGGGACTGGCTCGGAAACCGGCGCGCCGGGGCCTGTCGCCGGCTCGGCGGCGGGCGGTTCCGGCTCGACCGGCTCCTCGACGGGGGCGCCCGGGACCGATTCTTCCGCTACTGGAACGTCCGGAGCCGGCGGGGCCACCGCCCCGACCGCGGGCTCGGATGCGGCGGCGGGCGGCGGCTCGGGGACGGGAGGGGCGGGAGCCGCCGGCTCCGCGGCTGGCGCGGCCGGGGAGCCGGACGGGGGCGCGCTCTGGGCGCCGGGGGTGAGGTCTTCGAGGGGCGCCGTCCGGCGCGACGGCGCCTTGTGGGTCCGGATCATCTCCTCGAGGTCGGCGAGGTCGAAGGGCTCGGCGCGCCGGGTCTCCGCGGGAGGCTCTGGAGGGGACGCCGAACGGCGTGGCGCCACCGGGGCGGGAGTCTCCGGGCGCTTGCGCCGCGCCGCGCCACCGAGGTCGAGGCCCGAGAGGGTCTTGCTGATCAGCTCGTCGACCTCGGAGCGCTTCTCCCCGGCCGCCTTCGGCGGCGACGGAGGCGTCGAGCGAGGCGGCGGCTGGCCGGGAGACGCCGCCGGCCGGCGGGTCGGGCCGAGGACGCCCGAGAGCGTCTGCTCGAGCTTGCGCTCGATCTCGTCATCGTCGTTCCTCGCCCCGCGCGCCGGGCGCCGCGGCTCGGCCGATTCGGCGGGCTCGGCGGGTGCGGGCGGAGACCCCCACTTCACCCGCCCGCGGGAGGACGCCTCGTCGCGGGCTTCCTTCTCGACCTCGGCGACCAGCTCTCCGAAGATGTCCGCCGAGGTCAGCTTGGGCTCTTCGGCTCCCGGCTGCTGCGACCGGCGCCGGTCCGCGCCGCGGAGGATGCGGGACACGGCCTCGCGCAGGTCGGCGTCGGCGAAGGGCTCGCTCAGGACACCGTCGGCGCCAAAGCCGGCCGGGGAGCTTCCTCCGGCGAGCTGCTCCGGACTCTGAGTCAGGCTCTGCTCCGGGATCAGGGCCAGCGTCCCCGGACCGCCGCGCAGGCGTGCGAACGGCCCGAGGATGTCTTCGGCCCGCTCGACGGCGGTCGATACGAGGAAGAGGTCGGGGGCCTCGGAGGCCACCCGCCCCATCGCCTCGGTCACGCCGCGCGCGTGGACCACGCGCCAGCCCTCCGGGCCGAGGGCGCCGAGGACGCGTTCGAGGACGCCCTCGTCCTGCTCGACGACGAGGATCAGCGGCATCCCCCATTTCTAGCACTCCCGCTCCCCGGAGTCAATCTCGAATCGGGCGAACCCATTGAGACGAAGGAGGTTACCGGCCAGCCACCAGCGCCGGGCCCGGGGAGCGCCGCCCACGGCTCCGGCTCACAGCGAGCCCTCCTCCTGTACAATCGGAGATTGCGACGGTCCGTTGGGACCGGGCGCCCCGTCTCGGCGGGAACCGTGCGGTGGCCCGGAACGTTCGGATACGATCCCGGGGTCCCCTTCGGCAAGCAGCCGACGCCCCAAGGAGCACAGGTCATGTCAGGTCACAGCAAGTGGGCAGGTATCAAGCACAAGAAGGCGGTGGTCGACGCCAAGCGGGCCAAGCGCTGGACCAAGCTCATCCGCGAGGTGATGGTCTCGGCCCGTCTGGGCGGCGGCGACCCCGACTTCAACCCCCGCCTGCGCAGCGCCGTCAACGACGCCAAGGCCGACAACGTCCCCAACGACACCATCGACCGGGCGATCAAGAAGGGTACCGGCGAGCTCGAGGGTGAGAGCTACGAGGAGGTGGCCTACGAGGGCTACGGGCCGGGGGGCGTGGCGGTGCTGGTCGAGACCGTGACCGACAACCGCAACCGGACCGTCTCGGAGCTTCGCCACATCTTCTCCAAGCACGGCGGCAACCTGGGGGAGAGCGGCTGCGTCGCCTGGATGTTCGACCGCCGCGGGTATTTCGTCCTCGGGCGCGAGGCTCTGGGCGAAGAGGCCTTCATGGAGCTCGCCCTCGACCTGGGCGTCGACGACATCGCCATGGACGACGTCTACGAGATGTTCACGAGCCCCGAGGACTACAACCGGGTGCGAGACGAGCTCGACACCCGGGAGATCCCGGTGGAGGTCCGGGAGCTCGCCATGATCCCGCAGTCGACGGTGGAGCTGGGTGAGAACGCGGGCGGGGTGCTCCGAATGATCGACGCCCTCGAGGACCAAGACGACGTCCAGAACGTGTGGGCGAACTTCGAGGTCGACGAGCAGGTGCTCGCCGCGCAGTAGACCTTCCGAGCCGCGCCTTGTTGATTCTCGGTCTCGATCCGGGCAGTCTTCACACCGGCTATGGCTTGGTGGAGCGCCGCGGCTCGCGGCTGGCCCCGGTCGACTGGGGACGCATCTCGAGCCCCCGGAGCCGGGCGCTCGGCCTCCGGCTGGCGACTCTGGTCGAGTCGCTGGGCGAGCTCGTCGACGGCACGCGACCCGACCTCGCCGCCCTCGAATCGCCTTTCCACGGCAGGAGCTCGCGCTCCCTGATCGTCCTCGCCCAGGCGCGCGGTGCGCTGCTCGCCGGCCTCGCGGGCCGGGGCATCGAGATCACCGAGTACAGCCCCGCCGAGGTCAAGTCGGCGGTCACCGGCAACGGTCGCGCCGACAAGCAGCAGGTGGCGCGCATGGTGAAGCTTTTGCTGGGGTTGGAAAGTGAGGCGCTGGAAGAGGATACGAGCGACGCGCTGGCCGTGGCAGTCTGTTGCGCCCAGCGGTACAGACTGGACAAGCTGGCCCAATCGCTATGCTAACATCCGCCTCGACCCGCCGGCGTGGAGATGGCTGAAGTGCCTCTCGGCGCGCCGTTTCGGCCTCGGGCGGTCGACAAGACTCGCTCCCGGACACCCGGCGATCCCGCCTCGGAAGCGAAACACGGGAACTCAGCTCACCTCGGGTGAGTCCAATTCACGTAGGAGGAGGACATCGTGGAGAATTTCGGCGGCACGCTAATCGAGGTCATGAACACGGGCGGAATCGTCATGTGGTTCCTGTTCGGGTTCTCGATCGTGGGCCTGGCCTTCATCGTCGAGCGCTTCATCGCCCTGCGGCGGGCCAAGATCAACGTCAACGAGTTCCTCGCGAAGATCCGCAAGGCCCTGCTGGTCAACCGCTCGGTGCGGGACGCCATCAAGATCTGCGAGCAGTACCGCGGTCCCGTGGCCTCCATCATGAAGGCCGGGTTGGTCAAGTACGGCCAGTCCAAAGAGGAGATCGAGAAGACCATCGAGAACGCGGCGCTCTACGAGATGGGCCGCCTCGAGCGGGGTCTGACGGTCCTCGCGACGGTCGCCAACGTGGCCCCCCTCCTCGGCTTCCTCGGAACGGTGACCGGCATGATCCGCTCCTTCGACGCACTGGCCGAGGCCGGTCTGTCGAACCCGGGTCTGGTCGCCATCGGCATCAAGCAGGCCCTGTACACGACGGCCTTCGGTCTGTTCATCGCCATCCCGGTGCAGATCGCCTACAACTACTTCATGAGCCGCATCAACCGGTTCGTGCGCGACATCGAGACCGCGGCCAACATGCTCCTCGAGGCCTTCACCGAGATGGAGCGCAGCGGTGTGACCCCCGAGGCGGCAGCCGTCGAGGCGACGCCCGCCAAGCAGGCTGCTTCGAAGTGATGGCCCGTCGGGTCGAACGGAGCCTCGCGCTCCAAAGGAAGAGAGGCTGACGAACCATGGAGCTACGCGCTTCCAAAACCATGGGCGCCGTCATCCCCACCGCCAGCATGGCGGACATCGCCTTTCTGCTCATCATCTTCTTCATGCTCACCATGACGTTCGAAGTCGACAAGACTCGTGTCGAGCTGCCTTCGACCGTGGTGCGCAGCGAAGTTCCGAAGAAGGCCGCCTACATCTCGGTGAACGAGGCGGGGCAGATCAAGGTGTCCAGCGGTGAAGAGCTGTCCGTGCCCGTAGCGAGCACGGAAGACGTGCTCTCCTTCGCCGCCGGGGTGATGGCCTCGAACCCCGACAAGGAGTTCGTGATCAAAGCCGACGAGAAGGTGCCCTACCGCACCATCGACGGCATCATCGACGCCCTCAAGCGAGCCCGCGTCCGGGTGATCTACCTGCTCTCGAGGGCGAAGGCCCAGAACCAGGGTCAGGGCCAGGGAGGCGGCACCTCATGAGGCTCAACAGAGATTCCGACGTCAGCAGCGAGATCCCGACGTCCTCGATGGCGGACATCGCCTTCCTGCTGATCATCTACTTCATGATCACGACGACCTTCGCCGCGACCCAGGGGCTCGACTTCCAGCTCCCCAAGGAGGACAACAACCCTCCGACGGTCGAGAAGGAAGAGTCGGTGCTGATCGAGATCCAGGCCTCGGGCCAGCTCATCGTCGACAACCGGTCGATGCAGCTCGACCAGGTGCTCGACTACCTGAAGCCCAAGCTCGAGCGCAACCCGCTCAAGCCGGTGATCATCCGGCCCGATGCGGACGCTCCGTACGGCAAAATGGTGGCCGTCTTCGACGAGCTGCGGCAGGCGAAGGACAAGATCGGCATCCAGATCAAGAACATCTCGATCCCCACGCAGCGCGAGATCGAGGCATTCTGGTACTGACGAGGAGAAGTCATGGCTGACGATAAGAAGGCCGGCCGCCCGCCGAGCCAGGCGAAGGGGGCCCCGGGGCAACAGGCCTACGACGCCTCCGACCTGACGACGACCTTCGCCCTGGAGTACGAGGAGGACCGCAAGGTCATGCGCATCGCGGTCGCCGCCGCGATCGTGGTCCACGCGGTGCTCCTCCTCATCACCTTCCCGGCGTTCACCACCGCGCCGGTCAAGCCGGCAGAAAAGCCGAAGATCTACGTCGTCCAGCAGGTGCGGTTCAAGCCGCCGCCGCCCAAACAGCAGCAGGAGATCCCGAAGCCGAAGGCGATGAAGGTGCCGATCCCCGACCCGACGCCGGACGAGCCCGAGCCGATTCGGCTTCCGGACGAGATCCAGCCCCAGGTCGACCTGCCGCAGGCCGACGTGGTGTTCGACATCCCGGAGGGTCCGCCGCCGTCGCCCGAGCCCGAGGGGCCGATCCAGGTCGGCGGCGACGTGCTCGCCCCGGTGAAGACCAACGCACCTCAGCCCCAATACACGGAGATCGCCCGCAAGGCGCGGGTCCAGGGCGTGGTCATCGTCCAGGCCATCATCGACAAGCAGGGCAACGTGACCAACGTCAAGATCTTGAAGGGCCTGCCCATGGGCCTCGGAGAGGCGGCGGTCGATGCGATCAAGCAGTGGAGGTTCAAGCCGGCGACCCTGAACGGCAAGCCGGTCGCCGTGTACTACAACCTGACGGTGAACTTCCGATTGCAGTAGGGGATCGATGGCGTTCCAGGGATCGCTGAAGGAGCTCCCCCTCCCGGACATCATCCAGCTTGTTTCGGTGTCCGGGAAGACCGGCGCCTTTACCTTGCGGAGCGGTGCCGCGAGCGGGGAGATCTTCCTGCGCAACGGGCAGATCGTCCACGCCGAGTCCGGCGACCTCTCGGGTGAGGAGGCGGTGTACGAGCTCGCCATCTGGACCGAGGGGGACTTCGTCTTCACCCCGGGCCGAGAGATCCAGACAACCACCATCCAGAAGTCGAACACCAACCTCCTGATGGAGGCCGCCCGGCGGATCGACGAATGGCAGGTGCTGTCGAAGCGGATCCCCTCGACCCGCCTGGTGCCGGTCTTCACCACCCAGGTCGCCACCACCTCGGTCTCCTTCACTCCCGGCGAGTGGCAGCTCATCTGCAAGGTCGACGAGCGGCGCTCGATCGAGGAGATCGCTGCAGGCCTCGGCATGAGCCCGTTCGAGGCCTGCAAGCTGCTCTACGGCCTGATCACCTCGGGCCTCGTCAACCTGCGGGAGGGCCTCGGCGCCGTCGAGACGGAGCGCCTCAAGACGATGGCGCCGCCGGAGCTCGAGGCGATGGCCGGGGCGATCCACCGGCAGGCCACCGAGCTGCTGGGCAACCACGACCGCCTCGCCGACCTGGAGGCCGTCTACCGGATGAGCCGGACCGAGCTGGAGCACGGCCGAGAGGTCGACGCCGTCCTCGACTTGATCCGGTCGGAGGAGAAGATCGTCTCGGGGGCCCTCGGGCCGAACCAGTCCAAGGCCTTTCTGGAGCGGGTAGGATCGCTCTTGCAGAGCCGCTGACCACCACGCTCGATCTCGCGACTTCGCCGGAATTTTCCAGGCATGGGGCTTGCTTGAGGGAACGACGCCATCGGTCCCGTCCCGGAAGGTGTCACGTCGCAACGGGACCGTGGAGCTAGAAAGGGACAACGTCATGAACAACCTCACGAAGGCACTGACCGCCGCCGCTCTCGTCTTTGCAGTCGCCGTGCCCGCCCAGGCCGGCTGGAACGAGGGCGTGAATGCGTTCAAGGCCGGCAACTACAGCGTGGCCGCAAAGGAGTTCCAGGGTGTCGTCGGGCAGCGGCCCGACTGGGCCGGCGGCCACTTCATGCTCGGCCAGGCCCTCGCGAAGCTGAACCGGAAGGAGCAGGCCCTGGACTCGTTCCGCAAGGCCTACGACCTCGACCCGAACAAGGTCGAGTATCAGCTCGCCCTGGCGAACGGTTTCCTCCAGACTCGGATGTACACCGACGCGGCGCGCCTCCTCGACAAGGTCGACGCTTCCTCGCTCAGCGCCGGACAGCGCGGGAGCTTCAACCAGATGCGCGCCCTGGCCCTCGAGAAGAGCGGCCGCGCGAGCGACGCCCTCGGGGCGCTGCGCGACGCCGCCCGGAGCAAGCCGAACGACGCCGCCATCCAGTACCAGTACGGCGTCGCCGCCTTCAACGCCGGGCAGATCTCCGAGGCCGTCCGTGCCCTCGGTCAGGCGGTGAAGCTCTCGCCCTCCGCCGACAACCGAGCCGCATATATCCAGGCGCTGATCCGCGACGCGCGGGAGAACCCCTCCCAGAAGAGCTCGAGCTACACCACCGCCGTCGCGCAGGCCAAGGCCCTGGTCGGTCAGAGCGCCAACTACGACAACCTGCTGAGCCTTGGCGAGGCCCAGCTCGGAGCCAAGCAGTACTCAGGGGCCGTCGACAGCTTCCAGAAGGCCGCGGCCAAGAAGCCCAGCGACTGGCTCGCCTTCTACTACGCGAGCCAGGCCCAGACCGCCATCGGCCAGTTCGCGAATGCGGGCTCGTCCCTCAAGAAGGCCCTGGCGACCAGCCCTCCGGCCCAGAACGAGCGGCGTATCTACAAGCAGATCGGCTTCGTCAACGAGAAGCTGAAGAACTACGATGAGGCCAAGGCCGCCTACGCCAAGGCCGGTGACCAGGCCTCCCTCGCCCGTGTAGAGAAGAACATGCAGATCGCCCAGGAGAACCAGAAGATCTCGGCCGAGAACCAGCGGATCGATGAGATGCGCAAGGAGCAGCAGGACCTGGAGAAGCAGCTCAAGGACCTCAAGCAGGGCGGGCCGCCGCCCCTCTTCTGACCTTCCCGACCGCCGGACGATTCGAGGGGCCGCGATTCGCGGCCCCTCTTCATTTGGGGGCCGAGCCGAGCGCAACGCCGGGGGTGAGGAGGCCGGAGGGAGCGCAACGCCGGTGTTGGGGGGGGGCCGCTGAAGCGTTGCAGCAGGAGACTCACGGGAGATCCAGGCTAGAATACGGCGCGGTCATGCTCTCGGTTCCGATCCTGTGCGCCTGGGCCGCCCTGGCTCCGCTCCAGGCACAGCCCACCGCCCCGCCCGCTCCGCCCCCCGCCCAGGCCCAGGCGAGCGCTTCGTCCTCGGCTGCCGCCAAGCCGCCGGCCACGACTCCGGCGTCCTCTGACGACAACCCCACCGCGGGCCAAGAGCAGCTCTTCCCCCGGCTCGATGTCTACCTGCCCGAGGGCGAGCTCGACATCCGACTCAACCGGCTGGTCAAGAAGGTCTTCGTCGAGGGACAGGTCAAGTACAACTTCGTCAACGGCGACATCTCGGCCTTCCTCCGCTACCGCTACTACGGCTTCTCCCGCACCTACCAGCTCAGCGTCTTCGACCAGATCCAGTTCGAGAGCGTCGAGCGCTTCTCCAACCAGTTCGACCGCACCCGCGGCATCCTGCTCTTGACCGAGTGGCCTCAGACCTACAACCAGCGCCTGTTCGCCCTCACCGAGCTCGACCGGATCAGCTCCAACAAGCAGAGCTTCGTCTTCGACAACGGCAAGACGAACACCTTCCTACGTCTCGGCTACCAGATCGGCACGCCCAACGACGACCGCTCCAACGCCATCGTGGGTGAGAGCCGCGCCCGAGTCGAGCACCTGTTCACGGCGTTCCGCCAGATCGGACCCGGCGACGCGGGCCTGACGGGCGCGCTGACCTGGGGCTCCGACCTGGTCCTGGGAGACTTCGACTATCTCAAAGGCGAGCTCTCGGGGATCGAGCGCTTCGACCTGCCGCGGGGAGCGTTCCTGTTCGGGCGAGTCCACGCCGGAACGTTCATCGAGCGGAAGATCCTCGACCGCAACCTCGAAGAGGACCCGAGCCTGCCGGTCACCGGCCGGTACTCGATCCCGCGGGAGGAGTTCTTCCGCCTCGACGGCCGGGACAACCTCAAGGGGCTGGACCACAGCCTCAGCGGCACCGACGAGATCCACGGCACGTGGGAGGTGCTCTTCCCCTGGTTCGTCGGCGAGAGCCGCCCTGCGCTCAAGCTCGACTGGCGCAACTGGTACTGGGTCTTCTACACGGGGGCCGGCACCGTCGGCTTCGACCGCCAGGTGGTCGGGCAGCTCGGCGACTACGTCAAGGACGTCGGGTTCGGGTTCGAGTCGTCCTTCCGGCTCAAGAACTACCGGTTCTTCTTCAGCGGCCTGCTCGCCCAGTCGTTCAACGTCGAGGGTGGCCCCAACGTCCGCTTCGCCTTGAAGTCCTATCACTGACCTGAGTGGGCCTGTGTTAGAATTCCTCCCGGTTCTTTCCACGGGCACGATCCTTGCTCCCAGTTTCCGGGACGGCTCAGCTCCCGTCGAAAGCTTCGACACGTATCGCATCTGTCCCCAACTTCGGAGGGAAATCCATGACTTGGAAACGTAGCAGCGGGCTCTGGCTTCTCGTTGTCTTGCTCGCCGCTCCAGCGGCGATGGCGCAGCCCGGCTCCGCCCCGACCGCCACCGGCGAGACGGGCCTCTTCACGCTCCTCTCCCCGGAGACCCTGCCTCAAGGGGACTGGTCCTTCAGTCTCTACTACAACAACTGGGACCGGGTCTTCAAGTTCGACACCGACGCCGGCATGGACATCCACCAGCTCAGCGCCAGCCTGGGGTGGGGGATCACCGACCGCTTCGAGCTCGCCGTCCAGGTGCCCTACCTGCGCCTGGACGGGGATTTCCCGAACAACGAAATGTTCGGACAGCTCGGGGGCAAGGCCGAGGACGGCCTGGGCAACGTCCACGTCGGCGGCAAGTGGTGGCTGACCGGTGAGCGCGGCCAGGGCGGCTTCGCTCTGAACGCCTACGTCGAGGCTCCCACGGGCGACGACAAGGTCCTCGCTGGGGACACCGGCTTCGGCGGCGGCCTTTCGTGGGCCAACCGTCACTGGGTGTTCGACGCCGGGTTTCGGGTGCCGGGCGACCTCACGTTCGGCAACCAGAAGTACTCGGTCTCCGAGGAGGTTTCCGCGGGCATCGGTAACATCGTCCCCATCACCAGCCGGCTGGACTGGATTACCGAGCTCGCGGGCACCTTCCCCACCGCCTCCGCCGACAAGCAGATCTACAAAGAGAACGTCGATCTGACCACCGGCGGCCGCCTGTGGTTCGGAGAGAAGGCGAACTGGGCCTTCAACTTTGGCCTGCGGACCGACCTGTTGCAGCTCGACCAGACCGATGTCCACTGCCCGCTGGGCGGCGTGCTCGGCGTAACCTACTTCCCGCGTTGGACTCCGCCGCCGCCACCGCCGCCGCCGGCTCCGGCCCCCGAGCCACCACCGCCGCCACCGCCGGCCCCCGAGCCGAAGCCGGCTCCGCCGCCGCCCCCGCCGCCGGCCCCCAAGCCGAAGCCGGAGGAGCGGGTCACGGTGCAGTTCGGCGGCGGCAGTGCCCGCCTGTCGAACATCGCCAAGGCGAAGCTCGACGACGTGGCCTTGCGGATGAAGCAGGATCCCAGCGCCCAGGCCCTGGTGATCGGCTACACGGACAGTCGCGGATCCGACGCGGCCAACCAGAAGATGAGCGAACGGCGTGCCGAGGCGGTCAAGACCTACCTGGTCCAGCGCCACGGCATCGACGCCAGCCGCATCCAGACGGAAGGCCGTGGCTCGGCTGAGCCTGTAGCGTCCAACGACACGGCAGCAGGCCGGGCGCAGAACCGCCGCGCGGTGGTGATCATCACCTTCGAGTAGCGCGGTTCGCGCGGCAGTAAGTAGACCTCGAGACCCCCGCCTGGCGCGCGCCAGGCGGGGGTCTCGTCTTGTGGGTCACACCTCGTCGACGGGGGGCTCGCCGAGGCTTTCTCTCCGGAGGGAGAAGACCGCGCCGAAGAGGCCGGCGGCGGTGCCCAGGGCGACGAGAGCGAGGAGCTCCACGGGCCCTGGAGGATGGGCGACCAGCACGCCGCCCAGGAGCGACCCTCCGAGACGCCGCGCGGCCAACCAGAACACTCCTGCGAGGGCCGCCGCGGCGAGCCCTCCGCCCAGCAGACCCTGAAGGGTGCCTTCGAGGTAGAACGGACCGCGGATGTAGAACTCGGTCGCCCCGACCAGCCGCATGATGGAGATCTCCTCCTGGTAGAGGTAGGCGGTCAGGCGGATCACGCTGCCGATGGTGAACACCGCCGCCCCGAGGAGAACCCCTCCGAGGGCCAGACCGAGGCCTCGGACCACCGCCACCATCGCAGCGAGCTGGCGAACCCAGTCGCGGTCGTCGTCGACCATGGACACGCCGGGAGAACCCCGCAGGGAGTCGAGCCAGGCGGAGTAAAGCCCTGCTCCGGCGGAATCGCGGTCGGCGTCGATCTCCAGAGACGCCGGCAGGTGGCTCCCCTCCCCCGCCACCAGGTCGGCGAGGCTGGGGAAGATGCCGACGAATCGCTTCCGGGCCTCCTCGGCGCTCACCAGGGTGGCCGAGCGCACCCAGGGCGAGGCCTTCGCCGTGCGGGCGACACTCTCGATCGCCGGGCCCGGGGTCCCCTCCTCGAAGTACACCACCACCCGGCTCTCGTCGCGGGCCTGCTCCACGACGCGGGCGAGGTTGCCGGCCACCACCAGGAAGATCCCGCCCACGAGCAGGCTCACCGTGATGGTCGCCACCGCGATCAAGCTCACCTTCCAGCTCCTGGCGAGGCTCACGCCGGCCTCCCGCACGAAATACGCGAGCGCCTTTGCGAGGGTCACGCCTCCACCTCCACCGCGGCCTCCTCTTCGATGGGCCGGAGCTCCGGCGGTCCGCTCCCAGAGACCCCCTCGTCGCGCACCAGCCGTCCGCTCTCCAGACCCAGCACCCGACCTCCGACCCGCTCGATGGTGGCGCGGTCGTGGGTGGCCAGGAGCACCGTCGTGCCACGGGCGTTGATCTCCAGGAACAGGCGCACGATCTCCCAGGAAAGATCCGGGTCCAGGTTGCCTGTGGGCTCGTCGGCGATCAGGATGTCCGGTCGGGCGATCACGGCTCGGGCGATCGCCACGCGTTGTTGCTCGCCGCCGGAGAGCTCGCCGGGGAAGGCGTTCAGGCGGTGGGCCAGGCCCACCCGCGTGAGCGCCCAGAGCGCGGCCCGCTTCTGGCTCTCGCGGTCGTCACCCAGGATGCGCGGCAGGTAGGAGACGTTCTCGAAGACGGTCTTGCGATCGATCAGCCGGAAGTTCTGGAAGACCACGCCGATGGTGCGCCGCAGGTAAGGGATCTTGTGGCGTGGCAGGGAGGCCACGTTGCGGCCGTTGACCAGGATGCGGCCGGCCGAAGGGACCTCTCCCCGGTAGATCAAGCGCAGCAGGGTCGTCTTGCCTGCGCCGCTCGCTCCGGTCAGGAACGCGAACTGGCCACGGAGCAGGGAGAAGGTCACGTCCTCGAGGGCGAGCTGACCTCCTGGATAGAGCTTTCCGACGTGGAAGAACTGGATCACCGGGGGGGCAAGTCTACCCCAGCGGCCGGCGACTACAATGCCCGCCATGGCCCCGACGCCGCCACCGGACACGCGCGAGCCGGGCGCGCTCGTGCGCGGTCCGCGGACGGTGGCCGGGCACGCCGTCTGGGCGGCGCGGGCAGGGAGGGTCGAGGTCCGCTTCGTCGGCCGCGGCGACGGCGGCGGTCGCGCCGAGATCCTCGCGCGGGTCGAGGGCGCTCGGCTGCCGGTGGCCGCCGCTCGCCAGGTCCACTCCGACCGCGTGGTCGAAGCTCGCGAGGGCCCCTGCGGCGAGGCCGACGCCCTGTGGACCACCCGGCGCGGTCTCGCCCTGTCGGTCATCACCGCCGACTGCGTGCCTGTGCTGCTGGCCGCCACGGGAGCCGAGAGGGGCACGGCGCCCGGGCCGGTGGGGGCGGTCCACGCCGGCTGGCGTGGAATCGCCGCCGGGGTGGTCCCGCGGGCGGTGGAGGCCCTGGGTGTGGCGCCGGAAGCCCTCACCGCCTGGATCGGGCCGGCGATCGGTGCCTGCTGTTACGAGGTGAGCGAGGAAGTGGCGGCGCAGGTGGCAGCGGCGAGCCACCCGGCCGTGGTGGCACCCGGCCTCCGGGATCGGCCCCACCTCGACCTGCCGGGCGCCGTGCGCCATCAGCTCCTCCGGGCCGGCGTCCCGGCGCCGCGCATCGTGGTGCGCTGCACGCGTTGCGATGCCGAGGCCCTGTGGAGCTACCGGCGGGAGGGCCGGGGGGCGGGGCGCAACGTCGCCTACGTCTGGATACGATGAGCCCCCGGCGCGGAGGCTCGGAGATCAGCCGTGGAGGCCCGCACGGAAGCCCTTCGGGTCTCGGCTGAAGGCCCGGAGCTGGCCGCAGGCGGCCGACACGTCGTCGCCCCGGCGGCGGCGAACGGTCGCCACCAGGCCGCGCTCGCCGAGGCGGGCGCGAAAGGCCTCGATGCGCTCGTCCGAGGGCGGCACCAGGTCCTCGCCCAGGACCGGGTCGGGGTTCATGGGGATCAGGTTGACCTTCACCTTCAGGCGGCGCAGGCGCCGGGCGAGCTGGTCGGCGTCGGCATCGGAGTCGTTGAACGAGCGGACCAGGAGGTACTCGATGGTGAGGCGTCGGCCCCGTTCGAGGGGGTACCGGCCCAGGGCGGCCAGCAGCTCGCCCAAGGGATAGCTCCGGTTGACCGGCATCAGCGCGCTCCGCCGCTCGTCGTCCGGCGCGTGGAGGGAGACCGCGAGGTTCGGACGCCGGGGCCAGCCGGCCATCTCGTCGATTCCCGGCACCACGCCGGCGGTCGAGACGGTCACCCGATGCCAGGACATCGACTCGGTGAGGAGCTCGAGGGCGGCCCGCAGGTTGGAGAGGTTCAGGAGCGGCTCCCCCATCCCCATGAACACCAGGTTGAAGCCGTTGGGCGGCAGCTCCCGGTCCCGCCGGATCGCCAGAACCTGGCCCACGATCTCGCCCGCCGTGAGGTTGCGACCGGGGCCCCAGAAGCCGGTGACGCAGAAGCGGCAGGCGAGGCCGCAGCCCGCCTGGCTCGAGATGCAGAAGGTGCGGCGCTCGCCGTCGGGGATGTCCACCGCCTCGATCGAGGCCCCGCCCGCCAGGCCGAGAAGGTACTTGACCGTGCCGTCGTCGGAGGCCGCCCGGCGCACCACTTCGGGGCCGCCGATACGGAAGCTCTCGCTCAGGCGCCGGCGCAGCTCCTTGGGCAGGTCGGTCATGGCCTCGAAATCGGCCACCGCCCGGCGGTGGAGGGCATCGTAGACCTGGCGGGCGCGGAAGGGCCGGTCGACGACCGGAGCGAGCGTCTCGGCGAGCCGTTCCAGGGGCAGACCCAGGAGTTCCGGTGTCTCTTCGGAGGTCATCGGGTCATCGGGTCATCGCGGATCACTTCCGGCTCTTGACCCGGCGCGTCGGATCGATGCCGATCGACCGCAGGAAGGAGAGATCGCCGCCGTGGATCCGAAAGATCGGCTCACCGCGGCGCACCAGGGACTGGGCCGGAGCCTGGGCCGCGCTCGGCTCCGCCTCGAGCTCCTCGCCCGAGCCTTCCGAGCCCGCGACCTCCTGGCGGTCCAGGAGGATGAACAGGCTGTAGCCCTCCTCGTGGAGCTTGCGCAGGGCGTCGGTCACGTCCGAGGAGTCGGTGATCGCCTCGGCCAGGGCCCGTCCCAGGTCGCGGAGCATTTGGCGGAGCTTGTCGTCCAGGGCGTCCTCCCGCTGCAGTGTGCGCTCGCGGCTCGGTCCTCCCGGGCATCGAGCCGCCGCGGGCACCAGAACAAGGCCGCCGGAGACGCCATTCCAGGCGCCTGTGGCGCTCCTTCGGGCTGCAGCGTCCCCGTATAATAGCGGCTCTGGTCCCCTCGCCTGGACTATTCATGAGCCACCTACTACGAGCCGCAATTCCACGCGATCTCAGGGCGTACTCGCTCTTCGCTCCTCAACGTACTGTCCAGTACGCCTGCGTCTCTCATCGCTACGTGTGCCCTGATCTCACACACTCTTTCGCCTCTCGCTACGGCGCCTCATGAAGAGTCCAGGCTAGCCCGCCCGGCCTTTCCCCGCCCGATTCGGCCCTTCGCACCTCCTCGATGACCGCCCCGCCGACCTCTGAACCCCTGACCCCTGCCCTGGAGGCCCTCGAAGCCCTGGAGCGCCGGGGCCATCGGGTCGGCGAGGCGCATCCCATGGCGGGGGACGTCTCCCGGCGGGCTTACTTCCGGCTCCGCCTCGCCGCCGGCCCCGCGATCCTCGCCCTCTACCCTCCCGATCTCGCCGCGACCTGCTCGCGATATCTCACGACGACCCGCCTGCTCACCGGCGCCCGTGTCCGGGTGCCCAGGGTCCTCGACGAGGACTGCGGGGCCGGATGGGCCCTCCTGGAGGACCTGGGACCGCGCACCCTCTACGAGGAGAGGGAGCGGCCGTGGACCGAGCTCACCCCCTACTTCGAGGCCGCAGCCGCCGCCGCTCGCCGGATCGCCGACCTGGCCGACCTGGCGCGGGACGAGGTCGCCGCACTCAACCCGCCCCTCGACCGGGAGCTCCTGGAGCGCGAGCTCGGCCAGACGCAGGCCGCCCTGCTCGAGCCCTTGGGCCTCGCCGGAGGCCCCGAGGTCGCCGCCGCCCTCGCCGAGCTTTGCGAGCGCCTCGGTGCCGAGCCGGCCGTCCCCTGCCACCGGGACTTCGGCGCCCGGAACCTGATGCCTCTGGGGGGCCCCGCGGCCGGCCCCGGGAAGGCCCGGGTCGGCGTCCTCGACCATCAGGATCTGCGGCTTGGCCCGCCGGCTTACGACCTGGCCTCGCTCCTCAACGACAGCCTGTTCCCCCCGGCCGGCCTCGAGGAGCGCCTGCTCGACGGGGCCCCGGTCAGCCGGGAGAGCTATCACCGCGCGGCCGCCCAGCGAACCCTCAAGGCGGTGGGAAGCTACGCCGCCTTCGCCCATCGAGGCGCGGCCCGGCACCTTCCGCTCATCGCGCCGACCCTCGTTCGGGCCCTGGACCATCTGCGCTGCGTGGCCGAGACGGAGCCCCTGGTGGAGCGGCTCGAGACGCTCTGGCGGCCGGTCGCCGATGGCCGGATCGATCTGGCACGCGCTCTGCTAGACTGATCTCCAACCACAGGGTGGCGGAGCCTCTCGCCCCGGCGCCCGAGGAGTCACTCAATGTTTGGTCTCGGTGTACAAGAGCTCCTGCTCATCCTCGCCATCATCGTGGTCATCTTCGGCGCGTCGAAGATCCCCCAGCTCGGGAAGGGCCTCGGCGAAGGCATCCGCAACTTCAAGAAGGGATTGAGGGACGAGGACGGCAAGGAGCACCTCGACGAGGGGACCGGCTCAGGCACCGACCATCGCCCGTAGCCTCTAGCCTCCTCCCCACCGCTCCCGCTTCCCAAACGCGCGAGCGCTCCGACCGACTGAATCGATCGGAGCGCTCTCTCACACCTCGCGGCAGGCGCCGCACTCAGAGCTTGTGAATGGATCGCCGGCCGTCACGAGGGCGTTCCCGGGCGCCCCTCGCAAGGCGGGCCGACGCAGGCGTAGCGGGGACTACGTCGAGGAGGCGTAACGTCGCGAGGGGTGATTCGGGGGCGCCCGCAGTAGGTCGGCGATTCATTCACAAGCTCTCAGTCCAACGACGCGAGCTGCTCGACCCCGCCGGAGGTCTTCCAGACCTCGCGATTGTGGTCCGCGTAGAGGGTCAGCACCCGGGAGACGTATCTGCGGGTCTCGCGGTAGGGCGGCATGCCTCCGTACTTGAGGACCGCCGCCGGGCCGGCGTTGTAGGCCGCCAGGGCAAGCTCCAGGTTGCCGTCGAAGCGGTCGAGGAGCTGACTCAGGTACCGGGCCCCGACCTCCAGGTTCGAGTCGGGGTCGGTAAGGTCAACGCCGTTGCCCAGCCACCGGGCGGTCGACGGCATGACCTGGGTCAGGCCCACCGCGCCCACCGGAGAGACGACGTCGGGGAGGAAGCTCGACTCCACCTCGACCAGAGCGGCCAGGAGAAGGCCGTCCAGGCGGTTGTCATCGGCGACCTGTTGGATGACGGCGCCGTAAGGCAGACCGTGCAGGAACTCCCGCTCGGCGTTGTTGTCGAGAGTGCGCCGGAACAGCTCGAAGCTCCGGGGCTTCTCCCGGATGAGATCGGCCAGATTGTCCCGAACCATGGTGTCGAGATGGCGGCCCTGGGCCGCGGGGCCCACCAGCCAGTCGGCCATCTCCTCCATCATCGCCACCTCTTCGAGGTTCGGCGGGTCGGGCAGCGAGATCGACATGGCGGGAAGGGTCGGAGCGGTGTCCAACCCGAGGAACAGGAACGTCAGGATTCCCACCACGCACAGCCGCCGCGCGGTCCTGCTTCCAGGCTTCCCAGTCATGAGTGCACGCGTATCCTCGTGGAAGGTCTACGTTCGTGGACGTGAGTCTCGGAGAGGGGTGTAGCAGGAGGGAATTCAGGCATCGAGCGGGCTGGAACCGTGCTTCTTCACTAAGCCCCCGGGATCTTGACAGGACTTCAAAATCCACTTCCGCTGCCGGAGTGCACAACCGACCCACGGAGATTTGAATTCCCGACTCTCCTTTCCATGCCAAATCCGTGCCCGCCGGGAGACGGAATGCGCAGCGGAAAGGCGGGGAGCTAGCGACTGCGGCGGCGCTCGGCGCGGAGCTCGTCCACGGCGATGTCCAGGCTGGAGACCTTGTTGCGGAGGGTGTTGCGGTGCACGCCCAGACACTTGGCCGAGCGTCCAACACTGAAGTCGTTGGACTTGAGCGACGAGACGATGAACTGCTTCTCGAACTCCCGGCGGGCCTGCTCTAGGGTCAGGCCTCGTCGGACGAGCTCGTCCACGATCTGCCGCAGCCGGCCGTTGAGGTCATTCACCGCCATCTCTTCCCGGGAAAGAAGCGCCAGCATACCATAGCGCTCCGCCGTCCCGACGACCGGCGAGGCCGCGGGTGACCCAGGCCGGCACCTACCGCTTGGCTTCCAGGAGGTCGCCGACATAGACCGTGTAGCGCGACTCGAGGATCCGCGCCACGGCAGTGTGATCCTCGACCGCCAGGACCGCGAGCTCGCCGAGCACCACCGGCGGCAGGCCCGCCTTGTTCTTGCGGTAGATAGTGAAGAGGTCTCCGGGAAGCACGTCGTCGGCGGCACCGCAATCGATGAACACCACGTTTCCCTGCCCGAGGCTGACCACGTTGTCCTGGGTGCGCACGATCGCCGGAGCGTCCGCGAGCGAGGCTTCGCTGGCCGGCAGGTTGACCGGCCGCATCCGCGTGCGCCGGCCCAGCGGGACCGGCTGGGCCTCGAACTTGCGCAGGCGGTCGCCCACGTGGACCGGCGAGCAGGCATCCTCGATCTCCCCGATCGCGGTGTCGTCCTGCACGGTGAGCACCTTCACCCGGGCGACGTACTGGTAGTACCTGCCGAGGATCCGGTCGCGATGATGAGGATGGTGCACCAGCTCTTCGGGCTCGACGGCGCTCAGAACGTCACCTGGTGCGAGGCCCGCCCCCTCGCCAACCTCGAGGTACACGACATCGCCCGTCGCCAGGTCGTAACGCACGGTCTCGATGTCACCGTAGTAGCCGGTGTCCTCCTTGCCGGCCACCCCCTCGAGGCTGGGGGTCAGCGCGCCGTGCTCCGAGCCGATCAACGAATAGGGGAAGTCGAGAGCGGGAGCCCCGATGAAGCCGGAGCAGTAGATGTCCGACTCGGCGCCCAGGGGCACCGGCGCACCGGCGGACTGGTCGGCGGTCAGGACGCCGCGGAAGGGATCCTCCTCCGTCGCCGGAGGCGCCGCCTTCCCGCCCGGCTCGGGAGCGCCCTCCTTCCCGGCCGTCTTCTCGAGCTCGTCGGCCGTCGTCACCTCCACGTCGACGAGGAGGGGATCTCCGGGATAGATCCAGTGGGCGTCGAGGATGTATCGGTTCTGCTCCCAGAGCTGGGGCCACAGGTAGGAATCACCGTAGAAGCGGGCGGCGAGGTCCCAGAGGGTATCGCCGCGCACGATGGTATAGACGGTGGCCCCCTGAGGGAAGCTCGCCGTCGCCGGAGGCTCCCAGGCGGTCCAGTGATCCCCCACCTGATGGAGATCCTGGGGCGGCCGGTCGGCCGCCGCCAGAGCGGCGGTGCTCGCCAGCGCCGTCAGCACGATGACGCACTTGAGCTTGGTCATGTTCGACACCCTCCCGGAGACCCGGCTGGAGACTTGGCAGACTCGCGGACCCTCTCCGACCCCGCGGCCTTCTATAGTGAATCGTCTATGAACGCTACCGCGTGACGTCGATTCTGTCAAGGTTTGTTCACGGTTTAGGCACCGGAAGCTCAAGAAGAGCTTGAGGTGTCGAAGGGGCCCCGTACCTCAGGGGAGGGCGGCGAGCCGATCGTCCGCCACCGCCGCGGCGGTGGTCCCGGGGAAGCGCTTCTTGACGTCCTGATACGCCTTCCGGGCACCCTCGACGTCGCCCAGCTTGGCCATGGACTCGCCGGCCTTGAGCAGGGCGTCGGGGACCTTGTTGCCCTCCGGGTAGCGGCGCGCGGTCTCCTGGAAGGCCGCCAGGGCACCCTTCGTGTCCCCCCGCGAGAAACGGCACTCGCCGATCCAGTACTGGGCGTTGTCGGTCAGCTCGGTGTCGGGGTAGGCCTGGATAAAGCGCTGGAAGCTCGCCTCGGCGTCGAGGAAGCGGCCCTGGTGGTACAGGGTGTAGCCCCGATCGTAGAGGGACTGCGCCACGGAGCTGATCCCGTTCCCCGCGGCGCCCTGCGCCGGGGTCGCTTCGGGCTCCGGCTCCGCCGGTGTCACCGTCGCGGTGGACTGGCGGGGAGCTTGCGGACGAGGCCCGGGCGCGGGCGATTCCTCGACCGCCCGCGGCGGGCCGGGAGGGGGCGCCGGAGCGGCTGCGGTCCGGGATGCCGTTCCGGGGGGGGTCCCGGGGGTTGCCCGAGCGTGGCGGGCCTCGTCCGTCAGATCTTCGACTTCGAAGTTCCCTTCGGCGTGGCCAGAGGCGGAGGGGGCGCTCGCCGCGCCGGCCGATCCGCCGGAGCTCGCCGGAGCCAGGCTCCCGGTGCCGGGAGCAACCCCAGACCGGGCCTCGAGCCGGGCCACCTCCTGGCGCAAGCGCTCGAGCTCGACCTGGGTCACCGCCGCCTGACGCTGGAGATCGAGGACGCGGGCTTGGAGCTCGGCCACCTCGGAGGACGTCGGCTCCTGCACCGGGCGCGGGTGTACCCAGGCCGAGCTGGAGCACGAGACGCCGGCGAGGGCCAAGCCGCCGACGAGGAGTCCCGCCACCGAGCTTCCCCGGCGGCTCATCCCGAGGCCTCCTTGTCGTCCTTGGACTCCTTCTTGCCGTCTCCGGCCGCGGCCGGCTCCGCCTTCGGCGGGGGAACGTCCGGGATCTCGTGGGTGTAGCGGCTGTCGGGGTATTCCCGGGCGAGGCGGTCGAAGGTCTTCTTCGCGTCGGCGTTCTCGTGCCCCCGGAGCTGGGCGATCCCCAGCTTGTAGAGCACCTTGTCCCGCTCGCTGTACGCAGGGTAGTTCTCGATCAGGTAGGCGAAACGCTTCTCGGCGGCGCGGGGAACCCTGTAGGTCAGATAGAAGTCGCCGACGACGTACTCGTGGTCGGCCAGGTTCTCCCGCACCAGCCGCATCTTCTCCCGCGCCTGCGCGGCGTACTCGCTCGTCGGGTAGAGGCGCAGGAGGTCCTCGTAAGCCTTGAGGGCATCCTTGGAGACGCTCTGGTCGCGATCCGGGGGGCCCATGCGCTTGGCCAGGCTGTTGCCGATCTGGAACTGGACGTAGGCCGCCCGGTCGCTGGTGGGGAACCGGTTCAGGTAGTCGCGGTACTTGGCCTCGGCCTGGATCAGGTCGGTCCGGCCGCCGTCCAGGTAGTAGCTGTCGGCGACCAGGAGCAGGCCCTCACGCCCGGCCAGCGAGTTGGGCTCCACCTCGAAGGCGTGCTGGAGGTACTCCCGGGCCCGCGAGTACTTCTTGTCGGCCATGAGCTGCTTGCCCTGGGTCAGGGCCTCCTTCGCCGAGAGGTGCAGGATCGGGTTGGCCTTCGCGCCGCTCTTGCAGCCGGCCGCGGGCAGCAGCAGACTGGCGAGGAACAACGACAGGACGGCGGAGTGGAAGAGGGCGCGGCGCACAGGGCTCATGGAATCTCTCGAGAGCAGCGGGCTCGGATCTCGGCCATCGCGGCGAGGGGATCCTCCCGCCCGAAGATTGCCGAGCCTACCACGCAGACCTCGACGCCGGCGGCGACCGCCCGCGGGGCGGTCGCGGCGTCCAGGCCGCCGTCCATGTCGATCTCCACCGTCGCCCCCTGAGCCGCGGCGAGGTCGCGGAGGCGGCGCGCCTTGTCCAGGGCGCGCGGCTGGAA
This sequence comes from uncultured Acidobacteriota bacterium, assembly GCA_963739795.1. GTDB lineage: Bacteria > Acidobacteriota > Thermoanaerobaculia > Multivoradales > DATKCC01 > CAVUBL01. The sequence continues at coordinate 184,511 of CAVUBL010000011.1, read as the reverse complement.
CGCCTGGCCGGCGAAGCCCGGGTTGACCGACATCACCAGGACGAAGTCGAGGGCCCCGAGGACATCGGAAAGGAGCTCGACCGGGGTGGCCGGGTTGACCGCCACGCCCGCGCGGGCGCCGGCTTCCCGGATGCGGGCGAGCAACCGGTCGAGGTGCACCGCCGCCTCCCAGTGGACCGAGATCCGGTCGGCTCCGGCCGCCAGGTAGTCGTCCAGGAGGCGGTCCGGGTTGGAGACCATCAAGTGGACGTCGAGGGGTAGCTCGGTCCGCCGGGAGAGGGCGGCCACCACCGGGACGCCGAAGCTCAGATTGGGCACGAAGTGACCGTCCATCACGTCCACGTGCACCAGCTCGGCGCCCCCGGCCTCGCAGACCTGCAGAGCGGCGGCCAGATCGGCCAGATCGGCGGCGAGGATCGACGGGGCGAGTCTCATTGCGGGGCTCCGGGAGCGGTGGGCGGCGGCACTTCGGGACCGGGCAGGGGCTCTGGGCCGCCGGGACCCTCCTCCCCAGGACGGCGGTCGGCCGCCACCACCAGGGCGATGGTGTCCCTCTTGCCCAGGGGATGGCCGGCCACCGGGTACTGGCGCAGGATCACCCCGGGCCGGATCCCTTCGTAGCGCTCGTACTTGACGCTGCCCAGGCGAAACCCGCGCCCTTCGAAGAACCGTCGGACGTCTTCGTAGTCCCGATAGACGAGGTCGGGCATCACGTAGGCCTCCCCCGAGCCCTGACGGGCGAGGAGAAGATCCACCGAGGCGCCGGGCGCCACCGTCGCACCGGCCGGCGGCTCCTGGGCGACCACCGAGCCGGGCGTCACCTCGTGGCCGAAGACCTCCACCGTCCGACCCAGGGACAGGCCGGCCGCCGCCAGGAGCACCTGGGACGACTGGAGGCCCTGGCCGTCCAGGGCCGGCACGCTGACGCGCTGCGGGCCGAGGGAAGGCACGACGGACACCGCGCTGCCCCGCTTGACCAGAGCGCCCTCGGGTGGATTCTGCTGGGCCACGTGGTCGGCCGGGATCTGGGCGTCGTAGCGCCCCCCCTCCTCCACTCGCAGCTCGAGGCCCTGGTCGGCGAGATGGCTGCGGGCGTCGTCGAGGGACAGCCCCACCAGCGAGGGGGTCCGGGTGGCGCCGCTGCGCACGAACAGGTTGAAGGAGACGTACGCCGCCAGCAGAAAGACGACGAACACCAGACCGAGATAGACGAGGAATCCGAGCGCTCGGAGGGCCTTCCGAAGCATTCCGGGCAGTCTAACAGAGCCGCCCGGGCGGGGAAGGCGAGGGCGACGGTACAATCGGCCGCCCATGAGCGAGCCTCTCCTCGGCGCCCACGTCTCCATCGCCGGCGGCCTGCCGAAGGCCATCGAGCGCGGGGAGGATCTGGGCTGCGACGCCCTCCAGATCTTCGTCAAGAACGCCAGCCAGTGGCGCGGCCGCGCCCTGGGTGAGGAGGAGGCCGAAGCCTTCAGGCAGGCCCACGGCGCCTCGCCCATCGGCCCCCTGGTCGCCCACTCGAGCTACTTGATCAACCTCGCCGCCACCGACCCGGCGATCCTCGCCAAGTCCCGCGCCGCCCTCGGCGACGAGCTCGACCGCTGCGCGCGCCTCGGCGTCGCCGGCCTGGTCGTGCACCCGGGAGCCCACCTGGGAGCGGGAGAGGACGCCGGGATCGCCGCCATCGCCGCCTCCCTCGACGTCGTTTTCGCCGAGCGCCCCGCGTGCCCGGCCTTGGTGCTCCTCGAGAACACCGCCGGCCAGGGCACCGTGCTCGGCTACACGAACGGCCAGCTCGCCGCCATCGTCGCCGCGAGCGAGGCCGGCGACCACCTGGGCTTTTGCCTCGACACCTGCCACGCCTTCGCCGCCGGGTACGCCGTCCACGAGCCGGCAGGCTACGATGAGTGGGCCGCGGAGGTCGCCGAGCTGCTGAGCTGGAAGCGGGTCGGCGCCCTGCACCTCAACGACTCCAAGCAGCCGTTCGCCTCGCGCAAGGACCGCCACGAGAACATCGGCCAGGGGGCCATCGGGCCGGATCTCTTCGCCCGCCTGCTCCACGATGAGCGCACAGCCGGCAAGCCCATGGTGGTGGAGACCCCCATGGGCGACGACGAGGAGGGGCATCGGCGGGATCTGGAGTTTCTGCGGAGCTTGATCTGACGTTGGACCGGGGGTGCCGCGGAAGACGGCCGCGGGCCGGTGGCTTTCTCGGCGGCAGACTGCGCCGGCGAGAAACCACGCGGCCCCGCGGCCTGCCCACTCGGCGGTTGAAGCGACAGCTCCGCCGAAAAGGGGCAAGGGGGTGGATCGGCGTTCGTCGGACTCCTTGGTGGAGGAAGGGGGCGGCGGCGTCCCTCGCCCACCTTGAGGGTGGGAGAGGGATCGAGGGTGAGGGGGGTGATCCAGTGGATCTCTGCGCCGGCGAGAAACCACGCGGCCCCGCGGCCTGCCTCCTCGGCGATGGGAACGACAGCTCCGCTGAAATGGGAGGAGTGTGAGGGGTGGATCGGCGTTCGTCGGACTCCCTGACGGCCTGAGAGCAGGGCGGGGGCGTCCCTCTCCCCCCGCGAGGGTGGGAGAGGGATTGAGGGTGAGGGGGGTGACCCAGTCGCTCTCTGCACCGCAACAGCCCCGGGCCGGTTCCCTTCGGGCACGTAGACGGGCGTGGGAGGGGGATCCGCGCCCGACGAAGCCGACGACGCCGTGGGCGCCTCGTCGAGTCGAAACGGCCCTTTACCGCCGAACAAACCCCTCCCCCCCGGGGCTGAAAGGGGACGCCGGATACCCCGGGGGGGAGAGGAACCAATCAGGCGGAAGCCGTCAGATGCCGGCCGCGACCAGCGGCCCGTAGGCGGCCATATTCTTCCGGTGGGCGAGGTAGCCACCTCCGAGGAAGAGGAGCTCCAGCACCCCGATCCCCGCCATCCACTCCACCACTCCGCCGCTTCCGAAGCCGTAGGAGTGGAGCCCCGCCGTAAGCACGAAGTTCACCCCGATGTAGGTCATCAGGATCGCCCAGAAGGCGACGATGGAGGCGGCGGCCACGCCGAAGGCCTGGATCTGCCGGTCGAAGCGGCTGTGGAGAATCGCCATGTAGGCGATGAAGGCGATCAGCGACCAGACCTCCTTCGGATCCCAGCCCCAGTAGCGGCCCCAGGACGAGGCGGCCCAGATCGAGCCGGTGATGATGCCCGCGACCAGGAGCAGCGAGCCCACCTGCATGTACCAGTAGAGCAGGCCGTTCATGCGGGCCGCCGCCTCGCGGCGCTTGGGGCGGAAGATCTCGATACCGATCTGGAGGTGGGCGATGAGCACACCCAGGGCCAGGACCGAGTAGCTCACCATGATGATGGGCACGTGGATGGCGAGCCACGGGGTGCCCGAGAGCACCGGCGCGATGGGATGGATGAAGGGGTCGATGGGCAGGAAGCTCGCGAGCCCCAGGGTGAGGGCCGCCATTGCCGCAGCGTTGAAGATCACCAGCCGGTTGCGGAGCAGGGCGGCGGCCAGCAGGGCGAAGAGCCCCACGCCCCACGCCAGGAAGAGCATGGACTCGTACATGTTCGAGGCCGGGATGTGTCCCTCGATCTGCCAGCGCACCGCCAGGCCCCAGGTCATCACCCCCACGCCCACGACCAGGGCCGTCACCGCCAACAGGTCCCACGGCCGGCTCGGCCGGCGCAGGGCGACCAGCGAGAGGACCGTGCCCAGGGCCAGCACCCACCAGGCGAGGCGGGTCGGGTGCACCCGGTTGTAGGTCACCTCGCGGGTCATGTCCCGGGAGGCCGGGTAGCCGGCCGGCGGCTGCGCCTCGGTCGCCCGGTACCAGGCGAGGAGCGACGCGGCGTCGGTCACGCTCGCCGGCGCCTCGTCCCAGGTGCCCACCGGGTCCGCCGAGGCCGGAACGACCCGCAGCAGGTCGCGGGTGAGAAAGCTCTGGAGCCAACCGAGCCGGGCGTCGACCTTGGCCGCCGCCGCGAGCCGCGGCGGCAGGTGCTCCTGGCCCCGCTGCTGAGCGCTCCGGGCCTGGCTCACCAGGTCCCGGATCCCCGGGCTGGAGAAGAGCTGGGCGTAGGAGGCGTGAGTGGTGCCGGGCGCCAGGCCCGCGGCGACGGCGAGGGCCGGATCTCCCAGCTCCACCACCGGCTCGGAGACCCAGGAGCGCCCGTCGAACATCCAGGAGAGCGCCACGGCCACGGGGTCCTCCCCCTGCCAGCCGCCGCGCTCCCCGGTGACCTTCCAGATCCCTTCGCGGGCCAGGGTGTCGAGGGGCATCACCCGGCCGTCGTGCTGCACCGGCAGACTGCGCAGCGCCTCCACGGTGTCCGGCGACGGCAGCGTGGCCGCCGCGCGCGCCGCGGGCGGTGCCATCAGCGCGAGGGCCGCGACGAGGCAGGAGGCCACCCCCGCCGCCGCGGCCTTGCGCCCGGACCGGTGGGCGGGCACCGCCGCGCTGCGCGCGCCGACCCGCGTGGCTTGGCGCCGGGCCAGGGCCCGCGCCTGGACGATGCGGGTAGCGAGCACCGTCGACATGCCGCCCAGGAGCAGGAAGTAGCCGATGAAGACGATGAGCTGCCCCGGGTCGTGGGAGACGGAGAGCACCGACATCTGCCGGCCGCCGGACTGCTGGTAGCTGCTCTGGAACAGCTTGTAGCCCCGGTAGGAGAGCTCGTGGTTCATCCAGATGACCGCCGGGAACGAGCCGCCGAGCTCGGGGTCGGTCACCGTCACGCGGCTGCGGAACATCGCCGGCCGGTGGGTTCCCGGGTAGTAGTCGATCTCGAAGGCATCGAGGCGTACGGAGAAGGGCAGGGTGGCCTGGGCGCCGGTGGGTGAGTCGGTGCGCAAGGCGATCACCGGGCTCTCCTGCCCCTCCCAGAGGGCGAGCTGGCCTTCGACCTTGAAGCGGGCGCTGACCAGGGCGCCGACCAGGATCACCAGCAGGGAGGTGTGGGTGAGGAGGAAGCCGATGCGGTAGTTGTTGGGCGGCCAGCGGACCGCGATGGCCAGAATCGTGTTGATACCCATGGCCAGCAGCAGCGCCCGGAACCAGAACGAGTAGTAGACCAGCCGTCCCGCGGCGTCGGTGCCCTTGGAGGACTCGATCACGGTGCCCGCGGCGAGCGCCGCGAGCAGCAGGACGAGCAAGACGACAGTGAGCTTGAGAGATGCGAGTTTCTTGATCCAGTCGTTCACGATGGTCCCCTTTCGCCGGTAAACCTAACGAGCGAAAGGCCGCCGCGCACCGTCAGGACAGGGGGGTTTGCCCCCACCCCCCCGGGTGTGAAAACCCGCCCACCCGGTCGCGTTCGAGCCGGGTGATGCGTTTGACCAGCCACTTCGGATGCATGGAGAGCCGTGAAAGGCGTGAAAGGTGGCTGGCACCTCGCGGGAGTCGTCCGGTTGCGCCCCCGGCTCTCGAGCCGAGAGCTCGGATCAGGGCGGTCCCGGGCGAGCGCCCCGCCGCCTCCGCGCCTCGACCCACGCCAGCGCCGCAAGCCCCAGGGCCAGCAGCACGAGGGGCGCGATGCCGTCGATCAAGTGGCGCCCGCCCCACAGGGTCGTCGAGGCGTGCGGATCCACCCGCAGCAGGCGGCGATGGATCCCGGCGGCGGCCACCCACCCCGCGTGGAGGCCCATGGACGCCAGCAGTGTCCGGTGCCGAGCGAACACCAGGCAGAGGATCGCCCCGGCCAGGACGAGGGCCGAGAACACCGCCGGGTCGAGGTTCGAGGGCAGGGCGGCGAGGCTGCGCCAGGCCACGACCAGGCCGGAGGCCGGGCCCACGGCCGCTCCGTCGGGCCAGGCGTCGCCCGGCAGGCGCTGGAAGTGGACCAGGGCGAAGATCAGGGCGGCCACGGCCACCGCCCACGGCAGCTTCAGGGTCCGCGCCGCGAGCTGGAAGACGACTCCCTCGGAAGACCAGCTCCTCGAAGAAGGCGATGAGGGCCGCCGAGACGAGGGCCGCCAGGGCGACCTCGCCCGCCTCCGCGAGGGCAGCGCCGAGCCCGGCCCGGAGCCTCATCGCGGCCACCCCGCCGGCGACCTGGCCGGCGGCGATCAGCGCCACCGTCGCGACGCCGGCCGCGAACCATCCCGCCGCCGCCCGCCACGCCCGCCGGCCGCCCACGAGCCCCAGCGCCTCCCGGCCCGAAAGACCGGTCCACCGGCAGACCCAGGGCAGCCCCGCGAGCACGAAGAGCCAGCGCAGGCGATCGAAGTAGCGCGGGAAGTCCTTGCCCGCCAGGTACCCGGCGATGCCTCCCGGGGACCGCGCCGCCCAGAGCCGAACCCCGTGGAAGACCAGGGGAGCGGCCAGGGCGGCGGCGAGGAGCGAGGCGGCCCACAGGGCGAGGAGCCACCACAGCCCCCCTCCGCGCCCGGCCGTGCCGGTCCCCGGCGGGCCCGGCTCGGAGCCCGGCCCTCCGCGTTCTCCGCGTTCTCCGCCTTCTCCGCGCATCGGTGGCCCCGAGGATAGCCCGGATGGGCCCTGCCCTCGAAGGTGGCAGGGACCCACCCGGCGGCGAGCCGACGGCCACCCGGCCAGAGGTGGCCCGGAGGCTCCGGAGCACCGACAATAAGAGCTGGTTCCAAAGCTGTCGTCCGGGGGAGGCACGAAGTGTTCCGATCGGTCGCGAGCCAGTTCTCGACAGTCCAACCGCCCGGCACGAGCCGAGCGCCGCGGACGGTTCGCGCCTCGCAGCCCCCGTTGCTTTCGGACGTTCACGGGCATCAGGGCCCGCCCTCCAGCGCGCCCCGAGCCCCCCGAGATTCGATGGACCTCTGGAGGACCGGACCGGCGTACGGACGGGCGCCCGCCCGGTACACGTCTAGACCCATCCTCCGACCTGTACGGGTCCCGCAGTCCTGTCCCACCCCGGCGGGGACCTCCGACTGAACCGGTCTGTCCGGCGTCAGCGCTCCGTCCTCGAGGTCCCCGCCGGAACTTCCTCCTCGGTGCGACATCTGGGCCTCGCCGCGCGGTAGCATCACTCCATGTCGGCGTCGACACTCATTCCCCGCAGCCGCTTCCGCCTCCGGCTCGACCGGGAGACACCATGAAGAGCCTCGCCGTCTTGACCAGCGGCGGGGACGCGCCGGGGATGAACGCGGCCATCCGCGCCGTAGTGCGGAGCGCCATCGCCCGGGGATGGCGAGCCTACGGCGTGCGCCGGGGGTTCGCCGGGCTCATGGCCGGAGACATCTCGGAGCTCGGCGCCCGGGACGTGGGTGGCATCATCCAGCAGGGGGGCACGGTCCTGGGCAGCTCCAGGACCGCCCTGTTCCAGGAGGAAGGGGGCCAGCGGCGCGCCCTCACCCAGCTCGAGGCGGCGGGGGTCGAGGGCCTCGTGGTGATCGGCGGCAACGGCTCCCAGGCCGGCGCCCGCGCCCTCTTCGCGCACGGGTTCCCGGTGGTCGGGGTCGCCTCGACCATCGACAACGACCTCTACGGAGCCGACATCACCCTGGGCGTCGACACCGCCCTCAACGTGGCCCTCGAGGCCATCGACCGCCTCAAGACCACCGCCTCGGCCCACCAGCGGGCCTTCCTCGTGGAGGTGATGGGACGCGACTCGGGGTACCTGGCGTTGATGTCAGGCATCGCGGGCGGCGCCGAGTCCATCGTGCTGCCCGAGCGCCCGTGCGACCCCGAGGACGTCGCCCGCGACCTGCTTGCCGCTTACGATCGGGGCAAGCCGCATGCCCTGGTGGTGGTGGCCGAGGGGGCGCGCTACAACGCCACCGCCCTGGTCGACTACTTCCAGGCCCACCGGGGGCGCCTCGGGTTCGAGCTGCGCCTCACCATCCTCGGCCACGTCCAGCGGGGTGGCGCGCCGGGGGTCTTCGACCGCCTCCTGGGCACCCGCCTCGGGGCGGCGGCGGTCGAGCAGCTCGCCCGCGGCGAGGCCGGAGTCCTCGTGGGCCTCCAGGGCCGCGACATCCTGCCCACCCCCTTGGAGGAGGTTGCGGGCCGGAAGAAGGAGCTCGACACGAGCCTCCTGGCGCTCGCCGACGCCATGGCGATTTGAGCCGATCCCCCCCGCAACCCCTCGATCCCTCTCCCGCCCGATCTCGGCTTGGACGGGGTTCCCCGCTCAGGCTAGTGGTCCGTCAACCTTCAATTGACAGGGTATCCGGCGAGGATTTCGCGTCGCTGGCCAGGCGCTCCGACGCAGGCGTAGCGGGGCCTACGTCGAGGAGGAGCAACGCCGCCAGCGGCGTGAAGGACCGGTGGGACCCGTCAATTGAAGGTTGACGGACCACTAGTGAACTTGCAGCCTGGACGACGGCGGGTGGGTCGCCTCCTGCGGCTCGTACCCGTGGGCCAGGACGAAGAAGTAGGCGACGATCTGCTCGGCCTCCGTCTCGGAGACCAGCTCGAAGACGAACTCGTCCTCGGGATCGCCGGCCGAGCCCTGGACGTAGGTCACGTGCTCGGGCTCGACGAGTAGCTCACCCACCAGGCGCTTGCCCCGGATCACCTGCACCACCAGAGTCTGCGGCCCCTCGGCCGCGAAGTGCCAGTGGAGGTCCTCGTCGTCGTAGAGGACCGCCTCCGGCGTCCCCGCCCGGAGGATGCAGTTGGGATGCGAAGCGACCCAGGTCCAGAAGGTCTCGAAGGTCAGGGTGAGCGGTTCGTCCATGGGGCTGCCATGTTAACGTCTGTTCTCGTCATCCCGAGATGAGCGACGACCTCCAAGCGCCGGACCCTGGGGCTGCCGCGCCGCCGCCCGCGTCCGGGCTCGCTCTCGAGACTCGGGGGCTGACCCGCACTTTCGGTGACTTCACGGCGGTCGACGGCATCGATTTGCAGGTCCCCCGCGGCAGCTTCTACGGCTTCCTGGGGCCCAACGGCGCCGGCAAGTCGACGACCATCAAGTGCCTGACCGGGCTGCTCCGGCCCTCGGCGGGGACGCTCCGGATCCTGGGGCTCGACCCCCTGGGGGACCCGGTGGCGGTCAAGCGCCAGGTCGGCGTGGTGCCCGAGGACCTGGCGCTCTTCGAGCGGCTCTCCGGTGGCGAGAACCTCGCCTTCGTCGGGCGCATCCACGGCCTCCCCGACGAGGTCCTGGAGCGGCGCACGGGCGAGCTCCTCGACCTGCTCGGGCTGGCCGACGACGCCGGCACCCTGGTGGCCGACTACTCCCACGGCATGAAGAAGAAGCTCTCCCTCGCCGCCGCCTTCCTGCCCGCGCCCCACCTGCTCTTCCTCGACGAGCCGTTCGAAGGCATCGACGCCCTCTCCTCGCGCCAGATCCGCCGGCTGCTCCACGACTTCGTCGGGCGGGGCGGCACGGTCTTCCTCACCTCCCACGTCCTGGAGATCGTCGAGCGCCTGGCCGACCACGTGGGCATCATCCACAAGGGGCGGCTGGTCACCCAGGGGCCGATCGCGGAGCTCCGGGCCGGGGCCAAAGCCGGGGCCGGTGAGAGCCTGGAGGAGATCTTCCTCGCCGTGGTGGGGGCGCGGGATCGGCCGGAGGGTTCCCTCGAGTGGTTGGGGACTTGAAGGCCGGCCCTTCCGAGGCCGGCGGCGGGCTGCCCCCGCTCGGCCGCCAGCTCGCGACCTTCGCCTGGCTGCGCTGGCGCCAGGCTGCCAACAGCCTGGGACGGGGGCGGCGCGGCGCCCTGCAGCGGCTGGCCGCCGTGGGCGAGCTCGCCGGCAAGGTCGTCCTCTGGTCGATGACCGGCATGGGCGCCCTGGGCCTGGCGGTGGGCGCGGTCTTCGCCGGCCTGGCCCTGGCCCGCGGCGGCGATGCGCGCTACGCCGTGATCCTGGTGCTGCGGGTGGGCCTCGCCATCTTCACCGTGGCGCTCTTCTTCTTTCCGGCCTTCCAGGCGATGAGTCGGGGCAGCTACGGCCGCACCCGCCTGCTACTGCTGCCCATCGCCCCGCGCCGCCTCCACGCCCTCGAGGTCGGCGCCCACCTCGCCGACCCCTGGCTGCTCCTGATGCTGCCGGCCCTGGCGACGCTGGGGCTCGCCGTGACCTGGGGCGCCGGGCTCGGCGGTCTGGTGGCCCTCGCCGCCGGAGCGCTCCTGTTCCTCATCCTCGTCCTGCTCTCGTCGGTGGCTTCCTTCGGTCTGGAGCTCCTGCTGCGCGACCGCCGGCGGGCCGAGTGGGTCCTCCTGGGCGTCATGTGCCTGTGGATCGTCGGGGCCATGATGCCGGGCCTCCAGCAGAGCCGCCGGGAGGCCCGCCACCCGCGAAGCGCCCGGACGTCGGCCGAGGCGGCGGCGCCGGGCCCGACGGCCCCCGGGTCCGCGCCCCGGAAGAGCGGCGAGGCGACCAAGGGCGCGAAGCTCCGTTCCGTCGGGCGCTTCCCCCTCTGGCTCCAGGTCGTGCCTTCGGAGGCCTACGCCCGGGCGGTCGCCCGGGCCTCCGCCGGACGTCCGGGCGCGGCCCTCGCCTCGCTCCTCGCCCTGGCGCTCGTCGCCCTCGTCGTGTTCCGGCTCTCCTTCGGCCTCTGGCGGCGCCTCCTCGCCTCGCCGGCAAGCGCCGCGTCCCGGGCCGGAGCGCGCTCCGCCGTCCGGCCGCCGCGCCTGCCCGGCCTGCCGCCCGGCGCTTCGGTGGTGGCGTGGGCCCAGGTCCGCTCGTACCTGCGCACCCTCCCTGGCCGCCTGAGCCTGGTGACCATGCCCGTCGTCCTCCTGGCCATGACCTTGATGTTCCGCGGCTCGGCGAGCCGGGTCGAGGGGCTCGAGCGCTTCGGGCTGGGACTGGGCGTGCTCCTCGCCCTGGGCGCCGCGGTGCTGGCCAACCTTTCGCTCCAGTCCTTGTCGCTCAACCTGTTCGCGGTGGACGGCCCCGGCTACTCCCTGACCCTCGTCTCGCCCCTGGGGCGGCGGGACCTGGTCCTCGGCAAGGCGGTGGCCGAGGGCTTCCTCGCCACGATCCTGACGATCCTCGGGAGCGGCGTGATCGTGACCCTGGAGCCCGGGGCGCTGCCGTTCTGGCCCGCCGTCCTCCTCACCGGCGTCACCCTCTCGGCCCTGCTCGCCCCTCTTCACATCTGGATCTCCATGTTCTTCCCCAAGGCGGTCGACTTGGGCCGCCTGGGCAGGTCGGCGAAGCCCAACCAGCTCGCCGCCCTGGCCGGCCTCGTCGCCACCGGCCTGGCGGTGCCCCTCGCCGCCGCCCCCGGCGCCCTGGTCTTCGGCCTCACCCGGAGCGTGCTCGCGGCCACCGCCGTCTGCCTGGTCTGGGCGGCGGTCGCCCTCGTCGCGTCCCGATTCCTCCTCGGCCTGGCGGCCCGCACCCTGGCCGGCCGCGAAGAGGCCATCTACCTGGCCCTGGCCGAAGGCACGTAGACGCCCCGGGGCAGGCTGCTAGTCTCGCCCGCGAGACGCCATGCTGCCGCTTCGCGACGAGAACCCGAGCCGGACGAAGCCGGTCATTACGGTGGCGCTGATCGCCGTCAACGTGGCCGTGTTCCTCTATGAGCTGTCCCTGGGGGCCGGGCTCGAGCGGTTCATGATGGCCTCGGCCTTCGTGCCGGCCCGGATGTTCGGCGGCGGTCCCTACCCGGGCGGCGACCTCCAGCTCGGCGGCGCCCTCCTCTCCATGTTCCTCCACGGCGGCTTCGCCCACATCGGCGGCAACATGCTCTTCCTCTGGATCTTCGGCGACAACGTGGAGGATCGCCTCGGCCACGTGCGGTTCCTGGTCTTCTACCTGGCCTGCGGATTCCTCGCCACGTACGCCCAGGCGGTCGCCGCGCCGGGGCTCGCGGTGCCCACCGTGGGGGCCAGCGGGGCGATCGCCGGGGTGCTCGGCGCCTACCTCTTCCTCTTCCCGCGGGCGCGGGTGCTGACTCTCATCTTCCTCGGCTTCTTCATCGACTTCATCGAGGTGCCGGCCTTGGTCTACCTGCCGCTGTGGTTCCTCCTCCAGTTCGTCTCGGGAATCGCCTCCCTCGGTGCGCGGTCCGCCAGCCAGTCGGGCGGCGTGGCCTTCTTCGCCCACATCGGCGGCTTCATCGCCGGCCCGCTCCTGCTGATCCTGCTGGGCGGCCTCCGACGGCGGCCGGCGCGCCGGCGGCCGGTCGGACTGGCCTGACAGCGCGCCGCGGGTGACGACGACCGCGTAACAAAACCCGCCGCCCGCGAGTAGGTAGAGGCAACTTCGGAGGAGGAGAGCATGCTCGCCGATCTCGCCCGCGACCTTCGCCACGCCCTGCGCTCGCTCGCCCGCCACCGGGCGGTGACCGTCCTCGCCGTCCTCACCCTCGCCCTGGGGATCGGCGCCAACACCGCCATCTTCAGTGTGGTCGACGCGGTGCTCCTCGCGCCCCTTCCCTATCCGGAGGCCGACCGCCTGGTCCAGGTCTGGAACACCTACCCCAAGATGGGGCTCGACCAGGCCTCGGTGTCGGTGCCGGACTACTTCGACCGCCGCGAAGGGGTCTCCGCCTTCGAGGAGAGCTCGCTTTACGGCTACGAGAGCCTCAACCTCTCGGCCGGCGAGACCACCGAGGGCAGTCCGGAGCGGGTGATGGGCCTGCGCGCCACCGCCTCCCTCTTCCCCCTGCTCCGCGCCCACGCCGCCCTCGGCCGGGTGTTCGGTCCGGACGAGGACCGCCCCGGTCACGAGCACGTAGTGGTGCTCTCCGACGGGCTCTGGCGCCGGGACTTCGGCGCCGACCCCGGGATCGTCGGGCGCGACGTCCGGCTGGACGGCGAGCCGTACCGCGTGCTGGGCGTCATGCCCCCCGGCTTCGCCTTCCCGTCGCCCCATGTCGAGGCCTGGCGCCCCTTCGCACCGACCCCGAAGCAGCGCTCCGACGACTCCCGCGGCCACGAGTCCTTCGCCATGGTCGCCCGGCTCGCCCCGGGCGCCACGATCGCCCAGGCCCAGGAGCAGATCGACTCCATCCACCGACGGAACCTCGAGCGCTTTCCGGAGGACGCCAAGTTCTGGAAGGCCGCGGGCTTCGGCGGCCTGGTGGTGGACCTGCGCCAGGACCGCTACGGGAGCCTGCGGCCCATGCTGCTGCTGCTCCAGGGGGTGGTCGCCCTGGTCCTGCTGATCGCCTGCTTCAACGTCGCGAACCTCCTTCTGGCTCGGGTCTCGGCGCGCCACAAGGAGCTCGCCGTGCGCACCGCCCTGGGCGCCGGCATGGGGCGGATCACCCGCCAGCTCCTCCTCGAGAGCCTGCTCCTGGCCGCGGCGGGCGCCGCCGCCGGGATCGGCCTCGGCGCGGCCGGGGTCAAGCTCCTCTCGGGGCTAGGCCTCGCCGAACGGTTGGCCGGCCTGCACGTGGGCCTCGACGCGCCGGTCCTCGGCTTCACCCTCGCCCTGGCCCTCGCCACCGCCATCCTCTTCGGCCTCTTCCCGGTGATCTCGGTCTGGAAGAGCGACCCCGCGGGCTCCCTCAAGGAGGAGGGGCGCGGCACGGGCGGCGGGCGGCGAACGACCCGCGTGCGCAAGGTCCTGGTGGTCGCCGAGGTGGCCATGGCCCTGGTCCTCCTCGCCGGGGCGGGCCTCCTGGTTCGCACCCTCGCCGCCCTCTCCGCGGAGAGCCCCGGCTTCCGGCCGGACCACCTCCTGCTCGCCCAGGTCGACCTTCCGGACTCGCGCTACGGCGAGCCGCAGCAGGTCGTGGCCTTCTTCGACCGGGCGCTCGAACGGGTCCGGGCGCTACCCGGTGTCGTCTCTGCCGGGGTGATCAGCTCCGCGCCCTTCGCGCACAACTCCTCGTCCGGCTCCTACTCGATCGAGGGCTACACCCCGGCCCAGGGCGAGTCCGCGCCCCACGCCCTGATTCGCGTGGTGGACGACGGCTACTTCGCGACCGTCGGCATCCCGGTGCTCCAGGGCCGCGGCTTCACCCACTTCGACCGGACCGACTCCCCGATGGTGGCGGTGGTCGACGAGAAACTGGTCGACAAGTACTTCCAGGGCAAGGACCCCCTCGCCGGCCGCCTGAGCCGGAGCGGGCAGGATGGGCCCTGGATCCCCATCGTCGGCGTGGTGGCACCGGTCAAGGTGCGCGACCTCGAGCGCCCCATCGAGAAAGAGACGATCTACGTCTCCTATCGCCAGCGGCCCCAGACCGGCATGACCTTCGTCGTCCACACGGCCGCCGACCCGGAGGCCCTGGCCGACCCGCTGCGCGGCGCCATCCGCGCCGTCGATCCCGAGCAGCCGGTCTACGGCGTGACCACCATGCGCGCTCAGCTCGCCGACAGCCTCCTCACGCGGCGCCTCTCCATGGTGCTGCTGGTCGCCTTCGGCGCCCTCGCCCTCGTCCTGGCGGCGGTGGGGGTCTACGGCGTGCTCGCCTTCTCGGTCGAGCAGCGCCGGCGCGAGATCGGCACCCGGATGGTGCTCGGCGCAGCGCCTGGAGAAGTGCTCCGCCTGGTGGTGCGCCAGGGGGTCGGCCTGACCCTCGTCGGCGTGGCCCTGGGGGCGGCGGGCGCCCTGGGCCTCGGCCGGCTGGCCAGCTCGCTCCTCTTCGGCGTGGCGCCCTGGGACCCGGTGACCCTGGCCACGGTGTCGGCCCTGCTCCTCGCCGTCGCCCTCGCCGCCTGCTACCGCCCGGCCCGCCACGCCGCGACGGTCGACCCGGTGGAAGTGCTGCGCGGCGAGTAGGCGGCGAAACTCCCGGCGGCGGGAGTCGTAGTCCTCCCTGAACGGGTCGAGCGCGGGGCGACCGCGGCCCGCACCGAGGAGGAACGATGGAGAGTCTCGTCCAAGACGTCAAGTACGCGCTCAGGTCCCTGCGCAAGGCCCCGGCGGTCACCGTGCTGGTGGTCGGCTCGCTGGCCCTGGCGATCGCCGGCAACACGGCGGTCTTCAGCCTGGTCAACGGCCTGCTTTTCCGGCCGCTGCCCTACGACCACCCAGAGCGCCTGGCCCTGGTCGGGGAGTACCAAGACCCGAAGCTCGCCGGGCAGGTCTCGGGCACCTCCGCCCTCAACTTCCTCGACTGGCAACAGCGCCAGACCAGCTTTTCGGCCATGGCTGCCTATTCCTCCGCTCCGGTGAAGCTCGGCGCCGGCAGCGGCTCGGGCGACCGGAGCGAGCCGGTCACCGCCGCCCAGGTGACCCCGGATTTCTTCCCCCTGCTGGGCGTCCAGCCTCGGCTCGGGCGGGCCTTCCTCCCAGAGGAGGGGAAGCCCGGCGCCTCTGCCAAGGTGGTGGTCCTCACCTACGGCTTCTGGCAGAGCCGCTTCGCCGGTGACCCGGCGGTCCTCGGCAAGACGATCACGATCAACGGCGAGGCCAACATCGTGGTGGGCGTGCTGCCCGAACGCTTCGAGTTCGTCGATCCCGGCATCCAGCTCTACCGCCCCCTCGCCCTCGACCCCGCCACGGCCAAGCGCGATCGCCGCAACCTGCTGGCGATGGGCCGCCTCGCCCCCGGGGTGACCACGGCCGAGGCCGCGACCGCCATGAAGTCGCTGGGCGAGCGCCTGGCCAAAGAGTACCCGGAGGCGAACCGGGGCTACACGGTTCAGACTCTCAACCTGCGCACCGAGCTGCCGTCGCACCAGGACCGCCAGATTCTCGGGCTCCTCCAGGGCGCGCTGATCTTCGTGCTCCTCATCGCGTGCGCCAACATCGCCAACCTGCTCCTGGCCCGCACCCAGGGCCGCGTCACCGAGCTCGCGGTGCGCTCCAGCCTGGGCGCCGGGCGCTGGCGGATCGCCCGCCAGCTCGCCACGGAGTCTCTGGTCTCCGCGGCAGCGGGCGGCGTGCTGGGGCTGGGCCTCGGGTACCTCGCGACCCGCAGCATCGCCAACGCCTTCGTATCCCGCCTGCCCAAGGTCTATCTGCCCTCGGTCGATGGCCGGGTGCTGGCGTTCACCGTCGGAGTCACCGTCGTCGCCGGGCTGATCGTCGGCATGCTCCCGGTCTTCCAGGTGAGCCGCATGAAGGTCCAGACGGCGCTCAAGGAAGGCGGGCGCGGAGCGAGCCTCGGAGGCCGTCGGCGGCTGGTGGCCCGGGGCCTGGTGGTGGCGGAGATCGCCCTCTCGCTGGTGCTCCTGGGAGGCGGGGCGGTCATGGTGAGGAGCTTCCTCGAGCTCCAGCACACGGATCCCGGCTTCGAGACCGCCCATCTGGCCACGCTGAGGGTCGACCTGCCGGACGACGCCCAGGCCTCGCCGGCGAAACGGGCGGCGCAGATCGAGGAGATGAGCCGTCGCCTCGCGGCCGTCCCGGGGGTCGTGGCGGCGAGCGCTTCGAGCTTCCGCCCCCGCACGCCGCTGCTCCCGAGCGAGACCTACACCGTGGACGCTTCGCCGCCGCCCGCGGGCCAGGCGCCGCCGAGCGCCGGTGTCGGGCGGGTCGACCCCCGGTTCTTCGAGACCCTCGGCGTGGCGGTGCGCGCCGGCCGGGCCTTCACCTCCGCCGATCGCATCGACTCGGCGCTGGTGGCGATCGTCAACCGCGCTCTGGTCGAACGCCAGTGGCCGGACGCCGACCCCCTCGGCCGGCAGATCACGGTCGAGGGGAAGAGCCACCGGATCGTGGGGGTGGTGGACACGGTGTCCCACGGCGTCATCTTCACCGACAAGGACCAGCCGGTGATCTACCTGCCCCTCGCCCAGCAGCCGCCTACCGCCGTGGCAGTGACCCTGCGCTCGGCGGGCGATCCCGACGCCCTCGCCGGCCCCGTGCGCCAGGTGCTCGAGGCGTACGATCCGAGTCTCGTCGTCTCCCAGGTGCAGTCGATCGCGGCGTACTCGGCGCAGTTCTTCGTCGGGATGCGGGTGATCACGTCGATCCTGGGCGCCTTCGGCACTCTCGCCCTGCTCCTCGCCGCGCTCGGGACCTACGGCGTGCTCGCCTTCACCGTGGCCCAGCGCACCCACGAGATCGGTGTGCGCATGGCCCTGGGCGCCCGCGCGGGCCAGGTCCGGGCCATGGTCACCCGCCAGGGGCTTCTCCTCGCCGCGATCGGGATCGTTCTCGGGGTGCCGGGAGTGATCCTGGTGACCCGGGCGATCGGCACCGCGCTGTCCGGCCTGACCCAGGTCCAGCCGCTGACCGTGCTGGGCGTGGGTGCGGTGCTGGCGGTGGTGACGGTGCTCGCGAGCTGGATGCCCGCTCGCCGCGCCGCCGCCGTCGACCCGGCGATCGCCCTGCGCGACAGTTGACCCGGTGCCCCCCACATCCCCTCGATCCCCTTCCCCCCCGACCGGTTCCACGATTCGCGGGCGTCTGGCTGCTACGCTGAGCGGCCATGGGCTCGCGCGGCTTCGACATCGCCATCGTCGGCGCCGGGTTCGCCGGCGCCGCCACCGCCTACCACCTGAGCCGGGGCTTCGCCGGCTCCATCGCCCTCCTGGAGCAGGAGAAGGCCCCCGGCGCCCACGCCTCGGGGCGCAACGCCTCGATGCTCCGCCAGACCGAGGCCGATCCGGCGATCCGTGCGGTCGCCATGGCGAGCCGTGGGCCCTACGAGGAGCTCGCCGACGAGGTCGGCTACCGGCCGGTGGGCTCGCTCCTGCTGGGGCGCCGCGCGACGCTGGAGACGGTCCGGGTCCCCGAGGCCCCGGGGTCGCCGGAGCGGAGCGCCAGCCGCTTCGTGGCCCCGGACCGGGCCTTCGAGCGCATCCCGCTCCTGGTGGGTCACTCCTTCGAGGCGGTGCTCGAGACCCCTACCGATGGCGTGCTCGACACCTGGGCCCTCCTGAGCCACTACCTGGCCGGCGCGCGCTCCCGAGGCGTGGAGCTCCTCACCGAGCACCGGGTCCTCGAGCTACGGCGAGGCGGCGGAGGTGGGGCCTGGCGCCTGCGAACCGCCCGGGGCGAGATCGAGGCCGGCCGCGTGGTCGACGCCGCCGGCGGCTGGGCGGGGGAGGTGGCGGCCCTCGCCGGCGTTCCCGGGCCGGAGCTGGTGGCCTACAAGCGCCACCTCTTCGTGGTCGAGGGCGTCGGCCCCATCGACCCCGACTGGCCGTTCGTGTGGGACCTCGACCGGCACTTCTACCTGCGGCCCGAGTCGGGAGGTCTCCTCGTCTCGATCTGCGACGAGGAGACCTCGAGGAGCCTCGAGGAGACGGTGAGCCCCGGCATCGAGGAGGCCCTGGCCGAGCGCATCCACGCCCACCTGCCCCGCCTGCGCGACGCCCGGGTCCGGAGCGTTTGGTCCTGCTTCCGCACCCGGCCGGCCGACGGCCGCTTCGTCATCGGCCCGGCGCCCGGCGAGGAGAGCTTCTTCTGGGTGGCCGGCCTGGGAGGCCACGGCATGGGCTGTAGCTGGGAGGTCGGCCGGCTGGCCGCCGAGGGTCTCCTGGGCGAGACGCCGGCCGAGGCCTTCGACCCGGCTCGCTTCTGAGCCGCGCGCGCTCGCCGGCTCGTCCCGCGGTCTTCGCGGCACTCTTGTGAAACCCGCCGCCCCGCCCACCCGTTAGATCGGGTGAGGTGGCCCGCTTCCGAGCTGCCCGGGAGGAGACCGATGACCGACCGACCGCCGCGCCCCGACCGTGCCCGCCCCGAGCTCCTGGGCAGGGACCTCCGCCACGCGTTCCTCACCCTGGCGCGCGGTCGCGGCTTTACCGTCACCGTCCTCCTGATCCTGACGCTCTGCATGGGCGCGGCGGTCGCCACCTTCAGCGTCTTCCGGTCGGTCGTCCTCGAGCCCCTCCCGTTCCCGGCCTCCGACCGCCTGGTGATCCTCAACAACAGCTACCCAGGCGCAGGCGTCGAGCGGTCGTCGAACGGCGTACCGGACTTCTACGACCGAAAGAAGCAGGTGGGAGCCTTCGCGAGCGTGGCCCTGTTCCGCACCCAGGGACCGGCGCTGCTCCACGGCGAGACTCCGGAGCGCGTGCGCACGCTCGTGGCCACCCCGTCGATCTTCGACGTGCTGGGCGTCAAAGTCCTCCGCGGCCGCGCGTTCAGCGCCGAGGACGGCGAGGTGGGCAACGAGAAGAAGGTGATCCTGACCTACGGCATGTGGCAGCGGCTGTTCGGGGGCCGCGACGATGCCCTCGGCCAGGACCTCCGCCTCGACGGCGAGCCCTACACCGTGATCGGAGTCCTGCCCCGGGGCTTCGAGGTGCCCGACACCCGCGCCAAGCTGATCGTCCCGGCCGCCTTCACGACCGAGGACCGCTCGGACGACCGGCGCCACTCGAACTCCTGGCAGATGATCGCCCGCCTGGCCCCGGGTGCCTCGCTGGCCCAGGCACGGTCCCAGATCGACGCCTTGAACGCCCGGAACCTCGAGCGCTTCCCTCAGTTCAAGCAGCTCCTGATCGACGCCGGCTTCCACACGATCGTCGAGCCCTGGCGCGACGACATGATCCGCGACATTCGGCCGAAGCTCGCCCTGCTCCTGGGCGGCGCCCTCTTCGTGCTGCTGATCGGCTGTGGCAACATTGCGAACCTGATCCTGGTGCGCACCAGCACCCGCCGGAAGGAGCTCGCCACGCGCTGCGCCCTGGGAGCGGGACGCGGTCGCCTGGCCGGCCAGCTGATCACGGAGAATCTGGTGCTCACCCTCGTCGGGAGTGCCCTCGGCGTCCTCGCCGGGTACTGGAGCCTGCGACTGCTTGCCACTCTAGGTGCCGAGCACATCCCGCGGGGCGCGGAGATCGGGGTCGACGGCGGGGTGCTTCTGGTCACCCTCGCCACAGCACTCGTGCTGGGCACGGTCTTCGGGCTGATCCCGGTGGTCCAGGTGTTCCGCAGCGACCTCTCTTCGATCTTCCGCGAGGAGGGCCGAACGGGCAGTGCCTCGCGCCGGGCCGTCGTCGCCCGGAGCACCCTGGTCGCGCTGCAGGTGGCCTTCGCCTTCGTGCTCCTGGTGGGAGCGGGCTTCCTGCTCACGAGCTTCCAGAAGCTGCTGGCGGTCGATCCGGGCTTCCAGCCCGCCGGCGTGCTGACCGCCACCGTCTCGCTGCCCGACAGCCGTTACAAGGACGACCCGGCCCGGCGCGCCTTCGCCTCCCGCTTCCTCGATCGGGCTCGCTCGCTTCCAGGGGTCGTGCACGCCGGCCTCACCGACGCGATCCCCTTCGGCAACAACTCGAGCTCGAGCGTGATCACCGTGGAGGGCTACGAGCCGCAGCCGGGCGAATCGGTGCGGGCGCCGTTCCGGCGGATCGTGTCGCCCGGTTACTTCCAGACCCTGGGGATCAAGGTGCTCGAGGGCCGGCCGTTCGACCAGCGGGACACGGCGGACTCGCAGAAGGTGGCGATCGTCGACCGCTGGATGGCGGAGAAGTACTGGCCGGGTCGCGACCCGGTCGGGGGGCGGATCTCCCAGAGCGTGCCCCAGCTCGAGAAGGACCCTTCGAAGATCGAGTGGCTGACGGTGGTGGGAGTGGTGGACGAGATCCTGGTCTCGGACCTGGCCGGCGAGAGCAACCACGGCGCCTACTACTTCCCGCTGAGCCAGGACACCCGGAGCAACCTGACCGTTGCGCTGAGGACCGACGGTGATCCGAAGGCGCTGGTGCCGGGCGTGCGGCGCGTGCTCCGCGCACTCGATCCGGAGCTACCCCTCGACGACGTGATGACCATGGACGAGCGGATCGACCGGGCGCTGGTGGACACGCGGCTGCCGATGCTGCTCGCGACGGTGTTCGCGCTGGTGGCGCTCTTCTTGGCGGCGGTGGGGATCTACGGGGTGCTGGCCTACGCGGTGGCGCAGCGCACGCGGGAGCTGGGGGTCCGGGTGGCGCTGGGGTCGTCGAGCGGGGAGGTGTTCCGGCTGGTGCTGGGCCACGGGGTGCGGGTGCTGGCGGTGGGGCTGGGGACGGGGCTGGTAGGGGCCGTGTTCCTGACGCGTGCGATGGCGGGGATGCTCTACGGGGTGACGCCGCTCGATCCGGAGGTGTTCCTGGCGGTGGCGGGGTTGCTCACGCTGGTGGTGCTGGCTGCAACGGCGATTCCTGCACGGCGGGCGACGCGGGTGGACCCGGCGGTGGCGCTGGCGGCCGAGTAGGGGCTCGATCCGAGAAGACCTCCTGCACCGAGGGTGCGCAGGCGCCATTCTCGCAAGGCGCGCGACCGAGGCATAGCAGGGCCTATGTCGCAGGGAGCGCAACGCCGCGAGGATGGATGCCTGGGCGGCCGAATGCGGAAGGATTCTCTGAGCGAGCCCCTTGGGGCGGGCCGGGGCCCTCCGGGACGGCCAGCCCCAAGCTGCGGGGGAGGCCTCTTCGGCTGTGTATCGGGCATGGCAGCCCTGACCGCCCCACATCGTCATCCCGGCCGAAACGCTTTGCACGGAGCCTGAGTCCTCCGGGCTCCGCTTCAGGATCTCCGTGCCATCCGACGACCTCGGCGTCCTCGACCCCGTGCTAACCTTCGGGCGAAGCCATGCGAGGCATCTCGATCTACATCGAGCCTGAGCCGCTCCTCTTAGACCTGGGAAGCGTGGTCCCCCGAACGGACGACGAGCTCTTCGAGCTGTGCGCGCGGAACCCGGAGCTGCGGATCGAGCGCGATGCGAAGGGAGATCTCATCGTCATGACGCCAGCGGGGGCAGGGAGCAGTCATCGGAGCCTGGAGGTCGCCACCGCGCTCGGAACCTGGGCGAAGCGCGACGGCTCCGGCATCGCCTTCGACTCGTCGGGCGGCTTCATTCTCCCGAATGACTCCATGCGGTCTCCGGACGCCTCGTGGGTCGTCCGCTCCCGTCTGGCCGACATCCCTCCGGACGCGCGCGAGAAGTTCCTTCCCCTGTGCCCGGACTTCGTCGTGGAGATCAAGTCGCCCTCGGATCGGCTCGCGACCCTGCAGGCGAAGATGGAGGAGTACCGCGACAACGGCGCGCGGCTCGGCTGGCTGATCGATCCGCACGCGCGACGGGTACACGTCTACCGGCCGGGCCGGGAGGCCGAGGCGCTCGAGGCGCCGGAGACGGTCTCCGGCGACCCCGAGCTTCCCGGCTTCGTCCTGGACCTCGAGCCGGTCTGGGCGCCTCTCTGAGTCCCGGGTGATCCGACGCTCCCTCCCTCCTCTCCACTGATCGCCGCTCGACCCATGATTCCCGCCCTCGAAGCCCTCGAACGCCTGCGCGACGGCAATCGCCGGTTCGTGGCAGGCTCGCCGAGCCGCTGCCTGGCCACCGGGCCGGCCGCGCGCCGGGAGCTGGTCGCCGGCCAGGAGCCCTTCGCCGTCATCCTCGGCTGCGCGGACTCCCGGGTGCCGGCGGAGATCGTCTTCGACCAGGGCCTCGGGGACCTGTTCGTGATCCGCGTGGCCGGCAACGTCGTGGCGCCTTCGCTCGTGGGTAGCGTCGAGTACGCCGCCGAGGTCCTCGGCACGCGCCTCGTCGTGGTCCTGGGGCACTCGGGGTGCGGCGCCGTCCAGGCCACCCTCGCCGAGCTCGAGCGCCCGAGCGCGGACCGCTCCCCCAACCTGGGCTCGATCGTCGACCGCATCCGACCCTCCGTGGAGACCCTCCTCGAGACCGACCTCCGCGGCGACCGGGAGGCGCTGGTCCACCACGCCGTCCGGGCGAACGTCCGCGCCTCGGCGGACCACCTGCGCCACGGCTCGCGGATCCTGGAGGAGAAGGCCGAGCGGGACGGCCTTTTGGTCGTCGGCGCCGAGTACTCCCTCGAAACCGGGATGGTCGACGTCTTCGACGGGTTGCCGGCGCCGCGGGTGTAGGCTTTTCGCGATCCCTCACCGAGGAGGAGACTCCGTGTCCACCATCGCCAACGTCGTCGTGGGCCTCGTCGCCCTCCTGCACGTCTACTTCCTGGTGCTGGAGATGTTCCTCTGGGACAAGCCGGCCGGGCTCCGCGCCTTCGGCCAGAGCCGGGAGGCCGCGGCGGCCACGAAGGTGCTCGCCGCCAACCAGGGGCTCTACAACGGCTTCCTCGCCGCAGGCCTCGTCTGGGGGCTCGTCCTGGGCTCGAGTAGCGCGGGCGGGACGGGCGTGAAGCTCTTCTTCCTGACCTGCGTGCTCATCGCCGGCCTCTTCGGCGCCGCCACCGCCAGCCGCAAGATCCTCTTCGTCCAGGCCCTGCCGGCCGCGCTGGCGCTCCTTCTGGTCCTGCTGTCCTGAAGCCCTCCGCTCGGAGAACCCGCATGAAGAAAGCCCTCCTTCTCGCCATCGCGGCCGCCGCCGCGCTCCTCCTTCTTCCCGCGGCCCGGAACCCTTCCGCCGGCCCGCCGCCGGCGGCGCAGAGCCCCTCCCCGAAGTCTCCCGCCCACGGGTTGTGGTCGGTCTACGAGCACTCGCTCAAGGGTGCCAAGTACATCGACCTCACCCACACCGTCTCCCCCTCGATCCCGGTCTGGCGGGGCTTCGGAAAATCGACCTTCGGGCCGGCCCTCGACCCGGCGACCGGCAAGCCCTACCGCTATGCGACCGACGGCTTCGAGGCGACTCACTACGACTTCGCGACCGACCAGCTCGGCACCCAGCTCGACCCTCCGGCCCACTGGGCGCCCGAGTACCCGTCCATCGACGAGCTGCCGCCGACCTTCGCGGTCCGGCCGCTGGTGGTGATCTCGATCGTCGACCAGGTGGCCAAGGACCCGGGGTACGCCCTCCAGGTTTCGGACATCGAGCGCTGGGAGGCAAGGAACGGCAGGATTCCCGCCGGCTCGGTGGTGATGGTCCGCTCCGACTGGTCGAAGCGCTGGCCCGATCCCGCCCTCGCCACGGGGGCGGTTTTCCCGGGCGTATCGCTGGCGGCCGTCCAGTTCCTCCACGAGGAGCGCCACATCCTCTTCCACGGCCACGAGACTCTCGACACCGACGACACGCCGAACCTCGACAGCGAGCACTGGCTGATGCACCACGGCTACACGCAGGCCGAGGGCGTGGCCAATCTGGACCAGGTACCGGAGACCGGCTGCCTGGTGACCATAGGCTACCCGAAGCTCCAGGGCGGAACGGGCGGCTACGCGCGCTACGTCGCCATTTGCCCGACGGACTGGAAGGACGGCGTGTCGGTGGGACAGGTCCCCGAGGCGCCGCTCCCCCGGAGCGACAAGATCCTGGCGTGGGACCCGGAGATGGGCGTGCCGCGTCCGGAGGTAGGCGCGGCGACGAGCCCGGATTTCTACCCAGCCTCCGTGGCGAAACGTCGCAGATGTTCGTAGATCCAAGGCGGGTGACGGGAGGACGACGCAGGCGTACTTGACAGTACGTCGAGGAGGCCGCACCGAACCCAACGCCGGATATGCGGGCAGATGCGGCGTTGCAGCAGGAGGCTGGGTAGAAATCCGGGCTAGACGGCCCGGGCAGCGGGGTGGGGGCGCTTCTCGTCGAGGATCTCGGCCACGGAGCCAAGTCGCTCCTCGCTCTCGCGGTGGGCGCGGAGGAAGGTCTCCGGGCGGCTCAGGACGGTGCCCATGCGCATTCCCTTGCGCAGGGCCTGGAAGGTCACCTGGCGGCTCGCCAGGGCGGCGAGCAAACCGAGGTGGACCTTGAGCCGGCCGTGCTCGGCGTAGCGCACGTCCATGGTGTGCTTCCACAGACCACCGAGCTCGCGGTAGAACTCCTCGAGCGGCAGCCGGGTGGGCAGCACCGAATGGGTGATGTCGAAGAGCTCCCAGTCCTCGGTGACCACGTCGTCCTTGACCTCGTCCCAGAGGTCGGTTCCGGGCAGCGGGGTGAGCACCGAGAAGCCGCTGTTGTAGGCCCCGGTCTTGTCGATCCAACGCTTGAGCTTCTCGAAGTCCTCGCGCTCCCAGCTCGGGTCGACGATGAAGTTCGGGGTATAGCCGACCCCTAAGTCCTGGAGGATCTCGATCGCCCGGTTGTTGTTGGCGACGGTGTTCTTCTTGTTGACCGAGGAGAGGCCGGCGTCGTCGATCTTCTCGAGGCCGAGGAAGATCGTCATCTCGCCGCACTCGCGCCAGGTCTCGATGAGCTCGGGGAAGCGGGTGATGATGTCCGAGCGGGTCTGGATGGTGTAGTGCTTGCGGATTCCGGAGGCCTTGATCGCCGCCGCCAGCTCGCGCCCCCGCCGGACGTTCATCCAGAAGATGTCGTCGGTGATGAAGACGTTGGGCGCCTGGATCTGGGCGAGCTCGCGAACCACCCGCTCGGGCGACTTCTCGCGGAAGGTGCTCTCGTGGAACTTCCAGACCGAGCAGAAGTTGCACTTGAAGGGGCAGCCGCGGGCGGTCTCCATGAGCGCCAGGGGCCGGCGGAAGTTGATGTAGTACTCGCCGGCGTAGCCCTCGATCAGGTGGCGGGCGGGCATGGGAAGCCCGTCGATGTCGTCGCGCGACGGCGCGTGGCCGGTGGCCACCGGGCCGCCCGGGCGGTTGAGCAGCAGACCCGGCACCCGCGCCAGGTCTTTGCCCGCCTCGTAGGCGTCGACCAGAGCCGGCAGGACCTCCTCGCCGTCGCCCACCGCCACCGCGTCGATCGCCGGGTGGAGGAACCACTCGGGATCGCGGGAGGCGTCGTGGCCGCCCACCACCAGCAGAGCCTCGGGGAACTCCTCCTTGACCCGCCGGGCGAGGCGCAGCAGGCGAAAACGCTCGGTCGTGAAGTTGCACTGCAGGCCCACGACCTCGGGCCCGAAGGCCCGCGCCTTGGCCAGGCCGCGCTCGAAGCCGTCGATGCGCAGGTCGACGATCCGGCACTCGTGACCGTTCTGCTCGAGGCCGCCCGCCACGCACTCGAGCCCCAGGGGCTCGACGAATGTGATCATCTCGAGCCCGATGATGCCACCCACCGGGGCCTTCAACAGGGCAACTTTCACTGCGGTCATCTGAACAGATCCCACGCCAACCGTCAAACTTTCCCTCGGGTGGAGCGGCGGCGGCCGTGGGCTCGGTGGGAGAGGCCGCGCCCTGGTAGTGTGGGCCGATTCACCGACGGCGTACGTGAGAGGAGCTCTTAGTTATATGTTCATCGGTCATTTCGGTCTCGGATTCGGCGCCAAGAGGGTGGCGCCGACCGTCTCCCTCGGCACGCTCTTCCTCGCCGCGCAGCTCGCGGATCTCCTCTGGCCGACCCTCGTGCTCCTGGGCGTCGAGCGGGTCGAGGTCCAGCCCGGCGCAACCCGGGTGACGCCCCTGCGCTTCATGAGCTACCCGTACTCCCACAGCCTCCTGGCGCTCTGTCTGTGGGCGGCTCTCGCGGGGGGCTTGTACTGGCTCCTCCGGCGCGGCCGGATCGGGGCGCTCACCGTCGCCGGCCTGGTCGTGAGTCACTGGGTGCTCGACTTCGTGTCGCACGGTCCGGACATGCCCTTGACCTTCGGCGGCGGGGTAAAAGTCGGCCTCGGCCTGTGGGGCTCCTTGCCGGCGACGGTGGTGGTGGAAGGCTCGCTGTTCGCCGCCGGCGTGGCCCTCTACGCCCGCGCGACGGCGCCGCGCGACCGTGTGGGCACCTGGGGCCTGTGGGGGCTGGTGGGCTTTCTCGCCCTGGTCTACGCCGCCAACCTCCTGGGCCCGCCGCCGCCCAGCGCGGCCGCCGTCGCCTGGTCCGCCGAGGCCATGTGGCTCCTGGTCGCCTGGGGCTACTGGGTCGACCGGCACCGCGCGTCGCGGCTCGGCGGCGCCACTCCGCCGCAGGAGGCTCCGGCGTCCTGAGGGACGCCCCGGCGCCCGAACCCGGGAGCTCACGATGGACACCGGCGCGTCCTTCAGCCAACGGCGGACCGCCTTCTGGTCCAGGGGATCGAGGTCGCTCGCGGCCACCACCTCGACCCACTCCTCGACCGACCTTCCCGTGCGCTCACGCAAGGATTCGGAGACGGCGGCCACCATCTCTTGGGGACCCTTGCCTCGACTCATCTCTCGACCCTCCTCGCTACCGGGTGACGCAGGCGCCCCCGAACCTTTCGAGGTCATCGGCGCCGGATCCGCCCATGCTACGCTGCCTTCCATGACGATCCCGCCACGGATCGACGGCGGCACCGTGGCCGACCGGTCTCTCGGGAGGGCGGTGGAGTTCTTCGAGCGCCAGTTCCGGCGCCAGGTCGACGCGGCCGACTTCGTTCTCAACCCCTTTGAAACGCGAGCGCTCGAGCACCTTTCGGGCGAGGTCCTCGACCTGGGTTGCGGACTCGGCAACCTGAGCCTGGAGGCGGCACGGCGGGACCACCGCGTGGTCGCGGTCGACACCAGCCCGACCGCGGTGGCCCGGATCCGCGGGGACGCCCGCCGGGAGGGCCTGCCGGTAGAAGCCCTCGAGCGGGACCTCGAGCGGTGGGAGATCGATCGCCCGTTCGACACGATCGTCTGTATCGGCCTCGTCATGTTCTTCTCGCGCGAGCGGGCCCTCCGAATCCTCCGCGACCTCCAGGAGCACGTCCGCCCCGGCGGTCGCGCCGTGGTCAACACCCTGATCGAAGGCACCACCTACATGGAGATGTTCGATCCGGCGGGCCACTGCCTCCTCGCACCGGACGAGCTCGAGGAGGCTTTCGCCGGCTGGACGGTGCTCGAATCCCGCCGCGACACGTTCCCGGCTCCGGGCGAGACCCTGAAAGTCTTCTCCACGGTGATCGCGGAGAGCCCGGCCGGACAAGCCTGAAGCCATCCCACCCGGGGGCGCTCGCCCTCTCACCCGTTGGGGCGTGGCGCCACCCGCCCGAAGGGCGTATCACGGTAGGTCGGGAGGGAACCTCATGACCATCCGTGACGAAGAAGCCCTCGAGTACCACGAGCGCGGACGCCGTGGCAAGATCGAGGTGATCCCGAGCAAACCCTGCATCACCCAGCGCGACCTGTCGCTCGCCTACACCCCGGGCGTCGCCGTGCCCTGCCTGCGCATCGCGGACTCGCCGGACGAGGCCTACCGTTACACCGCCAAGGGAAACCTGGTGGCGGTGGTCTCCAACGGCACCGCCGTGCTCGGCCTGGGCGACATCGGCGCTCTGGCCGGCAAGCCGGTCATGGAGGGCAAAGGCGTGCTGTTCAAGCGTTTCGCCGACATCGACGTGTTCGACATCGAGTTGGCGAGCCACGATCCGGAGGAGATCATCCGCACGGTGGAGCTGCTCGAGCCCACCTTCGGAGGCATCAACCTCGAGGACATCAAGGCCCCGGAGTGCTTCTTGATCGAAGAGCGCCTGAAGGCCTCGCTCTCGATCCCGGTCTTCCACGACGACCAGCACGGCACGGCGATCATCTCGGGCGCGGCGCTGCTCAACGCTCTCGAGTTGGTGGGCAAGCCCATCGGCTCGGTGCGCGTGGTGTTCAACGGTGCCGGCGCCTCGGGCATCGCGTGCGCCCGCTACTACCTGTCCCTGGGGGTGGCGCCTCAAAACCTGATGCTCTGCGATTCGAAGGGCGTGATCTACCGCGGCCGCACCGAGAACATGAACCCCTACAAGGAGAGCCTGGCGGCCGACACCGGCGCCCGCACCCTGGCCGATGCGCTCGAGGGCGCCGACGTCCTGGTGGGTCTCTCGGGCAAGGGGTGCTTCACCCGCGAGATGATCCGCTCCATGGCGCCGGACCCGGTGGTCTTCGCCATGGCGAACCCGGACCCCGAGATCACGTACGAGGAGGCCCGCGCCGCCCGCCCGGACGTGATCATCGCCACCGGCCGCTCCGACTACCCGAACCAGGTCAACAACGTCCTCGGCTTCCCCTTCATCTTCCGCGGTGCCCTCGACGTCCGGGCGACCGCGATCAACGAGGAGATGAAGCGCGCCGCCACCCGGGCCCTGGCCGATCTGGCCAAGGAGGACGTCCCGGACTCGGTGATGCGGGCCTACGGCCTGGACAAGCTCTGCTTCGGACGCGACTACCTGATCCCCAAGCCGTTCGACGATCGCGTGCTGATCTGGGAGGCGTCGGCCGTCGCCCAGGCGGCGATGGACACCGGCGTCGCCCAGCGGCCCGTCGACATCGAGCAGTACAAGGTGGCGCTCGAGCGCCGGCTGGGCAAGGCGCGCCACGTGCTCCGGGTGATGATCAACTGGGCCAAGCGCGACCCCAAGAGGGTGGTCTTCCCCGAAGGGACCGAAGAGAAGGTGCTCCGCGCCGCCCACGCCATCGTCGAGGAGGGCTTCGCCTACCCGATCCTCCTGGGCGACCGGGACCAGATCCTCGCGCGGGTCGCCGAGCTGGGGATCGACCTGGCCGGCGTCACGATCTTGGAGCCCGGAGAGGCCGGGGCCCGCGATCGCTACGCCGAGGAGTACTTCCGGATGCGGCAGAGGAAGGGCGTGACCCTGGCCGACGCCCGCGCCGCCATGGCGGACCCGTCGGTCTGGGCCGCGATGATGGTGCACCTGGGCGACGCCGACGCCCTCGTGGGCGGGGTCGGGCAGCACTTCCCCGAGGCCGTGCGGCCGGCCCTGCGGATCATCGGCAAGCGCTCCGACGTCTGCCGGGTGGCCAGCCTCTTCGTCATGATGGTGGGCGACGAGGTCTACTTCTTCGCCGACCCGACCGTCAACGTGAACCCGACCGCCTCCGAGCTCGCCGACATCGCCATCATGGCGTCCGAGGTGGCCCGCCGCTTCCAGGTCGAGCCGCGGGTGGCCATGCTCTCGTTCTCGAATTTCGGGAGCGCCGAGCACCCCTACGTCGACAAGGTGCGCGAGGCCACTCGGTTGGTGCGCGAGCGCCGGCCCGACCTGGTGGTCGACGGCGAGATGCAGGCCGACACCGCGGTGGTGCCCGGGCTGATCGACGAGCTTTACCCGTTCAGCACGCTGGCCGGGGGCGCCAACGTCCTGATCTTCCCCGACCTCCAGTCGGCCAACGTCGCCTACAAGCTGGTCCAGCGCCTGGGCGGCGCCGAGGCCGTGGGTCCGGTGCTCATGGGGATGAGGAAGGCGGTTCACGTGCTCCAGCGCGGCTGCGAGACCAAGGACGTGGTGCACATGGCGGCGATCGCCGTGCTCGACGCCCAGGAGCTCGAGGCGCGAAACCTGCCGGCTCCTGTCGCAGAGCAGGCCGAGGAGCAGGTCGAGGCACCTCCGGAGCCGGTCTTCGTCTGAGGACGGCCCGAGCCGGCAAGACGTCGCGAAGCGTCTGGAGGTAGGAGACCCTTGCCCCCTCCCACTCTCGAATGCGGGAGGGGGCGGCCCTTTCCCTTCGGAGGGTGGGAACGGGACCGAGGGGCTGCGGGGGAGACCCACTGAGTCTTGCGTTCTGGAAGAGGCGTGCGGGTGGGCGCAGACTCGACCCGTGGACGTGGGCGGTGGGCCTGCGGTCCCGAGGGCCAGAACCGCTGAAGGTGCCGGGGCGATTCGAGGCGGAGCGTCTCTAGCGAATACAACCCGCGGAGCGAGCGTAGGTGTAGTGTGCAAGCCGAGATGACCATCGCTCCGCGGCAGCCGCTGCCCCAGACGCCACCGGGCGGCGACGACCTCGTCCTGCGCGCGCGCTCGGGAGACCGGGAGGCGCGCGAGGAGCTGGCCCGCACCTTCGGGCGGCCCGCCTACCTGCTGGCGCTCCAGCTCCTGGGAAACCCCGAGGACGCCCGCGACGCCGCCCAGGACGGCCTGTTGCGCTTCTT
Organism: uncultured Acidobacteriota bacterium; assembly: GCA_963739795.1. Taxonomy (GTDB): domain Bacteria; phylum Acidobacteriota; class Thermoanaerobaculia; order Multivoradales; family DATKCC01; genus CAVUBL01. The sequence goes on along the minus strand of CAVUBL010000011.1, from coordinate 154,137 downwards.
CTCGCGCCTCGACCGCCTGGACCCGGGCCGGCCGGTACGGCCGTGGCTGCTCGCCATCGTGAGAAACGCCGCCCGCGACCTGGCGCGGCGCCGGCGCGTGCGCCAGGCCTCGTCCCTCGAGGAGGCGAACGAGGACTACGGCGTCGAGCTGATCGACGCGGCGCCGGGCCCCGAGGACCTGAGCCGCCGCGGCGAGCTCCGGAGGAAGGTCTGGAGCGCCCTGGGCGAGCTGCGCGACGCCGAGCGCGAGATCCTGGTGCTGCGCGACTACCAGGACCTTTCCTATTCCGAGATCGCCGGCGTGCTCGGAATCCCCGTGGGCACCGTCATGTCCCGGCTGCACCGGGCGCGGCGGGCTCTGGGAGCCCTTCTCTCCGGCGACTACGGCGAGCTCCGGGCGGCCCAAGGCCGGGAAGGAGGCGGCGAGCCATGAGAGACGAGAGTCGCCGGCACGTGTTCGACGAGGCGCTCCTGTCCGGGTACCTGGACGGCGAGTTGACCCAGGCCGAGGAGCAGCGGGTGCGGATCCATCTCGAGGATCACCCCGACGCCCGCGCGCTCCTCGACGAGATGCAGCGGACTCGGGCGGCGACCATGACCACCCGACTGAAGGTGCCCCAAGACATCCAGTGGGACGAGCGGCCGCGCGGGCCGCTCTCGCTCTTGACCCGGAGGCTCGGCGGGTTGATGCTCATCGCGTGGACCGTGGCCGTGGCCGCCTACGGCCTGTGGCAGTTCTTCACCTCACCCGAGCACCTGGTCGAGAAGCTGGTCGCCGCTTCGGCGGTCTCCGGGTTCGGCCTGCTCTTCGTTTCGGTCCTCCTCGACCGCGTGCGGGACGCGAGGACCGATCGCTACCGGAGGGTCGAGAAATGATCGTCACCACCAACTCGGAGATCGCCGGCAAGAAGATCGTCCGCACCCTGGGGATGGTGCGCGGCAACACCATCCGCGCGCGCAACATCGGACGCGACATCATGGCCGTGATGCGCAACGTCGTGGGCGGCGAGATCTCCGAGTACACCAAGCTCTTCGCGGAGTCACGGGAGCAGGCGATCGACCGGATGGTCGAGGAGGCCGAGTCGCTGGGGGCCAACGCGGTGGTCGAGACGCGGTTCGCCACCTCGATGGTCATGCAGGCGGCGGCCGAGCTCCTGGCCTACGGCACGGCGGTGGTGGTGGAGGACGCGTAGGAGGCTCTCAGCCCAGCCGTTCCTGAACCCGCCGGGCGAGGCGGCGCTCCTCCTCGCGCGGCAGCGAGAGGGAGGCGGCGAAGAGGCCGAAGGAGACCAGCTCGTGGAGGGCGTGGTGGACGATCTCCTCCCGATCCCGGACGCCGAGCTCCTCGAGAGCATGGATCACCCGTTCCACGTCGAGGGACAGGTGCGGCGTGACCACCTCGCCCAGGTACTGGCCGAGCTCGCTCTGGCGACTCCAGCGCTGAAGCTCGCGGTAGACGTGCTCGACCCCGCCGTTCGCCTCCACAGCGCCGGCGATCTCGCGCAGGGCCTCCTCGAAGGGCCGCGCGAGGGCGCTGGCCGCCTCCTCGACGCTGCGCCGGGGGAGCCGTAGCTCGATGCACTCCCGGCGCAGGAGCTCGTAGATCGCGGCCATGGTCTGGAAGCGGCCGAGCCAGGTCTCGCGGAAGAGGTCGCGCACGGTGCGGCCGCCGTCGCAGAACCCCAGCACCCGGCGCAGCCCCGGCTCGAGGCTCGTCACCTCGACGCCGATGCGGAGCACCGGGCAGAGCCCATCGTCCGGGATCAGCTTCTCGAACTCGGTGAAGCGATCCAGCCGCTCGGCGGCATCGAAGAGGAGCTGCTGTACGGGGATGTGGACGGTCACGTCCGCAGCGCTCGCCCAGTCGTCGCCGACCGTGAACACGTAGCAGCCCCTGCGCTCGAGGATCGAGGTCGAGAAGATCTCCTCCATCTGGCGCTGGAGGTAACCGTAGAGCTGCTTCTCGTCCATCATCCCCTTGCGCACCAGGTTCTCGCCGAAGCGCTGATCGGAGCGGGGCCCGCGCTCGACCTCCTCCGACTCGGCGGGGCTGAGCACGCCCAGGCGGAAGAGCACCTTGTTCAGGCGGTCCTCCGGGTCGTCGCTCTGGGCGAAGCGCAGGGCCGCGCGGTCGAAGCCGAGGGTGCGGTGGGAACGGGGGCCGTAGACGTGGAGAGTGCCGGTCCAGCGCGACGAGACGATCACGTTGACCACCTCGAGGACCGTGTTGCGGTAGAAGATCTCGCCGGTCATGAGGATCCGACCGGCCGGCTCCTCGAGGGCGGCGCCCGCCTCCCGGTGCAGGACCAGGAGCTGGGAGGAGGAGGCGATGGGCCGGTAGCGCCCCACCAGCTCCTGAACCCCCTCCCGGGGTCTGCCGACGAAGGCGCGCAGATCGCCGTCCTCCTCGACCATGATCAGCCGTTTCGACTCCATCGCCGGGCTCCGAATCGACGAAATTACCATATTCGGCCCGACACTTCAGCTTCTCCGCCGGCAGGGCAGCCGCGCGGCGGAACCGGGTCGCGGCGCAGGCGCCTACCTCGCCTCGCGGGCCAGGCGCTGCTCGAACTCGTCCGAGGTCACCAGCTCGGTGGCCACGTAGGCGATCTCGCCCCGCTCGACCCGGCGCTGGTAGTTGCGCGCTCCGACGCTGTCAGGGTCGCGGCCCAGAATGCCCTGATAGAGGTCGCGGAGCATCTCCTGCGGCGGGACCTTGGAGCGACTGCGGGCGAACTCCGGGCTGCGCAAGATGGCGTGGATCTGGCCGGTGAGGTCGCCCCGCTGGATCGCCTCGGCGGTGGCGGCGACCCCCGACTGCTCGCCGTCGCGCCCGAGGAGCGCGCGGTAGAGGGAGCGGGCGATGAAGTCGGCCTCCCGGCGCGAGTAGACGCGATGCCCGGTGCGCTCGACCTGGAACCGGATCCTGCGGTCGAAGTTGGTGTTGTTGGCCACCCAGAAGGTGCCGTCGCACTCGCCGGTCCGGGCCCCGGTCTTCAGGCGGACGGTGTCTGCGTCGACCCGCTCGACGTCGAACAGGCCACTGCAGCCGCGTTCGACGTCCAGAGTGAAGTAGAAGCGATCAGCCGGAAAGCGCTGGTTCCGCTGGTCGGTAGCCACGGCGTGGAGATCGATCTCGGCGCGCTGGGGGAGGGTGAGGGTGGAGCCCGGGAGGGTCTCGCCCTGGCTCTCGCCGGAGCGGGTGACCACCAGGTCGACCCGGCACACCACAGGGTTCTGCCAACCGGCGCCGCAGCTCTGAGCCCGGGCCGGAACGGCGGCCAGCGCGAGGCCGGCGAGGACGAGGGCGAGCGGAACGAGGGAGCGGACGACGGGGATTCGGGTCATGGCGTGTCCTCCGGGGATGGCGGTCTCAGGGGTTCGCTGCATGGCGTCGGTCCGGGGAACGTGCAAGATGCCTGCCCCGGGTGTCCTCACCGGCCGATCACCCAGCGCGCCAGGGCGCGGGCGACCACGTCGCCCCCGGGGTCGGTCAGGGTCACCGGGGCCTCGAAGCTCACCCGCTCGCCCTCCGGCGGATCGGGGATCGGGCCGGGAAGCTCGCAAGTGGCGGTGATGGTGCCGCGGGCCTTCTTCAGGTAATCGATCTCCAGGTGCACCGGGATGCCCCGCAGATGGTCGGGCATGGAGTAGACGACCGCCAGCCCCGACGCCTCCTCGGCGAGGTTGAGTTGGGCGACGGCGTGGACCGACCGCAGGTGGTTGCGGACCCGCCGCCGGTCGCGCAGAGTGAGGCGGGCTCGGCCCGGGACGACCTCCTGGACGCGGGCACCGATCGTGCCGGTGTAGGGCGCGGTCCAGCCCACCATCTTGCTGAACAGCCAACGCCCCCCGGGGAGGCGCGAGAGGCGGTCCCAGGAGCGGCGGATACGGGCCGAGGCGCCGGCGCCCGTGGCCCGGCGGCGTCCAGCGGCGGCCGCCCCGGCCGGCGCGGCGGCGGGAGGCTCGGAAGTCGTCACGGCCCGATTCTGGCACGGGTCGCGGCGACGACGGTATAGCATGGCTCGCGGCCGGCCGCGGAGCGAGCCGCTGCCCCGAGTCCCGAGAGTCCATGAGATCCGCCCCAGGAGGTATTCCGTGACCCGTTCTCCCCGCCCCCTCCCGGCGAGCCTCCTCGCCCTCGCCCTCCTCGCCGCCCTCCCGGCCGCGGCGGCCGCCGCGCCCCCGGCCGGAGCCACCGGGGCCGTCCTGGCCGTGGCCGCCGAAGCCCCGGCCGCCTCCTCCGGCGACGTCCTCTACGATCCCAAGGCCGATCCCCAGGCCGAGCTCACCCAGGCCATCGTCCAGGCGCGCGCGAGCCACCGCCGCATCCTGCTCGACGTGGGCGGCGACTGGTGCATCTGGTGCCACCGTCTCCACGACTTCGTCGAGAGCCACGAGCGGGTGCGCGAGGCCTGGAACCGGGGCTTCGTGACGGTCAACGTGAACTTCTCGAAGGAGAACGAGAACCGGAAGTTCCTCGGCCGGTACCCGCGCATCCCCGGCTATCCCCACCTGTTTGTCCTCGATTCGAGCGGCAAGCTCCTCCACTCGGAGAACACCGGCCTGCTCGAGCACGGAGAGGGCTACTCGGAGGCGGCGATCCTCGAGTTCCTGAAGCGCTGGTCGCCCCCGGGCGAGACGAGCGCGGACTCCTAGCAGCTTCCTAGCGGTCCGCCGGGGGGTGGCCGGAGAGCACCACGAGGCGCGCAGGGCGCCGAGGAGATCGAGGCATGACCCGAGATTCCGATTCGATCACCCCCTCCGCCGCCGAGCTCTTCGACCTCTCGGGCAAGGTGGCAGTGGTCACCGGCGCCTCGCGGGGGATCGGCGAGGCGGTGGCCCGGTGCTACGCCCGCGCCGGGGCGGCGGTGGTGTTGGCGAGCCGCAAGCAGGAGGCCCTGGACGAGGTGGCCGCGGCGATCCGGGCCGACGGCGGCCGCGCGCTCCCGATCGCCTGCCACACGGGCGAGCCCGAGCAGGTCCGCGCCCTGGTCGAGCGAGCGGTCGCCGAGCTGGGCGGCGTCGACGTGCTGTTCAACAACGCCGGCACCAACCCCCACTTCGGCCCCCTCCTCGAGGCCTCGGAGGGCCAGTGGGACAAAACCTTCGAGGTCAACGTCAAGGGCTACGCCCACATGGCCCGGGCCTCGGTCCCCGAGATGAGGAAGCGCGGCGGCGGCAAGATCGTCAACGTCGCCTCCATCGTCGGCCTGGCCCCCCATCCGGGTCTGGGCGTCTACGCCGTCTCCAAGGCGGCGGTGATCATGCTGACCAAGGTGCTGGCGGTGGAGCTCGCCGACGACGGCATCCAGGTCAACACCCTGGCCCCGGGGATCATCAAGACCCGGTTCTCCACCGCCCTCTGGCAGACCCCGGGCCAGCGCGACGCCAACCTCGCCGCGATTCCGGCCGGCCGCTTCGGCGAGGTCGGGGACCTCCTGGGCCTCGCCCTCTACCTCGCCTCGCCGGCCTCGGGCTTCACCACCGGCGGGGTGTTCCGGGTGGACGGCGGACAAGTCCTGTAGATCACCCCCCTCACCCTTCCCTCCCGAGGGTCACCTGAAGGTCCTCGCTCTCTGACCCACCCCGGGGGACGGGGCCGGCGGCAGTCCGTCCGCGCCCGCGGGCCACCCGTCGAGAGGTGGCGCTTTCCCGGCGCCCTCAAGAGAATCTGATGGCAGAACCTGGGAGGAGTGCCCGGAGGCGTTCGGGACCGCTCCCAGCGTAGGATCGCGCTCCCAGCGAGGAGGGGTGGGCGGATGGTGCAGGGGGGTAGCTCCCGAGGCGAGCTGGGACTCGCAGCGCTCCTGTCCGCAGGGCTCCTGGTGAGCGCCTGGGCGTGCGCCGGGGTTCGGCCCGCGAACGCGCCGACCGCGCCCCTCGCCGGGCCGACCGCCGCGCCTCCTGCCGCCGTCCGGGTCACTCCGCAGGGCTCCTGGGACGAGGCGATCCTGTACGCGGTCCTCCTCGACCGCTTCGCCGACGGCGACCGGGCCAACGACCAGGACGTGCAGCCGGAGGACAAGGGCACCTTCCACGGCGGCGACCTGGTGGGCCTTGCGGCGCATCTCGACGAGCTCGCCGACCTCGGCGTGACCGCCCTGTGGATCACCCCCGTGGTCCAGAACATCCCCGGCTTCGTCACCGGCGCGGGCTTCCCCGACTGGGCCTATCACGGCTACTGGGCCGACGACTTCACCCGCCTCGACCCGCGCTTCGGCACCGAGGCCGAGCTGCGGGCTCTGGTCGAAGCCGCCCACGCCCGCGGCATGGCGGTTCTCCTCGACGTGGTCTACAACCACGTGGGCTATGGCTCGCACTACCTCACCGATCCGGCCACCCGCGGCTGGCTGCGCAGCGAGGAGGCGGGCACCTGCGGCACCGATGACCTGACGCTGTGCGTCGCCGGGCTGCCCGACCTCAAGACCGAGCTGCCCCAGGTCGCCGACTACCTGATGGACGCCCACCTGGGGCTCGCACGACGAGTGGGCGTCGACGGCTTCCGCCTCGACACGGTCAAGCACGTCTCCCACGACTTCTGGCGCCGTCACCGGGAGAGGACGCGCTCCGAGCTGGGCCCCGGCTTTTTCCTCCTGGGCGAGGTCTGGGGCGGTAACACCCAGGTCCTGGACCCCTGGTTCGCCGGCGACGAGCTCGACGCCGGGTTCGATTTCGGCTTCTCGGGTAGCGCCCTCGCCTTCCTCCAGGGGCGAGGGCGCACCGTCGCCTTCGAGCATTATCTGGAGGGCCGTCAGGCGGTGCGCCCGGGCCACCTCCTCGCCCACTACCTCTCGTCCCACGACGTGCCCACCGCCCTGTACCTGCTGGGCGACGACCGTGAGCTCTTTCGCTTGGCGGCCCTGCTCGAGCTGACCGTCCGCGGAATCCCGGTCATCGACTACGGCGAGGAGGTGGGCCGGCTCGGCGGCGAGTGGCCCGAGAACCGGAGCGACATGCCGTGGGGCGACCGGCCCGTGGAGCCGGGGGCGGGGCGGCCCCGGGACGAGGCCCTGCGCCGCGACTACCAGCGCCTGATCGCCCTGCGCCGCGCCCATCCGGCGCTCTGGCGCGGCGACCACGCGGCCCTCTCCACCGACGGCGACCTGCTGGTCTTCGTGCGGCGCGATCCGGAGGGTCCGGACGCCGTGGTGGTGGCGGTCAACCGGGGCGCCGTGCCGGCCACGGCGAGCTTCGAGGCGCCCGGGCCCTGGACCACTGCCACGGACGCCTGGGCCGGCGGCACGGTGCCGGTCGCCGACGGCCGCATCGAGCTCACCGTGCCGGCGAAGGGCGCGCGCATCCTGGTGGTGGGGCCGCGGGCGGGATCGAACGCCGGGGCTTCGTCCCCGGGGGAGGGCTGAGGCCATGGCTGAGGTGGTGCTGTCCGGGGTGACCAAGAGCTTCGGAGACGTGCTGGCCGTCGACACGATCGACCTCGAGATTCGGGACGGGGAGTTCATGGTGCTCGTCGGCCCGTCGGGCTGCGGCAAGTCCACGGTCCTCCGCATGATCGCCGGGCTCGAGGAGGTCACCGACGGAACCATCGAGATCGGCGGCCGGGAGGTCAACGACCTGCCACCCAAGGAACGGGAAATCGCCATGGTGTTCCAGAGCTACGCCCTCTACCCCCACATGACCGTGCGCCAGAACCTGGAGTTCGGCCTGAAGATCCGCCACACGCCGCGCGCGGAGATGGAGGCCCGGGTGCAGGACGCGGCCGAGATCCTCGAGATCGACGCCCTCCTGGACCGGCGCCCCAAGGAGCTCTCCGGCGGGCAGCGCCAACGGGTGGCGGTGGGGCGGGCGATCGTGCGCCAGCCGTCGCTGTTCCTGTTCGACGAGCCGCTCTCGAACCTGGACGCGAAGCTCCGGGTCCAGATGCGCGCCGAGCTCACCAAGCTCCACAAGCGCCTGGGCACCACCGTGGTCTACGTGACCCACGACCAGGTGGAGGCCATGACCATGGGCGACCGGATCGCCGTCCTCGAGCGCGGCCGGCTCCAGCAGGTGGGAGCGCCCCTCGAGGTCTACGAGCGGCCCGCCAACGTCTTCGTGGCCGGGTTCATCGGCACGCCGCCCATGAACCTGCTGGCCGCCACCCTCACCACCGACCGGGAGCGCCTCGCCGGCGACGGCTTCGAGCTTCCGGTGCCCGCGGCCTGCCGGTCGCTCCTGACCCCGGGCAACGACCACCTGGTGGTGGGCATCCGTCCCGAGAACCTCCACCTGAAGGAGGACGAGGCCCGGGGCGAGACGGCGCCCCTCACCCTGACCGTCGAGATCGTCGAGACCCTGGGCCACCAGGCCACCGTCCACGGCCGCGTAGGCCGGGAGCTGGTGGCGGCGAGCCTGGACCCCCACTTCACCGCCGAGCCCGGGACCGACGTGCCGCTCCACGTCGACCTGGGCTCGGTCCACCTCTTCGACGCCCAGACCGAGATGCGAATCAACTGATGCGACATGGATCCGTCCCTGATCCGCTCAGGCGGCGAACCAAACCCGGGAGCCAAGCAATGAAACCGTTCGGTTCGAGCCTCTTCACAGTCCTGCCGGCCCTGGTGCTGGCGGCGAGCCTGGCGCTGCTCCTCGGCCCCGACCTCGCCCCGGGCCTCACCGGCAGCCCCCGACCGGCCGCGGCCGAGCCGGCGCCGGACGCTCAGGCGGGCCCGGCAGCCCCGATCGTCGTCTGGCACGCCTACCGGGGCGCCGAGCGCACGGCCTTCGAGAAGGTCGTCGAGCAGTTCAACCGCGACCACGCCGGCAAGATCACCGTCTCGAGCCTGGCGGTGCCCTACGACGCCATGGCCGACAAGATCACCGCCGCCGTGCCCCGGGGCAAGGGGCCGGACGTCTTCATCTATGCCCAGGACCGCCTGGGCGGCTGGATCGAGGCAGGCAACACGATCGAGCCCATCGACTTCTACCTCGACGACGCGGTCGCCAAGCGTTTCCTGCCCTCGACCCTCCAGGCCATGACCTACCAGGGCACGGTCTACGGCCTGCCCCTCAACTACAAGGTCATCGCCCAGATCTACAACAAGAAGCTGGTCCCCCAGCCGCCGAAGACCACCGGCGAGCTGGTGAAGGTGGCGAAGAAGCTCACCGACTCCTCCACCGGCCGCTTCGGCCTCGTCTACTGGTACTCGGACTTCTACTACCAGGCACCGCTGATGAACGCCTTCGGCGGCGGGGTCTTCGGGCCCGACGGCGAGCCCGTCCTGGACTCGCCGGCCAACGTCAAGTCCCTCGAGCTGGTCATGAAGTGGCTCGAGACCGACAAGATCCTCCCCGCCGAGCCCTCGACCGCCCTGATCACGGCCCTGTTCAACGGCGGCAAGGCGGGGATCGTCTTCTCCGGCCCCTGGTTCCTGGGGGAGATCGCTCCGGAGATCGACTACGGCCTGGCCCTCCTGCCCAAGGTGGATGAGGCGGGCGGCACCCCCATGCGCCCCTGGATCACGGTCGAGGGGGTCTACGTGGCCGCGCCGTCGAAGCACAAGGAGGCGGCCTACGAGCTGCTCACCTACCTGACCGACCTGCCGGCGGCCAAGGTCCTCGCCCTCGAGGGTCGCCAGACCCCGGCCAACGCCGCCGTCTACGCCGACCCGAAGGTGGCCGCCGATCCCGAGCTCACCCTCTTCCGCAAGCAGGTCGAGGTGGGCATCCCCATGCCCAACGTGCCCGAGATGACCATGGTCTGGTCGCCGGCGACGACGGCGATGAACGTGATCATCCACAAGCGGGGCACGCCCCAGGAGGCCATGGCCACGGCGCAGAAGGAGGTCCGGGAGCGGATCGCCAAGCTGCGCCAGCGGTGAGCCGCAAGAGAGGAGCGCTCACGATGCGGGCCAAACCACCAAGCGACCCGACCCACCGCCCCGGGCGGGGTAGCGGGGGGGATCTGCCGAGGATCACTCCTCGGCGATTGGCCGTCGGCCTCGCCCTCGGCCTCCTCGTCGCCGTGGGCGCCGGCACCTGGGGCCTCGCCCGGGCGCGCGCCGCCCAGGAGCGCCAGCGGGAGGTGCGCGACGCCGTGATCCTGGCTGCCGAGCTCGCCGAGCTCACCGGCCGGGCCGGCCTCGAGGCCGAGCCGGCGGGACGGCTGGTGGAGCACTTCGCCGAGCTCCACCCGGCGGCGGTGGCGATCCGGGTGATCGACCTCGGCGCCAAGCGGTTGGTGGCCTCCACGGCTCCCGGCGACGTCGGCGAGACGGCCGCACCCCGGCGCCTGGCCCGCGACGAGAAGCCCCTCTACGACCTGGGCCAGGAGCTGCGGGCGGCGGTGGAGACCAACCGGCGCGAGGGTCGGGCCTGGAAGCCCGAGATCCAGGTGCGGCGCCAGCAGGGACACCTCGAGGCCGCGGCGCCCATCGAGTCGACCGGAGAGAACGGCCAGGTGGTGGGGGCGGTGGTGGTGGAGACCGTTCCAGAGGCTGCGACAACCACCCGGGAGGCCGGAGCCCCGCCCCCCCGTCCGCCCGCCGCCTCCGGCCCCCCCTACCGCGCGGCCCTCTTCGCGCTCCTCGCCCCCCTGGCCCTGTTCGCCCTGGTCGCCGTCGGCCTGGGGAAACTTCGGCCGCATCCGGCCGGTCTGACCCTCGTGGCCGGGGTGCTCCTGGTGGCGTCGGCGGCCGCCTTCGGAACCTGGTCGGTGGGTGCCCTCACCGCGGGCGCGCAGGCGGCCGACCGGGAGCTCGCCTCCCGCCTCGCCGCCGAGGCCGAGAGCTCGGAGCCGCTCCTGGCGAGCCTGACCCCGAGTCGGGGCGCCGCCAACACCGGGCTCGATCCGGCGCGCTGGGACGTCGACGCCTTCCGGCGCCCGCGGACCGCCGGCGCCGGGCCCGAGCGCGCCGTCCTCGCCCGCCGCCTCACCCGGCTGGCCGTGGGCAGCGGCATCGTGGCTGTGGCCCTGTTCCTCTACTTCGGCCTGGGCGTCGGCGCCCGTACCGGCCGGGTCCTCTCGCGCCACCGGCGGGCCTACTTCTACGTCCTCCCGGCCCTGGTGGCCATGGTGGTGTTGGTCTACTTCCCGTTCCTCTACGGCATCGCCCTGTCGTTCACCAACGCCAACATCTACAACTCCGACCAGCCGATCACCGAGACCTGGACCGGCCTCGAGAACTTCCGCGAGATCCTGGGCGACACCGACGTGATCGAGGAAACCCCCGAGGGCCGGGCGATCAACTACTCGAGCTTCTACTGGACCCTGGCCTTCACCGTCGTCTGGACGATCGCGAACGTGTCGATCGGGGTGAGCGTGGGCCTTCTCCTCGCCCTGATCCTCCACCGCAAGGGCTTCGCCCTGAAGCCTTTCTACCGGGTCATCCTGATCCTGCCCTGGGCGATGCCCAACTACATCACCGCCCTCATCTGGCGCGGGATGTTCCACTCCCAGCTCGGGGTGATCAACCAGATTCTCCAGCTCCTGGGAGGGCACGCCGTCTCCTGGTTCGACACTCCGGCGACGGCCTTCGTGACGGTGCTGGCCACCAACGGCTGGCTCTCTTTCCCGTTCATGATGGTCATCTCCCTGGGGGCTCTGCAGTCGATCCCCGCCGACCTCTATGAGGCGGCCCGGGTCGACGGCGCCACGGCGCGCCAGCAGTTCCGCTCCATCACCTTGCCCTCCCTCAAGCCCGCCCTGGTGCCGGCGGTGATCCTGTCGGTCATCTGGACGTTCAACATGTTCAACATCATCTACCTGGTCTCGGGCGGCCAGCCGGCGGGCTCCACCGAGATCCTCATCACCCAGGCTTACAAGATCGCCTTCGAGCAGTACCGCTACGGCTACGCCGCGGCCTACTCGACGGTCATCTTCCTCATCCTCTTCGCCTACGGCGCCTGGCAAAACTGGGTGACCCGGGCCACGGAGAGCCTATGACCGCTTCCCGGCACCGCGGCGCCTTCGCTCATCTGCCGCTCCACCTGATCGTGATCTTCTTCGTCATCCTGACCCTCTACCCGATCCTGTGGGTGGTGTCGATCGCCCTCTCGGGCCAGCAGAGCCTCGCCTATGTGGACCTGCCGGTCGACCCCACCGCCCTCGATCGTCTGCGGGCCGTCCTGCCGTGGCCGAAGGCCTTCTCCTTCGAGAACTTCCGTTCGGTCTGGGCCGATCAGCCCTTCGGGCGGTGGCTGCTCAACAGCGCGGTGGTCGCCGGGGCGACGACCCTCCTGGGCGTCTTCCTGGCGTCGACCGCCGGCTACGCCTTCTCGCGCTTCCGCTTCCCCGGGCGCCGCAGCGGCCTCATGGCCTTCCTGGTCTCCCAGATGTTCCCGGGCACGCTGATGCTGGTGCCCCTCTACATCATCCTGGTCCAGTGGCTGGGGCTCGGCTCGACCTGGATCGGCCTGGTCCTGGTCTACGCCACGATCTCCATCCCGTTCTGCGTCTGGATGCTCAAGGGGTACTTCGACACCATCCCCAAAGAGCTCGAGGAATCCGCCCTCATCGACGGGGCGAGCGCGGCCCAGGTGTTCCTGCGCATCGTCTTGCCCCTGGCGCGGCCGGCGGTGGCCGTGACGGCCCTGTTCTCGTTCATGACCGGCTGGAACGAGTTCATCCTGGCCGCGACCTTCATGGACCAGGAGGTCATGTACACCGCGCCGGTGGGCCTGCGCTTCTTCGTCGGGGGCTATTCGCAGCAGTGGGGCTACTTTGCGGCCGGGTCGATCATCGTGTCGATCCCGGTGGTGGCCCTCTTCTACTTCCTGCAGAAATACCTGATCTCCGGCCTCACCGCAGGGGCGGTGAAGGGCTGAGATCGACTTCGAGGAGGTCTCGCCATGAGAGAGAAGCTCTTGATCGCGGTGGCGGCGGTGCTCGCCGGGGTGCTCCTCGCGGGCGCCGTCGCGGCCCAGGAGGTGGTGTTCAAGGACCCGGTCGGCGACGACAACGGGCCCGGCACCTACACCTATCCCACCGACTCCGCCTACCTGAGGGGCTCGTTCGACCTGACGCAGTTCACCGTGCGCCCGAAAGGCGACAAGGTGACCTTCGACGTCTCCGTCAACTCGAACCTCCAGGACCCGTGGCGCATGGGCGTCGGCTTCGCGGTCCAGATGGTCTTCATCTTCATCGACACGGACCACAAGGAGGGCAGCGGATTCACCCACGGCCTGCCCGGCCTGAACGTGGACTTCGCGCCCGCCGACGCCTGGGACCGGGTGGTCATCCTCTCGCCCCAGCCGTCGTCGCGGGTGCGCGACGAGGTGAGCCAGAAGGTCGCCGCGGACATGCAGTCGGCGGTCGTGGTGCCCAACCGCACGCACGGCGCCGGCCGCACCATCTCGGCCACCGTGAGCCTCGCGGACCTGGGCGGCGGGGACCCCTCCACGTGGGGCTACCAGGTGCTCATGCAGTCGAACGAGGGCTTCCCGGCCTCGACCGACCTGCTCACCCGCAAGGTCAACGAATACGAGGGCCAGCACCGCTTCGGCGGCGGCAACGACGGCGACTGTGACCCCCACGTGATGGACCTGCTGGCCGGCGACGGCAGCGGCGCGGCGTCGGAGGTGGAGGCGCAGCACCAGATGTTGGCCTACGAGTGCAACCCGGACGGCACGTCCAAGAAGCTCGCCGTCCTCACCATGGTCCGCAAGCCGTAGGCCCGCTCCGGGGCCCGGCGCAGGAGGAGGGAACCATGAACCGCACCGTCTGCACCCTGCTGGCGGCAGCCCTGATCGCGGGGCTCGCCGCTCCGGCGTTCGCCCAGGGCGGAGAGCAGAAGCTCTCCCTCACGGGCGTCAACTACACCAAGTGGCTCTGGGGCAACCAACGCTACGACGGGAGCCTCTACAACTTCACCACCGTCCCCGGCGAGGGGTACGGCGACAACGGCCAGGGCACCGAGTTCGAGATCCTGGTGGCCTCGAGACCTTCGAAGTGGATCGAGGTCAGCGGCCGGCTCAAGGCCCGTTTCAACCAGAACTTCTGGACCAACTTCGGAGGGTTCGGCGGGCGCAACCCGGCGCTCGAGAACCCGCCGGCCGGGGACTGCATCGGCGGCGACTGCGGGGAGTTCGACCCGCGCTCGGCCCAGTACGTGAAGTTCCGCGGGCTGACCGTGCGCCTGACCCCCGGCTTCCGCTACCTCGACGCGGTGACCATCGGCTCGAACGACTGGGGCATGTTCGACCCGTTCTCCATCGGCAAGATCCGCTACATCGACCGGGACAACGGCTCCGGCCTGCTCTTCCAGGGCGCCTTCGCCGACCGAAAGCTGACCTACGACTGGGTCCGGATCTCCCTGCCCCGCCTGTGGGCCGGCCCGAACTTCCAGACCGGTGAGTACACCGGCCAGGATGCGGCCTACGGCCTGCAGCTCACCTACAGGCCGACCTCGACGTTCGACATCGCCGGCGTCTACGAGTACGTCAACGACATCGAAGTCGACTCGACCGACTTCAACCTCGACAACGGGCGCAGCCTCGTGACCCGGTTCCGGAACGACGTCACCGGCGTACGCCTGGGCTTCCATCCCAACCCGAAGATCGACGCGCGCGGAGCGGTCTACTTCTCGTCGGCCGACTCCGACCCGGCGCTGGGCGCTCCGGGCTCCTTCGGGCTGTCGGGCTTCTCGCCGGTGCCGGCGGGCAAGCTCGACGACCAGGCCTGGAAGGTCGACGTCGACCTGTTCAGCCCGTTCGGCGGCACCCTGTCGTTCAACCTCGAGTACTTCGACATCGGCGCCCAGTACGTGTCGATGATGGCCGCGCGGCGCGAGTCCGACGTGCTGCTGACCGAGGGCCACGACGGGGCCTGGGGGTTCCCCGGGCCGGCCAACGCGGCGTTCGGAGTGTTCGCGGGCAACCCGACCCGGATCGGCTACGGCGGCTGGCAAGGCAACGCCCAGCAGGTGGCCACGATCAACGTGGACAACGAGTTCACGGACTTCGACGAGCCGATGGCCGAGACGGTGATCGGCTGGAAGGGGTTCACGGTGGTGCCGACCTTCTCGGTGGGCTCCCTGAACCTCTCCGCCGAGTACACCTACGTCGACTACAACACCAACTGGCAGGCCTACGGCGACCCGTCGCGCGGCCTCCAGGACACCATCTACCCGACCCACGAGCTCGACACCGGCGTGGGCCACAACTTCCGGTCGGCCTACGCCCCGTTCCAGGACAAGGAGACCCAGATCGCCGTCTTCAAGGGCGACTACCTGCTGGACGTGGGCAAGGGCGTGGAGCTGTCCTTCAAGGTCAAGTACATCGACGAGACCGACAAGCGCATGAACGATCCGCGGTTCCTTCCCTACCAGGCGGGCGACTGCCCGGGCGGCGGGATCGCGTGCTCGAGCAACGTCAACGAGTACTCCGCCGGCCACTCCTCGTCCGAGATCTACGGCAACCCGCCGGTGATCACCGTCGACGGCGTGACCGGCTACCAGTGGAAGCCCTTCGACTCGCTCTCGGACGACGACCGGGACCTCAAGTACTGGCTGTACCGGGGGTCCGTGGGCTACCAGCTCAGCGACCAGCTCCACGCGTCGCTGGCGGTGGAGCATTACGACGTGGACCTGAAGGACGGCAACACCGCCTTCCAGGCCTACCAGCTCCACGAGATGGCCTCCGGCCAGCACCGCAAGGACAAGATCATCGTGATGGCCAGCTACATCCTGGGCGGCGCCGAGTTCGGCCTGGACTACGAGTACGACACCGGCACCTTCGATCCCGAGTTCGGCGGCGGCTTCGTGCCGCAGGTGGCCGACGAGGCCATCGCCCACGACCACAACGTGCCCGTAGGCTCCCTCGGGTTCTCGGGCCGCTACGGAGGTTGGAACAGCCTCGAGAAGCGGGACTTCGACCAGCAGCGCCTGAAGGCGTTCATGAAGGTGCGCTTCTGATTCCATATTGACGGTCGCGGGGGCGCGCCGGCTCCGGCGCGTCCCCGCCTCCCCTGGAGAACGACATGACCGATCCCACCGTAGGGCACCGTCCACTCCGCCGGGGCGCCGCGCGCTCGACGCTCTTGGCGCTCCTCTTGGCTCTCGCCCTGCCCGCCGCCTCGTGGGCCGGGGGAGACACTCTCTTCAAGCTCTCCGACCCGCGCGGCGACGACCACGGCGACGGGAGCTTGGTCTACCCGCTGTCGAGCGATTTCTCGCGCGGCGACCTGGACCTGCTGGCCTTCTCCGCCCGCCGGGGCGACGGCGGCACCTGGTTCGAGGCGACGTTCGCCCGGCCGGTGCGGGCACCCGGCCGCGAGGCCATCGACGACCTGGGGACGAGCCTTTCGTCGATCGCCCGCTACGGCTTCTACACCTTGAACATCGACGTCTACATCGACACGGACCGGGTGCCGGGCTCGGGCGGGGTGATGGCGTTGCCGGGCCGGAAGGTCCGGATCGCCCCGGACTCGGCCTGGGACCGGGCGATCGTGCTGACGCCCCGGCCCCACGAGGCGCGGGGCGAGCTCAAGCGGCTGCTGATGAAGTCGCTCGAGGAGGAGATGGACCGGGACGATCCGGATCTCGAGCTGGCCCAGGCCGTGGAGATGCGCCACCGGATTCCCATGGACGTGGAGCAGCGGGTGTTCTTCCCCACGCTGGTGCGGGTGCAGGGGCAGCGGATCTCGTTCTTCGTGCCCGACAGTTTCCTGGGTGGGCCGGCCCGGGCGGACTGGAGTTACGTAGTGGCGGTGTCGGGGGCGAATCTGAGCCAGAGCTTCGGTCTCGCGGCGGGCGCGGGCCTCGCCCCAAGCGATCCGGACACGCTCATGATCCTGCCGGTGCTCCCGGGGCGCTCGGCGAACGCGTTCGGGGGCCGGGACCGGCCCGCGTTCGAGCCGCCGCTGGTGGACATCCTGGTGCCGGAGGGCGTGAGCCAGGAGGAGGTGCTGGGCAGCTTCGACAGTCGGGAGAAGACGCTGGCGGAGGTGCCGGGGGTCGTGCCGGGGGGCGCGAGCAAGTAGGACCGGGCCGGGGGCTCTCCCCGGGGGAACGGCGCGGCTTGGTCGGAAGGCGGGGCGCAGGAGCCGCGCCTCGGCTCGGACCGCACCCGACCGGCTCGGACTCCGCAAGGCCCCGTTGAGCGCGGTCCTCGACGTCCCCCGGAGGAGAGCCCCCGACCCTCCGGGCTTGCCTGCTGAGGAGGGGTGTTGGGACGAAGCGTGCTTCGGCTGAGGTTGGAGTGCGCCCTCTGCTCCCCATTTGTCGTTTCGACCGGAGCGAAGCGGAGCGGAGAAACCTCAGCAGGGCCGCGGAACCTACCGCAGACCGCTCTCGAGAGCCCTTCCGCCTCTTCCGCCGCCCGACCCACCAAGAATCATGTTGTATCCTCACAACATGACCGCCAAGCCTGTACAGATCTCCATGGACACGGCGCTCCTGGAACGGATCGATGCGGACCCGGAGGCGCGGGAGCGGGGGCGGTCGGCCTTCGTGCGCTCCGCCGTCGAGCTCTACCTCACCGCCAAGGAGCGGCGGGAGATCGACGCCGCGATCGAGCGGGGGTACGGGGGGCAGGCGGACGCGCTGGTGGCCGAGGTCGAGGACCTGATCGGCGCCCAGGCATGGTCGGACGACTGAACCGCGGCGAGGTCTGGTTGCTGCAGCGACCCCGGCCGGACAAGAGACGCCCGGTCCTGGTGCTGAGCCGGCCCTCGCTGCTGCGCGTGCTCCACACCGTCACCGTCGCCGCCATCACCTCGACGCTTCGCGGTGTTCCCACCGAGGTTGAGCTGGGCACGGACCACGGCCTTGCCAAGACCTCCTGCGTCAACCTCTGCAACCTGTTCACGGTCCGGCAGAGCGAGCTCACGACCTTTGTGGGCACAGTAGACCCGCACACCATGGCCCAGGTTTGTCGCGCCTTGGCGATTGCCTGCGCCTGCGAAGGGGAGGGAGCCTTCACCGGCCGCTGAGCGGTCCGTCACCCCGCTGGAAGGCGCCAGACCCCTCTCCGGTGGCTACCTCCCCGAGGGAGACGGCCGGCGGGGCCGCGCCTCTTCAGCGCGGGGCGCGGGCGGTCTGCGCTCCCGAAGCGGCCTGCGGGCCGCTGCTCGTCGCGACCACGCGCTCGATCAGCGCGGCAGCGTCCACCGGCAGGGTGGCCTGGTCCGGGGCGAGGTAGGTGCAGTGCTCGGTGCACCAGAGACCGTAGTAGTCGACGACGCCGGATGGTTCGGTGCATGGGGTCGTGAACCCAGCCTGGTAACAGAGCGGGCAGCTACAGGCCGGGGGCTTCGCCAGGACCGGCTGGGTGAAGGCCAGCACCAGGCCGAGCACTGCGGCGGCCGGCAGGGCGATGCGGAGAATACGGTTCATCATGGAGGTCTCCTTGAGACGACAGAGAACGCAGCATTTGCGTTTGGCCGCATCTTAGCAGTAGCTTCTCGTAAGCGGTGCAGGGCGGAGCCAGGAGGAGGGCGACCCTGCCGCGGGGCGGCGGCTACCGGGGTCGCCCTCGGCTCTCAGCCCTCCTTCTCGCGGGCGGTCTCGAGGAAGTCCTTGTAGACCTCCGCCAGGACCTTTTCGCCGCGCGCGGCGGGGACCTCGCGGAGGAGCTCGTTGTCGACCACCTCGGCCACACGCTCCACCGCCGCGCGGTCGAGCTGGCCGTTCTGCGCCAGGGCCCGCGCCCCCACCAGGAACCAGTTCCAGCACAGGCGGATGCTCGGGTTGTAGAGCTTGACGCAGGCCGTCTCGCCACATCCCACCTGCGCGATGCCCACGTGGGTCGCGTAGTTGAGGTGGATGTACCCGGACCCCGGGGTCACGGAGCCCGCCGTCGTCCAGTAGCAGCCGGGCGGCAGCTCCACCTCCAAGTGCCCGCAGCGGTACGGAAGATTGCGGTAGAACCCGTCCGGAACCCGCTGCCAGTCGGTGCCTTCGGTGCGAAAGCGCCCGCAGGGCCAGTTGAGGATGCCGTCGCAATCGAAGACGGTCGCCCGCCCACTGCCGGTCCAGGTGCCGCAGGCGTCTGCCACCTCGCTGATCCAGATGTTGAGTCGTCCGACTCCCATGGTTCACCTCCTCGCCAGCTTCAATCCGGGATGTCCATCGCCCGGGACGCTCCCGGGTGCCTGGATTCCGGTAGGCAAGGAAACGCTCCCTCCGGCGGATTTCCCTCAAGGGCCGAAATGAACGAGGAGGTTCCGGGCGGCGCTCAGGGCGGCTGTAAGCCCCCGGGCACCGGGGCGTATCCAAGGCATCGCGGCCTTCGCCGGCTGGCGGAGGCGCTCTCAAGGCTCGGAATCGATCGGAATCGGGAGGATCTACTGACGTGAAGATCGTTGCGGAATTGCTGTTGGTGTTTGCGGTGATGCTCGGCGTCAAGTGGGGCGCCGATCAGGTCGGTGTGCTCGGCGCCGGATCGATCGCCATGTGGTGCGGAGTGCTGGTGGCGACCTGGCTGATGCGGAGGCGCGCCGGGACCTGGCGCGGCCTGGGCCTCTCCTGGCCGGCCGGCGCCAGGGCGTGGCGATCGACCCTCGGTTGGGCGTCGGTGGCGGTGGTCTCCATCCTCGCCGCCATGGCCCTGGTCATCGAGCCGGTCACCTCGGCCCTGGGGCTCGAGACACCGGCCGGCGCGGCGGACCGGTTCCAGCCCCTCATGGGTCACCCGCTGCGGCTCGCCGTGTACCTGGTGGTGGTGGTCTGGATCGGCGCGGCACTGGGCGAGGAGCTCCAGATGCGCGGCTTCGTGCTCGATCGGTTGGCCGAGCTGTTCGGCCGCGGCAAGCTCGGCTGGGGGGCGGCGGTCGCGACGCAGGCGGTGATCTTCGGGTCGCTCCACGCCTATCAGGGTCTTCACGGCATGATCGCCACGGCGGTGATCGGCGCGATCCTGGCCGTCATCTACCTGGCCGCGGGACGGCGTCTGCTACCGGTGGTGATCGGACACGGGGTGATGAACACCATCATCCTGACCGCCCTCTACCTCAACGGGGGGGTCGTCAACTAGCGCTCGAGGGCTCGCGGGGTGTCCCCGTCGCAACCATTCGCGCCACTTCGAGAGTAGACACCCGCGGCGCGTGCCGCGGCTCCCCATCCACTCCCAAACCCCGGAGGAGTCCCATGACGTCCCGTCGAACCCCGATCGCCCTCGCCGCCGTCCTGCTCGTCGTTCTCGGAATCCCCGCCGCCTTCGCCGCGGCTCCCGCTCCGGCCCCGGCCCAGCTCCAGGCTCCCGCGGTCTCTTCGCAGTGTGCTCCGGCCGCGAGCCCGCTCACGACGCTGGGAGTGGCGACGCCCCTCACCGAGGCGGTCACCCCGCACTGTTGCAGCCAGCTCGAGATCGACACCTGCCGCTCGACCTGCAAGGACCAGGGGCCGGGCTGCAAGGGCCAGATCGCCTGCCGCGCCGGCGAGTGCAACTGCACCTGCGTCTGCCCGTAGGCGGCGTGTGGGTCCCGCGGCGCGAGGACGGCCTCCCCGCCCCAGCCGGCAGAGAGGCGGCCGCGGGGGTGCGGCCGCGGGGGTGCCGCGGGGGTGCCAGCCACCTTTCAGGCGCAGGCGCCGGTGAGGGTGCCCACGAGGTTCATGGAGACCCGGCGGTTGGCGCCGTCCTGGTCGAGACGGGGGTCCCAGGTCGAGACCGAGACCGCCGCCACCCGGCCGGAAGCCGCGAGGTGGCGGAAGACCTCGCGCAGCGCCTCCGACGACGGCCCGCCCGGCGCCGGGTAGTGGTGCGCCGGCACCTCCGACGGGTCGACGACGTCAGTGTCGAAATGAACAAGGAGCGGCCCGGCGGGCAGGGGGCGATCGAGGAGCTCGGCGACGCGCTCGATATGGGTGATCTTCGACGATCGGAGGGCCTCCGCCTCTCCGGAGTCGAGGTCGCGGGCGCCGGCCAGGATCACCCGTTCTTCGGCGAGCGGCGCAAGGCCCACGGCCTCGGGCATCGCCTGATCGCCTCGGCCGACCAGGATGGCCAGCGGCATGCCCCCGACGAAGCCGCTCGGCGAAGTCTCCGGAGTGTTGAAGTCCCCGTGGGCGTCGAACCAGATCACCGTCGGGTGGACTCCGGCGCGCTCGAGGCCCGCCACCACGCCGATCATGGAGCAGCAATCCCCGGCCACGCTCACCGGCCGCTCGCCACGCCCGGCGATGACGTGGACCCGCGCGGCCAGCGGACGGTGGACGGCCGACATCCGCGCCTCCCGCTCGCCGTCGGGCAGGTCCGGTGCGTTGACGGCCCAGCCCTCCTCGGCGAGGTCCAGTAGCTCCGGCAGCTCCTGGTCGAGGAAGAAGGGGGACAGGACGTAGCGGTCAGGGCTCATGGCACGCCGAAGGTTACGGCAGCGGCCTTCCCGGAAGGAGGTTTCGCAGGAAGTCGTCGCAGGGCAGGCAGCGGATGCCGTCGATTTCCCGGGTCTCGGCGCCGCGGTAGAGGAGGTGCCACGAAGGTGCCAGCCACCTTTCAACCACGAAGGTGCCAGCCACCTTTCAACCACGAAGGTGCCAGCCACCTTTCAACCGACCCTTCAAGAGTCCTTTCGCAGGCGCCAGATGCCCGTGGCGCCGGGCGGCAGGGTGAGCTCGACGGCACCGTCGCCGGGGCGGAGCTCGGCTCCGGGGTCGGCGAGGAGGGGCTCCGGCGGACCCCCCGGCTCCACCGCGCCGGCCACGGCGAGCTTCGCCGCCACCGGGCCCCGGCCCAGGTTGTGGGCCACCAGCACGGTCTCGCCGCCGGCCGCGTGGCGCAGGTAGGCGAGGAGTGCCGGCTCGCCGGTCTTGAGAAGCTCGATCTCGCCGGTCCGGAGGGCCTCGGAGGCATGGCGCACCCGGATCAGCTCCCGGTAGCGCGAGAAGAGGGAGCCGGGAACGTCTCGCTGCGCCGCCACGCTCACCTCCGGGCCGCCCGCGGCGAACGGGAACCAGGGCTCGCCCCGGGTGAAGCCGCGGCCGGGGCCCGATCGGGCCGAGGCGCCGTCCCAGGGCATGGGCGTCCGCTTCTGCCGGTCGTCGCCCCCGGGGCCGTTGGGCGAGCCGATCTCCTCGCCGTAGTAGAGGAACGGCGCGCCGGGCAGGGTCAGGAGAATCGAGGCGGCGAGGCGCAGGCGCACCGGGTCCCCGCCCAGCCGCGTCGCCACCCGGACCTGGTCGTGGTTGGTGAGGAAGGGAGCGTCGATCGCCCCGGGCGGGTAGAGCCGCGCGACCTCGGCGAGGGTCTTCTCCACCGGCTCCGCGGCGCCGCTCTCCACCGCCGAGAGGATCGCCTCGGCCAGGGGAAAGTCGAAGCTCATGGGCAGCTCGTCGCCGCCCGCCACCCGCTCGGTCGAGCCGTAGTAGGTGGCGATGGTCGCCGTGTCGGTCCAGTTCTCCCCCACCAGCACGGCCTCCGGGTGCCTGAACCGGACATCGGTCGCGAAGGCCTTCAGGACAGCGTGGGTCTCCGGCGTGTCGTTCTGGAGCGCGCCGGGCCCGTCGGCCACCAGGTGGCGGGTGGCGTCGAGGCGGAAGCCGTCCACCCCGCGGTCGAGCCAGAGGTCGGCGATGCGCTCCATCTCGGTGAGGACCTCGGAGTTGCGGTAGTTGAGGTCCGGCATGCCGCCCCAGAAGATGCCGTAGTAGAAGGGGCCGACCGGGCTTCCGGGCAGCGGGTGCCAGGTCGGGTTGCTCCCACCCCAAGGCTGGGTCCAACCCGGGTCGTCGGCCCGCCAGACGTACCAGTCCCGCCGCGGCGAGCCGGGCGACCCCGCGGCCTCCCGGAACCAGGGGTGCTGGTCGCTGGTGTGGTTCAGGACCAGGTCCACGATCACCCGTATCCCCCGGCGGTGAGCCTCGGCCAGGAGGCGCTCGAAGTCGTCCTCGGCGCCGTAGTCGGGCTCGATCGCCTCGTAGTCCGTGACGTCGTAGCCGTGGTAGCTGGGCGAGGCGAAGACCGGCATCAGCCAGAGGGCGTCCACCCCCAGGTCGCTCCCCGCCGCGGGGTCGCCGTCGTTCAAGTCGTCGAGGTGGGCGATGAGGCCCGGGAGGTCGCCGATCCCGTCGCCGTCGGAATCGGCGAAGCTGCGCACGAAGACCTCGTAGAAGACGGCGCCCCGCACCCACTCGTGCTGCCACTGGATCTCGCTGCGATCGGACCGGGAGGCTGCGGGGCCCGCGGCCTCCGTCGCGGCGCCGACCGGAGCGGGGGCCGCGGCCGGCGAGCGGCAGCCCCCCGCGGCGAGACCGGTCAAGGCGGTCGAGGCCGTCAGGGCGAGGCCGACCGCGAGGAGGCGGCCGTGCCGAGTCAGGGATCGAGAACCCATGCGCATGGCGAATCGTCGAGAGGCTACTCCCGATTTGAACGCCGCCGCCACACCCCGGGGGGTGGTGCACCCGGCGCAAACCCAAGGAGCTCGGTGCGTTTCCGAGCCCGGGTTGCGCCGCCCGCCCGAACGGGTGTATAGTTCCCCCAAAGATTTTTTCCCAGCAGTGAGGTCTTTCTGGGCGCTACGCGCCGGAAAGGAGGGCCGCTGATGAAGGTCTCGAGGAGGAGTTTCCTCCAGCTTTCAGCCCTCGGAGTCGGTGCCAGTGCGCTCGGCATCGACCTCGCTCCCGCCTACGCCGCCACCCGGCAGCTCAAGATCCAGGACGCCCGCGAGTTCAAGACCGTCTGCCCGTACTGCGCGGTGGGCTGCGGCACGATCGCCTACGTCCACGGGAGCGGAGGGCTCAACACCGTCAAGTCGGTGATCCACGTCGAGGGCGATCCGGACAACCCGATCAACGGCGGCACGCTGTGCCCCAAGGGCGCATCGCAGATGCAGCTCGCCATGAGCCCGCGCATCCAGACATCGCCGCTCCTGCGCGAGGCCGGATCGAGCGAGTGGAAACCCGTCGACTGGGACACCGCCATGAACTGGTTCGCCCAGCGGTTCAAGGAGTCGCGCGACCGGACGTTCGTCACCGAGGACGCCCAGGGCCGCACCGTGAACCGCTGCGACGGGGTCGCCTGGGTGGGCAGCGCCACCGTCGCCAACGAGGACGCCTACTTCATCACCAAGCTGACGAGGGGCCTGGGGCTGGTCTACATCGACCACCAGGCCCGGATATGACATAGCCCCACGGTGGCCAGTCTGGCCGCCACGTTCGGTCGGGGGGCGATGACCAACCACTGGAAGGACATCAAGAACGCCGATGTCGTCCTGGTGATGGGCGCCAACCCCGCCGAGAACCACCCCTGCGGATTCAAATGGGCCGTCGAGGCCCGGGACCAGCGCGGCGCGAAGATCGTCACCGTCGACCCGCGCTTCACGCGCACCTCCGCGGTCGCCGACAAGCACCTCCAGATCCGGCCCGGCTCGGACATCGCGGTGCTCGGCGGCTTCATCCACTACAGCCTCG
The DNA here is from genome assembly GCA_963739795.1 of uncultured Acidobacteriota bacterium. Taxonomy (GTDB): domain Bacteria; phylum Acidobacteriota; class Thermoanaerobaculia; order Multivoradales; family DATKCC01; genus CAVUBL01. The sequence goes on along the minus strand of CAVUBL010000011.1, from coordinate 129,856 downwards.
AGAACGACCTGTTCCACGAGGACTACGTCAAGCTGCACACCAACGCCTCGTTCATCGTGCGCGAGGACTTCGGCTTCGAGGACGGCCTGTTCTCCGGCTACGACGAGGCCGCGGGCGGGTACGACAAGACGAGCTGGGACTACGAGAAGGGCCCGGACGGCTTCGTGCGCCGGGACATGACGCTCCAGCACCCGCGCTCGGTCTTCCAGCTCCTCAAGACCCACTACAGCCGCTACACGCCCGACGTGGTCGCGAAGATCGCCGGCTGCCCCGCGGACAAGTTCCTCGAGGTGGCCAAGATCGTCTGCTCCACCGGCCGCGCCGACCGGGTGGGGACGATCATGTACGCCGTCGGCTGGACCATGCACACGGTGGGCAGCCAGATCATCCGCACCGCGGCGATCTTCCAGCTCCTCCAGGGCAACATCGGCCGGCCGGGCGGCGGCATCAACGCCATGCGTGGCCACGCCAACGTCCAGGGGGCGACCGACCACGCCATCGTGGCCGGCATCACGCCGGGCTACCTCAAGGTGCCGACGCCCAACCAGACCTCCCTGGAGGTCCACCTGGAGCAGTCCACCCCCAAGCCTCTGACGCCGGACACGATGAACTACTGGGGCAACTACCCGAAGTTCTTCGTCTCCCAGCTCAAAACCTGGTACGGCGACAAGGCGACGGCGGACAACGAGTTCGGCTATCAGTACCTGGGCAAGCAGGAGGGCGACGCCACCTGGCTCTCGATCTGGGACCAGGCGCACCAGGGCAAGATGGAAGGGCTGGTCACCCTGGGGTTCAACCCACTCCTCGCCGGCCCGGACATCGGCCGGCTGCTCCAGGGCATGGCCAAGCTCAAGTGGATGGTGGTCATCGACCCCTTCATGCTCGACTCGGCCGAGTTCTGGAAGGCTCCCGGCCCTGATCAGAAACAGGGCCCCTCGAAGATCGCCACCGAGGTCCTCTACCTCCCCTCCACCCACTGGATCGAACGCGACGGCTCGTTCACCAACAGCGGCCGCTGGGCCCAGTGGAAGGAGAAGGCGGTCGACCCGCCGGACACCGTGCGCTCGGACACCTGGATCCTCTCCGAGCTGTTCTGGCGGATCAAGGAGCGCTACCAGCAGGAGGGCGGCGCCTACGACGAGGGCATCCAGGCCATGACCTGGAACTACCTCAACCCCCGCCTGCCCACCCTCACCGAGCTCGCCAAGGAGATCAACGGCTTCGACCTGACCAGCGGCAAGCTGCTCTCCTCCTTCGGCCAGCTCGAGGACGACGGCACCACCACCTCGGGCAACTGGCTCTACTGCGGGAGCTTCACCGAGGCGGGCAACCAGATGGCCCGGCGCGACACCTCCGATCCTCTGGGGATGGGGATGCACCACGGCTGGGCCTGGAACTGGCCCCTCAACCGCCGCGTGCTCTACAACCGGGCTTCGGCCGACGCCGCGGGCAAGCCGTGGGACCCGGCCCGGCCGGGCATCTGGTGGAACGGCAAGGAGTGGGTGGGCGACGTGCCCGACTACGGCAAGACCATGGCGCCGGGCTCGCCGGGTGCCAAGGGCGCCTTCATCATGACCGAGGAGGGCGTGGCGCGGCTGTTCACCCGCGGCCTCAAGGACGGGCCCTTCTCCGAGCACTACGAGCCGGTGGAGAGCCCGACGGTCAACGTGCTCCACGAGAAGGTCGCCACCAACCCCGCGGTGCGGTGGTACGACGGCATCAAGGAAACCCTGGCCGGCGCCGGCGACGAGTTCCCCTACGCCTGCACCATCTACCGGGTGGTCGAACGCGAGCACTTCGTGACCAGCAACGTGCCCTACCTGGTCGAGGCGATGCCCGACTTCTTCGTCGAGGTGCCGGCCGACCTCGCCCAGACCAAGGGGATCGAGAACGGCGGCCGCGTCAAAGTCTGGTCGAAGCGCGGCGAGGTCGAAGGCACGGCGATCGTCACCAAGCGAATCGCCAAGCTGACGGTCAACGGCAAGCCGACTTACACCATCGGCATCCCCGTGCACTGGGGCTTCGTGGGGCTCACGAAGGGCTCGATGGCCAACTCACTCACCCCGTTCATCGGAGACGCCAACACTCGCTGTCCCGAGTTCAAGGCGTTCCTGGTGAACATCGAGAAGGCGTAAAGGAGACTCCGCCATGGCACAACTCGCCGTCAAACGGATCTCCGCGGCCACCACGCCGTCGCCCGCCATCCGCGCCAACGAGCCCGAGTACTCGAAGCTCGTCGACATCTCGCGCTGCATCGGCTGCAAGGGGTGCGAGGTGGCGTGCAAGGAGTGGAACGACCTCGGGGTCGAGCCGACCGCCAACTTCGGCAGCTACCAGAGCCACCGCGACCTGTCTCCCCACACCTGGCTCCTCATGCGCTTCAACGAGGCCGAGGTGGACGGGGAGCTGCGGTGGATGATCACCAAGTCGGCCTGTCTCCACTGCGAGGAGCCGGGCTGCCTCGAGGCGTGTCCCTCGCCCGGGGCGATCGTCCAGTACATGAACGGCATCGTCGACTTCGACCAGGACCACTGCATCGGCTGTCAGTTCTGCGTCTCCGGCTGCCCGTTCGACATCCCCCGCTTCGACAAGACGACCCGCAAGGTCTACAAGTGCAACATGTGCGTGGACCGGGTGGACGCGGGCCTGGAGCCGGCGTGCGTCAAGACCTGTCCGACCAACGCCATCTCGTGGGGCTCGAAGCACGACATGCTGACCCTGGCCGCCGACAAGGTGGAGGCGCTCAAGGGGCGCGGCCTCGATCACGCCGTCCTCTACGACCCGCAGGGCGTCGGCGGCACCCACATGATGTACGTGGTGCCCCATGGCGACCGGCTCGGCGACTACTCGCTGCCGGCCGATCCGTCACCGCGCCCCGGCGGGCTCGCCGGTCTCGGCTGGCTGCGCAAGGCCGGCGGCTGGCTGTTCGGCCTGGGCGCCCTCGGTACCCTGCTCCACTACCTGACCTACGGACCGCTCGAGCCGGAGTCACCCGAGGACGGCCCGGCCGACCCGGCTGGGGAGGCGCCATGAAGAGACTACTCATCCCCCGCTTCACCGCCCCGCAGCGGGTGATCCACTGGGCGGTGGGGATCTCGTTCAGCGGCCTCCTGCTCTCCGGCCTCGCCCTCGCCTACCCGTCGGTCTTCTGGCTCAGCGCTTTGTTCGGCGGGGCGGCGTCCATGCGCATCCTCCACCCGTGGATCGGTGTGGTCTACACGGTGGCGATCGTCGCCATGTTCATCTCCTGGGCCCGGGAGATGACCCTCGACGAGAGCGACAGGACGTGGCTCGGGAAGGTCCCCGAGTACGCCCGGCACGAGCTCGACCAGATCCCGGACGCCGGCAAGTTCAACGCCGGCCAGAAGCTGTACTTCTGGATCTCCGTCGTACTCGCCGCGGTCTTTCTGGTCACCGGGGTCCCCCTGTGGTTCCCGGCGTCGTTCGGGGCCGGCCTGCTCACCACCATGCGGCTGCTCCACTTCCTGGCGACCGTCGCCGGCGGGCTTCTCCTGATGATGCACGTCTACCTCTCCACCATCGCCTTCCCGGGCACCGCCCGGGGCATGGTCTACGGCGGCGTGCGGCGCCGGTGGGCGAAGCTCCATCACCCGGCCTGGCTCCGGGAGCAGACCCGCTCCACCCGGTCCGGCTCGGCGGGACCGCACGCGTAAGGCCCGGGATTGGCGCCCTCCGGACCGTACGAAGCGCGCGACGCGCGGGCCGCTCACCTCGCCGGTGAACGGCCCCACGCCGCGCGGTTCCTCGAGCTCTACCGCCACCTCCTGGCCCTCCAGCAACCCCTGTATCAGCGCGCCGCCTCCTCTTCCTGGCTGGGCCGCGGCTGGCCGAAGGGCCCGGCCCGGGCCGCCGCACCCGGGGGTCCGGACCTCGGTCTCGAGGCCCTGCCCTTCTCGAAGCTCGCCCGGCCGCTGCGCCGCTTCGCCGAGCAGGCCGCCGAGGGCGCTCCCACCACCCTCGCCGCCGCCGGCGCGGAGCTCTCCAAGGCGCCCGCCGGGACCCTCGTGGCCCTCCTCGAGCAGACGATCGGCCTCGGCGACCTCGAGGAGCTGGCCTCCGGGCTGGGCTGCGAGGTGCTGCCGATGGCCTTCTACTCCCGGGCGTTCCTCCAGCCCATCGCCGAGGGGCTGGTGGAGCGGGCGGCGAGCGGCGGCCACCCGGAGCCGCCCGCCGGTGACGCCCAGGTCGCGGTGCCGGCGGCGTGCCCGCGCTGCGGCTGGCCGCCCCAGGTCGCGGCGATCCGCGACGAGCCCGAAGCCAAGGGCAGCAGACTCTTGATCTGCGGGTTGTGCGCCACCGCCTGGCCGTTTCCACGGGTGCGCTGCCCGAGCTGCGGCGAGAGCGATCCGGAGAAACTCTTGCTCCACGAGAGCGAGGACAATGCCTACCTGAGGATCGAGGAGTGCACCACCTGTCGCGCGTACGTCAAGTCGGTCGACCTGCGCCGGCAAGGCACCGCGGTACCCCAGGTCGAGGACATCGCCTCGCCCGAGCTCGACCTGTGGGCCGACGAACGCGGCCTGTGGAAGATCGCCCGCAACCTGATGGGGATGTAGAAGGAAAGAGGGAGGGAGAGGGATCGAAGGGTGAGGGGGGAGATCCGATAGGTCTCTGCGTGGGTGAAGGCCCGGGCCGGAGGGATGTCGCCGAGTCGCACGCCGTGGGCGGGGGCTCTCGTCACCCGAAGTCGACGCCGGTGGACCCTGCTCCTCGGCTCAGGCGGAGCCTCCTCGCTGATGAGGTAGGGCGGGCCCGATGGAGCTCTCGGCAATCGGGCCCGCCCTGGAGGTTGCCTACGACTCCCGGGCGGTCAGCAACAACTCCGCCGCCACCCGGTCCCACGCGTCGGGATCGATCTGCCGAGCGAGGCCGGCGACCGGAACGCCGCCGTCCTGGAGCACCGTGCCGAGCTGGCGCCCCATCATGGCACTCAGGGCCTCGGCCGAGCTCTCCATCCACTCGCCGGCGATCTTCCCCGGCATGAGGTTCTTGAACGCCGATCCGGGCCGCGCCGGCTTCACCTTGAGGAGCCAGCCCTTGCCGTAGGGATCACGGCTCACCAGCGACGGGTCCCCGACGACGTCCCGGTTGACCTCCACCACCTCGCCGGCGACCGGCGAGAGGAGATCGACGCTCCGGCCGTCCGCCACGAAGCTCCAGCCCCGCTCCCCGATCTCGAGGGCGGAGCCGGCGGCCGGCAGGCGCACCGAGTCGGGCGGACCCACCAGGAGCTGGGCGAAGTCGTCGACCCCCACCCTCAGCGTGTGCCCCGCCTCGGGGACGGCCCAGGTGTGGCCGGGGTGGAAGAGGACGCCCTCGGGCACCCGGAACCAGCCCCGCAGGCCCGCGGCCGGGGACGGATGCCGCGCCGGAGCCACCGCCGCAGCGGGTCGCTGCGAAGCGCCTCTCCGCATCAGCCACCAAGCGGGGATCAGGAGCAGCAGATAGCCGATGACCATCAGGTATTCGATGCCCTTGGTCGGAAGAAAGTCCATGGTCTGTCTCCTTTCCCCTCAGCTCCGCTCCGGGAGCGCAGTGGCCGCCGCGCCCTCGTCGCCCTCCTCGGCCCAGGCGGGCTTGGAGGAGAGGACCGGCAGGCGCCGAACGACCCAGCGGAACACCCAGAGCTCGGCGGAGATCACCGCCAACGTGACGACCACCTCCATCCAGGTGGGCACGTAGTGGACCGGCGCGTACCACTTGAAGGCGATCACCGAGAGGTTGAGCCGGTTGAGCACCACGCCGAGCAGGGTCAACCCCGCGCCGGTTCGGATCAACATCACGTTGCGCAGGCGGCTGCCGACGATCAGCATCACCATCGGCACCGCCACCAACCCGAGGACCTCGAGGCCGTACCAGGCGCCCCAGCCGCCGTGGAGGTACTGCCACTTCTGGCTGTGGATGAGATCCAGGAGCACGACGAACAGGTAGACGAACATCGTGCCGCCGGCGACCCGCGAGAGCCCCACGAGGATGTCGTCGTGGGAGCGGTGGAGGTCCTTGCCGACGCGATCGGAGAAGACCCGCTGGGAGATCGAGCCTTCGAAGATCACCATCGAGAGCCCCGCAAAGATGCTCGAGATGAAGAAGAGAATGGGGATGAGCTCCGAGTACCAGAGCGGGTGGATCTTGGGCTTGGCCATCAGGTAGAGGGCACCGAGCGCCGACTGGTGGAGCGTCGACAGCGTGACGCCGAAGATCACCGTGGCCACCGTCAGGCCGGCGAGCACCTTGTGGATCCGGCGCCAGCCCAGCCACTCGGCCACCGCCGGCGAGAACTCCACCAGCTCGGCCATCATGTAGAGCATGAAGTGCCAGGCCACCAGGAAGAGGACCGACGTCAGCCCGAAGGAGTTGCCGATGATCGGGTTGACCACGTTCCACGGCCGGCCGAGGTCGAGGAGCAGGGCGCCGGCGTAGAAGACGTACGCCAGGAACCCGTTGAGCACCGTCACCCGGACGATGGAGTGGTACTCCTCGAGCCGCAGGATGTAGACCATGAACGTGAGCACGTAGGCGCCGCCCGCGAAGGCCACGCCGGTCATCACGTCGAAGCCGATCCACAGGCCCCACGGGAACTGCTGGCTCAGGTTGGTGACCGCCCCGAGCCCGTGGGCGAAGCGGAAGTAGAGGATCACCGCCGCCGCCGCCATCAGGGCACCGGTGATCACGTTGAAGGGCGTCAGGATCTTGCCCTTGGGCCGCAGCTCGCGGCGCAGAAAGGCCCACAGGCTGCCCCCGGGACGGGCCGGCAGGGTCGCGGTGTGGAGGCTGTTCATCTCACACCTCCCCCGCCGGAGCGGCCGCGCCCACCACGTCGGGCACGCCGGGCGCCGGCGCCTCCTCGCGGGCTCCCGCGGTGCGCAGCGCCAGCATCATCGCCGGCCAGGCGATGAGCACCAGCGGCACCGCGGTCAGGAAGCCGCGGGTCAACTCGGGGAAGGCCTCCTCGCCCAGGTCGGTCCGGAAGCCCAGCTCCTCGAACGGCACCTTCGACAGATAGAGCACGCTCGTCCCGCCGGCCTCGCGCTCGCCGTAGATCTTGGGCACGTAGTCGTCCGGGTTCTCGGCGATCCGCTGGTGGGCGGTCCGCAACAGCTCGTCCCGGGTGCCGAAGGTGAGCGCCTCGTTGGGGCAGTTCTCGACGCACGCCGGCACGCCGCCGTACTTGACCCGCTCGAAGCACATCTGACACTTGCGGATCCGCGGCACCGCGCTGTTGTACTCGAACTTGGGCACGTCGAACGGGCACGAGAGCATGCAGTAGCGGCAGCCCATGCACTTGGACGCCGTCCAGGCCACCGGGCCTTCCTCGGTCTTGTGCATCGCCCGGGTCAGGCAGCCGGCGGCGCACGCCGGCAACAGGCAGTGCATGCACTGGCGCTTGACGAACACTTCGCCCTTGCTGGTCACGTAGCGGTTGACCGCCGTGAACTGCGTCTCCGAGGTGGTGCGCTCCTTCTCGTAGGAGAAGTCATCGCTCCAGTCCGGCGCCGGCAGGCCGTTGGCCTCGGCGCACGCCTCCTCGCAGGTCCGGCAGCCCACGCAGCGGGTGGTGTCGATCAAGACGCCTTTGGTCGCGCCGGGATCACGGCTCGCGGCCTGCGCCCGCCGTGGGGCCAGTGCCAGGCCGCCGGCCGCTCCGGCGAGCTTGAAGAGACTCCTTCGATCGAGGTCCATGGTCTTTCCCTCCCCTTCTCAGCACGAAGGCTGCGCGATCGCCCAGCCTCAGACCCGGCCCCCGCCGAAGAACTCTTCGGTCAGCCGTGTCCAGTGGATGTCGTCGATGTGTTCGTGAAGGGAGCCGACCACCGCGCCGCCGTCGGGCAGGGACGCGACCAGCTCCATGGGAACGAGCCTGGAGATCAGACGGTCGACCTCGCGGCGGAACCAGGAGCGCGCCTCCGCGCCGCGGTACAGCGCCTCGCGCTCGCTGGCGATGATGTCGCTCTGCACGCGGGCCAGCCATCCCTCCCCGAAGGGCGAGCGGTTGACCAGCGCGGGCTCGGAGGCCAGCGACTCGTTGGCCGACAGGACCCGACCGGAGACGGGCGACAGCAGCTCGACCGTCCGGCCGCCCCGGTGCAGGCGGGCGAGGACCTCGCCCTGGTGGAGCTCGCTGCCCGGCGCCGGCAGCTCGACCTCGTCGAGGGGGCCGAGGGCGGCCTGCACAAGGTCGTCCGCTCCGACAGTGGCCTCGTCGCCCTCGAGACGGGCCCAGGTGTGGCCCGGGTGGAGGGCGAGTCCGTTGGCGAGGCGCAGGCCGTTGTACGACACCTCGGGCTCGGTGCGCACCGTGAGCCAGGCCCGGAAGCCGGGGCTCACGGCGTACGCCACGAGGCCCGCCACGACCACGCCGACGGCGGCGGCCAGGAGCACGAAGCGGCCGATGAGAACCAGAATGGCAACCACCGGCAGGGCGATCAGGACGACGCCCATCCACCCGCCGAGACGGAGCCAACCCTTGTACCGTGCTTCCCGCATCTCTGACTGTTTCATGGCAACCTCCTCGGGCCGTTTCGGTGGCCCTGCCCTGGCGCTTTGCAAGGTGGAGGCCACGCCTGTCACTTCATGTCAATCCATTTGTTTTCAGTAACTTAAGTCGGTTTGCGAGACCGAGTGCTGAGAGGTTCGTCGCTCCGAGTGTCGAGGATCTCAACGGTGGTGTGGAGAACCTCGACATCTCCCTCAAGTCAGCAGGTCGCGGACCAGCTCGAGGTAGCGACCGGGGCCGAGGATGACGCGCAGGTCGGTGAGCACCTGCCCTCCGTCGGCCAGGGTGGGGCCGGTGGCCCCGGACCCCTCCAGGAGGAAGAGGGCGGCGCGCCGCCGGAAGCGCCGGAGGTCGAGGCGGGAGCGCTCGGTGGCCTCAGCGGCGCCCACGAGGCCGTCACTGGCCGCGCCGGCCGGCACCGCGGCCTCCTCGATCTCGACGAGCCACCCCTCTTCGTACGGCGAGTCGGCGAGCAGCGAGGCGTCGGCCTCGAGGGCGCGGTTCCGGGCGAGGAGGCGCCCGGCCACGGGGGTGACGACCGGTAGGTGGCCGCCCGCGAGCTCCAGGTCGCAGACGGCCGAGCCGGCAGCGAGGGGCCCGTCGGGGGGGCGACACTCGACGCCGGTGATCGGCCAGGCGAGGGCGACGGCGAAGGCGTCGAGGCCGAGACGCAGGCGGACCCGCTCCCCGCGGCGCCCCCCCGCCTGCCCGAGGTCTCGGCGCTGGACCCAGACGTGGCGGCGGTCGTAGAGGCGGTCCGGAGGCGACTCGAAGGGAGCCGCGGCCGGGGGGCGCAGCGGCGCGCCGGCCGGGAGGCTGGCGCCGCGCAGAGCCGCGTCCAGGGGACAGGCGTCGCAGTCGAAGTCCCGGTCGCACAGGCGATAAGCGAGGAGGCCCGCGCTCATCCATAGGCAGGGCTCGCCCGTCCGGACGGGGAGGCGGGAAGGATTCGGCCGCGATCGGTCGCGGGTCCCGCGAGGTCCTTCCATGGGACACCTCCTGCTCGGGCCGGCCCGGCCCGCCCGGCGAGATCCGCTCATTCGGCTCGTCGCAGCCGGCGCCGCCGGGACGGCTTCCGACGGACGCCGTTGCAAGAGAAGCACCAGGGCCGGCGCCGGCGCCGCGGGAGCGGGCCCCGGAGCGGGCGAAGCGCCCGGAGCGGCTGCCGGCGCGGCCCGCGGCGCTCCGGAGGACCCCGCCCGGTCCCGGATGCGACCCCGCCTAGACCCGGCCTGGACCCCGCCTCGGCCCGCGAGACGGCGTTGAGATCCTCAACGGGGCGGTGAAAAAGACAACAGTTTCGTGCTATTCTCACGCCGGCCCCTCCTCCCCTTGGCGGTCCTGGAGCGGCGCAATGATTCGACTCTTCGGGGCGATCTCACGTTCGCTGAGCGCTCGCCTTCTCCTACCACTCCTGCTCACCGTCGTCGCCGTCCTCACCCTCTACGCAGTGGTGAGCTTTCGCTCCACCCGCGCCCGCCTGACCAGCCTGGTCGGCGACGGCGCCGAGCGCTGCAGCAGCCTGATTCTCGGGGCGACCCACGACAACATGCTGCTCAATCGCAAGGACCACGTGCAGCGCACCATCGAGCGCCTGTCGCGGGGCCCCGGAGTCGAGGCGATCCGGGTCTACGACACCCGCGGCTGGGTGGCTCTTTCGGACCGCGGGTCCGAGGTCGGCGAGCAGGTGGCCGTGACCGGCGACCCGTGCCGAAGCTGCCACGGCCGGGCCGGAAGCCTGCCCACCAAGATGATCGCCCGCGCCGTCAGCCGCCCGCCGGCCACGCGCCCGGTGCTACGCCATCTCTCGGTGATCCCCAACGAGGCGGTTTGCGCCGCCTCCGGCTGCCACGCCGGGCCGGCCAAGCAGCCGATCCTGGGCATTCTGGAAGTCGAGATGTCCATGGGCCCCCTGGACGAGGCAGTGGCCACCGGCCGGCGCCAGACGGCGTGGGCGGGCCTCGCCCTCATGCTCCTGACCGGCGCGGTCACCGGCCTAGTGGTCAACCGGCTGGTCCACCGCCCGGTGAGCCGGCTCCAGAGCGGCACCGAGCGGATCGCCCAGGGCGCCCTCGACACCCGCATCGAGGTGCCCGGCCACCACGAGCTCGCCGAGCTCGCCGAGGCGTTCAACCGCATGACGGCGGACCTCAAGGCCGCCCGCCTCGAGGTGACCACATGGTCCGAACGGCTCGAGGAGAAGGTGGTCGAGAAGACCGAGGAGCTCCAGCGCGCCCAGCGACAGGTGCTCCACATGGAGAAGATGGCCTCGCTGGGCAAGCTGGCGGCGACCGTCGCCCACGAGCTCAACAACCCGCTGTCGGGGATCCTCACCTACGCCCGCCTGGTCGAGCGCGAGCTCGGGCGCGGCGAGCTCAGCGCCGACGAGCGCGGCGAGCTCGCCGAGTACCTGCGGCTGATGGAGGTCGAGTGCGGGCGCTGCGGCGACATCGTCAAGAACCTCCTCCTCTTCGCGCGCCGGCCGGGCGGCGCCGAGATGGCGCCGGTCGACGTCAACGAGGTGGTGGACCGGAGCCTGAAGCTCATCCGGCACCACCTGGAGATCAGCAACGTCCGGCTGAACAAGCAACCCCTCGACGGCGATCCGATGATCCGGGCCGACGTCGGCGAGCTCGAGCAGGCGCTCGTGGCCCTCTTCGTCAACGCGGTCGAGGCGATGAGCTGCCCGGGCTTCGAGGGGGGCGAGCTGTCGGTCTCGTCGAGCGGCGACGAGGGGCACGTGCGCATCGACGTCGCCGACACCGGCGTGGGGATCCACCCCGAGGTCCTGCCCCATATCTTCGAGCCCTTCTTCTCCACCAAGAACAAGGAAAGCGGCGTGGGGCTCGGCCTGGCCGTGGTCTACGGCATCGTCGAGCGCCACGGCGGCACGATCCAGGTCGAGTCCGAGCCCGGCCGCGGCACCACGTTCCACCTGACCCTTCCCCGGCACCCGACGCCGGCGGCTCCGAACGAATGAGACGCAGGAGGCAGCGATGACGACATCCGAGCGAGCGGCCGCATCCACCACGGCCACGAGGGATCCGAGGGGCCAGGGCACCCTCCTGGTGGTCGACGACGAGCACGCCGTGCGCCACTCCCTGTCCAACTGGTTCCGCAAGGACGGCTACGCGGTCGAGACGGCCGAGAACGCCACCGAGGCCCTGCGCTGGCTCCAGAAGCAGGCCTTCGACGTGGTGCTGCTGGACATCAAGATGCCCGGCATGGACGGCATGGAGCTCCTCGAGCACGTCCGCAAGATCGACGAGCGCATCGAGGTGATCATGATCACCGCCTTCGCCTCGGTGGAGACGGCGGTCGAGTCCCTCAAGCTCGGCGCGTTCGACTACGTGACCAAGCCCGTCGACCCGGACGAGCTCAGCCACCTGGTGCGCCGGGCGATGGAGGGCCGGCGCCTGGCCGAGGAGAACGTGCAGCTCCGCGAGACCATCGACGGCATGGTGGGGGCCGACACCATCGTCGGCGAGAGCCCGGCGATCCGCAGTGTCCTCGAGCTCATCCAACACGTGGCCGACACCGACGCCACGGTGCTGATCCGGGGCGAGAGCGGCACCGGCAAGGAGCTCATCGCCCGGGCGATCCACGCCAACAGCCGCCGGCGTTACTTCCCGATCGTGCCGGTCAACTGCGGGGCGCTGCCCGAGGGCCTCCTCGAGAGCGAGCTCTTCGGCCACGAGAGGGGCGCCTTCACCGGCGCCCAGTACCGGCGCAAGGGCAAGATCGAGATGGCCGACAGCGGCTCGCTGTTCCTCGACGAGGTGGGGGCGATCAGCCCCAAGATGCAGGTCGATCTGCTGCGCGTTCTGGAGACCAAGGAGGTCACGCGGATCGGCGGCACGCGGCCGATCAAGGTGGACTTCCGAGTGATCTGCGCCACCAACGAAGACCTGGAGAAAGCGGTCGAGGACGGGCGCTTCCGGGAGGATTTTTACTACCGCCTCAACGTGTTCACGATCGAGGCGCCGCCGCTTCGGGCGAGAATGTCCGACATCCCGCTCCTCGCCAACCACTTCCTGCGCCGCCTCTCGCGCCAGATGGACAAGCACATCACCGAGATCCGGCCCGACGCCATGGAGCTCCTCATGGCCTACGACTGGCCGGGCAACGTGCGCGAGCTCGCCAACGCCATCGAGCGGGCGGTGGTGGTGGGCGAGCCGCCCGCGATCCGTCCGCAGGACCTGCCCGTCCGGCCCTCGCGGCCGGCGCCGGTGGGCAGCGAGGAGTCCCTGGCCGACGTCGAGAAGCGCCATGTGGCGGCGGTGCTCGAGCGCACGGGCTGGAACATCACCCGAGCCGCCGAGATCCTCCAGGTGGACCGGGTGACCGTCTACAACAAGATCAAGAAGTACGATCTGCGGCGCGAGGGCGCCCGGGCCGATCTCCAGACCGCGGAGGCGCCGAAATGAGCCCTCCGGAGGGCGGCCCTTGAGCGCGCTCGGCGGCCGGCTTCGGCTGGTGCCGATCTATTGCGGCGAGCGGGCGGCGCTGATCGAGCCCCTGGCCGGCGAGCTGGCCGAGACCTTCCGGGTCGAGGTGGAGGTCGGGCCGCCGGTCTTCGACCCGGAGGTCGCCTTCGACTCCTCCCGCGGCCAGTACAACTCGCGCATCCTCCTCGCCCAGCTCCTGCACCAGTCCCGGGGCGAACGGGTGCTCGGGGTGACCAACGTGGACCTGTTCATCCCGGTGCTCACCTACGTCTTCGGCGAGGCCCAGCTCGCCGGGCCGGCCTCGGTGGTCTCGATCCATCGCCTCGACAACCGGCTCTACGGCCTGCCCGACAACCGCCACCTGATGTTCGAGCGGCTGGTCAAGGAGGCGATCCACGAGCTCGGTCACACCTACGGACTGGTCCACTGTCCGGACGGGCGCTGCGTGATGGCGAGCTCGACCTACGTCGAGGAGATCGACCTCAAGTCGGAGCGTTTCTGCGACCGATGCCTGGAGCAGGTGCGGGCGGCGGCGGGGCCGCCGGCCCGAGCCGCCGCCGGACCGTAGGAGCCTGCGCGGCAGAAACAGATCGCCACGCGCGCGGTGCCCGGAGAGAGCAGAGGGATCGAGGCGTTGCGGGGGGGGCCGTTACAGGCTGCGCTTCTTGCCGCGGATGTTCCGGCGGCTGCCCTTGGGCTTCGCGCGCCGCTCACCACCGCCCCCACCGGACGAGAACGGTGGGAAATCACCGCCGGAAAAGCTCGGGGGCCGCCGCGGCGGCCGATCCTGGGCCTCGGTGACCCGGAGCTGGCGGCCGCTCAGCTCCTTGCCGTCGAGCTCCTCGATCGCCTTGGCGGCGGACGCCTCCTCCGTGTACTCGACGAAGGCGAACCCCCGCGGCCGGCCGCTCGCGCGGTCGGTGGGGATGAAGACCTCCACGACGTCGCCCGCCTGGGAGAACAAAGCCTCGATCTCGCTCTGGGTGGTGCTGAAGTTCAAGTTTCCGACGAATACCTTGGCGCTGATGACGGCCTCCTAGCCTGGGTGGTGCGCGCGGTCCATGGGAGCTGCGATGAGGCTGGTTCCCCAGCCACGATAAGCCATCTGGACGCTAGCAGGAAGGCGGCGCTCTCGTCAAACGGCCGTCTCCCTGCGCGGGAGCCTGCGGTCGGGAGCCTGCGGTATAGTTCTGCCAATCCAGATCGACGCAGACTTGCAAACCCCGCCGGGTACTCTCATACGTGCTTGGGCGGCGCCAAGGGGGAGCCATCGGCTTGTCCACCTCCATCTCCAAGCAGGTGAAACAACGACTCGCGCCCTATCTGGGCAACTTCAACGCCGAGGTCTGGCTCTTGCTCGGGACCTCGACGACCCCGGTCCTCGTCCGGGACCTCCTGCACCTGTCTCCCATCGGCCTCGCCCAGAAGCGGGCGGTCGACCTGGTCCGCCGCGCGACGTGAGCGCGAACGGGACACCGGCCGCCAAGGCCGAGCTCCGGGAGGCGATGAGCCGCCGCCTGGCCGGGCTCGACCCCGCCGAGGCGGCGCGCAGCGCAGAGCGGGCGGCGGCGCGGGTCCTCGAGCTCCCGGAGGTCTCCGGCGGCCGCCGCCTCCTGAGCTGTCTGTCGTTCGGAACCGAGCTCGATACCTGGCCCCTGGTCGAGACGCTCCTCGCCGAGGGCCGTGAGCTCTTCGTGCCGCGGGCCGACCCCCGGGACCACCAGCTCCACGTCCACCCCTACCCGTGCCGTCTCATCACCCTGGAGTTCGGCCTCCGGCAACCGCCGCGCGGCGGCCCCGAGATCCCGCGCGAGGAGGTGGCCACCCTCGACGCGGTTCTCGTCCTGGGGCTCGCATTCGACCGGCGCGGCTACCGGCTCGGCCACGGCAGCGGCTACTTCGATCGTTTCCTCGCCGGCCTGGCGGTGCCGGCGATCGGCCTCGCCCACCCCGTCCAGCTCGTCGACCGGCTCCCGACCGAGCCCCACGACGTGCCCATGACCGCGGTCGTCACCGCGGAGGAGGTAGTGCGCCCCGCGGGCGGGGGCGTCCCCTTCCCCCCCTCGGGGTGGGAAGGGGATCGAGGGGATGCGGGGGGGAACCAGTAGACGCAGTGACCTGGAGAAACGGCTAGTAGCCACCGTTTCCAGACGAAGCCGCCTTACTGATCCTGCCAGATCTTAATTTCGAAGCGTCCCTCGGAGTTGGCGGCGCCCCGGAACATGCCGGTCGTGTTGTACTCCCAGACGATCTCGCCGTCCCGACCGACCCCGATCACCCCGCCGTCGCCCGGCTTGATCCGGTGCTGGATGACCTGCCGGGCCGCCTCGCCGCAGGTCATGCCCTTGTACTCCACCAGCGCGGCGATGGTCCGGGTCACCGTGTTCTTGATGAACTCCTCGCCCTGGCCGGTGCCCGAGAGGGCACAACTGTCGTTGTCGGCGTAGGTGCCGGCACCGACGATCGGGGAGTCGCCGATCCGCCCGAAGCGCTTGTTGGTGAGCCCTCCGGTGGAGGTGCCCGCGGCCAGGTTCCCGTGGGTGTCGAGAGCCGCCGCGCCGACGGTCCCGAACTTCTCGGTCCACTCGCCGGTCTTCTTCTCCCGCTCCAGGGCCTTCTGGAGCTGCTGGTACCGGCGGTCGGTGTCGTAGTAGGAGTTCGGGACCCGCTCGACACCCATCTGGGTGGCGAAGGCCTCGGCCCCCTCGTAGCCCATGAACACGTGAGGCGAGCGCTCCATCACCAGGCGGGCGAGCTTGATGGGGTTCTTGACGGTCTTGATGCCGGTCACGGCGCCCGCCGAGCGGTCGCGCCCGTCCATGATGGCGGCGTCCAGCTCGTGGGTCCCCTCGTGGGTGTAGACGGCCCCCTTGCCGGCGTTGAACAGGGAGTTGTCCTCGAGGGTCACGAGCACCCGCTCGACGGCGTCGAGGGCCGTGCCGCCCGAAGCCAGGACCTGCTTGCCCGCGGCCAGCGCCTTCTTCAGCCCGTCGAGGTAGGCGGCGCGCTGGTCGGCGGGCATGTCCCGGGAGATGACCCCGGCCCCTCCGTGGATGGCGAGGGCCCAGCGGGGGCTCGGCGGTTTCGCCGGAGATGGCGCCGAGTCCTGCCCGAGGGCCGGGCCGGCGAGAAGAGCGGCGCAGACAGCGCCGGAGACCAGCGCGAGGACCAGCGAGGAGCGGCACATGAGGGGGAGGCTACCACCGCCCCGACCGGATGAGAGCCGGATCAAGGCCGGGTATAGTACAGCAGTATCTTGGAGGGTCGAGGACCTGTCCCTCGGCCATGTTTGCCTTGGAGTCCTCCGCCCACGCAGCGCCCGACATCCTCCGCCCCCGAGAGGAGGCCGGCGCCTTGACCGCTCGGCCGGGGGGCTGATGGCGCGCCGCCTGCGCGTGCTCGTCCTCGAGGACTCGAACGAGGACGCCCTGCGGATCGTCCGGGAGCTGCGCACCCGCTGGCCCGAGCTCGTCTACGAGGTCGTGGCGAGCCCGGCCGCCCTCGAGAAGGTCCTCGACCGGCCGTGGGATCTGGCGGTCGCCGACTATCAGTTCCCCGACGCGACGGCGATCGACTTCCTCCGCATCCTCCGCGAGCGAAGTCTCGACGTGCCGGTTCTCATGGTCTCGGGCACCCTCGACGACGAGACCGCCGCGCGGGTGATGCGCGCGGGAGCCGACGACTTCCTGCGCAAGGAGAGCCTCTTCCGGCTGGTCCCGGCGGTCGAGCGGGAGCTGCGCGAGGCGGCGAACCGCCGCGAGCACCGGACCGTCCTCGAGGCCCTTCGCCAGAGCGAGCAGCTCTTCCGGCGCATGGTCGAGACGTCCCACGAGGGGATCTGGCTGCTCGACGCCGACGACCGGACGATCTACCTCAACCGGCGCATGGCCGCCATGCTGGGGCTGGAGCCGCAGGCGGCCGTCAACACGAGCATCTTCGACTACGTCCAGGGCAACTCGCGCTCGGCGATCGAGGCCTGCCTGCGCCACCGCCAGGGCCGCACCGAGCACCAGGAGATCCGGCTCACCCGGGCGGACGGCTCGGTGCTCTGGGTGCTCATCGCCGCCAGCCCCATGAGCGAGGACGACGGCACCTACACGGGCCATGTGGCCTTCGTCTCCGACGTCACCGAGCAGCGCACGATCCAGCATCAGCTCATGGTCTCCGACCGCATGGCCTCGGTCGGCATCCTCGCCGCCGGCGTGGCACACGAGATCAACAGCCCGCTGGCGGCGGTCGTCGCCAACCTCGACCTGATCCGGGAACGGCTCGAGGCCGCCTGCGGGGCGCCGGTGCCGGCCGACGACCTCGCCTCGACCCTCGACAACGCCCGCGAGGCCGCCGAGCAGGTGCGCCAGATCGCCCGCGACCTGAAGCTCTTCTCGCGCACCGAGGACAGTGACCGCGTCGCAGTCGACGTCCGCGAGGTGCTCGACTCCGCGATCAGGATCGCCTGGAACGAGATCCGCTATCGCGCCCGGTTCCATCGCGACTTCCGGCCGGTCCCCCCCGTGGTGGCCAACGCCTCGCGCCTGGGCCAGGTCTTCCTCAACCTCCTGGTCAACGCCGCCCAGGCGATCCCGAGCGGGCGCGCCGGCGACCACGAGATCCGGGTCGCCACCGCCGCGGCGCCGGAGGGCCGCGTGGAGGTGCGGATCGCGGACACCGGCGACGGCATCCCCGCCAGTGTCCGAGAGCGGATCTTCGAGCCTTTCTTCACCACCAAGCCGGTCGGCTCGGGCACCGGCCTCGGCCTGGCGATCTGCCACCGGATCGTCACCGGCCTGGGCGGCGAGATCGACTTCGAGAGCGGCCCCGGCGGCACCGAGTTCCGGGTGCGGCTGCCCGTCGCGCCGGAAGGGACCGCCGCCATGGAGACCTCGCGGCCCGCGCCGCCGCCCGCCACCGCCGCGCCGGTTCCCCGCGGCCGGCTCCTGGTGATCGACGACGACCCGATGATCGGCGACGTGCTGGCGCGGTTGCTCGAGACGGACCACGACGTGGCGGTGGTCCGGAGCGCCCGGGCCGCCTCGGCCCGGATCGAGGGCGGCGAACGCTTCGACGTGATCCTGTGCGACCTGATGATGCCCGAGCGGACGGGCATGGACCTCCACGAGGAGCTCCGCCACACGGCTCCGGAGCAGGCCGAGCGCATCGTCTTCCTGACGGGCGGTGCCTTCACGCCCGGCGCCCAGGCCTTCCTCGACGCGGTGCCCAACCCGACGATCGACAAGCCCTTCGAAGTTCGCGAAGTCCGTGAGCTGGTGCGGCGGTACCTGGTGCGGTAGGCTCCGGCGGCGCCGCGCCATGACCGAAGCCCAGCACCCTTCCCACGACCCGGAGCCGGCACGGCCGGGAGGCCGCCACCTCGCGGTCGTCTCCCTGGCCGCCCTCGGCGTGGTGTACGGCGACATCGGCACCAGCCCCCTCTACGCCATTCGAGAGTGCTTCTACGGCGAGCACGCCGTGCCGGTGTCGCCGGAGAACGTCCTGGGGGTGCTCTCGCTCATCCTCTGGTCCCTGCTCCTGGTCATCTCCACCAAGTACCTCGCCTTCATCCTGCGCGCCGACAACCGGGGCGAGGGGGGCATCCTCGCCCTGATGGCCCTGATCCACCCGGAGCACAGCCCGGCGAAGGTGCGGCCTCGGGGGCAGTGGCTGCTCATCGCCCTGGGCCTGTTCGGGGCGGCGCTGCTCTACGGCGACGGCATGATCACGCCGGCGATCTCGGTGCTCAGCGCGGTCGAGGGGCTGGAGGTGGCCACCCCCATCTTCCGGCCCTACGTGATCCCCCTGACCGTGGGCATCCTGATCGGCCTGTTCCTCTTCCAGCGCCGGGGCACCGCCGGGATCGGCGCCGTCTTCGGACCGATCACCCTGGTCTGGTTCGCGACCCTCGCCGGTCTGGGCATCGCCGGCATCGCGAAACAGCCGGGAGTGCTGGCAGCCGTCAACCCGCTCCACGCCTTCGCCTTCTTCGTGCACAACGGGCTGCGAGGCTTCCTGGTGCTGGGGGCGGTCTTCCTGGTGGTCACCGGCGGCGAGGCCCTGTACGCGGACATGGGCCACTTCGGCGCCCGCCCGATCCGCCTGACCTGGTTCGCCGTCGTGCTGCCGGCGCTGCTGCTCAACTACTTCGGCCAGGGCGCGCTGCTCCTCGCCGACCCCGGGACCGCCCACAACCCGTTCTACCGCATGGCGCCGGACTGGGCCCTCTACCCGCTGGTCGTGCTCGCCACGGCCGCCACGGTGATCGCCTCGCAGGCGGTCATCTCGGGCGCCTTCTCCCTCACCATGCAGGCGGTCCAGCTCGGCTACGCGCCGCGGCTGTCCATCGAACACACGTCGGCCGAGGCCATGGGGCAGATCTACATGCCCCAGGTCAACTGGCTGCTCATGGCGGCGACCATCGGGCTGGTCCTGGGGTTCGGCTCGTCGAGCAACCTGGCGGCGGCCTACGGGGTGGCGGTCACCACCACCATGGTGATCACGACGGTGCTCTTCTACGTCGTGGCGCGAGAGATCTGGGGCTGGCGCCGCTGGGCGATCGGCGCCCTCTGCCTCTCCTTCCTGGTGGTCGACGTGAGCTTCTTCGGCGCCAGCATGGTGAAGGTGGCCCAGGGCGGCTGGTTCCCGCTCCTGGTGGCGGCCGGGATCTTCACCCTCATGACCACATGGAGGACCGGGCGGAAGATCCTGCGCTCTCGCCTCCAGGACGGCGTGGTGGACGCGAGCCATTTCTTGATCGAAGGCGGCATCCAGAAGCTGCCCCGGGTGCCGGGCGCCGGCCTCTTCCTGACCAGTAGCCCGGACGGCGTGCCGGTGGTGCTGCTCCACAACATCAAGCACAACAAGGTGCTCCACGAGAAGGTGGTCCTGTTCACCATCTCGAACGAGGACGTGCCCACCGTCTCGCGCGCGGAGAGGGTCGAACTCCAGGACCTGGGCCAGGGGTTCTACCGGCTCATCGCCCACTACGGCTTCATGGAGAGCCCCAACGTGCCCCGGATCCTCCACCTCGCCAAGGCGAAGGGTCTCGACGTGGATCCGAACCAGGCGAGCTACTTCCTCGGCCGCGAGCACCTGATCGCCACCGAGAAGCCGGGCATGGCCCTGTGGCGCGAAAAGCTCTTCGTCCTCATGTCGCGCAACGCCCAGGGCGCCACCGCCTACTTCCACCTGCCGCCCAACCGAGTCGTCGAGCTCGGGGCGCAGATCGAGCTGTAGGCGGGAGAGTTTCGGAGCACACTCCGCGAGGAGTGCCCGGGCCCCGGCAACGTCCTCGCAGCAGGCGAAGCTGCTGGCGACCCTCGACTCTCGGGTCCTCGCCTGCACCCGGCCGAAGCCGAGCCTCGTCCTCTCCGGGGCGGCGAGACAACCTTGGGCGCAGTGCTGGACTCGCTCTCGATCGAGAGTGCCATCAACGTCTTGCCCTGATCCGGGCTACAGACGCCATGCCGACACTTCTCCCCGACTTCGAGCGGCCGCCCCTCACAGAAGTCGTGCTCGGCGTTCAATTCGAGCCCCTCCCGGGATTCGGATCGATTCACGCGGGCCTGTTCTGGGAACGCATTTGCGAGCGCTTCCCTCAAGTTCGCGAACGCCCGCCGCTTCCGGCCGTCATCGAGCGATCCGGTGGCAGATCGTCGCGTGCCCTGAAGGTTCAGTGGCAAGTCGTCGACGAACCGCTTCCCACCAGGTACTGGTTCCTCAACGACAAGGGAGACCAACTGATCCAGCTCCAGCCCGATCGATTCCTGTACAACTGGAGGAAGCGCAACGGGCAAGACGCGGATCCCCGGTACGAGAGCATTCGGAGCTCTTTCGAGAGTGAGCTCGGCCGGTTCAGGTCATTTCTTGCCGAGGAACAGATTCCTCAGCCAGTACCGAACCAATGCGAGGTCACCTACGTCAACCACATCTTCCCAGGCACCGACCACCAGCCTCTCGTCGTGGTCTCCGATCTCCGCCCCCTGATCGGATGGATCGCTTCGGTCTCCGGCTGATTCACGGCTCGCAGTGGCCCCGGACGGGTACAGAGACGACCCCTCGATCGAGGATGGAGATGCCGTGTGGCGCCGGATACCACCGTGGCATCAGGTGCCAGACGAGAACCCGGGAGTCGTGAGACTCTCCTCCAGTAGCGTCCGAAGCTCACCCCTTCGGAACTCCGATGTCCATTCACCTGGAGGAGGATGCCCTCGCCGGAGGCTACGAGCCCGAAGATGTGCCTGAAGGACATGAGGGCTTTGCTCTGGCTTCGTTCATGGCCGGGACCGCGCGTGCTGCCAGCCAGGGCGTGGCGAGGTAACCGATCCCCACCGAGATCGCCCATGGGGTCGTCTTCGGAAGGAAGACGCGCGGTGTGATGCGGAAGCTCGCCCGGGCTTCGACCTGGGTCGTACCCCCTCCGTTGACACCGCATCGCCGTCGCTGGGGACCGTGCTGGAAGGGCGGGCGAGATCGCCGCCCACCCGTCGTCCGTACTGCGTTCCGCAAGGGCCCCTCGCCGCCCAGCCTACGTTCGGCAGGAGGGCCAGCCACCTTTCACGCCGGGGCAGATCTCACCCGCGCGAGCATGGGAAGGCTCGCGCGGGTGAGTGCCGCCTGGCGCCCTCCCGACCACCGGAAGCCATCGTCGCGAGTCTCCAGCAGACAGGCCGTTCGTCGCGGGCCAGCCGTCCCGTCTCATGAATTCTACGCACTTGCTAAATGATGAAGGACACCCGCATGCAGAGACCCTTGAACCAACCCTGAGGAGCTGAGCCGTGATCCGCCGACTGAAGCCATCCTTCAAGTCCACCGCCCCCTGGCTGGGGGTCGCCGCCCTGCTATTCGTGCTCGCCGCTCCGCCGGCCGCCGCGGGCGCCACCTCGAGCCTGGCCCTCCTGGGGATTCAGAGCCCCGCGGCGTACCTCTTCGGTGCGGCGCCGGCCGCCAAGAAGGACCCGATCGGCGGCCCCAGCGCCCAGTCCACTTGCATTGCGCACTGCGGCGATGGCAGCACGGTGACCTGCTCGGGGAGCACGTGCAACGCCACGGACAACCTTTGCTCCGAAGACCCGAGCGTGAGCGGCCAGTGCTATGGAAGCAGCTCCGGCTACCAGTACTGCCCGACCTGTCCCGGGTATACGACCCCGTGCCAGCGGATCTCTTGCGAGCTCACGGATGGCACCTCCTGCAGCACTCCGGGAGCCCATATGGACTGCACCTCCCTCGATGGGCAATGCGGCTTCTGCGATTGTGAGCTCGGCACCTGGAGGTGTGCGTACTGACTCCCGTTCCTCCGGTTCGGCCCGACCATCCAGCCGGGCCGAACCGAGGATCTCGGCTCAGGACGTCCAGGCCGCGGAAAGGGAGCCATCTTCCCCAGCCCTCGACCGCTCCCGGAGCCGCCCTGCCGCCCAGAGCCAGAGGCTGCCGAGGCCCAGGAGGAGGGCGACGAGAGTGACCAGCTTGCCGAGGTAAGGGACGTGGGCCAGCAGGACCAGGACGAGCACGCCCAGAGCGAGGGCCGCGAAGCGTCGGCCGCAGGCCAGCGCGTCTCCCCGCGCCAGGTCCCAGCGCCCGCCAGCCCGCCGAGGGTCACCGCGCAGAGCAGCCAGGTCAGGAGACCTACGATCACCACGATCATGAAGACACCTGCCAGGACGGCGGCGAGGGCCACGATCCCCCAGCCGAGGCTCGGAAGCGGCCTCGCCCAGACCGTCTCGGCGAGGCCGGCCGTCCAGCGCGGCGCAAGCTAGTGGTCCGTCAACCTTCAATTGACAGGGTATCCGGCGAGGATTTCGCGTCGCTGGCCAGGCGCTCCGACGCAGGCGTAGCGGGGCCTACGTCGAGGAGGAGCAACGCCGCCAGCGGCGTGAAGGACCGGTGGGACCCGTCAATTGAAGGTTGACGGACCACTAGAGCATCAGGACGCACACCAGGAGCAGAACGGCGAACCGCCTCAGGCGCTTGGCGAGGGCCTCGAGAGGGCCGGCCTCCCCCTCGGGCACCGGAGTCGGTCAGAACATGGGCGGCGCCTCCTCGTCCCGGTGATGGTGATGCTCTGGGCCGCAGCCAGAACGTCGCCGTCGACGGTCCCGGTGATGACGATTTCGCGAGCGGCGGCCACCAGGTCCCCGTGGACTGTGCCCTCGATCCGTACCGCCTCGCCGCTGGCGTAGAGGTCGTCGGGCACCACCTGATCCGCGGCGACGGTGACGTCCTTGCCGCCCTGGACGTGAGCCTCACCCAGGAGCGAGCCGGCCACTGCGGCGCTCCCGATGACGACCAGGAGCGCGGGGATCCAAGCCCGCAGGCGGAGCCAGCGTCTCCGTTCCAGGGCGGACGCCGGCGGCACGGTGGCTCACCGGGGAAGAGGCCGCTGGGGGGTCGGCCTCCTCCGAGATCTGCCAGGCTGACTCAGTGGTGCTGGATGATGCAGACGCAGCGGCCGCTTTCGCAATCGCCCCACATTAAGGGACCGCAGTTGCCACATCCCGGTTCACACGATTGATTTGGGGTGCAGCTCGATTGAGGGGGGTATGTACAACAGAGATCGGCGCTGCAATTGATCGTGGTGGATCCGCACGTCACGTGCCCCTGGACGCCCGTGTCGCAATTCTGGTCGGCCCCGTCGCAGGAGCAGGAAGAGTTGTTGCAGAAGCACGAGATCGTGCTTCCGTCCGCGCACGTCGCATCGGCGAGGCAGAGAAAGGCCGGCCCGAGGTCGAACATCGGCATCGGCGCCAGCGGGAAGGATACGACGGGCGGTGCGGCGTGCGCGGCGGCCACGGGCGCTTCGGCCGCCGGGGCCGGCTGGGCCGGGCTGGCCGCCGTGACGGCGGGAACGCCGAGGAGGGTGAGGAGGACGGAAGCTAGGGCGAATCGTCTCATCGGGCAGCTCCCTTCGGTGAATTGTCTATCTGTGCTGGCGCAATACCTGAATTGTAGCAGATATCGAGACTTGCGCAACATCCCGTAAGCGGCATCTACTTGACGTTAACGTCAACTCTGGTGTAGTCTGCTCTCGTTCGCCTTCCAGCGGCCCTCCTCCCCGGGCCCGGCCGAGCGACCGAGAGCATGACCAGCCACCACGATCCGACGCGTCTCTTCACCATCACCGAGCTCGCCCACGAGCTCGGGGTCACGCCCCGCGCGATCCGCTTCTACGAGGCCAAGGGGCTCCTCGATCCCCAGCGCGTAGGGCAGAACCGCGTCTACACCTACCGCGACCGGGCGCGCCTGCTCCTCATCCTGCGCGGCAAGCGCCTGGGCTTCTCCCTGGCGGAGGTCCAGGAGTACCTCGACCTCTACGACGCCGACCCGACCCGCAAAGAGCAGTTCCTTCACCTGCTGCGCGGCGTGCGAGAGCGGATCGCGGATCTCGAGCAGCAGCGCCGCGACCTGGAGCTGACCCTCGACGAGCTCCGCGAGATCGAGGAGCAAACGCTCGACGCCATGCGCGAGCGAGCAATGGAACCGGAACCACCACCTGCGGAGGTACCCACGCCATGAGGAACGTCGTCATCGCCGGCTATGTCCGGTCCCCCTTCACCCTCGCCAAGAGAGGCGAGCTCGCAAAGGTCCGCCCCGACGAGCTCGCCGCCCAGACCGTGCGCGGCCTGATCGAGCGCACCGGCATCGACCCGGCGGCCCTCGAAGACCTGATCATGGGCTGCGCCTTCCCGGAGGGCGAGCAGGGCTTCAACCTGGCCCGGATCGTCGAGTTCCTCGACGAGCTCCCGGTCGGAATGGCCGGCGCCACCGTCAACCGCTTCTGCGGGTCCTCCATGCAGGCGATCCACATGGCCGCCGGCGCCATCCAGATGAACGCCGGCGAGGCCTTCATCGCGGCCGGCGTCGAGTCCATGACCCGGATCCCCATGGGCGGCTACAACCCCCTGCCCCACCCCGGCCTCTTCGAGCGCTATCCCCAGGCCTTCGTGTCCATGGGCGAGACCGCCGAAAACCTGGCCAAGAGGTATGACATCCCCAGACAGCGCCAGGAAGAGTTCGCCGTCGAGTCTCAGAAGAAGGCCGCCGAGGCCCAAGCCGCCGGCCGCTTCGACGACGAGATCGTGCCCATCTCCAGCAACGGCTCGAGGATCGAGACGGACGGGTGCCTGCGCCCCGACACCACCCTGGAAGGCCTGGCCGAGCTCAAGCTCGCCTTCGACGAGCACGGCACGGTGACCGCCGGAACCTCCTCGCCCCTGACCGACGGCGCCTCGGCGACCCTGGTCTGCTCCGAGGAGTACGCCGATACCCACGGCCTCGAGCCCCTGGCGCGGATCAAGTCCATCGCGGTCTCGGGGTGCGCCCCGGAGCTCATGGGCCTGGGGCCGGTCGTCTCCACCCGGAAGGCCCTCGAGCGGGCCGGCCTCGAGCTGGAGGACATGGACGTCATCGAGCTCAACGAGGCGTTCTCGTCCCAGTCGCTGGCGGTGATCGACGAGCTCGGCATGGACCCCGCCAAGGTCAACCTGGACGGCGGCGCCATCGCCCTCGGCCATCCCCTGGGTGCCACCGGCGCCCGGATCACCGGCAAAGCGGCGGCGCTCCTGGCCCGCGAAGGCGGGCATTACGCCCTGGCGACCCAGTGCATCGGAGGCGGCCAGGGGATCGCCACCGTCCTGGAGGCGGTGTAGCCATGGCCACCACTCTCGCGGCTCCGGCCCGAGTGGCCAAGGGCGCGGCCGAAGCCCCCCCGATCACCAAGGTCGCGGTGCTGGGCGCCGGTGTCATGGGGGCCGGGATCGCCGCCCACGTGGCCAACGCCGGCGTGCCGGTGGTGCTCCTGGACATCGTGCCGTCCGGCGCGGGTCCGTCGCCGGACGAGCGCTCCGTCTTGGCGAAGACCGCCGTCGAGCGGCTGAAGAAGGCCAAGCCGGCCCCGCTCATGACCTCCCGCAACGCTCGTCTCATCACGGCGGGCAACCTGGAGGACGACCTGGGCCTGCTGGCCGAGTGCGACTGGATCATCGAGGCGGTCGTCGAGCGCCTGGACATCAAGCAGACGGTCTACCGGAAGGTGGACGCGGTCCGCAAGGCGGGCTCGATCGTCTCCTCGAACACCTCCACGATCCCGCTGGGCAGGCTGACCGAGGGGCTCGGCGAGGACTTCGCCCGGGACTTCCTCGTCACCCATTTCTTCAACCCGCCGCGCTACATGCGGCTCCTGGAGCTGGTGACGGGCGAGGCCACCCGGCCCGAGGCGGCCGAGGCGGTCCGCGCCTTCGCCGACCACCGCCTGGGCAAGAGCGTGGTCGACTGCAAGGACACGCCCGGCTTCATCGCCAACCGGATCGGCACCCTGTGGATCGAGGCGGCCATGCTCGAGGCCATGGACCTGGGGCTCACCGTCGAGGAGGCGGACTCGGTCGCCGGCAAGCCCATGGGCTTCCCCAAGACCGGCGTCTTCGGCCTCATGGACCTGGTGGGGATCGACCTGGCGCCCCACATCGCCGCCTCGCTGCTGGCCACCCTGCCGCCGAACGACCTCTATCGCGACGTCCACCGGGACGTGCCCCTGGTGGCCAAGATGATCGAGACCGGCTACACGGGCCGGAAGGGCAAGGGCGGGTTCTACCGCCTCGACACCTCCACCGGCGAGAGGGTCAAGCAGGCCATCGACCTAGAAACCGGCGAGTACCGGGTGTCGGCCAAGCCGCGGCTGGCGAGCGTCGGCGCGGCCAGAGCCGCCGGCAAGCACGGCCTGCGCGCCCTGGTGGAGCACCCCGACAAGGGGGGCCGCTACGCCTGGCGCATGCTCTCGACCACCCTCGCCTACGCGGCCTCCCTCGTGCCAGAGATCGCCGACGACCCGACCCGGGTCGACGAGGCGATGCGCACCGGCTATAGCTGGACCTACGGCCCCTTCGAGCTCATCGACCGCCTCGGACCGGGGTGGTTCGCCGAGAGGCTCGCCGCCGAGGGCCGGCCGGTGCCGCCGATCCTCGAGGCCCTGGTCGCCTCGGAGGGCGAGACCTTCTACCGGGTCGAGGGCGGCCGGCTCCAGTGCTTCGACCTCACCGCAGGCCCCGGCGGCGCCTACCACGACGTGGCCCGGCCCGAGGGGGTCCTCCTGCTCGCCGACGTCAAGCGCGCCGGTGAGCCGGTGGCGAAGAACGGCTCGGCGAGCCTGTGGGACGTGGGCGACGGCGTGCTCTGCCTGGAGTTCCACACCAAGATGAACTCCCTCGACGAAGGGGTGCTCCGGATGATCGGCAAGGCCGGAGCGCTGATCGACGGAACGACCTTCAAGGCCCTGGTGATCCACAACGACGCCGAGAACTTCTCGGTGGGCGCCAACGTGGGGATCGCCCTGTTCGCCGCCAACCTCGCCATGTGGCCGGCGATCGCCGAGAGCGTGGCCGCCGGGCAGCAGGCGTACAAAGCCCTCAAGTACGCGCCCTTCCCCGTAGTCGCCGCCCCGTCGGGGATGGCCCTCGGCGGCGGTTGCGAAATCCTCCTCCACTCCGGCGCGGTCCAGGCCCACGCCGAGAGCTACATCGGCTTGGTGGAGGTGGGGGTGGGCGTGATCCCCGGCTGGGGCGGGTGCAAGGAGATGACGCTGCGCTGGGCGACGAACCCGAAGCGCCCGGGCGGGCCCATGCCTGGCGTGGCCAAGGTGTTCGAGACGATCTCCACCGCCCAGGTGGCGACCTCCGCCGCCGAGGCCAAGGAGCTGCTCTTCCTGCGGCCCACGGACGGCATCACCATGAACCGCGACCGCCTGCTCGCCGACGCCAAGGCGAAGGCCCTCGAGATGCTGGCGGCCGGCTACCGGCCGCCGGAGCCCATCGAGGTCACCCTTCCCGGCCCCAGCGGCCGGGTGGCCCTCGAGATGGCGGTCGCCGGCTTCGTCGCCAATGGCAGGGCGACCGCCTACGACGCCGTGGTGGCCCGGCACCTCGCCGTGGTCCTCACCGGCGGCGACACCGATCTGACCGAGGCCGTCACCGAGGACGACCTCTCGCGCCTCGAGCGCGAGGCCTTCCTCGACCTCATCAAGACGCCCGGCACGCTCGCCCGGATCGAACACATGCTCGAGACCGGCAAACCGCTCAGGAACTGAGAACGCCATGCCCGACTACAAAGCACCTCTGCGCGACCTGCGCTTCGCCTACTACGAGCTGTTCGACGGCGCCTCCCTCGCCGAGCTCCCCGGCTTCGAGGACGCCACCGAGGACCTGGTGACGGCGATCCTGGAGGAGATGGGCAAGATCTCCCACGAGGTCCTCCAGCCGCTGAACTCCACCGGCGACGAAGAGGGCTGCCACTTCGAGGGCGGCGCCGTGCGCGCGCCGACCGGCTTCCGCGAGGCCTACGCGCTCATGCGCGAGGGGGGCTGGACAGCCCTCTCCTGCAGCCCAGAGTTCGGCGGCCAGGGGATGCCCCACACCGTGAGCATCATGGTCTCCGAGATGCTCTGCGCCTCCAACCTTTCCTTCGCCATGTACATCGGCCTGACCAACGGCGCGTACGCCGGCCTGATGCACCACGCCACCGACGAGCTCAAGGCGCGCTTCGTGCCCCGGCTGGTCGACGGCACGTGGTCCGGCACCATGTGCCTGACCGAGCCCCAGGCCGGCACCGACCTGGGCCTCGTGCGCACGACGGCCACGCCCATCGAAGGCGGGGCCGGCGACGGCGGTTACCGGATTCGCGGCAACAAGATCTTCGTCTCGGCCGGCGAGCACGACCTGTCGGAGAACATCGTCCACCTGATCCTCGCCCGCCTGCCCGACGCGCCGGAGGGCATCAGGGGCATCAGCATGTTCGTGGTGCCGAAGCTCCTTCCCGGATCAGGGGAGGAGGACGGCGAGCTGCTGGCCAACGGCGTCACCTGCAGCGGCATCGAGCACAAGATGGGGATCAAGGGCTCGGCGACCTGCTCCATCGACTTCGACGACGCCGTCGGCTACCTGGTGGGCGAGCCCCACAAGGGCATGCGCGCCATGTTCACCATGATGAACGCGGCCCGTCTCCATGTGGGCGTGCAGGGCTTGGCCCTGGCCGACGCGGCCTACCAGGGCGCCGTCCAGTTCGCCCGCGACCGGCTCCAGGGCCGCTCCCTGACCGGTGCCAAGGAGCCGGACAAGGCGGCGGACCCGATCCTGGTCCACCCGGACGTGCGCCGGATGCTCCTCTCGGTCCGGGCCTTCACCGAGGCGGCGCGGGCCCTCACCGCCTGGGCGGCGATCGAGATCGACCACGCCGAGGAGAGCCCGGACCCGGAGCGGCGCGAGGCGGCGGACGACCTGGCGTCGCTCCTGACGCCGGTGATCAAGGCCTTCCAGACGGACCTAGGGTTCGAGATGGCGAACCTGGCTCTCCAGGTGTGTGGCGGGTACGGCTACACCCGGGAGTACGGCATGGAGCAGCTCGTCCGCGACGCCCGGATCACCCAGATCTACGAGGGGACGAACGGCATCCAGGCCCTCGACCTGGTGGGGCGCAAGCTCCCGGCCCACTTCGGCCGCAACCTGCGGCGCTTCTTCCACCCGGTGGCGGCGTTCCTCGAGGCCGAAGCGACCAACCCGGCCCTCGAGGAGTACGTCGCCCCGGCGGCCAAGGCGTTCGACCGGCTGCAGCGGGCCTCGGCCTGGCTCGCCCAGGAGGGGATGAAGAACCCGGACCAGGCGGGCGCCGCGGCGAGCGACTACCTCCACCTCTTCGGCTACACCGCCTTCGCCTACCTGTGGGCGCGGATGGCGAAGGTGGCCCTGGAGAAGCTGGCCGAGGGCGCGACCGGCGAGGAGGCCGCCTTCTACCGCGGCAAGCTCGCCACGGGGCGCTTCTACATGCAGCGGCTCCTGCCCCGAAGCGGCGCCTGCTTCGCCAGCCTCATGGCCGGCAGCCAGGCGATCATGGAGGTGCCGGCGGAAGCGTTCTGAGGAGCCTTTCGAGCTCAGGAAGCAGGTCGCTGCGATCGAGGGCTTGTTCGAGGCGCAGGAGGAGCTCGCGAATCCGCTCCAGGTCGAGGTGTTCTGCCATCTCCCGCAGGATGCCTCGCACGTCTTCCAGGTCCCGTGGCCTGCCGGCGAGGATCTTGGATGCCACCAAGTCCTCGGGGCTGATCACCGGGACTCGGGCCCCTCCGAGGTCGACCATTCGAGCGCGGGCCAAGAATTCTTGCTCGAGGCCCATGGGCCCTGCCAGGACGAGGTCGACCGGGATACCGGTGGGCTCGTGAACGAGAGGGATCACGCGCGTTCGCCCTACAAACTCTTCCAGATCGGGCGAGCGACTCGCGAGCCCGGCTTGGCCGAGCGACGCGACCAGGCCGCGCCAGCCCTTCAGGCCCGCGTCGACCGTGACGTCGATGTCGGCGGTCAGCCGGGGCCGCCCATAGACGATGGCCGCCTGGGCTCCGAAGACATACCAGCGGAGGCTGGCCTGTCGGAGCGCAGATGCCAGCGCCTCCAGAGCGTCACGAAGCGCGCTGTTCGGCGCCGACACGGCGAAGCTCCGCAGCGAGACGGGCGTGATGTGCGAGATCCGCCGCCCGCTCTTCGTCAGAGGGCCAGTCTGGGCGGACGGCCAGTGCGTGAGCCCTGAGCTCATCGGCGATCCGGAGGCCCTCGCCCAGCCCGAGCGCCTCCTTCCGCCGTCGCCAGTGCTCGGCCTCCAGAGCCTCGAGCTCTTCGTAAGGCCGGTCGAGAAGGCCCGCTGCCAGCTCACCGCGTCCTTGCGTCAACGAGTGCTCCTTCGCGGAGAGCTCCTGGCGACGGTGCGCAGAACCGGCATGGCTAGGCCGACCTCCGACCCAAGAGGGCGCTGGACACTTCCCTGACGACGTTGAGCGCCAGCCAGCCGACGGTCGTGGCGATCTTCAGGTAGATCTTCCAGGCCGAAGCGTGGACCTGGACGAGCTGGTGGATCACCTCCAGGGCGTCGCCGATCTCCTCTCGGCTGAGACGTTTCGGAACGCCGAGCTGAACGAGCTGAAAGACCGCGTGCGCCGACCTACAGGCTCGATGAGCGCGGCGCTCGGCATTGCGTCTGAAGAACTTCTGTCTGAAGAGCTTCCGACGGTCTCTCTGCAGCCAATCCCTGATCATTGAAAAGGACCCTCTACCCGACTCGGAAGCGTCATCTGACGCCTCTGGGCGATGAAGCATTGCCCGAGTAAGGGAAGTGATGGGCGCTGTCCCTCGGCAGGAGGACTCTCGGGCTCGCAGCGCTTGCAAGGACCGTCCCAAATCTCCGAAGCTGTTCCCTCCACTCATGCCGGCACCCACTCCCCTTGGCCGACCAGGCCCATTACGGCCAGGCGGTCTTCCTCAGCGGCCCGGAGACCCTCCGCCGTGATGCGGTAATACCTGCGCGGCCTGCCACCCCGCTCCGGAATCGCCTCCTTCTCGTAGCTCTCGACCAAGCCGTCTCGCTCGAGAGACCGGAGAGCCGGGTACACGCTTCCCTGGTGGAGCGAGATTCTCCCGTCTGTCCGGTCTCGAACCCGCTCGATGAGCTCGAGGCCGTAGCCATCGCCTGACACGAGGGCTTGGAGGAGAGCCGACTGGGCAGTCATCGGAACGTCCATAGCGAACACCATATATCAAGACTTGATGTTGATCAAGTCGGGGCCAGCACCTCCCGCTCAAGAGGTGCCACTCATTTTTCAGCCAGCAAGGTTCCAGCCACTTTTCGAGGCAGCCAGCAAGGTTCCAGCCACTTTTCGAGGCTGGCCTGCCCATCCAGGCACCTGGCTTGATATGGTTACCCATATGAAGACGACCATCGAGATTCCCGAGCCGGTCTTGACGGAGGCCAAGGAAACCGCGCGCCGGGAGAAGACCACGCTACGGAGTCTCGTCGAGGAAGGGCTGCGAATCGCTCTCGATCGGCGCCAGGAGGCGAGCCCGTTTCGCCTTCCGGACGCGAGCGTCGGAGGCAACGGCCTTCAGCCCGGCGCGAAGGGGGCATCCTGGGAGGAGCTGCTGGCGCGAGCCTACGAGGGGCACGGCGGGTGATCGCGGTCGACACGAACCTCCTCGTCTATGCCCATCGGCGAGACTCGGAGTGGCACCTGCCGGCGAGGGAGGCGGTGAAGGCCCTGGCGGAAGGCTCCGGCGGCTGGGCCATCCCCTGGCCCTGCGTCTACGAGTTCTACGCCGTCGTCACCCACCCCAGGATCTATGACCCGCCCTCGACTCCGGCGGAAGCCCTCGCCCAGATCCAAGCCTGGCTCGGGTCGCCGACTCTCGTCCTTCTGGCCGAGGCCGCGGGCTATCCCGCAGCCCTCTTCGAGCTCCTGCGCTCGTCGCGCCCCGCGGGACCGAAGGTCCACGACGCCAGGATCGCAGCCCTCTGCCTCCACGCCGGAGTGCGCGAGCTGCTGAGCGCCGACCGGGACTTCTCACGCTTTCCGAAGCTCGCCACCCGCAATCCGCTGGTCGGTTGAGGGGCGCGGGCGAGAGGCAGCGAGAGGTGCCTCCCACCTTTCACTGGGAGCCGGGATCCGGCACGTGGGTTCTCGCGAGAGGCAGAGGCGCAGAGGAGAGCGATCGATGGGCGGAGCCCGGGAGAGCCGCGTTTCCGGGGCGCCGTTGACTTGGGCGTACAAGATCCACACGCGGTTCGGGCCGGTGCTGCTGGAGTCGGTCTACGAGGCGGTCCCCGCACCTCAGAGCTTGTGAATGAATCTCCGGCCGTCGCGAGGGCGTTCCGGGGCGCCCCTCGCAAGGCGCGCCGACGCAGGCGTAGCGGGGCCTACGTCGAGGAGGCGCAACGCCGCGAGGGGTGATGCGGGGACGTCCGCAGTAGGTCGGAGGTTCATTCACAAGCTCTCAGCTCACGGCACGAGGGCACGAGGTAGAGCGCCAAGTGCGTGCTCTTGAGCTCCGGCACGCATCGGATCAAAGAGGGCATCATCCGCCGCGTCAACCTGAGTCGCGCCTCTGCGCCTCTGCGCCTCTGCGCGAGACTCGTCCAGCCCGGGTTGTCGTGAACGAGCTGGCTCCTAGCAAAGCTCCGCCTCACACCGCCGAGGAATCTGGAGTGCCTCCGGCTTCGCTGGAAACTTGACTCACCTGGCACGAACCGCAGCTTGGGAGATGTCTAGAAAGCCTCGAGGAAGGACCGGAGCACGGCGTTGACCGCCTCGGGCTCTTCGATCGTCGACAGGTGCCCGGCGTGGGGGATGACCTCGAGGCAGGCGCCGGGGATGGCCGCGGCGAGGCGCCGGGCTTCGGCCGGGGGCTTGGCGCGGTCGCGCTCCCCGACGACGACCAGCGTGGACACCGAGATCCGGCCGGCCTCGACCTGGAGATCGTCCCGGGAGAAGATCGCGCGCCCGAAGCGGACGATGGCCGCGCGGTCGTTGGCCATCATCCGCGCTCGCCAGAGCCCCCGCTCCTCCCGTCGCCCGGGATCGTGAAGGAACCGGGGGCCGAACATCGCCTTCATGGTCTCGCCCATGAGGGGCCGGAAGCCGATCCAGGGGAGCGCGGCCAGCATGAGGCCGTACTTCGCCCGGTTGGGCCAGGGCTCCGCCTCGGCCGAGGTGTCCATGAGCACCAGAGAGCGGAGCAGATCCGGCCGGCGAATGCCGAGGCGCACGCCGACGAAGCCGCCGCTCGACAAACCCACCCAGTGGACCGGCCCGTCGCAGGTCGCCTCGACGAAGGCCACGGCGTCGGCGTAGAGGTCCTCCATGCCGTACGCCCCGGCGACCCGCTCGCTCCTCCCGTGGTCGCGGTGGTCGTAGGCCAGCACCCGGTAGCGCCCCTCGAGCGCCGAGATCTGGGCCTCGAACTGCCGCGAGTCGACCAGGTAGCTGTGGGAGAAGACGACCGTCTCCGCCCCCGAGCCCCGCTCGATGAAGCTCAGGCGCACTCCGTTGACGGTGATCTCAGGCATGAGCAGCCCTCCTGTTCATTCATCCGTGGCGGTCCGGTCGAAGCGCTCCCGGACCCAGTCCGCGAGACCTCCTCGGCCGACGGGGCGACGGGGTGCCGACGGGGTGCTAGCCACCTTTCCACCTTTCCAGCTCAGCGGGCGCTGGCGCAGGAGATCGAGCGAGACGTTCAGCCTCGCTCCGCGTGAGGTCGAACGACCTCCGGGAGGTGCCAGCCACTTTTCAGGGGACTTCCGGCATGGCTTCCCCTATCTCTCATCCCTTCGGCTCGACTTCGGCGGAATGCTCCCGGATCCAGTTCGCGAGCTGCTCCTCGGTTACGAGGCCCGCGGCGAGATCCGAGAACACCTGGAGCTTCTCCCGCTTGGAAGCGGCGAGATCGGTGCCGTTCAGAAGCAGAAACGCCCGGCAGGTCACGTAGGCCGTCCGCTTGTTGCCGTCGACGAACGGGTGGTTTCGGACGATCCCCGACGCGTAGGCCGCCGCGAGCCGGGCGAGGTCCGGCGGCGGCTCCTGGTAGGCCTGGATGTGCTTCGGCTTGGAGAGCGCCGCCGCCAAGAGCCCCTCGTCCCGAGTGCCCTCTCCTCCGCCGTGAGTCGCGAGCTGATGGCGATGGATGGCACGGACGACGTCGTCGCGAATCCAGACCGGCTCGGACCGCCGAGCTCCGGGCCTCATTCCGCGAGCTTCTTCAGGATGTCGCGGTCTTCGCGCATCACCCGCTCCGCGACGTCCATCTGACGTGCGAACTCCGGATCGTACGGCGTGATCTCGATGCCGTTAGGCGTCTCCAGGACGTACAGCGTGTCGCCCTTCTCGACGCGCAGCCGGTGGAGGATCTCCTTGGGGAGAACGACGCCCGCCGAGCTGCCGACGGTGGTGATCTTCAGGGTCCGGGTCATGGAGCCACCTCGGAAGCGATTATAACGCCTGTTATAACCAAGCCCGGCTCGACGTTGCGCGCCGGCGCGCGAGCTCGAGAGCTCCACGAGGTGCCCACAAGGTGCCAGCCACTTTTCAGCCCCTCCCCACCGGCGGCTCGGGCCTGCCGGGGCCGATACCCACCGGCACGTCTCAGGGCGAGGCGCCGATCGCCGGCCGACCCGCCGCCTTCAGCTTGGCGTCGAGCGCCGCGAGCTCGCCGGCCTGCACGCCCTTCCAGGCGGCCTCCAGGTTCGCCACCAGCTCGGAGAGCTTGGCGTAGCCGGCTTTCGCGTCCTGGCTCGGCGGGGCGTCCGCGCCGTCGACGGCCCGCTGGAGCTCGCCCAGGGCGCCTCCCAGGTAGCGGATCGAGTCGACTGACTTGGGCGGAAGCCACCAGGTGTTGGCCGGGTTGGCCGAGACCTCGTTGCCGGTGAGGGCGGCGAGCTTGGCGAGGAGGCCGTCCATGGCGACCTGGATCTCGGCCGGTTCGCCGGCGCGGCGCTCGGCGGCGGCCTGAGTGAGCTTGCCGACCTCGCCGCCGATCCCCGCCAGCCGGACGCGCAAGGCCTCGACCTTCCGCGTCAGCTCGAGCTCCGCCCGGTAGTCGTCGGGCGTCATCTCCACCCGCGGGTCCGGTGCCACCGTGATCGGCTGCTCGAGAGGCTTCCCGTCGACGGTGAGGACGGCGCGATACGTCCCCGGCGGCGCCCAGACGCCGCCCCCGCCGAAGAAGCCGCCCCGCCCGCCGCCGAGGGCCTCGGGCTGGGCGTAGTGGAGCGGCCAGACGAAGCGGTGCATGCCGGGCTCGGCCGAGAGCGGCGCCGGTGGTTTCACCCACTCGGGCGCGGTCCGCAGCCTCGCCGGATCGACCGGCTGCGGCGCCTCCGCGCTGGTGTAGCTCTCCACGGTCTCGCCGCTCGCGTCGACGATCTCCAGGGTCACCGGTTTCGCAGGCGCCTCGGCCAGCCAGTAGTCGAGGATCGCCCCGTCCGGCGGGTTCTCGGCCATGGGCTCGTCCTTGGGCTTGGGGCTACCGGTGAAGCCGGACGGGCGCAGGCGCACCGCGGTGGCCGGCTTGAAGAGCCATGCGGCCGCGCCGTCCGGGATCGCGTCGAGCTGGCGTAGGGGCGTGACGTCGTCCAGGATCCAGAAGGCCCGGCCATGGGTGGCGATCACCAGGTCGTCGCCGTGGACGTCGATGTCGCGCACCGAGGTGACCGGGAGGTCGAGTTGGAGGGACCGCCAGTGGTCGCCGTCGTCGAAGGAGACGTAGACGCCGCGCTCGGTGCCGGCATAGAGGAGGCCCTTGCGCTCAGGGTCCTCGCGCACCACGTTGACGAAGCTGCCCTCGGGGATGCCGTCGGCGACGAGCTGCCAGTGAGCCCCGCCGTCATGGGTGCGGTAGACGTAGGGCCGGAAGTCGTCCAGGCGGTGCCGGTCGACGGCAGCGTAGGCGGTCTCGGAGTCGAAGTGGGAGGTTTCGAGGATGCCGATCTTCGACCACGCCGTGAGCCCCGCCGGGGTCACGTTCTGCCAGTGCTCGCCTTCGTCCTTCGTGCGCCAGACGAGGCCGTCGTCGGTGCCCACCCACAGGTCGTGGTCGGCGGTGCGCGACGGGGCCAGGGTGTAGACCACGCCCATGCGCGGGCCGGAGTGGGTGGTGTTGGCGGCGGTCACCGGGTCGAGATTGGGCGGCGCGCCCGGGTCCTCCCGGGTGAGGTCGGGGCTGATCGGCCGCCAGTGCTCGCCGCCGTCCTCGGTGCGGAAGACGCGCTGGTTCGCGTAGTAGAGGACGTGCGGGTCGCGGTGGGAGAAGGTGAGGGGCAGGGTCCAGGTGCGCCGGTAGAGGTCCGGGTAGGGGAGCGTCGGCGGCACCTGCCGGGTCTGCCAGGTGTCGAGGTCCAGGCGCGCGACCCGGCCGCCGTAGATGATCGACGGGTCCTGGGGGTCGGGCGCGATGTTGTCGGCCTCGCCGCCGGCGGTGATCTCGTGGAACTGGGTCATGTCGATGCCGTCGAAGAAGCTCGTGCGACTGGGCAGGGCGGCGGCACCCGAGTCCTGCTGCGCGCCGTAGACCCAGTAGGGGAACTGGTCGTCGGTGGTCACGTGGTAGAACTGCCCCGTCGGCTGGTTGTACCAGGAGCTCCAGGTCTTGCCGCCGTCGACCGACACCACGGCTCCCTGGTCGACCCCCAGCATGCGGCGCTCCGGATGCTCGGGATCGATCCAGAGCCGGTGGTAGTCGTCGCCTCCCGGCGCCCCCTTGACCGGCACGAAGGACTTCCCGCCGTCCTCTGAGCGATAGAGGTTGGTGTTGCAGGCGTAGACCACGTCGGCATTTCGCGGGTCGACGGTGACCGATCCGAAGTACCAACCCCGCTGCCAGATCCGGTCGTCGTCGCTCGTCCGGCGCCAGTGGGCGCCGCCGTCGTCGGAGCGGTAGAGGCCGCCGGCCTCGGCATCGACGATGGCGTAGACGCGCCGGGGCTCGGACGGCGCCACGGCCACGCCGATCCGCCCCGGGCTCTCGGGGAAGCCGCCGCCCTGGATGTGGGTCCAGGTGTCCCCGCCGTCGGTCGACTTGTACAGGCCGCTCCCGGGGCCGCTCGACGGCGGGTAGACGCTCCACGGGGTGCGCCGCGTCTGCCACAGGGCGGCGTAGATCACCCGCGGGTTGCCGGGCTCGAAGGCCAGGTCGATGGCCCCGGTGTCGGGGCCTTTCCCGAGGACCTTCTGCCAGTGGGCTCCGCCGTCGGTGGAGCGGTAGACGCCGCGCTCCTCGTTCGGGCCGTAGGGGTGGCCGAGGGCCGCCACGTAGACCCGGTCCGGGTCGGCCGGATCAATCAGGATGCGCCCGATCTGCTGGCTGTCCTCGAGGCCGATGTGGCTCCAGGTGGCGCCGCCGTCGGTCGACTTGTACATCCCGTCGCCCTGGGCGATGTCCGAACGCATGTCCGCTTCGCCGGTGCCGACGTAGAGCACCCACGGGTCCGACGGTGCCACCGCCAGGGCGCCGATGGAGGCGATGGGCTGGCCGTCGAAGATCGGCGTCCAGGTGCGCCCCGTGTCGTGGCTCTCCCAGACCCCGCCGCCGACGCTCCCGAAATAGAAGTGGTCCGGCTCGCCGGGAACGCCCGAGACCGCCAGCACACGGCCGGCGCGGAACGGGCCGATCAGGCGCCAGTGGAGGCTTCCGGCGAGGTCCGGGGCCCTGTCCGGAGCCCTGTCCGGAGAAGGCCCCGCCGAGGCCGAGGCCGGCAACAGGGCGACGGCCAGGAACAGGCCCAGCAACGGAGCGGAGACGGCGGGCGGGATGCGACAGCGCTTCATGGGCAGCTCCTCCGGGAGTTCACTACGGGCCCGAGACCTGCGGAGGTTAGCAGAGCCGGCCCCGCCCCGGAGGCCGGTCAGCCGGCACCCGGCGCCGCGAGCTCGGAGGTGCACTGGGGGCAGCGCGTGGCCTTGTAGGAAATGGTCGAGACGCAGTACGGGCACTTCTTCTCGGCGGGCTCCTCGGGGGTCGGCGGAGTGTGGCCCGAGGCGCGCTCGAGCTCCCGCTCGACCCGGTTGGCCATCTTGATCACGGCGAACATGGCGAGCGCTACGACCAGGAAGGCGAGGACGCTGTTGACGAAGAGGCCGTAGTTGATGGTCACCGCCCCCGCGGCCTGGGCATCGGCCAGGGTGGCGTAGGGCGGCGGTGCGGTCGGGCCCGCCTTGAGGAGCCAGAAGAGGTCGGAGAAGTCCGAGCGGCCCATGAGCCACCCCACCGGAGGCATGATGATGTCGCTGACCAGGGACTTGGCGATGGTCGAGAAGGCGGCGCCGACGGTGAAGCCGATTGCCAGGTCCAGCAGGTTCCCGCGGAAGACGAACTTCTTGAAGTCGCTCCACAGAGCCATGGGAATCTCCTTTCTCGAAGCCTCGATTATTGCAGGACCCCGACGGCCCGGTTGGCCCACCATAGAATCTCCGATAGCCTCCTCAGCGCGAGGATCCTCCGATGCAATGCCCCTACTGCGGTCGCGACTCCAAAGTGGTCGACTCGCGGCCGATCCCGGACGGCATCCGGCGGCGGCGCGAGTGCACCGCCTGCGGCCGGCGCTTCACCACCCACGAGCGCCTGGCTCCGGTGGAGATCCGAGTCGTCAAGGCGGGCGGGCGCGCGGCCGAGGCCTTCGACCGGGAGAAGATCGCCCGGGTGGTGGAACGGGTGGTGGTCCGCGGGCCGCTGGGCCGCGCCGAGGCCCAGGCGGTGGCGCTGCGGATCGAGACGGACCTGGTGGATTCGCGGCGCTCGTCGGTCGAGAGCTGGGAGATCGCGCGCAGCGTCCACGACCGCCTCTCGGAGCTCGACGGGGCGACCGCCGCGCGCTTCGCGGCCGACTACACCGACGCCGAGGGCCGCGTGGTCTTCGCGCCGCCGCGCCGCGAGGGCGAGCCCGCGACGGCCGCCCCCGAAGAGCAGTTCGCGCTCTTCGCTCAGAACCGGTCCAAGGACCTCTGATCCCCGGGTACCGGAGCCTGGGGGCCGCCAGACACGCCAGGCAGGCGCCGCGCTCGGACCCCGCGCAGCCGGCTCCCGGCCGGCAGGCTCACGTAGAGGAAGTACTTGTCGCGCGCCGGCAGGACGATCTCGCCGCCGCCGGGGGTGAGCGCCGCCGAGCCCACCTCCCGCCCCCGCCGGGTGAGCACCCGCAGGCGGCCGGTCTCACCGGTCTCGCCGGTCTCGCCGGCCGCTCCGGCGGGCTCCTCGTCGACCTCCACACGGTAGGTCCCCGGCTCGAGGTAGCCCTTGACCAGAGCCCACTGCCCGGGCGCGAGGAAGCTGACGGCCTCCGAGCCCTCCGGGCGCATCGCCGGGCTGGAGACGAGAGCGCGGGCAGCGGAGCGCTCCAGGCGGTCCGTGTAGGCCGGGTCGGCGGAGTCGATCTGGTAGATGCGGATCTCCGGCCCGTCCCGGAAACGTTCGGCCGGCACCACGCGCACGGCTTCGAAGGTGTCGAAGATCTCCCGGTAGCGGCGCACCGCCCACGCGCGCCGGGGATCGCTCTCCCAGCCCGGGGTGAAAAAGCGCCCGTACGCCGCGCTCGCCAGGACCAGGTAGTCGTGCGCAGGGTCGCGGAGCCTCTCCGGCGACATGCGGACGGCGAAGCGGTGGTGGATTGCCGGATAGAGGTTCGACGGCTCGATCCAGGGGGTGTAGACCTCCTGGACGAGGAACGAGCCGGGTGGCAGGTTCTCGACCACCCATGCGGCCGCGAGGTCGCGCGTGCTCGGTCGCCATAGCCGGACCATCTCGGCCGCGCTGTGGGCGGCGGGCACGGCCAGCAGCACGAGGACTGCCGCGGCCCCGGCCGCCTTGCCCACGAGGGGGGCGCGCAGCCGCGGCGAGCGGGCGACGCCCGGACGGCTGCGCAGCCAGCGCCCAGCCCCGGCGAGGGCCCCGGCAAGGGCGCCGGCCGCCCCGACACCGGCGAGCACCGCCAGCGCCGGGAGCACGGGCAGGAGGTTCCGCGGAATGGCGATGCGCAGGACGAGCAGGAGGGCGAGGTAGACCGCCGGAAAGGGGAGCAGCCAGGCGAGGCGGCGACGCTCCCGGCGGGTCAGGCCCCAGGCGCCGGCGAGGGCGGCCAGGAGCACCGGCGCGCCGAGGTCGCGGAGGAGCTGGCGCGCATAGAAACCCCAGTTGCTCGAGCGCACGACCCCCGTCCACCCGCGCAGCCCGTACTGGCGCAGGCCGAAAAGCACGTCCTTGCCGCCCGTCTTCCCGAAGACGGCGCCCGGCAACGCGAGCATGCTCGGCGTGGTGGCCAGGAACGCGGCGATCGCCACCGCCGCCGCCAGGGCGAGACCCCAGCGCCCGCGCGCCGCCGGCCCGGCCGTTTCCGCTTCGGCGCCCGCCCGGCCGGCCAGCCGCCAACGCAGCCAGACCGCCGGGATCGCCACGGCCACCAAGCCCGCCGGGTACTTGCCACCTGCCGCGAGCCCCGCCCAGAGCCCGGCGAGCAGGTAGCCGCCGATGCTTTCGGTCGCGACCAGCTCGGCACACTGCATGAAGGTCATGGCGGCGAAGAAGGCGCCGACTCCATCGGAGATGTTGAGGTGGAGCACGCGGAGGTAGATCGGCGAGAGCACCGCCAGGGCGCCGGCGATCCCCGCCGCCGGGACCCCGCCCAGGCGCCGGGCGGCCCGAAAGACCGGCACGACCGTGAGCGCTCCGAGCAGGGCGGTCACCGCCCGGGTGACTACCGCCTCGACGGCTCCGGGGCCGGCCGCGCCGTAGAGCCAGGACCCGGCGGCGGCCACCGCCGGCGCGAACAGCGAGGCCAGCCAGAGGGCCATGGCGTCGAGGTAGAACAGCAGGTGGGGGTAGATGAACCAGGGCCGCACGAGCTGGCCGGAGTCGTCGATCCGGTGCGCCTGAGCGAGGTAGATCCCCTCGTCGCCGAAGTAGCGGCCGGTGAGCTCGTGGCCGAGGCCGGAGAGGTAGAGGAGCGCCGAGAGGGCGAGCAGGGCGAGGAGCAGGCGCCCGCCCGCAGCCCGCGACCAGGTCCGGGCGGCGGCCCGCGCCGCCACCGCGGCGGTCGCGGCCAGGGCGAGGGCGGCGACGGCGCGCGCCGTCCAGAGCGCGCCCCCCTCGAGCCCGCCACCGCGGAGCGCCGAGGCCAGCCAGAGGGCGGCGGTCGCCGCCCAGAGGGCCACGAGCCACAGCCCCGGTCGGCCAACCGCCCCCATGATGGCTAGATGCTCACGCCCATCCGGTTTCTCAGGGCGAAGGCGAAGGCGATCGAGAGGATGAAGAAGACCACCAGCCAGTGGGTGTTCCAGCCGAAGAACCAGACGTCGGCCGAGGGGTAGGCCACCGAGATCGACTCCACCGGCCCGGCCGGTAGCGGCGCCTCGGCCGGGTAGACGAGCTGGTCGACAAAGCTCTGGCCGACCCGCAGCGGCGAGATCAGTGCCAGGTGGGTGTTGCCCTGCTGCACCCGGAACGACTTGTCGAAGGTCTGGTCGCCGAGCTTCACGCTCAGCCGGTAGTCGCCCGGCTTGTCCCCGGCGACCCGCCAGGCGAGCTGGCGCTCGGAGGGAATCCACAGGGCCGGCGTCTGGACCTCCACCCCGGCGGGCGCCACCAGGCGGGCCACCGGCTTGGCGATGCCGTCGGCGTCCTGGGTGGGCACCTTCCCCTCCCAGTCCTCGCCCAGGGTCGCCTGGACGATCACCGGCTGGCCCGGCGCCATGGCGTGGTAGCCGTAGCGGAACTGGAGCTGGGCGATGAGGAGGAAGAAGGGCACGATCATGATCGCCATGGGAACGAGGGCGAAGCGCATGTAGCGCATGTTGTGCCCGAGCAGCTCCCACTGGGCGCGCAGCATCGCGCGGATGTCGTCGTTGAACAGGCGGATCT
Organism: uncultured Acidobacteriota bacterium; assembly: GCA_963739795.1. Taxonomy (GTDB): domain Bacteria; phylum Acidobacteriota; class Thermoanaerobaculia; order Multivoradales; family DATKCC01; genus CAVUBL01. The sequence continues at coordinate 87,707 of CAVUBL010000011.1, read as the reverse complement.
CGAACAGGCAGGCGTGGATCTTCGACTTGACCGCCGCGATGCCGTCCTGGTTCGAGGCGAGCTTGTAGACCATCAGCATGCCGATGGCGGCGACCAGGGCGATCACCGCGAGGCCGGCGAGCTCCGGCAATCCGCGCAAGGGGGTGAGCACCGCGGAGACGACTCCGCGCAGGACGCTGTTGACTGTAGCCATGGTGGGTTGGAAACGCTCCTCGAGTTACGAGATGTAGCCCAGACCTTGCAGCCGCTTCTTGATCTCCTCCTCCGAGTCCGCATCCTCGAGCTTGGCGAGCTCGTTCTCGAGGGCGTGGGTCACGAACTCCGCCGGCGAGGAGTAGCCGGCGATCTCCGAGTAGCGCTTGACCTTGACCCACAGGTCCTGGTCGATCTTGACGGTTCTCGATCCGAACATCTCGTGCGAGTCCTCTCTCGGGTGGTGGCTCGGGTCTCCGGAGCCGTTCAGGGGGCCGGATGCCCGTCGTAGGGCGGCGGGAACTGCTCGATCCCGTACTCGGCCAGGATCGCCGCCGCCAGGTTCTTCAAGCTCGTGACCTTCTTGGGGAGCGGCCGGCTGCTGAGCAGGATGCCGGGCACCGACGAGGTGTCCATGCAGTGGTCGCCGGTCCACGGGTCGAGGTTGTCGGAGAAGACCTCCGGGCTGAGCCCGCCCGTGGCCGAGGGGAACGACACGCGGTACATCTTGGCGTAGCCCACCTGGATGTCCGGCCCCAGGGAGAGGTAGCCCCGGTGGTCGTAGACGTCCTCGCTGAAGTAGACCTTGGTGACCGCCGGGTTGCCGTTCTTGGGGTCGCGGGTCGCCAGGAGCTCCTTGCGGATCTGCTCCATCAGCGCCCGGCGCTGGGACGGCGGCACGATGCCCTGCTTCTCCCGGCCCTGGAGGTTGATGTAGAGGCCGTTGAGCCCCAGGCCGTACGCCTTGGTCCGCGACCAGTCGACGTTGCCGTAGAAACCCGGATCGTCGCGCAGGTTCGGGTCCTTGACCGCCAGGAAGCCGTGGTCCCGGAGCCAGCTATTCAGGTTGACTGCCCGGCGCCAGCTCGTGAAGCCGTGGTCGGACATGACCACCAGCGTCGTGTCCGGCCCCATGCGGTCGAGGGTGTAGCCGACGATGCCGTCCATCTGCTCGTAGAGCTTCGGAATGACGTCGGCGTACTTCGGATCGACCTTCGGGTCGTACGCCGGGTGGTCCGGGTCGAGGGTGACCCACAACATGTGGGAGACCTGGTCGGTGTCGCCGAAGTAGTAGAAGAGCAGGCGCCGCTGGGCCGAGTCGTGCTGGAACTGGTTGAGGACGTACCGGTACTGGTCGGCGATCTCCTTCTCCGAGATCGCCGTCTGGGTGAGGAACTCGTCCCGGTCGAAGATGCCGTAGGTGTACGCCTTGGTGTCCTCCGGCATGCCCTGGGTGTAGAAGCGGCCGGTGGCCTTCGCCAGCTCTTCGGCGTAGCCGGAGGGGTGGGAGACGGGCAGCGCCTGGTTCTCCGGGTCGACGTTGACCGGCGTGGCGTAGAGCTCGAACTCGGGGTGGACCTGCTTGAGGTAGAAGCGCACCATCGCCGGCACGTGCTGGGTCGGGACGAGGTCGAACTCGAAGGGGATCCAGTCGCTCCACTCCCCCACCTTGAGCACCCGCTCCTCGTCGCCCACCACGATCTTCGCCACGTCCGCCTTCGGGTCGAGGTAGGCGGTGAACGGCGTCTCCACCTTCTTCTTCTCCTTCAAGAAGGGGTTGTCGGGCCCGTAGAGGCTGGCGTGGACCACGTCGTCGAAGGCGTCGACCTCGTAGACCGTGCCGCCCGTGACGTCCACGCCCGAGTAGGCGAAGAGCTCCGAGGTGTAGAAGGAGAACTCCCCCGGCGTGCCCTGGAGGTCCGGCGTGCCCATGCCGGAGAGCTCCCGGGTGGCGCTGCCCGAAGGCGGGAAGTTGGCCGGGATGCGGTCGATGGTGGTCTCGACGCCGCGCTTCTCGAGGGCCTGCCAGAAGGGCTCGCCGTGGCGCAGGAGCTCGACCTTGCCGCTGCCCGGGATCTGCCACTTGCCGAGGCTCATGAGGGGGGCGCCCGTCTCGGCCCGGCTGGTGGACATGTAGGGGAGGTAGGTCGCCGGGTCGCGGTGGATGAAGTCGTAGATCCCGTGGCCGCCCGAGTCCATGCCGGTGATGAAGTTCGACCAGGCGACCGGGCTCTGGGGCGGGATGGCGGAGAGGAGCGGCTGAAAGCCCCCCGAGCTCGCCAGGCGCGAGAAGTTGGGCAGCTTCCCCTCGGCCATGAGCTTCTTGGTCAGGCTGTAGTCCATGCCGTCGAACCCCAGGACGATCACCCGCTGGGGGTTGGCGGGCGCGGCCGACACCTCCCCGCCGCCGCAGCCGGCGGTCGAGGCGGCCAAGGCAGCCAGGCCGGCCAGGCCGGCGAAGGCGAGGACGCCGAGGAAGCCCGCCCGGGCGAGCCGCGGCCGGCCGGTGGAGCGGGCGGGTGCTGCGGTGAAGAGATCGAGCATGATAACCGCTACCTCACGTTACGGAAGGGAACTTGGTCAGCCGGTCGCCGCCACCCGGTCGTCGCCGGGAGCGGTCTTCTTCGCCGCGCCCTTCGCGCCCGAGCGCTTCCGCGCCACGCGAGGGGCCTCGAAGGTGGCGAGGTCGAAGAGCGGCTTGCCGTCCATGTGCCGCGGCGGGTCGATGTCGAAAAGGGTGAGCGCGGTCGGGGCGATGTCCATGAGCGCCGGGTCGTCGACGTCGATCTTCCGGTTGCAGAAGAAGACGCCGGGCACCAGGCGCGGATCGACGCCGTGGTCGCCGCTCCACGCCTTGACGTTGTCCGCGAAGACCGGGCCCGCCACGACGCCGGTGGCGCAGTCCCACGACACGCGGTAGCCGGCGTTGTAGCCCACCAGGAAGTCTTGCGCGTTCTTCAGGTACGGCCCCTTGTAGAGCTTCGAGGTGTTGAACAGCTCCCGGATCCCCACCTCCCCCTTCTCCTCGTCCACCAACCCGGAGAGCTTCGAGATGATTTCCTCCTTGAGGGCGTCGGCCTCCTTGCCCGGCTCGACGATGCCCTCGGACTCGCGGCCCTTGATGTTCAGGTACATGCCGCACAGCCCCACGGCGTAGGCACGGGTACGGCTCCAGTCGACGTCGCGCAGCCACTCCGTGGTGCCGTCGGTGCCGGGCTTCAGGTGCAGGTAGCCCTCCTGGAGGAGCCAGGCGTTCAGGTTGATGCCGCGGCGGAACGAGGTGAAGCCGTGGTCGGAGCAGACGATCATCAGGTCGCCGTCCTTCAGGCGGCTCATCACCTTGCCCACCAGCTTGTCGTTGTGGCGGTAGAGCTCCTCGATGGCGTTCTTGTGGGGAGCGTCCTCGTTCCCGTTCTTTCCCAGGGGATTGGCCGGGTGGTCCTTCTCCGTGTAGCGCCAGAACATGTGCTGGATCCGGTCGGTGGCGTCGAATACGCAGACCAGCGAGCCCCGGCGCAAGCGCTCCATGGCGGAGAAGAACATCTCCTGGCGCTCGTGGTCGATGTCGTAGGCCTGGCGCAAGAAGGTGCCGTCGTCGATCACTTCCTCGTTGAGGGCCCAGGTGTCCTCGGCGAGGCCCAGGGTGGAGTACGGGCCGATCCGCTTGGCCAGGTAGGTCGAGTAGTAGGACGGGTGGGAGATCGGCATCGCCGGCTTCTCGGGGTCGATGGCGATGGGGGCGACGTAGAGGGAGAAGTGCTCGGGGCTGCTCTCGGTGACCATCATCCGGGCGATGCCCCGCACCTTGATGCCGGGGGCCGCCGGGAAGGTCAGGGGCGTCCAGTCCGAGAGCACGCCGGGCTCGAGCTCCAGGTCCTCCTCGCCCACCTTCATCTTCACCTTGCCGTTGGAGGCGGCGAGGTCGACCACCAAGGGCGTCGCCAGCGGCGGGTCCCCCTCCAGGAACATGTTGGGCGGGCCCTCGATCCGGGTCTCGATCCGGCCGTCCACGATCTCCACCGGGATGCGCACGCCCCCCTCCTTGAACTTGTCGCTCGAGGAGCGGGTGGTGAAGTAGAGGAAGGTGCCCTGGGTGCCCAGCAGGTCCGGGGTGCACATGGCCGAGAGCTCGGCTCCGTAGAACTCGTCCGGCGGGAAGGTGATGGGCACCCGTAGCACCGTGCTCCAGATGTTGTGCTTGCCGAGGATCGACCAGAAGGGCTGGGACTTGCGCAGCAGGCGCAGCTCCGGCTTACCGAGGGGGATCTTGAACTTGCCGAGCTTGAAGAACCGGTCGACGTTGCCGATCCGGGCCGAAGAGAGGATCGGCATGTAGGTGCGCACGTCCCGGTCCAGGAAGTCGAAGATGTTGTGCTTGGCCGGGTGGGTGCCGGTGGAGAACGAGGACCAGGCGACCGGCGAGACCGACGGGTAGGTGCTGGTCAGGCGGTGGTAGCAGCCCTCACCGGCCAGCTTGGCGAAGTTGGGGAGCTTGCCCTCGGCCATGAGGCGGTCGGTGATCTTCGGCTCCTGGCCGTCGAGGCCGACCACGATCAGGCGCTTGATCTTCGGCCGGAGCTTCTTCTTGCGCCGGACCAGCCGCCAGACGAAGCGGAAGGGCAGGAGGAGCAGCGAGAGGATCGCCAGGATGATGGTGGTGAAGAGCACCAGGAACGACGAGAGCAGGGCGAAGCCGGCGCCCGGCCCGACGTAGGCGTGGGCGGGCAGGGCCAGGACCAGGCCGGCCACGGCCGCCGCCGCCAGGACGAGGCGGGCGCGGTTCGGCGCCGGGCGCGGGGAGGCGGCGCAGGCCCGGAGTCGCCGAGAGGGTTTCGAGGAACTGGGATCGGTGGGCGGATGGAAGTCTTTCGTCTCGCTCATGTCCTGCTCGGGTCGTTCGGGTCGTTCGGGTCGAAGGGCGTCGGTCGGTATAGTCTACGGGCTCGGTTCCGGAGCGATCCGGGTCGATCGGGCTCGGGGAAGCGGGCGCGAGCCGCTCGGGACTTGCCGAGCTCGGGCCCCTCCGGGCCCCCCCCGAGCCATGGTACACCGGCATCGGGCGCCTTGCAGCCGGACCGTCGGACCGCGCATCCTATCCTAAGACTCTCCGCGGAGGCGAATCGAGTGAGCACCTTCCAGAACATCTACCGGCGGCTGCGCTACGGGCAACCGGTCATCGTCGTCTCGGGGCTGCCGCGCTCGGGCACGTCGATGGCCATGAAGATGCTCGAGGCCGGCGGGGTACCGCTGGTCACCGACAACCAGCGCACGGCCGACGTCGACAACCCCAAGGGCTACTTCGAGGACGAGCGGGTCAAGGACCTGGCCGAGGCCGACGACACTTCGTGGGTGGGCGAGGCCCGGGGCCAGGCGATCAAGGTGGTCTCCTCGCTCCTCCAGTACCTGCCGCGCGACCTCAACTATCAGCTCGTCTTCATGCGCCGGAGCCTCGAGGAGGTGATCGCCTCCCAGGCCAAGATGCTCGAGCGCCGGGGCGAGGGGTCCGAGACCGAGGACGAGCGGATGATCGAGCTCTACCAGAGCCACCTGCGACGGGTGAGCGCCATGCTCCGCCACGCCCCCCACTTCCGCCACGTCGACCTCCAGTACACCGAGGTGCTGGCGAGCCCCCGCCAGGAGGCCGAGCGCATGCGCGAGTTCCTGGGCCGGGAGCTCGACGTGGAGCGCATGGCGGCGGTGGTCGACGAGCGGCTGTACCGCAACCGGGCCGGGTAGCCCGCATGCCTCCCGCGCCCCGCTTCCTGGCCGACGCCATGCTCGGCGGGCTCGCGCGGTGGCTGCGGGTGCTGGGGCTCGACGCCGCCTTCGACCCGCGGCTCGACGACCCGGAGCTGGTGGAGCGGGCGGTCGCCGAGGACCGGATGATCCTCACCCGGGACTCGCGACTGGTCGTGCGCAAGCGGGCGCGCAACCACCTGTTCATCCGCTCCGAGGTGATCGACGAGCAGGTCGCCCAAGTGCTCCGGGATCTGGCGATCGAGCCCCGACCGGAGGACCTCTTCAGCCGCTGCCTGCGGTGCAACGTGCCCCTGGTGCCGGTGGCACCCGAGGAGGCGGCGCGGGAGGTGCCGCCGTACGTCGCCCGCACCCAGAGGCGCTTCCGCCGCTGCCCGCGCTGCGGCCGCATCTTCTGGCGCGCCACCCACGCCGAGCGCATGCGGCGGCGGCTCGAGCGGCTGGGCGTCCTGTAGACTTTCTCGATCCAACGGACAGGAAGGGACGTGCACATGAAACGAGACAAGCTTCTGTGGGTGGCGGCGGTCTGCCTCGCCGCCGGATCGATCCTCCAGGCCCCGCCGGCGCGGGCCGCGCAGCAGGAGCCGGCCAAGCCGGCGGCCTCCCCACCGGACTCTGGCCAGGCTGCCGGTCAGGGCCAGAGCGAGGGCCAGAGCCAGGGTCAGACCCCGGCGGTCCAGGCGGTCAAGACGGCTTGGCGCGAGGTCGTCCGGATCACCGACAACCAGACCAAGCGCACCGAGACCGTACCGCCCCACGCGGTGGGGATGACGGAGCAGAAGGGACTGGTCTTCTACGAGGGGGGAGAGGTGGGAGCGGTCACCCTCTGGCTCGTCTGGGACGGCGACAGCAACGAGAGCCACTACCGGGGCTACGGCCGCTACGACTTCGCCGACGGCGCGAGCTACTACACCTACTTCGAAGGGACCGGCGCCCTGCCCGGCCGGCAGACGGGCACGCTCAAGTTCCTGGGCGGGACCGGTCGGTTCGAGGGAATCCAGGGTGAAGGCAAGTTCGCCGCCGCCACCATGACGCCGGCCTCGGCGGGCGGCGACACCTTTCGCGACGTCCAGGCGAGCTACACGGTGCCGGCGAAGCCCGCGAAGAAGGAGGAGGGCTCCTCCAAATAGCAGGCCCTGGGAGATGAAACGCTTCCCCCCACCCCGGGTCGTCGTCAGCCGGTGCCTCGAGCTGGCCGCCTGCCGTTACAACGGGGCGACGATCCGGGCGCCCATCGTGCGGCGCCTCGAGGGCCACGTCGAGCTGGTGCCGGTCTGCCCGGAGGTGGAGATCGGCCTCGGCGTACCCCGCGACCCGGTCCGGCTCTGCAAGGTGGGTGGCACCTTGCGGATGGTCCGGATGGTCCAGCCATCGACCGGCCGGGACCTGACCGAGGCGATGGCCGCCTTCGCCGAGAGCTTCCTCTCGGGGGTGGGCCCGGTCGATGGGTTCCTCCTCAAGAGCCGTTCGCCGTCGTGCGGCCTCACGGACACCAAGGTCTACTCGGACTCCGAGCCGCCCATGCCGTCGGGCAAGGGCTCGGGGCTGTTCGCGGCGGCGGTCCTCGAGCGCTTCGGCGACGCGGCGGTGGAGGACGAAGGACGCCTGACCAACTTCCGCCTGCGCCACCACTTCCTCACCAAGGCGTTCACCCTCGCCCGGCTTCGGCAAGTGGCCGAGGCGGGGACGATGGCGGAGCTCGTCGCCTTCCACTCCGCCCACAAGCTGCTCCTCATGGCCTATCACCAGACCGCGATGCGACGCCTCGGACGGATCGTGGCGAACCCCGAGCGGCGGCCGTTTCCGGAGGTTCTCGCCGGATATCGGGGCGAGCTGGCGCGGGCCCTCGCCCGGCCCGCCCGGGCTCCGGCCCACGTGAATGTGGCGATGCACGCCCTGGGCTACTTCAAGGACCGTCTCTCGGTCGGCGAGAAGCACCACTTCCTGGTGGCCCTCGACGAGTATCGCGCCGGCCGGCTGCCCCTCTCGGCGCCGCTCCTCACGCTCCAGAGCTGGCTCGCCCGTTTCGAGGAGCCCTACCTCGCCGGGCAGCTCTACTTCGAGCCCTATCCCCGCGACCTCGTGGACCTGGCGGACTCGGCCGGCGGGGAGTATTGAGGGGCTCATCGGACCACCCCCCATCCTCTCGATCCCCGGCCGCTCCTCGCGGCTCGTTCAGGGCTTGCTGGTTTGGGGCTTGAGCTGCGGGCGGTGAATGACTAAGCCACTCAACCGAGACCTCTGCTAGGCTCCCCCGCCCCGCTTCGGCATGAACCCGCGGCCCTGTCCCGGGGAGTCGCCCGACGGAGGAGAACGCACGATGTACCGGAGGAGACGTATGCCGTCCCGCAACCTGCTCGCCCGCCTCTTCGTCCTCGCGCTCGTCGCCTTCTGGGTTCCGGCCCTCGCGGCCCAGGGCCCCGCCTCGAGCACAGATCCCGACCCCGCCACGGCCCAAGCCCGCGAGGCCCAGATCGGCCAGGAGGTGGGAATCCCGGTCCACCTCCAGGACGGCGAGGAGTACACCACGCCCCTGCCCAAGCTCCTCGCCTACGGCAAGAAGCTCTTCACCGCGGTCTGGACCGACGAGGAGGGCGGCGGACGCCCCCTGACGAAGGGCACCGGCAAGCCCCTGACCGACCCGAGCTCGCCGCTCACCTTCCCGCGGAACTTCGACCGGATCTCCGGGCCCGAGGCCAACTCCTGCGCCGGCTGCCACAACACGCCGCGGGCCGGGGGCGGCGGCGACATCGTGGGGAACGTCTTCGTGCTCGGCCAGCGCTTCGATCACGTGACGTTCGATCCGAACGATCCCGTCCCCACCCGGGGCAGCGTCGACGAGCGGGGCAACCCGGTCACCCTGCCCGACGTGGCCAACAGCCGGGCGACCCTCGGCATGTTCGGCTCCGGCTACATCGAGATGCTGGCGCGCCAGATCACCTTCGACCTACGCGCCGAGGGGCTCGCGCTGGGGCCGGGTCAGAGCGTGGCCCTCCAGTCCACCGGAATCTCGTTCGGCACCCTCTCGCGCCGGGCCGACGGCACCTGGGACACCTCCGCGGTCGAGGGCCTGGCACCGGAGAGCCTGGCGTCCGACGGGCCGGGCGATCCGCCGAGCCTCATCATCCGCCCGTTCCACCAGGTGGGCGCGGTGGTGTCGCTGCGCGAGTTCACCACCAACGCCTTCAACCAGCACCACGGCATGCAGGCCGAAGAGCGCTTCGGGAAGGGCATGGACCCGGACGGTGACGGCTTCACCAACGAGCTGACCCGCGCCGACCTGACGGCGATCAGCGTGTGGCAGGCGACCCTGCCGGCTCCAGGGCGGGTGATACCGCGCAACCGGGCGATCGAGGACGCGGTCCTCGCCGGCGAGGCCACGTTCTCGCGCATCGGCTGCGCCGACTGCCACGTGCCGGCGCTGGCGCTGCGCGACGGTGCCGAGTACTACTACGAGCCGAACCCCTTCAACCCGCCGGGGAACCTCCAGCCGGGCGACGCGCCGCTGCTCAAGGTGGATCTCGACTCCGACCGACTGCCCGGGCCGAGGCTTGAGAAGACCGACGGCGTCACCTGGGTGCCCGCCTACACCGACCTGAAGCTCCACGACATCACCTCGGGGCCGGACGACCCGAACCGCGAGCCCCTGAACCAGCACGCGCCGGCCGGATCGGACGCCTTCTTCGCCGGCAACGGCCGGTTCCTGACCAAGAAGCTCTGGGGGCTGGCCAACGAGCCGCCCTTCTTCCACAACGGTCTCTACACCACCATGCGAGGCGCGATCCTGGCCCACGCCGGCGAGGCCCAGGCCTCGGCCGACGCCTTCCGGGCGCTCTCGGACTACGACCGGGCGACGGTGATCGAGTTCTTGAAGACCCTCCAGGTGCTGCCGCCGGGAACGCGGAGCCAGGTGGTGGACGAGCGGGGCCGGCCGCGACAGTGGCCGCCGGCGCGGGCGAGGTAGTAGCCTCGAGGGCCTGATCCCGAAGGCCCCCGAGAGCGCCATGCCGAACGACACCCTCCTCCAAGCCGACCGGTTGTGCCGGCGCTCGGGGGAGGGGGCCTGGCTCTTGAGAGAGGCCTCGCTCGAGGTGCGGGGCGGCGACCGGCTGGTCGTCGAGGGGCCGACGGGCGCAGGCAAGACGGTCCTGCTCCGGGCCCTGGCGCTCCTCGATCCGCTCGAGGACGGCCGGGTGCTGTGGCGAGGCGAGCCGATCGACGACGGCGCGGTGCCCGCATTCCGGAGCCACGTCACCTACTTCCACCAGAACCCGGCCCTGGCCGAGGGAACCGTCGAGGACAACCTGCGGGCGCCGTTCGCGCTGCGGGTCCACCGCGGGCGGAGCTTCGATCGCGGCCGGGCGGTGGAGCTGCTCGGCGCGCTGGGGCGGGAAGCCGCCTTCCTCGACAAGGCGGTGGGGGACCTGTCGGGTGGGGAGCGGCAGGTGAGCGCCCTGGTGCGGGTGCTCGAGCTCGATCCGGAGGTGCTGCTCCTCGACGAGCCGACGGCCTCGCTCGATCCGGAGACGACGGCACGGACGGAGGCCCTGGTGGGGAGCTGGGTCGCAGAGGACGCGGGGGCGCGAGCCTACGTGTGGGTGAGCCACGACCGGGAGCAGGCGGAGCGGATGGCGGGACGGAAGCTGCGGATGGAGGTGGGGCGGTTGTCCGCGGCCGGCGAGGGAGGCCGATGAGATGAGCGCCGGGTATCTCGAGCTCTCGTACTGGCAGGTGGGGGCGGCGGCGCTCCTCATCCTGGTCAACGGGGCGATCTCCGTCGTCCTGCGCCTGGGGATCGAGCGGCGCCTGCTGGTGGCCGCCGCGCGCACCATGGTCCAGCTCCTGCTCGTGGGCCTGGTGCTGCAGTGGGTCTTCTCGGTCTCGCGCTGGTACCTGGTGGTGGGCTTGATGCTGGTGATGGCCCTGGTGGCGGGGGTCGCCGGGGTCCGCCGGACCGGGCGCCGGTATCCGGGGATCTGGATGAACGCCATCGTCTCGGTGTGGGCGAGCTCCTGGGTGATCACGGCGGCGGCGCTCTTCGGCATCGTGGACGTCGAGCCCTGGTACCGGCCCCAGTACGCGATCCCCCTGCTCGGGATGATCCTCGGCAACACCCTGAACGGCATCTCCCTGGGGCTCGACCGGCTCGGCGAGGAGCTCAGCGGCGGGCGGGCGGAGGTGGAGGGGCTTCTGGCGCTCGGGGCGACGCGCTGGGAGGCGGCGCGGCGCCCGGTGCGGCGGGCGGTGCGCACGGGGATGATCCCCATCGTCAACTCGATGATGGTGGTGGGGATCGTCAGCCTGCCTGGGATGATGACGGGCCAGCTCCTGGCCGGGGTGTCGCCGGTCCAGGCGGTCAAGTACCAGGTAGTGATCATGTTCCTGATCGCCTCGGCCACCGCCCTGGGCACGGTGTCGGTGGTGCTCCTGGCCTATCGGCGCCTCTTCAGCCAACGCCACCAGTTCCTCGCCCACCTCCTGCGCCGCGTCCACACCGACTGAGCACCACCACCCGAAAGGTGGCTGGCACCTACCTGAAAAATGGCGGAGACCTACTGAAAAGTGGCCGCCCTGAAAAGTGGCTGGCACCTTCAGATCAGCACCTTCAGAGCGGCCTCTCTCCCGTCCTCCCAGGTGGGGGGTCCCCACCCGCGGGAACGTTGTGCGCGTCGGCCCCCTCCGGCACCCTGGAGTCTCCCGGACACCCGCTTCAGATGCCCCCCGAAAAGGAGCCGAACGTGAGCCAAGGCACTCCCTGGAAGATCGATGAGCGGGACTTCCCCGCCTCCTCCGGCCTCGACGAGCAAGCCCGATTCCTGGTGGGCTACGCGGTCCTCGCCCCGTCGAGCCACAACACCCAACCCTGGCGCTTCGCGATCGACGGACCGGTCGTCGAGCTCTCAGCCGAGCCGAAGCGCTGGCTGCGCATCGCCGACCGGGACCAGCGTGAGCTCCACATCTCCCTGGGCTGCGCCCTCGAAAACCTCCTGATCGCCGCCGAGCACTTCGGCCTGGCGCACGCGATCGAGTACTTCCCCGATCCCCAACGGCCGGAGGTCGCGGCGAAGGTGACGCTGAGCCCGGCCGGGGAGAGCTCCCCGGTCCACAGGCCCCCGGAGCTTTTTTCCGCGATCCTCGAACGCCACACCAACCGCCTCCTCTTCGAGCCGGAGCCGGTCCCCGCCGAAGCGCTCGACCGCCTGCGGGCGGTGGGCTCGGACGAGGGCATCCGCCTGTTCCTGACCTCCGAGCCGGAGGTCAAGGATTGGATCGAGCGGCTGATCGTCGACGCCGACGAGCGCCGCTTCGCCGATCCCGAGTGGCGCGCCGAGCTCGCGGAGTGGGTGGGACGGGGCGCCTTCGGGGACCCCTGGCCGGTCGCCAAGCTCAGCCAGCTCGTGGTGCGGAGCTTCGACCTCGGCCGCTCGACCGGCGCCAAGGATGCCCACACTTTCTCGAGCTCGCCGGTCTTCGGCCTCTTCGCCTCCCTCGAGGACACGCGCGAAAGCCAAGTGCGGGTCGGCCAGGCGTTCGAACGGATCTACCTGGTGGCGCACTCGCTGGGACTGGCCCTCCAACCCCTTTCGGCGCTCCTGGAGCTCCCGGAGCCGAAGACCGTGCTCAAGGGGATCCTCGGACTGGGATCGGGAGTGCCCCAGCAGCCGTTCCGGCTCGGGTTCGGCCCGCGGCTCCGCCGTCACGTGCCCCGCCGCACGGCCGAGGAGGTTCTGACCGGGTAGGCGCAACGGCCCGGGCCGGCTCTCAAGCGTGGCGGGCCCAGCGCACGATCTCGGCCAGCGTCGGCTTCTTGCCGTACATCAGGATGCCCACGCGGTAGATGCGCCCGCACAGACGCACCATGCCGTAGACGAAGAGCGTGGTCAGGACGATGGCCAGAAGGATCTGCCAGACGGGAGGCATCTCCACGGCGATCCGCAGGGGCATGAGGATCGGGGTCAGGGGCGGAATGAGCGAGGTGACCACCGCCATCGTCGAGCTCGAGTCGTTGATCACCGGGAACATGAAGAAGATGGGCAGGATGATCATGGAGCTCGGTAGCCAGGCGAGCTGCTGGGCCTCCTGGACGTTGTTGAAGCTCGAGCCGACGGCGGCGTAGACGCTGGCGTAGACGAAGAAGCCCAGGAGGAAAAAGACGACGATCGCCAGCGCCTGGGCCACGGTGAGCGAAGGCATCGCGAAGCCCTCAGGCACGAAGGCGAACGACGCCACCACCGCCGGTGCGGTGAGGGCGACCGCGGTGGCGAGCCAGATCGAGAACTGGGTGAGCGCCGCCCCGCCGATGCCGATGAGCTTGCCCATCATGAGCTCCTCGGGGCGCACGCTCGAGACGATCACCTCGACGACCCGCGAGCTCTTCTCCTCGAGCACCCCCTGGAGCACCTGCTGACCCCAGATGAGGAGGATCATGTAGAGCAGGAAGAAGAGGCCGTACGCGAGAAAGAAGCCCGCCTCGCCCGCCTCGGCTCGGCTGCCCCCCTTCGACACCTTGACCGTCTCGAGCTCCACGGAAGCGAGCAACGGGCCCACCGCCGCCGGGTCGTAGCCCGCCCGGGTCAGGCGCATCTTCCGCACCTCGGCGGAGATCGCGCGCTCGAGGATCGACTGCGTCAGCGTGTTCGAAACGCTCCGGGCGTGGTACTCGACCTTGCCCTCGGCCAGGCCCTTGGCATCGATCCAGATCCAGGCGTCGATCTTCTCGGTGAGCAGCCGGCGATCGAGGACCCGTCGCTGGGCCTCGCGGTCCGCGGAGGCGGGCTCGACCTCGACCGAGACCTTCGTGACCGGTCCGAACTCCGTTCCGCCCTCGGAAAGGCGCTTCGCGATACCCGGTCCCAGGCGGCCGGTGCCGTCCACTAGCGCCACGTCGAGGTGGCTGGTGCTCTTCGACAGCACGAAGGCCGGCAGGACGACCATCCCGGCCAGGAAGAGCGGCAGGATCACCGTGCCGATCCAGAATCCCTTGGAGCGGATCCGGGCGAGGTACTCGCGCCGGGCGATCACCCGAGTCTTGTCAAGCCGCATCGCGCACCGCCTTGATGAAGATCTCGGAGAGGTCGGGCTCTTCGGAGCGAAACTCCCGGACTTCGAGAAACGAGGTCAGCTCCCGGAGCACCTGGGCACTGTCCGCGCCGGCGGCGAGGAGGAGCTTCATCTCGCCGTCGCCGACCACCGCAGCCTCGACGCCCGGCACCTCGCCGGCCCGATCGAGCTCGCCCCGGGCCACCGCCCGGTAGGAGTTGCCGCCCAGGCGCCGCTTGATCTCGGCCAGCTCGCCCTCGAGGATCGCCCGGCCCTTCGAGATGAGGCAGATGTGGTCGCAGAGCTTCTCGGCCTGCTCCATGACATGGGTCGAGAACAGGATCGTCCGGCCGGCGGTCTTGAAGCGGGCGAGGACATCCTTGAAGAGGCCCTGGTTGATGGGGTCGAGGCCGGAGAAGGGCTCGTCGAGGATCACCACCTCCGGATCGTGAAGCACCGTGCCGGCGAGTTGGACCTTCTGCTGCATACCCTTCGATAGCTCCTCCACCTTGGCCTTGGCGCGGTCGGCGAGATCGAGGCGCTCGAGCCAAGTCTCGGCGCGGGCGGTGGCATCGCTCCGGGTCAGGCCGTGGAGCTCGCCCAGGAACGCGAGCTGCTCGAGCACCGTCATCTTCCGGTAGAGGCCCCGCTCCTCGGGCAGGTAGCCGATCCGCTCGAGATCCTTGGCGCTCCGCGGGCGGCCGGAGAGGAGGACCTCGCCCGAGTCGGGGGCGATGATGTCCATGATCATCCGGATGGTCGTGGTCTTGCCGGCGCCGTTGGGCCCCAGGAGGCCGAAGATCGTCCCGGGGGGCACGGCCATCGAGACGGAGTCGACGGCGACGAAGTCACCGAAGGCCTTGCGCACGTCGCGGAGCTCGAGGCTTGGTTGCGTCATGAGGTCCCTTCTAGCCGCCCGCTGGGGTCTCCCGGTCTGTACGGCCGACCCGACCGAATCATTCTCGGGGGATTGTGCCACGGGAGCCACGGGCGAGGGTCGGGAGCAGAGGGCCCGGCCGGGCCCGGACCCGGACCCGAGAAGCAGTTAGAGTCGGGGCGGCAAGCGGAGGACACCATGCGACTCCTCGACCAGGAAACGATGCAGCGTCTGTTCGCGGTGACCGACGAGATCCCTCTCGATCGCGAGTCGATCGAGGTTCCCCTCGAGCTCCGAGGCGCGGGCGGGGTCGAGCGTCTGGCGGGAGGCCGGGTGCGGATCACTCTGCCGGACAGCGACGATCTGGAGAAATTCCTCGAGGAGCTGCCGGCGACGATCGCAGCTCTCCCGTCCTAACCCCCTCCGAGGTTCCTCCAAGGTTCCAGCCAACTTTCAGGGTGCATTCCTCTGGGGGAAGGAAACTCCCTCCCGTAGAACCCCGAATAGCCGACGGAACCTCTCTCATCAGGTGGCCTGTCCTTCGTCGGACCCTCGCTCGACTGCGGCGAGCCCGAGAAGGCGCAGGAGCCGGAGACTTGACGGCAGTTCCGGACGCAGCCCACCTGCTCCGACCAGCCGAAGGCTGCTCCGGCCCGTGAAGGCTCCTCTTGAGGGGAATGTACTCGGCGACAGAGACCGCGCCGTCTATCCGGGTTCCAGCAGAGGAACGAACGGCAGGCCAGGTGGGAAGCTGCCTGCAGGGAAGTCGAAGGCCAGCTCGGGCTTCTTCCTGCCCTTGAGCCGAGCTGCGGCATCTCGGAAGGACTCGGAGAACAGCCGGTAGGCTTCCTCGAAAGCTGCCCGGACCTCCGGGAGGATCGCGTGCACCCGCGGCGCGGGAGACCGCTTCGTGGTCGCCGGGCGCTGATGGGGGTGGACACGTAGGAAGACCTCGGGCCCCGCCGGTCGCGTGCCCTTCGCTCGATGCTCTGCGTCGGCCTCCTCAGCGATCACATCCACCATGTCGGCGACTCGGCTCCGCATCTCGTCGGCAGAGAGGTCCTCCTCCAGCCAACACGGTAGAGGATCGAGGTCGAGGACTTCCTCGGTCGCGAAGTCCTCGAGCCTCGGGTGGTGCCTGCCGCGGGCCTCGAGCGTGCATGCCGTCCGGTCGTACCAAACACCACGCAAAGGCCTTCCGTCGCGCAGGGCGAAGATCGAGTGGACGCCCGGCCAGAGCTCGGGCCGGGCCACCAATCCGTCCTTACAGCCCTGGGCCAGAAGGTAGCCAAGCCGCCTGGCCTGCATCTCGGGCTCGTCGCTCACCAGGATCGCGTCGTATCGGCGCCACCAGAAAGAGCCCGGCCAGTCATGGAGCTTCCCGATCTCCCGGGCCACGTTGCCCTGGACGTACTCCATGAAGGAGGCGAGCTGCTGAGCGTCCTCCGGGCTCACCAGGAGGTGATGGTGATTGGAGAGACACGCCACGGCATGGACCTTGACGCCGAAGCAAGCCTTCGCTCGGGCGAGGATCCCGATATACCGGCGGTTCATCTCGGTCCCCGGCCGGAGGAGGTAGCGCGCCTGGATCGTCTTGGCGCTGACCTCGACCAGGGAGTTGGGCGGAACGAATCTGAGCTTGCGTGACATCTCACCTCATCAAGACGGTGGCCGGGCCCGCAATCTCCCGCTTCGGACCTGAAAAGTGGGTGGAACCTTTCAGAGGGGTGGGCTTGAGGGGCTATCATCGGGACCGTGAGCCGCCGCCACGACCGAGAGGATCTCGAACGCATCGCCGACCGCGCCATGCGCGACCGCGGCTTGCTCCCCGACTACTCGACGGCCGTCCGCCGGGAGGTCGAGGCCCTCGACAGCCCCGCTTCGGACGACACCGCCCGAGACCTCACCCACCTCCTCTGGTGCTCCATCGACAACGACGACTCCCGGGATCTCGACCAGATCTCCGTTGCCGAATCCCTCGAGGGCGGCCGGACGCGCCTCTTCGTGGCCATCGCCGACGTCGACGCCCTGGTCCCCAAAGGGAGCGCCGTCGATGCGCACGCGCGCCAGAACACGACCTCCGTCTACACCGCCGCCAGGGTCTATGCCATGCTCCCGGAGCGCCTCTCCTGGGACCTGACCTCACTCGTGGACGGCGAGGACCGCCTCGCGGTGGTCATCGAGATGATCGTCGAGACCGACGGCGAGCTGGCCGGCGCCGATGTCTACCGCGCCACGGTCCACAACCGCGCCAAGCTCGCCTACGATTCGGTCTCCGCCTGGCTCGAGGGCCAGGCCGAGCCCCCCGAGGCCCTCGCCGCCGTCCCAGGGCTCGAGGAGAACCTCCGCCTCCAGGACCGTGTCGCCCAGAGCCTGCGCGCCCTGCGCCACCGGGAAGGAGCGCTCGAGCTCGAGACCATCGAGCCGCGGGCGGTGTTCCGCGACGGCGAGCTCTCCGACCTCGAGCTCCAGGCGAAGAACCGCGCCCGGGAGCTGATCGAGGACCTCATGGTCGCCGCCAACGGCGTCTCGGCCCGCTTTCTGGATCGCAAGCGCTTCCCTTCTCTGCGCCGCGTGCTTCGCTCCCCCGAGCGTTGGGCTCGGATCGCCGCGGTAGCCGCCGACCACGGCGGCTACCTCCCCCCCGAGCCCGATTCGGAAGCCCTCGCAAGCTTCCTCGCCCGGTTCCGGCGCTCTGATCCGGTCCGCTTCCCCGACCTCTCGCTCACCATCGTCAAGCTGATGGGCTCGGGTGAATACGCGGTCGACCTGCCCGGCGCAACGCCCGTCGGGCACTTCGGCCTCGCCGTGCGCGACTACACCCATTCGACGGCCCCCAACCGACGCTACCCCGACGTCATCACCCAGCGCCTCCTCAAGGCCGCTCTCGCCGGCGAGCCCGTCCCTTACAGCACCGGTGAGCTCCGCGGGCTCGCCCGCCACTGCACCGAGCAGGAGGACGACGCCAACAAGATCGAGCGCCAGGTGCGCAAGTCCGCCGCGGCCCTGCTGCTCGAGGGCCGGGTCGGCCAGCGCTTCGACGCCATCGTCACCGGCGCCTCGGAGAAGGGCACCTGGGTGCGGATCTTCCACCCTCCGGTCGAAGGCAAGCTCATGCACGGGGTCGAGGGTCTCGACGTCGGCGACCGCCTGCGCGTCAAGCTCATCGGCACTGACGTCGAGCGCGGTTTCATCGACTTCGTGCGGATCGGCTAACCTGGCTTCCGGCCGCCCCCCGCCTTCCTTACTTCGCTCCCGGTTCGCCTCCCTCCCGGGGCGCAGCCAGCAGCCCCAGCCCGGCCTCGTCGACCGCCGCTTTAAATGCCGGCACTTCCTCGGCGAAGAAGCGATCGGCCTCGGCCGTCGCGTCGTCGACCGCCTTCTTCGCCCGCGCCAGGTACTCCTGCTGCGCCGGGGTCGGCGCATCCCACGAAGAGCGGATCGAGCGCAGGATGTTCGATACCTTGTCCCAGGGCGTCGTCTCGGGCGGGATACCTTCCGAGCCCTCGGGAATCCAGAGCTTGGCCTCGAGACCCGAAAGCCCCTTGCCGAGATCCCGGGCCGCCTCCATCACCTTCTGGTCGAGATCCTCGTCGTGAGCGGCCTTGCGCTCGGTGCGCACCTTGCCCTGCACCCGCCCGATGTCGCCCTGGAGATCGTGGATCCTCTCGATCGCCTTCGAGAGCCGTTCCTGGAGGGCACCAGCAGCGAGCAGGGCTGCCTGGTTGGCCTCCCGCGCTTCCCGCGGGATGTCGTAGCGCGGATCGGCGAGCACCCGCACCGGCTGGCTGGCCTCGGCGCCGCCGTAGCTCACCTTCACCGTGTAGGTCCCCGGCAACACCTCCACCCCGCCGCGGCGGAAGAACGGAGCCTCGTCCTCGCCCGGAGGCCGGCGGAAGGGGTCGCGCCGCAGATCCCAGGCGATGCGGTTCACCCCCAGAGCGACGGGCGCTTCGAACGTGCGGATCACCTGCCCCGAGGCGTCCCGGACCTCGACCTTCGCCTTCGGCTCGCCCCCCGGCCGGCCGCCTCTCGACCGGCCCCCGGCCACCTCTCCGGACCCTCCCGTCTCACGCTCCGGCCCGCCGACAGAGGCGGTTGGCTCCTCCTTCTCCGAGGTGCCAGCCACTTTTCGGGCCGTCGCCTTTGCCGGTGTGCCCGCCGAGGTGCCAGCCACCTTTCGGGCTTCCTGGCGCTCCGCCTCTTTTCGCTCCTTCTGGACCTCCTTGTCCGGGTACGGCAGCCCCTTCTGGTGGAGCGAGAAGGTGATCATCGCCCCGTACGGCGGGTTCTCGCCCCGGAACTCGCCGCTCCCGGGGAAGCGCGACGAGGCGCCCTGCGCCATCTCGTGCTGCTGAGCGTCGGGGATCGGGAAGAGGTGGAGCGGCTCGGCGAGCACCCGGGCCATGCTCTCCTCGCCCATCTCGCGCAGGGGCGCGATGTCGTCGAGGATGAAGATCCCGCGGCCGTGGGTGCCGACCACCAGGTCGCTCTTCCGCCTCTGGATTCTCATGTCCCGCACCGCGACGGTGGGGAAGCCCGCGGTCCAGCGCATCCAGCTTCCGCCTCCGTCGAGGGAGACCCACAGCCCGAACTCCGTCCCGAGGAAGAGCAGGTCCGGGTCCACCGGGTCCTGGACCACCGACAGGGCGTAGCCTCGCAGGTCCTTCGTCGCCAGGCTCTTCCAGCTCGCCCCGTAGTCGTGGGTCACGTCCACGTACGGCGTCCAGTCGAAGCGCCGGTGGTTGTCGAACACCGCGAACGCCGTCGCCGCGTCGTGGGGCGATGCCTCGATCCGTGGCACCCAGGTGTTCTTCGGCACCCCGGGCACGTTGGCCTCGACCGACGTCCAGCTCCCGCCCCCGTCCTTCGTCACCTGCACCCGGCCGTCGTCGGTGCCCACCCAGATCACTCCGCGCTCGACCGGCGACGGCGCGATGGCGACGATGGTGGTGAAGTTCTCGGCCCCCGAGACGTCCGGCGTCAGCCCGCCCGACTCGTCCTGCTTCTGCCACTCCGGGTTGTCGGTGGTGAGGTCCGGGCTGATCACGCGCCACGTCTCGCCCCGGTCGTTCGACTCGTGGAGGAACTGGCTGCCGAAGTAGATCGTGTCCGGGTCCAACGGGTCGGGAGAGAAGCCGGCGTTCCAGTTGAACCGGAGCTTGTCGACCCCGGCCGGCGGCGCCGGGCGGATGTCCTTGCGCTCTCCGGTCCCGAGGTTCCAGCGCAGCAGGTACCCCTCCTGGGACATGGAGTAGCCCCGCGTCGGGTCCTTCGGATCGGGCGCCGTGTCGAAGCCGTCGCCGAAGCCCACCTCCGCCCACTCGTAGTTGCGGATGCCGCCGCGCTCCCAGGTCTCGGACGGCCCCTTCCAGGAGCCGTTGTCCTGGAGGCCGCCGTAGACGTTGTAGGGCACCGCGTCGTCGACCCGCACGTGGTAGTACTGGGCGAGCGGCAGGTTGGCGACGAAGCGCCAGCTCTCCCCCCGGTCGCGCGAGATGAACACCCCGCCGTCGTTGCCCTCCACGACGAAGTCCGGATCGTCCGGGTCGATCCACATGGCGTGGTGGTCCGGGTGCGAGGTGCCGAAGCCCGAGATCGAGCGCCAGGTCTTGCCCCCGTCTTCGGAGAGGGTGACCCGGGAGTACAGGCTGTAGACCCGGTTGGGGTCGACCGGATCGACCCGCAGGCGCGAGAAGTAGAACGGCCGGTCGCCGGCCTCGGGGTCGCTGGTCCCCTGGTGGAAGGTGTCCCCGCCGTCCTTCGACACGTAGAAGGCGTTGTCTTTGGCCTCGACCAGGGCGTAGACGCGGCTCGGGTCCGACGGCGCGATGGCCACGCCGATCCGGCCCAGATCCCCCTGGGGCAGCCCGTCCTCGGGCGTCTTCTTCGTCCAGCTCGCCCCACCGTCGTAGGTCACGTAGAGGCCCGAGCCCGGACCGCCGGACTCGAAGAGCCAGGGCCAGCGCCGGTGCTGCCACATGGCGGCGAAGAGCTTGTTCGGGTTGTCCGGGTCCATGGCCAGGTCGGCGCAGCCCGTGGTCTCGTCGACGTAGAGCACCTTCGCCCAGGTCTTGCCGCCGTCGGTGGTCTTGAACACGCCACGCTGGGCCGTCTCGGCCCACGACGAGCCCAGGGCACAGGCGTAGGCCACGTCGGGCCGGCGCGGGTCGAGGAGCACCCGACCGATCTTCTCCGTCTTGTCGAGCCCGAGGTGGGTCCAGTGCTCCCCGCCGTCCATGGACTTGTAGACCCCGTCGCCCACCGACGCGCTGTTGCGCGGGTTGGCCTCGCCGGTCCCCACCCAGATCACGTCGGGCGCCGTCGGGTCCACGGCCACGGCGCCGATCGAGGCCACCGGCTCCTCGTCGAACAGGGGCGTCCAGGTCAGCCCGCCGTCCGCCGAGCGCCACAGGCCGCCCGACGCCGAGCCGACGTAGAGGGTGGCCGGGTTCCCAGGCACCCCGGCGAGCGCCACCACCCGGCCGCTCATGGCGGCGGGGCCGATGGAGCGGGCGCTCATGCCGGCCAGCAGGCCCGGATCGGTCAGGTCGGGCGAGGCGGGCGTGGATCGATCGGCCTGGGAGGCCCGGGCGGTCCGGGCAACTCGGGCAGCGAGAGCCGGCGGACTGAAGGCCGCGACCACCGCGAGGCTTAGAACGAGGGCTCGGACGACGGCCCGAACCGGGACAGGGCGAAGCGGCGGGTGCTTCATGGGGATCCTCCTCGGCAAGGGAAGGGACAAGGGTGACTCGGTGCAGACTCGGTGCTGGGATCTTACCCCTCCCCGTCGCAACCTTCGCCGGAGGCCCGCGTACTACCCAAGGAGAGAGGCCCGAGCGCAACGCACCGGCGCCGGCCGGCTGTCACCGACGACCCGGCGAGCGCGCCGCAGCGCGCGCCGCGCCCGCATCCATAGCTTTCAAGGGAGGAACCACGCATGATCCATCGACTGATGAAGGGCCTCGCCCTGGTGGCGACCCTCGCCGCCGTCGTCGCCGCGCCATTGGCGGCGCAGACGGCCCAGCCATCCCAGGATGGTATGACCGCCGATCAGCTCATCGCCAAGAACCTGGAGGCCAAGGGGGGCAAGGACAAGCTCGCCGCCATCCAGACCGCCAAGGTCACCGGCAAGGTGAACATGGGCGGCGCCGAAGCGCCGTTCACCCTTATGTGGCAGGCGCCGAACAAGATCCGCATGGAGATCACCCTCCAGGGGATGACCCTCACGCGGGCTTTCGACGGTGAGACCGCCTGGATGATCAACCCCTTCATGGGCAAGACCGAGCCCGAGAAGATGTCGCCGGAAGAGGCCGACGAGGTCAAGGAGGAAGCCGATTTCCGGGGTCCCCTCTTCGAGCCCGAGAAGAAGGGCTACAAGGTCGCTTTCGGCGGCGAGGCCGAGATCGAGGGCACGCCGGCCTACGAGCTCGACGTCACCCGGCCCGACGGCGGCACCAGCAAGATCTACCTCGACAAGGAGTACTTCCTGGAGTTCAAGCAGGACGACAAGCGCAAGATCCGCGGCCAGGAGATGGAAACAGCGACCGCCGTCGGTGACTACAAGGAGGTCGACGGCCTGATGTTCGCCCACTCCTTCGACACCCACGCGGTCGGCCAGCCGGAGGGTCAGGGCGGCTTCAACATGACGATCGAGACCATCGAGCTCAACCCCAAGGTCCCGGAGGACACATTCGCCATGCCTGAGGCCAAGCCGGACAAGGCCAAGGACCAGAAGCCGGAACAGGCCAAGGGAAGCGGCGGCCGATGAGCTCGCCTCGCAAGCGACTCGCCTGCGGCCCGGCCGCGGCGGTGGCGGGTCTCACCCTGGCGCTGGTAGCCCTGGTCGCCCCGCCGCCGGCGGCGGGCCAGGCGCCGCCGGCCCCGGCGAAGGCCCCCGAGACCGTCCAGCTCGACTCGGCCGCCCTGGGCGGCCTCCAGGCCCGCGCCATCGGCCCGGCGGTGATGAGCGGCCGCATCGCCGCCATCGACGGCGCTTGGAACGGCAACACCCTGGCCCTCTACGTGGGCGCCGCCGGCGGCGGCGTCTGGAAGTCCGAGGACGGCGGGGTGAACTTCGAGTCCGTGTTCGACGACTACCCCCAGTCGATCGGTGCCATCGCCGTCGACCGGGCCGATCCGCAGACCGTCTGGGTGGGAACGGGCGAGTCGTGGACCCGCAACAGCGTGTCGGCCGGCCACGGCGTCTACAAGTCCACCGACGGCGGCTACACCTGGAAGGTCATGGGGCTCGAGAACACCGAGCGGATCGCCCGCATCCAGATCCACCCGAGCGACCCGAACACCGTCTGGGTCTGCGCCCCGGGCCACCTGTGGAACGACAACGAGGAGCGGGGCGTCTTCAAGACGACCGACGGCGGCAAGACTTGGACGAAGGTGCTCTACGTCGACGCCAAGACCGGCTGCTCCGACCTCGACGTCGATCCCCAGGACCCCGACGTCCTCTATGCCGGCATGTGGCAGTTCCGGCGCACGCCGGACTTCTTCACCTCCGGCGGCCCCGGCTCCGGCCTCTACCGCTCCACCGACGGCGGCGCGACCTGGAAGGAGATGACTCAGGGCCTGCCCAAGGGAGAGAAGGGGCGCATCGCCATCGCGGTCGCCCCTTCGCGCCCCAACCGGGTCTACGCGACGGTTGAGTCCAAGGAGACCGGCCTCTATCGCTCCGACGACCTGGGCGAGACCTGGGCGAAGGTCAACACCTCGTTCACCGTCTCGGCCCGGCCGTTCTACTTCTCGCGCCTGGTGGTGGACCCGACCGACTACAAGACGGTCTACAAGCCGGGCCTGACCCTGGGCATCTCCACCGACCAGGGCGAGAGCTTCACCTCGATCCTCTCCGGCGGCTTCGGCGGCGGCTCCGTGCACTCGGACATGCACGCCCTGTGGATCGACCCCAAGGACCCGGAGCACATGGTCCTGGGCACCGACGGCGGCGTCTACGTCTCCTTCGACCAGGGCCACACGTTCCGCCACGTGGGGAGCCTCCCGGTGTCCCAGTTCTACCGCGTGAGCGTGGACGACGACTGGCCGTACCACGTCTATGGCGGTCTCCAGGACAACGGCTCGTGGATGGGTCCGTCCCAGAGCCCCTCGGGCATCCAGAACCGGGACTGGGACAACGTCGGCTTCGGCGATGGCATGTGCGTGTTCCGCGACCCGGCCGACTCGGGCTACGTCTACTCCGAGTACCAGGGCGGCGAGATCTCGCGCCTCGACCTCAAGACCGGCGAGGTGCGGGACATCAAGGCCTACCCGGCCGCCGGGGAGGCCAAGTACCGCTTCAACTGGACCACGCCGCTGGCGTTCTCCCCCCACGAGAAGGGCACGATCTACATGGGTGCCCAGAAGCTCCTGCGCTCGCGCGACCGGGGTGAGTCGTGGGAGGAGATCTCCCCGGACCTGACCACGAACAACCCCAAGTGGCAGCGCCAGGACGAGTCGGGCGGGCTGACCATCGACAACTCGACCGCCGAGAACTACACCACGATCTACTCGATCAGCGAGTCGCCGGTCGAGGCCGGTGTGATCTGGGTGGGCACCGACGACGGCAATGTGCAGGTGACCCGCGACGACGGCAAGAGCTGGGAGATGGTCTCCACCAACATCCCGAACCTGCCCGCGCGCGGCTGGATCAGCGACGTGGCGGCGAGCCCGAGCGCGAAGGGCGCGGCCCTGGTGACGGTCGACGCCCACCGCACCGGCGACATGGCCACCTACGTCTATGAGACCACCGACTACGGCAAGACCTGGAAGAGCCTGGCGACGGATGAGCTCGACGGCTGGGCCCACGTCGTCCTCCAGGATCTGGTCAACCCGGACCTGCTCTTCCTGGGTACCGAGCGCGGCCTGTGGCTCTCCCTCGACCACGGGGGCCACTGGGTGCGCTTCGAGGGCGGCCTGCCCAAGATGGTGGCGGTCCGCGACCTGGCGATCCAGCCCCGCGAAGGGGACTTGGTGATCGCCACCCACGGCCGCGGCCTCTACATCCTGGACGACCTGACACCGCTGCGGAACCTGACCTCCAAGGTGCTGAACGAGGACGTGGCCCTGCTGCCCAGCCGACCCGCGGCGATGGTCATCGAGGCCCCGCAGCAGGAGTTCTCCGGCGCCGGGGACTTCACCGGCCAGAACCCACCCGAGGCGGCCGAGATCGCCTACTACCTCAAGCGCCGCCACCTCTTCGGCGACCTCAAGGTGGAGATCTACGGCCCCGACGGCAAGCTCATCAAATCGGTGCCCGGCGGCAAGCGCCGCGGTATCAACCGGGTCTCCTGGCCCATGAGACTGCCTCCTCCGAAGGTGCCGCCGGCAACCAACCTGGTGCCCGCTTTCGAGGGACCGCGGGTGCTCGAGGGGACCTACACGGTCAAGCTGATCAAGGGCAAGAAGACCCTGACCGGCGCGGTCAAGCTGGTGCCCGATCCCCGCTCGCCCCATTCGGCCGAGGACCGGAAGCTCCAGCAGCAGACCGCCCTCGACCTCTACCACATGCTCGAGCGCATGACCTACCTGGTCGACTCCATCACCGACCTGCGCGATCAGGCGCGGGCACGGGCCGGCAAGCTGCCGGATCGGAGCCGTACGGCCAAGCGCCTCACGGCCTACGCCGACTCCCTGGAGCAGTTCCGGGGCACGTTGGTCTCGACCAGCGAGGCCGGCTGGCTCTCGGGCGAGGAGAAGCTCCGTGAGAAGCTCGGCAACCTCTACGGCGGGGTCAACTCCTACACCGGCCGCCCCACCCAGAGCCAGCTCGACCGGCTCGGCGTGCTGCGGGACCAGTTGAAGAAGGCCTTCGCCGATTTCGACGCCCTCGCCGGCCAGCGCGACGGCTTCAACCGCTCTCTCGAGCGCGAGAAGCTCGAGCCGCTGACCCTCCAGACGCGGGAGGCCTGGGAGGCGAAGCAGCCCGGCTGACCCTCCGCTTGCGCGGACCTTCGACGCCCCCGGGGACCGTTCCCCGGGGGCGTCTTCGTCTCGCCCCGGAGGATCCCGGGACCCCGTGCGCCCTCCGCTCCCGGGCGACGAAATTCCGTTGCGGGGTGACTTTTCCGCACCGCGAACGCCGCTGGGCGGATACTTTTTAGGTTAAGACGTAAATTTCTGGTGTCAAAGGACTTATGCTTGCACTTCGATGCGTTGCCGGGTAAATTCCACGAATGGCTTCTTTCAACGGGCTGGGGAGGGCGCTGCGCTGGATCCGGCAACGCCAGGGCAAGAAGCAGTACGAGGTCGCCGAGGCCGCCAGGATCACCAAGGCGATGCTGTCCTCCTACGAGAACGGCAAGCAGCGGCCGACCATCGACACTCTGGAGCGGATCCTCGACGCGTTGGAGATCGACCTCGATTACCTGGCCCACGCCATGCGCGTGGTCTCCCAGGAAGACGGGCGCAAGGGCGGCGCGGCGCGGCCGTCCGCTCCCTCCCTGGCGCCGGCCACGGCGGGCCCCTTCCTCGACCTCGAGCGCCTCCTGGGCCTCGCCCGCCGCCTCGAGCCCGCCGAGGAGCACGCCGTGGGCCAGATGCTCGAAGGCTTCCACAGCCTCTTGCGCTACATGCTCACCCAGACAGACGACCTGCGCTCCCGGCACCAAGGAGTTGCCGGCGAGGCCGACGCGGACGATTCGGGCGACGACGTCTCGACCTGATGTTTCCTCCCCGGGGCCCCGTTCTCGTCCCGTAGGTTCCCCTTCCCGGAGACCAATTCTCCCGGCAGGTCACGCGGTACGTCGCGCGATCGCGCCGACGCACGCTTCGGCCCGGCTTCGGGGAATTTATCCTGTGATCCCGTAAATCTCTGACAAATAAGGACTTGAGCTTGCGCAACGGCGCCGGAGCGGATACATTTTCCCCATGCCAGTATTTCAGGGATTGGGGAAGGCCCTACGCTGGCTGCGCGAGAAGCGGGGCCTGAGGCAGTACGAGGCGGCCGAGCGGGCAGCCATCACGAAGGCCATGCTGTCGGCCTACGAGACCGGGAAGCAGAATCCCTCCCTCGACACGCTGGAGAAGATCCTCGCAGCCCTCGACGCCGGTCTCGCCGATCTGGCCCGGGCTCTCGACCTGGTCAACGAGCGGGGCCCGGGGCTGCGGCGCGCCGCTGCGCCGACGCCGGCGTCCGGGCCGGTCGACGTGCGGGCCCTGCTGGGCGTCGAGGTCCTGGCCCGGGAGGAGGAAGCGGCCCTGGCCCAGATGCTCGGCGGCTTCCACCGCCTGATCCGCTACCTCCACTCCACTGGCGACGGGTAGAGCCGGGGGCCTGCAAACAGCTCGGCGAAGCGCGGAAGGGGGCGTCCCCCTTCCCCCCGTGAGGGAGGGAAGGGGATCGAGGGGTTGCGGGGGCGATCCGGTCTACCTGGGCTTGCCCTTCGACTGGTTCAGCTCCTTCTCCAGGTCGTCCAGGCGCTTTTCGAGCTCGTCGATCCGCTTCTCGAGCTCCCGGTTGCGCTGGCCCAGGCGCTCGTTGAGGCGCGGCCAGTCCACCTTGTCCAGGGACTCGCCCAGGCGGTCCATGGCGTCGGGGTGGAAGTAGACCACCGGTGGTCCCTCGCCGGGCCGGGCGAGCTCCCGGAGGCGCACGATCGTCTTGTCGTCGTCGCCGGGCCCGTCGCGAAGCTCCAGGAGCTTGCCCACGTCGATCTTCTGCCGCTCCCGCTCCTCGATCTGGACGTCGAAGCCCAGGGGCTTGCCGTCGCGAAGGAGGTCGAGCCGGGCGGTGTCGCCCTTGTCGTGGCCGCGCACCGCCAGGGTGAGGTCCCAGGGCGCCTTCACGGCGTCGCCGTCGAAGCGGGTGATCACGTCGCCGGGCCGGAGGCCGGCCTTGGCCGCCGGGCTCCCGTCCTCGACCCTGGAGACCAGGACCCCCTGGTCGGCCGGCGCCCCGAAGTGGGTCCGCAGCTCCTTGGTCAGAGGCAGAAGCTCGACGCCCAGGTACCCGCCGCCGAGCTCCTTGGTCATCCAGACTCCGCCGTCCGGCTCGTCGCCGGGCTCGGCGATCACGACCACCTCCCGGGTCTTGGTCTTGGCTTCGGTCTTGACCTTCTGGTCCTTGGCAGGGGCCTTGACGGTCTTCACCGTCACCGTCTGCCCTCCGTCGTCGGCCGAGAGGGCCGGTGCGCCGAGGAGGCCGAGTCCGGCGCAGGCGGTCAGTCCGGCCAGGGCGAAGGTGAGGGATCGGGGGAACCGGCGGCAGTCCCGGCCCGCCCCGGGGGGGCCTGGATTCTTCGTCAGGTCGATCATGGTGGTCGTCTCCTCGCGGAAAGCGTGGTCCATCGGGTGCGCTCGAGCTCACTGGGGCCGGGCTCGAGCTCGGGGGTCAGCGGCCGGGGGGCCGGCGGTAGGCCGCGGGCTCGACCCGGCGGCCGTCGTCGTCTCGGTACTGGCGGGCCAGCCGGCCCACGTCCAGCACCAGGTCGACCCGGTCGTCGCCTCCCAGGTAGATCACGGGGTCTTCGGTATCGGCCATGCGCTTGAGCTCCTGGAGCTCGGCGGCGAGGTGAGCGCGCTCGGCTTCGAACCGCTCGATCCGGGCGCGGCGGGAGGCCGGAGCCGCCGGGATAGCGCCGCCGGCTTCCGACCCGCCGGCGAGGCGGGAGAGGGCCACGCCGCCGGCTGCCAGCAGGCCGGCCAGGACCACGGCCGCCGCGGCGGTTTGCCAGGTCGACCGCCAGCTCAGCCGCCCCCGGAGGGACCACAGGGCCGGCAATCGCCGCTCCTCCGCCAGCCGGGCCATCAGCCGAGGGGTGAAGTTCGCTCCGGCGCGCTCTCTGGGCAGCGAGCGGAGCGCCTCGCGCAGCGGGTCTCGAGTCATGGTGTACCTCCGTTCCAACCGTCCCAGTACACCGCGAGCTCGCGGCGCAGCCGGGCGCGGGCCCGGTGGAGGCGGCTCTTGACCGTCCCCACTCGGCACCCCAGGACGCGGGCGATCTCGCCCTGGGGCCAGTCTTCGATCTCGTAGAGCACCAGGGGCACCCTGAGGCTCAGGGGCAGGGCGGTGACCGCCTCGGCCAGCCGGCCTCGGAGCTCCCGGGCGAGGAGGCGCCGCGGGCCGCCGGGCTCGATCTCGACCTCGCGCCTGCCGCCGGCGAGCTCGCCGACGAGGGCTCGCCAGCGCTTCTCGCGCCGCCCTTGGGAGCGCACCAGGTTGGTGGCGATGCGATAGAGAAACGCCGTCAGGTAGCCCTGCTCCCGGTAGCGGGAGGCGGTCCGGAAGAGGCGCAGGAAGGTCTCCTGGGCCAGGTCCTCCGCCCGGTCGAGGGAGCCCGTGATCCGGGTGAGATACGCCACCAGCGGGTCCTTGTGGCGGTCGACGAGGGCCGCGAAGGCCTCCTCGTCGCCGCGGCGGACCCGCAGCATCAGCTCGGCATCGGTGGGATCGGTCACGGCTCTCGCGATGGGGATGCTCACGTCCTGCCTCTCCCCCCATAACGCCGCGCCGGGTGGAAGGTTCCCGGCGGCTGCTAACCTCGAGACCGAGCCCGAGGTGGCCAACCGAAGGGAGGGACGATGTCCGTCCGCGTGGAGAGACAGGGGCCGGTCTGGACCGTGATCCTCGATCGGCCGGAGGTGCGCAACGCCGTCGATCGAGAGGCGGCCGAGGCGCTGGCCGGGGCCTTTCGCGACTTCGAGGCTAGGAGTCTGCGCGGCCGTGCTCTGGGGCGCGGGCGGGCATTTCTCGGCCGGAGCCGATCTGGCGGCGATCGCCGGCGAAGATCCCGACGGGCTCAGCCGGGTCAACCGCGTCGCCCCGGACGGCGACGGGCCCCTCGGCCCGACCCGCATGCGCCTCTCGAAGCCGGTGATCGCCGCGATCGCCGGCTACGCCGTGGCCGGCGGGCTGGAGCTCGCCCTCTGGTGCGACCTGCGGGTAGCCGAGGAGAGCGCGGTCTTCGGGGTGTTCTGTCGCCGCTGGGGCGTGCCGCTGGTCGACGGCGGCACCGTTCGCCTGCCGCGCCTCATCGGGCTGTCGCGGGCCCTCGACCTGGTGCTCACGGGGCGGCCGGTCGAGGCCGGCGAGGCCCTGGCGATCGGGCTGGTCCACCGGGTGGTGCCGGACGGCGAGGCCCGGGGCGCGACCGAGGCTCTGGCGGCGGAGCTCGCCGCCCTTCCCCAGGTCTGCCTGCGAAGCGACCGGCGGAGCCTCTACGACGGTCTCGACTTGTCGCTGGAGGAGGCGCTGGCCCACGAGACGCGGCTCGGCCTCGAGACGCTGGAGTCCGGTGAAGCCCGGCGCGGTGCGCGGCGCTTCCTCGAACGGCGGCGGGAGCCCTGACCGCGGAGGCTCCCGGCGCCCGCAATCGCTCTCGAGGCGGTCGGTCCGGGGAGGCGCGAGCCGTCAGGCCCTTGCGAAGTGGTTCAGGTAGCTGAGCAGGGCCAGGCGATCCGAGTCCGGCCAGGAGGCGAAGCTCACGGCGCCGACGCCAAGACCCTCCTGCTTGCGGACGACCTGCGAAGGAACTCGCACGAGGGCCAAGTCCTCGTCCAGTCGGAAGGTCAGAAGCACCTCGGAGCCTACGGGAACCTCGTCCGGCAGGGTGAGCGCCAGGCCCTCGGTGCTGATGTCGATGGCCGAGCTCGTCCAGCTCGGACGGCGACGCCTGTCGGACATCCGGGGCGGCACAGGCACTGCCGAGGCGTCGGACATCTCCAGCGCGACGAAGAGGTTCGGCACCGGGGTGCGTGGTGAGCGCCGGCGGTCTTCGGCGACCTGGAGCGATGCGCTGGTTTCAGGGCGATCGATGGTCGGATGGAGCATGTCGTGTCCCCCTAGGCTTGTGCAGTGTAGCACCTTCATTCAAGCTTCTTACGCAAGACCCGAGCCATCCCTTCCCACAAGGTGCCACCTTTCAGACCCGGTGGTCCTCTGGAAGGTTCCTGGAAGGTTCCACCCACTTTTCCTGGAAGGTTCCACCCACTTTTCAGACCGCCGCCTCCGGTCGGAACACGCCCGCCGGGCGGCGGCCTCCTCCGCCCCTGTCCCATCTCGCCAGGCAGTCGCACTGAAGCAGTAAATGAAGAGTCATGCAAGCAAGGAGACCGGGACCATGCAATCGCGCCTCGTGGTATTCGCCCTTCTGCTGCTCGGCACCCCCTTCGCGGCCCTGGCCGCGACCGGCACGACACCGGCCACCCCGTCGACGGACCTGGCCCGCGCAGCCGGCAACCGAGCCGAGGTCCAGGCGCCCGCCGGCGCGCCCCAGCGCCCGTCCCCGGCGCGCTCGGGCGCCCTCGCCCCGGCCACCGCCCGGCTCGCCCCGGCGCCGCTTCTCGACCTGGTCGCCCATCCCGGCGTGGCCCAGGCCGGCTGCGGCTCCTTCACGAGGTGCGTCACCGTGGCCGACTGCCCCTGCGAAGCTCCCGACTGCGCCTGCGTCCCGTCGTCGACCTGCGGGTTCCAGATCTGCCTGTGCCGGACCTACTGCTTCGGCGGCGATCCTCCCTGACCGCCGGCGGCGTCTCGCTCGCCCGCGAAGGGTTCCAGCCACACTTCAGCGCCTTTCAGCGGTCGGGCTCGACCTCGTCTCGGGGAGCTCTCACCGCCCGCTGGCCGAGTGGTCTGGGGGCAGGCCCATACGGCTTCCCCAGTCATGGATGGCGGCGACCGGGTCGCGGTGGATTCCGCTCGGCGAGCGGGCGGTCTTCGTGGAGCCCTCCAGCCTCTCGACGTACGCTTGGAGGGACCTTCGCCGCCTCCGGGGATCCGGCGCCGCCAGCGTCCCGATGCCGAAGCTCAGCACCACTCGGCCGGCTCGCCGATTGAACTCCTCGTAGCCGCCGTAGTGCATGCCGCGGTGCGCCCTCCTCGCTTCTCTCGCACCCCGGTAGATGATGTCCAGGTGGTCCGGATCGGCGCTGGTGGTCCGGTCGACCAGGCCGAGGCCGGCCCTGGCCAGAAGCTCGGCGAGGTCGAAGTCGGCGTGCTCGCCCAGGCGGATCCGCATCGCGATCGAGTCGGTCCCCGGGGTCACCGGCTCGACCTCCTTGATGTAGGCCGGCATCGTCAGGAGGGCCTGTTGGACAAAGGCTCGAGCCTCCGCACCCATGCATTCAGCCTGCACGCCCGGTCCTGCGGGAGCAGGCACCCAGATGCCGGACAGCTCGAGTCGGAGCTGCCGGCGCAACCCCACGACGCCTGAGCAGGTTGTGTGCTTGACGTCATACCAACCGGTCGGTATTGTAGTCGGGTGGTCGACACCGCCCATCCTCGCCAGCCCGAGGCGACGCGCCAGCGCATCCTCGAGGCGGCCTTCTTCGAGTTCTACCGGCACGGCTTCCAGGGCGGGAGCCTCCGCCGGATCGTCGAGGCCGCCGGCACCACCAAGGGGGCGCTCTTCCACCATTTCGCGGGCAAGCAGGCACTGGGCTATGCGGTCGTCGACGAGGTCATCGAGCCCCTGCTCATGGAGCGCTGGCTCGGCGGCCTCGACGGCGCCGCGGACCCGATCTCCCTCATGGAGGACGCGTTCCGCCGCTACGCCCGTCAGGACGTCGAGAGTGGATCGTGGCTCAACGGCTGTCCTCTCAACAACCTGGCGCAGGAGATGTCCCCCCTCGACGAGGGATTCCGCGAGCGCGTCGACGCCCTCTACGACCGGTGGCGCACGGCCCTCGCCGCCGCTCTCTCCCGGGGGATCGAGACTGGGGCGGTCCGCCCCGACGCCTCGCCCGAGGGAGCCGCCGCCCTCCTGGTGGCCTCCCAGATGGGGATCTGGGGCACCGGCAAGAGCTCGCGCGACGCCGGCCTGATGCTCGCCGCCTGCGAGGCGGTCTGCGACTACCTGGAGCGCCTGAGGCCCCCGGGGGCTTCTTCGTGACCCACGACCAACCCACGAGCAGGTTCGAGCCTGATCTCGAGAGGAGACGCTGATGACCAACAGAGGACGTTTCGTCTGGTACGAGCTGTTGACCAAGGACGCCGAGGCCGCCAAGGCGTTCTACGGCGAGGTGTTCGGCTGGACGACGCAGCCCTTCGGCGACGGCGAGAAGCCCTATGCCCTCTGGCACGCCGGCGAGACGCCGATCGGCGGGGTGATGGAGATCCAGCCCGAGCACGAGGGCAGCGGGTTCGCGCCTCTCTGGTGGGCCCACGTGTCGGTCGACGACGTCGACGCCTCCGCTCGGCGGGCCGAGGCCCTCGGCGGAAAGATCCTGACGCCCGGCACCGAGATTCCCGGGGTCGGACGCTTCGCGGTGGTCGCCGACCCCCAGGGCGCGTTGATCGCCCTCTTCAAGCCGAACGGAGATCCCATGCCGCCGCGCGACCAGATGATGATCGGCTCTGTCGGCTGGCACGAGCTCAACACGACCGACCACGAGAGCGCCTGGAAGTTCTACTCCGAGC
Organism: uncultured Acidobacteriota bacterium; assembly: GCA_963739795.1. Lineage (GTDB taxonomy): Bacteria > Acidobacteriota > Thermoanaerobaculia > Multivoradales > DATKCC01 > CAVUBL01. The sequence goes on along the minus strand of CAVUBL010000011.1, from coordinate 54,699 downwards.
TCTTCGGCTGGAAGCCCACGACCACTCTCGACATGGGGGAGTGGGGCTCGTACTTCATGTTCCGCCATCCTGACGACCCCGAAGACCGCTCGGCGGGCGGCATGTTCGACTCGGCGAAGCACGGAGTCATGGAGCCCAAGTGGCTCTACTACGTCAACGCTTCCGAGATGGCGCCCACCATCGAGCGCATCACCTCCCTCGGCGGGAAGGTCATCGTGGAGCCCACGGAGGTTCCGACCGGCGGCAAGGCGGCCCAGGCCCTCGACCCCCAGGGCGTCCACTTCGCCCTCTTCGCCATGAAGTAGCCGGCGATCCGGCCCCGAGGCCTGCACAGCCTTCTGGAAAGTACCTGGAACCTCTTCTGGGAAAGTACCTGGAACCTCTTCTGGAACCTCTTCTGGACCTCTTCTGGGTCGGGCCGATCTCGGCACCCCCAACGACCCTCCCTTTGCCCAGCTGCGCCGGAACGAACGCCCCAGCGGCCGGTGCACCGGCACCGCTGCGGCGCGAGAGCGGCTGGCAGACGACTCTCGGACCGTGGAGTTCGGGCCGGGCGCTTGCATGCGAGAGGTTGAGCCGGCGCACATTGGCCGCACCACGACAGAGGAGGACAAATGAAGGCGACACGACAGCTCCACGATCTCGGGCAGAGCCTTTGGCTCGACAACATCACTCGCGGCATCCTGGACGACGGCACGTTGCAGACCTACATCAACGAGCTGTCGGTGACCGGGCTGACCTCGAACCCGACGATCTTCGATCACGCGATCAAGAATGGCAGCTTGTACGACGATGCCATTGAGAAGAAGGCCGCGGAAGGACAATCAGGCGAGGCGCTCTTCTTCGCGCTCGCCATCGAAGACCTGGTGCGCGCCGCCGATCTCTTCCGTCCCGTCCACGACCGCACCGACAGTGTGGACGGTTGGGTTTCCCTGGAAGTGTCGCCGCTGCTTGCCGACAAGACCGCCGAAACCATCCGGGCGGCGGCCGAGCTGCATGCCCACGCCCGGCGACCCAATCTCTTCATCAAGATCCCGGGGACCCCGGAGGGTGGTCCCGCGATCGAGGAGTCGATCTTCCGGGGCGTGCCGGTCAACGTGACGCTGCTGTTCTCCGCGGCACAGTACCTCGCGGCGGTCGAAGCCTACATGCGGGGCATCGAGCGGCGGATCGCTGCCGGCCTCGAGCCGCGGGTGGATTCCGTCGCCTCGATCTTCGTCAGCCGGTGGGACGTGGCGGTCGAGGACACGGTCCCGCTGGCGCTCCGCAATCGCCTGGGGATCGCCATCGCCCAGCGCAGCTACAAGGCCTACCGCGAGATGCTGGACTCGCCGCGCTGGCGCGGGCTCGCGGCCTCTGGCGCAAGGCCGCAGCGCTTGCTGTGGGCGAGCACGAGCACCAAGGATCCTGACGCGCCGGACACGCTCTACGTCGAGGCGCTGGCGGCTCCCGACACGATCAATACCATCCCCGAGAAGACGCTCCTCGCCTTCGCCGATCACGGCCGGGTCGGGGGCGCGCTGCCGCTGGACGGAGGCGATGCCGAGTCGGTGCTCGCTGAATTCGCGCGCGTCGGCGTGGACGAGACGGCGCTTGCTGGACGACTTCAGCGCGAGGGTGCTGCATCGTTCGACAAGTCCTGGAAGGATCTTCTCGATTGCCTTGCCGCCAAGCGCGCGAGCTTGGCGCAAGGGGATCGCACCGCCGGGGGCGAGCCATGACCGCGCCAGCAGTGGGTTCGGCTCGATGGCTCACCGAGCGCCCGGCCTGGAGGGCGTTGAAGGAGCACCACCAAGAGATCCGCGCTCTGCAATTGCGACAGGTCTTTGCCGACGACCCGCGGCGGGGGACGCGGCTGACTGCCGAAGCGGCGGGCCTCTACCTCGACTACTCGAAGCATCTCGTGACCGACGAGACGCTGGACCTGCTGTTGCGACTGGCCGATGACTGCGACCTCGCCGGGCGGATCGAGGCCATGTTCAGTGGTCAGATCGTCAACGTGACCGAGCAGCGGGCCGTTCTCCATGTCGCCCTCCGCGCACCGGCGACCGAGCGGATTCTGGTTGGCGGCGTGGATGTCGTACCCGAGGTGCACGCGGTCCTCGATCGCATGGCGACGTTCTGCGACGAAGTTCGTAGCGGCCGTTGGCGCGGCCACACGGGTCGGCCCATCCGCAACGTCGTCAACATCGGCATTGGCGGCTCCGACCTCGGACCGGTGATGGCCTACGAGGCCCTGCGACATTACAGCCGGCGAGACATGACCTTTCGCTTCGTCTCTAACATCGACGCCACGGACTTCGTCGAGGCCACGCGCGACCTCGAACCGGCAGAAACGCTGTTCATCATCTGCTCCAAGACCTTCACGACACTCGAGACGTTGACCAACGCGCATACGGCCCGCGCCTGGTGTCTGCGCGCGCTCGGCGACGAGCGGGCGGTGCGTCGGCATTTCGTCGCCGTTTCGACGAACGACGAGGGCGTGGCGCAATTCGGCATCGACGCCGCCAACATGTTCGGCTTCTGGGACTGGGTCGGCGGGCGCTATTCCATGGACTCGGCGATCGGGCTCTCGACGATGCTCGCGGTGGGTCCCGACAAGTTCCACGCGATGCTGGCGGGGTTCCATGCCATGGACCAGCATTTCCGCACCGCCCCCTTCGCGCAGAACCTGCCCGTGCTCATGGGGCTCCTGGCGGTCTGGTACGCCGACTTCTTCGACGCACGGACGCTCGCGGTCCTGCCCTACGAGCAGTACCTCAAACGCTTTCCAGCGTACCTTCAGCAGCTGACCATGGAGAGCAACGGGAAGCACGTCACTCTCGAAGGCGCACGCGTCAACTACCAGACGAGCCCGGTCGTCTGGGGGGAGCCGGGCACCAATGGACAACATTCCTTCTACCAGCTGATCCATCAGGGAACGAAGCTCGTTCCCTGCGACTTCATTGCCTTCTGCCGGTCACTCAACCCGCTCGAGGGTCACCACGACCTTCTGATGGCCAATGTCTTCGCGCAGACCGAGGCCCTCGCCTTCGGCAAGACCGCACGCGAAGTCGAGGCGGAGGGAACGCCGGCCTGGCTAGTGCCGCACCGCGTCTTCGAGGGGAACCGGCCGACCACGACGATTCTCGCCGATCGGCTCACGCCCGAGACGCTGGGGTCTCTCGTCGCGCTCTATGAGCACAGTGTCTTCACACAGGGAGTGATCTGGAACATCGATTCGTTCGATCAATGGGGCGTGGAGCTGGGCAAGGCGCTGGCCCAGCGAATCGGCGGCGAGCTCCAGGGTGACGGCCCGCCGGCCGATGGCCACGACAGCTCGACCACCACGTTGATGGAGCGGTACATGCAGTCGAGAAAGGAAGGCCCGAAATGACCTCGCTTGCCGGCACCACCGACGATCTCTGCATCAACACCATCCGCACGCTCAGTATCGATGCAGTCCAGAAGGCGGCTTCGGGGCATCCGGGGATGCCGATGGGCGCGGCGTCCATGGCCTACGTACTGTGGACGCGCCACCTGCGCTACGACCCTGCGGACCCGGAGTGGATGAACCGCGACCGGTTCGTCCTCTCGGCGGGGCACGGGAGCATGTTGCTCTATAGCCTGTTGTTTCTGACGGGCTTCGGACTCACCCTCGACGACCTCGAACAGTTTCGGCGCTGGGGTAGCCGGACGCCCGGTCACCCCGAGAGGGGCATCACGACCGGTGTCGAGGTCACTACCGGGCCTCTCGGTCAGGGTTTCGGCAACGCGGTCGGCATGGCGATCGCAGAGCGCTGGCTCGCGGCCACCTTCAATCGACCGGGGCAGGCGATCGTAGACCACCGGACCTACGTCATCGCGAGCGACGGCGACCTGATGGAGGGCGTGGCGGCGGAGGCGGCATCGCTCGCCGGTGAGCTTCGGCTCGGCCGGCTCATCGTCCTCTACGACGCGAACCGCATCACCCTCTCCGCAACCACCAACGTCACCTTCTCCGAAGACGTCGGCGCGCGCTTCGCGGCCTACGGCTGGCAGGTTCAGGAGGTGGACGGCATGGACGTAGCGGCGGTCGACGCAGCGCTCACGTCGGCGCGTGCCGACGAGGGTCGCCCCTCTCTCATCGTCGCGCGGACCCACATCGGCTTCGGGAGCCCCAACAAGCACGACACCTTCGAGGCGCACGGCGAGCCGCTCGGCCCGAACGAAGTCCGGCTGACCAAGCGGGCCTATGGCTGGCCGGAAGACGCCCAATTTCGCGTACCGGAGGAGGCGAAGCAGGAATTCGCCAAGGTTCGCGTTCGCGGGGCGGAGCTGCGGAGCGCCTGGCTCCAGGAGATGGACGGGTATCGCGCCGCACAGGCGGATCTCGCCGGCGCCCTCGACCGCGCGCTGGCGGGTGAGCTGGCTCCGGGATGGGACGCCGGGGTGCCCCGGTTCACGCCCGAGGATGGCGCCATGGCTACAAGAGATGCCGGGGGGAAGGTGATCGCCGCCCTCGCCGAGTCGGTGCCGAACCTGATCGGCGGGTCGGCCGACCTCGATCCGTCGACGCGCACGATGATGAAGGAGAAGGGTGACTTTCAGAGTCCCGATGCGCCGGACGCCGGCCAGACCCCGCCGACGCAAGGCGCGGCGGGCGGCGTCTGGGGATACGCAGGACGGAACATCCATTTCGGGATCCGCGAGCACGCCATGACCGCGATCCTCACCGGGATGGCGCATCACGGCGGCGTTCTGCCGTTCGGCGCGACCTTCTTCACCTTCTCCGACTACATGCGCCCGGCAATCCGGCTGGCCGCGCTGAGCGCCGCGCACGTGATCTACGTCTGGACTCACGACAGCATCGCGCTCGGCGAGGACGGCCCGACGCATCAACCCGTCGAGCAGCTCGCAAGCCTCAGGGCGATGCCCAACCTGCTGGTTCTCCGGCCGGCCGACGCCAACGAGACGGTCGAGGCGTGGCGAATCGCCATGCGGCACGAGGCTGGGCCCGTGGGGTTGGTGCTGACCCGTCAGAAGCTCCCGGTTCTCGACCGGAACGCGCTCGCCCCGGCCGCCGGCACCGCACGCGGCGCGTATGTCCTGATCAACGTGGGAGAGGAATTGCCGGAGCTGATCCTCATTGCCACCGGTTCGGAGGTGTCGCTGGCGCTCGAGGCCCATATGCGGCTCGCCGGCGAGGGCATTCGGAGCCGCGTCGTGTCGATGCCATCCTGGGAGTTGTTCGAGGCGCAGTCCGTCGACTACCGCCAGACTGTGTTGCCTCCCGCGGTCCACGCACGGGTCAGCATCGAAGCCGGATCGCCGTTCGGCTGGGAGCGCTACGTCGGACCGGGCGGCGCGATCCTCGGCGTCGACCGCTTTGGTGCCTCGGCGCCGGGGCCCGAGGTGATGGCCCGGTACGGGTTCACCGTGGATCATGTCGTCGCGACCGCCAAGGCGGTGCTCGCCCGGCGCCCGGATCCGCGCAGCCCGTAGGGCCGTCGCGAAGCCGCTACTTTGCCAGCGCCTTGCGAATCGATGCCAGCTCCCGGCGCCGCTTCGCCGTGGTCTTCGGATACGCCATCTTCAACCCGCCGAGCGCATCGAGGACGATCTGCGACACGATCAGCCGGGCATCGTCCTTGTCGTCGGCGGGAACGATGTACCAAGGTGCGATATCTGTACTGGTCGCGCTCAGGCAAGCCTCGTAGGCCGCCATGTATTGCTTCCAGCGCTTCCTCTCCTGCATGTCCGAGGTGCCGAACTTCCAGTTCTTGTCCGCGTCGTCGATCCGCTCGAGGAAACGCTTCGCCTGTTCGTCTTTCGACAGGTGCAGAAAAAACTTGACGATCCGGGTGCCGTTGCGGTGGAGATGCTCCTCCAAGTCAACGATGGAACGATACCGCTCTCGCCAGAGAGTGTCTTCGTCCACCAGTTCGCTCGGCAGTCTCTGACTTTCGAGTAGCTCCGGATGCACGCGAACGACGAGCACCTCCTCGTAGTAGGAGCGATTGAAGATGCCGATCCGCCCTCGCTCGGGAAGCCGGCACGTCGTGCGCCAGAGAAAGTCGTGCTCCAGCTCCTCGGCGCTCGGTTGCTTGAAGCTGAAGACCTCGCAACCCTGGGGGTTGACACCGGACATGACGTGCCGGATGGCGCCGTCCTTGCCGGCGGCGTCCATCCCTTGAAAGATCAGCAGCAAGGCATAGCGGCTGGACGCGTAGTGAAGGCGTTGCAGCGAGCTCAACTCCTCGACGTGTTCTTCCAGAAGTTTCTTATACCGCTTCTTCGACTTGCAGAAGGGCTTTACGGTCGTCGGCCGCTGGGCGAGCGAGATGTGTTCTCTCGGCCGCACGCGGAACTCCTTTGAATTGATCTTCATGTCATCACGCTCCATGCAATTACTACGCTGATAAACACTACGTACAAGCCGACGCTCAGCGCGCCGCCCATCCGGGTGAATCCTTTAGTGCCATATAGAAGGGCCAGGTTTATCGCCGTGATGCCCAGCAGCCACCACACCGAAAATAGTGTCTGCCCTGCCAGGCTGCCAACGCCGAACAGCGTGGCGGGAAGGCAGATGCCAAACAGGATATTCAAGGTATTGCTGTTCAGCGCTTCGCTCATGACGGCAGTTCCTCTGCCATCCCGAGCCAGCTTGATCGCCGTAATGACGTCGGGAATGCCGGTGAACACGGCGAGGATGACCACACCCAGGATCGTCTTGTTCAGTTTCCATGCGTCGCTCAAGAACACCGCTGAGCGAACCATCCCCATGCAGGTGACAATGATGACGATCAGCGCAGCCCCTCCCATCCATGCCCAGGACCAGGAGGTCGGCACGTCCGCTAACCCGCTCTCTGGCGCATGGTGAGCCGGGGCGAACGCCTCGGTCACAAAGGTTCGGATCCCTGCAGGCAGTCTCCATCGTTTCATGCGACTGGCGGTCAAGCCCGACACAATCGCATACGGAACCAGCACGCAGAGGAGGAACACAACGCTGACTGGAGCTGAGATCAATCCGAAGACCAGCGAACACATCACCAGTGTTACGAGCAGCGCTATCGCGCCGTTCAAGACGATGGCCTGCATTCTCAGGGGCAGCCTGCCGGCAAGCAGTGCGCATAGCCCCAATAGAGCCGCCAGATTGAAAAGGTTCGAGCCGACGATGATACCCACGCCAACGTCATGTTGCTTTACGAACAGAGCGGTGCCGGCGGAGGAAATCTCGGGGGTGGCCGCGCCTAAAGCAGCAAGCATGCCGAGCAACCCACCGGATATATGAAAGCGCACCTTGAGCGTGCTGAGGCTTCCGCTCAGAACAAAGCTGGATATTGTCATCAGGACGGCACATACGGAAAATATCGATGCAGCCGACGGTACTGTCATTAAGGTGCCTGCTTGGAATCGATCTTCATCTCTATGCCTCTGAGCGAAGCGAAGCGGGAAAGGAAGTGCAGCCAGTCCGGAACCATGATCACGCTTCCCCTTCAGGCTCCGTTTTGGCTTCAGGCTCACTCTCGGGTTTGGATTCATCCTCCGAGGTAGACATTGCCGACGATCGCCGGACCGCCGTGACAGGGCCCGGCGACGTAGAACATGTCCAGGTCATATTTCTTGATGACGCGGCTCAGGTGCACGTAGATGAAGTTGAGGAGAGCCGCGCCGCGCGCGCCGATCTGGTCGATCTTCCCGTCGAGCCCTCGCCGTAGGGTGTGCCCAAGTCATAGAGCGCGAAGCGGATGCTCGACGAGCCGCCGTTGATCGCCAGGACGCGTGGGTCAGTTGGTGTCATGGGAAATAGAGCTCACGTAGGCCACGAGGGCCTCCAAGTCCTTCTTGCTCAGAGAGACCGCCGGCATTCCACCGTGTTGCATGCGGGCGGTAGGATGCTCGAGCATCGTCGTCAGTTGAGCGGGTGCGAAGTTCTTGCCGGTGCCCGCAAGGGCTGGCGCCGCCGCTGTTCCTCCGACCCCATTCGTCCCGTGGCAGTCAGCGCAACGGTGAGCCTCGAAGACTACTTTCCCTCTGGATTCGGCCTTCGACTGTGCGGCTGTCGCACTGGGTCCGGCATTGGCTGGCGCCGCACCAGCTGGCGCCGCTGGCGATGCGGAACCCGCAGGTGGCGCCACCGGGGCCGTGGCTGCTTTCCCGAGGCCCGTCAAGTAGGACACCAGAGCCTTCATGTCAGCGCCATTCAGAGTCAAAGGAACCATGCCGGCAGCTTTCATCTTGGCGGTGGGCGCCTTCAGGAGCGCCGTCAAGCGCGGCGGCGGGAACCGACTCGAGATATGGGTCAGCGCCGGCCCGACACCGCCCGCCCCGCCCGCTCCGTGGCATCCACTGCAGCGCTGGGAATCGAAAAGCCCCTTCCCCCGGGAGGCAGCGGTTGCATCGGCTGGTGAACTTCCTGTCGCTGCCTTCGACGGACCGGCCGGCGAGCCCGATCCCGCCTGAGTCGGGGCAGGTGGCGAAGGCCCGGGGGCTGGTTGGGCCGCCACAGGTGTGCTCGCCGCTCCTCCGAGGCTCGCGAGGTAAGACACCAGAGAGCTCAGCTCCGCTCGATCCAAGGTCAGGGCGACCATGCCTCCAGCCTTCATCTTCGCTGTCGGCGCCTTCAGTAGCGCGGTCAATTGAGCGGCCGAAAATCGGCTCGAGATTTGAGTCAGCGCCGGCCCCACATCGCCACCGCCGCTCGCTCCGTGGCATCCACTGCAGCCGTGAGACTCAAAGATGCCCTTCCCCTGCGCGACGGTTCCAGCGAGTGCAGTCGGCGAGCTGTCACCGGAGGATGGCGCCGCCGAATACGGCTCGAAAGCGGACTGGGAGTACACGTTCTCTTCCTGGTTCTGCTGGGCGAGCTGGGCGGCAATGATGGGGTTGCGCGAGTCCTCGAGATGGCTGGTCAGGCCGAGCCACACCATGCCGATCAACACGATCAAGACGGCGACCACGGGAATCGGTCTGCGCCACGGGCGCCGCTCGAGGCCGCGGTCCATGAACGGTAGCGAGAAGAACAGTCCAATCAGAATCACCGGTATGATGAAGACCCCGATGACTGTCCGCCACCCTTGCCAGTACTTCAGCCATTGAAACATCGGCAGGTAGTACCACTCGGGACGCGGCAAGTAGCGGGTATTCGTCGGATCCGCCTGGAGTCCCAGCGTCACCGGAACGAAGTGCGCCAGCATGCCCAGGACGCCCATGACAAAAAGCGCGAAGGCCATGTCGATCAAGACCTGCTTCGGGTAGAACATCTCCGTGGGCAAGCTTGGCTTGACCGGATCCTCCGTCACGGGACCCGCGGCGCCTGCCTTCCGGAACAAGACGACATGGATCGCCACGAAGGCGAAGATCAGGCCCGGAACGACCAGAATGTGAAGCACGTAGAACCGGGATAGCGTCAGAGCGCCCATCGTCGTGCCACCGCGCAATAGCAGCCTGAGGGTTTCACCGATGAAAGGCACCTGCCCGACGATGTCGGTACCCACGGAGCCCGCGGAGTACGCCCTCTGATCCCACGACAGCAGGTACCCGGTGAACGTCATTCCCAGAACGAGAAGCGAGAGCGTGCAGCCGGAAATCCACAGTAGCTCGCGCCTGCCCTTGTAGGAGCCGTAGAAGAAGGTCTGCAAGAAATGGAGGACGAGAACCACGACCATGGCGCTCGAGCCGTAGGAATGCAGACTTCGCAGGAAGGACCCACCGGCCACTTCCTTGACGATGTAGGCCACGCTCGTATGCGCGCTCAGGGGGGAAGGGACGTAGTACAGGGCCAGGCATATGCCGGTAACGAGCTGCGAAAGGAAGATGAAGAGAAGAGCAGAGCCGAACACATACGCGAGACGGGCGCCGCCCGGGATGGGCTCGGCGAGGGAGTGCCGCAAGAGCCGCTCCACGCCGGTGCGTTTGTCTACCCATTGCCACAGGCGCCGCGGCAGGCTGTGCCTGCTGCGGCCCTCTGTCGGTCTTGGATCGGCCATGGTAGATGGACCTCCGGTGCTCACCCGGTGACCTGCTTGTAGGGCACGTCGGGACGGAAATATTGAAACTTCACCATCATCTTGCCTCCGGACACTCTGGTTTCCAGAGAATCGAGCCCGCGTCGGGGCGGCCCCGAGAGATAGGTGCCGTTCGCAGAGAACGTACCCCCATGGCAGGGGCATACAAACTCGTTGCGGCCGGGGTTCCAGGGGACCGTGCAGCCGAGGTGGGGACAGATGGCGGACAACACCTTGATCTGTCCGGCCGTGTTGATGATGTAGACCACCGGCTGGGTGGCAGTCTCGCGCCACCCATCGCGCCGCTTGACGTCGAGCGTATGGCGCAGGGGCGCCTGGGTGTTGGCCAGGCTCGCGACCGGGCCCACCTCCGTCCAGTCAGAATCGCCGGACTTGGCGGTCACCGGATAGGAGATATAGCGCAGCACCGGAACCGCCAACAGGGCGCCGACGAAGGCCGACGCCAACCCGAGCAGGGCGCCAAGAAACGATCTTCGTGATTCCCCCGAGGTAGATAGCCGATCTTCACTAGTCGCTGGTTCCATCGATGCCTCTTTCGTCAGAAGATCAGCCACAGAGAGACGTAGAGCGAGTCATTGTCCGAAGCGTTCCGGCCAGATCCGTCGTAGTTGCGGCTCGCGCCGTTGAACTTCGTGTAGCCGCCGTACGCGATCGCCAGCTCGATGTTCTCTTGCGGCCAGAAGCCCGCTTGCGCGACGAAGCCGCTACTGTTGGGACTTCCGAGTAGACTGCCGTCCACCGGCCCTGGCGCAAAGAGAATCGCATCGGAGGTGCCTGTGGTCGAGAAACCGGCGAGGGTGAAGGAATATCGGCTTCGTAGGTGATATGTGGCGTCCGCTCGTACCGTGTCCAGGTTGTGCGAGGTGGTGGCCGCGCCGCCGGCGGCGAACGTGCCATCGAGACTCGTGCGCTCGTGAATGGAGGCCGCGTGGAGGCTGAGTGAGCTGATCCCGACCGGCCGTTCATACTGAACGTCGGTGGCGGTGTCCGTATAGGTATCACGGGCGCCAGAAACCCCTCCCGGGACTGAATTCACGCGGATGCCATAAGTACCAGCCTCGAGGTAGTTCAGTCCCCATTTCTGCTGCCAGGCGAGGCGCCAGTAGGGTGCAACGCCAGAAATGTTGAATGGAAAGTCGGCGCCGGTTAGAGGCTGGTCGCCTCCGGCATGTTCCGAGCGATACAGAGTGAGATCCGCATAGAGATGGTCATTCCACATGGTGTATGCACCAAGGCCCGCGACGTCTTGAGCCAGCGCCCCGGTCAGAAGCGGCGCAGCAATTGGTGTAGGAGTACTCTCGGGCGACAGCCAGGGGTATCCCCAGGCTGGCGTGCTGTTCCAGGCATCCTCGACCGTCGGGCTGTTATTCAGAGTCATGCCATACAGCAGGTCCTTGGAGCCCAGAGTGGTGTGTTGGGCATAGCGGATGTCCGCGTTGTCCAGGGTGAGATGGTCATCCTGATGCGAATAGGTCGTTTGCACGAACCCCCCGAGATTCGGCGCGATACGACCCGCCAGGAAGAGGCTGAGAGCCTGGGGAAAGCCGGCGTTATTGCTCTGTGAGCCCGGGACTGCTGTTCTCGCCGCGGTGTTGCTGAGAAGAAGCATTGCCGACAGTGGGAAGTCTCGACTCGTCTTCAGGTCTGCGTCCCCGATGGTCATGCCCGCCTTGTGGTCGGTGAGCGTGTAGCCATCGAGCTTGAATTTGCGTCCGAACGCAGTGAGCTCCGGTGGATTGCTGTGACAGACGTTGCACTTGAGCCCGGTCTGGCGGGTGAAGCTCGGGACAGCCTGGACCTCCGAGCTCCCCATCGCAATGAGCACGACAAGAGCTACGGAAACAAGGCCGGTCTTCGGCGTGCAGGTCAAAGTGACTCGTTTCATTCACGTCGCTCCTGATGGCTGGTGGTGGTGGTTCTCATCTCAGCTTCCTCCCGCTTTCTTCTCGTCATGCCCGCCGAACTGCTTGCGCATGGCGGAGAGCAAGCGGTCGGCATAGTCGGCATTGCCGCGAGAGGCGAAGCGCTCGAAGAGCGCCGAGGCGATCACCGGTGCCGGCACACCCTCGTCGATGGCAGCCGCGAGCGTCCAGCGTCCTTCACCCGAATCCGACACGCGGCCCGCGTACTCGTCGAGGCCGGGGTCGTCGAGGAGGGCAGCGGCGGTCAGGTCCAGCAGCCACGAGCCGATCACGCTACCGCGGCGCCAGACCTCGGCGATTTCCGGCAGGTCCAACGAATACTGGTAGTCCTCGGGGTCGGCCATGGGTGCCGTCTCGGCATCCGCCTGGTGCGCTCGTGTGCCGGCGTCTGCGTTGTGCAGGATGTTCAGGCCCTCGGCATAGGCCGCCATGAGGCCGTACTCGATGCCGTTGTGGACCATCTTGACGAAGTGGCCGGCCCCTTGCGGTCCGCAATGCAGGTAGCCCGCCGCGGCCGTACTGTCGCGCTCTCCACGGCCAGGTGTGGGCGTGGCAGCGCCGGAGCCGGGGGCGAGGGTGGCGAAGATCGGCCCCAGGCGCCGGACGACGTCCGCCTCGCCACCGATCATCAGGCAGAAGCCACGCTCGAGTCCGGCGACGCCGCCGCTGGTGCCGGCGTCCACATAGTGGATGGCGCGCTTGGCGAGCTCGGCGCCGCGGCGAATGTCGTCCCGGTAGAAGGAGTTGCCGCCGTCGATCACGACGTCGCCGTCCGCGAGCAATGGCGTCAGCTTGGCCAGCTCCTGATCCACCACCGCCGCCGGCACCATCAGCCAGATGGCGCGCGGCGGGACCAGCTGGGCCGCCAGGTCCTCGAGTGAGGAGGCTCCGACGGCCCCCGGGTGGATGAGCTTCTCGATTGCCTCCGCATGCACGTCGTAGACGACGCACTGGTGACCGCCCCGTGTCAGGCGGCGCACCATGTTGGCGCCCATGCGCCCCAGTCCGATCATTCCGAGTTGCATCCGACCCTCCTTGCCTCCGCTCGTGAGCGTTTCCGGCGGTCCGTACCCCGCCGCTCGTCATGTCATGCCGTGCTTCCAGCCGATTCTCACCAGCCACCAGTTCATCGGATACGTGACGATGGACCCGACCAGCAGGCCCAGTGCGCCGAAACCCCAGAACGCAGCCGTGTCCGGCCTGGGCGGATGCCCGACGATGCTCGGCGTGACGAATCGCATGACCAGGGCCATCCCCAGCATCACCGTCGCCATCGAAAAGAACTCGGCACGGCCGCCCTTCCACATCGCCGTCAGCCAGGAATGCCCCATGTGACGCATCGCGGGAATCTGGAACAGAAACCAGCCGAAAGCGAAGCCAAAGACGTACTCCGTCCAGAGCTCCGGCCAGAACGAGAAACCGAGCAGTCGGGTGACGACCATCGCGCTCATGATCCCCAGTCCGTCACCCCCGACGCAGTGAATGTCGGAGCCGACGACCCTCTTCCAGGTGTCGGCGGTAAACTCATGGTGCGCTCGTCTGGCCTGGGCGTCTCCCGATCGCTTCTGGAGCGCACCGATGCCGCTGGGACGACAGCTCGCGATGTACAGGGCCAGGCCGAGAACCGAGAAGAACAGCACGATGATCGGCCACGCTGCCTTCAGCGCCGGCGTGACGTGTCGATTGGCGGTCAGGGTGTCGTACAGAACCCAGGCGGCCGCGAGCGCACCGACGCCATACCAAGGGATCACGAAGGAGGGTTGCGCGAGAAATCGAAAGAGCTCGAAGCTCATGTCCCTCGCCCTTTTTCGGTCAGGTTCGTTGTCGGGGCTGCGAGCGCGTGGTCCACGATCGACTGCGCCTCCTCGACGATGCGACGCAGGTGATCCTTCCCGCCAAAGCTCTCCGCATAGATCTTGTAGATGGCCTCCGTGCCGGACGGCCGGGCGGCGAACCAACCGGTGGCCGCGGTGACTTTCACCCCACCGATCGGCGCATGGTTCCCCGGCGCCTCACTGAGGATGCTCTGGACCGTTTCCCCGGCCAGCTCGGAGCACTGAACCTGCTGCGGCGAGAGCGCCGCCAGCCGCTGCTTCTGCGCCGGGGTGGCGGGCGCTTCGACCCGGTCGGCGACCGGCTCGCCGAGCTCGGCCGTCAGCCGGCGATAGATCTCGCCCGGATCGCGCCCGGTGCTTGCGGTGATCTCTGCCGCCAGCAGTGCCGGCACGATGCCGTCCTTGTCCGTCGTCCAGACCGTGCCGTCGCGGCGGAGGAAGGAGGCGCCGGCGCTCTCCTCGCCGCCGAAGGCGAGGGAGCCGTCGTAGAGACCGTCGGCGAACCACTTGAACCCCACCGGCACCTCGTACAGCTTTCGCCGCAGCTTCGCCGTCACCCGATCGATCATCGCGCTGCTCACCACGGTCTTGCCTACCGCGGAGCTCGCCGGCCAGTGCCGGCGATGCGGGAACAGGTGATGGATGGCGACCGCGAGGTAGTGGTTGGGAGGCAATAGACCCGAGCTCGGAGTGACGATCCCGTGCCGGTCGTGGTCGGTGTCGCAGGCGAACGCGATGTCGAAGCGATCCCCGAGCGCGATCAGGCGCTGCATCGCGTAGGGCGACGAGGGGTCCATCCGGATGCGGCCGTCCCAATCCACCGTCATGAAGGCGAAGGTCGGATCGACGGTGTCGCTGACCACCGTGAGGTCGAGCCCGTAACGCTCGGCGATCGGCGCCCAGTAGTGGACGCCGGCCCCACCGAGGGGATCGACGGCCAGGCGGAGGCTCGCGCCGGCGATCGCCTCCATGTCGATCACGCTGCCGAGATCGTTCACATAGGTATGGAGGTAGTCGTAGCGGTGGGTGGTGGCGGCGCGTAGCGCCCGCGCGTGCGGCACTCGCTTGACGCCCTCGAGGCCCAGCTTCAAGAGCTCGTTGGCCTGGGCTTCGATCCAGCGGGTGACACCGGTCTCTGCCGGCCCCCCGTTGGGCGGGTTGTACTTGAAGCCGCCATCCTCCGGCGGATTGTGCGAGGGCGTGACGACGATGCCGTCCGCCAGGCCGGCGGTGCGCCCGCGGTTGTAGGTGAGGATGGCGTGCGATACCGCCGGCGTCGGGGTGTATTCGTCACCCTCCGCCAGCATGACGTCCACGTCGTTGGCGGCCAGCACCTCGAGCGCAGTGGCGCACGCCGGCACGGAGAGCGCGTGGGTGTCGATACCCAGGAACAGTGGGCCGTCGATGGCGTGCTGGACGCGGTAGCGGCAGATGGCCTGCGTGATAGCGAGGATGTGCGCTTCGTTGAAGCTGAGGAGCAACGAGGAACCCCGATGACCCGAGGTGCCGAAGGCGACTTGCTGCCCGGCGACCTCAGGGTCGGGCACCTCCGTGTAGTAGGCGCTCACCAGCCGGGGCACGTTCACCAGCAGCGACGGGGGAGCCGGCTTACCGGCGAGGGGGCTGATCTTCATGCCTCTTGCTCCCGCAGGAAGATCGGGGACCACTCGCGACGAAGGAAGATGTTCGACGAGCTCGACGGCGGCACGGCGCGCATCGCTCAGCTCGCCGCTCTCTTGCTGTCCTCGCTCGGCAGCCAGCCGCCGGTGAACCCGGCGGCTCGCAGCCCGGCAACGACGGGCGCGCACCCGCGGGTCAGGTTCCAGACCAATCCCGATTGATGGTTCTCGATCATCACGACGATCGGGCCCTGGTTGAGGCCGAAGTGCCACGGCGAAACCCAGCCGAGCGGAGAACCACTCGGGTCAGGGAAGGTTGGATTGAACGTGGCCTTGAAACCGTAGGGGTGGAGGTCGCCGAGGTGAAGCTGCAGAAAGTGCGAAATGGTCGGCAGCACGATCTCCGGCGCGAACGGCAGCGAGGCGACGACGGCCCAGGGAGCGAGTGTGCCGTCGTCGGGGCCGTCGGGCACCGCCCGGGCCCGGTAGTCGAAGAACCGCAACTCGACACCATGTACCTCCCGGGTCACCTCGCCCGGGCCGTCGCTCGCAGTGAGGCCCCAGCAGAGCTCGCCGTAGCCGGCGTAGCCGCGGGGATTGCGGATGCCGTACTGCTGCTGCACCCGTGTGGCGCGCCGGCTGTTCTCGAAGTAGTCGAGCCCATGCTCCCGCATGAACGCGTCCTGGATGCCACGAAAATCGATCCACAGATGGGAGAGCTGGTGGGTGAACAGCGGCCCCGCATACAGGTACTGAATATCGAAGACGGTCCTCCAGTCATAGGTGGCCGCCCACGCCCGATAGCTCTCCGCGGAAAGCGGGTACGTCGGCGACCCGAGACCGAGCACGTAGAGCAGCAGCGCCTCGTCGTACCCGTGCCATCGATACGGAAGGAATCCGCCCTCGGGCCTCCAGCCGTGGGTCACCGTGGCTTCGCCGTTCTGGGCCCATCGCCAATCGACGCGGGCATACAAACGCTCGGCGAGATCGCGAATCTCGCGCTCCGCCGGCGCGTCTGCGTCGAAGTATTCCGCGGCCGTCAACATGCCTCCGAGGAGAAGCGCGGAATCGACGGTCGACAGCTCGCACTGCCAGGCGCGCGCACCGGTCTGCATGTCGAGAAAGTGATAATAGAAGCCCTTGTGGCCGGTCGCCTCGGGCTCGGGGCCCTGCTTGCTCCGCCAGAAGAAACGCAGGGTAGTGAGCGTCCGCTCTGCCGCATCGGCGCGCGGTAGGAACCCTCGCTCGACTCCGACCGGGTACGCCGTGAGCGCCAGCCCCACTGCCGCGATGCTCGCCGGCCAATCCGCGCGTGTCTTGTCGGCCACCAGTCCGTTGGCGCGGTTGGTCTCGTGCGAGAAGTAGCCGAACGCGCGGCGCTGGATCTCTTCGAGCATTCTGACGCGGAAGCTTTACGGCGAGTCCTAGCCGATGTGGAGGAGTTGGCGAGGCTGAATTCAACCGGCTTTGCTACCGGGTTCGATATCTGCTGATTGACCGTCTCTCTCGTGGGTGTAAACAGGTCTCTCCGGGTGGTCGTCGGCGTCCTCCACCCCCGCCACGACGTCGGCCTCATAGGCCTGCCCGGTCTCGGCCAATTCCTGGACGCTCTCGTCCGCCTCGTCCGCAATCGGCGATAGACCCTGCGGGTCGCCCGACTGTCCTCCACTGTCGGATCCCACCTGGCCGGGATCGTCGCCGAGCTCATCCAGCTGCGCTTCGTTCTCCCGGTCGACCCGTGATGTCGCCAACTCAGCGCCACCACGACGCAAAGACGACCTGATCATCCCCATGATGGGAGCCGTCCACACGAGGTCGCCGCCCCAGCCCCAGGCGTGGTGGTCAAAGGGCGCCGGATCGCCGATGGCGGCAGCGCGTTGCCCGCGGCGTCCCGGGACGTATCTCGGGCATGGCGGCCCCCAGCTGCGATAGCCCCAGCCATAGCTGCCCGGCGAGAAAAGAAAGACGAACATGAACACCATCCACAACAGCCACCAAGAGCTCATCATTGGGTCACCGCTTTCTTTCGGGTGGGATGGCCGGGTGCCTCGTCGGAAGGATCGGCAAGGTCCTCGGTCATCGTCCTGCCTGAGGCCAGCATGCTCGGATAGCCACCCATGCCCCAAGGTCCCGTGAACCGCCAGTAGTACGGATAGCCATAGTAGCGGTAGTAGTCCTGCTCGTGCTGGCGCGAGACCGGCTTGTCGACCTCGACGCTCGGGCTGTTTCTTACCTCGTCCTCGGTCAACACCAGGTGGAAGCGGTGGGTCGCCCACTCGGCATTGCGAAAGGAGATCGGCGAGATGAGCACGCCGTGCCCCGCGAGAAAGCCGCCCGTCTCGACGACCAGGTGGCGAATGACCCAGCGCTGGTCGTCGAAGAGGAAATCCACGACGCTTCCCAGGTCGCCGTCGGTGGCGCTCACCTGGTACCCTTTGAGGTCTTTCAGACTTCGCAGCATGGGTATCTTCTCTCCCCTGAGCCCGCGTTGCGCCGAGTCTTGGCGCCGTTCCATTGCGGTCCGGGTCGGGCGCGGCTGGCCGGGACCGTGCACTCAACGTACCCCTCAGCCTCCCGAGCGGTAAGAGCACTTTCTACCTAGACTGGGCGTCGCCGGGCCCGTAGAAAATACGACGAGAGCGTCTCCAACGGGGTCCTCGGTCAGAGGTTCATTCCCAGGCGGGCTGCCAGGGCTCGGGCACGGGTGGGACGGGGGCTCACTGAGCGCGAGCTACGCTCTCTTGAGACGCCTGAGCGCGCCGCTCGGCCCCCCTGCGAGCCCACTCCACCCCCTGAACCTGCAAGGTGCTGCGAAGAGCAGTCCCCTATCCCTACGACGGCCTGCCGTGGATCGTCAGCGTTCTCCTAGTGGTCCGTCAACCTTCAATTGACAGGGTATCCGGCGAGGATTTCGCGTCGCTGGCCAGGCGCTCCGACGCAGGCGTAGCGGGGCCTACGTCGAGGAGGAGCAACGCCGCCAGCGGCGTGAAGGACCGGTGGGACCCGTCAATTGAAGGTTGACGGACCACTAGGAGTCTGCGCGGCAGAAACACGTAGCCGCGCGCAAGGGTCTTACGGGGTGGATCCAAGGCGCGAGGAGGAGGCGATGCAGGGACATCGTGGACGACGAGCAACGCCGGAGACAGCCCGTAACCCCCTTGCGCCCGAAGGGTTGCGGCGGCGTGCGGCCGTCTACTTCGTTCCCGCTCCTCGACGATGGCTCGGCATCGCCTGCGTCGCGGTGCCTCGTATCCGACCCCACGGCGCTCGCAACGCGACTGCGCGTTTCTGCCGCGCAGACTCCTAGCCTGACATCTGCGCTCGGCGGCGGCGGCGGGCGGCGGAGATCTCCGGAATGAGCGGCAGCTCGCGATGGAAACCGCCCCAGCGAATACCGCCTCACCTATTTCGGATTCCCAGCCACCCGAACAGGGCCAGCATGCCCGCCAGCAGCGCCAATCCCCAGGGTTGGAGCGCCGGCACCACGATCACGGGTTGCCTGCCGGTGCCGGCCAGGGTGACGGTGTCCGGGCTCGACGGCGCGTTGCTGATGACGTCGACGGTGGCATCGAAGGCGCCGGCAGAGGTGGGGTTGAAGGTGAAATCCAGCGTGCACGACGCCGCTGGTGGAAGGGCGAACGGCGCTGCGCCGCAGGTACCGCCGGCCGCCGCGAACGGTGCTCCCGGCGCGGAAACGCTGGCGACATTGAGAGTGACATTGCCGGCATTCTGCAACGTCGCGCTCATCGCCGCGCTGGCCGTGCCCACGGTCTGCGTGCCGAAGTCCACTGGGCCGGGGGTGATCACCACCTCGTAGCTCTGACTCACCGGCGTGGTGACCTGGTCGGTCACCGGAGCGGTCTGATTCGAGTCGCCAGTGCCGGTGTTGACGACCTGGCCGGCGTCCACGTCGCTTTGTTGCACGACATAGGCGCCGGTCAGCGTGCAGCTCCCGCCTGGCGCCACGCTGGCGCACGGCGTCGTTCCGCCGCCCGGAGTGATCAGATCATCGCTGACCACGACATTGGCCAAGGTCACGTTGCCGCTGTTGGTCGCCGTCACTGAGTAGGTCAGGGTGTCGCCCAGGCTGACATCGCCGCTCAGGTCTTCGTCCGCATTGCCGGTCAGCGCCTTGGCCACGCTCAACGCCGGCGCGCCGGTGAGCGTCTGGGTGTCGCTGTCGTTGGCGCCGGCCGCTTGAGCACTACTCGCCTTCGCCGTGTTGGTGAAGCTCCCGGCGTCGATGTCGGCCTGCGTGAGCGTGTAGCTCCCGGTGAACGTCGCAGTGTCGCTCACCCCGGGCGCAAGGCTGGCGATCGGGCCTCCGGTGAGGGTCGCTTGGGGATCGCTCAGCGTGATGGCGGTCAGCGGCACGTTGCCGGTGTTGGTCACCTTGAAGGCATAGCTGATGGAGTCGCCGGCGCTCAGGCCCGGGGTGCCGTCGTCGTCGTTCAGGGTGCCGGTCTTGACCAGCGCCAACGCCGGGTTCTCGGCTTCGACGACCAGATTCACTTCGCCCGACACACTGGTGTCGATGGCGGTGACGAGACCCGCGGGCGGGGCGCCAAGGGTCAGGCCGTTGTCGGTGAGCGCGCCGGTGTAGGTCATCAGCGTGTAGGTGCCTACCCCGAAGCCGCCCAGGTCGGTGATGTTCAAGATGCCGTCCAAGGTCAGGTCGCCGGTAATGGCCAGTCGGTCATTGGTCCCGCCGGGGGTGTCCAATTCATAGCTCAGCAGGGCCGCGCCGCTCAGTACCGCAGTGCCACTGGACAGGGTGCCGGCGCTGGCCCCCGGCGCCAGGATGCCGCCGTCCATCACGGTGATGGCGCCAACCGTCCCGGTGCCGCCGAGCGTGCCGCCGGAGCTCACCGTGGTAGCGGAGTTGGTGATCGAGCCGTTCACCGCCAGCGTGCCGGCGCCGACGGTGGTCGCGCCGGAGTAGTTCGCGTTGACGCCGGTGATGGCGAGGGTGCCGGAACCCGTCTTGATCAGGCCGCCGTCGCCGGCGATGGCGTCGGTGCCGGCGATGGTCTGGGTGCCGGCGGTCACGTCGAGCGTCGTCGTGGCCGTGCCGTTCAGGAACATGACCGTCCCTCGAGCCTTGCCGGCGGTGGCGCCACCAGTGCCGCCGGTGGTCCCGCCGGTGACGGTGTAGGTGCCGGCGAAGCTACCGTCGGTGACCTTGAGGGTTCCGCCGTCGCGGACGAAGACGGCGCCTCCCAGGGCTGCGCCGCCCCCGCCGTCACCCCCTAATCCGCCTCCCTTGCCGCCGAATGCGCCGCCTGCAGCGCCGCTACCGAGGCCCGTGCCACCGCCGCCGCCGCCGAACCCGCCGACACCTCCCACACCACCACCGCCTCCTCCGCCGCCGAATCCGCCGGTGCCACCGTGGGTACCGCTCGAGTAATCGCCGCCGCCCCCGCCCCCGAAGTCGCCACCCGTACCGCCCGTGTCACCGCTGCCGGTGCCGGCACCCCCGCCGCCGCCGCCGGTACCGCCGGTCGCGCCCAAGCTGCCCTCCCCGCCGCCGCCCCCGCCACCGGCGAAGCCTCCGCTGCCGCCGGCGCCGCCAGTACTGCTGCTGGCGCCGCCGCCTCCTCCTCCTCCGAGCGCCGCCCCGCCACTTCCGGCCATGGCGCTGTCACCGCCGGCGCCCCCCTCACTGCCGCCACCGCTGCCGCCGACGCCGCCGCTCGTTCCGCTACCACCGTTGGCGGTGGCGCCGCCTCCACCGCCGCCGCCACCAAGGACTCCGTTGCCGCCGTTACCCTCCCTGCCGCCACCCCCACCACCGGCATTGCCGCCGGCGGCGAAGGTGCCGACGCCGCCGTTGCCGAACTCACCACCGCCGCCCCCGCCGCCGAAGTTCCGTGCGTTTCCCCCCAAGCCCTGGTACCCGCCACCCCCGCCGCCGCCGAACTCGCCGGTACCACCGTTGCCGCCCAACCCGCCGCCACCCCCACCGTCGGAACCCGAAGGTGAGGGGAGAGCATTGTTGGAGCCGCCAGCACCACCCCGCGAAGTGGCATCGCCCACAGTGACGTTGACGAGCGTGACGTCCGCACCGGTGTTGACGAAGACCGCCGCGCCGGCGCCCAAACCACCGCCGCCGCCCCCGCCGAAGACACCCGTATCGCCGCCGTCGCCGCCCCCGGCCATCGCGTTGTTGATGGTGACGTCGCTGATCGTCACGGTGCCGCTCTCGACGAAGAAGGCGCGGCCCGTGTTGGCCGCGTCGAGCGTGTGGCCACCGCCGTTCACGGTGACGCTCGACGAGATCATCGGCAGCGACCGGGTCAGCGTGATGTCGCCGGTGAGGTTGATGGTGGCGTCGCCGCCGCCGTTAGCGGCGAAGATGGCGCTGCGCAGCGCGGTTTCGTCGCCGACGCTTACCGCCGAGACCGGTGCTGCGCCGAGGGCCAGCACGCCCCCGAGCGCCAGCAATTTGCGCCAGTCCGACCGGCAGGTAGGTCGCCTCCGACGGTGCGCTGGCCCTTGTGGTGAGCTCATCGAGATCGACTCCTCATGGTGGTCGCCCCGAGTCTACCTGGTAAGCGCCAGTGACTTTTCAAACATCAAGTGAGAGCGTTTCTGGCGAAGATTCCGCGTTACTGGCCAGACGCTCCGACGCAGGCGTAGCGGAGCCTAGTGGTCCGTCAACTTTCAATTGACGGGTCCCACCGGTCCTTCACGCCGCTGGCGGCGTGAAGGGCTGTCGGGACGCGGGAGGAATCGAGCCCCTCGTCAGGGCGCACCCATCAGGAGCCTGGAGTCCTGCCGGAGGTTGCCTGATCTCACTTCGAGCTGCCGGGCCCGCCGGTCGTGATCACCACCTTCAGAGCGCCTTCCTGCGCCGCGTTGCCGAAGGTGTCGTAGGCCTCCATCATCTCGCTCATCGCGAAACGGTGAGTCACCAGCTTTTCCGGTTGCAGCTTGCCGGAAGCGACGATCTTGAGCAGCATCGGAGCGGTGACGGTATCCACCAGTCGAGTGGTCAGGGCGATGTTGCGATCCCACAGCGTCTCGAGGTGCAGCTCCACCGGTTTGCCGTGGACACCGACGTTGGCGATGCGTCCGCCGGCTCCGACGATCTCCTGGCAGATCGCGAAGGTCGCGGGTAGTCCGACTGCTTCGATGGCAACGTCGACTCCGGAGCCGGCAGTGGCTTTCATCACGTTATCAGCCGCATGCCCATCCCCGCTGTTGATCAGAGTCGTCGCGCCGAGCGTCCCGGCGACCGCCAGGCGCTTGTCGTCCAGGTCGATCATGATGATCGAGGCCGGTGAATAGAACTGCGCGGTCAGCAGGACGGCTAGCCCTATCGGTCCTGCGCCGACGATGGCCACGCTATCCCCGGGCTTGATCTGCCCGTTCAAGACGCCACACTCGAAACCGGTCGGCAGGATGTCGCTGAGCATGACCATGGCCTCCTCGTCGCCGCCGGCCGGGAACGGGTGGAGACTTCCGTCGGCGTAAGGAATGCGTACATACTCCGCCTGAGTACCGTCGATCGTGTTGCCCAGGATCCAGCCACCGTTCCGACAGTGCGAATACATGCCGCGCTTGCAGAAGTCGCACTTCAAGCACGCCGTGACGCACGAGATGATGACCTTGTCGCCAACCTCGAACTCCGAGACGGCCTGCCCGACCTGCTCGATCGTGCCAATGCCCTCATGGCCGAGGATGCGACCGTCGGTCACCGCGGGGAGGTCTCCCTTCAGGATGTGTAGGTCGGTGCCGCAGATGGTCGTCGTGGTGACCCGCACGACGGCATCCGTCGGATTCTCGATAACTGGGCGCGGCATCTGCTCCCAGGCACGCTTACCGGGGCCGTGATACACGAGTGCTTTCATCGTCGTGGTCGAGTCCAGGATAGGGTCTGCGGTCGTCGATCTGTTCATTTCAGCGATGGCCATGCAGTCTCCTCAAGAGTTAGATTGAGCGGCGCCGGCAGAGCAGCACGTCTCGCGTGCGGACCCGAGCGCAGGTTAAAGGCTAGACCTTCGTCTCGGTGGCGGGAAGCGGAGTTTCTACTCAGGGGAGGCCCACAGAAATGGGTAGAAACCGACCTTCAGGAAGGCCCCGGCACCTCTTCCGGGTGGAGGTGCGAGGCGAGCGTCTCGCGAGTCTTCCGACGCACCCTGAGCATGACCTGGCGTGCCATGGGCGCATTGAATCTATGAGCTGTTCCAGGCTAGTGTAAGGCTATGCGACGCACATCCCTGGAGATCGACGAGGACCGGCTGACCCGCGCGCAGCAGGTGCTGGGCACCAAGGGGGTCAAGGACACGATCGATCGGGCCCTCGACGAGGTCCTGCGCGCCGACCTGCGACGACGCCTCGCCGACCGATTGCGAACTGGGGAGGGAATCGATCGCGGCGAGGAGATCCTCGCGGCCAGTCGCCGGTGGCAGCGCTGATGCTGTATCTCGCCGACACCAGCGCCTGGCACCGATCCTCCCACGCGGAGGTCGCGGAGGCGTGGGCACGTCGCCTGAGCGACGACACCCTCGCGACCTGCAGCCCGGTCCGCCTGGAAATCCTCTACTCTGCCCGAAGCGGCGAGGACTACGACCGGATCGCGGCGATCACTGGTCAGTCCGTGGAGTGGATCGCTCCCCGCGGCTCCTTGTGAGCCGCTCGCGGGCCGTCCCGACGAAGATGGCAAAAACCCTGCAGATCGACCTGCCCGAGGCCCTGGCCGAGAGGCTCCGGACCTTGGTCGAGGCGGGCGAGCTCGCCGACGAAGAGCTCGGCGCGAAGCTCGACGGTCTCTTCGGCCCGCCGGGGGCCGAGAGCCTCAAGAAGCGCCTGCGCAAGGATCGCCCGATGACGACCCTCAGTCTCCGCCTGCCGGAGGACGTCCTCGACGACCTGGAGCGGGTCGCTGCGCGCAACGGGTTCTCCGGGCACCTGCCGCTGATCCGTGCCTACATCGGGCAGGGCCTCCGGCGGGATCTGGAAGCCTTACAGCAAGCGCAATCCAGCGGTCGCCCGAACCGTCGCCGCCAGCCCACCCACCCGGGGGAGATCCTCCGCGAGGACATTCTGCCGGAGCTGGGCCTCTCGGTCGCCGAGGCGGCCCGGCAGCTCCGAGTGCCCCGCCAGACGCTTCACCGGATCCTCTCCGGCCAGTCGGCGGTGACGCCGGCGATGGCCCTACGTCTGGGCAAGTTCTGCGGAACCGGCCCTGACCTCTGGCTCCGAATGCAGCAAGCCCACGACCTTTGGCAGGCCTCCGAGAGGCTTCGGGTCGAGCTCGAGGCAATCCCCACGCACCTCGTTCGGCCAGTGCCGTCTCCACCCCGGGGCTACGGAACCAGGAGCCACGGGAGGAAACCGGTGATGAGGGACCACCCCGAAGGCAGCGACTTCGACGACTTCCTCCGCGAAGAGGGCATGCTCGAGGAGGTCGAAGCGGTCGCCGTGAAGCGTGTGCTCGCCCTCCAGATCGCGGAGGCCATGAAGGAGCTGGAGCTTTCGAAGGCCGACATGGCGCGGCGCATGGGGACCAGCCGCTCCTCGCTCGATCGCCTCCTCGACCCGAACACCCCTTCGGTGACTTTCCTGGCGATCGAGAAGGTCGCCAGCGTCCTCGGCAAACGCGTCCGAATCGAGATGGTGGACGCACGGCCGGCTTGAAGGGGAGGGCCGAGAAACCTGGCTGCGGTCAGGTTCAGCCCGAAGGACGGCCGAAGGCTCCTCCACGCCTACAGCCCCAGCTCCTCCAGGCTCGACGCGTCGAGGACGCGGGCCGCGAGGCGGGAGAGCTCCTCGCGAGAGGTGAGGGAACGGAGCCGCTCCACGGTCTCGGCGGGAAGAGGGCCGAAGCGGCGCTCGAGCTGCTCGAGCAACAGCTCGCGCCGGCCTTCGTCGCGGCCCTCCTTGCGGCCTTGCTCCACCCCTTCCCGGAGGGCGCTCTCTCTCGCTTCGTGTGCGATCCGATCTGCCCAGGTCATCTCCATGGTCGCCACCTCTTCGTTCCCCTCCTCGGCCAGCAGAGCTTCGTACTCCGCCTGTGCCGCGTCGTTCCATTGTACGTAGGTCTCGATGCAGTTGACCAGCAGCACTCGCTGCCGGTCCGTCAGCTCCGCCTTCGTGATCGGCGTCAGGCACGCGAGCTTGTGCCGGGCCGCCGACTCGCTCCCCGGCTTCATCAGCCCGGCGAGGCCCCAGGCCAGGGGCTCCGCACGGGTCAGGTACTCGGTCGCCTCGCTCCTCGACAGGCCGAAGGCCAGGTACGAGAAGGAGAGAAACGCTTCGTCGAACACCTCGATCCGGACGTCTTCGCGGGTCACGTCGGGCTTTCCGCCGCGCAAGTAGACGACGATGGGCACGATCGGCTGGTGGTGTTCCAGCAGAAGTTGCATGTAGTAATCGAGCAGCCGTCGGCCCATCGTCTTCCGTGCCCGGGCCTCGACCTCCACGTGCACGAGCACCACGGGCGGCTCGCCCTCCTTCGCCTCGACGCGGGCCACCAGGTCGAGGTACCGGTGACTCCCTTCGGGGAAGCTCGTGAAGAGCTCGCTCTCGAGAAACGTGGGCGCCTCGACCCGGAGCCGCCCCGCGAGCTCCGGCGCCACGATCCGCACGAGGTCCCCGAAGAACTCCTGGAACAGGTTCTTGAAGAACTGGTCGTGATCCGTCACCACACCTCCTGAGATGGATCTTGAGTCAAGCAAGCCCCGGCCGATCCGGAACGTTCACCCCATGAGGACGCGATCCGGCGCCGCGATCTCCCACTCCCGAGAGAGGACGGGCGAGGAATCTGCCGATGAATCGCGAGATGGAGGCCGGGCCGGGCGGCCCGACCCCCGTGGGTTGAGCTACGGGAGGAGCCCCTCGACCCGCCGGGCCAGCGCCCGGCCGAGGTCGTGGGCCCGGCCCAGTGGGCCCGGTGCGGAGACGGGCCTCAGGGTAGATTCGGAAGAAACGGACGGCGGGACTGGGCTACACTTCTTCGGACTCGGCCTGGAGTACCTCTCCTTGCTGGGTCGGCTGAGGCGCTCTGGATGCCGTAGCGAGGCACGGGCAGCTCCGAAGGCACCCGTGGCCGCAGAGCTTGCACAGGATGCGGAGATCACGTAATCCGGAGGTGGAGGAAACTCAACAACGACCGGCGCAACGACCTTTCCACGCACGGACCTGACGCGGAAGACCCAGGAGATTCTCGACCTGGTGTGGGGTGGCCACCCCGTGGTGATCGAGAGCTAAGGGAAGGAGCAACCCGTGCTGCTCGATCCCCTGGACAACCGGCTGCTCCAAGGCTTGGCGGGGCTCGCCTCGGGACGGAAAGGAGAGAAGCGGGAGAGCCAGGGCCCAGTGACCTGGGACCCCGCGTCTCAGTCGCGGTCCTCGAAGTGACGCAGTGTCTCCTCGTCGTACTCGATCGTCAGCTCCCGCGGCGGCTCGGCGAACCCGAGCGGCGCTTCGCCGCGGGCGTATCCGATCGCTCGGTAGGTGCGAAGCCGCTTCTCGAACATCCGCAGCAACATCGGAACCTCGCGGTCGACGTAGTCGTAGATCCGCACTTCGCTCTTGCCCGGGTGACGGCGGTGAAGGCGCCCGCTGTACTGGATCAGCGTGCCCTTCCAGGAGACCGGCATCGCCAGGAACAGCGTGTCCAGCCGAGGGTCGTCGAAGCCTTCTCCGATGTAGCGGCCGGTCGCCAGCACCAGTCGCTCCTCTGCGTCCGGAAGCGAGTCCAATTCATCGGCGGCCTCTCGTCGTTTCTTGGCCCTCATGCCGCCCTGGAGCACGACGAGGTGGCGGACCGCCGGACGGAGTTGGTCGGCGAGGAGCTCCAGGTGGTCCTTCCGCTCCGTGAGCACGATCGGTGACCGGCCCTCCTCGAGGGTGGCGATGATGTCGTTGACGATCCGCCGGTTGCGAGCCTCGTCGTTGGCGAGCGCACGATAGACATCCTGAATGGACGTACCCTCGGTCCCCTCGGCCATCCGGAGATCGGTCTCGCGGACGATGAGCTTGTGCTCGAAGGGGCGGCGTCCGGCCTG
Organism: uncultured Acidobacteriota bacterium; assembly: GCA_963739795.1. Classification (GTDB taxonomy): domain Bacteria; phylum Acidobacteriota; class Thermoanaerobaculia; order Multivoradales; family DATKCC01; genus CAVUBL01. Next base: position 27,320 of record CAVUBL010000011.1, on the reverse strand, counting down.
GCTCTTCGCGTCTACTTTGAACCAGATCGGGCCGAGCTGCATCTCAGTGATCGGATGATGACCGTCGCGGCGCTGGGGCGTGGCCGTCAGGCCGACGAGGTAGCGGGCCTTCACCTCGGAAAGCACCCGCTCGAACGAAACCGCCGGCAGGTGGTGACATTCATCGACGATCACCTGCCCGTAACCCGCCACACGGTCGTCGACTTGCCCCTTGCGAGCCAGGCTCTGGATCATGGCCACGTCGAGGCGGCCGTTCGGTTTGCGCTTGCCCCCACCGATCTGGCCGATCTCCTTCCCGCCGACGCCGAGAAACATCGCGAGCTGCGCCATCCACTGGTCGAGGAGCGGCTTGCGGTGGACGAGGATGAGCGTGCTCCGGGCGCGCCGAGCTACCAGATAGGCTCCGAGCACGGTCTTGCCGATGCCGGGAGGGCCGACGAAGACCCCTATGTCGTGGGCCAAGAGAGCCGCGGCTGCCTTCTCCTGCACGGGCGTGAGCCCTCCTTCGAATTCGAGCTGGATCGCTTCCCCCTCATGGCGCTCGTCTTCGACCTCCAGCGTGACCCCATGCTCGGCCAGGAGCTGCTCGGCAGCGCTCAGGCAGCCTCGCGGCATCGCCAGCCACAGCGGCAGGTCTTCTGCGCAGGCGATCACCCGTGGCGTGAGCGCGGTGGACAGCCGCATCTTCTGCTTCTTGTAGAACTCGGGATTCTGGAACGCGGCGAGGCGCTTCAGCTGGGCGAGAAGCGGTGAGGGGAGGCCAGTCTTCTCGATGAAGAGACGTTGCGCGAGAACTCCCTTGGCGACAGGCGGAAGCGGGCCTGGGATGGATTGCGGCGGAAACCGGCCGGACGGCCGCCGCTTCCACGGCGACTTCACCTCCTCGTCCTCCACGGCCTCGGCCGTCCGTACTCCGGTCACGCGGCCGCTTCGCGAGGCCTCTCGGGCGATCTCCTCCGCGAAGTGGACCTCGATGCGTTGCGCCGTCGCGAGGTAGGCCCACTGATCCTCGTAGGGCTGGAATTGCTCGTCGACGAAGACGCTGTTGCCCTCCTGGCGGGGCTCCCGCTGGAGCGGCAGTGCGATGAGATTTCCAAAGCCGCCACGGGGCATCGTGTCCTGGTTCGGAAATAGCCGGTCGTAGGACGCCATGGTCAGCTCGTGGCGTCGGCTCATCGTCTCGGTGATGAGGAAACAGCCCATGCGCCGCGCCACGTGCGCCGGAACGGGTCCCTCGAAGAAGAACCAGGCGTGGGCTCCACAACCGGATCGAGACCGCTCGACCGCGACCGGCACGTCCGCAAGGTCGCAGGTTTCCTTGAAGGCCGCCACGTCCTCTCTCCAGGACTCGCCGTCGAGATCGACCGCCAAGAACCAGCAGGTCTCGTCCTCGAGCAGTGGGTAGGAGCCGATGATCTGGCGTCCCTGGAGGTGGTCGAGGACCACCTGATCGGACACCGGCAGGAACGCTTGGTTGTGGCAGTCGCCGCAATTGCCGCCGGTCTTGAGGGCGCAGAGACCCGGTTTCCACTTGTTCGAGCACGCCGGCGAGTAGCCGGCCTTCCCGCTCCTCTTGCTGACGAAGCGTGTCGCGAAGACGTCCGGTCGGCCTCGAAACAGCGCTCGAAACAGCTTGACCTTGTCGTGCGCCGTCCTGGGACTTTCGTCTACCGTCGGGTGGGCGAGGGTCGTCGACGGCGCAGCCTTCTCGAGCTCCTCCAGCTCCCGCCGTAGCGAGGAGAGTCTCTGCCGGGCGGCCTGCCGTACGCGCTCGGCCTCCGAGAGGCGCGCTTGCTCGCGAGCCAGGTCGCCGAGGATCTGTTCCTTCGAGCGGGTCACTGTGTTCATCGCTCCGGTGCCGGGAGTCGGCCCCGTTCCTCAGAGAGTCAGGCTACCGCGGCTCCGTGGCCCCGGGTTTCAGACGGGTTGAGCTCGCTTCGCAGCCCCTGATCTCGACTCGTTCCCGCCTCCCGGGAAATACGATCTTCCGGCGATGGCTGGACAACGACGACGTTCCAAACCCGCGTGCTCGACCGGCTCCGGAGCCGCGCGCAAGGTCGTGGCGCGGAGGACCCGATTCCAGGGCTGGCGCCGGATGTCATCATCCTGGACGAGGTCCAGCGGATCAAGGACGGGCGCACCGAGACGGCGCAGGCGGCCAAGCGCCCGGAGAGCGGCTGGGCGACCCCTCCGCCGTCTTCGCCTTGAACTGGCGGGCTCTTAGACGGTCGATCGCTTCCTAGAGCTCTAGATCCTCCAGGCTCGACGCGTCGAGGACGCGCGCCGCGAGGCGGGAGAGCTCTTCGCGGGAGGCGAGGGACCGGACCCGCTCGACGGTCGCCGGCGTCAGCGGACCGAAGCGGCGTTCGAGCTGCTCGAGCAACAGCTCCCGCCGGCCTTCGTCGCGGCCCTTCTCCATCCCCTCTGCTCGCAGACTGTCGGCCCAGGTCATCTCCATGGTCGCCACCTCTTCGTTCCCCTCCTCGGCCAGCAGAGCTTCGTACTCCGCCTGTGCCGCGTCGTTCCATTGTACGTAGGTCTCGATGCAGTTGACCAGCAGCACGCGCTGGCGGTCCGTCAACTCCGCCTTGGAGATCGGCGTCAGGCACGCGAGCTTGTGCCGGGCCGCCGACTCGCCGCCCGGCCTCATCAGGCCGGCGAGACCCCACGCCAGCGGCTCCGGGCGCGCCAGGTACTCGGACGCTTCGCTCCTCGACAGCCCGAAGGCCAGGTACGAGAAAGAGAGAAACGCGTCGTCGAACACCTCGATCCGGACGCCTTCGCGGGTCACGTCGGGTTTTCCCCCACGCAGGTAGACGACGATGGGCACGATCGGCTGGTGGTGTTCCAGCAGAAGCTGCATGTAGTAATCGAGCAGCCGGCGGCCCATCGTCTTCCGCGCCCGGGCCTCCACCTCGACGTGGACGAGCACCACCTCCGGCTCGCCGCCATCGGTCTCCACCCGGGCGACCAGGTCGAGGTACCGGTGGCTCCCCTCGGGGAAGCTCGTGAAGAGCTCGCTCTCGAGAAACGTCGGCGCCTCCAGTCGTAGCCGCGCCGCCAGCTCCGGCGCCACGATCCGCAGCAAATCGCCAAAGAACTCCTGAAACAAATTCTTGAAAAAGGAGCCCGGAGCTCCCTGGAGCCTCCTGCTGCAACACCACATCTGCTCGCATCTCCGGCGTTGCGCTCGGTCGGGCTCCTCAACGTACTGACCAGTACGCCTGCGTCGCCCTCCCGTCGCGCGCCTTGGATCTGCGGGCATCTGCGGCGTTTCGCGACGGAGGCTCCAGGGAGCTCCGGACTTCTCGTGATCGGTCACCACACCTCCTGAGATGTGTCGTTGCCGAAGCAGGCCCCTGCCGGTCCGGGACCTCTACTTCTCTAGGACGCGAAGCGGCGCCGTGATCTCCCGCTCCCAAGGAAGAACCGACGGAAGACCTGTCGACGAAGTTCGAGATGGAGGCCGGGCCGGACGGCCCGGCCTCCCAGCGTTGACCTACGGCAACACCGCCTCGACCCGCCGCGCCAGTGCCCGGCCGAGGACCGGCAGCGCCTCCGGCCCGGCGGCCTCGAGGAGCAGCGAGAGCGCCTCCGGGTTCGCCACCAGGTGGCGGGCGAGGTGGAGGTGCGAGGTGAGGACGTCTCGACGCTCGGCGGCCGCCGGCCCCGCGCCCAGGCGCGCGACGTGCCCCACGTGGTGACGGTGCACGTGGAGCGCGTAGCCCAGGCGCTTGGGCTTGTCCGCCAGGTGATAGGGCGACGCCTTCGCCACCGCCGGCAGCACCGTCGCCGCCAGGAGCGCCTCCGAGCGATAGCGGTACACCGCCACCGCCCGGCCGCCCTCGGCCACCGGCTCCGAGCGACGCACCACGGCCCAGGCCGGCGGCGCGCTCTCGCTCGTCCGCACCGCCTCGACGGCGAGCGAGCCCGACAGCAGCGCCTCGGACGAGGTCGTGGGTGCCGCCCGGTGCGAGCGCTCCTCGAGCAGCCGCAGCGCGAGCCGCAGCTTCTCCAGGAACGGCTCGGAGAAGGCGTTGGAGGGCGTCCGGCGCCGGGGCCTCTTGCCCGGCTCGACCTCGGGCTCGACCTCGGGTTGGGGCGGCGGAGGAACCGAGGGCGTTGCGGGCGCCGCCGGCGGCGGGGAGGCCGCGGCGGAGACGGCATCAGGAGTGGACTGGGAAGAAACGGACGGCGGAACTGGACTACACTTCTTCGGACTCGGCATGGAGCCACACTCCTTGCTGGGTCGGGCCCGGGCGAGCTTTCACCTCGCTCGGGCCGTCTCAGGGGTCTGGAAGCGGCGCTTCCAGGATCAATGAGCTGCTGAACATACTAGCGCCCCAATACCGCCATGTCAAGGAGCAAGCGGCAGCCTCAGCACCTCCGTCGCCTCGCGCTTTGCCTCTTCCCCGCGCCGGTCATAGCGGGCGGTGGGGCCGGTATCCGCATGGCCTGCCAGCTTCTGGACCGTGAAGACATCGACCCCGGCTTCCAGCAGGCCGGTCACGAACGCTCGCCGCATCCCATGAGGGCTGATTCCCTCGAGCCCTGCCTCGCGCTGCCGCCGGCCGACGAGATACCAGATCGTCTCCCCTCGGAGCCGAGTGAGCCGCACCTTGCCCGCACTGTTGGTCGGACAGAACAGGGGGCCGGGCTCGTGCCCGCGCTTACGGAGCCACGCCGCCAGGTACTGACAGACCTGCCGGTTGAGATAGATCTTCCGCCCCTTCCTACCCTTGCCTTTACGGACGAGGAGACCGCGCTCCTTTTCCTGGAAGTCCGCGAGGTCGAGGCCGCAGAGCTCGGCACGCCGGAGGCCCCCACCACAGAGAACGGCCAGGATCGCCGCATCGCGCCTGCCGGCGGCCGAGGCGTCCACCGCGCAAGCGGCGAAGAGAGCGCCGATCTCCTCCGGGGTGACAGCTCGCACGCGATGGACAGGTCGCACCCGGACCCTGTCCACGTCAGCGGCCCGTGCGTAGTCCTCGTGATTCATGAGGCCAAGCCGCCAGGCCTGCTTGAGCACACCCCGCAACATCGTAATCATCTTGTTGACCGTCTCCGGGGCATACCTCGCAAGGATCTCCCGCCGGACCCGGGCCGTGTGCTGATACGTGAGCCGGTGCCAGGGGAACGTCCAGGGGTCGGCATCTTCGCCACCGAGGATCCTGGCAATCGTTTCGAGAGAGTGGCGCACGGCCCAGTAGCTGCCGGAAGAGAGGCTCTCCCGGTAGACGACGGCAGGGTTCTCGGGTTCGAGCTCGAGGGAAAGGCTCATCGTATCGGTCCTCCAGTTCGGGATGTGAGGGTGTGCACTACCAGGGAACGCTATGGAACAGTTCCCACCGCGGCCCCGAACGGGACCGGCTCGGACGGGAGGCGGAGCCTGGCGAGCTCGCCTGGGGGGAGCTGATAGGCAGCCGCGAGGCCCGGAGGGCTTATTGTTTACTTACTAGACGCCAGGTTCTAGGTCGGGGCCCGATCCCTTGGCCCGGGTCCGCTCGGACCATCACCATTGCCGGGAGTTTGCCGAAGACGCTCGCTCCGTTCTGATCGATGGTGGTGGAGACCAGGTGCTCGAGGTGGGAGCTGAGCGTCGCCGGCGGCGCGGAGCTCGCCCCGGGCCCGGAGGTCCAGCGGCCGCATCGAGGGCCGGCTGGCTTGTCGTCGAGCCCTCCTCCTCGGAGCGCGCCGCCGCCGCGAATCAGGCGCAGGATTGGTGAAAGGCGGGTCAAGGCTCGAGAGCAGCCTCGACTCGCTGGAGCTCGTCCTCGTAGAACTCCTCGGGCCGGTGGGTTCGAAGGAAGGAGACGAAGTTCAGAACAGCCCGTCGCTGCGATGGCGACAGCATCTCCCGGCGCTCCTCTCGAAATGCCTCCAGCGCGTCGTCGGATCCGGGCGCCCTCTCTGCAAACAACTCGACGAGAACTCGCTCGGGCAGTCCAGCGATCGCTGGCCTCTGAGCGAGCTCCTTCATCCGTTCCCTGTGGACCCTGGGATCTTCGGGCTCACCCAAGGCGGAGAGGATGGCGTCGGGGATGAGGTCTGCGCGCACGGGATCAGTGAGCGAGACTCGGATGAAGGCCGGGAGGTAGAAGCGAAAAGCCTCGGGAGCGAGAAAGCTCAAGGCGGCGGATTCGCCGGCGAGGTCCTCGATTTCGAGATCGCGCCAGTGGCGCCCAAGGAGCTTCTCTCGAATCTGCTGAGACTCGAGGTCCTCGTTGTCGGTGACGATCCGGCCGCCCGGAGGAGCGGGGAGATATCCAAAGGCTTCCTCCAACTCGGCCAGCAAAGCGGGAATCTCGGTTGCCTGCATCGCGTCACCTCGACCCGATCAATGGGCGCTCGAGTGGCGGAAGGCATGAGAGTCCGCACCTCTACGGATGCTCGGGTGCGTCGTCCACCTTTCCGCTCGATTGGGCTGCGCTTCGCAGCGTGTCCTGGCCGACGATGTTGCTATCGGTTGGGGGTTTGTCGCCAACACGAGTCAGGAGGTAGGTGAACCCGGCTGCTGCCAGGAGGAAGAACGAGACTGCAACGAGGGTCCGGACGAGAATGGACCACCGTCGAAGGAGCGCGAAGAGGACGATAGCTCCAGCAAGCAGGACCAGGTAACCTGCGATCATTGCCCCCCCTTCGTTCGACCACACTGGCATTCCTGGAGAACTTTGGGATCCTTATCGAGGCGCGCATAGTTTTTTCGCACCTCCTCGGCCCAGTCCTGGCAGTTGAACTTTTCCTTCGGCCCAGGCTTGCCGAGGAGACAGTATGGCTTTGTCGGCGTTTGCGCAACGGCCTTCCTCATGATGCAGTCGTTGAAGTGACGGGACCGGCACCGATACCCTTGAGGATTCTTCTCCTCCCGGACTGTGCCATCGTCGAAGAAGCCCAGGTTCGCTGGAGACTTACCGTCTTCGAAGAACAGCTCTTCGTGGCTTATCTCAGTGTTTGTGCGGTTATCGAGTGGGTTGCAGGATAGCGGTCCAAGCCATGGAAGTCCATGCAAAGGGCGCTTGGCGAAGAAGGCTTCGCCAAGGGGATCGATCTTTATCACCGGGCTCGCTGCGCTATACAAGTAGAGATTCGTGCCGAGAGCTCGAATTCCTAGAGGATCCGGCTCCAGGTATCGCGCGATCTCTGGGTCGTACCATCGGCGTACGTTGTAGCTCCGCCCGGTTGCGCCGTTGGCCCCTGCGTTGAGCTGCTCGGCCTCCTGGCCGGGGAGGCGCAGCGGCTGGTGGAGGTCCTGAGCCCGCAGGGCGTAGACCTGGCCGTAGGGCTCGTGCTCGGCGCGCCAGACGATGCCCTGCTGGGCGCTGGTCTGGAGGAGCGGGGTGCCCAGGTGGTCGGTGAAGGTCCAGCGGGTCTCGCCGGAGACATCCTGCTGGGCCACCGGCATCCCCCCGAACCCGACGTACTCGGTGTAGATCGCCGGATGCGGGGCAGTGGTGAGCTCCGACTCGGCGAGAAGGTGGAGCTCCGGCGTGTAGAGGAAGTTCCGGTGCTCGCCGCCGGTGGCCGCGGGCGCGGAGAAGGTGGTCCGGCTCGCCAGGCTCGGAGTCAGCCGTGAGGCCTGCGCGCTGGCGGTCGCTGCCGCAGATCCGGAGACCACTCCCCTGGGATCGTCGATCACGGCGACGATGGTACCGAACCCGGGATGTCCGGGGTCCGGCGCGTAGCCGGAGCCCGGGTCGACCCGGACGACCACCGTCGCCGCCACGTTGCCGAAGACGGTCGAGCCGCCCTGGTCGACGGAGGTGGCGACGAGGAGCCCGAGGTACGGGCCCACCGTCGCCGGCGGCGAGGAGCTCGCCCCGGTCTTGGACGTCCAGCAGGCCTCGTCGAGCGGCGGCTGGCTCGTCGTCGAGCGCTCCGCCTCGCACGTCGCCCCGGGCGAGAGGGCGGTGCTCGCGTACCCCTTGAAGTCGGCCGCCGCCTGGTAGTCCCCACCCGTAACCTGCCGGTCCCACTGCGCCCCCCAGAACTGCACCCGCGCTCCCAAGGCGAGCCCCCCGGGGTTGCCACCCCAGAGGACGAAGGACGCCGGCTGGTAGACGACCACCACGCCGGTCGCCTCCGACGGCCGCTCGGTCTCGTCGCCGGCGAAGACGGCGGTGAGCCTCTGCGGCCCCGAGGCACTCGCCGGGAGCGTCAGGGACGCCCGGGCGACGCCGTCGGAATCGGTCACCCCCGAGGCGGAGACGCCCGCCACGGTGAAGGTGACCGTCTTGCCGGCCAGGGGCTGGCCGTCCTCGCCGTCGGTCAGGCGGGCGGAGACCTCCTGGGCCGACCCGGCGGCGATCGCCCCGACTCCGGTCGAGCCGCCGGCCGCTTCGCCGGTGAGGACGAGCAGCGTCTCGTCGCGCTCGATCGTCACGAGGCGCGCGCTCGACGCCGGCAGGTAGGGCGGCGCCCCGGCGAAGCTCGCCACGAGGGAGACGGCTCCCGGCAGATCGCGGGGGAGGAAGCTCGCCGTCGCGACGCCGTCGGCACCGGTCGTCGCCTGGGCGGTCTCGGTCCCCAGGGTGAGCTCGATCGTCTGGCCGGCCAGCGGCGCGCCGGTCGCAGCGACCGTCAGGCGGGCCGAGACGGTGAGGGGGTCGTTCCACTCGACGACCGGCGGGGCCGTCACCGCGAGCGCCGTGGGGATCGCCGTCCAGGTCGCGCTCACCGGCTCGGAGACGAGGGCGTCCGCGCCCGAGCCGGCCCGGGCCTCCAGGAGATCGGTCCCCGCCGCCTGGCCGACCAGGGCGAAGTGCGCCTCCCCCGAGGCGTCCGTCGTGGCGTCCTCGGTGGTCCCCGCGTCCGGCCCGCTGGTGGCGGCGAGGGTCACCGTCTCCCCGGCCACCGCCTCGGTACCTTGCCGGAGCGTCGCCACGAAGTCTGCCTCCGAGCCGACGGGGTGGCTCTGGCTGACCGGCTCGAGGGTCAAGGTCCGGGGCGCCGTCCACGTCGTCGAGACCGTGTTCGAGGCCTGGACCGCGCCGCCGGCGAGCGCCACCTCGGCCACCACGGAGTCGGTCCCGGCCTGGCCGCTGGTGTACACGAAGACCGCCTGACCCGTGGCATCCGTCGTTCCCACGCCCGTCAGGCCCGCGTTGGGTCCCGAGGCGACGCGGAAGCGGATGGCCAGGTCCGGCACCGGCTGGCCCGAGGGATCGGTCGCGAGGAGCGTCGCGTCGTAGGGGCTCCCCACCGGCTGGGTCGAGGCCGGCGGCGAGAGGGTGAGGTCGACCGCCGGCAACCAGAGGATCGTCGCCGTCGGCGAGCTGAGGGTCCCTCCCGAGGAGTTGGTCACCCGGGCGACCACCGTGTCGAGGCCGGTCACCGAGCTCGTCGCGGGGTACTCGGCGAGGCCCGAGGCGTCGGTCACCGCGCTCCCGGTCGCCCCGGTGTTGGGGCCGCTCAGTACGCGGAAGTCGACCGTCACGCCGGCCACAGGCGCGCCGCCGGCGTCGGTCACCGCGGCGGTGAGGGTCGCCTGGCCGCCCACCGGCGCCGTCGTCGCCGGTGGCAGCAGGGTGATCGTCCCGGTCCGGGCCGTCCCCTCCGAGCCGACCGGCCGCCACTGGAGCGACTCGTTGCCCTTGCAGGCGAGGTCGTAGCCGAAGGTGTCCAGGATGTGGGCCGTGTCGAGGAATGCCTGGGTGACGCCTCCAATCGTCACCGAGATCTTGGGGATCCGCGGATCGTTGGGCGAGACCGTGCCGCCGCAGCCGACGATCGTGTGGTCGCTGGTGTCGAAGTTCATGTAGGCCGTCTGGGTCAGGATCGCCGACTCGTGCGCCGGGATCGTGAAGCCGGGCCACAGGTTGTAGACCGGCCCCGGACGCTGGAGGTTGACACTCACGTGATCGACGACGAGGGGCTCGTCGCTCGTGTTGTCGAGCCGGACCGCCCCGGCATCGTAGACGCCGGCGCGGTTGCCCAGGAAGAGGATCCCCGGCGAGCCCTGCCAGGGTGTCGGGAAGGCCGGATCCCGGCGAAGGTCGTCGGCGTAGCCCACGAAGACTTCCACACCGGCCAGGCCCGGCCAGGTGACCGTGGCCTGGTTCGAGGTCTTGGTCGCCCCGGAGGCGTTGGTGTAGGTCGCCTCCCAGGTCGTGGTGCCGGCGAAGCCGCTGGTGTAGGAGAAGCTCGCGTGGCCGTCGGCGTCCGTCGTCCCGGAGCCGGTGAGCCCCCGGTCCGGCCCGGCGATGGCCCGGAAGGTGACGTCCACCCCCGGCAGCGGCAGGCCGGCCGCGTCGGTCAAGAGAGCGACGAGCTCGTAGGGCTGCCCGGTCGTCGCCTCGCCGTTGACCGGACCGAGCAGGAAGTCCCCCTGGGCCGAGATGCCGGTGGTCCCGATGAGCCGCCAGGGGAGCGACTCGTTGCCCAGGCACGCCAGGTCCGAGCCGCCGGTGTCGAGGATGTGCCCCGTGTCGAAGTAGTCCGTCGTCGCGCCGCCGATCGTGACGCTCACCTTCGGCACCCGCGGGTCCCCCGGCGAAGGCGTGCCGCCGCAACTGACGATCGGGTGGTCGCTCGAGTCGAAGTTCGAGTAGACCGTCTGGGTGAGGATCACCGAGCCGTGGGCCGGCACGGTGAAGCTCCCCCACAGGTCGTAGACCGGGCCCGGCCGCTCGAGGTCGACGGCCAGCTGTCGACGGCGATGGGCTCGTCGGTCGAGTTGTCGAGGCGGATCGCCCCGGAGTCGAAGACCGTGCCGCCGCCCAGGAAGACAACGTCCGGCGCCCCCCGCCAGGGCACCGGGAAGTCGGCGCTCGCTCGCAGGTTGTCGGCGTAGCCGACGTAGACCGAGAGGGCCACGGGCGAAAGCTCCAGGGTCCCCACGTCGACGCTCCCGCCGGCCGGGAGGACGATTTCGTCGGTGGTCAGGTCGGCAAAGCCTGCCGCCCGCACCCGCAGCCGGTAGGTCCCACTCCCCTGGGTCAGGGTGAAGGCGCCGGTGGCGTCGGTGGCCGCCTGGTTCAGGGTGCCCAGGACCTGGACGATGGTGCCCGAGAACCGGGAGCCCGGTGGCCTGGGCCACCACGCGGCCGGTGATCGTGCCGAGGGGCTCGAGGGGGAGGGAGCCCAGGTCGAGCACGGCTCCGGGGCCGAGGGCCGTGGCGCCGGTGGTGAACGTCCCAAACCCGGTGGCGCTCACCGAGAAGGTGTAGGTGCCGGGGGCGACCTGGAGAGAGAAGGCTCCGGTGGCGTCGGTCGTGGCCGAGAGCGAGGTGGCGTCCTTGGTCGCCGGGCCGGTGGCCGTCGTCGCCGCCGCGAGTGGAATCGCGGTCACGGTAGCGCCGGCCACCGCCGCGCCGCCCACCGAGCTCACCACCTGCCCGGAGACCTGCGCGGGCACGACGACCAGGGTCACCGTCCCCACGTCCTCGGTCCGGCCCGCCGCCACCGTGACCGGCGGCAGCGTCTGGGAGACGTAGCCCGCCTGGGCGATCGTGAGGGTGAAGGTGCCGGCGGGCCCGCCGAGCGAGAAGTGCCCGGAGGCGTCGGTGAACACCGTCGTCCCGGTCTCGGCGGCGGTCACCGCGGCGCCCGCGAGCGGCCCGCCGTCCAGTGTGCCGAGGACGGTTCCGGTGACCGTCGCCGGGGCCGGCGCGAGGGCGATCGTCCCGACGTCGAAGCTCGCGCCCGCCGGCAAGGTGAAGGGCAGCGAGCTCGCCGGGAGGAAGCCGTCGGCCGAGGCGAGGAGGCTGTAGCTTCCCGCCGGCGCGATGAGCTGGAACCGGCCCGAGCCGTCGGTCGTCGCCTGCTGCGAGCCGCCCGCCACCCGCACCGTCGCCCCGGCGATGGGCTGGCCGTCGAGGTCGGTCACGACCCCGGTCGCCGTGCCCAAGGCCGTCACCACGTCCGTCGCCACCCGCACCCCCCGGCCGTCGTAGGTGTAGGCCAGGCCGTCGGCCGAGGCCAGGAGGTCGCGGGCCGAGTAGGTGGAGACGGTCCCCCCGTGGCGGATCTCGTTGCCGGCGGCGTCGTAGGCGACCGGCTGAGCGACCCCGTCGGCCACCACCGAGGCGAGCTTGGGGAGGGTGCCCTGGTAGGAGAGGGCGGCCGAGCGGTGGCTTCCGAGCTCGAGCTCGGTGAGGTTGCCCATGGGGTCGTAGCGGTAGCTGCCGTTGCCCCAGAGGGCTCCACCCGTCGTCGCCGAGGTCAGCCGGTCGAGGTCGTCGTAGCCGAAGTCCCGGTCGTAGTCGGGGTCGAGGGCGTCGTGGATCTGGGTGATGTTGCCCAGGGCGTCCTCTTGGTAGCGGTAGTCGGCCAGCGGGCCGGAGGCGCCGTCGAGGCGGTTCTCGAGGGGCCGGTAGCGCAGGTCGAAGGCGCGGGTCTCGGTCGTGCCGTTGCCGAAGGCGAGGCTCGCGAGCGGCCCGAACGGGAGGTAGGAGGCCGAGGCGACGTAGGTGACGTCGGAGGCCGCCGCCGAGAGGGGGCGGTCCGCGAAGTCGAAGCCGTAGGCGACGCTCCGTCCCGAGGGGTAGTCGACCCGGCTCCGGTTGCCGTTGGCGTCGTAGCCGAAGCCCGTCGCATAGCTCGTACCGAGGATCGTCCGGTCCTCGGCCGTCACCTCGCCGCGGCGCTCGTAGGCGTAGGTGGTCTCGCCCGAGGGGTCGGTCATGCTCGCGAGGCGCCCCAGCCCGAAGGCGCCGGGCGTCGGATCGTCGTAGGCCCAGGTCACCGTCTCGGCGGGCTGGCCCGCCAGGGTGGACGTGCTCGTGACTGGCCGATCCTCGGCGTCGTAGGTGCGGGTCGTCGTGGCGCCCCGGGCGTCGGTCGTCGAGAGCAGGTTGCCGGCCGGGTCGTACGTGTTCTCCGTGGTCCCGGCGACCGGCGAGTCCTCGCGAGAGAGGCGACCGAAGTCGTCGTACCGGTAGGTCGTGGTGTTGCCGTTGGGATCGGTCACCGAGGCGAGGTCGTCGACGGCGTCGTACGAGTACGAGGTCCTCGCCACGCCTCCGGGCGCGCCGGCGAGCGTCTGCGCGATCGTCTTCAGGCGATGGAGGGCGTCATAGGTGTAGGTCGTGTTGGGGGTGGCGTGGTTTTCGTCCTGGACGGTCGCAAGGAGCCCGTCGGCATCATAGGTGTTGACCGTTCGCGAGCCCGCCGGCACCGGGTGAAGCACTCCGGTCAGGCGGTTGTGGACGTCGAAGGCGAAGCCCTCGCGGCGCTTCGTCGTCCAGGAGGCGCACGAGGCGGCCGGCGCGTCGCAGACCTGGTCCTCCTCGGCGGTCCGGTCGCCGAGGTCGTTCAGGGTCAGGTGCCGGCGCTCGCGCTCGAGGCCTGCCGCGTCCACCCGGATCGTGTCGACGAGGCGGTTGGTCCCGTCCTCGTAGCCATAGGCGACGCCGTTGCCCCGCGGCAGGACCGTCCGGACGAGGCGGTCGCGGCCGTCGAAGACGAACCGGGTGGTGTAGTCGCTCCCCTCGCCGGCGACGCCGGGCACGGCGGCGGAGGTCGAGCTCGTGAGCCGCCCCCGGTCGTCGGTCTCCCGCCGGGTGACGACACCGTTGGGATCGGTCGTCTCTCGGGCGGTCCCGAAGTCGTCGTAGTCGTCGGCCGTGGTCGTGAGGCCGACGGCATCCGTCGTCGTCGAGAGGCGCCCACGGCGGGCGAGGTCCGGATCGTCGTCGGGGTAGTACGTCCGGCTCGTCACGTCGGCCACGTCGGTCCGCGGGCCGTCGACCGAGAGCGTGCGGTGCCGACCGTCGAAGGTGGTGACGGTCGTGTAGGTGGTGGGTGAGGCGTCGCTCGCCGCGAGGAAGCCCGACGCGGCGACGGTGAGCTCCGTCTCGTCGGCGTTCCAGGAGAAGGTGGTGATCTTGCGGCTCCCCGGCTGAGCGACGGACGGCTCGTCGACCTGCGTCCGGAAGTTGGGCCACGCGGGGTCGTCGTAGCGGAAGCGGGTCGTCCGCTCTTCCGGGCTGCCGACGGCCTCGGTCTCAGACGTGAGGTTGGCGTTGGCGTCGTAGGTGAACGCGGTCCGGTGGCCGCGGGCGTCGACGCGCGAAGCGATCCGGTTGGAGCTCGTGTAGGTGTAGCTCTGGTCGTCGCTCGTCGCGCCGCCGCAGGTCGGGCAGTTGCCCAGGATCTCGGTCGGGAGATACCGGCCGTGTTGGTAGTGGAGGGTGAAGACCGAGGTCTGGGAGGTCGCCCCGTCGATCGCCGAGACGACGCGGGTCTTGCCGTGCGACGGCGTGTCGTACTCGACGCTCACCAGGTCCCGGCCACCCTCGGAGTACGAGCTCGTGCCGCGGTCCTGAGCGCGTCGTAGCCGTGGCCTTCGAGGAGCGCCCCGGACTCGTCGCGCAGGGCGGTGAGGAGGCGCGGCACGCCCTCCGAGTCCGCCTGGTACTCGAAGCTCCGCCAGGGCGTCGCTCCCGGGTGGAGGGGATCGTGGATCGCGCTGAGGATCCCATCTTGATAGTCGAAGGTCCACGTCTCGCCGCCGGGGAGCTCGACGCTCGCCAGGTGGTCTCCGTCGTAGCCGAAGGTGAGCGTCCGGCCCTCGGTGTCGGCGACGGTCGCCAGGTGCCCCGAGGAGTCATAGCCCCCCGCGATCCGGTTGCCCCAGCGGTCGGTCGTCGAGAGCCAGTCGCCGGACACCGCGTCGTAGGCGGTCACCATGCCGTCGAGGTCCGTGCGGAGGAGCTCGCCGCCCGAGGCCACTACCCGCGCCCGGAGCTCGGCCGGGCTCGACGCCGCCCAGCTCCCGTCGGCCTGGCGCTGGTAGATCTCCTCGAAGCCTTCGGGGGTGATGCGGTAGAGGCGGTTGCGCCCCGGACCCAGGGGCCGGAGGGTATCGGAGAAGCTGTGCGACCAGCCCGGGCCGAGAGGCGAGGAGACGAGCCCCGGCGCCATGGGCCGCTCGCTGTGGTAGTCGAGGCTGAAGTCGAGCGGCATCGGGTCCTGGGCCAGGCGGAAGAGCGGCACGGTCGCCGAGACGTCGCCCGAGCCCACGTTGACCGGAGCCCCGACGCCCGAGAGCGGGCAGCTCTTGCGGTCCGTGCACTCGCCGCCCGGGAGAGCCATGGCCGGGGTGACCGCCGTGACCACCCCGGAGCTCGTCAGGTAATCGATCCGCGCGAAGACGGTCGTGGTCCCGCCGCAAGGAATCTTGATTCGCGTGTGCCAGGTGCCCTGCTCGTAGTAGATGAAGCCCCGGGCGAGGACGTCGACGATGTTCGACGGCGTGCCCAAGAAGAGCACCAGGTGGTCGCTGCTCGCGATGGGATCGTTGACGCAGGTGTAGAGCGGCGGCCAGTCGCCGGTGTTCTGGCAGAAGTAGTTCGGGGCGTCGTAGTCGACCACGACCTCGGCGCCGTCGCCCGTCGGCTCGGCGCGAAGCGAGATCGTCGGTTGCGAGTCGCCCGGCGGGTGGAACGAGGTGCAGCAAGCCGGGGGTCCCACCGACACCGGAGCGTGGCAGGTCGACTCCGGGCTGTCGAAATTCACCCGGTCCTGCTCTGTCAGCCCGTCGGACCAGGTGTCCGGCGCCAGCGTGTCCGCGAAGCACTGCTGCGGAAACTCCCCGCAGCCACCGTTGAGTAGGGTGCAGCCCTGGCCCGCCACCCCGCCCGCGCCCGCCAGCACCGCAACGAGGGAGAACAGCACAGCTCGACCGACGACGTACCGCACCCGACAGACCATGACCACCCCCACATGCCACCTCGGATCGGCGCCGCGGAGAGGGCGATCGGAACCGGGCTCGCGCAAGCGCTCGAAGCCTGTCCCGCGCCTCTACGTGGCGACCGCCGGCTCGGCAGCCCCGGGAGAGGGCGTCAGGCCGGCAGAAGCACCAAGAGATTGAAGTACTGAGGGCAAGAGTAGTCTGCTCGCGCTGAAGAACGCAAGTGCGCAAGGCTTGCGGGGGGCCGCACGCGCAATGTCGCGTCTCGTTCGGGGACGCAGCCTGAGCTGGCTCGTCAGCCGAGGGGCCCTCGACCGGCATCCGAGGCGGGGCGGTTCGCCACAGGAGATCCACCTCGTCGCTTGTCTGGCCGGAAGCCATGCCGCCAGCGGCGTGAAGGACCGTCAGGACATCTCAACGGGTGGCCGGGGGATACTAGACGCATGGTACAAGGTAGCCGATGGCCCTTGTTCCAGGCGCTGGAAAGCCCAGTCCAACCGGCTCCAGACGAGCCCTCAGAGGCCTTCCGTTGGCGGCTTCCTTCAAAGCGCGGGCACTTTCATCTCGGAACTCCCGGCACCGTCTGGGCGCCTGACTCGGCCACTTCTGAGTCAGACGCTTCGTCGCCATCGATTAACGGCACCTCGGCGGAAGCTCCCTTCACGGCCTCCACGCCGCCCACGCGCACCCTCCGCCCGGCCGCCGAGAACCGGGTCACCGCCAAACCCTTCAAGGCGCCTGGTGAGCGAAGTCCTTCCGGCGCCTTCAGGGTCTCCAGCCGAAGCGCCTCCGGCTCACCACCGGCGGAGATCTCGACTCCAACCCTGAACGAGCCCGCTGCCAGCAGCTCATCTTGCGGGCCGCGAGCGGCGACTTCGACCCGAAAGTCGTCGATGCTGCGACCACGAGTCAGTCGCATCCTCAGATCGGCGGCTTCACCCTCCGGAACAAGGATCGATCCCAGAGCCTCACGCAGGCCCCGATCTCGCTCCGTCTCCTCGGGGCCGCAGAGAGCCTCCGCCCTCTGTGTGCTGGACGGCTGCTCACCCAGCGGGGAGCGAAGAGCTGCCCGGACGGTCTCGACGGCGCAGTCGACTTGCGCCTGACTTCGCGGCCGGGCCCTCGGGACATCCGAGGCGAGGGGTCGACCGACCAGATCATAGTGCGCGCCCCCGTCTCGACGGACGAGCCACGTAGCGAACGCCTCACCGTCGCCTACGGCGAGCTGCGGCCAAGAGGCCCATGACCCCGGGGTAGACAGCCGAATGGGATCCTCGTAGCCGAGGCCGGTCTCGGCTTCGAACCGTCCGAGAACGACCTCCGTGCGCGCCTCCTCGTCGGGCACGAATCGCGGCCAGAGCGCCACGACGGGCCCAGCTCCCGGGTGGACGAAAAGGGGAGAACGCTCCGCCCGCTCGTTCGGCTTCGGGAGCAGCCCGAGAGAAGAACGGCCTCCATCGGTACCGATCCGCAGACCCTCGAAAGGCACACCTCTGGCTGGGTCGGCGAGTGCGCGCCAGACGACCCAGAGGGTCTCGGGATCGAGGGCGACCGCAGCAAGTTCCCCGGTGGGCGAAGCACTCGGTTCGCCGACCGGCCTCTGGCCAGGTGGCGCGATCGGCAACTCGCGAGCCGCTCCGCTTCCCTCGAGGCGCGCCACTTGGAGGCCACGAGAACCCGTCCACGCAATCTCGAGGCCCCCCGCAAGGCGCGCAACCGCCGGGGGACTGGTCGCCGCCTCGAGATCGTCGGAGAGCCAACTGGACAGTTTCGCCGGGGAACCATCCCTCTCGACGATCACGGCGCTCGTTCCCTGGGCGGCATCGCTCCGGCGCCACAGGACGAGGGCGCCACCCTCTCCCAGCGGCTCAACCTCGATATCCTGGAACGGCGCTGATCCCGTGGCCAAGCGCTTGCGAGGGCCGAGAGCGCCTCCTCCCGCCCCAAAGAAACGAACCAACAACCCGGCCCCACCCTGGCTCGACAGGGAGCAGGACCACGCGACCAGCAACTCCCCACCCCCAACGAATGCGACGCCCGGTCGACCGTAGCTCCTCTCGATCTCTCCCGAAACGCGGAACACGGGCGAGCGCGGAGCGCCCGAGAGGGAGTAAATCCGGCCGGCGTACAGACCCCCTCGCCGGTCAGGGCGCTCCTGCCACCAAACAACGGCCAGAGTCGAGCCCTGGACAGTCCGCACCACCATGTTCTGGCGGCCCTCGTGGACCGGGAGATTGGAGAAGTGGACGAGTGCTCCCGCACGGGGAGGCTCACCCATCAGCGCCTGCTGAACAGGCCCGGCGGCTGCTCCCGAGGCGTGACCGGCGGCCGAATGGAGCAGGCCGCCGGTCACCAGAAGGAAAAACAAGATCAGGAGCCTGCGCATTTGCATGGGCTCCAGGGTACCTCACTGCCTCGTGGATTAGTACCAGAAGTGCGTGCAGCTCATGCACTCGGTCGGGCAGATGTCGCCTACCTGGATGTTGCACGACCCGCCACTGAACAGCCGGGTAGATCGCTGACAGTCAGACCGGGTACATGGCTGACACTCTCGCAGCCGGGTGGTCGGGTGGGTGGGGCGGTCGGGAGGGCTTCGGAGGGAGCCCGAAGGGCGACCGGAGAAGCCCTCCCGCGTGCGTTGCGCTCATAGCCATTCTGTCTCTCCGCATTGGTCATCATAGCGCCCGAGGAGCAGGTCGGCGAGGTAGAGGGCACCCATCACCTCCTGGTCGCGCACGGCGTACCGGAGGACCAGGTAGCGGGCGATCTCCGCGGGCCGGTCGAGAAGCTCCCGCTCGGGGATCTCGGCGCGGGCGAGTCGGCGGGCCAGCTCCAGGGAGGCGAGGACGGACGCCGCCTTGGCCTCCCCGATCCCGCGGCGCTGGAGGGTCTCGGCTTGAATCCCCACGAGACCGACCAGGCCGCGGACCTCCTCCAGGATCTGCCGGGCGAGGTCGAGAGAGCAGACCTCCCGGCAGCCGTTGCCCAGGATGATCGACAGGAGCTCGGAGTCGGAGAGGGAGGGGCCGCCGGATCGGAGGAGGCGTTGCTGGGGGCGTTCGTCCGGGGGGAGGTCCCGGAGAAGGGGTGGGTTGGGGTTGGTGTCGGGCTCGGGGGATCGGTGTCTACGGGGTCGTCGTCGGGTCATGGTGCCCCTGGCCCCAGGGTCCAGACCCAGGCGGGAGTGCCCGGGCGGCCCTCGGGGCGAGGGGCTGGTGAGTACGGAGGTTGAGGGGCTGCTGTCAACCGAAGCCGCTCTGCGTCCTTGACTCATCCCGACGCGTCTGTCCTCCTTTCCCGAGGCTCCTACGTCCAACTCCACGCTGTGTGGTTGCAGACGGCGGAGGACCTGCTACAATTGCGAGAGCGCAAACCTAGGGCCTAACTAGCACTGGGCAGGGCGGGGCGCCCTGGGCACTTCTGGGCCACCCCTCCAGGCATCTGAGATTTCCCTTGCCCCGCAAAGGAGCTTTCCATCTTCGCAGCCCTGCAAACCTGCTCCTTCCTGGTCCCTCTGGCGACCTGCCCCCCCCAGGCACAGCGACTCGTCGAGTGCCGCTCTGCTGATAGGTCTAGTTCGACCGGATCGCGCAGGAAGGACTACCCAGAGCTCAGATCTTCAGGGTACTTGCCATGCGACTAAATGCACTGGTCGGACTGGCTTCACTCTTGATTCTCCCGACAACTGTTTCTCTCGAAACGGCCTTCGCTCTACCAGTTCCTCCGCGAGCGTGGTCAGGCGTAGCTAGTGATGGACAAACCGTCTACATTGCTGGCGGTGGCACCTGCGACTTTGAGAGCTGCGGCAACTTCGGCCAAGATCCAGTAAAGGCCTTTGAAGCGATCAACCTACCTAACTTGACATCCACTCCTCTGCCGGCCTTGTCCCGAGCACGTCACTCGCTCGGTGCTGCTGAAGTGAATGGCAAGGTCTACCTCATAGGCGGGGACGAGGGAGCAGGCCCTGTCGCGACCGTACAGGCATTCAATATTGCGACGGGTGCCTGGGACCAGGTCCAGCCCCTTCAAGCGCCTCGGTCCAAGGCAGCGATAGGCGCCATCGGCCAGCACATTTACGCCGCCGGCGGTCTCAATACGGGTAACTCATGCCAGCCCGTGAGCTCTGTGGAGGAGTTCGATGTTGACCAAGGTCAGTGGACCTCGATCGCTAGTCTTCCAACTTCGCGGTGGGGCGCCGGAGCTGCGACCATCGATGGCAAGCTCTATGTGGTCGGAGGCTCGCACAAGTGCCCGCATATCATCATCGATCCGGTCTCGGTGAATGAATCGTATGATCCCACGACGCAAAGCTGGTCTTCCCATGCTCCGATGCCTACTGCGCGCTGGGGCCATGTGGTAGCCGCTCTGGGCGGGAAACTGTACGCCATCGGCGGCTGGGATCCGGTATCGGAGTCCATCCTCCCGACTGTGGAAGCCTATGATCCGGCTACAGATAGTTGGTCGAAGCTAGCCGACTTGAGAACAGCTCGTGTTGGAGCCGCCGCCGTAGTTGTAAATAACACTCTGTACGTCATTGGAGGACTCTCGCCAAACGGCCAAACGCCCGACGTAGAGGTATACGACACCGGAAGGAACGAGTGGCAGTTCCTGAGTGGCTCTCGGCCCCAGGCTGACTTCGATTTCTCACCAGCCAGCCCGAGTCCTCGAGCTAGCGTGCAGTTTCGCGATACGTCTACGGGGTCTGTACTGGCGTGGACGTGGGACTTCGACGGTGACGGCGCCGCAGATTCCCTGGCGGAAGACCCGACTTGGTCATTCCCTCATACCGGCACCTACCCTGTTACTCTGCGCGTTTCAAACCCATACGGTTTTGATTCTGTCACCAAGCAGCTCGTAGTCGCCGGCGATGGCACGGCGCCGGTCATTACCAGCGTAAGTCGAGAGTGGCCAGGAGTCTTTCTCGAGGGTGTTTCACTAGATGATCAGTTTGATCTGGGAGTCGACTGGACGGGCACGCCTGGCTCGATCGCGGTGGCCGTCGACGGGTCCGCTCCGTCAACAGTTCCTGGCACGTCGAGCGGAGGTTCCTTCACACTCGACTTGGGCAGCATCACGCCTCGCTGGACGCCGACAGCGATAGAGATCACCCCGACCAACGGCGAAGGGGTGGCCGGTGCGACTCAGACAGAATACCTCCACCTCTTTCCGTACCCGGCGTGGCTGGAGCAGAGCCTCAGCCTGGGCGGATCGCTCACCTTTACTACAGGGGCCGGACAAGTCTTCGGTAACGTGCGGTGGGAATTCCCCCATCCTCGCCTTTCAGGTGTCATCTCGATCCCCAGCTATGTTCCTTACTTGGGCGGCGACTTAGGCATCGAGGACTCGTTTGCGGCTGTGACGGGGCAGTTTTCCAGCGACGGCACCGGCTCTCTGGGTCTTGAAGGACAGACAGGGTTTAGAGCACTTGGAGGCAGCATCGCGGGCAGGGTAGGCGGAAGCGGTGACTTTCGGTTGTTCGCTCCAGAGGGACTGGTCCTGACCGGCGCCTCCTTCTCCTTGGGCATCTCCGGCACGATTCGACGGGAGATGGGAGTTATCGACGCGATTCCTCAGCTTGCCTCGGTCGCGACCATCGGCCCGATCCGCTGGTTCAACGAGCGTGCGAAACTGATCGGGGCGATCACGCCATCGCTCGACATGTCGGCGAGCTTTGGGGCTGATGATGGGGGCTACTTGGTATTCCGCGGGGGGACGGGCAGGCTGGGAATTGATCTCAAGGCAACACTTGAGGCGGACGTGATCCCCGAGCATTTGACGGCCAGCGGTTGGGTCGCGGGAGGCGGCAGCATGACCCTCGGAGTGCCCGCCCCGTTGCTTCGGGAACTTGAGGCACATGTAGAGGCAGGAGTGGACTACGAATTCGATGCCCTCTTCCTTGCCTACGAAGGGCAGTTCCGCTGTCGCGCCTGGTGCAACTGGTCGCCGGGAACAACAGTTACCTGCGAAACAGACAGCTGCGATTCGAGCACGAGTTCCGCAGGGTTGGTGCCACGCAGCCACGAGGGTAACGTGGCTACGATCAGACGGAGTTACGGAAAGTTCGGCCGCTACTCGAAGCTTGAAGCCCGACCGTTGGCCCGTCGCTCGTCGTCTCTTATACCACTCTCGGTCCAGCAGGAGACTGTAGTGGCCAACGTCTTCCCCGGCGCCTCGCCGAAACTGATCGAGACCGGCGATGGGCAGCTCCTTCTTTGGGAGTATCAGGATCCGCTCGACCCGGTGCTCCAGTCGACCGAGATCTCCTGGTCATTCAATGATGGCTCCGGGTGGTCGGCGCCACAGCTCGTTGTCGACGATACGCAGGTTGAACTAGATCCCGTGGCCGCCGTAGATGGGAAAGGCGTGGTCGTGGCAACGTGGACCCGGATCAAGGATCCCGCTTTCGACACACCCATCACTACTACTTCTGATCTTCCACTGTTCTACAAGGAACTCGAGGTGGTTACGGCAATCTTCGATCCCGTCGCGCAGAGCTGGACGACACCCATTGCCATTACCGATGACAGCGCGATGGACACGGATCTCCATCTGTCGTCAGACGCCGCAGGCAACGTGATGATGACCTGGCTCAAGAACCCGGACGGCGAGTTTCTATCGACCACGACCAGCCCCTCGCAGCTCTGGTTCAGCCTCTGGGATCAAGACACGAAAACGTGGAGCCCGCCGGCGACAGTGGCCACCGGTCTTGTTGGTGTTGCCGAGCACGCACCCGCGTTGCGGGACAATGAGGCATTCATCGTACTACCCCGAGATCCAAACCTAGACGCGCCGGACGACGGGGTTCTGGATCTCTACACTTGGAACGGGGCGATCTGGAGCTCGGCTAGCACCTTCGCAGCGGGCGGAGTGGAGAACAGGGTACCCTCTGCGATCTACGATAGCGGAGGCGAAGGCCACGTGGTTTGGCTTCGGGCAGGAAACCTGGTTTGGGCAACGCTGAGCGATCCGAGTCCAGTGACGGTCCGGGCCGCCAGTGACTCCATGTCCTTCTACGGCGCGAAGTTCTTCACCAACACCCTAGGCGATCTCACCCTCGTCTGGCAGGAGGTGGTCGACAATGGACCGGCCAACATTTTCGCCCGGATCCTGGATCCAGCATCGGGGACGTGGAGCGTGGACCGGCGGCTCACCGAGGAGCCTGAAGTAATGCACCGGGAGCTGAGCGGCTACTACGGGAGCGACGGCATCCTGCGAGCTGCGTACCTCGCCACGCAGATCAGCCGCACAACGCGCGACGTAGACGTGGGCGGAGAGGTTCGGACGCTAACGAATATCCCCCAAGAAGGGCAGACCGACCTCCGTGTGCTCTCGCATGCTCTGGTAGTGGATCTCGCGGTTACAAATAGCGACCTTGTCCTCAACCCGCCGTTCCCTAAGCCTGGTGAGGACGCTGTTGCACGCTTACAAGTCCACAATGCTGGCGATTTTGCCGTTGGCTCCTTTGGAGTGGAACTATACGGCGGCGATCCCGCGGCTGGCGGTACACTCTTGGGCTCAAGCGAAGTTGCCGGTCCTTTCCCCGGGGGGGATACGGCTGCTCTGCAGTTTAGCTTCACGATGCCGCCCGGAGCCGACGAGGTGGTTGCCGTCGTCGACTCCGGGAACGCGGTCTCAGAGGTTTCCGAGCTCAACAACCAGGCCGCAGTCTTCTCAGGAAATGAGCCACCCGTTGCGATGGTCACGGCAGACGTGACTTCCGGGCCCATCCCACTAACCGTGAATTTTTCCGCTGCCGGGAGCTATGACCCTGACGATGACGCTCTCACATACTCTTGGACCTTCGGCGACGGCACCAGCGGACTCAAGGGGTCACCTGTCTCCCACACATTTACCGAGACGGGGCGTTTCCCTGTAACCTTGGAAGTGATCGACGAGCACGGAGGACGGGATAGCGTAGGCGTGCTTGTCAGCACTTGCGTAGGGGACCTCTACCTCAGCAACCAGTCCGTAACTGGCACCGAGACCTTTGACGGCTGCAACAGTGTGACTGCCCAATCGGGCTTCACGGTGACGTCAACTGCGGACGTGACCTTCAGGGCCGGCAACTTGATCATTCTCGGCAACGGATTCTCCGTCGAGCGCGGCGCGAGCTTCAAAGCGGTCATCGATCCATTCGTCAGACCGTAGGAGCTCTCGAGAGGACGGTTCGCTCTGCTATACGTAACCCACGCCTCACGGTGTCTCAGTAGGCTGGAGTTGCCCCGGTTCCGTGAAGTGCGTCGGCTCTTGCCCCGGTGCCCTGGTCCGGCCCGACTCTCGGTTCAGGGTAGCCCTGAGGCTGGCGGCGACCTTCACATGTTTCGGTCGTAGGACTTCTGCTTAGCCACTACCGCGAACAACCCGAACGCTTGATCTAGCCTCTCTACGAAGGCTCGACTGAGGCAGTCCCAACCCTCGCCGGAAAAGCCCCTTGAAGGGCTCCAACCTTCTGATCTCCAGTCAGATGCTCTATCCCCGCTTTTCCCAGCGTTTCCGGGGATCACCCTCCCAACCCTCCTCCAAACCGCCCTCCCGGTGAGACCCCCTGAGCCCTCCTGGGACACTGCTCTCTTGAAGCGCCACTGAAATGCAGCTTCAGCTATATCCGCAACCCCCTTCCCCGTCAGTCACTTACGAGCACACCCCTCCTCGCTCGTCGCCTAGCGCGTGCTCAGCAGCAACGATACAGCAACGAAAGACGCCCCGGCCGACTCATAGCCGGACATCTATTCATTCTAACTGTCTCTGTGGGTTGGACTTAAGGTGGTGCGCCCAGGAGGAGTCGAACCCCCAACCTTCTGATCCGTAGACTAGTTGTCGCTGGAATTCTCAAGAGAGATCACCCCGTCTCATCCCGTCTCATGGGGGCTCATCCTGTCTCCGTAACTCATTGCAGTGACTGGACTTAGAGTCGTCTCATGGTGTACCATCCCGTCTATGGAGACCTCGCCCAAGCGCAGGCATCCTGGCAACGATGGGACAACGACAGACCCCGGGTCCTCCGTGCCCGCTGGCAGGGGCGGCCCAGGGGCCGGTTTCGGGGTCGAAGGGGCCTCGACTCCCCGGGGTCTGGCAACGACAGGCCCCGTCGTTGCCACCGCCGGTAGGTGGGGCGAGGGCGGCCCCAGGACCAGGAGACGACCATGGGATTGACCGACCGCGCGATTCGATCCGCCAAGGTGCCGGCGGGCCTCAACCAACGAGAGCTCCGCGACGACCAGGTCCGGGGCCTGGTGCTCCGGGTGTACAAGACCGGCGTCCGGGTCTGGTTCGTCTTCTACCGACGCAAGGAGGACGACCACCGGCGGATCTTCAAGCTCGGCGACTACCCCGGCCTCGGTCTCAAGCAAGCCCGCGAGCTCGCCGAGCGGGAGCTGGGTCGGATCGCCGCCGGCGACGACCCCCAGGCCGAGCGGGTGGCCGCCCGAGAGCGTAGCGGCGCCGAGACGGTCGCGGCCCTGGCCGAGCGCTATCTCGAGGAGTACTCCGGCCCCCACAAGCGGCCGAAGAGCCACGCCCTGGACCGCTGGCAGCTCGAGACCTACGTGGTGCCGCAGTGGGGCGAGCGCCCCGTCGACGAGATCACCAAGCAGGACGTGCGGGACCTCCTCCAGGCGCTCGCCGACGGCAGCCTCGCCGCCCGCGGCAAGCCCACCACCACGGCGCCCCGGAACCTCCGCGCCCTCCTGTCGAAAATGTTCGACTGGGCTGCCGACCAGGGCCTCGTCACCGGCAACCCGGCGACCGGCGTCAAGCTCCCCGTCCGGGTCCGGGAGCACTTGAAGAAGGGCGGGCGCGACCGGGTGCTCGCGGACGAGGAGATCCGGACCCTCTGGGGCGCGCTCGACGAGCTGGAGACGACCGCACCGCGGCAGGAGGAGGCCCCGGTCTCGGCCTCGGCCTTCCGGATGATCCTCTTGACGGCCCAGCGCCCGGGCGAGGTCATGGCGATGCGGTGGGCCGACATCGAAGACGGCTCCTGGTGGGTGATCCCCGCCGAGGTCGCGAAGAACGGCGAGGCGAACCGGGTGCCACTCTCCCCCCAGGTCCGGGAGATCCTTGACCGGCTTCGGCCGGTGACCGGCGCCTCCGGATGGGTGTTCGAGAGCCCGTACAAGAAGGGCCACCACCTGACGACACTCAAGACCGCCAACTACGCGATCGTCGAGCGCGCCGGGATGCGCCCCTGGACCCCGCACGACCTGCGGCGGACGGCGGCCTCCAAGATGCGGGCGCTCGGCGTCGAGCGGCGGACGGTCCAGGCGATCTTGAACCACAAGGACTCCGACGTCACCGCTGTTTACGATCGGTACGGGATGGACCGGGAGAAGAAGCAGGCGCTCAGCGAGTGGGGCCGGCGGGTCGAGGAGATCGTCGGCGGCGGGCCTGCCGGGACGGTGGTCGAGTTCCCCTGGCGTGGCCGCGACGCCGACGCCATGGGTCGGGCCGAACCCTGGCGGCAGGGAGATCGGGAATGACGATGAAGGCGCTGGCCGCTCTGGAGGCACTCGAGGCCGCCGAGCTTGCACAGAATGCGGAGATTGCGTAATCTGAGGGTGGAGGTGACTCAACGATGACCGGCGCAGCGACCTTCTCACGCACGGACCTGACCCGGAAGACCCGCGAGATCCTGGAGCTGGTGCGCAAAGGGAAGCCAGCACTGATCGAGAGCTACGGCAAGGAGCAGGCCGTGCTCCTCGACCCACTGGAGTACCGGCTGCTCCAGGGCCTGGCGGCGCTCGCCTCCGGCCGGCACGAGGGCGAAGGGGATCTCCAGCGCCTCTTGCGGCGCTACCTGGACGAGGAGATCAGCCTTTCCAAGATGGCCACCGTGCTCGGAGTCTCCCGCTTCGAGCTCATGGAGCGGTTCGAGCGGCTCGGGGTTCCCATCCGGATCGGTCCCGCCACCATCGAAGAGGCCCGAGAGGAGGTGAAGGTGGCGCGGGGCATTGGATGACGGAGCTCGTCGTGGCGGACACCACGGTGTGGTGCAACTTCGTCCATGCCGGGCAGCCACGGCTGGTTCCGGCCGCGTACCCCGGCGTCGTCTCGCCCCAGCCGGTGCTCGACGAGATCGCGGAGGGCCAGCGCCTCGGCCACCTCGGGAACTTCGACCGGCGGTTCATCCGACAGGTTCAGCTCACGGGCGCCGAGACCAGAAGGGCGAAGACCTTTGAAAGGACTCTCGGTCCCGGGGAGGCTGCGTGTCTCGCGGTGGCCGCCGCCCGTGGCGTGGCTGTCCTCACCGATGATCGCGACGCCCGCACCGTGGCCGGCTCCCTCGGGATCGAGGTGAGCGGGACGCTCGGCGTCCTGCTACACCTGGTCGAGATCGGGGGCTTGTCCCTGGCCGAGGCGGACGCCCTCCTGGCGGAGATGATCCGGAAGGGATACCGGAGCCCGGTGGCGTCGTTGCGCGAGATCTCCTGAAGGCCGGCTGATGACGCAAGAGACTTCAACGCCCCGCCCGGCCCGCCGGCGCCAACCGACCCACCCGGGGAAGATCCTCCGCGAGGACGTCCTGCCGGCCCTGCACCTCTCCGTCTGGGAGGCGGCCCGCCAGCTACGGGTGCCCCGGCAGAGGCTTCACCGGGTGCTCGCCGGCCGCGCGCCGGTGACCGCCGAGATGGCGTTTCGCCTCGGCAGGTTCTGCGGCAACGGGCCGGACCTCTGGCTCCGCATGCAGCAG
>CAVUBL010000010.1:0-514457 GCA_963739795.1 uncultured Acidobacteriota bacterium | reverse complement strand
CGAGTACGCCTTGAAGGTGACGCCGGCGGCGAAGTCGCTCGGGGTGGCGATCCGCAAGGCGGCGTGGATGGGCCAGGGCGAGGCGCCGGCGGTCGAGCTGGGCGCGGCGCCGGCGCCGCCGGCGGAGGCCTCCGCGCCGGCGGCAGCCACGACGGCTAAAGAAGAAGAACCCCCGGCTCCTCCTTTAGCCGCCGAGCCGCCGGCGGCCGAGAGCGCGCCGGTCGAGGCCGCTGCCCGAGCCGGCCGAGGCCTCGCCGTCTGCCGGCGCCTCCGCCACCGGCGCCGCCGGCGGTGGTCAAGGAGCAGGAGGTGGTGGTCTCGCTCGGCGATCGCCGCTACCGGGTGCGCGGCCTGGGCAAGAACCTGGCCTACGACGTCCTCAAGATCAACCTGCTCGCCAGCCGCCGCGATGCCTTCCACGTCGACACGCTGGATCTCTACTCGGCGCGCCACCGGGCGGTCTTCCAGAAGGCCGCCGCCGGCGAGCTCGGCGTCGACGAGCAGGTGGTCAAGACGGACCTGGGGAAGGTGCTTCTCAAGCTCGAGGAACTCCAGGACGAGCAGATCCGCTCGGCGCTCGAGCCCAAGAGCGAGGCCGTCGAGCTGGCCGACGAGGAGAAGGCGGAGGCGCTCGCGCTGCTGCGCTCGCCGGAGCTGCTGGCGCGCATCCTCGAGGACTTCGAGCGCTGCGGCGTGGTGGGCGAGGAGACCAACAAGCTCATGGGCTACCTGGCGGCGACGTCGCGCCTCTTGGAGCGTCCGCTGGCGGTGGTGGTGCAGTCGTCGTCCTCGGCGGGCAAGTCGGCGCTGATGGAGGCGGTGCTGGCGCTGCTGCCGGCCGAGCAGCAGGTGAAGTACTCGGCGATGACCGGGCAGAGCCTCTTCTACATGGGCGAGACGAACCTCTCGCACAAGATCCTGGCGATCGTCGAGGAGGAGGGCGCGGAGCGCGCCTCCTACGCCTTGAAGCTCCTCCAATCCGAAGGCGAGCTGACGATCGCCTCGACGGGCAAGGACCCCTCGACCGGGCGGCTGGTGACGCACGAGTACCGGGTCGAGGGGCCGGTCATGATCTTTCTCACCACGACGGCGATCGACATCGACGAGGAGCTGCTCAACCGGTGTTTGGTGCTGTCGGTCGACGAGGCGCGGGAGCAGACGCGGGCGATCCACCGGCTGCAGCGGGAGCGGCGGACGCTCGAAGGACTCCTGGCCAGCAAGCGCCGGGAGGCGATCGTGGCGCTGCACCAGAACGCGCAGCGGCTGCTGCGGCCGCTGGCCGTGGTCAACCCCTACGCCCCGGAGCTGACCTTCCTCGACACGCAGATCCGGACGCGCCGCGACCACGAGAAGTACCTCACCCTGATCGACGCCATCGCGCTCCTGCACCAGCACCAGCGGGAGGTGAAGCGCGCGTCGGTGGACGGCCGGCCGGTCGAGTACGTCGAGGTCGAGCTCGGCGACATCGAGACGGCCAACCGGCTGGCGCACGAGGTCCTGGGCCGCTCGCTCGACGAGCTGCCGCCGCAGACCCGGCGCCTGCTGGCACTGCTCGACGAGCTGGTCTCGGCCGAGTGCGAGCGGCTCGAGATGGAGCGGAGCCACTTCCGCTTCACGCGGCGGGAGGTGCGCGAGTCGACGGGCTGGACCTACGACCAGGTACGCATCCACCTGGCGCGGCTGGTGGCGCTCGAGTACGTGCTGGTGCACCAGGGCGGCCGGGGGCAGAGCTTCGTCTACGAGCTGCTCTACGAGGGCGGCGGCGAGGAGGGAGCGCCGGTGCTGCCGGGGCTCATCGACGTGGCGAAGCTGCGCGGGGAGGGTACGACGAGAAGTATGGGGGCCTTGGAGGCGACCTTGGAGGGCGGCGAGGCCGAGTTTGGGCGGCCATTGGACCCCCATCTGACCCCCATTGGAGGGGGTTTGGGAGGTGAGCTTTCTCCTTTAGCTGCTGAGACTTCCGCCGAAAATCAGCCCTCCTCCCCGGAAACCGCACATCGGGAGGCAACAGAAGAGGGCGCGTCGCATCCTAAGTCCGGGCGTCGTACCGAGCTCGGCCCCACCTCAGGATTGGGCCTGGCGCTGGAGGCGCGCTGATGCCGCGGCGGGGGCAGCGACTCCCACGGCCGGTGCTCGGCGACCCGGCCGATCCGCGCGGCTTCGCCGCGCTCACGGCCGAGTACCTGGAGTGGATGCGGGTCAAGAACTACTCCCCGCGCACGGTCGAGAACCGCGAGGTCTACCTCGGCTTCTTCCTCGTCTGGTGCGAGGAGCGCGGCGTCAGCCGGCCGTCGGAGGTGACCAAGCCGATCCTCGAGCGCTACGCGCGGTGGCTCTACCACTACCGCAAGCCCGAGGACGGCCGGCCGCTGTCACTTTCGGGCGCAGCACAGCCGCCTGGTGCCGGTGCGCGCCTTCTTCAAGTGGGCCGCCCGGGCGAACCACCTGCTCTACAACCCGGCCTCGGAGCTGGAGCTGCCGAAGCTCGAGCACCGGCTGCCGAAGGCGGTGCTGACGGCCTCGCGAGGCCGACCAGGTGCTCAACCAGCCCGACACCGCCGACCCGCTCGGCGTGCGCGACCGCGCCCTGCTCGAGGTCTTCTACTCGACCGGGATGCGCCGCTCCGAGCTGCTCGGCCTCGGCCGCTACGACCTCGACGTCGACCGCGGGACGGTGATGGTGCGCCAGGGCAAGGGGCGGAAGGACCGGATGATCCCGATCGGCGAGCGGGCGCTGGCCTGGATCGACCGCTACGTCACCGAGGTGCGGCCGGAGCTCGCCGTCGAGCCCGACGACGGCACGCTCTTCCTGACCAACGAGGGCACGCCCTTCACCCCGTCGCGGATGACCCAGCTCGTGCGCGGCTACGTGGTGGCCGCCGAGCTCGGCAAGTCGGGCGCCTGCCACCTCTTCCGCCACACGATGGCGACGCTGATGCTCGAAGGCGGCGCCGACGTGCGCTTCATCCAGCAGATGCTCGGCCACGCCAAGCTCGAGACGACGCAGATCTACACCCAGGTCTCGATCCGCAAGCTCAAGGAGATCCACACCGCGACCCACCCCGGAGCGCAGCTCGGCCGGAAGGCGACGTCGCCGGCGGCGGGGGAGGAGGACGACGAGGAGCCGACCGCCGAGGACGTGCTCGACCTGGTCGAGGTGGAGGCGGAGGACTGACGGCCTTGCCGATGGCCCGGCCGTCACGCGGCGTGCACGACCCGCCCGGCCGCCCGCACGCCGCGCGCCGTCCTCCGGTGGTGGCGACGGCACCGCCCCCGCCCACCCATGCGGTCCGGGTCTCCGTGCTCGCGCTGCGGCCGGCTGCGCCGTCCTCCGCCGCTGCGCGCGGAGCCCTCGGCTCGATTGGCCCGGCCTCCGCTGCGCTCCGGCCGGGAGGTCACCCCGGCCCGCCCCGGCCCGAGCGTCTGCGAGCGAGGCGCTCGTGCCCTCCGAGCGCCGGCCCGGAGCGGGGCTTTTCGTCGGCTAAAGGGAAGTGGCTTCGAAAGCTCGCCCCAAGCTCCGCCGCGGCGTCCGTCCCTGCGGGCACGGGCCAGCCGCTCCGGGCAAGGGCCGCGCCCGCCCCCGCGGTCACGTCCCTTGCATTCTCCGCTGTCCGATAAGGGCGCCCTTATCCGACCTGGCCCTCGGCCGCCGCGGCTCCGGGCCTTCGGCCTTGACATAACGGAGTTATGTGCAACTTGGGGCGAGCACGGCATGGGCGGCTGAGGGTCCTTGCGGCTTCGGCACCACGCCCCGCTCCGGGCCTCCCAGCCGAGCTCCACCGGCCGTGCCCTGCGACGGCTCGGGCCTCCCGTCCGCCCCCTCGAGGGGGCTCCCCATCCCTCCTCCCGGCCCCCGCCCGGCGGCGGGTCTTCCGCTGCCTGCGCGCGGCGCCGCCCCCGGCACCCCCGCCTCCGTCGCCGTGCTCGGGCTCCAGCCCCGCCGCCTCCCCCGCCCGAAGACTCCCCCCGGCCAAAGGCTGCGCCCTTGGCCTCTCCGCCCGCCCGAGGACGGGCAGCTTGGCTCGGCGGCTGCGCCGCCTGCGCCAAACTGCCGAGGCCCTGCTCGACGTCTTGCCGCTGGCCCGGCCGCCGCGCGGCATTGCCGCCCCCCGCGCCCCCACCCTGCCGCGCGCCGGCCTCCGGTGGTGGCCTGCGAACAGCCCCCGCCCGCACCAGCCCGCCTTCCTCCTTTAGCCGCTCGGCTCGAGCGCCGCCGGCGGCGTAGAATGGCTCCGGTATGACGCGAGCAGCTAAAGGAAGAAGGGCCTGGGCGGTGGTGCTCGGCCTGGCCGCCGTGCTCCTGGCCGCGGCGCTGCCGGCGCCGGCGAGCGCGTCGGCGCCGAGCCCGACCTACGCCGAAACTCGCGTCAGGGGTTTCGAGCTCCAAATCCCTGCGGGCGTCGGGGCCGAGCGGGCCGTAAGCCCAACAGGCACCGGGGCTTACGCCGCTCGGTACGATGAACTTGCGGTGGGCTATCCCCTTGTCCCAAGGGGGGTAGGTGAGGAGCTTACGACTACCGCCCACGGCGCCGAGCGCGTCGCTGGGCCGGCTGCGACTCGGGGCGGCGTGTTGTCGGCTGAGCAGATCGCCGCGGCCAGAGCATCCGGTCGTACGCTTACCCAGGCCGATGGTGCAACAGTTCGTGTTCTTTCGAACGAGGCTGGCCGATTCAATGTTGTTGTTGAAGGGGAACGCGGGGTCATAACGACCTTCGAGAATCTCTCTCAGAAGTCGCTGGACCGGCTAGCGAGGAACTATGGCTGGAGGGAGGCCCCGGATGAGCGACTTCGTGGTCTGCTGCTTCTGCGGGATCAGCCTGCCTGAGGATGAAGCAGTGCTTCTGGCTGTGTACCCGACGCGTGAAAGGGACGAGGTCCAGAATCTATATGCTGACCGGCGTTGCCTGGTGCGCCTGCTACGGCCGGAAGTGCCGAGGCATCCGGCCTTGGAGGTTGAGGAGTAGGCAACTCTGACGTGGCGCAGTCGAACCACCACCGGCTGTCCCAAGGGGGACAGGATGGGTCCTTCCTGAAGCTGGCGGTGGTGCCAGGATTGGCGGTCGCTGGTACACGGAGCATGCGCTGGAGCGGATGGCTCCTCGGCCTCCGCAGGTCATGGCCGAGCTTGAGAGTCGGGCGCTGGCCCGCGCCCGAGCGGCCGGCTTGGAGCCAGGCACGCCCGCGTTCGGGAAGTGGTGGGCGAAGTACGGGCCGGATCCTCGCAACGTACCGCCGAGCGTGATCGAGACGGAGATCGCCGCCCCAGGTTCAACGTGGTGACGGTCATCCCAGGAGGGGGTTGAGGTGGCGTCTACCTCTGTTGCGGCGGCCTTACGCTCTCACCCTTCCACACAAAGTGAAGGAGAGCCTGGCCCGCAAAGATTATCTCGAGGCCCTGCCGTGAGAGCGAGCATCCAGGCTTGTTGCCCAGCGTGCGGAGGAATGGTCGAGATTCCCTACATCCTCCTGGGTGCTCCGATTGTTTGCCCTTCCTGTGGCAAAACGGCGGTGCCGGAAGTACCCGTTGGCACGGTCTACCCAAGGACCGAGTACGAGATCACGTTCCGCGATTTTCAGCAACTTCTCAGTAATAGTTCCTACAGACCCTCGATTGGCGAGTTGCTTGTGCGATGGTTCGACTACGAGGTTCGTGTCAAAGGAGAGACGGCGGTTGTTCGCTCGCGCAGGGGACAGGCAGTCGACCTTCTCGAGTTGCATCCGCAGATTCAGGAGGATTCGGCGAAGCAGCACGCAATCTACAAGACTGCTATGGCGTTCTGGCGTTGAGATAGATCTACCGGTTGCAACCGAATCCCAACGCTGTTTTCTTCACGCGGAGATCTAGGCAGTTTCGGCTCCTGAAACGGCCTGAGCCGACTCTCAGATGACGCAGACATCGAGCAACTGGCGGACCTCGTCGTGGTGCGCGCAGTGCTCGGTAGGGTGGTGATATGGCCCGTCCAGCCAGAGTTGCTCAGGATACTGTCGTGATGGCACTAGAGCGTAGTCGTCGCGGTTGAAGGGCTTCGGATCGTCAGGCGCGTGGCGAAGGACATAGATGCCACCGATGCGGTTCGTGCGCCCCAGCCGGCGCGACTCGAACGCGCACGGCACCATCAGCTCGCCGCTGGCAATGAACCCGTAGCGCAACTCGCCGGGGATTCCACCAAGTGCCGGTGAAAGAGCATCCTCGTCGAAGAAGACCGGTGTATCCCAGCCTCGGGGAAGGTCGAAAACCTCTGAGACCAGAACGGCCTTTGGACGACCGGCTGACGGCGACGATCTGGCCGGCGGTGGGCACGGCGACCGCCGCCCGGTAGATCTACGCCTACGAAGCTCAGCGGAGCAGTGCGGTGGCCGCGGTGGCCCCGGTGGCCGGGCCAGTGTAGGCTGGCCGCTCGATGCGAGCCTTCGCTGGCGAGGCCCTGATCCTCGACGTCTTCAACCTCCACGAGACCGACCGGATCGTGACCCTCCTGACCCGCGAGCTGGGCAAGACCAAGGGTGTTGCGCGCGGTGCGCGGCGCAAGTACAGTCGCTTCGCCGGCCAGCTCCAACCCCTGGCCCGAGTGCGGGTGCGCTGGTTCGAGAAGGAGGGGCGGGAGCTGGTGCGGATCGGCGAAGTAGAGCTGGTGCGGCCGGCCCACCGCCTGCAGCAGGACCTGGAAGGCATCCTGCTCGGCAGCTACCTGGCCGAGCACCTGACCGAGATCGTCCAGGAGAACGAGCCCTCGGAGCTGTACTTCCGGCTGCTCGACTCGACGGTGGAGGCGCTTCTGGAGGGAGTGGACCGGGACCTGGCGGCCCGCTACTTCGAGGCCTGGGCCCTGCGCCTGGCCGGGATCTTCCCGGCGCCCCGGGAGTGCCCGCTGTGCCGGCGGCCCTTCCCTGACGGCGGCGGCGTGCTGCCACCGGGGGACGAGGCGGTGGTCTGCGCCGACTGCGCCCGCTCGGGCGCCGGGGCGGAAGCCGGCACCACGGGGTCGCCCTCGGTCGTGGGCGGCTCCCTCGGCTTGCCGGTAGACTCGGAGGTCCTGGGCCTGCTGGTCCGCCTGGGGCGCGAGCCCCTGGCCGAGCTCGCCCGCCGGCCGCCGGCGGCCCCGGTGCTGCGCCGGACCGAGCGCCTCAACGCCGAGGTCCGCCGCCGCTTCCTGGGCAAGGAGCTACGCAGCTACGACGTGATCCAGAGCCTGCGCCCGGTGCTCGACCCCGCCCGAGGCGGGACGGAGGGCCCCGCCGCGCCGAACCGATGACCCGAGACCGACCATGCAGAGCTTTCAACAACTGATCCTCAGCCTCTCGGAGTTCTGGGCCGGCCAGGGCTGTGTGCTCCAACAGCCCTACGACCTGGAGGTGGGCGCGGGCACCATGCACCCCGACACCTTCCTCCGGGTCCTGGGCCCCGAGCCCTGGCGCGCCGCCTACGTCCAGCCCTCCCGCCGGCCGGCCGACGGCCGCTACGGCGAGAACCCCTTCCGCCTGGGCAAGCACTACCAGCTCCAGGTGGTCCTGAAGCCCTCGCCGGACGACGTCCAGGCCCTCTACGTCCGGAGCCTGGAGGCCATGGGCCTCGATCTCGCGGTCCACGACCTGCGCTTCGAGGAAGACAACTGGGAGTCGCCCACCCTCGGAGCCGCGGGGGTCGGCTGGCAGGTCATGCTGGACGGCATGGAGATCACCCAGTTCACCTACTTCCAGCAGGCGGGGGGGCTGGAGCTTGCGCCGATCAGCGCCGAGATCACCTACGGCCTCGAGCGGATCACCATGTTCCTGGGACTGTCGCGGAGTGTCTACGACGTGGCCTGGGTGCCGGGAGGGCCGACCTACGGCCAGGTGCGCCACCAGGACGAGGTGGAGCTCTCCCGCTACTACTTCGAGGTCGCCGACGTGGAGTTCCACAAGGCCCAGTTCGAGGGCTACGAGCGGGAGGCGCGGCGCTGCCTGGAGGCGGAGCTGGTGCTGCCCGCCTATGACTGCGCCCTGAAGTGCTCCCACCTGTTCAACGTGCTCGACGCCCGGGGCGCCGTCTCGGTGACCGAGCGGGTCGCCCTCATCAAGCGAGTGCGCGACCTGGCCGTGGCCTGCGCCAAGGCGTACCTCGAGAGCCGCGAGCGGCTCGGTTTCCCGCTGCTCGGTCCGGGAGGTGGGGGCGCAGGGGCCGAGGACCGGGAGGAATCGCGGCCTGAGTCCCGGTCCGAGTCGGACGCGGCGGTGGCGGGTGCCGCGGGGGAGGCGTCGTGAGCGGCGAGTACCTGCTGGAGGTCCGGACCGAGGAGATTCCGGCGCGCATGCTCGAGCCGGCGGTTCGCCACCTGGCGACCCGGGTGTTCGAGGACCTGATGGGCCGGGGGCTGGGGCCGCGGGAGGTGGAGAGCGGCTACACCCCGCGGCGCCTCCTTCTGGTCCTCAAGGGGCTCCCGGCGGGGGAGCCGGACCGGGAGGAGCAGCAGGTGGGGCCGCCGGCGCGGGTGGCCTACGACGCCGAGGGGCGCCCCACCAAGGCCCTCGAGGGCTTCGCCCGGCGCCTGGGCCTCGAGCCCGGCGACCTGGAGCGGATCGAGACCGACAAGGGCGAGTACGTGGCCGCCCGCCAGACCGTCCGCGGACGGACGACGGCCGAGGTCTTGGCCGAGCTCGTCCCCCGCGTGCTCACGGAGATCCCCTGGCCCAAGACCATGCTCTGGGGGCCCGGAATCGGTCCCTGGGTGCGGCCGGTTCACGGCATCCTCTCCCTGCTCGACGGCGAGGTCGTGCCCTTCGAGCTCTTCGGAGTCGCGGCGGGCGACCGGACCTCGGGCCACACCCGGCTCTCGCCGGAGGCGATCCGGGTCACCGGCGCGGGCGACTACCGCCGGCGCCTCGCCGGGCTCGGGCTGGTGGTCGATCCGGCCGAGCGCTCCCGCCGGCTCTCGGAGGCCGTGCACGAGCGGGCGCGGGCGGCCGGCGGCTCGTTGGTGGAGGACCCGGACCTCCTGGCCAAGCTGGTGGCCATGTGCGAGATCCCCGGCGTCATGGAAGGCCGTTTTGACGAGGACTTTCTGGAGCTTCCCCGGGAGGTCCTCGCGACCAGCCTGAAGGACCACCAGAGCTCCCTCACGGTCGAACGCTCGAACGGGGGAGGCGACGGCCTGCTGCCCGCGTTCCTCACCGTCATGGACCGGGGCGACGACCCGGAGGGCCGGGTGCGCTCGGGCAACGAGTGGGTGGTGGCCGCTCGCCTCGCCGACGCCAGGTTCTTCTACGCCGAGGACCGCAAGCGTCCGCTCGCCGAGCGTTTCGCCGGCCTCGAGCACCTGGCGTTCCATGCCCGCCTCGGGAGCTACGCCGAGAAGGCGGCGCGCCTCGAGAAGCTGGCGGGGGCGATCTGCGATCGCCTCGGCTGGGCCGAGGAGAAGCCCCTGGCGGAGCGCGCGGCCCATCTGCTCAAGGTCGACCTGATCACCGAGATGGTCAAGGAGTTCACCTCCCTCCAGGGCGTCATGGGGGGGCTCTACGCCCGGGAGGACGGCGAGCCCGAGGCGGTCTGGCAGGCGATCTACGACCAGTACCTGCCCGCCTCCACCGACGATCCTCTGCCGCGGGGGAGGGTGGGCGAGGTGGTGAGCCTCGCCGACCGCCTGGACACCATGGTGGGCATCTTCGGCCTGGGCCTCGTGCCCACCGGGAGCCGCGACCCCTTCGGCCTGCGCCGGGCGGCCCAGGGGGCGGTGCGGATCTGCTTGGAGCGCGAGCTGCCCCTGGACCTCTTGGGCCTCGGCCGCGCGGCGGTGGAAGGCTACGGAGCGGTCCTCGATCGGACCGCCGACGAGATTCTCGGTGACCTCCAGCCGTTCCTCGAAGACCGGGTAAGACACCTGTTGGGCCTCAAAGGCTACGCCTATGACGAGATCGAGGCCGGCCTCGGCGCTGGCGAAGGTGTCCGCCGGCTGCCGGACCTCAAGGCCCGAGTCGCGGCGGTCCAGGCTGCGCGGGCTGAGCCCGGGTTCCTCGACGTGGTCCTGGCCGCTAAGCGGATCGAGAACATCCTCAAGGGGGCGCCTGAAGAGGAGCGGCAGCCGATCCCTTGGCCCGATGACGACGAGATCGAAGCGTGGGAGCCTGTCGAGCGGGAGCTTTTCCGGGAGGCCACCGACCTTCTTGGAAGCGTCATGGACGCAGTCGACCCGCGCGAGTACGAGGAGGCCCTGCGGAAGACCGCGAAGCTCGCAGCGGTCCTTGAGCGCTTCTTCGTGGAGGTGATGGTGATGGCAGAGGACCACGCCGTCCGGAGGCGGCGCCTCGGACTGCTCGCCCGCACCGAGGAAGCACTCTCCGGCATCGCCCGCCTGACCGAGGTCGTGGTCGACCGCGAGGAGCACCGCCGCAAGCACGGGAAGCACTGACGTAGATTCACTTTCGCAGGAGGGGAGTCGGATGGGCAGTGGACACGAGCACGTCTACGCCTTCGGCGGCGGCAGCGCCGACGGCAACGCCTCGCAGAAGCCCCTGCTCGGCGGCAAGGGCGCCGGGCTCGCCGAGATGGCCCGCATGGGCATCCCGGTGCCGCCCGGCTTCACCATCACCACCGAGGTGTGCACCTTCTTCCAGGCCCAGGATAAGGCCTACCCCGACGGCTTGGATCGGGAGGTCGAGATCGCCCTGGGGCGGGTCGAGGAGCTCCAGAACCAGCGCTTCGGCGACGCCGAGCGGCCGCTTCTGGTCTCGGTGCGCTCCGGGGCGGCAATCTCCATGCCCGGGATGATGGACACGGTCCTCAACCTGGGCCTGAACCGGGAGATCGTCGCCGCGCGAACCGCCGCCGGGGAGGACGCCCGCTTCCTGTGGGACGCCTACCGCCGGCTCCTCACCATGTACGGCGACGTGGTCCTGGGCGTGCCCCACCGGGAGTTCGAGGAGGTCCTCGAGGTCACCCGGGCCGGCGAGGGCGTCGACACCGACCCAGAGCTCTCGGCCGAGGCCCTGGCGCGAGTCGTGGACCGGTACGAGACCCTGATCGAGAAGGCGACCGGCGCGCCCTTCCCGCAGGACCCGCAGGAGCAACTCTGGGGCGGGATCCGCGCGGTCTTCGAGAGCTGGGACAACAAGCGCGCCCGGGAGTATCGGCGCCTCAACCACCTCCCCGACGACATGGGCACGGCGGTCAACGTCCAGGCCATGGTGTTCGGCAACCGGGGCCCGGACTGCGCCACCGGTGTCGCCTTCACCCGCAACCCGGCCACCGGCGAGCCCGCCCTCTACGGCGAGTACCTGGTCAACGCCCAGGGCGAAGACGTGGTCGCCGGCACCCGCACGCCGCGCTTGATCCGGGAGGCCGGAGACAACCCGGGCATGGCGGGCGACTTTCCCCACGCCTACGACCAGCTCCTCGAAGTGGCGCGCAGCCTCGAGTCCCACTTCACCGACATGCAGGACCTGGAGTTCACCATCGAGGCCGACACCCTCTACATGCTCCAGACCCGGACCGGGAAGCGCACCGGCCCGGCGGCGGTGCGCATCGCCGTGGACATGGTCCAGGAGGGCCTGATCGACGCCCGGGAGGGCCTCACCCGCGTCGAGCCGCGGCACCTGGTCCAGCTCCTGGCCCCGGAGTTCGACGAGGAGGAGCGCCGGCGGGCCGTCGCCGGCGGCCGTCACCTGGCGCGCGGGCTGCCGGCGGGCCCCGGCGCCGCTTCGGGGCGGATCGCCCTCGATGCCGACCGGGCCGTCGAGATGGCCCAGACCGGGCCGGTCCTCCTGGTCCGGGAGGAGACCTCGCCGGAGGACATCGTCGGCATGCACGCCGCCTTGGGGATCCTCACCTCCCGCGGCGGCATGACCTCCCACGCCGCGGTCGTGGCCCGCGGACTCGGCAAGCCGTGCATCGTGGGCGCCGCGGAGATCTCGGTGGACGAGCGGGCGCGGGAGGTGCGGGTGGGAGAGACCGTGCTCCACGAGGGCGACGAGCTCTCCATCGACGGCACTACGGGCGAGGTGATCGCCGGCGCCCTGGCGACCCGGGAGTCCCAGGTGCTCCGCCACTTGCTCGAAGGCGGCGAGGCGAGCCCCGCGGCCCGCGCCTTTGTGGAGGTCCTCGCCTGGGCCGACGGCGAGCGCCGGCTCCGGGTGCGCGCCAACGCCGACACGCCGGAAGACGCCCGGGCCGCTCGCGCCTTCGGTGCCGAGGGCATCGGCCTGTGCCGGACCGAGCACATGTTCTTCGACGAGAACCGCATCTCCCTGGTGCGGCAGATGATCCTGGCTTCGGGGCCCGACGAGCGCACCGAGGCCCTCAGGCGGCTCCTACCCCTCCAGAAGGCGGACTTCGAGGGGATCTTCGAGGCCATGGACGGGCTGCCGGTGACCGTGCGCCTCCTCGACCCGCCGCTCCACGAGTTCCTGCCCAAGGGGAAGAAGGCCCTGGCCGAGCTGGCCCGGGACATGGGGGTCGAGCCCTCTCGGGTGGCGGAGAAGGCCGCGGCCCTCTCCGAGGTCAACCCCATGCTCGGCCACCGGGGCTGCCGGCTGGGCCTGACGGCGCCCGACATCTACCGCATGCAGGTCGAGGCCATCGTGCGGGCGGCGTGCGACCGGACGCGCGCCGGCGGCCGGGTCCGCGTGGAGATCATGGTCCCCCTGGTGGGCACGGAGGAGGAGCTCGCCCGCCTGCGCGCCGGGATCGAGGAGACCGCGGCGCGGGTCCAGAAGGAAGAGGGGGTCGAGCTGGATCTTTTGATCGGCACCATGATCGAGGTGCCGCGGGCGGCGCTGGTCGCCGGCCCGGTGGCCCGGCACGCCGACTTCTTCTCCTTCGGGACCAATGACCTCACCCAGATGACCTACGGCTTCTCCCGCGACGACGTGGGCCGGTTCCTCCCGACCTACCTCGAGGAGGGCATCCTGCCCTTCGATCCGTTCGCGCGGATCGATCCGGAGGGGGTCGGCCGCCTCGTGCGTCTGGCCTGCGAGCAGGGGCGCGCCGAGCGACCGGACCTGCACCTGGGGATCTGCGGCGAGCACGGCGGCGAGCCCGCCTCCATCGCATTCTTCGAAGAGGTGGGTCTGGACTACGTCTCGTGCTCGCCGTACCGGGTGCCCGTCGCCCGCCTGGCGGCGGCCCGGGCCCGCCTGGGCCTCGGCCCCGGCGGCGAGGACTGACCGAGCCGACGTTCCCGGACCAAGGAGCGCGGGTGGGAGAGGCATCGAGGGTGAGGGGGGCGATCCGCTAGTCCACTAGGTCGGTTGGGATGTTGGCAGACGAGTCAAGTTTGTAGGACAAGCGACGGGAGGAGGCGTCCCTCTCCCCCCGGAGGGCGGGAGAGGGATCGAGGGTGAGGGGGGCGATCCGATGGATCTAGCGGCCTGGAGTAGCCGTCGAGGTGAACGTCGGCTCCGTCGCTTGGCGTGGGCGGGGGAGCTGCGAGTCCCGAAGCCGCAGATGTTTGCCTTGCCTCGTGGTCTGAGGCGGAGCCTCGTTAGACGTTGCGATACGCTGCCCCGATGCGAGTGTGCTTCACGAACCTGGGGTGCAAGCTCAACCAGGCCGAGCTCGAGACGCTCGCCCGCGAGTTCCACCGCGCCGGCCACCGGGTGGTGGCGACCCTGGAGGAGGCGGACCTCCACGTGGTCAACAGCTGCACCGTCACCCACCGCGCGGCCCGGGACTCGCGCAAGGTGGCGCGCCGGGGACGCCGGCGGGCGCCGGGGCTGAAGACCGTCCTGACCGGCTGCTACGCCACCGGGTCGCCGGAGGAGGCCGCGGCCCTGGCCGGCGTCGACCTGGTGGTACCCAACCGGGACAAGGAGGGCCTCCTGGAGCAGGTCCACGCCGCCTTCCCCGAGTGGGCACCGTCCCCGGAGATCCCGACTCTGAAGGCTCTGGAAGCCCTCGACGGCCCGCCGGTGCTAGCCTTCGGCAACACCCGGGCCCTGGTCAAGATCGAGGACGGCTGCAACGTGGGCTGCGCGTTCTGCATCATCCCCTCGACGCGCGGGCGCCAGCGCAGCCGGCCCCTGCCCGGGATCGTGGAGGAGGTGCGCTCCATGGCGGCGGCCGGCTTCCGGGAAGTCGTGGTCACCGGCGTCCAGATCTCCCACTACCGGTGGCAGGGGCGGCGCCTCGCCGACCTGGTGGCAGCGCTCCTCGCCGAGACCTCGATCCCGCGCATCCGGCTCACCTCGATCGCGCCGTGGGCCTTCGATCGGCGCCTCCTCGAGCTGTGGGCCGACCGCCGCCTGTGCCGCCACGTTCACATGTCGCTCCAGAGCGGCTCGGACCGGACTCTCGCGCGCATGCGGCGGCCCTACGGCTCCCGGGCCTACGGCGAGCTGGTGGCCGAGATCCGCGCCGCCGTCCCCGGTGTCGCCGTCACCACCGACGTGATCGTCGGCTTTCCGGGGGAGACCGCGGAGGAGTTCGAGGAGAGCCGGGACTTCGTGGCGGCCACCGGCTTCGCCCGCACTCACGTCTTCCCCTACTCGCCGCGCCCGGGCACCGAGGCCGCGGACCTCCCGGACCCGGTGCGACCGGCCGAGATCAAGGCGCGGACCGCGGCCATGATCGAGAGCGCGGCGGCGGCCGAGCGGTGCTTCCGGGCGAGCCATCGGGGCGAGCGCGTCTCGGTGCTCTGGGAGGAGCGCAGGGACGGCCGCTGGCACGGCCTCACCGACAACTACCTGCGGGTGACGGCGGCCGCTCCCCCGGGCCTCGACCTGGCGAACGTCGTCTCGGAGGCGCGCGTGGTGGACCTCTCCGAGGCGGGCGTGCGCGCCGAGCTCACCGGCCTCGAAGGCTGGGGAGCCTCGGCGCCGTGATCCGGCGCCGGCCGCGGCCGAGCCCGGGTTGGCTGACTCTGGTCACGGTGGCCGTGGTCGCCGTGCTGGTCGTCACCCTCCGTCCGGACGACTTCCCGAGATTTTCCACCGGCGTCAACCTCCAGCCGTTCGAGCACCATCGCCGGGCCTTCGTCGCCCTCTTCCAGCCGGGCTCCCACCACCTCGTCATCCTCCGCTACCTGATCTACGACGTGGTGGGCAACGTGGTGCTCTTCGTGCCGGTGGGCCTCACCGTCGCGGGCGCCCTCGGCCGGCGGCCGGCGGTGGTGCGGGTGGCCGCGGGCGCCCTCTTCGGGGCGGTCCTGTCGGCCGGGATCGAGACCCTCCAGCTCTTCATCCCGGGCCGTGCCACGGACGTCGATGACGTGATCTTCAACGCCCTCGGCGCGCTGCTCGGCGCGCTGGCGATGGTGATCGCGGCCCGCCGTCGCCGGCCCGCCCGGCGCCGTGCCCGATGAGCCGGCGGCGGCCCTTCCTGCCCACAACCGTCCTGGCCCTGGGCCTGGTGAGCTTCTTCACCGACCTGGGGAGCGAGATGATTTACCCCCTGCTGCCGGTCTTCCTGACCGCGACCCTGGGTGCGAGCGCGGTTGCCCTCGGCGCTGTCGAGGGCGCGGCCGAGTCCACGGCCGCCCTGCTCAAGCTGGCGAGCGGCTGGTGGTCCGACCGGGTCGAGCGCCGCAAGCCCCTGGTGGTGGCGGGCTACGTCCT
Source organism: uncultured Acidobacteriota bacterium (assembly GCA_963739795.1). Classification (GTDB taxonomy): domain Bacteria; phylum Acidobacteriota; class Thermoanaerobaculia; order Multivoradales; family DATKCC01; genus CAVUBL01. The sequence continues at coordinate 498,935 of CAVUBL010000010.1, read as the reverse complement.
GGCTTCGGTGGTGCGCCCGCTGGTCGCGGTGGCCTCGTCGGCGACCCAGGTGCTGGGCATCCGGGTCGCGGACCGGGTGGGCAAGGGGATCCGGTCGTCGCCGCGCGACGCCCTGATCACCGAAGCCGTCGACCCGGCGGTCCGCGGGCGCGCCTTCGGGTTTCACCGGGCCGCCGATCACGCGGGCGCTTTCGCCGGGCCCCTGGTGGCCTTCGCGCTGCTGCGCGGCGCCGGCCTCGACATGCGGACGGTCTTTTTGGTCGCGGCGGTGCCGGGGGCCCTCGCGGTGGCGGCGGTGGTCTTCGGGGTGCGGGAGGGGGGACGGCGGGAGGTGGAAACGGCGACCACCGGCGCCCCGGCGCCGATCTCCGAGCCGCCGTCGCAATCTGGCCCCGGCAGGGCCGGGGGTGCGCCTCTCGAGACCCGTCTCGGTGGGCGGTTCTGGGCGTTTCTAGCGATCCTCTTCGTCTTCACCCTGGGCAACTCGACCGACGCCTTTCTCCTGCTCCGCGCCGTCCGCCTCGGGGTCGCGCCGGACCTGCTGCCGATCCTCTGGGCGCTCCTTCACCTGGTGAAGGCTTCGCTCAGCACGCCGGCGGGGATGCTCTCCGACCGCCTCGGGCGGCGCGGGCCGATGCTAGCCGGCTGGAGCCTCTACGCGCTCGTCTACGTGGGCTTCGCCTTCGCCTCGACGGGCTGGCAGGTGTGGGCGCTGTTCGCGGTCTACGGGCTGTATTTCGCGTTGACGGAGGGGGTGGAGCGGGCCCTGGTGGCGGACCTGTCTGGAGGGGCCGGGGAGGGACGGCGCGGGGCGGCGTTCGGGTGGTATCACCTGGCGATCGGAGTGGGGGCGTTGCCGGCGTCGTTGCTGTTCGGGGCGGTGTGGGAGCGGTGGGGGGCGGGGGTGGCGTTCGGGATGGGAGCGGGGTTGGCGCTGGTGGCGGCGGCGGGGTTGGTCGTGGTGGTGGGGCCGGGAGCGGGCCGGGGGCGCTCGCCCTTGCGAACGCCGCGCGCTTCTCGTGGTCGGTGAAGCGTCGGCGCGCGGCTCGGCTTCACCCTGCCCTGGTGGGTTCGGTGCCTTCCCAACGCTATTGCGCCGGCAGGGTTCAGACGTCGCCGGGCGAGCGCCCCCGGCCCGCTCCCTACCGGGGTCGGACCTTGGGGCGCACCACCACCAGCGCCTTCGGGTGGAGGAGGGGGATGGACGGGGTCGGAGTTCGCGGGCGTTGGTCTCGCCTATGCGGCCCCTGCTTTCTTTTCCCCCCTTGCCGGGAGAGAATCGCCGGCAACGAGCTTCTCCTGGAGGTTTGGATTGGAACGCAAGATCGGGATTTACGTCGACGTCGAGAACATCACCATGAACGGTGGGCGGGGGATGCAGTACGACGTGCTGCGGGAGTTCGCCTGCCGTGGCGGTGGGGACCCCGTGCGGATGAACGCGTACGTGCGCTTCGACGGGGAGCGGGCGAAGTCGGGCGATCCCACCTACGAGCGGGTGCTGGAGTTTCACTCGCGGCTGCGCGACAGCGGCTTCAAGGTAGTGGAGAAGCCGATCCGCTGGTTCCGGGACTCGGCGGGGGAGCGCTACGGCAAGGCCAACGCCGACCTGGACATGGCCGTGGACATGCTGCTCCAGTCCGAGCGCCTGGACCGGGTGCTCCTAGTGTCGGGGGACGGCGACTTCGTGAAGGTTGTGGAGGCCCTCCAGAACCGCGGCCTGCGCCTGGAGGTGGTGGGCTTCGACAACGTCTCCCTCGACCTCCAGAACCAGGCCGACCTCTATCTCTCCGGCTACCTGATCCCGAACCTCCTACCCATCGCCGCGCGCAACGGCGAGGAGCGCAAGGCGTGGGGCGAGGAGGAGTCGCGGGTCCGCGGCACCTGCCACTGGTTCGACCAGGCCAAGGGCTACGGCTTCGTGCGTTTCCTCTCCGAGATCAGCGACCGGCTCTGGACCCTTGACTCGCGCCTTCCCGAGTCCCCGTACAGCACCGCCTTCATCCACGCCAGCTCCTTCGAGCAGGAGAGCCTGGAGCGGAAGCTGCCGAACCGGGAGCTCGTCCTGGAGTTCACCCTCCACGCCGGCGACCGCGGGATGGTCGCCGACGAGGTCACAGTGGTCAACGAGTTCTGATGCGGGAGCTCCTCGTCCGCCGCCGGGTCGAGTTCGCCGACACCGACATGGCCGGGATCGTCCACTTCGCCCGGTTCTTCGTGTTCATGGAGACGGCCGAGCACCGGTTCCGCGAGGAGCTCGGCTTCCCCGTGTACCGGGACCGGACCGAGGACGGGGCCCCGATCACCTGGCCGCGGGTCTCGGCGACCTGCGACTACCGCTCGCCCGCCCGTTTCGGCGACGAGCTGGAGATCGGCGTCCGGGTGGTGGAGATGGGGAGGAGCTCGCTGACCTTCGCGTTCACCTTCGCCGCCGGCGGACGGGCCGTCGCCGCAGGGCGGGTGACCTCGGTCTGCTGTCGTCTGGACCCTGAGCTACGGGCGGTGCCGATCCCCGGGCCCCTGGCGGCGGCCGTGGAGGTGCATCCCGAGTCATGACGGGGCCGGTCACCGCCCACCTGGTGGACGCGAGCCCGTACATCTTCCGGGCCTACTTCTCCCTGCCCGACTCCATCACCGACCCGGACGGGCGGCCGGTCCACGCCGTCTACGGCTTCGCCTCCTTTCTGATCAAGCTGGTCGAGGACGAGGCGCCGACCCACCTGGCCCTCGCCTTCGACCGCAGCCTGACCACGAGCTTCCGCAACGAGATCCACCCGGCTTACAAGGCCAACCGCGAGCTGCCGCCTCCCGAGCTCGAGGCCCAGCTCGACGACTGCTGCGAGCTGGCGCGGGCATTCGGCGCGGCCACGTTCATCGACGAGCGCTACGAGGCCGACGACCTCATCGCCGGCCTCGCCGCCCGGCTCGGGGCGCAAGGCCACGGCGCCGTCGTCGTCACCTCCGACAAGGACCTGGCCCAGCTCGTTACGGACCGGGTGAGCCTCCTCGACTTCGCCCGCGGTGAGCGCTACGGCCCAGCCGAGGTGGAGGCGAAGTTCGGCGTCCGGCCGGAGCAGATTCCCGACTTCCTCGGCCTGGCCGGCGACAGCGTGGACAACATCCCCGGGGTCGCGGGGGTGGGCAAGAAGAGCGCCGTGGTCCTGCTCTCGGCGTGGCGGGACCTGGAGGGGATCTACGCCCACCTCGACGAGGTGCCCGACCTGCCGGTGCGCGGCGCCCGGGCCCTCGCCGGCAAGCTCGAGGCGGGGCGCGAGGCGGCCTTTCTGTCGAAGCGCCTGGCGACCCTGGCGCCGGAGGTCCCGGCTTCGGCGGCCCTGGCCGACCTGGCCTACCGCGGCGCCGACCCCGCCCTCGTCGACCCCCTCTTCAAGCGCTTGGGCTTCGAGAGGATTCGAGAGCGGATTCCCCGCTGGGCGACCTAGCCATCGAGCTGAACCAACTACCTCCAGGGATCTGGCGAACGCGGGGTCATAGGGTAGAGTCTGGGCTCGACTTCGGAGGCGGGTGCCGGGGAAGAGGGTGGCGGAGGCGTTGAGCTGATCGCAGACGGCGGCGAGGGCCCGGGTCTTGTGGGGCGAGCTCAGGGGATCGAGGGCGACGCGGAGCTCGGTGGTGGTGACTTCGAGATCGCCGGCGGTGGCAAAGGCGCTCTGGAGGAGGGTGCGGCCCTCCTGCTCAGTGCGGCGGTAGTGGGGAGCGAGGAGGCGGAGCAGATCACCCTCGGCCTGGTAGGCGACCATCTTGAGCAGGTCGGTGAGGTGCTTGCGTTCGACGGAGAGCTTGACGACGTCGGCGTGGACGACTTCCTGGACCGGGACGCGGGTGGGCAGCTTGGCACGCTGGGTTTCGAGCTCGGTGATCCGCCGCATCGCCTCGCGCAGGCGGGAGGCGAGAGGGGCGTTGGCGATCTTGAATCCGCGCATGGAGGGCCGCCGGCGCTCCCGGTTGTCGAGGGCGGCGAGGCCGTAGTGGGCCTGGAGTTGCTCGAGGTGGGCGCGGGCCTCGCGTAGCTGGGCGTCGAGCTTCTTGCGCTCGGGGTTGGGGACGACGCGCTCGGCGTCGGCCGGCTCGGTGGCGTAGTCGACCAGGGCATCGAGGGCGAATTCCTCCCGGAGGTAGCGGAAGAAGTTCTCCTGTCCCCAGCGCTCGAACATGCGGTAGGCGACCTCGATGGCGTCGAGGTCCCGGCGGGAGGTGAGGATGGGCGTCTGGTGGCCGCTCTCGCTCAGACGGGTGACCTGGCGCAGGTGCAGCCGCTTGCGCCGTCTCCTGGGACCGTACTCGAGGCGGACGCCCTGGTCGGCGAGCCAGTAGTCGAGCGGGGTCCCATCGATCGTCGCCCGGTGGCGGCGGAACCGGCCGAGGGGCACCGGGCGATAGGGCGCCTTGCGGTAGGTGATCAGGTCGAAGCCGAGGCGAGGATCCGGGCGAACAGCTTCGGGCTCCAGCCGCCGCGGTCGAAGACGACGGTGACCCGGCGCTCGCCGACGAGCTCGCGGACCTCGGCGAGGATGCCGGGGAGGCTCTCGACCATCCCCCGGTTGGCCTCGGTGGGCACGACGAAGAGCGGCTCGCTCTCGGCGTCGTGGACCCAGTAGTCGGTGGTGGCCGGCATCGAGAGGCGCATCCGGGCCACGTGGGTCTTCGGGATCTCGCGGCCGCCGTGGTAGGCGCGCACGTGGCCGTCGACGTAGAGGAACCCCACGGCGTGGCCCCGGGCGGCGACCCGGAGCCGGGCCAGGGCGCGGCCGAGCTCGGCCGCACGGCCCTGGGCGGCCAGTCGCGCGAGCTTGCGGCGCAAGGTCTTGACCTCCGGGGCGCGATCGAGCCCGAGCACCCGGCCGAGCTGGCCGGGCGAGCGCTCCTTGAGCCCCTCGGGCCGCTTGACTCGCCAGAGCGCCATCAGCAGCAGGGTCACCAGCGTGGTGCGCAGCCCGTAGAAGGCCGGCCCCAGGCCACCGTAGATCTCGCGAGCCACCGCGAGCACACCGCTCTCCACCAGGGCGGGCATCGCCAGCAGGACCCCCAGGCCGGGCACCCGGGTACTGGTGCCGAAGAGCGGTGCCGCGTCCTCGAGCAACCCCAGCCGGGCCAGCAGCCGATCGCCGGAGCGGTCGGCCGGGTCGCGGTCGAGCGAGAACGGGGGCGGCTCAGGTCCGCTCTCGGAAGCGGACAGGTTTGGGTCCGCGCTCTCGAAGGGCAGGTCCCGTTGCTCGACCGAGCGCCCCGGCCAACCGAGACGCCGGGCGAGCTTGCGCACCGCCTTCTCGTCGACACCCAGCCGCCGGGCGATCTCGCGATTCGACACCCCCTCGGCCTTCCATCGATTCACCGCCTCCGACCGACTCGGCGCCACCCGCGACCGCCCGCGGGGGAAGCCGCCGGCCCGCCCCAAGGCCGCCAGACCTCCCTCTTCGAACCGCCGCTGGTGCCGCCACACCGTGCGCACGTCGCAGCCGAAAGCCCGCGCCACCTCACACTGGCGCGCCCAGCGCAGATCGACCAGGCTCACCATCGCGAGGGCCTCGCCCACCCGATCACCCACGGCGAAGTGCGCCAGCGGCAGCCCGCACACGCTCACCACCCGGTAGCCCTCGCGCTCCTGGAGCCGGCAGCGCTCGTTGATGGCGGTCACGCCCGCCGGGGACCCGGCGAGGTCGGGAAACAGGAAGGGGTCGTCGCTCGTCGGCGCCATACCCGATCCGGTCTCGGCGCCGCCAAAAAAGCGGACACGTTGAGGTCCGCACCCCCCGCAGAGGGCGACCCTGTGTCTTCAAAAACTTACGTCGGGTAGGTCAGGAGGTCTGGAGGCCTGCCGCTTCGTCGCCCGAAACATGAGGGTCGAAGCCTCGAAGAGCGGCGGTCGCAGGGATCTGCCCCAATACGACATGGTTGCGGTATTCGAAGCACTGGTCAACGCGGTTGCCCATCGTGACTACTCCATCGAGGGTTCGAAGATCCGCCTCCGGCTGTTTGCGGACCGTCTGGAGCTCTACACACCCGGTGGTCTCCCCAACACGATGACTGTCGAGAGTCTTGCTTTCAGGCAGGCAAGCAGGAATGAGACGATCACAAGCCTGCTCGCCAAGTGCCCGGTTCCTGCCGACATCCCGGGTCTCGAGACCCCGCGGGCGACCATGATGGATCGACGCGGGGAGGGAGTCGCCATCATCCTCGAGCGCAGTGAGCGGCTTTCGGGCAAGCGGCCTCTCTACGAGCTTCCCGACGAGTCCGAGCTTCGGCTGACCATCTACGCCGCCGGGATCAGCCCCGAGGTTGCTCCGAACTTTCCGTGAGGTCCAACTGGGCCGAGCCCTTCAGCGGGCTCTTCTCTCCGATGACCTCTCGAACGCCGAGCTCTTCCCCGCGCTCGCTCGCGAGGCTCAGCCGGTAGCAGAGCCAGGCGAGGAGCAGGCCGGCGTAGCCGTCCACCGCGTAGTGCCAGCCGGTCAGGACGGAGCCGATCAGGGTGAGCAGGGTGGCGATCACGAACGGCACGAAGAGCACGCGGGCGCGCCGCCGGCACCAGAGGGCGAACAGCCACTGGGCGCCCACGTGGAGGCTGGGCATGGCGGCGACGCCGAGGGTGGGATTGAACCGCTTCAGCCCCCCGGTGCGCCCGGCGACGATCCGCTGGTAGTTCTCCCACAGGCCGATCTGGGCCGCCCGCGCTCTCGGCATCTCGTCGAGGAGGTCGTGCCAGACCTGGGGGAAGGCGTAGATCGGCCCCAGGGCCGGCACCGCCATGTAGATCCAGGCCCCCAGGGTCCAGAGGAAGACGCACGAGGACATGAAGCGGCGCCGTACGAGCTCGCCGGGCATGGCGGAGAAGAAGGCCATGGTGTAGAAGACCGTGGTCACCCACAGCCCGTACCAGCGGTCGAGCAGGCCGAGGAGCGGGGAGCCGCGGAAGGCCTGGCTGACGAAGATCGACGGCGACAGGCCGAAGTGGAGGGCGATGTCGAGGCTCCAGAGCTGCCGGTCCCAGAGCCGCTCGTTGATCAGGGGCACCGAGATCTTGACCCAGAAGTAGAGGTAGGTCATGAGCATGGCGGCGAGCCACATGCGCAGCCAGAGGACCGCCCAGGGCACTGACGCGATCCGCCGCAGGTAGGCGCGAAGCGGTTTGCGGGTCACCAGGCGGTAGATCACCTGGAGCCCGATGCCGCCGAGCAGGGCCTTCGGCAGGAGCGGCACCATGGGGTAGAGCGTGTACTCCACGGTCTGCCAGTCGATCCGGAGGTTGTGGAGGCGGAGGAAGAGCACCGAGGCGGCCAGCGTCGCCGCGGTGAAGACCTCGAACGGGTAGAAGATCCAGAGCTTGCCACCGCGTGCCTCCCCCTCGCCGCTCGGCTCGTCGGAGGTGGTTGTCGGGCCCTCCGCCGGAGCGGCCGGGGCGGGGGGACGGAGGTGGCGGAGGAGGCGGCGCATCGGGCAGTGGGGGAGATTATCTCGCAAGCCGCACCGTCCGGCCCAAGGTATGCTGCGGCCGGGATGAGAGACGCTCTCAATCTCGAGATCGCCCGACGGTTCGAGGAGTTGGGGCGGCTCCTCGAGGAGCAGGGGGCGAACCCTTTCCGGGTACGCGCCTACCAGCGTGCCGCGGACACCCTCCGCCGCCTGGATCGGCCGGTGGCCGAGATCCTGGAGCAGGATGGGCTCGAAGGTCTGATCCGTCTGCCCACCATCGGCGAGCAGCTCGCCCGGGCGATCCGCCAGGTGGTGGGCAGCGGGCGCCTTCCCATGCTCGATCGCCTGCGCGGCGAGGCGGACCCGGAGGCCCTCCTCGCCTCGGTGCCGGGGATCGGCCCGGTCCTCGCCGAGCGGCTTCACCACGAGCTGGACATCGACACCCTCGAGGGCCTCGAGAGTGCGGCCCACAGCGGCCGGCTGCGGGAGGTGCCCGGCTTCGGCGCCAAGCGGATCGCGGGTATCGTCGACACCCTGGCGAGCCGCCTCGGCCGGGTCCGGCGCCGACATCCGGAGCCCGACGCCCGGCGGGCCGAGCCGCCGGTCGCGGAGATCCTGGACGTGGATCTGGAGTACCGCGCCAGGGCCGCCGCCGGTGAGCTCCGCAAGATCGCTCCGCGCCGGTTCAACCCCGGGGGCGAGGCCTGGCTCCCGATCCTCCACACCGTACGCGGCGAGCGCCACTACACCGCCCTCTTCTCCAACACGGGGCGGGCCCATCGCTTGGGGCGGCAGCGGGACTGGGTGGTGATCTACGTCACCACAGGCCTCTCCGGGGAGCCTGCTGGAGAGTCTTCCGGAGAGTGGAGCGGCGAAGGCCGGAATACGGTTGTGACCGATCGAGAGCCGGGCCCGCTCGAGGGGCTCCGGGTGGTCCGGGGGCGCGAGGCCGAGTGCCTCGAGCACTACCGGCGGGCGGGCGGCTAGTCTTCTTTCCCGGGCTCTTCCGCCGGTGGGCCGGGTACCGACCTCGGGTGGGCCAGATCCAGGCGGCGGTAGCCTCGGTTCCAGTAGAGCAGCGGCGCGGCGTCGGGCTCCGGCACGTGGGCGGCCTGGACCTCGCCGACGTAGAGGGTGTTGGTCTCGGCGGCGTAGCGGCCGTGGATCGTGCAGTCCATCCACGCCAGGCAGCTCGCCAGGACCGGCGCTCCGGTGACGGCCCTCTGCCAGTCGCCGACCAGGAAGCGGTCCTCGTCCTTGACCCAGGCGAAGCGGTTGGAGAGCTCCACCTGGTCCTGGCGCAGGATGTTGACCGAGAAGACGGCGCCCTCGCGCTCGAAGAGACGATAGGCGCGGTGGCGGTGATCGATGATCACCATGATGAGGGGCGGCTGGGGCGAGATGGAAGCGAAGGCCGAAACGGTCAGGCCGTGGACCTCCTCGCCGGCCCGGACGGCGACCAGGGTCACGCCGGACGGGTAGTGGCGCAGAACGTTGCGGTACTCCTCGGACGAGATGGTCATGATCAGGATCCCTCCTCGCCGGGCGCCAGGCGGATGCCGGCGTCCGACTCCTCGTCGATGGCGATGGAGGTTTCGCCCTGGAGCCAGCCGAGGAGCGCCTCGCCGGCCAGCTCTCGACGCCAGCCGGAGAGGATCGGCAGAGGCGGTTCCGCGGAGCGCTCGCCCTCGACCCACCAGCGCACCAGGGCTTCGACCTCGTCCCGGGTGGCGATGAAGCGCGGCGCGATGCCCGACTCCTTGGAGCAGGCGGTCACCAGACCGGCCAGGAGCACTCCCCAGCTCCGCGCCCGGTCGGGCAGGGCTCGGCCCCACGACTCGGTGGGCGGCTCGGACCGCCGGCCGTCGCGCACGGCCTCGAGGATCTCCCGGCCGTGGTGGTGGACCGTGCCGCCCTTGACGCCCCGGATCGCGGTGAGCTCGCGCTCGTCGGAGGGCGCCCGCCGGGCGACCTCGATCATGGAGCGGTCCTGGAGGATCCACGAAGGCGGCCGGTTCTCTTCGAGCGCCAGGCGCTCTCGCCAGGCGGCCAGGGCCTGGAGCGAGCCGAGGGCCTTGCCGCGCAGCCGGTTCCACCCCTTGACCCGCCGATACATCTCCTCGGGGGCCGTCCGGCTGGCCGCGCTCGCGGCCAGTCGCTCGGTCTCCTCTTCGACCCAGGGAAGTCGGCCGGCGGCCTCCAGGCGGGAGCGGAGCTCGGGCCAGGCCGCGGCCAGGTAGCGAACGTCGTCGAGGGCGTAGCGGAGCTGCTCGGCGGAGAGGGGGCGGCGGGCCCAGTCGGTGAACTGGGCGCCCTTGTCGAGCTCGACGCCGAGCAGGTTGGAGATCAGGGACGCGTAACCGATCTGGTCTCCGAGACCCAGGAAGGCGGCGGCGATCTGGGAGTCGTAGACGGAACGCCCGGCGAGGTCGAAGCGCTGGCCGAGGAGGGCCAGGTCCGCCTGGGCGGCATGGAAGATCGTCTCCACGCCGGGATCGGCCACCGCCTCGAGCACCGGCCGCGGATCGGCGGCCAGGGGGTCGATCGCCGCCAGCTCCGGGGCCGCTGGATCGCCCCAGGCGACCTGAACCAGGCAGAGCTCGGGGACGTACCGGCTTTCCGAGACGAACTCGAGGTCCAAGCAGAAGGCGCCGGCTCGGCGCACCGCCTCGGCCACCTCTCGGACCTTCCCGGCATCGGTGATTGGTTCAGTGGACCCCATCATTCCCTTTCGAGATACGTATACCCCGCCAACCCCTTCTCGTACATCTCGAGCAGGTGCCGGGACTCCTCCAGAGTCATGCGGCGGGCGCGGAGGGCCTCCTCGCTGGCGCGTCGCACCCGGGCGAGGAGGTCGCGGCGGCTGAAGCTCACGTAGCGCAGGACGTCGGTCACTGTGTCGCCGGCCAGGACCTCGTCGATGCGGTAGCCCCCCGGGCCGGCGTCGGGGTCCAGGGAGACGGTCACCGTGTTGGTGTCGCCGAAGAGGTTGTGCAGGTCGCCCAGGATCTCCTGGTAGGCCCCGACCAGGAAGGCCCCGAGGTAGTAGGGCTCGCCGGTGAAGGGGTGCAGCTCCAGCACGTTCTTGCCCTCGTAGCGGTCGATGAACCGGTCGATCTTGCCGTCCGAGTCACAGGTGATGTCGGCGAGGATGGCGCGGCGGTCGGGCTCCTCGTCGAGGCGATGGATCGGCAGGAGAGGGAAGAGCTGGTCGATGGCCCAGAAGTCCGGGAGCGACTGGAAGACCGAGAAGTTGCAGAAGTAGGTGTCGGCGAGGAGCGTGGCGAGGCCTTCGAGCTCCTCGGGGGGCTCCTCGCTGGTCTCGACCAGGGCGCGGATGTTCCGGCAGATGGCCCAGAACAGCTCCTCGGCCAGGCCCCGCTCTTCGAGGGAGAGGTGGCCGAGCTTGAACAGGGCCCGGGTGTCGTCCCGGGCCGCGAGGGCGTCGTGGAATGCCTCGGTCAGGTTGTCCGCATGCAGCTCCCGGTAGGCGTCGAAGAGGTTCACCAGGGCCGGGCTCGCTCCCTCGGGCAGGCGCGCCGGGATCTCTCCGACGGCGAGCTCCACGGCCCCCAGGACCTCGACGACCAGGGCGGCGTGATGGGCGACCACCGCGCGGCCCGACTCGCTCACCAGGGTCGGGTGCGGCACTTCCCGCTGGTCACAGATCTCCTGGACGCCGTAGACCACGTCGTTGACGTACTCCTGGAGGGTGTAGTTCATCGACGAGATCTGGTCGCTCTGGGTGCCCTGGTAGTCGACTCCGAGGCCCCCGCCGACGTCGAGGTAGGCGAGGCCGGCCCCCATGCGGGCGAGGTTGACGTAGGTCCAGGCGGCCTCCCGGATCCCCTCCTTCAGGGAGCGGATCGAGGAGATCTGGCTTCCCAGGTGGAAGTGGAGGAGCTGGAATTGGTCGAGGAGCCCCTCGGCGCGCAGGAAGTCGACGGCGCGCACCAGGTCGGTGGCGGAGAGGCCGAACTTCGAGCGGTCGCCCCCCGAGCCCTCCCAGTGGCCGGCGCCCCGGGTGGCCAGGCGGGAGCGGACGCCGATCAGGGGCTTGACCCCGGTGCGGCGGCTGACCTCGGCGATGAGGGGCAGCTCGGAGAACTTCTCCACGACCAGGACGACCCGCCGGCCGAGGCGGGAGGCGAGGAGGGCCGTCTCCACATACTCATCGTCCTTGTAGCCGTTGCACACGATGAGGGCCTCGGGGTCCTCCACGAAGGCCATGACCGCCAGCAACTCGGGCTTCGAGCCGGCCTCGAGGCCGAAGTGGTAGGGGCGGCCGTAGTGGACGAGCCGTTCGACCAGGTAGCGGTCCTGGTTGACCTTGATGGGATAGACCCCGCGGTACTCGCCCCGGTACCCGTACTGCTGGATGGCCTCGGCGAACGCCTCGTTGAGCTCCACGACGCGCGCCTCGATGATCTCGGAGAAGCGCAGCAGGAGGGGAGGGGCGATGCCTCGCCGGCGGACTTCGTCCACCAGCTCTTTGAGGTCGATGGAGGCCGTGTCGGGCCCCTTCGGGTGGACCGACACGTGGCCGCGGGAGTTGATGGAGAAGTAGTCGTTGCCCCAGCCGGCGACGTTGTAGAGCTCCGCCGAGCTCTCCACCGTCCACTCGGTGGCCGCCGCCACCCGCGGATCTTCCTCGCCAACGGTCATCGTGATCGGGTCCCCCGGAACGACACGCCGGGCCTCGGAAGATCCGAGCACCCGGCGCAAACGACTTTACCATTCCGCACGAGGCGGAAGCGCCCAAAGCTTGCAGTCTCCGCGATCTCTTCATTAGAGTGGAGGCACGATGTCGTCTTTCGGGTCCGACCGCAGGTTGCCGGCCCCACCGCCCCGGCCGCTGTTGGGAGCGGGCTCTGCCGACGAGCCCGGTCTTCGAGACGGCCTGGTCCTCCAGGAGCGGCGGAAGGTCAGCCGCCCGCGTCTCTACAAGGTCCTGGTCCACAACGACGACTTCACGACCATGGAGTTCGTGGTCGACGTCCTGGTCCGCTACTTCCGCAAGTCCCGCGCCGAGGCCACCCGTGTCATGCTCGAGGTCCATCGCCTCGGCATGGGAGTGGCCGGGATCTTCACCTACGAGGTCGCCGAGACCAAGGTGGCTCAGGTGACGGCCGAGGCCCGCGAGCAGGGCATGCCCCTGCGCTGTACGGTGGACCCGGCATGAGGCTCTCCCCGGAGCTCCAGCTCTCCCTGTCGGCCGCCCTCATGGAGGCCGCCCAGCGGGGCCACGAGTACGCCGGCCTCGAACACCTCCTGTTCTCCCTCCTGGAAGATGGCGTCACGCGGCGGGCGCTGCGCCGCGCCGGGGCCGACGTCTCCGCCTTGAGGCGCCGCCTCGAACGCTTCCTGGACGAGGAGCTCGACCGACTTCCCGAGGGCGAGCGCGGCGAGCCGTCGACCACTCTCGCCTTCCAGCGGGTGCTGGCCCGGGCGGTGGCCCAGCGCCAGGGGGCGGGCAAGGACGAGGTGGCCGGACCCGACGTGGTCGTGTCCATGTACGCCGAGCCCGAGTCGTTCGCCGTCTACTTCCTCGAGGAGGAGGGCGTGACCCGCCTCGAGCTGGTCACCTTCCTGGCCCACGGTGTCACCGAGATCGATCCCGTCGACGACGGCTGGGAACCCGACCTCGACGAGGACGAGGTGGACTTCCTCGGCGACGAGGGCGAAGAGGATGACGAGGACGACGAGGAGGCGGACGCGGGGCGCGACCCCCTCGCGACGTTCACCCAGGACCTGACCGAGCTCGCTCGCCAGGGGGCCCTCGACCCCCTGGTGGGCCGGCACCGCGAGATCGACCGGACGCTCCACATCCTGGCTCGGCGCAAGAAGAACAACCCGATCTTCGTGGGTGACTCGGGCGTCGGCAAGACCGCCCTGGTCGAGGGGCTCGCTCGCCGCATCGCCGCCGGCGAGGTGCCGGCGGCCCTCGCGGGGGCCTCGATCTTCAGCCTCGACCTGGGCTCGGTGGTCGCCGGCACCCGCTACCGGGGGGACTTCGAGAACCGTCTGAAGGCGGTCCTGCGTGCGGTCACCAACCACGACCGGGCGATCCTCTTCATCGACGAGATCCATACCCTGGTGGGCGCCGGCGCCGCCGGCAGCGGCACTATGGACGCCTCGAACCTGCTCAAGCCGGCCCTGCGCTCAGGCGCCCTGCGGTGCATCGGGGCGACGACCTGGGAGGAGTACCGCCAGAGTTTCGAGCGGGACCGGGCCCTGTCGCGCCGCTTCCAGAAGGTGGAGGTCACCGAGCCGGGCCTCGATGAGACGGTGAAGATCCTCGAAGGCCTCAAGGGCCAGTACGAGGCGCACCACGGTGTCACCTACACGCGGGCGGCGCTGCGGGCGGCGGCGGAGCTCTCGGCCCGCTTCCTGCGCGACCGGGCCCTGCCGGACAAGGCGATCGACCTCCTCGACGAGGCCGGAGCCTCCGCCAGCCTCGGCGGGCGCAAGCGCGTCGGAGTGCGCCGGGTCGAAGAGGTCCTGGCGGTCATGGCCCAGATCCCGCCGCGCCAGGTACGCGGCGACGACCGGGACCGGCTGGGTCGCCTGGAAGACGACATCAAGGAGCGGGTCTTCGGTCAGGATGAGGCGGTCGAGACCCTGGTCTCGGCGATCAAGGTCTCCCGCGCCGGACTGGGCAGCCCAGACCGACCGGTGGGAAGCTTTCTCCTGACCGGCCCGACCGGCGTCGGCAAGACCGAGGTCGCCCGCCAGCTCGCCGCCACCCTGGGCGTGACGCTCCTGCGCTTCGACATGAGCGAGTACATGGAGCGCCACAGCGTCTCCCGGCTGGTGGGTGCCCCGCCGGGCTACGTCGGCTTCGACCGCGGAGGTCTGCTCACCGAGGCGATGGCCAAGAACCCGTACGCCGTGGTCCTCCTCGACGAGATCGAGAAGGCGCACCCCGACGTCTTCAACCTCCTGCTCCAGGTCATGGACCACGGCAGCCTGACCGACACCAACGGCAAGCTGACCGACTTCCGCCAGGCGATCCTCCTCATGACCTCGAACGTCGGCGCCCGGGAGCTCGCCGGTCGCCGCCCCGGCTTCGGCGAAGGGGCCGAGGCCCCCGGCGGCGGCTCGGCCGACAAGGAGGCCTTCGACCGCCTCTTCGCCCCGGAGTTCCGCAACCGCCTGGACGCCCGCATCCCGTTCCGCTCGCTGGCGCCCGAGACCATGCTGCGGATCGTCGACAAGTTCGTCGGCGAGCTCCGCGAGCGTCTCGCCGAGCGCAAGGTGACCCTCGAGCTCACTGCCCGGGCCCGCCGGCTTCTGGCCGAGCAGGGGCACGACCCGGCCTACGGAGCGCGCCCACTGGGCCGGGTCATCGACAGCCGGATCAAGCGCCCCCTGACCGACGAGATCCTCTTCGGCCGCCTGGTCGGGGGAGGCCAGGTGACGGTCGGGGTCGACGGGGGGGAGATCGACCTCCGGATCCGGGGCCCGGTCGACGTCTCCTGACCGGGCGAGACGGCCTTCGCGCGCGGTCCGGTTCCCGAGCTACCCGACCTTCGGAGTCTCCCGGGCCGCGCCCGAGAGCGTGTCGTAGGCCTCGGGGTGAGTGATCAGCACGAGCTGGTCGCCGGCCTCGATGCGGGTCGGCCCCCGGGGGATCAGCATCTCGTCGGCCCGCAGGATGGCCACCGCCGAGACCCCCTCCAGCTTGCCCACCGAGTCGGCCACGATCGTGCCCGCGAGCTCCGAGCCGGCCTCGACCTGGACCGCCACCAGCATCCCTTCGCCGGCGGTCACCGGGATCGGCTCGCCGAAGCGCAGCAGGCTGACCAGGCGCGGCAGGGTCAGCTCCGAGGGCTCGAAGCTCTCGCCATCGAGCATCTGGAGGGCGCGGCGCACGAACACGCCGCGGTGGGCCGCCGAGTCCTCGCGCGACGGCACCTGGTGCTCGTAGAGCGTGGGGTACTGCCACTTGGCCGTGAGCGAGCGCTGGACGACGAAGGCCACGGTGTTGGCCAGCATGGCGGGCACGATCAGCCCGTAGCCCTGGGTCATCTCCACCACCATGATGAGGGTCGAGATGGGGGTGCGGGCGGCGGCCGCGAACACCGCCGCCATGCCCACGACGATGAAGGCGGGCGACGAGACGTGGGCGGCGGGGAAGGCGAGGGCCAGGCCGCCGCCCACCACCGCGCCGAGGACGGCGCCGATGGTGATCGTGGGTGCGAACACGCCGCCGGAGCCGCCCGAGCCGATGGTCAGGGCCATGGCCGGTCCCTTGAGGAGGAGGAGGAGAATCAGCGTTCCTAGCGACAAGCTGCCGGCCAGGGTGAGCTCGACCCAGCCGTAGCCGGTGCCCAGGACGCTGGGCACGTAGACCCCGATCAGGCCCACCAGGAGGCCGCCGATGGCCGGCTTGACGTGGGGCGGGCCGGGCAGGCGGTGGAAGAGGTCCCGCACGCCGTAGAAGATCGTGGGCAGGACCGCTCCCAGGAGTCCGGCGAGGACCCCCAGGAGGGCGAAGCCTCCGAGCTCCAGCGGGGCGAAGGTCAGGCCCTGGGGGATGGTGAAGATCGGCGTCCAGCCTCCCGCGAAGAAGCCCCGGACCGCGTAGGCGGTCACCGCCGCGACGACGGTGTAGACCAGGGCCTCGGACTCGAAGACCATGCCCGAGTAGAGGATCTCCACGCCGAAGATGGCCATCCCCAGGGGCGCCTTGAAGATCGCGGCCAGGCCGGCCGACATGGAGGCGAGGAGCAGGATGCGTCGCTCCTGGCCGCGCATCTTGACCAGGCTAGCGACGATGCTCCCCAACCCGACGGAGATCTGGGCGGTCGGCCCTTCGCGGCCGGCCACACCGCCGGAGCCGATGGTCAGGGCCGAGGCGACGCCCTTGACCAGGGGGATGCGCCCGCGGACCCGGCCTCCCTGGGTGTGATAGGCGGACAGGGCGGCATCGGTGCCGTGGCCCTCGGCCTCGGGCGCCCACTTGAACACGATGAAGCCGGAGAGCAGGCCGCCGAGGGTGGTCACGACGGGGAGCCACCAGCGCGCCGATCCCTGGGGGAGGACGACCGCCTGGTGGAGGATTCCGGGCTCGGGCGGGGTGAAGCCGCCGATGCCTTCCAGGAAGTAGTGCTGGACGAAGGCCACCGCCGCGTTGAAGATCACGGCGGAAAAGCCCCCGAGGACGCCCACCAGCACGCAGAACATGAGCAGACGGTAGGTGGGCGCGAAGATCGCGTCGTGGTGTTTGTCGGGTTCGGGTCGTTCGGTCATGGTGAGGGAGGGCTCTCCTCGCTCGCGGCGGCCAGTCGTGTGGATCGCCGGTTCGCCGGCTCCGGCGCCGCCGTGGAAGTCAGATTCGATGGTAGTCGTCTTCGTAGCGCTCGATGTCGTCCTCGCCGAAGTAGGTCCCGAGCTGGACCTCCACGAAGACGACGGGCTCGTCAGTCGGGTTGCGAATGCGGTGTCGGGCGCCCTGTGGGATGAACACGTGGTCCCCGGGCTCCAGGGTGAGGACGCGATCGTCGAGCACGACCTCGGGCCGTCCCTGCACGATCACCCAATGTTCGGAGCGGTGGCGGTGGGACTGGTAGGAGAGGCGCTGGCCCGGGTCGACCTCGATCACCTTCGACTTGAAACTCTCCTTGTCGCGGAGGATCTCGAACTTTCCCCAGGGACGGACCTCGTACGGGTGCTCCGTCGCCTCGGGCCGGGCGGCGCGCCGGAGCTCGCCGACCAGCTCCTTGACCTTCTGGGACTCGCCGCGGCGGGCCACGAGCAGGGCGTCGGCCGTGTCGACCACGAGCAGGTCGTCGACCCCCACGAGGCCGTAGACCCGATCGCGGTGGGGCCGCACGAAGTTGCGCTGGGCGTCGACGGCGAAGACCGGCCCCCCGCTCTCCGAGCCCGTTTCCGAGCCCGTTTCCGAGTCCAGGCGCGCCACCTCGTCCCACGAGCCGACGTCGCTCCAGCCGATCGAGCAGGGGATCGACACCTGCTCGTCCAGGCGCTCCATGATCCCGTAGTCGAGGCTTTCGGGCTCGATCTCTTCGTAGATCTGCCCCAGGTTCGAGAGGTCCGGTGCCAGCCGCTCCATGGCGGACCAGAGCTCGGGCATCAGGCGCTCGAAGCTGGCCGCCATGACCGAGGCCCGGAACACGAACATCCCGGCGTTCCACAGGAAGCGCTCGGCCTCCACGTAGGCCCGTGCGGTCTCGGCGTCCGGCTTCTCCCGGAACGCCAGGACCCGCCGGGCCTCGAGGGGGGCTCCTGCTTGCGGCGCCCCGCCGGGAGCGGCGGCCACCACCTCGTCGCTCAACTCGAGGTAGCCGTACCCGGTCTCGGGGCGGCTCGGCCGGATGCCCAGGGTCGCCACGCGGCCCTGGCGGGCGCAGCGCTCGGCGAGACGGACGGCGCCGAGGAAGCTCGCCTCGTCGGTCACGAGCTGATCGGCGGGGAAGACGCCCACGATGCGCTCGCCTTCCCTCTCTTGCAGGAGACGGCGGCAGAGCAGGGCGACGGCCGGCGCCGTGTTGCGCGGGCGCGGCTCGAAGAGGGCGGGGCGGGCCTCGATCCCCACCTCGCGGAAGACCCGCCGGGTGAGGGCCTCGGTGTCCGCCGAGCCCACCAGCCCCGGGGTGCCCAGGGGTAGGAGCCGGCGCAGGGTCCGGGCGAGGAGCGATTCCTCGAAGAGGTCGCAGAACTGCTTGGGGACGGAGGCGCGCGAGAGCGGCCACAGCCGGGTCCCGTGGCCCCCGGAGAGGACCACGGGCAGCATCGCCCCTTCGTCGGACGGGCTCATCGGCTGGGCCCGAGCTCCACCAGCAGGTCGACTCGCCGCTTATCCCGCTGGACCGTCACGGCGACGCGGTCCCCCGCCTTGTGTCGCTCGAGGATCAAGGTCACGTCGCCCGAGGAGTCCACCTTCTCGCCGTCGACGGTGACCACGAGATCGCCGAGCTGCACCTGGCCGCGGAGGTCGCGTCGGGTCGGCCGCAGGCCCGCCCGGTCGGCGCCGCTGCCGGGCTCGACGTCCAGCACCAGGGCGCCCTGGAGCCCGAGGTCCCGCACGTAGCGGTCCGGCACCCAGTCGACGCCCAGGGAGGGCCGGACCACGTGGCCGTAGGCGATGAGCTCGGGTACGACCCAGTTGACCGTGTCGACCGGGATGGCGAAGCCGATGCCGGCGTACGAGCCCGACGGGCTGTAGATCGCCGTGTTGACGCCGATCAGCCGGCCGGCGCTGTCCAGGAGCGGGCCTCCGGAGTTGCCGGGATTGATGGCGGCGTCGGTCTGGATGACGCCCCGGATCGGCACCTGGGACTGGGACGCGATCTGGCGGCCCAGGGCGCTGATGACGCCGGTGGTCAAGGTCTGGTCGAACCCGAAGGGGTTGCCGATGGCGAACACCTGCTGGCCCACGGCCAGATCCTTCGAGACCCCGATGGGGATGGGGTAGAGGCTCTTGGCGGGGGCCTGGATCTGGAGCACCGCGAGGTCCTTGCCCGCCGCCTTGCCCACCAGGGTGGCGTCCCACGTCGACTGGTCGGCGAGGGTCACCTGGGCCCGGCTGGCCCCCCGGATGACGTGGAAGTTGGTCACCACGTGCCCGTCCCGGTCCCACACGAACCCCGAGCCGGTACCCCGCGGGATCTCGGTGAGGTTCATGGTGAAGAGGTCTCGCCGCACCTCCAAGGTGGTGATGTAGGCCACCGAGGGCGAGGCCTCGCGGAAGAGGCGGATGGTCGCCTTCTCCCCGGCGCCGAGCTCGCCCCGCGGGGTGACCGGGCGGGGCGTCGCTCCCGCGCTCTGCTGGGCGCCGGCGTCGGAGCCGGGCGCCGAGCCGAGGCAGCCGAAGAGCAGGAGCCCCAAAAACGCCGCGAAGAGGGGCCGCCGCAGGGCGACGGAGGGCATAGCGGAGGCTCGTGGGGTCATCATCAGGCTCGCTTCGGCGCGGGAACGTCCCACCGGTGTGCAGGACGAGCACCGGTGAGGCGGCATTGTAACGCCCCGGCGTGGCGCCGCAAGGGCAGGCGCTGCAGCGGGGGACCTCCGACGTCGAGGCGGTGCCTCTCCTCCTCGACGTGGTGCTGGGCGCCGGTCTCCCCGCGGAAGAGACGGGGCTCCGTGACGGGGCGGAGCGTCGACGCCCTCTCAGCCTCCGGGGCCGGCGCCCAGGTGCTCGGCGAACAGGCGGCAGGCGTCGGTGACCGTGAAGATGCCCAGGAGCTGGCCGTGAAGCGCCACCAGGGCCGAGCCGATCCGGCGCCGGGCCATCTCGGAGAGGACCGTGGCAAGGGGAGTCTGGGGCTCGACCACATAGGCGTTCCGCACGCAGACGGTCCGCACCCGAAGCTCCTCGTGGAAGGGCACGTCGAGCTCCGGGTCGAGGACCAGGGCGATGTCCCGCTCGGTGATCACTCCCACCAGCTCGCCGCCGTCGGTCACCGGTAGATGGCGGATGTCGTTCTCCGCCATCACCTCCCGGGCCTCGGTGATCCGGGCGTCGAGGGCGACCGAGTACGGAAGCGGCGTCATCACCGCGTCCATCCGGAGGATCGGTTGTTTCACCACCGGATCTCGGGCTTCTACGGAAGCCGGCAAGCCCGGCGAGCTCCCTGGAGGGGCCGGGCGGAAAGGTCGGAGTGGAGATGTGTCGAGGGGTGCGCCATGCTAGGAGTCTGCGCGGCAGATGTTGCCCTGATCGCCATCCGATCCGATCCTAACCAGAAAGGTCGCGGCGGAAGCGTTCGCGATCGTCGTGGGTCGAGCGCTCATCCTCGAGCAATCGCTCGAGGTCTCCGGGCTCGACCCGGAACACCGACAACAGCCCGAGGAGCACCTCGAGGCCGACCCGGATCTCGCCCCGCTCGATGCGGGCGAGGTCCTGCACGTCGATCCCCGCGCGCTTTGCGAGCTCGGCGGGGCTCAGCTTGCGCTCCTTGCGGAGCTTCTTGAGCCAGCGCCCGAGGAGCTCGATCTTGTGAAGATCTCTCGACGTCATGGGCCGCTCTCGTTCTGTGTGCGGTGTCGCCCGGAGGAAACGGAGATCGCTTGGCTGAATGCTACAGCAGCATCCCCGGGTGGTCAACTCATTTTCGCCCGGCCTCCGACCCGCTCCGGGTACAATACCCCGACCCGTGGCCGCCACCTCCTCCGATCCCACCTACGACGTCTACACCGACGGCGGGGCCGACCCCAACCCCGGCCCCGGCGGTTGGGGCGCGGTCCTCATCGACCGGCAGTCCGGCCGGATCCAGGAGCTTTCGGGCGGGGAGGAGCGCACCACCAACAACCGGATGGAGCTGACCGCGGCGATCCGGGTCCTCGAAGAGCTCTCCCCGGAAGCCGTCGTGGCACTTCACACGGACTCCATCTACCTCAAGAAGGGCATCACCGAGTGGCTTCCGCGCTGGGTGGCCCGCGGCTGGCGCCGGCGCACCGGCGAGCTTCAGAACGAGGACCTCTGGCGGCGTCTCGCCGAGCTGGTGGCCGAGCGGCGTCTGAGCTGGCACTGGGTCAAAGGCCACGCCGGGCATCGCCACAACGAGCGCGCCGACGAGCTGGCCACAGCGGGCATCCGCTCGCGCAAGTCGAAGCAGCCGGCGCCCCCCGCTGCCGACATCCAGGTGCTCCTCCGGGTTTCTGGGGGCAACGGGCGAGGCGGTTGGGCCGCCGCCATCCGAGCGGGAGACGGCGAGCGCCTGGTCACCGGTGCGACGGACCGGGTGAGCGCCAACGAGCTCGACCTGGTCGCCGCGGCCGAGGTCCTGGAGTCCCTCCCCGCCGACGCCTCGGTGGCGCTCCACACGGCGTCGGACTACCTGCGCAACGGGGCGACCAAGTGGCTCGACGGCTGGCGGGCCAAGGGCTGGACCACGAAGGCGGGCACCCCGGTGCGCAACCGCCGGACCTGGGAGCGGCTGGCGGCGGCTCTGGCCGGCCGGAGGGTGGTCTGGCCGTCGGTCAAGGATGAGACGCCCAGTGGCTGGAAGGAGCTGGGGAGAGCCGCGCGGCAGGCGGCCGAGGACGTCCGGTGACCCGCTCGACGATCCGGTAGCGGCCGCGGCGGCGTCCCAGCACTCCGCGGGAAGGGGGCCACCTGGATTTCTGGCGCGCAGACTCCTAGCCTGGACTCTTCACGAGACGGCGTAGCGAGAGCCGCAAGTGTGCGTGAGATCGGGGCAGCGCAGCGATGAGCGACGCAGGCGTACTCGAACGTACGTTGAGGAGCGAAGAGCGAGCACGACTCGAGATTGCGTGCAATTGCGGCTCGCAGTAGCCGGATCATGAATTTTCCAGGCTAGACTGATCCGCGGTCGCAGCCAGCCCGTAAGGGGCGAATCACTTCAGCCAGCCCGAGGGGAGTTTCGAGATGGACGAACAGAAGATCTGGTACGTGGCCGTCGCCGGCCAACAGCAAGGACCATTCAGCCAGAGCGAGGTCGTGAGCCGGATCCAGGCCGGCCAGGTCGGCCGGGACGCCCACGTCTTCCGGTCGGGGATGGACAACTGGCAGCCGATCACCGCGAGCCCCGAGTTCTCGGGAGCTCTCGCGGCGGCGCCGGCGCCCGCGGCCTACACGCCCACCGCCGCCGCCCCGTCCCCGGCGGCCGCTTCCGGGGGCGTCCACGAGATCGACTACCAGGTCTTCGGCGACGAGATGCAGTTCGTGGAGATCACCCTCGACCCGCAGGAGGCCTGCGTCGCCGAGGCCGGCGCCTTCATGTACATGGACCCGGGAATCGACATGCAGACGATCTTCGGCGACGGCTCGGTGCAGTCGGACTCCGGCGGCTTCATGGGCAAGCTGATGTCGGCCGGCAAGCGGGTCCTCACCGGCGAGAGCCTGTTCATGACGGTCTTCGGCAACAGCTCGAGCCAGCGCCAGGACGTGGCGTTCGCGGCCCCTTACCCGGGGAAGATCATCGCCCTCGATCTGCGCGAGCACGGCGGGTCGATCCTGTGCCAGAAGGACGCCTTCCTGGTGGCGGCGAAGGGGATCTCGGTGGGCATCGCGTTGCAGCGCAAGCTCGGCGCCGGCCTGCTCGGCGGCGAGGGGTTCATCCTCCAGAAGCTCGAAGGCAACGGGTTGGCCTTCATGCACGCCGGCGGCACGGTCGTCTCACGCCGGCTGGAGGCGGGGGAGATGCTGCGGATCGACACCGGTTGCCTGGTGGCCTTCGAAAACTCCATCGACTACGACATCAAGACGGTTCCCGGGATCAAGACGGCCATCTTCGGCGGGGAAGGGCTGTTCTTCGCGGCCCTCACCGGGCCGGGCACGGTGTGGCTCCAGTCGCTGCCCTTCAGCCGTCTCGCCGGCCGCGTGATCGCGGCGATCCCGCGCGCCGGCCACCAGCGGAAAGGCGAGGGCTCGGTCCTGGGCGGCCTCGGAGATGTCTTGATGGGAGATTGACCGCAAATTGACCGCAATAAGGCCGGAGGGGGGCGACCTTGGCATCGCCCCGCATCTCCGGCCCCGGGAGAGCCGGTTCGCTGCGTCAGCCAACCGGCATTTCAATCTTCAGCATGCGCGCCCAGGCGGTGCGCAGGTTCTCCGGCAGATCGAGCTCCGGGAAGACTTCCCGGACCTCGTCGCGGGTGACGTAGGTCCAGATGTCCTCCCACTGTGCGTAGCGCAGGAGGTGGGAGATAGCCCAGGCCTGCTTGTCGGCCGAGCCTTTGGAGAGGACCTCGCGCAGCTCCTGCTCGGAGACCTCCTCGTCGGGGAAGAAGTAGAGAGGTGCCTTCCGGTCCTTCGCGGCCGGTTCGCGGCCGGCGCCACCGGACTCCCGATTCGGTTCCCGACTGGACGAGCTCATGCCGTTCAGTATAGCAGGGGGGCAAGAGCTCCGACGGCCGCGGCTCACTTGACCGCCCCCTCGATCTCCGCTAGATTTTCCTGGCCGTGGACCGGCTGAGCGGGCATAACTCAGTTGGTAGAGTGCAGGCTTCCCAAGCCTGATGTCGCGGGTTCGAGTCCCGTTGCCCGCTCCAAATAAAACCCTGACCGCCCACGGATTCCTAACCCATGCCCATCTTTCGCCGCGAAACAGAAGGACCGTCGCCGTCTACCCCCGTCCATACGCCGTCGCCCTCACCCGGGCCGGCCCGAGAGCGACCGGTGAGCCGAATCGCCGAGGGCACCCGGATCTCAGGCCAGGTCAGCGGCTCGACGGAGCTCGTCATCGAGGGCGAGATCGAGGGGAAGATCGATGTGGACTCCCGCGTCGTGATCGGCGGCTCCGGCACGGTCCGGGGCGAGATCAAGGCCCGCTCGGTGCTCGCCGCCGGGAAGGTCTTCGGCAACGTTCGGGGGCACGAACGCGTGGAGGTGGGAGCCTCGGGGAGCCTGGAGGGAGACATCTCCGCGCCTCGGGTGACCATCGCCGAAGGCGCGTTCTTCAAGGGCAAGGTGGAGATGAGCGGCGGAGCACCGAGCCGGGCTCCAGGGGCTCGGCAGCACAACGACTCGGAGTCGGGAGGAGGGGCGCGGTGAAAATCGGTATCCCTAAGGAAATCAAGGATCACGAGTACCGGGTCGGCATGATCCCGGCGTCGGTTCACGCCCTGGTGCAGGCGGGGCACGAAGTGATGGTGGAGGCCGGGGCCGGAGTGGGCTCCGGGTTCGAGGACGTGGAGTACGTGGCCGCCGGCGCCCGCATCATCCCGCAAGCGGCCGAGGTCTGGTCCGCCGCCGAGATGATCATCAAGGTCAAGGAGCCCATCGAGCCCGAGTACCCCTTGCTCCAGACCGGCCAGCTCCTGTTCACCTACCTCCACCTGGCCCCCCTGCCGGGGTTGACGGGTGTCCTCCAGCAGCGGGAGGTCACGGGGGTCGCCTACGAGACGATCACCGACCGGCGGGGCGCCCTGCCCCTGCTGACCCCCATGTCGGAGGTCGCCGGCCGCATGGCCTCGCTGGTGGGCGCTTACTATCTCCAGCGGCGCTTCGGGGGGCGCGGAACGCTCCTCTCCGGCGTGCCGGGCGTGCCGCCGGGCGACGTCACCATCATCGGCGGCGGCATCGTGGGCCTGAACTCGGCCAAGGTCGCCCTGGGGATGGGGGCGCGGGTCGTGGTTCTCGAGGCGAACCTGGACCGCATGCGCTTCCTCGACGACACCTTCAACGGGCAGGTGACCACCCTCTACAGCAACCGCTACAACCTCCTCGCCGCCCTGGCGCGGGCCGACGTGCTCATCGGCGCCGTGCTCATCCCGGGCCACTCGGCACCCAAGCTGGTCACCCGGGAGATGCTCGGCGAGATGAAGAACGGCTCGGTCGCGGTCGACGTGGCGGTGGACCAGGGGGGGTGCTTCGAGACCACCCACCCGACCACACATTCCGACCCGATCTATGACGTCGACGGCGTGATCCACTACTGCGTGGCGAACATGCCCGGAGCGGTGCCGCGTACCTCGACCCTGGCCCTCAACAACGTGACCCTGCCCTACGCCCTGGAGCTGGCGGGCAAGGGGCTGCGCAAGGCGGTGCTCGACGATCCCGGCCTGCTCGCCGGCGTGAACACCCACCAGGGCAAGATCACCTGCCAGGCGGTGGCCGAGTCCCAGGATCAGGAGTTCACGCCTCTGGCCGATCTACTGTAGGGCGGCTTCGAATCCGACACATCTGACGCCTGGAGCGCCGGTGGGCCGGGACGGAGCCCGCCGCCTTCATTCAGGCTGCCGGCAGCTCCGGGATCGGCTCGCCGGTTACCTCCTGCCATAGACATCGGAGGTCCTCGGGCACCGGGGCTTCGAAAGCGACCCGTTCGCCGGTCGTCGGGTGCTCGAAAGCCAGGCGCCAGGCGTGGAGGGCCGGGCGCGGAAAGGCCCGGAGCGCAGCCCGCACCGGCCCGGGGAGGGTCTTCCAGCGCGCCTCGCCGTAGACGGGGTCCCCGACGATCGGATGGTGGACGCTCTTGAGGTGCACCCGGATCTGGTGGGTACGCCCCGTCGCCAGGTCGATCTCCAAGAGGGCCACGCCGGAGGCGGAGGCCACGGTGCGGTAGCGGGTGAGGGCAGGCCGCCCGTCGGCCCGGACGGTCATCTGCTTGCGCCGCTCCGAGTGGCGACCGATGGGCCCGGCGATCTCGCCGCGGGCGGGCTCCGGGGCACCGTAGACCACCGCCAGGTACCTCTTCTCGACCCGCCGCCCGGAGAACGCCTGCTGGAGGGCCCGGTACGCCTCCCGGGTGCGCGCCACGACCAGGGCGCCGCTGGTGTCCTTGTCCAGCCGGTGGACGATGCCCGGCCGGCCCGGCCCTCCCACGCCCTCGATCTCCGGGAAGCGAGCGAGAAGCCGGTGGACCAGGGTTCCGGAGGAACGGCCCGCCCCCGGGTGGACGGTCAGACCCGCCGGCTTGTCGACCACGATCAGCGAGGGGTCCTGGTGCAGGAGGGTGAGCTGGCCCGCCTCCGGCTCGATTCCGCTCGGCGGGGGCGGCGGCGGCTCGGCGTCCAGGCGCTCACCGCCGGCCAGCGCGGCCGAGGGCTTGGCCGGCCGGCCGTCGAGGAGCACGAGGCCCTCGCGGATCCAGCGCTGGACCTGGTTGCGGGGCTCGTCGAGGAGGCGGGCGAGATAGCGGTCGAGGCGTTCGCCGGCAGCCTCCGGCGGCACCTGGAAGCGGGGGCTCAAGCCTCGGAGGGCGCGGCCTGCTCGGCGCCGGCCTCGGGCCGCCGGTGCGCCCGGAAGCTGTCCACCACCATGAGGGCGATCCCGAGGGTGATGGCGCTGTCGGCGACGTTGAACGCGGGCCAGTGGTGGTGGCTCACGTAGACGTCGATGAAATCGGTCACGGCGCCGCTCGCCAGGCGGTCGATGAGGTTGCCCAGCGCGCCGCCCACGATCAGGGCGAGGGAGGTGAGCAGCAGGCGGTTGCGCGCCGGAGCCAGGCGGAAGTACAGGAACACGGCGGCCAGGGCGACCAGGCCCATGCCCACCAGCAGCCAGGTGCCGCCCTGAGCGCCGCGGGCCGCAAACAAGCCGAAGGCGACGCCGGTGTTGCGCACGTGGGTGAGGTTCAGGAACCCGGCGAGGATCGGGATGGAGGCGGAGTGGGGCAGATGGACCTCCACCAGCCACTTGGTCCACTGGTCGAGGACCAGGACGCCCAGGGAGAGGAAAAGGTACTCGACCTTGCGGGGAGCTTGAGTCATCGGCGTCGATCGT
The DNA here is from genome assembly GCA_963739795.1 of uncultured Acidobacteriota bacterium. Classification (GTDB taxonomy): domain Bacteria; phylum Acidobacteriota; class Thermoanaerobaculia; order Multivoradales; family DATKCC01; genus CAVUBL01. The sequence goes on along the minus strand of CAVUBL010000010.1, from coordinate 472,351 downwards.
CCGTCGCAGGAATGTACCACGGCGGCCGGCGTCGGCCGGGCCCCGTCGGGGTCAGCCGGGCTCATCTGGGCCAGGCCGCGGCGGCCCCGGCCACGGCCTCGGCCACGCTTCCGCCGTCGAGAAACATCCGGATCCCCGCAGCCCCGGCCGCTCCCGCGGCGGCGATCTCCGGAATCCTCGCCGCCGAGACCCCGCCCAGGGCCAATACCGGCAGATTCGGCAGATTCGGCAGATCCGGCAGGCCCTCCCCGGCCGCCCTGGCGAGCCCGGCGAGCCCGGGAGGCTCACCGTAGGTTTCTTTGCTCGGAGTGGGGTAGACCGGCCCGAAGGTCACGTAGTCGGCGCCCTCGGCGCGGGCAGCCGCCACCTCGTCGGGCCGGTGGGTCGAGCGGCCGACCAGGAGCTTCCGGCCGAGGCGGGCGGCCAGCCGGCGCACCACGGGGACGGGCAGCCCGTCCGCCGGCAGGTGGACGCCGTCGGCCTCGGCGATCAGGGCCACATCGGGACGGCCGTTGATCAGCACGGTTGTCGCCGCCGGCAGACCGGCCCGGGCTCGCCGCGCGAGCTCGAGCAGGTCGCGGTCGTCGAGCTCCTTGGCGCGCACCTGGACCGCCTCTACGGCGGCATCGGCCAGGAGGCGGAGCCAGGCCTCGAGCCCCACTTCGGCGAGGGCGACTGGATCGGTGATGGCTAGGAGGCGGGGGACGCGGGGCTTCATGAGCCGCGGCGGGAGAAGAGGAGCGTCAGGTCGTGGGCTCCCCACACCAAGTGCACCAGCCCGAAACCGGTCACCGCCGCCCGCGCCGCCGGGTGGAGGACGAAGAGTCGCACGAGCTGAGATGGGATCTGAGCGAGGGTTCGGTCCCACAGGACGGTCCACGGGGCGAAGATCAGGAAGAGGCCGATCTCCACACAGTAGACGACGAAGAGAAACAGGGTGATCCGGTCGTGGCGCACCGGGGGATTGTATTCGCTCTTCGCACGAGGTCTCCCTTCTCGCTCTCGATTCCTCGGTCCCGATCAGCCGCCGGGCGGGCGGCTGTGGCCTCGGGAGGAGCGGCTGGAGGAGCCGCGGCTCCGGCTGCCGGAGGAGCTTCGCGAGCGCGAGGCGGAAGACGACGACGACCGGTGGGAGGGCGGCCTCTGAGCCCTCGTCGAAGGCGGCGAGGAGGGCCGGCTCGGAGAGCGGGACGCCGACGACCGCGACCGCTCGCTCGCCGGCGGCGGGCTGTAGGTGCGCGGCGTGGGAGCGGTGCGCGAGGGCACTCCGCGGCCGACCTCAGGGCGGACCCGGACGGAGGAAGCCGGCGGCGAGGCGGTGACCGGCTTCCGGTAGGACTCGATGGGCACGCGAGAGTAGCCGTTCGCCCGGACCCCGTCGATCACGCGGCGGGGTACGGAGGGCAGCGAGTAGGTCCTCCCGGCTCCACGGTCCCCGCCCACTCGCGGCGCCACCGAGTCGTTGGCGAGGGGCCGCCGGTCGCGCCACGAGGGCGCGGCGGTTCTTCCGAGCTCGGGCGGCCGGTCCGGCGAGGTCCGCGGGCGCGCCGCGTCGCCGTTGGAACGAGGCTCGGTGCGGGTGGGGCGCTCGGGCACCGCCCGCGGCCGCACTTCGTTCCGGGTCGGGGCCTGGCTGGGCCTGCGTTCCAGCGTCGGGGCCTGGCTGGGCCTGCGTTCCAGCGTCGGGCCGGAGGCTCGAGGGGCCTCGGTGCGCGGAGCCTCGGCGCGGGGCGCCCGGAGCCCGGGACGCGACCCGTTGCTGCGCCAGGACTCGTCCCGGGAGACCGGCGCCCGCGCGACGGGAGCGTCGAGCCGGGGGGAGACCCGGCGGGGGGCGTCGGCCGTGGGCCGATTCACCTCCGGCGTGCGCAGGGAGGGGCGCTCGATGCCGGCCCGCGAGCGGTCCGGCGAGCCCGGGGGCTGCCCCCGGTCCACCGCGATGGACGGAGTTCGGTCGCGACCGCCGGAGCCGCGTCGGTCCACTACGACCGTCTGCTGGACGTCCCGAGGCAGGTCCGGCTTGCGCGCCACGAAGGCGGTCACGTCGGGCAGGTCGCGCCCCGCTCCGCGCCGCCCGGCGGTCAGCACGTCGACGATGGAGCCGCTCTTGCGCAGCTCGGCCCGGGTCAGGCCTCGCGTGTCGGTGGTGATCAGGCCGCGGCGCGGCACCCCGTAGCGCTGGCCCTCGCCCCGGGCGAACCTCCGGCCGGGCTCGGCGTAGCGGTTCTGCTGGCGGTAGCCGAGGTACCCGCGGGGACAGAACACCCAGTCGTCGTAGTCATTCCAGCCGCCTCCGGCCCAGCCGTAGACTCCGAGGCGGAATCCGAACGACGCGCCGACGTAGTGGCGGTAGTAGCGGGAGTAATAGCCCACCGGGATCCAGCCGGCGTAGTCGTTGGTCCAGTTCCAGTAGACCCAGGCCGGCCCGAACCGGTTCCCGGGGAACCAGACCCAGCCGTAGCTGGACACGTAGTCCCAGGAGCCGTAGTGGTAGGGCACCCAGCCCCAGGGCTCGTACGACACCCAGGTGAGGCCCAAGGGGCTGAAGTCCCACCGGCCGTCCCAGTACGGGCGCCAGTCGGTGGCCACCCGCGGGCGCCAGCCGTAGGTGCCCTCGAGCTGGACCCAGGAGCCGTAGCGGTCGAGGGAGGACGCCTCGTAGCGCAGCGAGTCGTCGACGTAGGGGACCTCGGCGTACCGGGCCTCCCGGTCCAGGCGCAGGCCCCAGAGCTCGAGAGAGTCCTCGGCCGAGGCCCGGCGCACGTCCGAGCGGGTCGAACCGCGGCCCTCGAGCACGGCCTCCTCGCCCGGCTCCACCAAGACCGAGCCCTCGTGGGTCACCACGTCGGCCGCGCCGTCGCGGGCCACCACCTCGGTCCAGTCCTCACCACCCGAGGTGATCCGGTAGCTTCCCGGGCCGCGGGGATAGATCGTGGCATTCCCCGTGTCGATCCGCGGCAGGTCGTCGCCCAGGAAATCGTCGGCCACGACGAGCTGGATGTTGCCCTGGGGAACGCGCAGCAGGGTGGATCGGTCTTGCCGGTCGGGGGAGGAGGCCAGGGCGTCGAAGACGACCTCCGAGCCGCCGTCGATCCGCAGCCGGTTGCGGTCCGACAGCACCAGCTCGACCCGGCCCGACGGGGCGACCCAGATCCGGTCGCCGGCCAGGACCGGCTGCTGGCCCTCGATCTGTTGCCGGTCGCCGCTGGCCCCCTGGATCAGCGTGGCCGAGCCCTCGAGGGTGCGGACGTAGGAGTAGCTCCCGTCGTAGCCGCCGGTCTCCGGGTCCAGGGTGTCGCCGCCCTGGCCTGAATAGCCCGAGCCGTAGCCGTCGTAGCCGGCCTCGGGCGGAGCGGCGGCGAAGACCGGCGCCGCGAGCCACGCGGCGACGGAGAAGAGGGAAGCGGGTAGCGCGATGCGCCGAAGGATTCGCCTGGTGCGCAGGGTGGTCATGGTCTCGGCCCCCCGTAGTCTGGGTCGGTTCTTGTTGGTTACGTTCACGATCGATGTCTCCCGGCCCGGCGGTCCACCGCCTGGCCACCGGAAGAGAGGGCAAGATCCGCGCCAGGGGGGCGCCGGGGCCCGCTTCGCCCGGGGCGTGGGCCGATCAGTGCCGTCCCCACGGGCCCGGGGCAGGGTCCTGGGGCCCCTCGACTATAATGGCGACGGGCTGTGGGAGCCCGCCGACGTCCACCGCGGAGGTCGACGGTGTCCCTGCCCGGTCGCGACTTCCCCCGGCAGGAGAGACGGGGGAGAGCCCGCCCACCCTGACGGCGAGGCGGGAAGATCCCAGAGGACGCAAGCCGTTGGTCTTCAAGAAGCTGTTCGGCGGCGGTGACCGCGCCCCCGCCCCTGACGAAATCAGCACGATCGAGGACTTGATCGTGCTCGAGCGGTACGAGGAGGCGGTCGAGCGCCTCAAGCACCGGTTGCGTGGAAACATCGAGGATCTCCACGGCCACCTCCGGCTCGCCGAGGCCTACGCCGGCCTCGAGGAGTTCGACAAGGCGGCCGACGAGTTCGTGTTCGTGGCCGAGGAATTCGCACAGGACGGCTTCTACGACCGGGGGATGGCCTTGCTCCTGAAGGCGAAGCGCTACCTGCCCCTCGATGCCGGCCTCGACGACCGCATCGAGCAGCTCCGCCTGGCCAAGGACTCCGAGCGCAGCCGGTCCCTGGCGCTCGAGGGCCTGCGCGAAGGCCGCCCGAGCGGCGCCACCGCCGCCCTCCAGGTCCAGCGCCTGTGGCATCACGTGGCGCCCTCCACCCTGGCGCGCAACCTGACCCCGGAGCAGCTCAAGCAGCTCTTCTCGGCCATGGAGCTGCTCTCCTTCAAGGTCGGCGAGGCCCTGGCCGAGTCCGGCTCGACGGAGGGTCCTCTCTACTTCCTCCTCATGGGAGTGGTGTCGGCACACGCCCGCGTGCACGGCCGGGACACCGGCCTGCGCGACTTCGGCCCCGGCGACGTGATCGGCGAGAGCGTGCTCCTGGAGCACGGGAGCTGGCCCGCCGACTACCGGGTGACCGAGGCCGTCAGAGCGCTCGTCCTGAACCGCGAGGGCCTGGAGAAGGCGCTGGTGGGCAACCCCGATCCCCGCGGCCTGCTCAACGCCTTGCGCATGCAGCACAACGACCAGGAGGTTCTGAACAACCTCCGCCGCCTCAACGCCTAGTTTCGAGGAATCCTGATGGCCTTGCTTCCCATCCGCATCTATCCCGACCCCGTGCTGCGCGTGAAGTGCCCGGACGTCGAGCGCTTCGACGACGAGCTCCGCGGGCTCGCGGCCGACATGGTGGAGACCATGCACGCGGCGCCGGGCGTGGGCCTGGCCGCCTCCCAGGTGGGGGTCGAGACCCGCCTCGCGGTGGTCGACCTTTCGGTCGGCAAGGACCCGGAGCAGCTCGTGATCTTGGTCAACCCCGAGGTCCTCGAGGAAGAAGGGCGGGTGACGGACGTGGAGGGTTGCCTCTCGATCCCCGAGATCAACGACAAGGTGGAGCGGGCGAAGTGGATCCGGCTGAGGGCGCAGGACCTGGCGGGGGAGAGCTTCGAGATCGAGGCCGAGGACTGGCTCGCGCGGGCGATCCTCCACGAGATCGACCATCTGGACGGGGTACTTTTCGTCGACCACCTCCGGGGCCTGCGCCGGGAGCGGGTGAAACGCCAGCTCCGGCGCCTGGCGGAGTCCCGCGAGGGAGTCCCCGCGTGAGGTCTGCCCCACAGCGACCGGCGGGGCTGGGGCTTGCGGGAGCCCTCGCCCAGGTCCTGATCCTGACGCTGACCCTGGCCCTCACCTCCTGCGGCGGAGGCGGAGGGGGTGGGGGAGGGGGTGGGCCGACGGCGCCCCAGGCCGGCCTCACCTTCACCGCCGAGGGCGGCTCGGCACCGGCGGTTCGACTTCTCACCGCCGCCGGAACCTCGGGCACCACCCTCGTCGTCCAGGTCCAGGCCGATCAGCTCAGCGGCGTCTACGGCCTCGCCTTCGACCTGTCCTTTCCGTCGGGCGTGCTGCGCTACGACGGCTCGACCGAGGGCACCTTCCTGAGCGCCGGCGGCGCCACCACCACCCTCCAGGTCGCCGAGGCGGCCCCGGGCCAGCTCGTGGTGGGCGCCTCGCGCCTGGGCGACGTGGGCGCGACCGGCGGCTCGGGCCAGCTCATGACCCTGCGCTTCACCGGCATCGGCGCCGGCTCCGGGACCCTGTCGTTCTCCGCCACCAAGGTGTTCGACGCCTCCGGCGACGAGATCCGCGGGCCCTCCTGGCTCGGCGGCACCGTCCAGGTCACCCCCTGACAGCTCCCATGGCACATCCCCACTTCTACGACACCCTGGAGCGCCGCCAGGTGCCCCTCCGACCGATCCGCGAAGGCGAGGCGCGCGTCTACACTTGCGGGCCGACGGTCTACAACTACGTCCACATCGGGAACCTGCGGACCTTCCTGTTCGAGGACGTCCTGCGCCGGACACTTCGCTACCTGGGCTACGACGTGACCCAGGTGATGAACCTGACCGACGTGGACGACAAGATCATCGCCGCCGCCCGCGAGGCCGGGGTGGGGATCGACGAGTACACCGCGCCGTTCATCGACGCCTTCTTCGCCGACCTCGACGCGCTCCACGTGGAACGGGCCGAGAAGTACCCACGGGCCACCGAGCACGTGGCGGAGATGATCGCCCTGGTCGAGCGCCTCTTCGAGCGCGGCTACGCCTACGAGAGTGACGGCTCGGTCTTCTTCCGCATCGAGAGCGATCCCGACTACGGGCGCCTGTCGCGGATCGACCCCTCCCAGGTGCGCCGCGGCGAGCGGGTGGCGAGCGACGAGTACGAGAAGGAGAACGTCCGCGACTTCGTGCTCTGGAAGGCCGCCAAGCCGGGCGAGCCCTCGTGGGACAGCCCGTGGGGGCCCGGACGCCCCGGCTGGCACGTGGAGTGCTCGGCCATGAGCATGAAGTACCTGGGGGACACGTTCGACATCCACACGGGCGGCGTCGACAACATCTTCCCCCACCACGAGAACGAGATCGCCCAGAGCGAGTCCGCCACCGGCGAGCCCTTCGTGCACCTCTGGCTCCACGCCGAGCACCTGGTGGTCGACGGCGAGAAGATGGCCAAGAGCCTGGGCAACCAGTTCACCCTCACGCAGCTCCTCGAGCGCGGCGTCTCCTCGCGGGCCCTGCGCTACCTTTTCCTCTCCGTCCACTACCGCCAGAAGCTGAACTTCACCTTCGAATCGGTGGAGGCTTCGGCCAAGGCCCTGGCGCGGATCGACGAGATGCGCTTCCGAGTCGAGCACGCGCCCGAGGCGGAGGACGGCGTCTCCAAGGTGCGCGAGCCCGCCGCCCGCCTCGCCCGGGATCTGGCCGCCGCCCTGGCCGAGGACCTCAACGTCTCCAAAGCCCTGGCCGCCCTCTTCGGCTTCGTCAAGGAGATCAACGTGGCGGTGGAGGAGGGGCTGGTCGAGGGGGACCGGGAGCGGGTCGTCGCGGCCCTGGCCGACGCCGACCGGGTGTTCGGAGTCCTCGATCCGGCGGCGTGGGAAGAGGCCCCGGCCGGGGCCGGCGACGACGCGGAGATCGAGGATCTGGTCCGCCGCCGGGAGGAGGCCCGGGCGGCCAGGGACTGGGCCGAAGCCGACCGCCTGCGCGACGAGCTGGCCGCCCGAGGCGTAGTTCTGGAGGACACGCCCAGCGGCACCCGCTGGAAGCGCCGGTGAGCTTTCGGCGCTTCCTCACCGGACCCCACAACCGTGCCAAGGGCGCCGGCGCCGAGGATCGGGCCGCCGCCTGGCTCCGCCGCCGGGGCTTTCGGGTGATCGCCCGGAACGTGCGCAACGCCGGCGGCGAGCTGGACCTGGTGGCCCGCGAGGGCGACACCCTCTGCTTCGTGGAGGTCAAGGCCCGGGCAAGCGATCGCTTCGGCCCCGCGATTCTCGCCGTGGACGCCGCCAAGCGGCGCAAGCTCGCCCAGGCGGCGAGCGCCTACCTGGCCGAACGCCCGTGGGACGGCCCCGTGCGCTTCGACGTCTTAGGGCTCGACCAGATCGAGGGCCGGGTGGAGTACACCCTGCTCAGGGACGCGTTCCAGGTCGAGGAGTAGGAAAGGGGAGCCCCCGAAGACACGAACGCCCGGCGCGCGAGGCGCCGGGCGGATCGACGGAATCCTGCGTCGGACTTTCAGAGGAATGGAGCGGGAAACGGGATTCGAACCCGCGACCCCAACCTTGGCAAGGTTGTGCTCTACCACTGAGCTATTCCCGCCCGGGGAGGCCAAGGATAGACGGGCCGGCGGGCACTGTCAAGCGCCGCCGAGGCTCGATTCCGGGCCTGTTGAAGGCTCGTCGAGTGGATGCTAAACTCGCCGCGCAGTCGGGCCGCCAAGGGCGCGCTCCGACCCCGCCCAAGGCGACGTAGCCAAGTGGTAAGGCAAGGGTCTGCAAAACCCTCATTCGGCGGTTCGAATCCGCCCGTCGCCTCCATTTAAGCCTCTCTAGACAAAGGAGTTGTTCATTCGAGGTCCGTGTCCCGGCCGGAGCCATCTGGCCGTAGGAAGCACATAGGAAGCGGACTCCAGGGGGTGCAGCTACGCCAGCTCATCGGCCTCGGCGGTGGACTGGAACGTCCGCTCCTCGATCCACGCATAGAGATCGCGGACCTTGTAGCGCACCCGGTTGCCGATGCGGACGAACGGCGGCCCACCTCCGCGGTAGCGCCAGCCCGCCAAGGTTCGAGGATCGACAGTGAGGATCTCTGCGGCCTTGACCTGGTTGACGAGGGTGACGGGGGATTCGGCTTCGGTAGATGGGGTCATGTCGGCTCCTTTAGAAGTGAGGTTTGGGGAAGGCCGGTTCCGATCCGGGAAATGCGCAGGGAGGAGTCCCTGAGACACGCCCGGCGTCGCCGGCACTGGCTGAGCGAAGGCGCGTGTTCCATGCGCTCAGTGTAGAGATCTGCACCCTCTCGCGACGCCTTCGTTCAGGTGAACGCCGTTCACCTCGAAGGGGACACGCCAGGTGCGCGGCCCTCCGGCACAGGCCGCCCAGCCACTCCGGCGACTGACAGCCCCAGGCAGTTTGGAGACCGGGCGCCTGGCGCCCGGGAGCCAAGCTGCAAGTCCCTGCGGGTGGGGGAGGGGCCACGGGCGAAGCCTGTGGCCCGGGGGGCACGAACAGCAGGTACTCCTCCCCTCGCATCACCAGCGCACCCGGTCCCGAAGCGACACCCACCTCTGCGCGTTCCCGAGGATCAGGTGGTCGAGGAGCTGCACGCCGACCACCTCGCACGCGGCGTCCATCCTCCGGGTGAAGCGGACGTCCTCCGGGCTCGGCGAAGGATCGGTGCTCGGGTGCGAATGGAAGAGCACCACACCTGCTGCCCCGTGGAGCAGAGCCCGGCAGAGGATCTGCCGGGGCTCGACGCAGGTCCGGCCGATGGCTCCCCGGAACACCTCCCCCTCTCCGAGTAGCCGCCGCCGGACGTCGAGGTAGAGCGCACCCATCACCTCCTGGTCCCGGAGGGCGTAGCGCAGCACCAGATAGCTCGCCACGGCCCGGGGCCGGTCCATGGGGATGCGCTCGGGAACCTCGGCCTGCACCAGTCGCCGGGCGAGCTCCAGCGCCGCCAGCACCGCGGCGGCCTTGGCCTCGCCCACCCCCCGACGCCGAAGCGCGCTGGCCCGAATGCCCACGAGGCCGCCGATCCCGGACGTCTCCTGCAAGATGCCCCGCGCCAGCTCCAGGCTGCACACTGCCCGGCACCCGTTGCCGAGCACCAAAGCCAGCACCTCCGGGTCGGAGAGGACCGCGCCGCCGCTCCGGAGGAGCCGCTGCCGGGGCCGCTCATCGGGAGGCATCTCCCGGATCAGGCTCGGCGCTGGAGGAGAGAACGGCTTGGGGCGACTCTTCCCGCTCGGGCCGCCCATCAGCCCTCCTCGCGGAGGTCGGCGAGCGCGGCGGAGAAGTGCCGCTCCAGCTCCTCGGGCGTCCAGTCGAGGGCGCGAAGCGCCGCCGCGAAGGCGCTGTCCTGGCCGGGGAAGTCGGCCGAGTCGGAGGCGCCGTGGCCGACGACCCAGCAGTGGGCCGCCTCTGCCGCGAAGAGGAGCCGAAACCGCTCCCGGTCCCCGGCCTCGAGCGCCGTCTCGACGTCCGGGGCCCGGGAAAGGATCTCGGCCCCGATGTGCAGCAGGCCGAGGCCGATCAGAAGGGAGACCCGAAGCTGCTCGTTCGTCGGGTCGGCGGGCGAGATACGATCCGTCAAGCTGCTCATGGAGCTTGTACCTCCTTGAGTGGTCAGGCTCCGGTGGGTGTGTCCGCACCTGCCGGGGCCGTTTCTGTTTGTGGGCGGCGGCAGCCCGCCCCGTGTTTGCGGCGCTCCAGCATCTTCGAAGTCGCCGTCACCTAGGCTAGGGCCTTTGGGTCCTAATGTCAAGAGCCCTAAATCCCATCATGTATACTCTCGCTGGGAGGAGTGCATGGCGAAGAAATCCAAACCCCCGACAGAGGGGCCGCGCGGAGGCAAAACGACCGTTACGAAGGCCGGACTGATACGGAGTGTGGTCTACCTGCATCCCGATGAGCGAGAGGCGTTGCGGAGAGCCGCCTTTGAGGAAGACAGACCTGCCTCGGAGATCATGAGGGAGGCGCTTCGGGCTCATCTTCATCTGGACGAATAAGGAGTGGATGATCAGGGTTGCCTTCGGGCCTTCGTCCCGTCCGGCGTGGAGAGCCGCCGAGGCGCGACCGCGGCCGCGCAACTGAAGGTGAGGCCGGCTCGTCGCTTGGTCTAAGACATGCTTCGATGCCGAACATTCGCCTGGAAGCGATAGGTGGCCCGCGGGAGGGTGGTTGATGCCAGGAGACCCCGACGGACGGCTGACTGCAGCCCCCCATCTCTGCCGACATTGCGGGAATTCCGGACTTCTCTACGTACTTCGGGAGTACAGCGAGGAAGAAGATGCCTCCGGAGGCGACACAGCATGGAGGACCTGGGAGCTGGTCCGTTGCCCACCGTACGGAGGTATTAGCCTTCTCTTCTCTCAGGGAACGGAACATGAAGTGCAGGGCATTCTTGAGGAGGGCGGGAGCCCTGAACTAATTCTGACGGACACCGTTTACCCACCTGGAGAACTCCACCCGAAAGGCTTGCCAGAGGAGGTAGCCTCCGCATTGGAAGCCGCGGAGCGCGTGAAGCCCATCGACTTCAACGGCTACGCTGTTCTGCTTGGGAGGGTGATCGAGAGAGTTTGTGCGGATCGCGACGCTCGGGGCGACAACCTGTTTGAGAAACTTAAGAACCTCGAGGAAAAAGGGGAGATCCCGCCAAAGCTCGTCCGCGTTGCCTCCCAGTTTAGAAGAATGCGGAACATTGGGGCTCACGCGGACCTGGCGAGCTTTCGGCGGGCGAGGCGGACCTCCTCTCGGACCTCTGTCGTGCCCTCTTGGAGAGCATCTACACCGTTCCCTACCTGGCGAAGCTGGCGGAGAACCGAGCGGCATCCGTCAGACGATCGCGTAAACGCCGCGTCGACGCGCGCGCGGTCATCAGGCATGTAGCACGTCTCTACTGCCTCAAAGTCGACGAGGTTCTGAGCCGGACAAATTCCCAACAGGTCGCATTTCCTCGCCAGGTAGCGATGTATTGCTGCAAGAAGTTGACAAACCTCTCATACCCAGAAATCGGAAAGCATTCGGCAACAAACACCATTCTACGGTGATGTACGCTGTGGACAAGATTGAGCAGCTACGACAGACAGATCAAGACCTGGACCGAACAGTCAGGAAGATTCTGAGGCAGTTCCACTAAGGCCTCTGGAGACGGCCTCAATGCATCTCCTCAGTGGTCGCCACCCAACTTGCACCTGTCGTCCTCGCGAAAGGTTCCCGAGTCAGTGTACACCTCGTCGTGGGGCGCAGGGAGCGCGATGGCAGGGGCAGTGGCAAGTGGCGCCGCCGCTAACGATAGGCCGTTGGCCTCAGAGACGCTTCGACAGTGAAACGCGACTACCTGGCCACTCCTACGATGTGGTCAAGGGGCTCTGGCAGCAGCTCCTCGCGGACTGGCACCCATCTACGCAGAGCCCCGGTTCCCGCCCGAGGATCTTCAGGGGAGTTCACCCGCCTCACCGGAATTGCCATCTTGCCGCACAACCGACCGTCCATCTATTCGCTCCTGAACACCCAGATACCGGAATCCGTTTGCCAGGCGAGGCTAATCAATCCGAAGGCGCACGCACATCGCGTCGCTTCGATAGTGGATCAGCTGCGACGAGAGCCTCGCTGCATCATCACTTTTGACCAGAGCCATTACCGCAGCCATGAGCTCGACCTCGCTGACCAGAGAGGAGCCAAGCTGCGGGCCTTGCACCAGAGCGTTTCCCAGCCTTCTACTACGTCTCGCATGCGCCCTTTCTCTTCGCGTTTCCGACCATCCAGGAGCTCGGGATCTGCGGCGCCGCTTGAGGACGCAGGATTCCAGCATCGCTTCGTGCCGAACCCGTGAAGCTGAAGCCCGCTTCCCGCAACTGCGCTAAACCCGCGGGGATCCCCACCCCACCGCCCCCACCTTCCCCCGCGATCCAGCTCCTCGATGGCACGCTGCAGCGTGCACATCCACTTGCTTACCGGTGAAGTCACCGCACCTAGCGCGAGCGCTCCCGCTATACTGAAGCTGCTCCATCCCCAGCGCCTACCCCCATCCCATCCCAAACCCCTGCAGCGCCTACCACCCTCCTCAGCACTGCCCTCGCTACCTCTCCAAACCCCCCCTCCTAGCAGCGCAGCTGCTCACCCACCCTCCCCTCCCATACAGCTCTGCCCTCCTTCACAAACCCCTGGCAACTGGCTCGCCTCAAGCACCCAGCCGCGTGGGCGGTGGCCCCTCCCTCCACAGCGCCCTCGCCAGTCACCCCTTCCCGGACCTCCTCTCGTGTCGATCCAGACGAGGTCCCGCGCGTCGTAGCTTGAGTCGATCGAGAGGCCCGTTCCAGCTCTAAAGGCGAAGGAGAACGATGAACCGTGTAGAGGTGAAGCCCGAGCTGCTCCGCTGGGCCCGCGAGCGCAGCGGCTTGAGCGTCGATGCGCTCGGTAGGCGCTTCCCGAAGCTCGACGCCTGGGAACGCGGTGAACGGCTTCCCACCCTCAAGCAGCTCGAACGCTTCGCCAGGGCGACTTTCACCCCGATCGGCTTTCTGTTCCTGCCCGAGCCGCCGGCCGAGGAAGTCCCGATCCCGGACTTCCGCACCGTCGCCAGCGCCGGCTTCGGGCGTCCCAGCCCGGACCTCCTCGACACGATCTACCTCTGCCAGCAGCGCCAGGACTGGTTCCGCGACTTCGCGCGCTCGGTGGGGGAGAGACCGCTCGGATTCACCGGCTCGGCGGGACTTGGAGACGACGTCGTGGCCACCGCCGCAGCCATCCGAGGCGCCCTGGCCTTCGACGTCGAGGAGCGCCGCCGCCTCTCCACTTGGACGGAGGCGCTCCGCCGCTTCATCGCCCAGGCCGACGACCTCGGCATCTTGGTGATGGTGAGCGGAGTCGTCGGGAGCAACACCCACCGCCACCTGGACCCGGACGAGTTCCGAGGATTCGCCCTCAGCGATCCGCTCGCGCCCCTGGTCTTCATCAACGGCGCCGACACCAAGGCGGCGCAGATGTTCACCCTCGCCCACGAGCTCGCGCATCTGTGGCTGGGTCAGTCCGCGGTGTCCGATGCCCAAGCCGTCGCGGTTCCGGACCAGACGACCGAACGTTGGTGCAACCGCGTCGCCGCCGAGCTCCTGGCTCCGCTCGAGCTCGTGCGCTCCGAGTACGACGCAAAGGCCCCACTGCGGAGCGAGCTCGCCCGCCTGGCTCGGCGCTTCAAGGTGAGCACCCTGGTCGTCCTTCGCCGTATCCACGACGCCGGTGGCCTGAGCCGGCCTGAGCTCTGGTCGGCTTACGAGGAGGAGCTGGCCCGCCTGCGCGGCATGCCCCGGGGCTCCGGCGGCAACTTCTACCTCACCCTCCCGGCCCGCGTCAGCAAGCGCTTTGCCCGGGCCATGGTCACCAGCACGCTGGAAGGACGGACCTCGTTCACCGAATCGTTCCGCCTGCTGGGCGTCAAGAAGATGGCGACGTTCCACCAGTTGGGCCAGAGCCTCGGAGTGGGCTTCTGATGGCCTACCTCCTGGACGCCTGCATCGGGCTCGGTGTGAAGCACATGACGCCCTACGCAATGCTCCGGCGGGAGCGAGCGCGGTTCGTCCTGGGTCCGGCTGGCTGAAGCTCTCCCCAGAGGGGTAGAAAGGCGCTGCCCCTCGACGGCCTCCAGGTGAACGCCGTTCTCCTCGAGCTCGCCGGAGGGTGTGCCAGGTGCTTCTGGGCCTGGCTTGCGAATGCGCAATAGGGCGGCGGGCGGCCGGTGTCCCCCGTCACCGCTCCCGCCCACCCCCCCGATCCAGCTCCATCTGCCGCACCACCCGCCGAGCGATCCGCACCAGCCCGAGCGCCGTGCCGATCCCCGGCGCCGCCTGCGCCACGAGCGAGCGAACGCCGATCACCTGGCCGACCCTCCGCGCCGCGTCCTTGAGCTCTCCGCGAGCTTCCTCCCGCACCTGGGTGTCGTGCCAGGTGCTTCTGACCCGGGGCCGGGTCTCGCTCCGAAGCTCTGCTACACTCGGAAGGTCCACTTAGTTCCCGCCGAGACCATGAAGACGAGCATCACTTCTCCCCAGGAACCAGTCACCGCCGAACCGGCGGAGCGGGATCGCGTGCGCCGGTATCGCCGAGCAGCCGACCTCCTCCGGAAGTGGGAGCAAGACCCGACTGGCTACGACGATGAAATCTGGCCCCTCCTCGAGGAAGAGCTCCCCACCCTCGGCGTGCGTTGTCCTGAGTGACGGTTCTCCTTCTCGACTCGACGGTCGTCTCGAGGCTGTGCCATCCAGCCCGCGAGGCGAACCATCCCGTGGCTGCGTGGCTCACGCAACTACTACTCGAGGGGGCTCACTCCATCGTGATCTGCCTTCCCGAGATCGTCGACTACGAGGTCCGGCGAGGTCTGCTGCACGTTGCCCTTCGCAGCGGGCGGTCCACGACTCGGAGCCTACAGCGCCTCGACCGACTCACCGAGACGCTCGATTACCTGAGCCTTGACACGTCCACGCTCCGACGAGCTGCCGGCCTGTGGGCCGAGGCTCGCCACAGTGGGCGCCCCACCGCGGCGCCGGAGGCACTCGACGGCGACGCCATCCTCGCCGCTCAAGCGATTGCCGTCGGCGGCTCTGTCGTCACCGAGAACGTGCGACATCTGGAGCGCTTCGTCCCCACCTTCCGATGGAGCGAGGTGCCTCTGTAGGGCCGCCCAGGGGGGGCTGCCAGGCTCTTCTCCCTGAACCACCTCGCCGCCCCACCGCCGGCCAGGCCCCGAAGACCCAGAGCCGGGGCCGCCGCCTTACCGTCAGGCGTCCTCGTCCTCGCCGGCGCTTTCGAGCATCTCCGCGTCCTGAAGATCCACGTCCTGCCCGGCGGCTCGCCTCGAGGCCACCAGGTCCTTGCGGGACACCACAAAGAATGGCTCCCCTTGGTAGTCCATGGTCTCCCGCCGCCGCCAGGCCGTCTCGAAGTCGAGGCCCGGCGTCGACGTCTGGACGTCGATGCGGACGCGGTCCTGAAAGATGGTGATCTCGTTGGCCAGAACTTCCTCGGGCGTCGTCAGGTCCGCGGTGGCCAGTCCTGCCGCGAGCAATGCCTGGAGGAGTCGCCGGGCGTTCTCGAGGTCCGGCCGGATGAGGATGTCGAGATCGAACGTCGCCCGCGGCACCCCGTGGAGAACGGCGGCGATTCCGCCGATCACCAGGTATTCGACGTCATGGGAGCGTAAGGACGCGAACACGCCCTGAAGCCGCTGGAGCATCCTTGGACTCGGCGATGCGGGGGTTGTTCTGGAGGGCCAGCTCAGTGAGCTCGACGAGATACGCCATCCGCTCTTCGACGGAGAGCGATTGGAACCATCGCGCCTTCGCTTCGAGGCTCTCGTCGTCCCGCGAGTGAGAGACACCGCGAACCGGAGTCGGGGACACGCCCGAACCAGAGAGCGCTGGTGGCGGCGGCTTCATTCTCTGCCGATGATACCAGGCGGCGGGCGGCTCAACTCGAGCCTCGGGGGGATCCTGGCGCGACAGCTCGGAGGCGACGGTCCACCGAATCCCCAAGCGAGCCAGGGCGGCCCGAGACCGCCATCTCTCCCGCCCGGGACAGGACACTCTTGTCTCCTGCCTAGCGTCGGCTTGGGAGGGTCTCGTGGATCGCGTGTGGACAACGTTCGCGCTCCTACCCACCATCTTCCCGGGAGCCCTCCGCGCCCGGGACCGCCGCAAGCGCTGGAGGACCTCGATCAGGAAGGCGAGCAAGCCCTCCTGGCCCGCGATTACACGCGGACAGATGAAATCTGAGCCGCTCTTCGACGAGATGGTCGAGCGCCTCGGCCCAGGGCGGTTGGCTAGTCAGGTTCTCGGCATCTTCTTGATTCACCGTCCTCTAGCGAGGCCGGTCTCGTCGCCCGGAAGCGACGATCTGGGACTGGCACGTGGCGCTCAACTTGACTCCTCGTTGGCGAGCGAGGTCCTCGGCAGTTCGGCGATCCGGGGAGCCTGCTCGCCGCGAACCCGCTCCGTGAGGCCCGGCCCACGCTGCTCGCGGACGGCGAGGCGGTGTCGGTTCACGCCTCGCCACCCGGCAAGCTCACTCGACCCACGGGTACGCCCGACTACCTGAGAAGTTTCCATTCGGCACTCAGTTCTTCGCGGTCCGCGGACGCGTCGACGTAGAGACGATGATCGCCATGCACGGGCAGGTATCCAACCGCGGCGTTCCGGAGGCCCTCGACAGGCGACGCTAGTTACAGTGCCCTCAAGCGATCCGCCGTCGGTGGTTCGGCCCGCGCGACTCAACGGCGTACCGCTGGCCGTGTACTTCGCCCTCACCGTCCACTTGAGTGGAGCGGAGGTGCGTCGACTGCACGGCTGCCCTCCCGCGCCGGGTCCTTTGGGCAACGCCCCCGCCGCCCTCGATCGGCGCCTCGGCGTGACGATCGCTCTTCGTTTCGTGCCTGGAGTCGGGACCATGACCGACATCCCTGGGCTCACCCCGGCCATGCCCGCCGGAGTGCCGGTTCTGCCACGGCGCCGCTCCGAAGCTCCCTGTGGAAATCTCCCGGCCGAGCTCCGGCGCCCGCCGGCTTGATGCGAAACGGCCAGGTGGTTCCCACCACTCAGGGTGGTAGCTTCCACTCCATCGGAGGAATCTCTTGAGCGACGAACGTCCACCCGTCCGGGTCTTCTTCAGCTACTCGCACGCCGACGACCGGCACCGGATCCGCCTCGAGAAGGCGCTCAAGCTCCTGGAGCGCCAGGGCCTGATCGACACCTGGACCGACCGCAAGCTCCTCCCCGGCGACCGCTGGGAGGAGGGGATCGCGGAAGAGCTGGAGCGGGCGAACCTCATCCTCTTCCTGGTGAGCGACGACTTCATCGCCTCGGAGTTCATCTGGGGCCGGGAGATGAAGCGGGCGCTGGAGCGGGAGGCGAAGAGGCGAGGCCCGGGTGGTGCCGGTGATCGTCCGGCCGACGGGGAACTGGCAGACCGCTCCGTTCGGCAAGCTCCAGGCCCTTCCCACGAACGGCCTCGCCGTGACGGACCCCGAGTGGGGGAACGAGGACAAGGCCTGGGAGGACGTGGCGAAGCGGCTGCTGGAGCTGGTGGAGGAGCTCGCCGACAGATCGCAGGCCACCGGCCCGAAGGTGGCCCAGGAAGTGGTGAGCCTGGGGGTCGGAGGGCACGCGGCGACCGGCAGGTCCCGACCCCACCCGCTACCTCCAGGCCGTCGAGAGCCGCAACTCCTACGTCAAGATCCGGGGTATGGGCGCTCAGGTCGCCGAGCGCCTTCCGCTCGATCGCGTCTACACCCGCCTTCGAGTGGCCGGCGTCGGACCCGAAGGGCGGCAGCACGAGCCCATCGAGGAGGATCTCCGCCGGGAGCGGCACCTCGAGCTTCCCGAGGCCCTCAGCCGCTCGCCGCACGCCGTCCTCATCGGCGACCCGGGGTCGGGCAAGACCACCTTCCTCCGCTTCGCGGCGCAGGTCCTGGCCCGGTCGCTCCTCACCAGGGACCCGAGACTGGCGACCCGCGAGCTGGGCCTCGACGCCACCACCGCCGAGGAGATCCCCTTCCCGGTCCTCGTCTACCTTTCCAGCTTCGCCCGGTTCCTGGCCGACCAGCCGAACGATTCCTGCCCCGAAGACGCCCCCGACCACCTGCTTCGGTACCTGGACTTCGACCTCCAGGGCCGAAACCTCGGCCTGTCGGAGGGCTACCTGCGCCGCCGTGTCACCTCGGGCGGCTGCTTCCTCCTCTTGGACGGCCTCGACGAGGTGCCTGGGGCGCTCCGCACCCGGGTCGCCGCCATCGTCGACGAGCTGGTGGCCACCGGCTCCACCGACCGCCCCAACCGCCACCTCATCACCTGCCGCACCCGGGCCTATCAGCGGCTCGCGCACCTCGGCGGCCTGCCCGCCTATCCCTTGGCGCCCTTCGACGATGACCAGGTGGCGACCTTCATCCGCGGCTGGAGCCGCGCCCTCTTCCAGGTCCGGGACCCGGGGTCGGAGGGTGCGGGCGCCGGCCCCGACGCCAGCCGGGAGGCGGCGGAGTACGAGGCCGAGCTCCTCGAGGCCATCCGCTCCCACGAGGACGTGGGCCCCATGACCGAGAGCCCCCTGATGCTCACCATGCTCGCGGTCGTCCACTGGAACCAGAAGAAGCTCCCGGAATGCCGCAACGAGCTCTACGAGGTGGCGATCTCCTATCTCCTGGACTCCCACAAGGACCACTTCGCCTTCACGACGAGCCAGCGGCAGGAGGCCCTCCAGGCCCTGGCCCTCGACATGTTCACCGATCCAGAGGGCGTCCAGCGTTCCCTGGGCCTGCCCGAGGCGAGCCGAGCCGTGGCCCCCGTTCTCGAGACCGGAGAGGCCGAGGGCCGGGCGTTCCTCGAAGCCGAAGCGCTCGAGAGTGGCATCGTGGTGAGCCACACCGAGGGGGAGGTCGAGTTCTGGCATCTCTCCTTCCAGGAGTATCTGGCGGCCCGCGAGCTCAAGACCGACGGCCAATACTGGGACGTCCTCTCCAAGGACGGCCGGCTCTACGACGACCGCTGGAGCGAGGTGGTCCTGCTGCTGGCAGGGTGCCTGTGCCACCTGGACGGGCGGCGGGCCACCCGGCGACTCCTCGAGAAGATCCTCGCGACCGGCACCGACCGGGTGAGCGAGGCCCGGGCCGTGGGCCTGGTAGGCCGGATTCTCGTGGACCTCAAACCCTACGGCGGTGACCCCGCCGCGGGCACCGCATACTCGACCGCCCTCGAGAACGCCATCACGATCTTCAAGCCTCCTGCGGAAGGCGAAGAGGTCGTCGAGGAAGCCGTTCGCGTGGACGTGGGCGAGGCCCTCGGCCAGGCCGGGGACCCGCGTCTGGCGAAGCCGGAGGAGAACCGGGTGGCGATCCCCGGCGGCACCTTCTGGAGGGGCGCCCAGACGGCGGACTCCGAGGCCCCTGGCCCTGGCTACGACCCGGACGCCTTCGGCGACGAATCCCCGGTCCGCCGCGTCACCGTGAGCCCCTTCGTCCTCGGGCGCTACCCGGTGACGGTCCAGGAGTACCGGAGGTTCGTCGAGGCGGGCGACGAGGGGTACCTCGACCCCAGGAGCTGGGACCCGGAAGGGTGGACCTGGCGGGAGCGAGAGGGATACACGAGCCCGGACTCCTGGAACGACCAGCTCCGGCACCCGAACCGCCCGGTGACCTACGTCTCCTGGTACGAGGCGGACGCCTTCTGCCGCTGGGCGGGCGGGCGCCTGCCGACCGAGGCCGAGTGGGAGCTGGCTGCTCGAGGCCTGGAAGGCCGACGCTACCCCTGGGGAGAAGAGGAGCCGGATTCCCTCCATGCGAACTTCGCCTGGAACGTCGGGCGCCCCACACCGGTCGGGATCTATCCCCTGGGAGCCACGCCGGAGGGGCTCCACGACCTGGCCGGGAACGTCTGGGAGTGGTGCGCCGACTGGTTCGGGAACTACCCCCCGGAAGACGAGGAGGACCCGACCGGACCGCCCTCGGGCGCGTCGCGGGTTTTGCGGGGCGGCTCGTTCATCTGCCTCCCGAGGTACCTGCGCGCGGCCTACCGCGACGGCGTCCATCCCGAGGGCCGCTTCGACAACTTCGGGTTTCGGGTTTGTTGTTCGTCGTCGGGAGGACTGTGATCTCGTCCCTTTGGCCCGCGCCGTGCGCGGGCGCGCCGCGAATCCTGCAAGCGCCGAGCGGTGCCGTGATACCGTCTCCGCGGTCAGCCGGCACAGCGTCGCGGGTTTTGCGGGGCGGCTCGTTCAACAACAACCCGAGGAACCTGCGCGCGGCCTACCGCAACAACAACCATCCCGAGAACCGCAACGACAACATCGGGTTTCGGGTGTTGTTGTTCGTCGTCGGGAGCACTGGGGGCCTGGCCTTCCAGGTGCGACGCCGGAGTCCAGTCGCGCCACCACGGTGGCCCGGTTGGAGCGCGCGCTCTCCAGTCCCGCCGGCCGACCGGGTCGCGCCCCGCGGGTCGCGGGCGAAGAAGAAGGCTCCCCGCCGCGCTGGTAGCTCGTCGGCGAACGCGCGGCGGGGGCGCCGCCTGGGTCTTCCCTTCTCCATGTCGCCCTCAGACGACGCGCTACTTCCCATCGTCCAGAAGGCGTACGACGTCAACCGGTGGCTGCTGCCGCGGGTCGAGCGGTTCCCCGGCGGCTACAAGTTGACCCTGGGCGACCGAGCTCCAGACCACGGCCCTCGACCTCTGCATGGCCCTCGTCGAGGCGTCCCATGCCCGCAGCAAGGAGCGCCCCCTCCACCGGGCGAACCGCCTTCTGGACCAGCTCCGCATCCTGCTGCGGCTGGCGGCCGAGGTCGAGGCCCTGTCCCCACGCCAGCTCGAATACATCAGCGGCCAGAACGAGGAGCTGGGGCGGATGATCGGCGGGTGGCTCCAGGCCACCGGGCCCCGTCGAGAAGAGTAGGCGTCGCGCCGTGCGCCGGGTCGGAGGGCTCTTCGCCGAGGTGTGCTCTTTCGAAAACCTCCGTCTCGCTGCCCGCCGAGCCCAGTGCGGGAAGCGCTACCGCCCGGACGTCCTCTGCTTCAACCGCCGCCTGGAGGACCACCTCCATCGGCCTGAGCCGAGAGCTCGCGGCCGAGAGCTGGAGCCCCTCACCTCATCGCCACTTCCTGGTTCACGATCCCAAGAGGCGCTGGATCTCGGCCGCTCCCTATCCCGACCGGGTGGTCCATCACGCGATCTGCAACGTGATCGAACCGGAGATCGACCGCCGCCTGATCTTCGACTGTTGGGCCAACCGGCGGGGCAAGGGAAGCCACCGGGCCGTTCTCCGCTACCAGCGTTTCGCCGGCCGTTTCCGCTACGCCCTCAAGGTGGACGTTCGGAAGTACTTCCCGGCCATCGACCATGAGATCCTGAAGGCGAAGTTCCGGGAATCTTCAAGGATGCCCTGCTCCTCTCCCTGCTCGATCGAATCGTGGATCATGGGCACGAGCCCGCGAGCCGTTTCGTGCTACTTCCCAGGCGACGACTGTCTCACCCCTTGGGACCGACGGCAGGGCCTGCCCATCGGCAATCTGACCGCGCAGATCTGGGCCAACCTGTACCTGGACGGCTTCGACCACTGGGTAAGGACGCTTGCGCGCGCCGGCGTACCTGCGCTTCGTCGACGACTTCATCCTCCTTCACGACGAGAAGCAGTCCTGACGGCAGTGGATGGAACGAGTCGAAGGCAAGCTCGCGGAGCTTCGCCTCGTGGCCCACCCCCGCAAGAGCGTCGATCCGCCGATCGGACGAAGGGGTTCCGTTCCTGGGCTATGTCGTCTGGCCGGATCGGATCCGGGTCCGCGGTGAGACCGTTCGACGGTATCGGCGCCGGTTGCGGCGCCGCCGGCAGGGTGGCGAGCTGCCGGAGGAGCTCGAGCGGAGCCTCGCCGCCTGGCGCGGCCACGTCGAGCTGGCCGGGACGTGGCGAAGTTTGAGAGGATGGAGCCCATGAGCAAGGGCAAGAAGTCCGAGGCGTCGGAGGCGTCCCGCCTCGCGCGCGTCTTCCCGGACCATCCCCTTCGGGAGCAAGAGCTGGATCTCGGTTTCGAGGGCTTCGCCCGAACCCTGGCGGAGCTGGCCTGGAACCCGGACAACTCGACGCCCTTCACGGTGGTGGTGCGGGGCGGCTGGGGGCGCGGCAAGACGACGCTGCTCCGCCGGGCGCAGTGGCTACTCGAGAACCCGGGGAAGCCCGAGTCGAACCCTCCTGCCGGCGTCCGCAAGGTCCGGACCCTCTGGTTCAACGCCTGGAAGTACCCGGACGACGACACGATCTTGGCCGGCCTGCTGGGCGCCGCCATCGACGAGCTCCGCAAGGGCGGCATGCTCGACCAGCTCAAGCACCTGGTCGGCTCGTACAAGAGCGCGACCTTGAAGGCCCTCTTCGGCCTGGCGGCGCCGGCGCCGCTCCGGGATCTCATCCTCGGCGACGGCCCGGAAAGCCGCTACGCCCCGGCCCACGAGAAGCGGGCCTTCCACGACACCTTCCGGGACCTCTTCAACGAGGTCTCCCGGCTCCTCTTCGAGCTCCAGCCCGCTTTCCGCGATACCGGCGGCCTCACCGAAGCGCAGCTCTGGAGCCCGGAAACCCAGCGCCGAGAGGTCCTGGCCGTCTTCCTCGACGACCTGGACCGGTGTCGGCGGGAGCGAGTCGTCGAGGTGATCGAGGCCATCAACCTCTTCCTCGACCTCCCCGGCGTCTGCTTCTTCCTGGGGATCGACTGGGAGCGCCTGGTCGAAGTCCTGCCGGAGACCGTTCAGGGGCAGGCGGATCAGTTCCTCGAGAAGGTCGTCCAGGTCGCCTTCGACCTTCCGGAGGTGAGCCCCAGTGGGGCGGAAGGGTACGTGACCGGCCTCCTCGAGGGTTCCGACCTGGCGAGGGTCCTGGGATCGGGCGGCGAGCGCGGGAGCGAAGACGTCCGGGTCCTGGCTCGAGCCCTGGAGACCCGGCACCCCCGCCACGTGAAGCGTTTCCTGAACGACCTCTCGATGACTCTCGCGGTGCTCCGCAATACGGGCAAGCTGGGCGAGGGGGAGGAAGAGCTACCCGAGCCCGCTGTCGTCGCTTGGCACCTCCTTTCCGAGATTCTGCCCGCCGACCGCTGGCGAGAGGTGCGAGCGCTGCCCCAGAACCTGAGGAAGTTTCTCCTGGACATGGAACGGCTGGAGACCGAGGACTCGGCGGAGGGGACGGCCGGGGAGAAGGAAGCTCCTCCGGAGTGGGCCCGCATCCGGGCGAGCGGCCTTCCGGAGCGGCATCTCAAGGTGCTGCGAGAGCTCAGCGACCGCCAGCGCCACCTGCTGGTCTACTTCGCCACGCCGCCGGCAGTCGAAGCGCCCAAGGCGCGGCCCGTCAGCGGCAAGCGAGACCTCTTCGACCTGGGCTCCGGGGCCTGGCTCGAGATCCCCGGAGGCAGCTTCTGGATGGGGGCGCAGCAGGACGAAGCCGGACGGCCCGGGCTACGATTCAGAGGCCCAGAAAAACGAATCCCCCGTCCGGCGTGTCACGGTGAGCCCGTTCCGGCTCTCGCGCCACCCGGTGACCAACGCCGAGTACGCCGTCTTCGTAAAGGCGACGCGCAAGGAGCCTCCGGAGCATTGGGTGGACGGGCAGATCCCCGAGGGCAAGGACGAGCACCCGGTGGTCAACGTCTCCTGGATGGATGCGATGGCGTTTTGCGAGTGGCTCTCAAGCCGGATCTCCGAGGGCGGAGACGAACGTCTTGTGCGGCTGCCCACCGAGGCGGAGTGGGAGTACGCCGCCCGGCGGCCCGACGGGCGCAAGTACCCGTGGGGAGACGCCGAGCCCAGCGAGCAGCTGGCCAACTTTGGCATGAGTGTTGGGGACACCACGCCGGTGGGCGCCTACCCCGAGGGGGCGACGCCGGAGGGAGTCCAAGATCTCGCCGGCAACGTCTGGGAATGGTGCGGTGATTGGTACGGGGACTACCCCCCGGAAGCCGAGAAGGACCCGAGCGGACCGTCCTCGGGCGCGTCGCGGGTTTTGCGGGGCGGCTCGTTCCACGACTACCCGAGGTACCTGCGCGCGGCCTACCGCGACGTCGTCCATCCCGAGAGCCGCAACGACGTCATCGGGTTTCGGGTGTGTTGTTCGTCGTCGGGAGGACTGTGATCTTGGCCCTCTGGCCCGCGCTGTGCGCGGGCCCGCCGCTCAACCTGTAAAGCCTCGCTTGACAATGGCGGTGCCATCCGCTAGCCTGACTTTCGATGATCCGGAGCTTCCGGCACAAGGGGCTGGCGAGGCTCTGGAACGCGAACGACCCGAAGGGGATCCGTCCCGACCTGGTCGATCGTGTGCGGATGCGACTGACGGCGCTTCAGGCCGCAGAAGACCCGAAGGATCTCGACTTGCCCGGCTGGCGACTCCACCGCCTCCACGGAAAGCCCGAACGCTACGCCCTCGCCGTCAACGGCCCGTGGCGCATCACGTTCGAGTGGGACGACGGCGATGCCCTCCGGGTGGACCTGGAGCAGTACCACTGAAGGCAGGAGAGAGATGCCCGAGATTCCCGCGGAACAGCCACCTCGAATGGCCCCGACCCACCCCGGAGCAATTCTCCGCGAGGACGTGCTCCCCGCCCTCGGTCTGAGCGTCAGCGAGGCCGCTCGGCAGCTCCGCGTCTCGCGCCAGATGCTCCACGCGGTCCTCGCCGAGCGCTCCGCCGTCTCGCCCGAGATGGCCGTCCGCCTGGGCCGCTTCTGCGGCAACGGTCCCGGCCTCTGGCTCCGCATGCAGACGGAGTACGACCTCTGGCACGCCGAGCGGAAGCTCGAGAGCGAGGTGGAGAAGATCCCGAGGCACACGGCGGCCTGAGATAGCTGCCGGCCCCCTCAGCTTCACCGCACCGGCCGCGGTCCCACATGGCTCGGCCCCGGGAAGAGCCGCAGGCTCTCCCGCGTCACCTCCTAGCGCAGCCCGGGATAGACCACCCGGATCCGCTCGAGCGCTCGCCGGACCTAGACCCGGAAGTTCCGGAGCGCCCTCTCCCTGCTCCCGAACCGCCGCGCCAGCTCATGCCAGGGAATCGAGGCCGGCCGACGGAGCCGGCTCACTCGGTAGGTGGTCCAGGCGTAGAGGTCCAGGGCGAAGCAAGTGGAAGAACCAACAATGTCCGGATCGCCCTACGAGACCCTTCCACCCGCACAGGCCAAGGCCCTCTGGGACCGCTTCGAGTTCATCTACGACCCGCCCCGCGCCGGGTGACGCGAGGCGGGCAGGGGGCCACCGGCCGCTAGAACGTCGCCCGGAGGCGGGCTGAGATCGCCCGGGGCGGGATGACGTGGGTGCCGCCGAAGACCGACTGGAAGTTGTAGAGGCCCTTCTCGTTGGTCAGGTTCAGGACGTCCACCTCGAGCTCCAACGGGAGGTGGTAGCGCTCCAGGCGCGTCCCGGCGGAGGCGTTCCAGACGGTGCGTGGCCGGATCCGCTGCGGGTCCTCGGCGAACCGGATGTAGGGCTCGGCGTAGGCCGTGTCCGGGCTGGCGAGGACGTCCGCCGGGTCCCCGGCGTCGGTCACCAGGCCGGAGTCGTAGCGCTGGGTCAGGCCGAGCCAGAACCCGGTTCCGGGAACGTCCCAGTAAAGGCCGAGCTGCTCCTGGAGGTTCTGGTCGTGGTCGATGACGAACGGGCCGCCGCTAAGGCTGTCGAGGGCCTCGGCGTCGAGGAAGAGCCCGCCGACGAACGGCGGGTCGTAGATGGCCCGGACGTGCCCCAGCGACAGGTAGCCGCGCACTCCGGCGACCGGACCACCGTCCAGCCGTAGGTTCCAGCCGTGTAGGTCGCCGCCCTTGAAGTTGAGGGGGAAGACGATGCCGGTGTTGAAGAACTGCGACTGGTCGGCGGCGTTCGTGACCCGCCGCTTCCAGAAGGAGGCGTCGACTCTGAGGGCGGAGCCGATCCCCTGCTGCACACCGACGTTGATCACGTCTTGTTTCTCCGACACGTTGTAGAGCTGCCCGAAGCCCAGGCGGTTCGAGGCCTGGATGTCCGGCGGCACCAAGGCCGCGGCCTCGGGCGAGGAGGAGAGCAGGATGTTCTCGTACTCCGGGGTGACGAACATCCGGTCGTAGGAGGCGCGGAGGACCGTGTGGGTGGGCGCGATGGAGTAGGCGACGCCGAGGCGCGGCTGGACCTCCGACTCCGTCTCGAAGAGCCGGTTGCGCCCGTAGCGCACGCCCGCGTGCACGGTCAGGGCCCGGAGGCGCATCGTGTCCTCGACGAAGGCGGCTCCGTAGGTGCCCGTGCGCGAGCCCGAGAATGTGAAGAGCTGCCCGCCGCGGGTGAGGTCGTAGGGCGCGAGATTGGCGTCGTACCCCTCCGAAGCCGGGTCGTTCAAGCCGGGATCGGTGATCCCGAAGTCGAACCGCTCGTCGATGGGAAACCTCTTGGCCTGGACACCGGCCTCGAGCTCGTGGACCCCCATCTGCCGAGAGATCGAGAACGACCCGCCCAGGTTGGCCAGGGAGCGGTTCTGGTCGGCGGTCACCGGCGTGTCGCCGGGTGAGCCGAAGAGGCGCAGGCGGTTGTCGCGGGCATAGAGGAGGCCCTCGGCGACCCAGTCGCCGGCGACGTGCTGATACCCGAGGTTGCCGTTCCAGTCCTCCGAGTGGACCCGCTGGGCCTGACCCGCCGCCTCCTGGGACGGCAGGTTGGTGACGTCGCGGCGGGTACGGCCGGCGTTGGCCGTGAACCTCAGAGAGTCCGAGCCGCTCCCCGAGAGCAGGTCGTAGCGGACGAAGGCGCGGGTAGTGTCGCCGTGGTTGTGGAGGTTGCCGAACGACACGGGATCGAGGAAGCGGTCCGAGGACGAGCCGTCGACGCTGGCGAACACCCCGCGGCGCGCAGCGCCCCAGCCGAGGTTCGCAGAGCCCTGGTGGGTGCCGAAGCTGCCGCCGCCGACCCCGGCGTCGCCGTGGAAGCCGTCATGACCCAGGGCCGAGCGCGTCGTGAGGTTGAGCACCGCGTAGGCCTTCTCTCCGTACTCGGCCGAGATCCCGCCGGTCTGGATCTCGAGGTCCTGGACGATGGCCGGGTCGAGAGAGTTGGAGAATGTGATCCCCACCTGGTCGCCGATGGGCTGGCCGTCGACCACCAGGAGCTGCTGCGAGTGACCGCCCTGAAAGTGGTAGCGCCCGTTCTCGTCCTGGGAGAAGCCGGGAGCCGAGAGCACGATCGACTCGAAGGCGCGCGAGGCTGCGGCCGCCGGGAAGCGGCGGATGAGGGAGCGGTCGATGTCCACGTGGCTGGTGGAGCTGTCGGTCTCGAGGGCCACGGGCTCCTTCGCGCCTTCGACCGAGACGCTCTCGGAAAAGCTCGGCGCCAGGGTGAGCATGCGCTCCACCGGCACCGCGCCGCGTACCGAGACGTCCTCGTGGACCGGCGAGAAGCCCGAGAGCTCGGCGGTCAGGTGATAGGGGTTGTCGGGGACGTTGTAGAGCAGGAAGGCGCCGTCGGCGCCGGTGGTGACCTGCTGCTCGTAGCCGGTGACGTGGTTGGAGAGACGGACGGTCACGCCGGGGAGCGGCGAGCCGTCGGGGCCGATGACCTTGCCCAGCACCTGGCCGGCCAGGGCCGCGGCGGGCAGGGCGAGCGAGAGCCAGAAGACGAGACGGGCGACGCGAAGCGCCCGCCGGTTGAAGATTCGGTCTATTCCATATCGAGACATGGGTACCTCCTGAGTTCCTTTGAATCCTTCGCAAGCGGGCGGCCCGGATCCCGCACGGGGCCGAATCCGGCGGACCGTCCGGCTAAACGGACATCGACCAGGCGCCGCGCGCGGCGGTGCCCGGGTGTTCAGGCGACGGCTGGAAGGGGCTCAGAAGGCCGCGGGGGGGCCGCGGAGGCTTGCCGGGTGGTGGAAGGTGAGGAGGGGAGGAGTGGGGACCTCGCGCACCTCGAACTCTCGCGAGGGCGACGAGACCCTGCCCGCGGCCGGCGGCAGGTGGGCGCCCGCGCTCTGCATCTGCAGCAGGCAGAAGGGGCAGAGCGGCAGGTGCTCGGGGTGCGTCGACTCGATGTGGCGATAGGGGGCCGGCTGCGCCGAGGTGCACGGAAAGACCTCCACGCCGGCCGTGGCGTAGGGGTCGTGCACCTCGCGCGACGAGCCGAGGTCGATCGCACCCAGCAGCAGGATCGCGGACAGGCACGGAACGGCTACCCGTCGAATCCGTTGCTTCGACATGAAGCGAGACGTTAGCACAGGGTGCGCTATCGGCCCCGGACCGCGCCCCGTCGTCAGCATGGACGAGTCGCCCCGACAGCACATCCCCGAGCTCACTCCGGAGCAACTCGCGCGCAGCCTCCCGGCGAGCATGAGAAAGCGCCTGATGAACGGACAGTTCGAATCCGGCGCCGACGTGGCGGCCCTCCGTCGCTTCATCGGCCTCTCGCAGGCGGAGCTCGCCCGCGCCGTCGGGATCAGCGTCCACACCCTGCGCAACTGGGAGCAAGGCCGCCGGCATCCCGAGGGCCCCGCCATCGCCCTGCTACGGATCGCCGCTCGCCACCCCCGGATCCTCCGGGAGAGCCTCGCCTCGACGGCCGGCAGCGCCGCCTGCCCCGGGCGCAGGTGCCAGGCGCCTCGAGGTGCAATACCTGGAGGAGTCGCCGAGCGTTCTCGATGTCCGGCCGGATGAGGATGTCGAGATGGAACGTCGCCCGCGGCACGCCGTGGAGAACGGAGGCGATTCCGCCGATCACCAGGTATTCGACGTCATGGGAGCGTAAGGACGCGAGCACGCCCTGGAGCCGCTGGAGCATCCTTGGACTCGGCGATGCGGGGGTTGTTCTGGAGGGCCAGCTCGGTGAGCTCGGTGAGATACGCCATCCGCTCTTCGACCGAGAGCGATTGGAACCGTCGCGCCTTCGCATCGCCCTGCCGGGGCGTTGTCCGTGACCCTCGAATGGGATAGGGTCCGCCTCTTACCGTTCCGCCGGAGTCCTTCTCGCGGATCGCTTCGAGGAGACCGCTGCCTGATGAGACTCCGACCGACGCTTCTTGCTCTCGCGATACCACTGATCGCGCTCTTCCCGGCCGGGAACCCGGCATCCGCACAAACGGTGGTTCAGACGCTCCTGAACCTCGATAACGATCCGGCGACCGGATGCGAGGTTCCCTCTTCGGACGGTCCCTTCGCGGGGGTCGAGGTCGTCGTCACGACGATGCTCGACGATGCGTCCCCCGGGGTGGGACCGGTGACCTTCGAGACGTGCTCGGGAGGGACCTATGGAGCGCCCCAGTCCCTCGACTCCGGCACCTGGCCGCTCGGCGTGCGCCTCGGCACCGGCGCCTCCAACGTCCTCGAAACCCACTTTCCGCTGGCGACCGCGCCGCACGGCGCGTCGAGCCGCATCGCATTCCTCACCTGCCCGGCCGAAGATCCGTCTGCGTGCGTGAACCATACCGGCAGCGACGAGGCGATGCTCACCGACAACGGCGCCGGCGACGGGGCGCCGATGCTGCTCGACCTGCGTTCCATCGTGGAGGTTCCGACCCTCGGCGAGTGGGGCCTCGGGCTGCTGGCCCTGTTGCTGGCCTTCACCGCGGTTCGCACTCTGCGCGCGCACCGCAACAGCGTCCCGGCCCTGCTCTCCGCCGCGCTCCTGGTGACCGTTGCGAGCGGGGTGGCGTGGGCCGCGATCCAGCTCGACGGCGATCCATCGGACTGGAATCCGATGAGCCAGCTCGGCACGGATCCACAAGACGACGCGAGCGGCGCGGACATCTTCGCCAGCTTCGCCAGGGTGGAAGGCAGCCAGCTCTTCCTGCGCCTCGACGCCATGACCTGCCTGAATCTCGCGCCGAAGGACGCTCCGATCACGTCGTTCGTGCCCGCGGACATGGTTGTATTCCCGTATCCCACGTGGCCGTTGTACTTTGGGAACAAGACGGTCGGCGGCGTCAACACCGGAGTCGAGATCAACCCGGAGGAGTTGGCAGTCATCGCCGCGGGAATGGCGTCCGTTCCAACCTCTCTCTATTTCCTCGAGGGCCATACCGCGGAGTGCGGAACCGCCGAAGAAAATCTCATACTGGGTCAGGCGCGAGCGGATGCCGTGAAGGCTGCCTTGGTTGCCCTGGGCATCAGCAGCAGCCGACTTAAAACCCTCTCCTACGGGGAAGAGAGGCCGGTCTGCACCGAGTCGAACGTGAGCTGCTGGCAGAGCAATAGTCGGGTTCGAATCGTCCAGGCTGCCGCCTGAGGGGATTGCGAAGCCGCCCGGCAGCTCCGAGTCTCGCGCCGGATGCTCCAGTTCATGATGATGGTGTAGCAATCTGCTACGATCCGTCTGTCGCACGAGGATCTTGGCGTGAAGAAGAGCACCCCTGTACGAATCGACGAAGAGCTCTACGCGACGGCCGCGCAAGCCGCCTCCGTGATGAGCCGGAGCACCGCACAGCAGCTCAGCCACTGGGCACGCATCGGGCGAGAGCTGGAAGCGAGCCCCGACGTTTCCATCGAGACGGTGGCCGAGGTACTCCGCGGGACCAAGGAATACGACGCGCTCGACACGGAAGAGCAGGCCATCGTCAGGGCGTCTTGGAGCGAGCGGATGACTGCCCTGAGGGACGCGCTCCGCCTGGACCGCGAGTTCCAGGCCGAGGGACGGCCTTATGTCGAGCTGGACGACCAGGGGCACTTGACGCGACGCGGGCCGAAGCCCTCCGACCGCGAGCACGAAGACTGACGTGCCCACGCCGGTTCTGCATCTCGTGGCAGGGCCCAACGGCGCCGGCAAGACGACCTTCTACGAACGCGTTCTCGGCCCGGCGACACGGCTGCCCTTCGTGAACGCGGACCAGATCGCACGCGAGCGTTGGCCGACCGACCCGGCCCGGCACGCTTACGACGCCGCGGAGCTGGCAGCCACGCGGCGCCATGAGCTGATCCTGGAACGCCGCTCCTTCGTCGCCGAGACGGTCTTCTCCCACCCTTCGAAGCTCGACCTGATTCGTGAAGCGAAGTCCGCGGGCTACCTCGTCTCCCTCCACGTTCTCCTGATCCCGGAAGACCTCGCGGTGGCCCGGGTGGAGCTGCGGTGTGAGCTCGGAGGCCACGATGTGCCCGAGGAGAAGATCCGCAGCCGCTTCCGTCGCCTCTGGCGACTCGTCCGCCAAGCCCTCGGCGTCGTGGACGAAGCCGAGCTCCTGGACAACAGCCATGCCGCGGCCCCGTTCCGAAGAATCGCCCGCTACCACGGAGGCCGTCTCGTCGGTATCGACCAGCCGCCGCCTTGGACTCCGGCCGAGCTCGTGTGATGGCCGGAGGCGCGGAGACAAGCGTCCCAGACTCGAACAGCTCGATCGCCACGTCGCCGGGACCTAACACGACCGCCCAAAGGGAAAGGGCGAGCCCCGGGGCTCTCACGATAGAGCGGAGAATCGCACCCCTCTGTCCTCCCGCGAGTGTGGTACGGTCCTGAACCGATGCGGAGCTGGAAACGCACCCTCACCGGCCTGGCGCTCCTCGCCCTGTTCGTCTCCGTCGAGACCCTGGCGCCCCTGCCGCAGTTCCACCACGACAGCAACGAGCTCGGCGACCTGTTCGCCGCGGCGGCCGTCGCCCATAGCGTCTCGCCCGGCCATCCCGTGGCCAGCGGGCAGCTCCTGGGCTCGCACAGCCCCTTCGATTGCCCCGCCTGCCTGCTCCTGGGCATGGCCCTTGTGGGCACCAGTCCCCTCGCCGGCGTTGGCCTTCCCGCGGTCTCCTCGCGGACCGTGAGCCGCCCGGCTCGGCCCCCGCACGTCAGCCTCCCGCGCCCCTTCGACGGGCGCGCACCTCCTGCCGCGTAGGCGGCACCTAGCGACTTCACAGATCAACGCTTGGCTCGGGGCCTCGAACGCCCCGAAGGAGGGAGTTCATGAAACCTCTTCGTGCCGCCTCGTTGGCGGTAGCGATCACCATAGCCTGTCTGCCGGCTGCCCGCGCTTCGGCGGCTCCGCCGGCCGCGCCGCCGAAAGCGACGCCGCCCGGACTCAGCCGCGAGCAGGCCGTCCGCGAGGCCTGGGCGCACAACCCGGGCCTCGCCGCCGCCCGCCAGCAAGTGGAGCAGGCGCGAGCCCGGATCGTCGAGGCCCGCGCCCTGCCCGATCCGGCCCTGTCGGCCGAGTACGACGACGAGACCGGCCTGCTCTCGCCCGGCAGCTCGCCGGCGCGCATCTACGCCTTCGACCTCGCCGTCCCCTTTCCCACCAAGATCCGCCTCGGCGGCAAGGCGGCGACCGACCTGTACAAGTCGGCCGAGCTCGACTACACCCAGGCGCGCCAGCAGCTCGCCGCCGACACCGTCACCGCCTACGACGCGCTCCTCGTGGCCCGGCGGCACCTGCGCGACCTCGAGCAGGCCAAGGCCCTGGCCGACGACTTCCTCGCCAAGACCCAGGCCCGTTTCGAAGCCGGCACGGTGCCCGAGATCGACGTGATCAAGGCCAAGGTGGACGTGGCCCAGGCGGAAAACGCCCTGATCGCCACGGAGCGGCAGCTCGCGACTTCGCGCTCGACCCTCAACCGGTTGGTCGGGCGGCCACTCGCCTCGCCCCTGGCGCTCAGCGACCCCTTGTCCGTGCCGCCCCCGCTGCCACCCCTGGACACGCTGGTCAAGCTCGCCGCGGCGAACCGTCCGGACCTGGCGAGCCTGGCGGCGCAGCGCAAGGCGGCGCACACCTCCACCAAGCTCGCCCGGTCCTACTGGCTGCCGGACTTCGACGTCACCCTGGAGCGCAACAACTACCGAGGGGACACCTCGACCTTCAGCACGGTGGCGGGCATCAGCTTCCCGCTCTTCTTCTGGCAGCACGAAAAGGGGCAGGTCGCCGAGGCCGAGCACTACGAGGAGGAGCTCTCGGCCTCCTCCCGCGACCTCGAAGCGCAAGTCGCCCTCGAGGTACGGAGCGCCTTCCAGGCCGCCGACACCGCCCGCCGCCAGGCGATCTATCTCCGAGACCAGCTTCTCCCCGAGGCCCAACGCGCCTACGACATCGCCAGCAAGAGCTACAGCCTCGGGGGGCTCTCCGCCCTCGATCTTCTCGACTCCAAGCGCACGCTGCTCGCCGCGGAAAGCGAGCTCGCCGACGCCCTGGGCGCGGCCAACGACTCGCGCGCCGATCTCGAACGCGCCATCGGCACCAGGCTGCCCGCCGCCAACTCCTGAGACTCCGACGATGAGAACGAAACCTTCGAAGTTCCTCCCCGTGCTCTTCCTGCTGCCCGCCGTGGCGCTCCTCGGAGCCTGCCACGACGCCTCCGATCCGGCCTCCGACCCGGCCGCCGCGCCGGTCGCCAGTGCCGCCGACCCGACCCCCCAGGGCATCACCATCACGCCTGCCCAGCAGGCTCGCATCCACACGGTGACCCTCGAGCCCACCGACTACCGGCGCACGGTGGAGACCACCGGCACGGTGGCCTTCGACGCCGATCAGTCGACCCAGGTCATCTCCCCGATCTCGGGACCGGTGGCCCGGCTGCTGGTGGACGTCGGCGCCCAGGTGAAGCGCGGCCAGCCTCTGGCCGAGGTGGCCTCGCCCGACTTCGCCGCCGACATCAGCGCCTACCGCAAGGGCGCCGCCGACGCCGCCAACGCCCGGCGCATCGCCGATCTGGACAGCAAGCTGTTCGCCGACGGTGGGCTCTCCCGCCGCGAGCTCGAGCAGGCCCAGACCGACGCCACCTCCGCCGAGGCGGATCGCGACGCCGCGCTCGAAGCGTTGCGCTCGCTGGGGGTCGATCAGAAGACCCTCGACGACCTGGTGGCCGGCAAGGCGATCGACCGGAGCTATGCGCTGCTGCGGTCTCCGATCCGCGGCACGGTGGTCGAGCGGATGATCACGCCGGGCGAGCTCCTCGGCGCCGGCGCAACGACCTGCTTCACCGTCGCCGACCTCTCCAAGATGTGGGTGATGGCCAACGTCTTCACCCGCGACCTGGCCGACGTCAAGGTGGGAGATCCGGCCGAGGTCCTCACCGAGACCGCGCCCGACCCGGTCCCCGGCAAGGTCTCCTACATCGCCGCCGTCGTCGATCCCCAGACCCGGGCCGTGGCGGTTCGCATCTTGGCCGACAACCCGGGAGGCGCCCTGAAGAAGGACCTCTACGTCAAGGTGCGGATCCACTCGAGCACCGGGCATCAGGGGCTTCTGGCGCCGACCTCGGCCGTGCTGCGCGATGACGAGAACCTGCCGTTCGTCTATCTCGCCGGCAAGGACGGTAACTACTTCCGCCGCCGGGTCGACCTCGGCTCGCGGATCGGCGATCTCTTCGAGGTGACCTCCGGGCTCTCGCCCGACGACCGCGTCGTCGTCGAGGGTGGACTCTTCCTCAAGTTCGCGGAGAATCAATGAGCACCCCCGAGACTCCGCAGCCCTCCGTCGACGCGACGCCGTCGATCATCAACCGGATCGTCAAGCTGGCGCTCAACCAGCGCTTCTTGATGGTTCTCTTCGCTCTGCTTCTGGTCGGAGCCGGTGTCTACTCCTTCCGCCGCCTGCCGGTCGACGCCTATCCAGATCTCTCTCCGCCCCTGGTCGAGATCGTCAC
The DNA here is from genome assembly GCA_963739795.1 of uncultured Acidobacteriota bacterium. Taxonomy (GTDB): domain Bacteria; phylum Acidobacteriota; class Thermoanaerobaculia; order Multivoradales; family DATKCC01; genus CAVUBL01. Next base: position 438,130 of record CAVUBL010000010.1, on the reverse strand, counting down.
CCAATGGCCGGGGCACGCCGCCGAGGAGGTGGAGCGGCTGATCACCGTCCCCACGGAAGTCGAGATGAACGGCACGCCGGGGATGGTGGTGCAGCGGTCGATCTCGCTCTACGGCCTCTCGGACGTGCGCCTCACCTTCGGCGACAAGACCGACAACTACTTCGACCGCCAGCTCGTCTTCGAGCGTCTGCCCGACGTCGAGCTTCCGGACGGGGTCTCGCCCTCGGTGGCACCGCTCTTTTCGCCGTCGGGGCTGATCTACCGCTACGTCCTCGAGAGCCCCGATCGCTCTCCGATGGAGCTCAAGACGATCGAAGACTGGATCGTCGAGCGCCAGTTCAAGGCGGTGCCCGGCGTCGCCGACGACTCCGGGCTGGGCGGGGAGACGATGCAGTACCAGGTGCTCCTCGACCCGTCCAAGATCGCCGGCGCGGGGCTCTCGGTCGCCGACGTGGTCTCGGCGCTGGCCGCCAACAACGGCAACGCCGGCGGCGGCTTCTACTCGGAGGGCGGGCAGTTCTACTACGTGCGCGGCCTCGGACGGGTGCACACCCCGGAGGACATCGGCCAGGTGGTCCTGGCCGTCCACGACGGCACGCCGGTCCTGGTCAAGGACGTGGGGAAGGTGGTGATCGGCCACGCCCCGCGCCTCGGCCAGTTCGGCTTCAACGAGAAGAGCGACGCCGTCGAGGGCGTGATCCTGCTGCGCAAGGGCGAGCAGGCGCAGACCGTGCTCAAGCGGGTCGAAGCCAAGACCCGCGAGCTCAACGCGCACATCCTGCCCAAGGACGTCAAGGTCCATCCCTTCTACGACCGCACGGATCTCATCGACCTCACCACCCGCACGGTCGAGGACAACCTGATGCGCGGCATGGTCCTGGTCGTCGTGGCGCTGATCTTCTTTCTCTACGACTGGCGCTCCGGTCTGATCGTCGCGGTCACCATCCCTCTCGCCCTGCTCTTCGCCTTCGTCTGCCTGGACCTCAAGGGGATCCCAGCCAATCTGCTCTCGATCGGCGCCGTGGACTTCGGCATCCTCGTGGACGGCGCCGTCTTCATGGTGGAGAACATCTTCCGGCAGGTGGCGGAGAACCACGAGCAACCGATCAAGATCCATCAGCTCATCGTCCGCGCCGCGGCGGAGGTCGACCGCCCGATCTTCTACTCGGTGGTGGTGATGATCGCCGGCTTCCTGCCGATCTATGTCCTCTCCGGCCCGTCGGGCAAGCTGTTCAAGCCGATGGCCGACACCATGATCTTCGCCCTGGTGGGCTCCCTGATCGTCACCTTGGCTCTCCTCCCGGTGCTCTGCTCCTGGGCGATGAGGCGGGGCGTCAAGGAGCGGCGCAACGTGGCGTTCGAGTGGACCAAGAGGGTCTATGGCCGCGGTCTCGACGCGAGTCTCCGCCACCCCTGGACGACGACCTTCGTTTCGGCCGCGCTCTTGGGCCTGTCGATGCTCCTGATCCCCCACATCGGGGCGGAGTTCATGCCCAAGCTGGACGAAGGGGCGCTGTGGGTGCGGGCCACCATGCCGTACACCATCTCCTTCGACGAGTCGCGCAAGATCGTGCCGGAGATCCGCAAGGTTCTGCGCTCCTTCGGGCCGGTCACCGTGGTCGCCTCCGAGCACGGGCGGCCGGACGACGGCACCGACCCCACGGGTTTCTTCAACGCCGAGTTCTTCGTCGGCCTGAAGCCGTACAGCCAGTGGCACGGCAAGTACCGCACGAAGCCCGAGCTCATCGCCGCCATCGACCAGAAGCTGGAGTCCTTCCCCGGCATCATCTTCAATTACACCCAGCCGGCCGAAGATGCGGTGGACGAGGCGGAGACCGGCCTGAAGAGCGCGCTGGCGGTCAAGGTCTTCGGCAGTGACCTCCACGTCCTCGAGGACAAGGGCAAGCAGATCAAGCGCGTCCTCGAGGGGGTGCGCGGCATCGACCACGTGACCCTGGTCCAGGAGCTCGGCCAGCCGAGCCTGGCGATCGAGGTCGATCGCGCCGCCATCGCCCGCTACGGGGTGAACGTCGCAGACATCAACGACCTGATCGAAGCCGCGGTGGGAGGCGATGCGGCGACCGAGGTGGTCGAGGGCGAGAAGCTCTTCGACCTGGTGGTTCGCCTGGAGCCCCAGTTCCGCAGCAACCCGCAGACGATCGGCAACATCCTGGTCGCCACGCCGGGCGGCCAGCAGGTGCCGCTCAAGGAGCTCGCCAAGATCAGCATCGAGAACGGCGCCTCGTTCATCTACCGGCAGAACGACCAGCGCTATATCGGCGTTCAGTTTTCGGTCGAAGGCCGGGACTTGGCCTCCGCGGTCGAGGACGCACAGCGCCAGGTGAGCGGGAAGGTGAAGATCCCGACCGGTTACCGGATCGACTGGGGTGGCGAGTACAAGGAGTACACGGCCTCGCGGCGGCAGATGAGGATCATCCTGCCGCTGACCCTGTTCGTGATCTTCCTGCTGCTCTTCGCCCTCTACAGCAACTTCAAGTTCCCACTGATCACGGTCGTCGGAGTGCTGCTCTCGGCCCCGGTCGGAGGCCTGGTCGCCTTGTGGGCGACCGGGACGCCGTTCTCGGTCTCGTCGGGCATCGGCTTCCTGGTGCTCTTCGGGGTCTCCGTTCAGACCGCCGTGGTCTACATCTCGTACGCCAACGAGCTGCGGCGCGGAGGGGTGGACATCGCGACGGCGACCCACGAGGCGGCGCTGGTCCGGCTACGACCGATCATGATGACGGCCCTGGTGGCGGCGTTGGGGCTGCTGCCGGCGGCGCTCTCCACCGGCATCGGCTCGGACTCGCAGCGCCCCTTCGCGCTGGTCATCGTCGCCGGCCTGGTGGCGCGCTTGGTCATCAGCATCTTCTCGATGCCAGCGCTCTACCTGCTCGTCGCCCGGCCGAACGACCGGCTGGAGGTGTAGAAGCTCATGCCGGCAAGCGGCCGCCGGAGCCCGACCCCGGCGGCCGCGGGGCCCGGTGCCCGGTGTCCGGGATGGCGGAGCCGGCCGGTGCACGAGCTTGTCGCGTGCACTACACTGCTCCGCGCATGCCTCTCAAGCCCGAGGAGCAGGCCCGTCGCCGAATCGACCGGCTCCTGGAGCAGGCCGGCTGGGTGATCCAGGACCACGCCGAGCTGAACCTCCACGCCGGTCGGGGCGTGGCCGTCCGCGAGTTCAAGATGGCCCGCGGCCACGGCACGGTCGACTACCTGCTCTTCGTGGATGCCAAGCCGGTCGGCGTGCTGGAGGCGAAGCCCGCGGGGTACCCGCTCGCCAGCGTGGAGCTCCAGGCCAAGAAGTACTCCGAGGGCCTGCCCGGGGATCTCGACCCGCCGGTCCGGCCTCTGCCCTTCCTATACACGAGCACCGGCGGCGAGACCCGGTTCGCCAACCTCCTCGATCCACACCCCCGCAGCCGGCCGGTCTTCAGCTTCCATCAGCCGGCGACGCTGGCGGAGTGGCTCCAGGCCGAGCCGCTCGGCCGATGGACCGAGGGCTGGGGCGGTGGCCCGGTGGAGGAGACCGAGGCGCCCTCCACCTTGAGGTCGCGGATCGCCTGCCTGCCGCCGGTTCACCTGCCGGACCTCTGGCACAACAAGGTCACCGCCATCACCCACCTGGAGGCGTCGCTCAAGCAGGACAAGCCGAGGGCGCTCATCCAGATGGCCACGGGGTCCGGCAAGACCCTCCTGGCGGTCAGCTCGATCTACCGGTTGATCAAGCTCGGCGGCGCGCGCCGGGTGCTCTTCCTGGTCGACCGCTCGAACCTGGCCGAGCAGGCGGAGAAGGAGTTCCAGGGGTACCGAACGCCCGACGACAACCGCAAGCTCACGGAGCTCTACAACGTTCAGCGGCTCACCTCGAACACCATCGCCTCGTCTTCGAAGGTCGTCATCACCACGATCCAGCGGCTCTACTCGATGCTGAAAGGGGAGGACGAGCTCGACGCCGCGGTCGAGGAAGCGTCTCTTTTCGAGAGCTCGGTTCCGGCCGCCTCAGAGCCCCTGCCCGTGGTCTACAACCCGGCCATCCCGCCCGAGTTCTTCGACGTCATCTTCATCGACGAGTGCCACCGCTCGATCTACTCGCTCTGGCGCCAGGTCCTGGAGTACTTCGACGCCTACCTCGTGGGGCTCACCGCCACCCCGGCCAAGCACACCTTCGGCTTCTTCAACCAGAACCTGGTCATGGAGTACAGCCACGAGGAGGCGGTGGCCGACGGGGTGAACGTCGACTTCGAGATCTACCGGATCCGGACGCGGATCACCCAGCACGGCTCGACCATCGAGGCCAGCCCGCTGCCCCTGCTGGGGATCCGGGACCGCCAGACCCGCACCACCCGCTGGCAGGCACCGGACGAGCCCGTCACCTACCAGGCGGGCGACCTGGACCGCAAGGTCGTGGCCAAAGACCAGATCCGCACGATCATCCAGACCTTCCGCGACAAGGTGACCACCGAGATCTTCCCGGGCCGCACCGAGGTCCCCAAGACCCTGATCTTCGCCAAGGACGACTCCCACGCGGAGGACATCGTGGGCATCGTGCGCGAGGAGTTCGGGCGGGGCGACCAGTTCGCCCGCAAGATCACCTACAAGAACACCGAGGGCAAGCCGTCGGACCTGATCCAGGACTTCAGGACGAGCTACTTCCCGCGGATCGCAGTGACCGTCGACATGGTGGCGACCGGCACCGACGTCAAGCCCATCGAGATCGTCATGTTCATGCGCTCGGTCAAGAGCCGGGTCCTGTTCGAGCAGATGAAGGGGCGCGGCGTGCGGATCGTCGATCGAACTGAGCTTCAGGGCGTCTCCCCGGACGCCCGGGCCAAGACCCACTTCGTCATCGTGGACTGCGTCGAGATCACCGAGTCCGAGCTGGCGGACACGCAGCCCCTCGAACGCGAGCCCCGCGTCAGCCTGAAGGCGCTCCTCGACCAGGTGGCCGCGGGCACGGTCGACCCGAGGGTCTACAGCAGCCTGGTGAGCCGGCTGTCGCGGCTGGACAAGCAGTGCGGCGTCCAGGACCGGAAGCTCATCGAGTACGCCTCCGACGGCGTGACGCTCCAGGAGATGACCGGAGATCTGGTCAAGGCTCTGGACCCGGACGCCCGGATCGAGCGCGCCCGGGCCGACCCGAGCCTCGCCGGCGAGGAGCCGCCCAGCGACGAGCAGGTGAAGCAGGCGGGCATCGCGATGCTCCACGAGGCGGCCCTGCCCCTGGCCACCCGGCCCGGCCTCCGCCAGACCCTCCTCGAGGTGAAGCGGAACCTGGAGCAGATCATCGACGAGGTGTCGGAAGACACGGTCCTCGAGGCCGGCGTCTCCGAGGAGGCCCGGCTCAAGGCGAAGGCGATGGTGACCTCGTTCGAGCAGTTCATCGCGGAGCACAAGGACGAGATCACGGCGCTCCAGTTCTTCTACTCGGTGGGCTACAAGGACCGGCTCCACTACGCCGACGTCAAGGGCCTGGCCGAGGCGATCGGCGCGCCGCCCCGCTCCTGGACGCCCGAGAGGCTGTGGCGGGCGTACGAGACCCTCGACCGCAGCCGGGTGCGCGGCGCCTCGGGCCGGCGGCTGCTGACCGACGTCGTCTCGCTGGTCCGCTACGCCCTCCACGAGGCGGACGAGCTGGTGCCCTACCCGGAGCAGGTGCAGGAGCGGTTCCGCGGCTGGCTCGCCCAGCAGATGCAGACCGGCCGGCGGTTCACGCCGCAGCAGGTCGAGTGGCTGGAGATGATCCGGGACCACATCTCGACGAGCCTGGAGATCGAGGTGGACGACTTCGCGTACACCCCGTTCGCCGAGGAGGGCGGCCTGGGCAAGGCCCGGCAGGTGTTCGGAGAGGAGCTGCCCGAGGTGCTGCGTGAGCTGAACGAGGTGCTGGCGGCGTGAGTGACTACCACCAGCTGGGAAACCGATGCCGGGGATCGGGCATCTGCATCTCTGCGAAGAGCTCGTCGAGATCCGTGTACCGCCGGGAAGCGTGCTACCAGTCAATGCGGCCGAACATCGCCGTTCGCGTGGGGGCACGTCCGATACGACGGAGCGTATCTAGGATGCAAGTCAAGGCGGTGGACTCGAAGCAGGTCACCTCTTGTAACGAGGCGAAGTCTGGTTCTGCTGAGTGAGGATGGAGCCTGGTTCGTGGGCACTCTGGACAATCGATATGGCATGCCTGTTCGTGGTAAGGCATGGCTCCACAATCACGTCTCGATGAGGAGTCTTGCGCCTCTCGAGCTGGCATACCACCTGGTTTCCTGACGTACAGCTCGACCGGGTTGACTATCGGCGGTTTGTCAGCGGCACGACGTCGGCTCAAGCTGCACTCAAGGAGTCGATCAGGCAAATCCCGAGGTTGCAGTACCACCTCTCCCCGAACAGCGCCGCATCGTCTCCGCCCTCGACTCCTACTTCACCCGCCTGGACGCCGCCGAGCAGGCCCTCCGGCGGGTTCAGGCCAACCTGAAGCGCTACCGGGCTTCGGTGCTCAAGGCGGCGGTCGAGGGCCGGCTGGTCCCCACCGAGGCCGAGCTGGCCCGGGAGGAGGGCCGGGACTACGAGCCCGCCGACGAGCTGCTCGAGCGGATCCTGGTGGAGCGGCGCAAGAGGTGGGAAGAGGCCGAGCTCGAGTCGATGCGGGCCAAGGGCAAGGAGCCCAAGGACGACAGGTGGAAGGCGAAGTACAAGGAGCCGGCGGCGCCGGACACCTCGGAGCTTCCCGAGCTGCCCGAGGGGTGGTGCTGGGCGACGCGTCGACCAGCTTGGCCACTCATCGCAGTCGAGGCTATTCAGAAGCGGGCCGTTCGGTAGAAGCTGGCCCCAAGACTCCGGGCGGAGGTTCCGATCGTCGCGTCATCCAATGTCAGATCGGTTCATCTCGACCTGGCCGATGTAAAGCCGATCTCAGCGAACGTCGCTCAGATGAGATATCGGAGGACCGCTCAGGCCGGCAGGTGATGTTCTGGTCACCGTCGGCGCGGAACACTGGACGGGTTGCGGTAGTCCCAGCCGATTGCGCGGCGTTCATATCTACCAGAAGTGGCATGTCTTCGGCTAGTCGACTCGTCGAGTTGTCGAGCGGCGTGGCTACTTTATTGGACTCTCCTTGGCCAAGGAGCTGGACTTCGAGAGAGCACACGCAGGGCGCAAGATCGACCGTCGGTCTGAACATCGACGACCTCAAGCGGCTTCCCATTCCACTCCCTCCTGCGGCTGAACAGGAGCGGATCACGGCGAGGCAGTGCGATTGAGCTCATCGACTGTCGAGCGTCACCTGACGAGCGCCACTCCTGACGCAGCCATCAGCCCGCATCACCCGCCTTCGCCAGTCCATCCTCAAGTGGGCCTTCGAGGGCCGGCTCGTGGACCAGGACCCGAATGACGAGCCGGCCTCCGTCCTCCTGGAGCGCATCCGGGCCGAGCGGGCGGCGACGGAGCCCACGAAGCGCCAGAAGAGGGCGACCTCGTGACCGACCCTTCGCGCCTGGTCAACAAGCTCTGGTCCTACTGCAACGTCCTGCGAGACGACGGGCTCTCCTACCAGGACTACCTGGAGCAGCTCACCTTCCTGCTGTTCCTCAAGATGGCGGACGAGCGCGAGCAGCTCACCGGAGACGAGCAGCCGGTGCCCGCGGGCTTCCGCTGGTCCGACCTCTCCGACCCCCTGATGGAGGGCGAGAAGCTCGAGGCCCACTACCGGGAGACCCTCCAGACCCTCGGCCAGGAGGGGGGCATGCTGGGGCTGATCTTCCGCAAGGCCCAGAACAAGATCCAGGACCCGGCGAAGCTGCGCACCTTGATCGTCGACCTGATCGGCAAGGAGGAGTGGCTCTCCATGTCCTCCGACGTCAAGGGGGACGCCTACGAGGGCCTGCTGGAGAAGAACGCCCAGGACGTCAAGGGCGGCGCCGGCCAATACTTCACGCCGCGGAGCGTGATCGAGGCGATGGTCCGGTGCGTCCAGCCGCAAGCCGGGCGAGGTGGTGCTTCGACCCGGCCTGCGGCACCGGCGGGTTCCTGCTGGCGGCGCACCAGTACCTGGCCGAGCGCTTCGACCTCGACAAGGACCAGAAGCGCTTCCTCCAGTACGAGGCGCTGCGCGGCGTGGAGCTGGTGGACGGGGTGAGCCGGCTGTGCGCCATGAACCTCCTGCTCCACGGGATCGGCCCGACCGACGACGAGACGACCCCGCCGATCGCCACCGACGACGCCCTGCGGGACGAGCCGAGCGTCCACGCCGACGTGGTGCTGACCAACCCGCCGTTCGGCAAGAAGTCGAGCATCACGGTGATCAACGAGGCCGGCGAGACCGACCGCAAGACGCTGACCTACAACCGCCCCGACTTCTGGACCACCACCTCGAACAAGCAGCTCAACTTCGTGCAGCACGTCAAGAGCCTGCTGAAGATCCACGGCCGGGCGGCCATGGTGGTGCCGGACAACGTGCTGTTCGAGGGTGGGGCGGGGGAGACGGTGCGGAGGAAGCTCCTCCGGGAGACCGAGGTGCACACCCTGCTTCGCCTGCCGACGGGCATCTTCTACGCCCAGGGCGTCAAAGCCAACGTGCTCTTCTTCGATCGCAAGCCGGGCTCGGACAAGCCGTGGACCCAGGAGGTCTGGGTCTACGACCTCCGGACCAACGGGCACTTCACCCTCAAGGAGCGGCCGCTCACCCGGAGCGACCTGGACGAGTTCGTCGCCTGCTACCAGCCCGGCGATCGCCACAACCGGAAGCCGACCTGGTCCGAGGAGACCCCGGACGGGCGCTGGCGGGCCTACACTTACGACGAGCTGGCCCAGCGGGACAAGCTCAGCCTCGATCTCTTCTGGCTCCGGGACGAGAGCCTGGAGGACTCGGCCAACCTGCCGGAGCCGCACCTTCTGGCCGAGGAGATCGCCGACGACCTGCGCTCGGCGCTCGAGGAGATCGAGGACGTCCTGGGCGACCTGCGCGAGCGGGTGAGCGATCCCGCCGGCGGTTGACCGTGTGCCTCGAAAGAGCAGAATCCGATGGCCGAGGAGGTTTCCCATGAGTCATGACGTCGCCTACGTTTCCGAGGTCCTGATCGAGCGGGAGAGGGGTCCCGATGCGCCACGCCCGCCTGCCGGCCGAGCCCGAGCCGGTCGTCTTCGGCGTCCACGGAGCCATCGCCGAGCACTACGGCGTGCCCGCCGACGCCTTCGAGCCCCACGCCACGACCCTCGACTACATCGTGGCCGCCGCCGGTGGCTGACTGACCGGGACCCTGGGAGGCGCGCTGGAGGCGCGTCACGTCGATGCGAGCGAGGGGCGGTTGGTGGCCCACGTGCGGGGCGAGATCGAGCTCGTGAACCGGGTCCTGGTGATCCGGCGCATCCACGTGCACTACCGGCTGCGGGCGCCGGAGGCGGCCCGGGAGACGGTCGACCGGGTGCACCGCATCCACGCCGAGCACTGCCCGGTCTACCAGTCCATCCACAAGGCGATCGAGATCACCACCGACTACGAGCTCGAGGTGGAGTAGGGGCCCGCGCGGCCGGAACGGAGTTCAGCGGGCGCCCGGGCCGGGCGGGGCTACGTGTAAGCTGCGGAGGAGGTCGACGCCGGCGTGGGGCCGCCGGTCCCGGCCAGGCGGATCGAGGAGTCTGCGCGGCCGCGTCGGGTGGTAGCGCGCCCGGGACTCGAACCCGGAACCGCCCGATTTTAAGTCGGGCCCCTCTACCAGTTGGGGCAGCGCGCCAGCGCAAGGCTAGCATCCCTGGGTAGACTTCTATCGCCATGGAGATCGTCACCACCCACCTGGGCGCCGACTTCGACGCCACCTGCGCGGTCCTCATGGCCCGCAAGCTCCATCCCGGAGCCGGCGTCTTCTTTCCCGGCTCCAAGGAAGAGTCCGTCCGCCGCCTCTTGGAAGGGCCCTTCGGCAACGAGATCCCCTTTACCGAGCTCCGCCCGAAGGAAGTCGACCCCGCCCGCGTCACCCGCCTCGTCCTGTGCGACGTCGTCCAGCGCGACCGCATCGGCGTCGTCGCCGACTGGCTTGCCGCCAACCCCGCCATCGAGCTCTGGGCCTACGACCACCACGCACCGTCCGAGGGCGACCTGACCGTCGCCGGAGGCCGCGTCGACCCCGGAGCAGGCTCCACCTGCACCCTCCTTGCCGAGATCTTCGCGGAGCGGGGCTACGCTCCGACACCCGTCGAGGCCACACTCCTCCTGCTGGGGATCTACGAGGACACCGGATCCCTGGCGTACTCCGGGACCGGGCCCCGGGACCTGCGGGCCGTCGCCGGCCTCCTGGAGCGTGGCGCCGACCTCTCCGTCGTCCGGCGCCACGCCCTCCAGCGACTCGACCCGAGCCGTTTCGACATCCTCCACCGGATGACCGAGGCCCTGGAGGTCGAGGGGGTTCGGGGACGCCGGGTGGGCTACGTGGCCCTCGAGCTGGGCGACTACGTGGACGAGCTGGCGCCCCTGGTCAACCGCTGTCTGGAGATTTTCGACCTCCCCCTGCTCTTCGCCCTTTTCGGTGAGGGCGACCGGGTGACGGTGATTGCGCGGGGAGATCAGCCGGGCGTCGACCTGGGCAGGCTGCTCGAGGCGTTCGCCGGCGGCGGTGGTCACGCCACGGCGGCCTCCGCCCGCCTCAAGGGAGTCACCCCCCTGGAGGCCCGCGAGTCGCTGCGCGCGTTTCTCGAGCGCAACCTTCCGCCCTCGGCCCGGGCCGCGGACCTCATGGTCACGGGCTTTTTCACCCTCCGCCTCGACCAGACCGTCGCCGAGGCCAAGGAGGCCCTGGTCGCGCGCCGGATCAACGCCGCGCCCATCGTCGAGCCCGGGGGCCGGACGATCGGCGTCGTCACCCGCCAGACCCTGGACGGCGCCCTGCAGCACGGGCTGGGCGAGCGGCGGGTCGAGACGGTGGCGGACCGCGACCTGGAGTGGGTGGAGCCCGACGCGCCGGCCGACGAGGTCGGCGAGCGTATGACCCGTCGCCACCCGCGCCTCATCCTGGTGGGCGACCGGGAGAGCGGGCAGGCCGCCGGCCTGGTCACCCGGATGCAGGTGCTCCGTCACCTCCACGGCCGCCTGCGGGAGGCGGGGAGCGGCGTGGAGCGACGCCTGGCCCACCTGCCCGAGGAGCGCCTCGCGGTGGGCGACCTCCTGCGCCAACGCCTGCCCACCGCGGTCTACGAGCGGGTACGAACCGTCGCCGAGGTCTCCCGCCGCCGCGAGATCCCCGTCTACCTGGTGGGGGGGATCGTTCGGGACCTCCTGCTGCGCCGCGAGAACCGGGACCTGGACCTGGTGGTGGAGGGGGATGGCCCTCACTTCGCCCGCCTCCTGGCCGCCGAGCTCGGCGGGCGGGTGCGGGTCCACGAGGCGTTCCTGACCGCGGTGGTGATCGACCCGGAGGGTTTCCACGTGGATGTGGCCACGGCGCGCAGCGAGTTCTACCGCGCCCCGGCGGCCCTGCCCGAGGTCCAGACCTCGCCCGTGCGCCAGGACCTCTACCGGCGCGACTTCACGATCAACGCCCTGGCGGTGCGCCTCGGGCCCGAGCCGTCGCCGGAGCTGATCGACTACTTCGGCGGCCGGCGGGACCTGGACAACCACCTCCTCCGGGTGCTCCACAGCCTGTCGTTCATCGACGATCCGACCCGGGTCCTGCGGGCGGTGCGGCTCGGCCTCCGCCTCGGGTTCGAGATCTCCCCCGAGACCCTGAACCTGGTGGACGTGGCCCTTGCCGAGGGCGTCTTCGACCGCCTCTCGGGCAGTCGCCTGCGCGAGGAGCTCGTCCTCCTGCTCGACGACCCGGCCCTCGCGGTCCGCGGCCTCGAGCGCCTCGACGGGCTGGGCGTGCTCGAGGCGCTCCACCCCTCCCTGCACCTCGCCGAAGGGGACCGGGAGAGCCTGCGCCGGGTGGTCGTGGCCTGGAACTGGTACTCGGTCGAGGGCCTGGACGAGCCTCCGGCTCGCCTGTGGCGCCTCCTGCTCCTCGCCCTGGTCGCGGGAACCGGCGGGGAGCGCGATGCCGGCCGGGATCTCGCCGCCGGCGAGGCCCTGGCAGATCGGCTCATGCTCGCGGGGGCGGACCGGGCCCTGCTCGTCGGGAGCGCCTCGCGGCTCGCCCGGACGCGGGAGCTGCTCGCCCGCCCCGAGCTGGCGGCTCATCGGGTGGCCGCGGCCCTGGGACACCTGGCGGGCGAAGAGATCCTCCTCCTTGTGGCGTCGGAGAACGAGCCGGTCCGCGCCTGGGCGCGGCGCGACCTGACCGAGCTCCGTCGCCTGGAGCTGACGGTGCGGGGCCGCGACCTGGTGGCCCGGGGGGTGGCGCCCGGGCCGCTCGTGGGCAAGGCCCTCGCCGCGGTCCGCGACGCCCGCCTCGACGGGCGGATCGGCCCCGAGCAAGAGCTGGAGCTCGCCCTCGAGCTCGTCCATCGGGACGAGGAGGAGGCCCAGCCGGTGGCCGCCGGTCCGGCGGGGGAGGGCAATCGATGACATACCGCCTACGAGAGGTCCTGGTCCTCGCTCTGCTCCTGGTGGCGACCCTGGCGGCGGGCGGCTCCCGCCTTGCCGCCCAGGAGCCTTCGAACCAGCCGCTCGTCCAGCGGAGTCAGGAAGCCGGCCAGCCATCCGGACAGGAACCCGGCTCGAAGCCGGACACAGCCGGCCGGCCCAACCCGCTCCCCGAGCCCTCTGCGGTTTCCACGGACCCCCGGTCTCACGTCCTGCTGCGGCTGGACTGCCGAAGCCGCATCGACCGCCGCGAGGTGACCCTGTTCGCCAACGGCACCGTGCGCCTGCGGCAGGGGCCGCTCGGCAAGGAGGCGATGCATCTGGGCGAGCTGGGCCCGGACGAGCTGGCGGCGACCCTCGACCAGCTCCGCCGGGAGGACCTTTCGGAGGTCGACCCCGATCCGCTGACGGTCGAGGGGGACTGGGTCGAGAGCTGCCTGCTCGAGCTGGATGTGCCGGGGGCTCCGAATCCCGACCCGGCGGGCGACCGGGGCCGGCCGTCCATGAAGAGCCCGCCGCCGGTCTCCCGGCCCGGCCCCGACGGGCGCATCGAGCTACGCTTCGGCCGCTTCTCGAGCCTGCCCCTCGCCCTCTCGCGCGTGGTCCAGGTGGCGGACCGCCTGGCCGTCGTCGCAGGAATGGAGCTTCCGCCGGAGCTGCCCGTGGGCTACAAGCCGGTGCGCGGCGACATCCTCCAGCGCGCCGACGGAGACCACTTCCAGGTGGTCGACTTCACGTCCGACGGCAAGGGCGTGGAGCTCGAGGGGGTGGACAATCCCCTGACCGTCTACGTCGCCGTCGACGACATCGCCCGGACCTTCGTCTCCCTGGTCAAGCACGCCACGGGGCTGGGCGCCACCCCGGATCCCGTCCCGGACTCCAGTGACTCCAGTGGGGATCAGAAGCCGTCCGAGGGCCCGCCGTGAGCGCCGGGGCCTCGAGGACCAACCGGGTCCGGGCGACGGGCGGGGAACACCGGGGCCGGTGGCTCGCCGTGCCTCCCGGTGCCCGACCGACCGAGGGCCGGGTGCGCGAAGCCCTGTTCTCCATCTGGCACGAGCCCCTGAAGCGAGGCGCGAGCCTCCTCGACCTGTTCGCCGGGAGCGGCGTCATCGGGCTGGAGGCGGCGGGGAGGGGAGCTCTCCGGGTGGTCTGCGTGGACTCGGACCGGCGCGCCGCGGCGCTCCTCCAGAGCAACCGGGACCGCCTGGGCGAGGCCCTGGTCGAGATCCGCCGTCTCGACCTGCCCGGCGGCCTCCGGGAGCTGGCGACGCGGGGGGAGGGGCCCTTCGACCTGATCTTCGCCGACCCCCCGTACCGGTTTTCGGGCTACGCCGCGCTCCTCGAGGGGCTGGCCCCGCTCCTCTCCGAGGAGGGCGAGGCGGCGATCGAGCACTCGGCGCGGACCACGCTTCCCGACGAGACCGGCGGGCTGATCCGGGTCGACCAGCGGCGCTACGGCGAGTGCGCCGTCTCCTTCTACCGGCGACTGCCCTGAGAAGCCGCCGGGGCGACGGCCTGTAGACGCTCGATACGGGCTTCGATCTCCTTCGGCTCGGCGGCGGTGGCCGCCCCCACCCGCAGATAGCGCAGCGCCTCGTCTCGCCGGCCCTGGGCGACGAGGGCGTCGGCGAGGCGCAGGTAGGTGGGGGCCCGGGTCGGGTCGACCTCGAGGGCCCGGCGGAAGTCCTCCGTGGCCTCGGCGGGGTGGTGGAGAGCCAGCTCGGCGGCGCCCAGGGCGTCCCAGGCCACCGCCCGGTTCGGGCCCTCGTCGGTGGCGCGCCGGAGGTAGGGGATCGCGGCGCCCATCCGCCCTTGGCCGAGGAGAATCCGCCCCAGGCCGGCCAGCGTGTCGGGCCACTTCGGGTAGTCCGTGACCAGGCCTCGAAAGACCGCCTCGGCCGCCGCCGGTTTGCCCTCTCCGGCCAGGGCGAGGGCGAGGTTCGCCCGGACCTCTGGTTCGTCCTGGGCCTGATTCTGAGCCTGATTCTGAGTCAGGGCCAGGGCCCGGCGCAGGGTCGCCTCCGCGCTCTTCCAGCGGTGGAGCTGGATCTGCCCACGGGCGAGGGCCAACCAGGCTTCCCGGGCCTCGGGCGCGACGCCTGCCAGGTTCGCCTCCAGGAAGTCGACGGCGTCGCTCACCGCGACCTGCTTTCCGATCGCGGCGACCGCTCGATAGACCCCCGCGAGACGGCCGCTGGGCGCGCCGTCGGTGTCCACCACCAGCACGTCCTGGAGGTCCGTCTCCCGCTCCTGGAGCGGCGCGAGGAGGGCGGCGAGGTCCGCCGGCGGCCGCTGGATGCGGTGGTCGGTCATCACGGTGTGGACGACGTCCTCGGCCCGGCGCGGAGGCATGTGGCAACGGACACAGTCGCTGTCACGGACCGCGAGGGGCGCGGCTCCGGCGGCCGCCTCGGCGCCGGGCCGGTGGACCGCCGGGTGGTCCGCCAGGGCGCCGTCGTGGCATCCGAGGCAGACCTTGCGGTAGTGGGCCGGCCGGTCGGCGGCCGGCACTTTGCGGTGCGGGTCGTGGCAGGAGAGGCAGGACAGGGCGCCGCCGCTCGCCTGGAAGCAATGGCTCTGCTCCAGCCGGTAGGCCTGGTGGTCGATCTCGAAGCGCTCGCTCGGCTTTCGGTCCGCTTCCCGAATGTCCATGAGGACCCGGAAGTCGTCCAGGACCTGTCCGGGTCGAAACGAATACGCGCCGCGCCCGAAGCGGCGGATCCCCGCGATGGAAAAGGACGGCAGCAGGTGGCACTGGTAGCAGACGTCGTTGCGCCGCCCCGGGGAGAGCCGCGCCGGGTTCACGATCGCCGACCGGATCATCGAGTCCGGGGCCTGCGAGTCGAGGGCGAGGCGCACGTGGTCCGCGCCCGGACCGTGGCAGCGCTGGCAGCCGATGCCCTCCGGGAGCCGCGCCGGGAAGGTGTCGGGCACGCCCGGGGACTCGCCGGCCGCGGCGGCGTCGGGGTAGGCGTTGTGACAGAACATGCACTCGGGGTGGACGAGCCGGGTGACGCCCGGGTGATCCGGATGGTCGTAGCCCGGGGACATGCCCCAGCCCCCTCGCCCCCCGTTCTCCTGCGAGTACCAGGCGAGGGGGAGCTGGAAGAGCTCGCCCACGGGCGTGCGGTACAGGTAGACGCGGGAGTGGTTGCCCGAGCCCAGGATGTAGTCGATGGGCTGCTCGAAGACGTTGAGCTTCCGGCCGGAGTCGTCGAGCTGCCAGCGCCGGAAGACCAGGCCGCCGCCCGCGCGGAGGATCCGGTACCAGCGGTGAGAGGGGGCGTGGTGGAAGGCCGGGGCGTCAAAGTCCTCGATCAGGAGCCCGTCGCGCACCGCCGTCGCCACGGGCTCGAACGAGCGGCCCATCCCGACCTCCCGGAACGATCGCGTCTCGTCCCGGTGGCAGAGGGCGCACTCCCGGTCCGGAACGTAGCCGGCGGCGACGGGGCCGGCCGGGACGCCGGCGTCCCCGAGAGACGGGACGGCACAGGCCGCGGCGAGAGCCAGGCCGGCGGCGAGACGGAGGACAGGGCGGATCGACATCGGTCGGCCTCCGATGCTATCTCTCCGGCCTGTCGGCGTCCGCCTACTCGTTCCCGTTGTCGATGCTGGGGATCGACCGGAGGTACTCGTAGACGGCGCGCAGGTCGTGGTCGGTCATGTTGTGGTACGCCGGCCAGGGCATCACCTGGAGGAGCGGACCGAGCTGGGGGTGGAGGTTGTCGAAGTCGTGCCCGTTGCGCATGACCTGCTTGAACTGCTGGAAGGTGAGGCCCGCGGGCTTCCCGTTGGCCTCCGGAGTGAGGTTGCGCGACGTGAAGGGGCCGAACTGCACCCCGCCGGCCAGGTAGCCGTCGGTGTTGATCTGGGTCGGCTGGCCCATGTAGGGGTCACCGCCGTCGGCGTAGGGCGGGTTGGTGTGGCAGTCGTTGCACGCCGCCTCGGCGTTGACGATGTAGCTGCCGAGCCCGAGGAGGTTCCAGTCGCGGTGATGGGTTTCGAGGGGCACAGGGGAAATGCGGAAACCCTGGATGACCCGCTGCTGCTCGAGTGAGCGGTTGGCGAGGTCCGCCTGGGGGTTGGGCTGGGGAGACTTTGCTGCGGAGAGAGTGAAGAACCCTGTGACGGCGACGAACAGCATTGCTACGACAGACCATGCTCTGGACTGCATTCTTGTCTCCTGTGAGCGTTTTCTGGAGGGGGTTGCCGGCGGCGAAGCGCCGCACAGAGAGTAGCACCACCCCGACGGGCAGGCGAGCGGCCGATGTTGGAGGCCCGGACACGTGGCCTGGCGCCGCGGCGGCTACTCCTTCAAGAAGAAGGCGAGCTCCTCCAGGTTGATGCGCAGGTCCACGTCCTTCAAGGGCACGCCCGGAACCGGCCTCACCCGCACGGGGGAGAAGTTGATCACCCCGCGGATTCCGGCGGCGACCAGGGCGTCGTAGTTCTCCTGGGCGGCCTCGGCGGGCACGCAGAGCACGCCGATCTCGGCGTGCGTCTCCTGGACGGCAGAGGGGATCTCTGTCGTGGGCCGGACGACGAAGTCCCCGATCCGCTTGCCGATCTTGGCCGGATCCCGATCGACGCCGGCGACCACTCGGAAGGCGTCGGAGTTGAAGCCGAGGTAGCAGGCGAGGGCGCTGCCCAGGTTGCCCATGCCGACGATCACCATGCGGTGGCGGCGGTCGAGGCCGAGAAGACCCGAGAGGCGCTCGATCAGCCCGTCGACCTCGTAGCCGACGCCCCGGATGCCGAAGCCGCCGAAGTGGGCCAGGTCCTTGCGGATCTGGGCCGCCGAGAGGTGGAAGCGGCGGGCGAGCATCTGGGAGGAGACCCGCTCCACGTCCTCCTCCTGGAGACGCCGCAGGCAGCGCAGATAGAACGACAGCCGGTTGAGGGTGAGCGGGGAGACCGCCGAGGGCTCACGCTCGGCCACGGCGGATCGCCTCGGCGCGGGTGAAGGAGCCTCCGGCCGTCGCGCGGACCTCGATGGCGGGGCGGAGGGTCATTCACCTGCTCTCAGAACCAACCGAGGAGCCAGGCCGGGAAGATGCCCAGCACCAGGGTTCCGAGGGCCGCCAGCAAGGCAGCGGTCTTGCCCCAGCCATCGATCCGTAGGCCGGACGGCTCGTGGACCTCTTCCTTCATGTACAGCGTGTAGACCACCCGCAGGTAGTAGAACACGCCCACCAACGAGGTCGCGACGCCGACCAGGGCGAGCCACACCTGCCCGTGGCGCACGGCGTGGAGGAAGACCAGGTACTTTCCCAGGAAGCCCAGGGTGGGAGGGATGCCGCCCAGGGACAGCATGCACACGGTCAGGCAGAGACCGAGGAGAGGGAAGCGGTAGCCCCAGCCGGAGAGCTCGGAGATCAGGTGCTGCTCGCCGGCCCGGGAGTAGAGCATGGCGATCACCGCGAAGGCACCGGCGTTCATCAGGGCGTAGGCCGCCAGGTAGACCAGAACCGGCGTCCACGAGCTTCCGGTGCCGGACGCGCCGAGGTCCAGCCCGGCGAGGGGGATCAGCAGGTAGCCCATGTGCCCCACGCCCGAGTAGGCGAGCATGCGCTTGATGTCCTTCTGGACCAGCGCCAGCAGGTTGCCCCCGACCATGGAGAGGACCGCCAGGGTGGCCACGATCGCCGGCCAGTTCGCCCCCAGCAGGTGCGGGAAGACGGTGTGGAGAACCCGGATCAGGACGAAGGCGCTGGCCGCCTTCGGCGCCACCGAGAGGAACGCCACATAGGGCGACGGCGCCCCCTGATAGGTATCCGGGGCCCAGGCGTGGAAGGGCGCCACGCTCATCTTGAAACCGAACCCGGCGATCAGGAGGATCACGCCGATCGCACCGACGGCCGGAGAGGCCGCCGCGTGGGTCCCAGAGGAGAAGGCCTGGGCGATCCCGGAGAAAAAGGTGGTGCCGGTGGCGCCGTAGACGAGGGCGATGCCGTAGAGCACGAAGGCGCTGGCGAACGCCCCCATCAGGAAGTACTTGAGCGCGGCCTCGGAACCCACCACCACCTTCCGGTTGAAGGCGGCCAGGGCGTAGAGGCAGAGCGACAAGAGCTCCAAGGAGACGAAGACCGTCAGCAGCTCCGTCGAGCGGAGCATGAGGAGCATCCCGGTGACCGCCCAGAGCATCAGCGCGTGGTACTCACCGGTGAGGATCCGCTCGCGCAGCAGGTACCCCTGGGAGGCGAGGAGGGAGAGGGCCGCCGCCGTCAGGACGATGGTCGAGCCCAGGGCGGTCATGGAGGTGGACTCGATCAGGCCGCCGAAGGACGATCCCGCCGGCAGGCCCCAGGCGAACCAGCCGGCGACCAGGACGGCGAGTACGGAGAGACCGGTGAACGCCCGCCGCAGGCTCGGGGCGAAGGCTTCCAGCAGCAGAATGAAACAGCCCGCCGCGGCCAGGGTGATCTCGGGGGCGAGGGTCGCCAGATCGGCGGCGTTCATGGGGTCACCTCCGGCAGGGCCGCGATGTGAGTCTCGTCGCCCACGCCCACCAGCCGCGCTTCCTCTGGCGGCGGGGCCGCGATCCGCTCTTGATACCGGGTCAAGGTCTGCTCCAAGGCCGGCCGGCTCGGCTCGAGGAAGGCTTTGGGCGCCACGCCGATCCAGAGCATGAGGACCACCAGAGGCACCAGGGTGACGATCTCGCGCACCGAGAGGTCCGCGATGTTGCGGTTCTCCTCCCGCGTCACCGGTCCCCAGACCGTGCGCGCGATCATCTTCAGCAGGTAGACGGCGGCGAGCACGACGCCGAAGGTGGCCAGGATCACCGGCCAGCCCAGGGTCTTGAAGCTGCCCACCAGGATCAGGAACTCGCCGACGAAGCCGTTGAGGGCCGGCAGGCCGACCGAGGCGAGGGCGGAGAAGACCAGGAAGAAGGCGAAGACGGGCATGGCCTTGGCGAGGCCGCCCAGGTCGTCGAAGCGCTTGGTGTGGCGACGCTCGTAGACCATCCCCACCAGGAGGAAGAGGGCGCCGGTCGAAATGCCGTGGTTGACCATCTGGAGGAGCGATCCCTGCCAGGCGATGGCGTCGAAGGCCAGGAGGCCGAGCATGACGAACGCCAGGTGGGCCACCGAGGAGTAGGCGACCAGCTTCTTCATGTCCTCCTGGACCCAGGCCACGAGGGCGCCGTAGAGGATGCCCACCACCGCCAGGGTGATGAGCACGGGCTGGGCGCGCTGGGCGGCGTGGGGGAAGAGAGGCAGCGCGAAGCGAAGGAAGCCGTAGGTGCCGAGCTTCAGGAGGACGCCGGCCAGGATCACCGAGCCACCCGTGGGCGCCTCGACGTGGGCGTCGGGGAGCCAGGTGTGGAACGGCACCATGGGCACCTTGATGGCGAAGGCCAGGGCGAAGGCCGCGAACAGCCAGATCTGGGTGCCCAGGGGCAGCGAGAGCTGCAGCAGGTCGCTGTAGGCGAAGCTCCAGGTGCCCGTGACCCGGGCGTAGGTCCAGCCCAGGAAGAGCAGGGCGACCAGCATCAGGAGGCTCCCGACCATGGTGTAGAGGAAGAACTTGACCGCCGCGTAGATTCGTCGCTCGCCGCCCCAGATGCCGATGATCAGGTACATGGGCACCAGGGAGATCTCGAAGAAGACGTAGAAGAGGAAGAGGTCGAACGCCAGGAACGTGCCGAGAACTCCGGTGGTCAGGAGCAGCAGGGAGGCGGCGTAGCCCGGCCAGTGGCGCGAGATCCCCTTCCAGGTGCCCAGCACCACGAGGGGCAGGAGGAAGCAGGAGAGCAGCACCAGCGGCATGGAGATGCCGTCGGCCACCAGGTGGTAGGAGATCCCGTAGGCCGCGATCCACCGATAGACGCCGTCGCTCGCCAGCTCGAAGTGACCGCCCGAGAAGTGGGTCGCCGCGTACTCGACGGCGAAAACCAGCTCGGCCAGCGAGACGATCAGCGTGTAGAGCTTGGTGAACCGCTCGTCGTTCTTCCGGACCAGCAGGAGCGGCAGGGCCGCCACGGTCGGAAAGAAGACCAGCCGGGTGAGGGTGTTGCCGAAGAAGAGCGCTAGGACGGTAGCCATCACAGGAGCACCCAGGTCAGGAGGACGACGATGCCGAGGAAGAGGTACAGGGCGTAGTTGCGGACGTTGCCGGTTGTCGTCAGGCGCCCCAGGTTCCCCGTCAGCTCGGTGAGGTAGGCGCCGAGGTGGATCGAGCCGTCGATCACCTTGCCGTCCACCCCCTTCCAGAAGAACCGGGCCAGGCCGCGCAAGGGCCGCACGAAGACCCGGTCGTAGATCTCGTCCACGAAGTACTTGTTCACCAGCAGCCGGTGGATGGCGGGGTAGCGCTCCGCCGTCGCCCGGCCCTTCGCCAGCCCGCGCTCACCGCCGTACCAGCTCCGGGCCGCCACGATGCCGCCGACGGCCACCGCCACCGACAGCACGATCAACAGGAGCTCGACCCCCGAGCCCATGTGGTGGGCCTCGACGGCCGCCTCGGCCGGAGCCACCTTCCAGTAGGCGGGCTCGAGGAAACGCGCGATCCAGTTCCAGCTCTCGTGTCCGCCGGCGAGCACCGCGGGGATGCCCAGGAAGCCGGCCAGGGCCGCGCCCACGGCCAGGATCACCAGGGGGACGGTCATGACCGGCGGCGACTCGTGAAGGTGGTGACGCTGCTCCTCGGTGCCCCGGAACGACCCGTGGAAGGTCAGGTAGACCACCCGGAACATGTAGAGCGCGGTCAGGCCTGCGGTCACCAGACCCACCGTGTAGAGGACCCAGTGGCCCCGGCCGGCGGCCGCGGCGAGGATCTCGTCTTTGGAGAAGAAGCCCGCCAAGGGCGGGATCCCCGAGATCGCCAGCGTTGCCACCAGGAAGGTCCAGTAGGTCACCGGGAGCTGCTTCTTCAGGCCGCCCATCTTGCGCATGTCCTGCTCGCCGCTCATGGCGTGGATCACCGAGCCGGAGCCGAGGAACAGGAGGGCCTTGAAGAAGGCGTGAGTGGCCACGTGGAAGATCGCCGCCGTGTAGGCGCCGAGGCCCGCGGCCAGGAACATGTAGCCGAGCTGCGAGACGGTGGAGTAGGCCAGGACCTTCTTGATGTCGGTCTGGGCGAGGCCGATGGTCGCCGCGAAAATCGCCGTGAAGGTGCCGATCGCGGCCACGAAGAGGCCGACCCCCGGTGCGAGCTGGAAGAGGACGTTCGAGCGCGCCACCATGAAGACGCCGGCGGTGACCATGGTGGCGGCGTGGATCAGGGCGGAGACCGGCGTCGGGCCGGCCATGGCGTCGGGCAGCCAGACGTAGAGGGGGAACTGGGCGCTCTTGCCCATGGCGCCGATGAACAGGCACAGGGCCACGAAGCTCGCCAACGGCAGGCCGAACAAGAACGTCGCCTGGGCCGTCGCCGGATCGGCGGCGATCCGGGAGAACAGGCTCTCGTAGTCGAGGGTGCCGAAGACCGAGACCAGGGCGAACAGGCCGATCAGGAACGCGAAGTCCCCGATCCGGTTGACGATGAACGCCTTCATGCCGGCGAACGGCGGAAACTCCTGGTCGTAGTAGTAGCCGATCAGCAGGTAGGAGCAGAGCCCTACACCCTCCCAGCCGACGAACGAGACCAGGTAGCTCGAGCCGAGGACCAGCAGCAGCATCGCCCCCATGAACAGGTTCAGGAAGACGAAGTAGCGCTGGTAGCCCTCCTCGTGGGCCATGTAGCCCACCGAGTAGACGTGGATCAGGAAGCCGACGAAGGTCACCACGAAGAGCATCACCGCCGAGAGCGGATCGAGGAGGAACCCGACGTCGATGTGCAGGGGCCCGACGGTCCAGGGGTACAGCACCTGGACGAAGGCCTCCGGATAGTGGGAGCCCACGTACTGCCAGATCACCCACAAGCCGGCCAGCAGGCTCGCCAACGGCGCTCCCAGGGCGACGGCGGTGGTCGCCGAGCGCGACACCCGCGGGCCCATGAGGCCGTTGAGGGCGGCGCCCAGGAAAGGCAGGAGCGGAATCAGCCAGAGGATTTCCATGGCGTCACCACCGCATCAGGTTGACCCGGTCGATGTCGATCGTCCGCCGGTGCCGGTAGAGGGCGATGAACAGGGCCAGGCCGACCGCCGCCTCGGCCGCGGCGACCGCGAGCACGAAGAGGACGACGATCTGTCCGGTCCGATCCCCCAGCAGGCGCGAGAAGGCGATCAGCGTCAGGTTGACCGAGTTGAGCATGAGCTCGATGGACAGGAAGATGGTGATGCCGTTGCGGCGGGTCAGGGCGCCGGCCGTGCCGATGGCGAACAGGGCGGCCGCCAGCAACAGGTACCAGGAGACGGGAACGCTCATCGCGGACCCTCCGGGGTCTCATCGCCGCCGGCCCCGCTCGGGGTGGGTTCGGCGGTCTCGGGGCGCTTGGCCAGGATGTAGGCGGCGATGACCGCCACCAGGAGGAGCAGGCCGACGATCTCGAACGGCAGGAGGAAGCGGTCGAAAAGCTCGAGGGCGAGCTCGCGCAGGGCGACGAACTGCTCGTCGAGGGGCGGCGCCGAGGCTCCCGCCACCGAGCGCCAGACCGTGCCGCCGACGAGCAGGGCGAAGACCACGGCGCCGAGAATCGCGAACAGCCGCTGCCCGCGCCCACCGGGCTCGGTGCCGGCCTCCCGGGAGAGGTTGAGCAGCATGACGACGAACAGGAACAGGACGACGATGGCGCCGGTGTAGATCAGCACCTGGAGGGTGCCGATGAACGGGGCGCCGAGCAGGACGAAGAGGACCGCCGTCGAGGCCAGGGTCAGCACCAGGCTCAGGGTCGATTTCACCGGGTCGCGGTGAAGGACGACCACCAGGGCCGAGCCGACGGTGAAGAAGGCGAACAGAAAGAAGATCAAGGCTTCCATCACAGCCACCCCGCGAGGCTCGCCGAAGCGACCCAGATCAGGTTGACGATGGCGAGGGGCAGGAGGACCTTCCAGCCGATGGCCATGAGCTGGTCGTAGCGGAAGCGCGGGAAGCTCCAGCGCACCCAGACGAAGAAGAAGAGGAACAGGAGGATCTTGGCCACCAACACGATCGCCCCGATCACCACGCCCACGATCCCCATCGCCGCCAGGTCGACCCCCGGCAGGTGCCAGCCGCCCAGGTAGAGGGTCGCGGCGAGCGCCGAGAGGACGGTCATGCCGGCGTACTCCGCCATGAAGAAGGCGGCGAAGCGCATGGCGCTGTACTCGGTGTGGTACCCGGCCACCAGCTCCGACTCGGCCTCGGGCAGGTCGAAGGGCAGGCGGTTGGTCTCGGCGAAGGCGGCGACCAGGAAGATCACGAAGCCCACGCACTGGGGAATGACGTTCCAGACGTGCTGGACCTGGTAGGTGACCACGTCGTCGAGGCGGAAGGAGCCCACCGGCAGAAGCACCGCCACCACGCTCAGGGTGAGGGCGAGCTCGTAGCTGATCATCTGCGCCGAGGCGCGGATCGAGCCCATGAGGGAGAACTTGTTGTTGGAGGCGTACCCCGCCATCACCAGGGAGTAGACCCCGAGGCTGGCGATCGCCAGGAACAGGAGCACCCCGGTGTCGACGTCCGCCACCATCATGGGGATCCGCTGGCCGGCGATCTCGATCGTCGGCCCCAGGGGGATGACCACGAAGGTGGAAAAGGCGGGGATCAGCGCCAGGATGGGCGCCAGCAGGTAGAGCAGCCGGTCCGCCTCCCGGGGCAGGACGTCCTCCTTGAAAATGAACTTCGCCGCGTCGGCCAGCGGCTGGATCAGGCCCAGGGGACCCAGGCGGTTGGGCCCGGGGCGGTCCTGCATCAGGGCGCCGCCCCGTCGCTCCACCCAGACCATGACCGGCACGATGGTCAGCATGAGGAGGAGAAAGGCCGCTAGCTTGACGAGCATGGCCACGTTTTGGACGCTCACGTGCGGCTCCTCGAAGATGGATTCGGTTCGATCGTGATGGGCGTCGGGGGTGGAGCTTCAGCCTTCGAGGGCCGGCTCGGGCGTCTCGCGGGGCGCCTCGATGGGCTGGCCGGTGGCCGGCAGGTCGTCGAAGCGCAGCCCGGAGAGGGGTGCGGCCTCCGCGGCCAGCCGGTCGAAGACTTCGGCGGCGGTCACTCGGTCGTTCCAGCCCTGGTCGAAGCGGGAGAGCAGGTCGGCGAGGGCCTCGAAGGCCGGCCGCGCCTGGCCGGGAGCCGGGAAGGCCCGCTCGAAGCGCTGCAGGCGCCACTCCACGTTGATGAACGTGCCGCTGGTCTCGGCGTGGGTCGCGACGGGCAGGGCCACGTCGGCGGCCCGGGCCAGGGGCGTGTCAGCCCAGCCCAGGACCACCAGGAAGCTCGCGCGGCGCAGGCGCTCGACGCTCTCCGGGTCGTGGGCGGCCTCGCCGAGGTCGCTGTCCGCCACCACCAGCACGGCGCAGCGCTCGGCGCCGGTGCCGCTCAGCAGCTCCTCGGCCGTCATCCCGCCCTCGCGCGAGGCGAGCCCGGCGAGCTCGGCGCCCCGGCGGTTGGGGCCGGCCTCGGTGCCGGAGAGGCCGCCGTGGGTGTTGGGGATCGAGCGCTCGGGCCCGATGTCCACCCAGACCGCCCGGTGGGGCGAGCCCACGTGGTCGGCGACCCGGGCCAGCATGTAGGCCGCTTCGGTGCTCATGTGAGCCGAGCCGAGGAAGGCGACGGCGCCGCCGGTCGAGCGCGAGGTCATGGCGTGGTGCACGGTGTCGAGGGCCGCGGCCCAGGTGGTGGACACGCCGTCCTCGTGGGCGCCGATGCGGGGGGTCACCAGACGGGGGAGCTGGCCGTAGCGCTCGTGGCTCGCCCGTCCGAAGTCGCACAGCCAGTAGTCGTTGACCTCGGGGTTCGCGCGGGGCTTGTAGCGGCGGATCGCGCCGCGGCGGTGCTCCAGGGTCACGTTGCAGCCGACCTCGCACCCGGTGCACAGGGACGGCTTCTTGTCCAGGTACCAGACCCGCTCGGCGAAGCGGAAGCGGGTGGAGGTCAGGGCGCCCACCGGGCAGATGTCCACCACGTTGGCGGCCAGTGGGTCGTCGAGCTCCTGGCCGGGGAAGGTCCCGATCTCGGTGCGGGCTCCGCGGTTGAAGAAGCCGAGGGAGCCGGTGCCCGAGATCTCCCGGGTGAAGCGCACACAGCGGGTGCACTGGATGCACCGGTTCATGTTGAGGAGCACGCTCGGCCCGAGAGGGATGCGCTCGCGGCCCGGGTAGGTGCGCTTTTCCTCGTAGCGGAAGCGGGAGAAGGACTGGCCGTGCTTGAAGGCGTAGTCCTGGAGGCCGCACTCGCCCGCCTGGTCGCAGATCGAGCAGTCGAGCGGGTGGTTGATGAGGAGGAACTCCATCATCGCCCGCTGGGCCTCTTCGACCTCGGGCACGTCGGTGCGGATCTCCATGCCGTCCTTCTGGACGGTGACCGAGCAGCCGGCCTGGAGCTTCGGGTGACCGTCGACCTGGACCAGGCACATGCGGCACTGGCCCACCACCGAAAGCCGCGGGTGGTAGCAGTAGTGGGGGATCTGGACCCCCACCAGCTTGGCGGCCTCGATCACATTGGTGCCGGCCTCGACCTCGACGGTCCGGCCGTTGATCGTGACGCTGGGCATCGCTCGTTACGCTCCCTTGGCTCCAGATCCGTTGGAGAAGTAGCGGCGCGTGCCGTACGGGCAGCGCCCCTCGTCGACGTGGCGCTCGATCTCGGAGCGGAAGTTGGCCACCAGCGACCGCACCGGCCCGGCCGCCGCATCGCCCAGGGCACAGAGCGAGTTGCCGGCGATCATGTCGGGCACCTGGGCGAGCACCTCGACGTCGGCGGCGCTGGCGCCCCCGGACTCGATCCGGGTGAGGAGGATCGCCATCCAGTTGGTGCCTTCCCGGCAGGGCGTGCACTGGCCGCACGACTCGTGGTTGAAGAACTCGGCGAGGCGCATCGTCGCGCGCACCAGGCAGACCGTCTCGTCCATGACCATCACCGCGGCCGAGCCCAGCATGCTGCCGGCCTTGGCCACCTGGTCGAAGTCGAGGGCGAGGTCCAGGTGCTCGGGGCCCAGAATCGCCGCCGACGCGCCGCCCGGGATGTAGGCCTTGAGCTGGTGGTCGCCCCACATGCCGCCGGCGCTCTCGAGCAGGGTGGAGAAGGGCACACCGATGGGGTGCTCGTAGGTGCCGGGGCGCTCGACGTGGCCCGAGATGCAGTAGAGCTTCGGACCGGTGTTGCGCTCGTCGGTGCCGATCCCCTTGAACCAGTCCGCCCCGCGCACCAGGATGTGGGGCACGCAGGCCAGGGTCTCCACGTTGTTGATCACCGTCGGTGCGCCGAAGGCCCCGATGATCGCCGGAAACGGCGGCTTGACCCGCGGCTGGCCCCGCTTGCCCTCGAGAGATTCGAGGAGGCCGGTCTCCTCGCCGCAGATGTAGGCGCCCGCCCCGCGGTGGACATGGACGTCGTGGCCGAAGCCCGAGCCGAGGACGCTGTCGCCCAGGACCCCGCTCTGGTAGGCGTCGCGGATCGCCTCCTCGAGGATGTCGGCGGCGGTCGTGTACTCGCCCCGGATGTAGATGTAGGTGGTCCGGGCGCCCACGGCGAAGCCGGCGATCACGCAGCCCTCGATGAGCTGGTGGGGATCCTGCTCCATGAGGAGCCGGTCCTTGAAGGTGCCGGGCTCGGACTCGTCGGCGTTGCACACGATGTACTTGGGCCCCTCCGACTGCTTGGGGATGAAGCTCCACTTCATGCCGGTGGGGAAGCCCGCCCCACCGCGGCCTCGCAGGCCCGAGGCCTTGACCTGGGCGATGACTTCGTCGGGCTCCATCTTCAGAGCCTTGGCCAGGCCCTCGTAGCCGCCGCTCTTGCGGTAGCCGGCGACGGTGCGAGCCTCGGGACGGCCGACGTTGCGGGTGAGGACCGGCTCGAACGAGCTGGAGGCCATGGCTAGTCGAGCTCCTCGAGGAGCTGCTTGACCCGCTCGGGGGTCAGGTTCTCCTCGTAGTGATCGTCGAGCATCATCATCGGCGCCGTGTCGCACGAGCCGAGGCACTCGAAGTGGGTGTAGGAGCACTTGCCGTCAGAGGTCACCTCGTCCTCGCCCACGCCCAGCTCCTCGCCGAGCACGCCCAGGATCTCCTCGGCGCCCCGGAGCTGGCAGGGCAGGTTGGTGCACAACCGCAGGCGGTGGCGTCCGACCGGGCTCTGGTGGAAGAGGTCGTAGAACGTGACGACGCCCCGGACCTCGGCGGCGGGCAGGGAGAGCTCTTCGGCCACCGCCTCGACCGCCTCCTCGGGGAGCCAGCCGCCCCAGATCTCCTGGGCCAGATGGAGGGCGGGGATCAGCGCCGCCTTGGAGTCGGGGTACCGCTGGATGATCTCGGTGAGACGGGCATGTGCCTCGGGAGGGAAGCTCATGGCTCAGATCCTCTCCAGCCGACCGCGGGCGCCCAGGTTCAGGCCGCCCTTGCGCCAGATGTAGGCGTAGCCCACCAGGATGAGGGCGATGAACACCAGCACCGCCGCGAAGAGGGCCCATCCGCCCGAGCGCATGACCAGCGCCCACGGGTAGAGGAAGGCCGCTTCGAGGTCGAAGACGATGAAGTCGATGGCGATGAGGAAGAAGAGGATCGAGATCCGCTTGTGGCTCTGGTCCAGCAGCGGCATGCCCGACTCGTACGGGGAGAGCTCGGTGCGTCCTCGCAGCTTGCGGGCGACGAGGTAGGAGACTCCGACCAAACCCAGGCCGATGGCGGCGGCGATCCCCAGCGCGAGGAGCACCGAGAAGTAGGTTTCAGGCAAGGCGGTCGTACCTCCAGGTGGGCCGTGCGGGCGGCCTTGGCTTGTAGCTGTCGTTCCTCGTGTCGGTGACTGACCAAATCGCGCCCCAATCCCACTGGGGACGCCGGCCGTGGTGGCCGTGCCCGGCGCCGTGTCGCGCGACTCCGGCGCCACCCGCATGGCTCGCGAGCGAACCCGGCCGACGCGACCCCGTCGGACCTGTGAAGGATGTCACAAGCTTCTCCGGGAGACAAGACTCGGGTGGGTGATGGCGGAGGATTCGGAGGCATACCCACGGCCTGTGCTATACCTCCCATCGATTCACGATCCGAGCTCCCGCGAGCCGACTTCTCGAGCCGCCCCCATGCGCCGCGACCTCATCGCCGTCATTCCCGCCTACCAGTGCGCAGCCACCGTCGGCGAGGTCGTCGAGGGGACGCGGCGCCACCTGGAGCGGGTAGTGGTGGTGGACGACGGCTCGACCGACGCCTCGGGCGAAGAGGCGCGCCGGGCGGGGGCGGAGGTCCTCCGCCACGAGCGCAACCGCGGCAAGGGGGCGGCGCTGCGCACCGCCTTCGACCAGCTCCTGGACGAGCGGCGCCGGGGCCGCGAGCCGGCGCTCCGGGCGATCGTCATGCTGGACGGCGACGGGCAGCACGACCCGGAGGACCTGCCGGCGCTCCTCGCCGCCTGGGACACGGGCTCGTGGGACCTGATCGTGGGCGGGCGCCTGGGGGACCGGGCGGCGATCCCGCCTCACAGGTACTGGACGAACACCATCGGCACCCGCCTCCTGTCCTGGGTGACCGGCGTGACCCTCGCCGACAGCCAGTCGGGGTACCGGGTGATCGAGGCCGATCTGCTGGAGCGGATGGGCCTGGTCTCGGACGGCTACGCCATCGAGTCGGAGATGCTCATCAAGGCGGCGCACCGGGGGGCCCGGATCGGGCAGGTGAAGGTGCGGACCATCTACCACGACCGGGTGCCGAGCTTCTACCGGCCGGTGCGCGACACGGTGGCGATCACGCTGGCC
The DNA here is from genome assembly GCA_963739795.1 of uncultured Acidobacteriota bacterium. Taxonomy (GTDB): domain Bacteria; phylum Acidobacteriota; class Thermoanaerobaculia; order Multivoradales; family DATKCC01; genus CAVUBL01. The sequence goes on along the minus strand of CAVUBL010000010.1, from coordinate 408,858 downwards.
TCGGGCTACCACCGGCTCTTCGACCGGGTCTGAGCTCCGGCTTCAGTAGCTCCGGCGCTCTGGCCCGGCGGAAGAGGTCTCGCGTGAACCGGTAGAGGCCGGCCCGCTGTGGCTCTCAATCCAGGCAGACGGCCTTGAACCCGACAGAGTAGACGCCGGAGGCGCTTCATCACGGCGGTGACGGTGCCGCCGTTGGGGAAGTGGACCCGGATCGATCCGAAAGGAGCCCCGGGATTGGCGCTGGCGATGGAGACCGTTCCGACCTTCTCGGTGCTCTTGACCGGGCCTTCGAACTTGAGGTGGTGCCCGGCCTCGTCGTAGTAGTCGACGCGAACTCCCATTTCGCCGGGTCGTTGCCGAGGAAGAAGACGACGAAGTCCGTTCCCCCAGCTAAACGCTGCCGCCGTTGAGGAAGCGCACCTGGACCTCATGGCACTTGATGTCGTCATCGTTGGCGAGCGCCCGGTCACCCGAGGCGAACTGGCGGTCTGGGTCGACCTGGAAGTAGTCCACCGCGAGCAAGCGGCCCGGCTTGCCCTCGATCTCTATGTAACCCGTGGCGTCGCCCATCGGCGGGAACGGGATGACGTCGAAGACGTTGCGGGTGAAGGTCTGGTTCGGCACCAGAATGCGGAGTCTTCGGCCTGAGCAACATGTTGCCCACATGGTCGTAGTAGCGGATCTCCGCGCTCCGCTGCCTGGTTCCCCACGTTGGTCACGGCGAAGAGGGTCGTGACGGTTGCCCGGACCGGGGAGACCTCGTACCAGGGAATCGTGAAGAAGCCGTGAGCCCGCTCCATGGCGGCCAGGGAGCTGGCGACCATCAGGAGAGCCGCCGCGAGAACGGCGATTCGAAGCTGTTGCCTCATGATCCGTTCCTCCTGCTGCCAGGGAGATCGAGGCATCCAGCCGGGCAGCGAGCGACCGGAGCCGACGCGCTCCGGCGCCGCCCGGGCGTCGGATCGGGGACCCGCCGGGCGGACCGCGGGGAGGATCTGGAGAAGGAGAGGAGTACTCCTGACGAGCTCAGTGTAGATCTGGTTCTCGACAGTTGCGCCACCCCTCCGGGTGGCGATCGGAACCGACCGCTATCCTCGCGGGGAAGGGCGCGGAGATCCCGCCCGGGATGGCTTCTCGGGCGGTCGACCCCGGTGCTATTCTGCCGCCCGCGACCGAGCCCATCGACTTTTCCCCACGGAGAACCCCATGCCCATCGAGTCCCTGACCGGCCGCCCCGAGGTGGCCGCTCTCGCCCTCCGCGGAGGCGATCCCGTCAACCCCGGTGACCGGATCCAGCTCGTCTCCGTCCAGCTCAGTGACGAGGACGTCGCCGCCGCCGTGGCGGTGCTGCGCTCCGGCATGCTGGCCCAGGGCAAGAAGGTGGCGGAGCTCGAGGAGGGGTTCGCGGAGCTCTCGGAGGCGCGCCACGCCATGGCCTGCGCCAACGGCACGTGCGCGCTGCAGCTCGCTTACGGCCCCTTGCTCGCCCCCGGCGACGAGGTCCTCGTGCCCGCCTGGACCTACATCGCCACCGCCTCCATGGTGGTGGCCGCCGGCGCCCGCCCGGTCTGGGTCGACGCCGATCCCGAGACCTACTCCATGGACCTCGCGGACGCCGCGGGGAAAGTCACGCCCCGGACCCGGGCCCTCGCCTGCACCCACCTCTACGGCAATCCGGTCGACATCGACGCGGCGGAGCGCCTGGCCGCCGAGCACGGCCTCAAGGTGATCTACGACGCGGCCCAGGCCCACCACGCCCGCTACCGGGGCCGGGGCCTGGGCGCCTTCGGCGACGCCGTCACCTACTCCTTCTACCCGACCAAGAACATGACCACCGGGGAAGGGGGTCTGGTCACCACCAATGACGGCGACCTGGCGGCGAAGATCCGCGCCCTGCGCTCCCACGGCGAGACGGAGAAGTACCTCCACACTTCCATCGGGTTCAACTACCGGATGACCGATAGCGAGGCCGCCATCGGCGTGAGCCAGCTCGCGCGCCTTCCCGAGCTCACCGAGCGACGGCGGGCCCACGCCGACCGGCTCACGGCGGCGATCGAGGAGATTCCGGGCCTCCATGCGCCCAAGCCCACCGACGGCGCCGAGCCGGCGTACCACCTCTACGCCGTCCGGGTGGATCCCGAGGCGTTCGTGGAGCCGGAGGAGGGCCGGCCCATCCGCGACGCCCTGTGCGAGGCCCTCCTCGCCGAGGGCGTCGCCTACGCCCTCCACTATCCGCGGCCCCTACCGCGTCAGCCGGTCTTCGACGGGCCGGGCGTCGACCACCCCCCGGTCGTCGACCGCCTGGCGAAGACCCTATTCTGCGTGCCGGTCCATCACGGCCTCACCGAGGACCAGGTCGATCTGGTGGCCGAAGCCCTGAAGAAGGTGGCCGCGGCCTACCGCGCCTGAAGAGCAGCCTGAGGCAGCTCGCCTCGAGGCGCGGCTCCTTCGCCCCATAGTCCCAGTAAGCCGCGCCGTTCCTCGCGGCGGGGCCTCCCGGTCCGGCCTATCCCGCATCGACTCCGGGAACACGCGCTATCATCCGCGCGTACGGGCTTCTGAAACGACTCCGGAGAGCGAGACGACCATGAGCAAGACACTGGGATGTGGCATCGCACTCGTGCTGGCCGTGCTGCTGGTCGTGGGCATCGGCTTTATGTGGGGCGTCAGCATGTACAACGGCCTCGTCAGCTCCGAGCAGGCCGTCACCGCCCAATGGGCCCAGGTCGAAAACGTCTACCAGCGGCGCGCTGACCTCGTTCCCAACCTCGTGCGCACCGTCAAGGGCGCCGCCGACTTCGAGAAGACCACCCTCCAGAACGTGATCGAGGCGAGGAGCAAGGTCAGCCAGATCAACGTCAGCCCGCAGATCCTCAACAACCCCCAGGCCTTCGCCCAGTTCGAACAAGCCCAGCAGGGGCTCTCCTCGGCGTTGTCACGCCTCATGGTCGTCGTCGAGCGCTACCCCGAGCTGCGCTCCGTCGCCGCCTTCCAGGACCTCATGGTGCAGCTCGAAGGCACCGAGAACCGCATCTCCGTCGAGCGCCGCCGCTTCAACCAGGTCGCCCAGGGCTACAACACCCGGATCAAGAGCGTTCCTCAGGCCTGGTTCATCTCGATCCTCGGCTGGCCCTTCCAGGAAAAGGCCTACTTCAAGGCCCAGCCCGGCGCCGAGACCGCGCCCACGGTGGACTTCGGCAACCAATAACGGCTCGCGGCGCCCGCGGGCCGTGCCGTCCGCGGTGATAGATTCAGGAGATGGTGAAGGATTCGTTGCGCCGGCCCGTTCCGGGAAGTGACGCGGCGGGCCTTGTCTTCGTAGGATGCTTCAGATGTCGCCTTCGTTCTGTCGGCTTCTTGCGCCCGCCGTCCTGAGCCTAGTGGCCGCAGCGTGCGCGGCCCCCGGGGGCGGCGCTCCGGGTCCCCCCTCCGGCGCCGCCGAACCCACGGCCACCTCCCTGGTGGTCCACCGCGGGGACTTCGAAAAGGTCGTGCTCCTCACCGGTGAGCTCAAGGCCTCCGAGGCCTCCCCTCTGGTCGTTCCGCGGAGCCCCAACTGGCAGGTGGAGATCCGCTGGCTGGCGGATAACGGCACGGCGGTCCAGGCCGGAGACAAGGTGGTCGACCTGGACAACTCGGCCGTCTCCAGCGACCTCGAAGACAAGGAGATTTCCCTCCGGGAGAAGCTCTCCACCCTCACCAGCCGGAAGGCGGAGCTGACCGGCCAGATCCGGGAGAAGGAGTTCGCCGTCGAGAAGGCCCGCGCCGAGCTCGCCAAGGCCCAGATCCGGGCCAAGGTGCCCGAGGGGATCGTGCCGCGCCAGGAGCTCGAGGACCGGAAGCTCGCCCTGGACGAGGCCCGCGCCGAGCTCGCCAAGGCCCAGGCCGACCTCGAGTCCCAGCGACACTCCGCCGAGTCCGACCTGGCGGTCCAGCGCATCGAGATCCGCAAGGCCCGGCGCGAGATCGACGCGGCCCGCGAGGCGATCGACCGCCTCACCCTCTACGCGCCCCGGGCCGGCATCTTCCTGGTGGGCGATCACCCCTGGCAGCATCGCCCGCTCCAGGTCGGCGACTCGGTCTGGGCCGGGGTCGTCGCCGGGACCATCCCGGACCTCTCGTCCCTCGAGGTCTCGGGCCGCCTTCCGGACGTCGACGACGGCGCCATCGCCCCGGGAATGGCCGCCCGGGTGATCCTCGACGCGTACCCCGGCGAGACCTTCCCGGCCACGGTGGAAGACGTCGCCCCGGTGGCCCAGGCGGAGGGACCCACGTCCCTGCGCCGCCATTTCCGGGTGCGCATCCACCTCGACCGGGTCCAGCCCGATCGCATGATCCCCGGCATGTCCGCCCGGGTGGAGGTGATCGCGGCCCGGCGCTCCGGCGTGCTCCTGGCGCCGCGCGCCGCCCTCCTGGCGGGCGCCGGCGAGAAGGTCAGCGCCGTGCTCGCCTCGGGCGGCACGGCGCCGGTGCGCCTCGGCCCGTGCAACGAGCTCGAGTGCGTGGTCCAGGGGGGCCTGGACGCAGGGACCCGCCTTGCGCGACGGTCGCCGGAGCCGGAGCCCGTGAGCGCAGCCGGTGGGCCGGGGGTCGCACGGGACGGTGCGGGCGGGGAGACGGGATGAGGCGGCGGGTCCGCATGGTGCTCTGGATCGCCGGCCTGGGGCTGGTGATCGCGGCGGGGGTGGCGGCGCGCTCGGCCGGCGAGGCCGAGCGGACCTGGGTCACGGTGCGCCGCGGCGATCTCGTCCAGGGCGCCGCCATCGACGGCGAGCTCGAGGCGATCGATCCCCTCGTCCTCAGCCCGCCCGGCATCCCCAACCTGTGGAACTACCAGATCTCGTTCCTGGCGCCCGAGGGCTCCCAGGTCCACGCGGGGCAGCCGGTCCTGGCGTTCGACACCTCGGAGCTCGAGAAGCGGCGCCAGGAGCGCGCCCTGGCCCGGGACAAGGCGGCTCAGCAGATCGACAAGAAGCGACTGGACCTGGCCAAGCAACGCGGAGACCTCGAGCTCCAGCTCGCCCAGGCCCAGGCGAAGAGGCGCAAGGCCGAGCTTCAGCTCGAGACCCCCGAGGAGCTCATGGCGGCCAGCGAGCTCGCCCAGCAGCGGATCGACCGGGACCTGGCCGACAAGGAGATCGCCTACCTCAAAGAGCGTCTCGATCTCCTCGATCGCCAGAGCCGGGCCGAGCTGGGTAGCCTCGAGAATCGCCGGACCGCGGCCGCGGCCCGGGTGCAGGAGATCGACCGCTACCTCCAGCGCATGACTCTGAAGGCGCCCCGCGCCGGCGTGGTGGTGTACTCGAGCGACCGCTCGGGAGACAAGCACAAGGTCGGGGACCGGGTGTGGCGCGGCAGCTCGATCCTCGAGCTCCCCGACCTCCACCGGATGCGCGCCGCCGGGTCCATCGACGAGTCCGACGCCGGCACCATCGCGGTGGGCCAGCGGGTGATCCTGCACCTGGACGCGCGCCCTGACGACGCGATCGAGGGCCGGATCGAGCGGATCGGACGCGCCGTCCAGGCCCGCTCCCGGGTCGACCCCGTGAAAGTGGTCAAGGTGGACGTGGCCCTGGACCAGGTCGATCCCGAGCACATGCGGCCCGGGATGCGCTTCCGGGGCCGGGTGGAGACGGCGCGGATCGAGGGTCTCCTGCTGGTGCCCTCCCGAGCCGTCACGCTCACCGGCGACGGGCCGGTGGTCTACCGCAAGACGCTGCTCGGGGTAGAGGCGGTCCATCCGCGCCTCGGGCGGCGCGGCGAGGACGCCGTCGAGGCCCTGGCCGGCCTCGCGGTGGGGGACCGCCTGGCCGTGGGCAGGGCCGGCGGAGACGGGGAGGAGGCGCCGTGAGCGGTCGCCTCGTCCGCGCCGCCTGGGGTGTGGCCGTGGTCGCCGGAGTGGCGGTCGCCGCCCTCGTGGGTCTCGGCGCCCTGGGACCGTTCGGCCGGCACGACGACGTGGCGACGGCCGGGGTCGAGCGGGGGGATTTCGCGCGCTGGGTTCCCGCCGACGGCGTGCTCGAGGCGGTGGAGTCCACCTCGATCAACGTGCCGCGCCTGGTCGACGCGCCTCTGCGACTGGCCTGGATCGCCCCGGAGGGGACCCTGCTCGCGCCGGGCGACGTGGCGCTGAAGTTCGATCCCACCGACGTCGAGCGCACCCTGGCCGATCGCCGCGCCGACCTGGAGAGCAACGGCCTGCAGCTCGACAAGCAGAAGGTCGAGTCCCGGAGCCAGACGGAGAACCTCGAGCGCGACGCCGAGATCGCGGGCGAGAAGCTCAAGCACGCCCAGGAGTTCGCGACCAAGGACGAGACCATCTACTCGCGGGTCGAGATCATCGAGTCCCAGATCGACCAGAACCTGGCGGCCCAGGAGCTGGACAAGGCCCGCTCGGCAAGTCGGCGCGAGGAGGCGACGGCCGAGGCCGACCGCCGGCTCCTGACCCTGGAGCGCAAGGACATCGAGACCGACCTCGCCCGCGCCCGCCGGATCGCCGACTCCCTGTCGGTGCGGGCGCCCCACGCCGGCTTCCTGGTCTACAAGCGCGACTGGCGGGGCGACCCGCCGAGGGTGGGGGATACGGTCTACCCGGGACAGGTGCTGGCCGAGATCCCCCGCCTCGGGAGCATGGAGGTCCAGGCCTTCGTGCTGGAGGCCGACGCCGGAGGGCTCGCCGAGGGCAAGCCGGCGCGGGTCCACCTCGAGGCCCATCCGGGGGCGGTCTACGCGGCGACGATCCAGCAGGTCGACAAGGTGGCCAAACCTCGCCACCGGGGCTCGCCCGTCCAGTACTTCGCCGTCACCCTGAAGCTCGGCAAGAGCGATCCGAAGCTCATGAAAGCGGGGCAGCGAGTGCACGCGGAGATCCTCTTGGACGACCTCCACGGCGTGCTCACCGTGCCGCGCCAGGCGGTCTTCGAGCGCCAGGGCCGCACCGTCGCCTACCGGCGCTCCGGCAAGGGCTTCGAGCCGGTGCTCATCGAGACCGGCGCCACCGGCCGGGGGCGGGTGGTGGTGAGGAAAGGGCTCTCCTCCGGAGACGAGGTGGCCCTCGAGGACCCCACCGCGCCGACCGGTTCGGGAGCAGTGGCGCCGGGGGCCGTCCCGGGCTCGCCCGGCGCCGTCCCGGTCGCGGGGCCCGCGGGCTCGGGAGGGGGCATGCCGTGAGCCCGCGCGAAGCCGTCGCCAGCGCCCTGGAGCACCTGAGCGGCCACAAGCTGCGCTCGGCCCTCACCATGCTCGGCATGATCTTCGGCGTCGGGTCGGTGATCGCCATGCTCTCCATCGGCGCGGGGGCCGAGCGGCGTGCCCTGTCCATGATCGAGCGCCTCGGCCTGCGCAACGTCCTGGTGCGCTCGGTCGACCTGGATTCGGACCGCCTGGCCGAGGTGCGCAAGAAGTCCCTGGGCGTCTCGCCCCGCGATGCCGACGCCATCGAGCAGGCGGTGCCCGGCGTCGAGGCGGTGGCGCCCCGGATCGAGGTCAAGGCCTACAAGATTCTCGCCGCCGGCGGGAAGGCCGACGCCAAGGTCTACGGCGTCCCCGCCCGGCAGGAGGCCCTCATGGAGCTCGACCTGGCCGAGGGGCGCTTCCTCGACCCGAGCGACGAGGCCCATCACGCCCAGGTCGCGGTCATCGGAGACCGCGTGCGCCGCGACCTCTTCGGCTTCGGCCCGGCGGTGGGTGAGGTCCTCAAGGTCAACGACGTCTGGCTGCGGGTGGTGGGCGTGCTGGCTTCGGGGGCCGGCGACTCCGAGAGCGTCCAGGGGGTGGCGGTGGGAGGCACGGCCGGCGAGATCCTCCTGCCGGTGACCACCGCCCGCCGGCTCTTCGACCACGACCCCCTGGCCGCCCCCCTCGACGAGATCGTGGTGCGCCTGGCGCCGGGGGTGGAGCCGCAGAGCGCGGCCCGGGTGATCGACGGCCTCCTCGGTCGCCTCCACGCCGGCGCCCGGGACTACGAGCTGGTGGTTCCCGAGGCGCTCCTCGCCCAGAGCCGCCGGACCCAGCGCCTGTTCAACCTGGTGATGGGTGCCATCGCCGGCATCTCGCTCCTGGTGGGCGGGATCGGCATCATGAACATCATGCTCGCCACGGTCCTCGAGCGCACCCGGGAGATCGGGGTGCGGCGTGCCGTGGGGGCCCGCCAGCGCGACATCCGGTTCCAGTTCGTGGTGGAGTCGTTCGCCATCAGCCTGCTGGGGGGCGTGGCGGGCATCGTGGCCGGCGTCGGCATCGCGTGGGGCGTGGCCGCGTGGGCCGGCTGGGACACGGTGGTCACCCCGGGCGCCGTGCTCCTCGCCACCGGGGTCGCCATGGCGGTGGGTCTGGCTTCGGGGATCTACCCGGCCCAGCGCGCCGCCGCCCTCGACCCCATCGAAGCCCTCCGCTACGAGTAACCCCCAACCCCGCCGCTGGGCGCCAGGAAGGGCGGAGAGGGAACGAGGGGATGCGGGGGCGATCCAGCTTGCCGCACTGCGGCGGAGTAGAATGTTCCCATGGACATTCAGGACTTCGTGCAGTCTCCGCCGCGGCTCGGCAACCAGTATCGCGAGGATCGAGTCCTCCGCTCCTACCTGGCCCGGGCGCTGCCGAAGGGCATGCTGGCCGAGATCGAGCCCGAGCTCGACGAGATGGGGGAGCGGGCCGGCGGCGAGCTCTACCGGCGGATGCTCGAAGACCGGGTGAACGAGCCCCGCCTCATCCGCTGGAACGCCTGGGGGGAGCGGGTCGACGAGATCGAGCTCACTCCGCTGTGGCGCCGCGCCGCCGAGATCGCCGCCGAGAGCGGCCTGGTCGCCACGGCCTACGAGCGCCGCCACGGCGCCTGGTCCCGGGTCCACCAGTTCGCCCTGGTGCACCTCTTCCATCCCTCGACCGACGTCTACACCTGCCCGCTGGCCATGACCGACGGCGCCGCCAAGACGCTGACCGTCTGGAAGCCCGCCGGGCTCCTGGAGCGCGCGCTGCCGCACCTGACCAGTCGCGAACCCGAGCGCTTCTGGACCTCGGGGCAGTGGATGACCGAGACCTCCGGCGGCTCGGACGTGGGCCGGTCGCTCACCGTCGCCCGCCCGCCCGCGGCGCCCGGCGAGCCTTGGCGCCTCTACGGGCGCAAGTGGTTCACCTCGGCGGCGACCTCCGAGATGGCCCTGACCCTGGCGCGGCCGGAGGGCAACGGTCCCGGCGGCAGGGGGCTCGCCCTCTTCTACCTGGAAACCCGGGACGCCGACGGGCGTCTCGCCGGCCTGCGGATCGAGCGGCTCAAGGACAAGCTCGGGACGCGCAAGCTGCCCACCGCCGAGATCTTCCTCGACGGAACGCCGGCCGCACCGGTCTGCGGCACCGACCACGGGGTGCGGGCCATCGCCCCGATGCTCAACATCACCCGTCTGTGGAACTCCGTCACGGCGGTCTCCTTCATGCGCCGCGGCGTGGCCCTCGCCCGGGACTACGCGCGGCGCCGGATCGCCTTCGGCGCGCCGCTCTCCGAGCAGCCCCTCCACGCCGACACCCTGGCCGGCCTCCAGGCGGAGCTCGAGGGCGCCTTCCATCTGACCTTCCGGGTGGTGGAGCTCCTCGGCCGGGAGGAGTCGGGCGAGCTCGGCGCCGGCGAGGAGCTCCTGCTCCGCGTCCTGACGCCGGTGGCCAAGCTCACCACCGGTCGGCAGGCGGTGGCGGTGACCAGCGAGGTGCTCGAGTCGTTCGGCGGCGCCGGATACCTGGAGGACACGGGGCTGCCGATCCTGCTCCGGGACGCCCAGGTGCTGCCGATCTGGGAAGGCACGACCAACGTGCTCTCCCTCGACACCCTGCGGGCTCTGGGCGCCGAGGGGGGCTTCGAGGCCGTGCGCGCGGAGGTGGAACGGTGCGTGGCGGGACTCGAGGAGCCGGTCCTGGCGGAGCTGGGCGGCCGGGCCCTCCGGGCCGTGGGGGCGGCCGGCGCCTGGCTCGAGGGGGCCCTTTCCGATGGGGTTCGTGGGGCCGATGGGGAAGGGGGTCGCCTCGAGGCCGAGGCCGGGGCCCGCCGCTTCGCCCTCACCCTCGGGCGCGCGGTGGAGCTGGCGCTCCTGGCGCACCACGCCCAGTGGTCGCTGGAAGCCGAGGAGGACGGCCGGGCTCGGGCTGCCGCCCGGCGCCTCGCCGCCCACGGGGTCGACCTGCTCGCTTCCGCGGCGCGCGAGGAGTCGGTGGCCCTGGCCGACGACCGACCCCTTCCCGCGGTGGCCGCGACGGCCGGCTGAGGCTCAGGCCGGGCGGGCGCTCAGGCGCTGGACCGCGGCCACGAAGGCGCGGGCGTGGTCGGGCGGGGTCGTCTTGAAGATGCCGTGGCCCAGGTTCACGATGTGGCTTCCGCCCGCCCCCTCCTCGAGCAGGCGGGCGGTGAGACGCTCGATCTCGGGGATCGGGCCCAGGAGGGCCGCCGGATCGAGGTTCCCCTGGAGCACCTTGCCGGGCCCCACGATCTTCCGGACCTCGGAGAGGGGCTGGCGCCAGTCGACGGAGAGGACCTGGCAGGGCAGGTCCCGGAGGGCCTCCAGGAGGTGCCCGGCGCCCTTGGCGAAGAAGATCAGGGGCACGCCTCGTCCGCCCTTTCCGGGCCGCCCGGCGAGCGCTTCGAAGATCCGCACCACTCCCGGCATGGAGAACCGCCGCCAGCGCTCGAGATCGAGCAGGCCCGCCCAGGTGTCGAAGAGCTGGATCGCCTGGGCTCCGGCCTCGATCTGGCCTTCCAGGTACTCGATGGAGACCTCGGTGATCAGGTCGAGGAGACGGGAGAGGCCCTCCGGGTCCCGGTAGCTCCACTCGAGGAGGCGCGGGAAACCCTGGGAGCCGCCGCCCTCCACCAGGTAGGCGGCGAGGGTCCAGGGGGTGCCGCCGAAGCCGATCAGGGGCACCGGCTCGGGCAAGTCGGCGATCTCACGGCGTACCGCGGCCACCGCTTCAAAGACGTAGCCGAGGGAGGCGCCCACGTCGGGAGTCCGCAGATTGCCGATCTCCTCTCGTCGCCGCACCGGGTGCTCGAAGGACGGGCCGTCCCCCTTGACGAAGCGCAGACCGGCGCCCATGGCGTCCAGGGGCAGGAGGATGTCGGCGAAGAAGATGGCGGCGTCCACGCCCACGAGGCGGACCGGCTGGAGGGAGACCTCGGCGACCAGCTCGGGCGTCCGGCAGAGGGTCAGGAAGTCGACCTTCGCGCGCACCGCCCGGTACTCGGCCAGGTAGCGCCCGGCCTGGCGCATCATCCAGACGGGTCGGCGCTCGGTGGCCTCGCCGCGGGCCTCGCGGAGAAAGAGGTCGTTCATGGCGGCGGGAGAATAGCAGAGGCGCGGGCACTATACTCACCACCCTACGGCGGGTCCGGCCCCCAGCCTGGCCCAGCCTGGCCTGGACTTCCGCCTGGAGAGCTCCCGACTGCCATGCTCCGCCTGGTCGCCTACGCCCCCGACGGGGTCCGCCGCTTCCCGATCCACCGCCGCGAGCTGGTGATCGGCAGCCAGCCCGAGTGCGACATCGTGCTTCCGTACACCGGCGTGGCCCAGCGCCACGCCCGCCTCACCTACGACGACGGGGTGCTGCGCGTCGAGGATCTGGGCAGTCGCCGGGGCCTGCTGGTGGACGGGCAGAGGGTGAAGGAAGCCGCCCTCGAGGTCCTGGACGAGGTCCGGATGGGCGGCGTCACGCTGTTGGTCGAGGACGTGGCGCCCGAGGCCACGGTGGAGGAGCCCGCGCCCGAGGCTTCTCCCGCCGGCGAGCCGTGGCCGCCGGTGATGACCCCGGCCCGGATGCTCGAGCACCTGGCCCGGACCAGCAACTGGGTCCTGGCCGACGCGGAGAGCCGGACCACCCTCGAGTCCCTCATGGAGGACCTGCTCGGCGACTTCGGCGGAGGTGCCCTGTTCCTCTTCCTGGGCGATCTCGAAGGCGCCGGGATCAAGTTCGTCAGCGCCACCGACCCGGATTGGTTGGCGAGCGGCGACGCCCTGCTCGAGGCGATCAAGGAGCAGCGGCAAGGCGCGGGCGAGGTCCGGAGCCTGTTCTTCGAGGGTCGCCTGGCGGGCGAGGCGGCCTGGACCTTCTATCGGGTGTTCAGCGCCCTCGACCGGCCGTACTTCATGATCGTCGCCCTGCGCCGGTTCGACCCCGCCGCGTGGTCGCCGGAGGCGGCCCTCTTCATCCTGGGCGACCTCCTGTCCCTGGGCCTGGTGCACCACGTCGGCCGTTTCGAACCGATTCTGCCGGGCAACCGCGGAGTCCAGGACCTCACCCTCGATCCGCGCCTGGTGGTGGGGGAGTCGGAGGCGATGAAAGAGGTGCTCGACCGCCTGCGGATCGCGGTGGACACGGGGGTCCACGTCCTCCTGCGGGGCGAGCCGGGCTCCGGGCGCGAGCTGCTCGCGCGCTCGATCCACCTGTCGAGCCCCCGGCGCAACGGCCCCTTCATCACCGCCCTGGGCTCGGGCGCCAACCCGACCCAGATCGAGGCGGACCTCTTCGGGTCCGAGGTCGCCACCAAGGGCGGGACGGTCAAGCGCGAGGGCAAGTTGCTCCTTGCCGCCGGTGGCACCCTGTTCCTCGACGAGGTCGACCGCCTGCCCCTCGAGCTCCAGGCCCGCCTCGTGCGATTCCTGCGCTCGGGGGAGGTCGAGCCGGCGGGCAGCAGTGAGGTGACCCGGGTGGACGTACGCCTGGTCGCCTCCTGCCAGCGCCCCATCGAGCCGGCGGTGGCCCGGGACGAGTTCCGGGTGGACCTGGCCTACCGGTTGTCGCGCTTCGTCATCGACGTGCCGCCTCTGCGCCAGAGGAAGGCCGACCTGCCGCTCCTCATCCAGTCGTTCATCAACCGGTTCTGCCACGAGACCGGCAAGCGAGTCGCAGGGATCACCACCAAGGCCATGACCGCCCTCCTCGCATACGACTACCCGGGCAACATGGACGAGCTGGAGAACATCGCCCGGAAGATGGTCTACCTCTGCCCCCACGGCCGGCCGGTGGACCTGAACCTCCTGCCCGAGGCGGTCAAGGCGAGCCCGCTCCAGGCGGCGGCCCGGGTCGAGGCGGGCTCGGACCTGGAGCTCGACCGGCTGGTGGCCGGCGCCGAGCAGTCGGCGATCCTCGAGGCGCTGCGCCGCACCGGCGGCAACAAGTCCCGGGCCGCGCGTCTGCTGGGGATCTCCAGAAACACCCTGGCCTCCAAGATGGAGAAGCACGACCTGGCCGGCTGAGAACCTCAGCCGGGCGCCGGGGGGCGAGGGGGGAACGGTCCGATCCGGCGGCGGTATGATTCGCGCATGACTGTCAAGACCGCAGGCCCCCGGACCGTCCGCGCACCCCGAGGCACCGAGATCTCCTGCCGCGGTTGGCAGCAGGAGGCCGCCCTGCGGATGCTCATGAACAACCTCGACCCGGAGGTGGCCGAGCACCCCGAGGAGCTCATCGTCTACGGCGGCTCCGGGCGGGCCGCCCGGAGCTGGGAGGCCTTCGAGGCCATCGTCGCCACCCTCAAGCGACTCGGCCCCGACGAGACCCTGCTGGTCCAGTCGGGCAAGCCCGTGGCGGTCTTTCGCACCCACACCGAGGCGCCGCGCGTGCTCATCGCCAACGCCCTCCTCGTTCCCCACTGGGCCACCGCCGACGAGTTCCGTCGCCTCGAGGGCCTGGGTCTGACCATGTACGGCCAGATGACCGCCGGATCCTGGATCTACATCGGCACCCAGGGCATCCTCCAGGGCACCTACGAGACCCTGGCGGCGTGCGCCCGGCAGCACTTCGGAGGGAGCCTCCGCGGCCGGATCGTGGTGACCGCGGGCCTGGGGGGCATGGGCGGTGCCCAGCCTCTGGCGGTGACCATGAACGACGGAGTCTGCCTGGTCGCCGAGGTCGACCGTAGCCGTATCGACAGGCGCCTGGAGACCCGCTATCTGGACCGGCTGGCTCCCGGGCTGGAGGAGGGCGTAGCGGCGGCCCTCGAGGCCCGGGACCGGGGCGAGGCGGTGTCGATCGCGGTGGAGGCGAACGCCGTCGACCTTCTCGACCACCTGGTCACGCGGGGCCTGGTGCCCGACGTCCTCACCGACCAGACCTCGGCTCACGACGCCGTGAAGTACGTGCCCCACGGCCTCTCCTACCGCGAGGCTCTCGCCTTGTGCGAGGCGGACGAGGAGGCCTACATCGCCCGGTCCATGGCCTCGATGGCGGCCCACGTGCGCCACATGCTGACCCTCCAGGAGCGGGGTGCCGTGACCTTCGACTACGGCAACAACCTGCGCGGCCAGGCCCAGGAGGCCGGGGTCGAGAACGCCTTCGACTTCCAGGGCTTCGTGCCCCTGTTCATCCGTCCGCTGTTCTGCTCCGGCAAGGGCCCCTTCCGCTGGGCGGTGCTCTCCGGCGACCCGGACGACCTGGCGGCGACCGACGAGGCGATTCTCGAGACCTTTCCCGACGACCAGACCCTCGCTCGGTGGATTCCCATGGCGCGCGAGCGCGTCGCCTTCCAGGGACTGCCCTCGCGCATCTGCTGGCTGGGCTACGGAGAGCGGGCCGAGGCCGGTCGGGTGTTCAATGACCTCGTGGCCTCCGGCCGGGTGAAAGCGCCCATCGTGATCGGGCGGGATCACCTGGACACCGGCTCCGTGGCCTCTCCGAACCGGGAGACCGAGGGCATGCTCGACGGCTCGGACGCCATCGCCGACTGGCCGATCCTCAACGCCCTGCTCAACGCCGTCAACGGCGCCACCTGGGTCTCCGTGCACCACGGAGGCGGCGTGGGGATCGGCTACTCGCTCCACGCCGGCATGGTGGTGGTGGCCGACGGCACTCCCGGCGCGGCCCGGCGTCTCGATCGGGTGTTGACCGGCGATCCGGGCTCGGGGGTGGCGCGCCACGCCGACGCCGGCTACCCGGAGGCCCTCCGGTTCGCCCGCGAGCACGGGATCGATCTGCCGATGATCGAGGGGTAGGGCTAGCCTGCGCGGCCCTGATGCGCCGGGCGCCACGAACGAAATGAAGGCAACCAACGGTCGGCTCTGGATCGGGACGATCCTCCTGGCGGTCTCGCCCGCCGCGCCGCTGCTGCCGGCGCCCTGGTCCGCGGTCGCCGTCGCCGCCCTCGGTGCCGGCTGGCTGCTCCTCGCCGGGTCGCGCCGGGGCCGCTGGCTGGCCACCGCCCTCCTCGTCCTGGCCGCCGGCGCCCTCGTCCTTCCCTGGGCGGCGGACCGCCTGGAGATCCTGCCGGCGCCCACCGACCTTCCTCCCGAGGTGGCCACGCGGTACGCCGCGCTCTGGCAGAGCTTGTCGGACGAGGCGAAGCAGGCGGCGGCGGATCTGCCGGTGCCCTCGGGCGACGACGCCTATCGCCTCGAGGCCTTCCGCCGTCTCGGCGAGATCGTAGGCCGAGCGCGGGAAGGGGCGGCGGCGCGGCCCACGCTCCTGCTGGTCGACCCGGACGGCGAGGCGGTCGCCTGGGCCGGCGAGGGCCTGCTCAATGAGCCGGAGCCCTCGCATCTGCTCCGATCCGGTCGGGACTTCTACGCCAGCTTCGGCTCGGTGACCCTGGTGGACATCGAGCCTCTCGGCGACTCGGCCCGCCCCTGGCGGCTGGTCGCCGGCCGCAGCTACGCCAGCGATCGCTGGCCCTTCCCGGCGCCGGTGGGCCTGGCCCTGGCGCCGGGGCGCTTCGGCGTTCGGTGGTCCCTGGCCCCGGAGGGGGTCTCCCCGGCGCCCGGCGCCGCGACCGTGCGGGTGGCGGGTCTGCCGTCGCTGGTGCTCCTGCGGCCGAGCGCGTCCCCTCCCGGCACCCGCGGCCCAATCCGCCAGTGGCCGCGCCGGGTGGCCTGGGGCTGTCTGGCGGCCCTGCTCCTCGCGTTGACCGTGATCCGTGGGCTGCGTCTCGTCCTGCCCGGCGGCCGCCCGGTGGAGATCGCGGGCCGGCGGGCCGGCGCCGCCCTCGGCCTCCTGGGGGCCGCGGGAGCCGGGGCGGTGGCCCTGGCGAGCGGCGCGCCGCCCTTCGTCGCGGGCGCCCTCGCCGCCGGCATCGTCCTGGTCGTGGTGGCGGTGTCCGTCGGTGGAACGGCTCGGCCGTTCTGGCTCGCCGCGGTCCTGGGCGGCGGCGCGTCTCTCGTGGTGACCGGGACCGCCTGGCTGACGCTCCACGGCCTCGGCCTCGGGCTTCCGCTCCCGGGGCCGGCGGTCGGTGCCACGCCCGCCCTGGACCTCGCCGCCGCCATGTGGCCGGGGCCGGCGGCCATGACCCTGCGGGCGGCCTTCGCGGCCCTCGCCCTGGCGCTCCTACTCTTCGCCGGACGGGTCGCCGGCCGCCGGGGAGCCCCGGGGCAGGACGATGACGGTCCGAGACCTCGGCGGCCGAGCGCCGACGCGTGGGCCTGGCTGGCTCTCGGGCTCCTGGTGGCGGCCGGGGCAGTCCACGATCTCCTGCCCGTGGGCCTGGCCCTGCTGGCCGCGGGCGGCGCCGCGGCGGCCCGCTGGATGGGCGACCGCCCGCTGCGCCATCCCCTGCCCGGCGCGGTGGTCCTCCTCCTGGCCGCCCTCCTCGCGGCGGGGGCCTGGGAGACCGCCTACCGCGTCGAGCTCAAGGAGGAGCTCGGGGCGACCTGCCGGGCCGAGCTGGAGCCGCCGACCGCCCGGGAACGCACCCGCGTGGGAAGCGAGCTCGAGGCCCACTTCCGGAACCTGGACCTGGCGACCCTGGTGCCCCGGAACCCGGACGGGCTGGGCCGCGAGGACCTGGCCTTCGCCCTCTGGCGGCGCTCGCCCCTCGCCCAGCCCAACGCCCTCTCCGCCCTGGTGGTGGAGCCCTTCGTCGGAAGCTCGTCCACCTTCTCTTTCGGGCCCCTGGTGACCGATTCGAGGTCCTCGGGGCCGACCCTCGGGCGCTGGGACGAGCTCCGCCTGCCGGTCTGGGAGAACACCCTGATCTCGGGCCACACGGTCCTCACCTACGCCGGACGGCCGTGGGCGGTCGCGCGCTACTGGCTCCTTCCGCGGCCGGGCTTCGACCTGGGGCGTGTCGCCTCGTTCGACGCCATCGAGCTCGGCCTGCTGCGGGGGCGATCGATCACCGACCGGCGGATCCAAGGGCTGCCCGAGGCGGCGGCGTACGGCCTGTACACGAACGAGGGCCGGGCCCTCGTCTCCCCCTGGCCGGAGGGGCCGCCACTGCCCGCCGGGCTCGCCGCCGCCACCGCGGGGGTCCCCGCCCGGGCGCGGGTGGAGACCCCGGGCGGCTCCGCTTGGGCCTGGGCCCACCACGGTCCGGACGGCATCGAGGTCGTCTACCTGCCGCTCCTCCTCCCCGTACCGGCCCTGGAACGGGTCGGCACCCATGCGGTGGGCAACCTATCCGCCCTCCTGGCGGCAGCGGGCCTGCTCCTTCTCCTGGCCCTGCCCCGGCCGGCGTTTCGTGATGTCGTTCGGCGGACTCTGCGCTCCTACTCGAAGCGGCTGATCATCGTCTTCACCGGCCTCCTGCTTCTTCCGCTCCTGCTCCTCAACCTGGTCATCCTCTCCGACGCCGAAGAGCGACTGAACCGGGAGCAGCGCTCGGCGGGGGAGGCGGCCCTGGCCTCGACTCAGCGGGTGATCGGCGACTACGTGGCCACCCTCGAGCCGGGCTTCGACTTCACGACCCTGGTCGACGACCAGCTCTTGATGTGGGTGTCGCGGGTGGTCCATCACGAGGTGAACCTGTACTGGGGTAGCTCGATCTGGGCCTCGAGCAAGCCGGAGCTCTTCGCCGCCGGGCTCCTTCCCGAGCGGATTCCGGGGGAGATCTACTCCCGCCTCACCCTCCTCGGATACGGCGGCGGCTCGCGCACCAACGTGGCGCGGGACGTGGACTACCTGGAGCTCTACGCGCCCCTGCGCATCCCCGGGGCGCCCGCCGACACCGAACGGCTGTTTCTGTCCATGCCGCTCCTGGCCCAGCAGGAGGAGGTGGCTCAGCAGCTCGCCTCGCTCCGGCGCCGGGTCATCCTGGCCTCGGCCGCCCTCTTCGGGCTCCTCATCGCGGTCGGTGTGGTCCTGGCCCGGCGCTTCAGTCGGCCGATCGAGGACCTGGTGGAAGGGACCCGCCGGATCGCCTCGGGGGCCACCTCCCTCGGGCTCGCCCCCTCGGAGCTCGAGCTGGCGGCCCTGGTCCAGGCGGTGGACGAGATGGCCGGCCGGATCGCCGAGAGCCGCGCCCGGCTGGTCCGGGAGAAGCAGGTCGTCGAGCGGATGGTGGAGAACATCACCTCCGGCGTGGTCTCCCTGGACCGGGAGCGCCGGGTGCTCATGCACAACCGGGTGGCCCGCGAGCTCCTGGGAGTCGAGGTGGGGGAGCGGGTCGACGACGCCCTCGCCGGCTCCGAGCGGCTGGCACCGGTGGGCGAGTTCCTGGACGAGACCGGGCCGCGGATCCGCCGCACCACGGTGCGCCTGGCACCCCCCGAGGGGGGCGAGGAGCGGGAGTGGAGCCTGGTGTGGGTGCCGGTGCCCGGGGAAGGGGAGCCGACGGCCCTGCTGGTGGTCGAGGACGCTACCGAGGTGCTCCGTGGCCAGCGCCTTCAGGCCTGGGCCGAGATGGCCCGCATCATCGCCCACGAGATCAAGAACCCTCTCACTCCCCTGCGCCTGTCCACCGAGCACATGCGCGAGGTCCACCGAAACCACGGGCAGGGGTTCGACGAGGTCTTCGAACGATGCACGATCAACATCCTGCGTCAGGTCGAGGAGCTCCGGCAGATCGCTTCCGAGTTCTCCACCTTCAGCTCGATTCCCAAGATCGACCCACAGCCCGGGGACCTGGTGGAGGCGATGGAGCACCTGGTGGAGGCCTACCGCAGCGCCACCGCGGCGGGGGTCGAGGTGAGTCTCGAGGCGATGCAGGCGGAGGTGCCCGCCCGCTTCGACGCCCGCCTCCTGCCCCGCGCCGTGCGCAACCTGGTGGAGAACGCGGTGCGGGCCAACGCCGGGGAGGGGAGAGTGGTGGTGCGGGTCGAGAGCGTGAGCGCCGCGGCCAGCGTGGCGGTGCTCGACTCGGGGCCCGGAGTCGAGCCCGAGCTCCTGGGACGGATCTTCGACCCCTACTTTTCGACCTACGACACGGGCACCGGGCTCGGTCTGCCCATCGCCCGCAGGATCGCCGAGGAACACGGCGGGAGCATCAACGCCCGCAACCGTCCTGGCGGCGGCCTGGCGGTGACCATTAGAATTCCAACGTGAGGAGCTTTTCGACGGCCCCGTCTCCGGGCCGGGCCCTGTTGCCGGTGCTCGTGGCGGCGCTCTTGCTGGCCGCCGCCTGCGGCGGTGGCAGCGCGGACCGGCCGCACCGGCCGACCGGCTCGGCGATCTGGGTCGTGCCCGGGGCGGCCCGCCTGGAGCCCGCGGACGCGAGGCGCCTGGCGAGCGCCGGCGTCGAGGAGGTCTTCCTGGAGGCGGGCCGGGTGAGCTGGAAAGGCTCGACGCCGGAGGTCCAAGCCACCCCGGGGGCGTTCGCCGCCGTGCCCGCCGGGACCCCGGTCACCCTGGTCCTCTCGGGCAGGGGCCCTGCCGCGGAAGGGAGCGATCCGGAGGCGGCCGCCGCGACCCTGGCCGCACGAGTACGGAAGCTCGCCGCCGAGGCCGAGGCGGCCCGGCTCCTGCCCCTGGGGGTCCACCTGGACCTCGAACCGGCCGTCGGGAAGGGCCTCGAGTCCTACGCCCACCTTCTGGCCGCTCTCCGCGCCGCGGTAGGGCAGGGCACCCGGGTTTCGGCGACGCTTCGCCGCGGGTGGCTCAGGGATCCGGAGGTGCAGGACATCGCCCGCTCCGTCGACTTCCTGGCCGCGGAGATCTACGGCCAGGAGCCGGGGGCCACCGATCAGCCCGAGGCCTGGGACCCCGAAGGGGTGCTCGCCGACCTGAAACGCCTCGAAGGTCTCGACCGGGACTACCTGGTCGAGGCGGTCGTCCTGGGCTCGGCGACCCACCTGTCCGCCGCCGCCGAGCCCGAAGAGACGACGACCCACGCTCGGCTCAAGCCGCTGGTCACCGACCCCGATCTGCGCCTGAGCGCCGGGGACCCCTTCGCTGGCGTCGGCCGGGTGGTCCACACCTTCCAGGCTCAGCGGGCCACCCGGCTCGAAGGCTGGCGCGTCGCCCCCGGAGAGGCCATCCGTGTGGTCCAAACCGCGCCGGGGGTGGTCCGCCAGATCGCCCAGCGGGTCCGAGAGGCGGCGTCGGAGCACTACCTCGGGCTTCTCTTCTACCGCCTGGCGGCCCCCGAGGAGGCTCTTTCCCTGGCGCCGAGCGAAGTGGCTGCGGTCCTCGGCGGCTCCCCTCCTTCGCCCGACCTCTCCGGTCGCCTCGTGGTAGAGTCTCGCAACAACGACCGGATCCTTCTAGGCTTCGAGCTGCGGAGCGCGAATCGGCAGAGCACCGACGTCGCAGCAACTGACGGCAACTACCTCCGGCTCCGGGTCGAAGGCGGCTACTTCGACCGCGTCGAGCCCGGGGAGTTCTCCCGCTACTCGCTGTGGCGCGACGGGCAGGAGGTTCGGGCCGGCCGCGGCTGGCGGGAGCCGGACGAGGTTCGGCTCTACACGCCGATGGTCGAAGGCGGGGAGGTGATCCGAGGTGGGGAAGTGGAGGTCCGGCCGCGGAGCGCGAGCCCCTCCGTCTACCTCACCGGTCACTTCTACCTCCCTGACGGGAGGGAGCTTGAGCTGAAGCGGACCGGCGGCGCCCTGTCGGAGCTCGGGGAGGGCGCCAGTGGCTCAGGAGCTACCGAGAACCAGTAGACACGGACACCACGCAGTGCTATGGTGCATAGAGACTCGCGATGAATCCAATGCAGCAGAACCTCGACCCCCAAGGCGAGTGGTCCCTCGAAGAGCTGCTGGCCTCCCTCCAGCGTCGGTTGGAGCGAATCCTGTACCGCTACCAGATCCCGCCGGAGGACTCGGAGGACGTCCTGCAGGAAGCCGTCCTCACCCTGATCTACAAGCGCAAGAAGATCCGGGACCCCGAGGCGTGGCTGGTGGCCACCCTGCGCAATCGCTGCCTCATGTACTGGCGCAGCAAGCGGTCGCGCCTCTACGACTCGGTCGACACCACCATCCTGGAGCTCGTCGCCAAGCCGGGCGGCACCCCGCAGTTCCAGCAGGAGATCCAGGTCGACCTGGAGCGGGCGATCGCCGAGCTCCCGGACCGCTGCCGCTCTCTTCTGCGCCTGCGCTACGGCTTGGGCTACAAGCCGGCCGAGGTCGCAGAGCGCATGGGCTACCAGGCCTCCAGCATCCGCAAGATCACCAGCCGGTGCCTAGCCGCCCTGACGCGGCAGCTCACCGCCTCCGGTTTCTTCAAGGAACCGGAGGAGACCTGAGGCGAAACGGTGAACCCCGTGCGACTCCGCGTTTCGGACCCTGCGGAGTTCGTGCGGCCCCGCAGCGTCGACGCCCGTCCGTCCCGCCCCGCAAGAGCCCACCGGAACGCTGCCGGTGGTAGTATGCAAGAGGCTCTCCATCGGGGCGCACCGATGACACGCCTCCAACCTCAGCCGGCCGACCGGCCGTTCGAGCCTCTCCTTCGTCGCCTCTATCCGCGCATGCGGCGCGTCCTGGCGCGTTACCAGATCCCACTGGAGGACGCCGACGACCTTCTCCAGGAGACCCTGGTGGCCCTGGTCTTCAAGTGGGACAGCATCCGCAACCCGGAGGCCTGGCTCCTCTCGACCCTGCGCAGTCGCTGCTCGATTTACTGGCGCCAGAAGGAAGAGGCAGTCTACGAGGCCGTCGACACCGCCATCCTCGACGTGCTGGCTGGGCCCCAGTCACCTCCCCAGGAGCAGGCCGACCTGCGCCATGACCTGAATGCCGCTCTCTCGAAGCTCCCGCGCAAGTATCGGGACGTTCTACGCCTCCGCTACGGCCTGGGACACAAGAGCTCCGAGATCGCCGAAGAGTTGGGCTACGAGTCCACGGGCGTGCGCAAGCTGACCACGCAGAGCCTCACCCTCCTGACCCGGGAGCTCCGGGCGGCGGGCCTGGGCCGAGAAGACTTTCTGACCTAGTGGTCTGTCAAGCGTCAAGTGACGCGTCCTGACGGTCCTTCACGCCGCGGGCGGCGTTGCGCCTCCTCGACGTAGGCCCCGCGCTACGCCTGCGTCGGCGCGCCTTGCCAGCGACGCGAAGTCCTCGCCAGCTACGCTGTCACTTGAAGCTTGACAGACCACTAGTAGTTCGGCGCAGAAATGCGCACGCCGTCGGGCGTCTCCGCATCCCTCGGCGGCCCGTGCACGCCCCTCCTGACGCTGGTCAGGTGCGCACGCCCAGGAACAGGTACCCGGACACCATCGCCGCGACGAGGTTGGGGCTCCACACGGCGACGGCCGGCGGTAGGAGCCCGGCCTCGCCCATGGTGGTGAAGAAGGCGAAGACAGCCAGGAAGACCATCCCCAAGACGATGGACAAGCCGACGCCGTACAGGGCTCCCTGCCGCCCCAGGCGGAAGGCGAAGGGCAGGGCGACGAGTGCCATGACCAGTGAGATGGTGGGGTAGGCGATTCTGTTCTGGAGCTGCACCCGAAGCTCGGGAACCGCCTGGCCGCTCCCCTCGAGCTCGTGGATGTACTCCCGGAGCTCCACGTAGCCCATCTGGTCAGGGGGTCGGATCTCCGAGTCGAAGTACTCGGGCTCCTCGGGAAACTGGGCCAGGACCTCGCCGGGGAAGCGCTCGTACTCGGTCACATCGACGCCGTCGAAGCGTCGGAGCCAGCCGTTCTTGAACTTCCACCACCCCTTGCCGTCGTACGTCGCCCGGTCGGCGACCAGCCTGCGGGTGAGGTGGTGCTCCTTGTCGAACTCGAAGACCTGGAGTCGCTGGAGGCTCTTCGTCCGGGGGTCGTAGTGCAGGTAGTTGTAGATGTAGTGGTCGTGCCCGAAGAGCCATTGCCGGTCGGCACGCCGGTACGTGCGGGCCGCCTGTCGGCCGCGGATCTGGTCGTCGAGGCGCGCGACCCGCTGGTTCGAGGCGGGCAGGACCTCGGACTCCAGGAAGACCGAGAAGAGGCAGATCCCGAGCGCCGCCACCATCGCCGGAACGGCCAGGCGGTAAAGGCTCAACCCAAGGGCCTTCGCCGCCGTGACCTCGTTGGTCCTCGAGAGCAAGCTGAAAGTGATCAGGGTCGTCACCAGCACGAGGATCGGCGCGATCTCATAGAAGATCTGGAGCGTCGAGTAGCCGTAGTAGGCGAGGATCACCGAGTGGTCGACGTGGTTCTTGAAGATTTCGTCGACCTTGCCGGTCAGGTCGGCGAGGACGTAGATGGTGAGTCCGGAGGCCAGGACCAGGAAGAAGACCCCGGTGAACATCCGCAGGACGTAGCGGTCGAGGATGTTGGGGAAGAGGATCTGGAAGCGGGGAAGCCGGATGACGACGTGGGCCCTCAGTGGCCGCGTCCGGTTGCGCATCCGGGCTCGCCGGTCGGCGCGCCGCTGACGGCGCCGGTGCTGGAAGAACTGGACCTTCGCCCAGAGGTCGCGGCGCACCCACCGGTCGATCTTGGTCAGCAGAAGGCTCTTGTCCCGGTTGCGCCGGCCCAGGAGAAAGAGGCCCAGGGACGCGCCGAGGATGTTGGGGAACCACATGGCGAGCCAGGGCGGGATCCCGCCGGCCTGCGCCCATTTTTCCCCCGAGTCCAGGAGCACCCAGTAGCCGACGATCACCAGGATGGACAGGGCGAATCCCGAGGCCTTGCTGCCGCGGCGGTTGTTGAAGCCCAAGGGCAGGGCGAAGATCCCGAACACTATGCAAGCGAAGGGGATGGCGAACTTCTTGTGGATCTCCACTCGGGCGAGGCGCCGGGTCTCGGCCGGGCGATGCCGGTCGGTCGCCCACTGATGTAGCTCGCCGAGGCCCAGCTCCCGGACCCCTTTCGACGCCGTGATCCGGGCTCGCTGCTCGCTCGCGAACTGGTCCTCCAAGACCACCTCGAGCCGGCGGTGCTTGGCGATGTCGTAGTTGTCCGGTTTCGAGAGGTCGACCTGGTGCACCCGGGCGTCGGCGAGGTCGAGCACCACTCGCTCGCCGTTCTTGTCCACCCGGACCTGCCCGCGGTCGGCGACCGTGACCTGGTTGTTCTGGGTGGTGGGGAGGGAGTCGGCCAGGAAGACCCCCTTCCACGGTTGGCCCCGACCCGGAGACTCGAAGACGTAGAGCACCTTCTCCTGCCACTCGTCCCAGAAGACCCGGGGCTCGACCTGGGTCGAGATGCTCTGGGTCAGGACCTGGAGCCTTTCGAGCTGGAGCTGGTGATTGCCCCAGGGAAGCACGTAGACCATGAGCAGGGTGTTGACTGCGGTGAGGAGGGCGGAGAAGAGGAGGATCGGCCGGTAGAGGCTGAGGAGGCTGATCCCGGTGGCCCGCATGGCCACCAGCTCGCTGTCCGACGCCAGGCGGCCGATGGCGATGAGCACGCCGAACAACAGCGACATCGGGATGGTCAGCACCACGATGTTGGGCAGGGACAGCGCCAGCAGCTTGCCGACGGTGGACACCGGGAGGCCGCGGCGGATGATCATCTCCGCGGACTTGAACAAGGCCTGAAGTAGAAGAATGAACGTGTAGACTAGGAATCCCAGCCCGAGGGGGCCAGAAATTTCGCGCAGAAGATAGCGGTCGAGGAGCCGCACGGGGATGCGATTATAGCGGCCGGCGGCGCCTCCGCCGCGAGCTATCCGGCCAATCTCGATCCAAACCCCAGTCCAAACCCCAGTCCGAGCCCAATCCGGGCCAGCCTGGACTCTTCATGAGCCACCTACTACAAGCCGCAATTGCACGCGATCTCAGGGCGTACTCGCTCTTCGCTCCTCAACGTACTGTCCAGTACGCCTGCGTCTCTCATCGCTACGTGCGCCCTGATCTCACACACACTTGCGCCTCTCGCTCCGGCGCCTCATGAATAGTCCAGGCTAGGAGACGCGCGCGATGAGACTCCGCCTCGAACGCCGCTACCGATTCAGCGCCAGCCACCTGTACCGCCGACCCGAGTGGTCGGAGGACGAGAACCGGGCCCGGTTCGGCAAGTGCGCGAACCTGCCGGGGCACGGTCACAACTACCGGCTCTTCGTGACCGTGGTGGGTGAGCCGGACCCCGACACCGGTTTCGTCGTCGATCTGGAAGCCCTCGACGGCCTGGTGCACCGTCACGTGGTCGACGTCCTCGATCACCAGCATCTCAACGAGGCGGTGCCGGAGTTTGGCTCCGGAGGCTCGATCCCGTCGAGCGAGAACGTGGTGCAGTGGATCCAGGCACGCCTCACCGGGTGGCTGCCGCCCGGGGTCGATCTGGTCCGAGTGCGCTTGGAGGAGGACGAGGACCTCGCCGGAGAGTGGCGGATCGAAGACGGTGGATAAGGGGAATTCGGGCCGAGGTGGTGGGCAGACACGACGTCCGATAAGATACATTATGTAAAGTCCAGGGTCGGCGAGTTGGACGTCACGGCACTTCCGCCTGGAGGCGACGACGGTCCCCTGGCTCGGACGTTCATCCCTTCCCCCCAAGTCGCGCGCCAGGGGCCTGCACGGCAGAAACGCGGCCACAAGTTTCTGTCGCGCCGCCCCCTCGCCGACGCAAGATCTCGCTGGTGCCCGGGTCGCTCCGCCGCAGGTCCCCGCGGCGAACGACCCCCTGTGGACAGCCTGCGGAAATGTCTCCCGCGAATATGGTGCGGCCCCTTATCGAGACGGTAGATGGCGAGACCGCATGGTAGGTCGGCACACCATAGTGCTCGCCCACCGGCGCGGGAGCTGAGGATTCGCGAGCCTCCCCCGAGGCGCCGTGTTTTCGCGCGGCGTGGTCGAGGGTGGGAAGAGCGTCGGGGGGCGGCGGGGGTGTGAGGCGAGCTAGCTCTTCAGCTCGCTCAGGATCTGCTCCAGGGCCTGGATCAGGTCGTCCTTCTCTACTTCGCTCTGGCGGAAGGTGAGGTTGAGCGTGAAGCTCTTGTCCGGAGCGCGGAACTTGAAGGCGTAGGGCTTGCGGCGGGTGGATTTGGTGCTGGCGCGGTCCCGGTTGCGCAGGCGCCGCCGGAGATCGTCGCGATTGAGGCCGCGGCTCGAAACCTCTTCGAGGAGCCGGATCATCTCCTCCTCTGTACCCGCTTTGAGGACCTCGAGAAGGAGGGACTTGGACGACAGGCCCAGGGCCTGGACCGTGTCGCGCACGCGGGGCGGCATCTGGAGCAACGAGAGGCTTTCGGTGATCACCGACCGGGCCTTCCCCACCGCGTCGGCGATCTCCTCATGGGTGTAGCCGTGGCGCTCGGAGAGGGCCTTGTACCCCTCCGCCTCTTCGAACGGCGTCAGGTCCTTGCGCTGGAGGTTCTCGATCAGGGCGATCTCGAGGGCCTCCTGCTCGGTCACCTCCATCTCGATGACCGGCACCTCGAACAGGCCTGCCTGCTGCGCTGCCCGCCAGCGTCGCTCGCCGGAGATGATGCGGAAGGTCTCGCTCCCTCCGTCCGGCTCGTCGGAGCCCCCGGGCTCGCCCAGGCGGCGCACGAGGATCGGCTCGAGAACGCCGCGCTCCCGGATCGAGCCCACCAGCTCTTCCAAGTCCCCCATGGAAGTGCGGGGCTGGTTCGGATCGGGCTCGATCGCCGCGAGGGAGACCATCCGCCCGATGGGGACCTCGTGTCGAGCGGTCAGCTCCTCGACGAAGTGGTTGTCGTGGCGCATCTTGACGCGCACCGGGAGGCCGCGCTTGCGGTCCGGCATTCTAAGGACACTCCTCTTCAAGGCGACGAGGTGAACCAGGCGCCGCCGTGGCCAGGGATCGGGAGGACTCCCCCGCCCACGTCGAGCGGCGCCGGCAAGTCTCACCAGCGCGTGGCTCCTGTACCCGGCAGTGCCGTGCCCCTGAGCGGCTCAGCGAGGTGCTGAGCCCGCTCCACGTCAGGGTTCTAGACACGGCTCAGAACCTCCTCGGAGAGCTGGTAGTACTCGGCCGCGCCGCTGGACGTGGGGGCGAACGTGAAGATCGACTCCCGATAGGCGGGGCTCTCTTCCAGCCGGACGCTTTTGGTAATGAGCGTCTTGAAGACTTTGCCCCCGAAGACACCGGAGATCTGGTCCTGAATGTCCCGGGACAGGAGGGTGCGCTTGTCGTAGAGGGTGATCAGCGCCCCCAGGAGCTGGAGCTCCGGGTTGGCGCGCTGCTTGATCTTGTCGATCGTTTCCAGCAGATCGTCGGTCCCCTCCAGGGCGAAGTAGCTCGACTGGATCGGAATCAGCACGTGGGTCGCGGCGACCAGGGCGTTGACCGTGATGATCCCCAGGGTCGGCGGCGTGTCGATGACGATGTAGTCGTAGGTGTCACGCACGCAGGCGAGCTCGTCCTTGAGCCGAAAGTGACTGTCGAGCTCCCCGAGGAGCTTGGCCTCGATCTTCGCCAGGGAGATGCTCGCCGGCGCGATCTCCAGGTTCGGCACGCGGGGAACCGGCTGCAGAATCTGCGGCAGCGACCGATCGGGCTCGGTCAGGACTTCGTAAATGCTCGCGTCCAGGGTGTGGACGTCGAGGTACGACATGGAGCTGTTCGCCTGGGGATCGAGGTCGACGAGGAGAGTCCTGAGCCCCTTGTTGGCGAGCGCGGCGGAGAGGTTGATGGCGGTCGTCGTCTTGCCGACACCGCCCTTTTGATTGGTGATCGCGATGATCATGGACGGCCCGGAATCTACAGGATGGGTCCGGGGAGGTCAAGCTGCGCCTCGGGGATGTCGGCGCGCCGACACGTCGGATGTCGGCGCGCCGACACGTGGCGTAACCCCCGCATCTTCAAGGGTTACGAGCTGCGAGCACTCCAGCGCGTCCCCCCCGCGGAGGCGTCGGAGGCCCGGGGAGCCCGAACGGGCATTGGCCGGGCGACGCCGGCGGAATCGGAGGTGGTGGAGGGAGGCGGATCTGGCGAGGCTTCGGGAGATCCGGCGAGACGTGGCGGTGTGCCGGGGCGAGTCGGCTACATCGTGTACTTGCCGAGGTCCTCGGGACCGAGCTCCTCGAGCATCTTGCGGATTTTCTCCTCGTCCGAGGCGCCTGCGTCCACGTCCACCGCCCGCGCCTTCTCGAGGACTGCGCGAAGCACGAAGATGGGGGCCTCGGCTCGGAGCGCCAGGGCGATGGCATCACTCGGCCGGGAGTCGAGGGTGAGCTTCTCCCCGCGGCGATCCAGATGGATCCGGGCGAAGAAGGTGCTGTCCCGGAGATCCGAGATGACGATCCGCTCGATGACGGCGTCGAGGCTCTGAAGGCTCGAGAGCAGGAGGTCGTGGGTCATGGGCCGGGGTGGCTCCACGCCCTCGATGCGCAGGGCGATGGCATTCGCCTCGAAGACCCCGATCCAGATCGGGAGGAAGACATCGCTCTCCTCGTCTCGCAGGATGACGATGGGCACGTTCGACGCCGGGTCGAGCATCAGCCCCTTGATCTCCATGCGAAGCTCTTCAGCGGTCTCTGGCATGGATCTATTCTGAGGGGCGGCTGCCCGAAGGTCAAGTTGCTCGTCGGCCGACCAGGCTGTGGGGGAAGGCCTGCTCCACCACCACCGGGACGAGGCTCCCGAGCTCGGCGGGCTCGCCGGCGCTGGCGAAGCTCACCATCCGGTGGCAGGGGGTGCGTCCGGTCTGATAGCCGGGCTCCTTGCCCCAGCCGGTCACGAGGACCTCGAACGCCTTCCCCACCAGCGCGCGGTTGAGACCGTGCTGGATCTGGGCCTGCACCGAGAAGAGGTCGTTGAGGCGCCGGTTGGCCACCTCGAGAGGGACGCTCCCGTCGAGACGCGGCGCCGCGGTGCCCGGGCGGGGCGAGTACTTGAAGGCGTAGAGCGACCCGTAGCGCACCCGCTCGACCAGGCGGACGGTCTCCCGGAACTGCTCCTCGGTCTCGCCGGGGAAGCCCACGATCAGGTCGGTGGAGAGCACCACGTCGGGCCGAGCCTCCCGGATGCGCTCGACCAGATCGAGATAGGAGGCCACGGTGTAACCGCGGCCCATGCGCCGGAGGACCGGGTCGGAGCCGGACTGGACGGGCAGATGGAGATAGGGGCAGACGTTCGGGTGGCGGGCGAAGGCCGCGATCATCCCGTCGCTGAAGTCCCGAGGGTACGAGGTGATGAAGCGCAGGCGCTCGACACCGGGGATCTGAGCCACGGCGTCCAGAAGGTCTGCAAAGTCCTCCTCGCCGTCGGGCTCCCGCCAGTGGTTGATCGTCTGGCCCAGGAGCTCGATCTCGCGGAATCCGTAGTCCACCAGGTGACGGACCTCGGCCAGCACCTCCGCCATGGGTCGGCAGCGCTCGGGGCCGCGGGTGCGGGGCACGATGCAGAACGTGCAGCGCTTGTCGCAGCCCTCGATGCAGGTGACCATCCCCTTGTAGCCGCCGTCCCTCGACACGGCGTCGAGGTCGAACGCCCGGGTCTCCGGAAAGCCGGTGGCCACCACTCGCTCGCCGGCCAGGCGCCGGGCGAGCACTTCGCGCAACTCCCCCACCCGCGCCGGTCCGAGAACGAAGTCGAGCTCCGGCGCTCGATCGAGGGCGGCTTTGCCCTCCTGCTGGGCGACGCAACCGCAGAGCCCGATCAGGAGATCGCGAGTCTCCTTCAGGGCGCGGTACTCACCGATTCGCGAGTATACTTTATTTTCAGCATTATCGCGCACACTACAGGAATTGAGCAAGAGCACGTCCGCTTCGGAAGGCTCCCGCGTCGGGAGCAGGCCTTGCTGCATGAGCTGCCCCGCCATCCTCTGGCTGTCGAGCTCGTTCATCTGGCAGCCCCAGGTCTCGATGAAGAAGCGCCGGGGCCGGCGGAGGGGCGTCGTCATACGGCGGCCGGGGGTGGCTGAGCCGACTCATCGAGGATCTTGGGCTCCTCGGGCTCGTAGGTCGTCGGCTCGCCGGGCTTCGCCTTGGCCTCGGGCGGCGGCAGCTCGTCGGCGCTCGGCTCGAGGTCGATGCCCTCGCGCAGCCAGCCGGGCAATGCGCCGGCCCTGCGCCCCTCCTCCAGGGTCTCGCTGAGCTGGTCCTGGAGGTCGTGAATCGACTTGCGGGTGGTGGCGATCTGGTCGAGGGCCCGGTCCCACGCGGGCTTGATCTGGCCGTCCCGGACGTAGGGATCGTCTTCGGCGTAGAAGCTCCGACGCAGGCCCGCCGCCTTGGTCTGGAGGTCGTCGTACCGGTCGACCGCGCCGCGCAGGGCCAGGCGCAGGTCGAGTACCCGGGAGCTCCAGTACTTCTCTCCCTTCGCGCCCTTGCCTGCCTTGTCCGGCGTCTCCGCCGCCGTGTCGGCCGCGGTCTTGGGCTCCGGCTGGGCGAAGGTCAGGCGGGCGTCCTGGTAGTCCTTGAGGTTCTCGTTGGTTACCGAGGCCACCGACGGCCCGGCCTTGGCGCGGCTCTCACGGGCCGCCTGCGCGGCCTCGGCCAGGGTCTGGCCGCGGGTGCTCTTGGCACGCTCGATCACGATGACCTTCGAGCTCGGCCTCTCGGAGTTGGAGTCCTTCTGGCCCTTCTCGCTGTCCGGGCTCTTCGCGGAGGCCGCGGAGGCGTCGTTGGGATCCTGGCCCGGGGGTGGAGTCTCCGTCGCCCGCGCCGCCGCCTCGACGTTTGCGGGGATGTCGTCGTGTGGGGGCGAGAGCTCGCCGGGCCCCGGCAGCTCGGGCCGGCGCGGCGAGGCGCAGGAGGAGAGCCCGGCGATGAGCACGCCCGCGAGGATCAGGTTCATCGTCCGGGCCTCGTTGAGCGTCATGGTTCGCTCCTCTCCACTGTGGGGCGACTGCTACGGTCCGCCCGCGGCGACTTCGGGCATCTCGTCGAGCTCCGTGTCGAGGAGGTCCTCGACCTCGGCGGCGGTTCCGAGCTCGAGGCAGCGCTCGGCGAGCTCGGCGAGGGCGCCGGCCTCGAGCCCTCGAATACGCTGCTTGAGCGCGGGCACCGAACGCGGCGTCATCGACAGGCGCCGCAGCCCCAGCCCGATCAGCAGCGGAGCGTATCGCGGGTCCGCCGCCATCTCGCCGCACAGGCCCACTTCGATCCCGGCCCGATCCGCGCTGTCGATCACGAAGCGTAGCATGCGCAGAATCGCGGGATGGGTGGGCTGGTAGAGGTCGGCCACGTGCTCGTTGTTGCGATCGACCGCCAGGGAGTACTGGATCAGGTCGTTGGTGCCGACCGAGAAGAAGTCGACCTCCCGGGACAGGACGTCCGCGATGACCGCCGCGGAGGGCACCTCGATCATGACGCCGAGGGGCAGGTCCCGCCGGTACTCGAGGCCCTCGGCGTCGAGCTCGCTCATGACGCCGGTGGCGAACGCACGGAACGCGCGGACCTCGTCGAGGCCGGAGATCATGGGCAGCATCAACCGCAGGTCGCCGTAGATCCCGGCCCGCAGCAGGGCCCGGACCTGGGCCTTGAAGACCTCCGGCCGCGCCAGGGTCAGGCGGATTCCCCGCAGGCCGAGGACCGGATTGTCCTCGTGGGTCTCCAGGAGCTCCTGGGCGAGCTTGCGCCCACCGAGGTCGTAGGTGCGGATGATGACCGGCTCCGGGGCGGCGGCCTCGACCAGGTGCCGGTAGAGGGCCAGGTGCTCCTCCTCGGTCGGCAGCTCCGGGCTCTTCTCGATGTACAGGAACTCGCTGCGGTACAGGCCGATCCCTCGGGCCCCGAAAGCCAGCACGTCGTCGAGCTCTTCGGGCAGGTCGATGTTGGCCATGAGCTGCACGTCCAGCCCGTCGCGGGTCCGGGCCGGCAGCTCCCGGGTTTCGAGAAGGGAGATCTCACGGCTCTCCATCTCGGCCAGGCGACGGCGGTAGCGGGCGAGCATGGGTCCTGTCGGGTGCAAGATCACCAGGCCGCGCTCGCCGTCGATGATCACCGGGTCCTCGTCCGTGACCAGCTCGGTCACCCGGCCCAGGCCGGTGACCGTGGGCAGCCCCAGGGAGCGCGCGATGATCGTCGTGTGAGAGGTGCGGCCGCCGCTCTCGATGGCGAAGCCCACGGCCCGATCGCGTCCGAGCCGGACGGCCTCGGAAGGCGTCAGGTCGTCGGCCACGATGACCATCGGGCCCTCCACCTCCGAGAGCTCGTGATGCGAGATGCCCTGGAGGCGGCGCAGCAGGTGCTGGACCACGTCCTCCAGATCGGCCCGCCGCTCGCGGATGTACTCGTTTTCCATCGCCGCGAAGCGGCCCGCGTACTCCTCGGCGGCGCGGTAGACGGCCCACTCGGCGTTGACCCGCTCGTCGCGGATCCGCTCGGTGACCCGGTCGAGGAAGCCCGTGTCGCAGAGCACCAGGAGGTGGGCGTCGAAGATCGCGCCCGTGTGCTCTCCGAGGTCCTCGCCGGCCCGCTGCCGGGTGCGGCTCACCTCGGCCCGCGCCTGCTCCACCGCCTCGGCGAAGCGTTCGAGCTCGGCCTCGAGGTCCTCCCCCGCCAGGGGAATTCGGTAGACCTCGAGGGTACGGGTCTCCACGACCACCGCCCGTCCGATGGCGACGCCGTCGGAGACGCCGACGCCCTTGAGAGTCTGCATCTGCGTCCGTTTCACGCTCGCCTCGTTCACACCTCTTCGTCGAAGCGGTCCGCGATCAGCCGGGTGATCGCCGCGATCGCCTGCTCCTCGTCCTCGCCGTCGCAGTGCAGGACGAGGCGGTCGCCCTGCCCCGCCGCCAGAAGCAGGATTCCGAGAATGCTCTTGGCGTCCACGTCCTCGCCGTCCCGAACCAGGGTGATGTCGCTCCGGAACGTCGCTGCCAGGTGGACGAGCTTGGAGGCGGCGCGAGCATGAAGACCGAGGCGGTTGACGATCTCGACGTCGCGCTCGATCACCCGCCGTCCTCGGGTCCGGCACCGACCGTGGCCGGATGTCGGACATCGGCGACCGCCGCCTCGCACATCTCGTCCTCGGCTCGCGGGCCGCCGACGGGCGAACAGCGCTCAGCCTGGATGTCGCTCGCCAGGCAGATGCTGCGCCGGCCTTTGTCGCACAGCCAGCGCGCGGCCTCGGAGAGGGAGAGCTCATTCCGCCCGAGGCAGGCGAGGCGGACGACCATGGGCAGGTTGACGCCGGTGACGATCTCCACCCTCCCCGGATCGAGGAAGGTCAGGGCGACGTTGCACGGCGTGCCCCCGAACATGTCGGTGAGGATCAGGACGCCCTCGCCCCGGTCGAGGCGCTCGAGGGCGGCGCGAATCTGGGTCTGGGCCTCGTCGAAGCCGTCGCTCCATTCCAGGGAGAGCGCGTCGAAGCCCTCGAGGCCCCCGGTGATGGTCCGGGCGGCCGAAAGGAGCTCGTCGGCGAGGCGGCCGTGGCTCAGGATCAGGGTCCCGATCATAATCTGAACTGGGGGCTAAATAGGGGGGTGCGACCTCGGTGAGAAACCTCGTGGCCTCAAGCCTACCAGACTCGGGCCGTTTGCACTCTGTTCAACACGGGAAGACGGTCTTGCCTTCCCGTGCCGTCAGCGCGCAAGGTCGCGGTGGATCACTCGCACCTGCCAGCCGACGTCGTCCAGCCGTTCGCTCAGCGCTTCGCAGACCGCCACCGATCGATGGTGCCCGCCGGTGCAGCCGACGGCGATCGAGACATAGCTCCGGTTCTCGCGCCGATACCGGGGAAGTAGATAGCGCAAGAGCTCGACCAGCCGGTCCAGAATCTCGCCGTACTCGGTCTGATCCTCGAGGAACTCCCGAACCGGCGCGTCGCGCCCTGTCAGGTCCCTCAGCCGCGGGACGAAGTGGGGGTTGGGCAGGAAGCGCACGTCGAAGAGCAGGTCTGCGCCGTAGGGCGTGCCGTTCTTGAATCCGAAGCTGACCAGCGAGACCACCATCTCCGGGCCTTCGCTCGTGCCCTCCGAGAAGTTCCGGTAAATCTGGTTCCGGATCTCGTGGATCGTCCACTCGCTGGTGTCTAGGATCATGTCGGCCCGGCTACGAAGGTCGCCGAGCAGCTCGCGCTCGCGGGCGATCCCCTCCAGCAGAGGGCGGTCGGCGGCCAGGGGATGGGGCCTGCGGGTCTCGGAGAAACGCCGGACGATGCTCGGGTCCGACGCCTCGAGGAAGAGCACCGTCGGCTCGAGCCGGGCGGCGTCGATCTCCTCGATCAGGCGGGGCAGCTCCTCGGCGAAGCGCGGCGCCCGGACGTCGGTGACCACGGCGATCCGGTCGTTGCCCTCGACGAGCTCGAGGGGACGGCGCAGGAACTCCCGGAGCAAGGGCAGCGGAAGGTTGTCGACCGTGTGGTAGCCGAGGTCCTCGAAGCACTTCGCCACCGAGCTCTTGCCCGAGCCGGAGAGCCCGGTGATGAGCACCAGCTTGCCTCGCGCCGGATCCGGGTCCTGGCTCACTCCTCCCCCTCGCTCCGCTTGCGGTCGAGCTCGTCGCTGAGCTTGCGGGCGAACTCCTGCGCCGAGTGGTGCCCCTGGAGCTTGAGCACGTGGTTGCGGGCTGCGATCTCCACCAGGTTCGAGACGTTGCGCCCGAGGGCGACCGGCATCCGGATGTACGGGCAGGGCGTGTCGAGGATGTCGTACAGACTCTCGTCGAGACCCAGGCGGTCGTACTGCTCCCCCTCGCGCCAGGGCTCGAGCTCGACCACGAGGTCGATGCTCTTGCGCTCGCGGACCGCCGCCAGGCCGAACAGGTCCTGGACGTTGATGATCCCGAGGCCGCGCAGCTCCATGTGGTGGCGCAGAGGGCCCTCGGAGAAGCCGATGAGGTCTCCGTTGGGGTAGCGCTTGACCGTCACGCGGTCATCGGAGACGAGGCTGTGGCCCCGGGTGATGAGGTCGAGGGCGCACTCGCTCTTGCCGACCCCACTGCCACCGATCAGCAGCACGCCGAGGCCGTAGACGTCGAGGAGCACGCCGTGGATGTGGGTTAGCGGCACCAGTCGGTCCTCGAGAAAGTAGCTGATTTGCTTGATCACCTGGGACGACAGCGCGGGCGACGTGAGCAC
This sequence comes from uncultured Acidobacteriota bacterium, assembly GCA_963739795.1. Lineage (GTDB taxonomy): Bacteria > Acidobacteriota > Thermoanaerobaculia > Multivoradales > DATKCC01 > CAVUBL01. Next base: position 373,877 of record CAVUBL010000010.1, on the reverse strand, counting down.
CGGCACCTCGCGCTGCCGGCAGAGGCTGAGGAAATCCTCGAGGGGCGGCAGCCCCTTGGTGACGACGAACACCGGCACCGGCAGCGAGGTGATGGTGTCGAAGCGCAACGCCCGCTCCTCGGGCTCCAGGGTCTTGAGATAGGCCGTCTCGCTCTCCCCCACGATCTGGACGCGGCCCGGCTTGATGTACGGATAGTAGCCCGCGAAGGCGAGCCCCGGCTTCTGCACCCGCGGGTTGGTGACCGGGTTGTCCAGGTGCTTCTGGCCCGAGAGCACCTCGAGCTGGAGGTCTCCGAGCTCCTCGTCGAGGAGGTCTTCGACGGTGACCGAGGCGTCGGCGGAGGTCCTGAGCACGCCGTCTCGCCGCTCTCCCCCCTCGGCCCGGCGCCGCTCCTCGCCGCGCCGCCGCTTCATCCCTCTTCCTCGAGCAGCCGGTAGATGTCGTGGGGGTCGTCGAGCTTGAGCAGCCGCGGAACGTGGCTGTCGGCTTTGATCCACTTGGAGATCGCCGCCAGCACCTGGAGATGGACCGCCGGCGCGTCGCTGGGAGAGACCGCCAGGAAGAAGAGGCGGACGGGCTCGGAGTCCGTGGCTTGAAACTCCACTCCCTGGCGGCAGATTCCGATGGCGAGGACGGCGTGGCCCAACCCCTTGAGCTTGCAGTGCGGGATCGCGACGCCGGAGCCGATTCCCGTCGACCCGAGCTTCTCGCGGTCGAGGAGCTTGTCGTAGAGCTCACGGGCGTCGCGGATGACGCGCTGCTCCTCCAGGTTCTGGGAGAGCTGGCGCAGCACGTCCTCCCCGGCGGAGGCCTCGAGCCCGGGGAAGATCAGCTCGGGACCGGTCAGAGCGTCGAGTCGCATGGGTGCTCGCCCCCGTTCAGGAGCCCGCGACCGGGTCGGCCTGCGGCCCGGTCGCCGGAGTCGTGCCCCGGGCCGCTACATCAGCTCGGGCGCGATCAGGCCGTAGTTGTTGTCCTTGCGCTTGTAGAGGACGTTGATCCGGTCCGAGGTCGAGTCCCGGAAGACGACGAACTCGTTCTTGCCGTCCTCGAGCCAGAGTGCCGCCTCGTCGATGGACATGGGCTTGATCGGCAGATGGGTGGACTTGATGATCCGGGGGCCGGACTGGCCTCCGAGGCTCTCGCGGGCGAGGACGTCCATGGGCCAGCGCTGACCGTTGATCGTCTCCCTGTCGGCGCGCCGACGCCGGTCGAAGAACTTCTTCTTCGACCGGCGGGCCTGCTTCTCCACCTTGTCGACGGCCATGTTGATGGCCTCGTACATGTCCCCGGTCTCCTCCGTGGCCTGGAGGACGCCATGCTTGTGGGCGATGTGGAGGTCGGCGATGTTACGGTGCTTCTCGGTCTCGAGGGTGACTCGGATCTCAACGGGGTCGCCGACGAACTTGGTGACTTTCTTGGCGAGCTTGCCTTCGGTGAATTCCCGGACCTTCTCGTCGACCTCGAAGTTCCTTCCGACGTACTCGATGTTCATCGTAGATCTCGCCTCCCTTCGGAAGAGACTCTCGTAGGAGCACGCTCCTAGAAGATCTGTTTGCGTTCGGTCGAGGAGGGGATGTTGAGCTCGTCGCGGTACTTCGCGACGGTTCGGCGTGCGATCTGGATCCCCTCACGGTTGAGCATGCGCATCAGCTCGCTGTCGGACAGCGGGTTCTTGGGGTCTTCCTCCGCGATCATGTGCTCGATCTTCCGCTTGACGGTGAGCGAGGAGATCTCCTCTCCGTACTCGCGGTCGATCCCGCTGTGGAAGAAGTACTTCATCGGTAGCACGCCACGCGGCGTGTGGATGTACTTGTTGGAGACCACCCGGCTGACCGTCGACTCGTGCATGCCGATGTCCTCGGCGACGTCGCGCAGGACCATGGGGCGCAGGCGATCGATGCCGTGCTCGAGGAACTCCTGCTGCTGGTGCACGATGGAGTTGGCCACCTTGTGGATCGTCCGTTGGCGCTGGTCGATGGACTTGATCAGCCAGACCGCCGAGCGGATCTTCTCCTTGATGAATTGCTGAGCCTCGGCCTGCCGGCCCTCCAGGCGCATCTTAGCGAGCATCCGGCGGTACGCCTTGCTCACGCGGAGGCGAGGCATGCCGTCGTCGTTGATCTGGATGACCCACTCCTCGCCCACCCGGCGCACGTAGACGTCGGGCTCGATGTAGTGGGTGCGGTTGCTGCCGAAGCGGTGGCCGGGCCGGGTCTCGAGGTTCTTGATCCGCTCGACGGCCGGCTCCAGGGCGTGGAGCTCCACGTCGAGCCGCTTGGCGATCGCCGGGTACTGGCGCTTGAGGAACAGGTCCCAGTGCTCGTCGAGCATGCGCCGGGCCAGGCAGTCCTCCTCCGCCCCCTCGCGGTCGAGCTGGGCGATCAGGCTCTCCCGGAGCGTCGGGTAGCCGACGCCCGGCGGATCGAAGCTCCGCACCAGCTCCAGGGCCTCCTCGACCTCCTCCATGGTGTAGGGCTCGTCGCCGTCCTCGTCCTCGCCCGTGGGGTCGCCCACGGCCCGGATCTCCTCGGAGTCGGCGACCAGGAAGCCCTGGGGATCGAGGTTGCCGATGATCAGCTCCGCCAGCTCCCGGAGCCGCTCGGGAGCGGAGCTCATGTGGAGCTGCCAGAGCAGGTAGTCGTAGAGGTCGGGCTCGCGGGTGAGGGTGTTCTCGAGCGGGGGCGCCTCGCGGAACTCGCGCACCGAGGCGTAGCCGGAGCTCTCCATGTAGTCGCCGAAGAACTCGTCGAGGTCGATGTTCTCGAGGGACTCGTCGTGGTCGAGCTCGTCGTCGTCCCGCTCCTTCTCCGGCTCCTCGGGGGCGGGCTCCTCGGTGCTCGGCTCGAGCTGGGCCTCCTCGAGGGTCGGGTTCTCGGTCATCTCCTGAGTGATCAACCCTTCGAGCTCGATCCGCGTCATCTGCAGAAGCTTGATCGCCTGCTGGAGTGACGGCGTCATCACCAGCTTCTGCGAAAGCCTGAGCGAAAGCTTCTGTTCGAGAGCCATGCGTGCGATCTACAGCGTGAATTCTTCCCCCAGGTAGACCTTCTTCACCTGGGGGTCTCTGGAGAGCTCTTCAGGGGTGCCTGCGCGGAGAATTTCACCATTGGTGATGATATACGCTCGGTCGGTTATTTTCAATGTTTCCCGTACGTTATGGTCCGTGATCAGAACCCCGATGCCCATCGCCTTGAGGTGCCGGACGATGCTTTGAATGTCCAGCACCGCGATCGGGTCGATGCCCGCGAAGGGCTCATCCAGGAGGATATACCAAGGGTCGATGACCAGCGCCCGCGCGATCTCCACCCGCCGCCTCTCGCCGCCCGACAGGGCGTAGCCAGGAGTCTTGCTCACCCGGTCCAGGCCGAAGTCGGAGATGAGCTGGTCGATGCGCCGCTCCTGCTCGCCATGGGGCAGGTCCAGGGTCTCGAAGATCGACCGCAGGTTGTCCCGCACCGAGAGCTTGCGGAAGACCGAGGGCTCCTGGGGCAGGTAGCTGATGCCCCGCTGCGCCCTGAGGTACATGGGCAGCTCGGTGATCTCTTCGCCGCCCAGGTAGACCTGTCCCGCGTCCGGCGGCACCAGCCCCACGACCATGTAGAAGGTCGTCGTCTTGCCGGCGCCGTTGGGGCCCAGGAGACCGACGATCTCCCCGGGCCCGATGTCCAGGGAGACGTCGTTGACCACGGCACGCCCGCGGTAGACCTTGCGCAGGCCTCGGGTGCTGAGCTGGCGGGGGGCGTCGGTCACCGCGGTGGAGGCTCCGGCGGCGGCGTGGGCGAGGTGGCCGCGGGCGCGGCCGGCTGCGGCGCCGGGGCCGCCTCGGTTCCGTCGGAGGTGGGGCCCAGGACGTGAACGCGGTTCTGGTCGATCTCGTAGATCATCCGCGGCCCCTCGATCACGTTGCCATCCTGGTCGTGCATGGTCACCTTGCCGGCCTTGGCGGCCTCCACCTCGACGGTGCGCGCACCGGGGTCGTAGACCGCCCGCTCACCGGTCAGGCTGCGACCCTGGCCCGGATCGTCTACGTGGACGTCCCCGGTGCAGACCATCTGCTCCATGCCTCCCTGCTCGGCCAGATAGATCTCCATTTCGTGGCAGGTGAGGGTGCGCCCATCCTGCTTGGCGGTCGCCCCGCCGGTGTAGACCAGGAGCCGCTTGTCCCGCAGGTAGGTCAGCTCCTCGCTGGTCGCCTCCAGGGGGCCTCCCCCGCTCGCCACGCCGGGCGCGGGGCCCGCGGCCCCGGCGGCGGTCCGGGATTCGGGCGGTGTCGCCGTCGGCAGCAAGGCCGAGGTCTTCGCCGGTAGCTTGGCCGGCTCCGAGTCCGGCTTCCCGTCGGCCGAGGGCGCCCCGGACGCCGCCGGAGTGGTCACCGCTGCGTTCCCGGAGCTCCCGTCCTCGGGGGTCCACAAGGTCCGCACCGAGCCGGTGGCCACCAGTCGCTGCTCGGCGTCGTTGCCGCGCAGGCTGTCGGCGACCAGGAGGTTCTCTCCTCGCCAAGCCCGAACCCGGCCACGGAACAAGAAGGAACGGGGCTGATCTCGAAGGTACCCTTCTTCGGCCTCAACCCAGACCGGGCCGTCGCCGCGGGTCAGGGGTGTGCCGCCGAGGGCGGTGTCGTCGGCCTCCTCGAGCCGGGCCCGGACACCGCCGGTCCCGTGGAGCAGGCCGTCGCTGCGAGTATAGAGGATGTGGGGAGCTTCCATCCGTCCGCGGTCGCTGTCCAGGATCGCAGGCTGGCCGAAGAGCTCGCCCTTGTCGCTGTCGGCGGAGAACACCGCCCGGCCGCCGTGTCCCGTGAGGTCCGCGTCGGTCAGGACGACGTCGCCGGTCAGCTCGACCTTCGAGAGGCCGCCCCCGGCGCCGAAGGACGCCGTCGCCCGCTGGCCCGTGGCGCGCCGTTCCGCGGTCTCCTCCTGTGCCGCGGCGGAGCCCTTCGCCGGCACCTCCCCGCCTTGCGCCACCTCTTCCCCGGATTCGCCACCCTTCCCCGTCCGCGCCGGCTCGGCTTGCGCCTCCTCCTCGGGAGCCTCGGGGGCCGCCCCGGAGCCTCCAGCTTCCTCACCCGTCGCACCGGCTGGCGCCTCCGGAGGAGTCTCCTCGACGGCGGCCACCTCTTCCTGCTCGGCGTTCGCCCGCGGCGGCTCGACGGCGAACACCACCCCCTTGCCGGCTTCGGCGCGGACCGGCACCCCGGCCTGGAAGTAGCCGGTGATCGTCGGCGCGCTCAGACGGTACCGCGGGTTCTCGGGCCCCTCGACCGAGCGCAGAAGGGCGCGTCCTCCCGGCCCCTTGTCGAGATCGACCTGCTTGGGCTTGCGGCCGTCCTCGGCGAACAGCAGGCCCAGGTTCTCCGTGCGGAAGGCGAGGAAGCCGGGCGCGGCGGCCGGCCCGCCCTCGCCGCTCACGGGCTCCTGCCGGAGGGTGCCCCGCACCCTGCGGTGGGCCCGAAGGAAGCGCATCGTCCGCTCGTCGTCGGCGAAGAACAGCACCATTTCCCGGGCGCTCACCCGGTCCGCGCCGTGGCGCAGGATCGCCCAGCCGCCCGTGTGGAGGAGCTTGCGGGTGCGGTCCACGGTGAGCTCGCGGGTCTGGAGCCGGACCGGGGTCTCCGCCCCCGGAACGCTGCGCACGTCCACCAGGCCGGAGAGCACGAAGCGCCGGCTCTTCAGCCACCCCTCGAGGCGGTCGGCACGCCCCCGGTAGGCGGCGCCGAGGGCGAGGTGGACCTCGCCCGGGCTCTTCACCCGGTGGCCGCGGTGGGTGAGCAGGAGCTCCTTCGTGGTCAGCACCATCCCCTCGGAGCCGGAGAGCTTCACCGCACCGGTCAGGCGGGCCTCCTTCGTCTTCACGTCCACCTGGGCCTTCTTGCCCACCACCTGGTAGCGGGAGCCGTCCTCCTGGTAGACCGTCAGACCCACCCCCGTGAGGTAGACCACTCCCTTGCGATCGACCGCGAAGCTGTCGCCGCGGATGGTGAAGAGGGGCCGGTTGCCCTCGGTGAAGGTCCGCTCGAACCCCTTGCCCACCGTGACCATGTCGCCGGTGGGCTCGACCGCCGAGGGCCCGAGCGCCTCTTCCTTCGGGACGTCGCGCTCCCGCCGGCCGATCACGTAGACCGCCACGACCGCGGCGACGGCGAGGAGAGTCGCCACCAGCAGCAGGTGGCGCAGCCACCGGATCCTCCGGTTCTTGCGAACCTCTCGGCTCTCCTCGGGCATGGTGCGAGACTATCCCGAACCGGCGGCTATCCCGAACCCTGCGGCCGGGCGGTACGGCTGTCGACCAGCCGCAGCACCGGGCGGCCGGTGTATCGATCGAGCTCCAGGTGGCCCAAGGTCTCGAACTCTCCGGCCAGGGCGTCCACGCGGTCGCCCCACCCCCAGCCGAGCAGCGGGACCCGGGCGCCGTCCGGGCCGAGGGCCACCCCGGACAGGTGGCGGCGCTCGCTGCGCCCGAAGATCCGCGGCGGCCCGGCCAGGCGCAGGGGACCGACCTTGAGCAGGGGCCGCGGGTTGCCCTGGCCGTGGGGTTCCAGTCGCGAGAGTTGCTCCAGGAGCTCGCCGTCGAGGTCCGCCGGCGCCAGGTCGAGCTCGAACTCGAGGGTTTTGGTGAAGGTCTCCTCGGGCCAGACGGCCGCCGACTCCTCCCAGCTCCGACGCAGCGACTCCAGACGGTCGGAGGAGACGCTCAGGCCCACCGCCTGAGCGTGCCCGCCGAAGCGGAGCATGTCGTCCTGCCAGCGCCCCAGGAAGTCGTGGAGCTCGATCGCCGGGATGCTCCGGCCGGACCCCACGGCCTCCTCCCCTTCCACCGCCAGCAGCAGGGCGGGACGGAAGAAGTCCCGGGCCAGGCGGCCGGCCGCGATGCCCACCACCCCCCGGTGCCATCCCTCGTCCCAGGCGATCAGTATCGGGGGCAGGCTCTCCCGCTCGGACATCCTCGCCCGGGCCTCGCGGACCACCCTCTGCTCCTCGCTCTGGCGCTCCTGGTTCCAGTGCTCGAGGGCCCCGGCCAGACGGTCGGCCTCTTCCGGGTCCCGGGTCAGCAGCAGGTCGAGGGCCTTGCCGGCGTCGTCCAGGCGACCGGCGGCGTTGATCCGGGGCCCGAGACGGTACCCGACGTCGGAGGCCGAGAGCGGCGCCTTCACCCCGGCCCGGGCGAGGAGGGCCCGGAGGCCCGGCGACGGCGTGGACGGCAGTGCCGCGAGGCCCAGGGCGGCGATCACCCGGTTCTCCCCCACCAGAGGAACCAGGTCTGCGATCGTCCCCAGGCAGGCGATCCGCAGGAGCGCCTCCGGGTCCGGCCGGCGGCCGGCGGCCCGCGCCACCGCCTGGGCGAGCTTGAAGGCCAGGCCGGCACCCGACAGGTGGGGAAAGGGGTAGGAGGACCCGTCCTGGTGGGGGTTGATCTGCACCACCTCCGCCGGCAGGTCGGAGCCCGGCAAGTGGTGGTCGGTGACGATCACGTCGATCCCCGCCGCCAGCGCCGCCCGCGCGGCGCTCCCGGCGGTCGTGCCGCAGTCGACGGTCACCACCAGAGAGCAACCGTGCCTCCGGGCCCGCTCCACGTGAAGCGGCTGGAAGCCGTAGCCCTCCCGCAGTCGGTGCGGAAGGATCGCCTCGGCCTCGAAGCCGCAGTAGCGGAGGACCGCCAGGAGGAGCGCGGTGCCGGTGACCCCGTCGACGTCGTAGTCGCCCACCACGGCGACGCGCTCGCGCCGCTCCCGGGCGGCGGCGAGGCGGCCCACGGCCCGATCCATGCCGGCTAGGGCGAGGGGGTCGTGGAGGTCGTCGAGGGAGGGCTCGAGGAAGGCGTGGGCGTCCTCTGCGCCGGTGACGCCCCGGCGTGCCAGGAGGGCGGCGAGAGTGCCCGGGTAGCCGTCACGGGCGAGATCGGAGGCCGCCGCGGGAATCGGCGCCGGAACCCAGCGGACGGCCGCCACGACGGGCTACTCCTCGAATACGCCCAGGGCGCGGAACCGCTCGTAGCGCTGAGTCACGATCTCGTCGGGCGGCAGCGCCTCGAGCTCGAGCAGGGCGTCGTCGACGACGTTGCCGACCCGGCGGGCCATCTCCTCGTGGTCGGTGTGAGCCCCTCCCAGGGGCTCCGGGATGACGGCGTCGACGACCCGGAGCTCGAGGAGGTCCGGCGCGGTGATCTTCATGGCCTCGGCGGCCTCGGCCTTCTTGTCCTGGTCTTTCCACAGGATCGCGGCGCAGCCCTCCGGCGAGATCACCGAGTAGGTGGAGTACTCGAGCATGTAGACCCGGTTGCCGACCCCCAGCGCCAGGGCTCCCCCGCTCCCCCCTTCACCGGTGATCGTGACCACGATAGGCACCCGCAGCGAGGCCATCTCGATCAGGTTGCGGGCGATCGCCTCGGCCTGCCCCCGCTCCTCGGCTCCGATCCCCGGGTGGGCGCCGGCGGTGTCCACGAAGGTGACCACCGGCCGGCCGAACTTCTCCGCCATGCGCATCACCCGCAGAGCCTTGCGGTAGCCCTCGGGGCGCGGCTGGCCGAAGTTGCGGTGGATGCGCTCCTTGGTGTCGCGGCCCTTTTCGTGGCCGATGACGGCCACGCTGCGCCCCCGAAAGCTGGCGAAGCCGGCGACGATGGCCGGGTCGTCGGCGAACGCCCGGTCGCCGCGGAGCTCCACCCAGTCGGTCATCAGGAGGCCGACGTAGTCGAGGATATAGGGGCGCTCCGGGTGCCGGGCGACCAGAGTCTTCTGCCAGCGGGTCAGGCTGGCGTAGATGTCGGCCGTCGACTTCTTGAGCGTGCTGTGCAGGCGCTCGAGCTCTTTGACCTTGGCCGGGTCTTCGGGGAACTCCTCGAGCTCCTCGATACGCCGGCGTAGCTCGACCAGGGGTTCTTCGAAGGAGGCGTCGTGCACGGCCATGGCAGAGCGGCACGGTAGCAGGGTGGAAGGCGGCGAGGCAAGGGCTGTGGGGCGCGGAAGAGCCGGAGACGTCGGCAGTTGGGGCGTACGTGGCGATGGGACGGCCCGGGGCGCGGCGGGGTGTTCGGCGGCGGACTGCGACCGGCGAAACCCCGCCGCGCCCCGGGCCTGCGTGAGCCGGACTCTGAGAGACTGCCCCTGCCCCGCCGGGGTGGGCGGGAGGGGAAAGACTGTGTCGACGGTTGGGGCCTGCGTGAACCGGAGGCTTCACCTGCCTCTGCCCCGCCGTTTGGTAGAGAAATCGGGGAAAGGAAGGGTCGGCGGCCTACGGACGAGGCAGAGGTCTCAGAGCAACTGGTACGGATCCACGTCGACGACCAATTCCGCTCCCGGCTTCTCCGGCAGCGCTTCGTCCAGGAGCTGCTGGAGGTGGCGGGCCGAGGGGTGACGTAGGAGGATCTGGAAGCGCCACTGGTTGCGTAGGCGCTCGAAGGGCGCCAGCGCCGGGCCCGCGATCCGGACCCCCTGGGAGCGTGGGTTTTCCTCAATCGCGCGGGCGAGGGCGCCGGCCGCCTCCGCCGCCCGCTCGCGGTTCTCGTCGCGCACCAGGAGCTGGACCATGCGGGTGTAGGGCGGGTAGTGGAAGACCCGGCGGAAGCGCATCTCCTCGTCGGCGAAACGGCAGTCGTCGTGGGTGAGGGCCGCCTGGATGGCGTAGTGGTCGGGGTGATAGCTCTGGATGACCACCCGCCCGGGCCGCTCGCCGCGGCCGGCGCGCCCGGCGAGCTGGGTGAGCAGCGTGTAGGTCCGCTCCACCGCCCGAAAGTCGGCGAACCCCAGGTAGGTATCCGCCGAGAGCACGGCGGTGAGGCCCACGTCGGGGAAGTGGTGCCCCTTCGACACCATCTGGGTGCCGATCAGCACCCGGGTCTCGCCCCGGGCGAAGCGGGCGAGGACCGCAGCGACCCCGCCCTTGCGCCGGACCGAGTCCCGGTCCAGCACGTCGACGGCCAAGTCGGGGAAGAGCTCGCGGAAGGTCTCCTCCACCCTCTCGGTGCCCGCCCCGATCGCCTCCAGAGCCTCCTCCGAGCACGACGGGCAGCGTTCGGGGACCGGCAGAGCCGAGCCGCAGTAGTGGCAGAGCAGGACGCCCCGCCGCCGGTGCAGAGTCCGCGGCATACCGCAGGCGTCGCAGGTGTGGTTCTCGCCGCAGGCCCGGCAGAGGAGCATGGGCGCGTAGCCGCGCCGGTTGCGCAAGAGGATGACCTGCTCCCCCGATGCCGCCGAACGCTCGATCTCCTCGCGCAGGCGGGCCGACACGACGACCTCCCCCGGCCGGCGAGGGGCGACGGGCTCTCGGCGCAGGTCGACCAGGATGCCTTCGGGCAACCGGCCCTGTCCCGCGCGGCGGGTCAGCTCGAGGGGCTCGAGCTTGCCCCGCTCGGCGTTGAGTCGGCTCTCGAGACTCGGTGTGGCCGAGACCAGCACCGCCGTCGCCCCGGCGCCCTGCGCCCGCACCAGGGCCAGGTCCCGCCCGTGGTAGCGGGGAGTCGAGTCCTGCTTGTAGGAGGAGTCCTGCTCCTCGTCGACCACCACCAGGCCCAGGTCCCGGATGGGCGCGAACAGGGCCGACCGCGGGCCCACCACCACCCGGGCCTCGCCCCGCCGGACCCGCTCCCACTCCTGGTGGCGCTCGGCGGAGGCGAGGGCGGAGTGGAAGATCGCCACCCGCCGCCCGAAGCGCGCCGCGACCTCCCGCACGAGGGCCGGAACCAGGGCGATCTCGGGGACCAGCAGGAGGGACGAGCGGCCGGCCGCGAGGGCGGCCTCGGCGGCCCGCAGGTAGACCTCGGTCTTGCCGGATCCGGTCATGCCGCGCAGCAGGAAGGGCCGGAATCCGCGGGAGTCGATGGCTCGCCGGAGAGCCTCGACGGCCTCCGCCTGGTCCGGCCGCAGGACGATCGCCTCGCCGCCGGAGCGCCCTTCGAGAGCCTGGTGGGCCAGGGAGAGGCGTTCGATCTGCGTGAACCGGCGCAGGATTCCGAGCTTGACCAGCCGCCGCACCACCGCCGCGGAACATCCCGCTTCGGCGGTGATCTCGGCGACGGTGGCCGGCCGTCCCAGGGCCGAGAGCAACTCGACCACCGAGCGCCCCTGGGGAGAGCGGCCGCAGGTCTCGAGCTGTTCCTCGAGGCGGCCCGGCGGGAGCTCGACCGCCGCCAGATAGCGGGCACCCTGGCGCTTGCGGCTCTCGAAGACGATCCGTCCGTCCTCGGCCAGGCGGTCGAGGACCTCGGGAAGGCCGGGGAGGCCCAGGCGGCGCTGGAGATCGGCGGCGTTCGTGCGCCCGCTTTCTCGCAGAGCCTCGACGACGCGCTCCTCATCCCGGCTCCGCGGGGGCGCTATGGCCCCGCCGGAGGTCAGCCGGACTCGCTGATGGCCCCACGGCGGCAGGTCGGACGGCAGCATGCCGCGGAGCACTTCTCCCAGGGGAGCGCGGTAGTAGCGGGCGGTGAACCGGGCGAGATCGAGGAGGTCGAGGGGGAACACCGGCTCGCGGTCGAGGACCTCCTCGACGGGGCGTAGGCGCACCCCCGCCGGACTCTCGCAGGTTCGGGCCACCACGACGCCCACCAGCCGGCGCGGTCCCATGCGCACCCGCACCCGGGAGCCCACCACGACCAGGGGATCGAGGGCTGGGGGCACGGAGTACGTCAGCGCTCCGGGCAGCGGCACGGGCACCGCCACCTGGGCGTGAGGCGGGCTCTCGTCGGCAAGCGGGGGTCGGGGACCGGGCTCTGCTCCGTCCACCTCAGGCGCCCTGTCGGAGGGCTGCTCGGCAGTCCTCCGAGCACACCGCTCCTCCCCCTCCGGGAGCCGGTAGCGCCCGCGACACCGGCACGTAGGTTCCGCAGGCGGCGCAGCAGACCAGCGCCTCCGCCGGCCGTTCGCCGGCACGGGGAGCCGGGCGCGGGCCGAAGGAGCGGGCCCGGCCACGACGGCGGGACCGCTCGATCCCCAGGGCCGCGAGGAGCTTGCCGTAGGACCACTCGAGCAGCAGCCAGACGGCCACCACCAGGACGATCAGGGCGACGAGGCGAAGCACGAACCGTCCGTCCGTTCAGGCGGCGCCGCGCTGGCGGGCGATCTCGCCGGCGAGCCGTTGGACGTCCGGGTTCTCGGGCTGGAGGGCCCGTAGCTCGTCGAGCGCCCGCTCGGCGGCGGCGAAGTCCCGGAGATCGAAGGCCAGCACGACCACCTCGTTGTAGACCGACTGCCAGTGCTTGGGGTCCAGCGCCTGGGCTTTGCGGAAGAGGTCGAGGGCCTTCTGGGTATCGCCGAGCCCCCGGTAGCAGGTGCCCTGGTCGGTGAGGATGTCCGGGTCCTCCGGGCGCAGCTTGAAGTAGCGGTCGTAGGCGTCCGCACAGCCCTGCCAGTCCTGGATGTCGTAGCTCAGGTTGGCGAGCCGCAGGAGGGCCTGGGCGTCGTCCGGGTTGGCCGCCAGGTGCGCTTCGACCTGTCGGATCTCGGCCCGCTTGGCGTCGAGGCTGCCGGCCTCGGGGGCTCCGGGGGCTGCCGGCGTCGTGGGCGGCGCCGGCAGGGTCGCGGCCCGTCCCGAGCCTGGGACCAGACGCTGGGGCTGGCGGGTCGCCATCACCTCGTGGAGCAGATACCCCCCGATGAAGCCGACCAGCAGGCCGATGCACAGGAACAGGACATTGTCTCGGTTCACCCGGTGCTTCCCTTTCCCTGACGCGGCGGTGGGCTCTTGGTGGCGGTCCAGGTGCCCCCGGCCGGTTCCCCGCGGCCCAGGACGACCGGCCGCCAGGTTCCCGACAGGGCACCGCTCGCCGGATCGAGGCGCCCTTCGAAGACCAGGTCGAGGCCCTTCTCCGCCGCGACCCTCTCGAGGCGAAGGGCGCCATCGGTGAAGGTGCCGCGGACCGACCCGAAGCTACCGTCGGCAAGGCCCAGAGTACCGCGCACCACGGTGCCGTCGAGATCCAGGTCCAGGAGACCTTCTCGTCCTCCCGGCTCCAGGGTCAGCCGCCAGGAGCCGGTGAGCGGGTCGGGCAGGTTCGCCGGCGCACCCCGCAGCCGTGCGAGCTCGTCCTCCAGGATTCCCTTGCGCCGGAGCAGAGCGAGGATCTCGGCGAGGCGATCCCGGGCCTCGCCGGCAGCGCTGTCGACTTCGGCGCGGGCGAGGTCCTGACGCCGGCTGAGAGACTCGATCGCATCGAGGTCCTTCGCTCTCTCGGCGAGGGCCTGATCCAGAGCTTGGGAAGCCTCTGCGAGGCGCGACGTGGCCTCCCGCTCGCGCGCCCGCGCCTTCTGGTACGTGCCGAGGGAGGCGTCGATCTCCCGGCCGACGAGCTTCGCCTCCAGCTCCAGGTAGCGCACCGTGCTCTGGGCGTGCAGCGGCAGCCCGGACGCGAGGGCGAGGAGCCCGAGAACCACGAGGAGCGGGGAGGATCTCATGACGTAGGGAGGATCTGGGTGGCTTCTCGGAGCGCCGTCACCCAAGTCCAAGGAGTCCTCACGGACGGCTAACTCGCCTTCGCCTTCTCGCGCTGGACTTTCTCGATGCTCAAGTCCAGGGCCTTCTCCACCTGTTCCTCGGCCTTGCTCTCGCGCATGTCCTTGACGTGGGCGACCTCGCTCACGATGAAGTACTTCGCCCGCTCGTACATCTTCTTCTCGCGGAAGGAGAGGCTCTTCTTCTGGCTCACCAGACGGAGGTTCTTGAGGACTTTGGCCACCTCCATGAGGTCGCCGGTCTTCATCTTGTCCAGGTTCTGCTTGTAGCGGCCCTTCCAGTCCTTGTAGGTGTCGACGTTGCCGTCCTCGAGAAGCGCAACGAGCTTGTCGACCTCCTGACCGGTGCACAACGGCCGCAACCCGACGAGCTCCAGGTTGCCCTTCGGGATCATCACCTTCGAGTTGTTCGAGAGCAGCCTGAGGTGGTAGTACGTCTGCTTGTGCCCGTCGATCTCACCCTCGGCGATCTTCTCGATGAGGCTCACACCGTGGTTCGGGTACACCACCTTCTGGCCAACCTTGAAAGACACGTTGCCGACTCCCTTTCAATTGATCCGGATTGTCGATTCGATGCGGTAAAGTAAGGTAGGTACGGCGCATAGCTCCGCTCAGCCTACTTCTTTATACACCAGACGGGAGGATTCTGTCAACTTGGCACGGCAATTGCTGCACGGTTGACACCCCGCGGTGGCGCCCGTACGATCTGCCCTCGGCCGGAGTGGCGGAATGGGAGACGCAGAGGACTCAAAATCCTCCGGGGGCAACCCCGTGCGGGTTCGAATCCCGCCTCCGGCACCAGCACCCCTCTCCTCCCCGCCCGAACCTCACTCGTAGCGCAGGCTGTCGATCGGGTCGAGGGCCGCGGCCTTGCCCGCCGGATAGATCCCCGACAGGATGCCCACCGCCGCTGAGAAGCCGGCTGCGAGGGCGATCGCCCAGAGCGGCACGTGGGCCGGCGGCAGGTCGGCGGGGATCAGGTAGACGGCCAGGGCCCCGATCCCGTAGCCGCCCAGGATCCCCACAGCTCCGCCCACCAGGGCCAGGGTCACCGCCTCGATCAGGAACTGCACCAGGATGTCGCGCCGCCGAGCGCCCACCGCCTTGCGGATGCCGATCTCGCGGGTGCGCTCGGTGACCGACACCAGCATGATGTTCATGATCCCGATCCCTCCCACCAGCAGGGCGATCCCCACCACGCCGCCCACCACGCCGGTGACCCCCGCGAGGATCGAGTTGGTGGTCTTCAGGATCTCGTCCTGGGTCTGGATCTCGAAGTCGTCCGAGTCGTCCTTGCCCAGGTGGTGGCGCCTGCGCAGGAGCGCCTTCGCCGCGTCCTTGAAGCCGACCACGTCGGAGGCGTCCTTGAGCTGGATCCGGAGCTGCACCTGGTCGCCGGCGTCCCGGCCGAAGAGCAGGAGCGCCGTGTCGAAGGGCACGAAGGCCAGGTCGTCCTGGTCGAAGCCCAGGTTGCGCCCACGGACCTCCATCACCCCCACCACCGTCACCGCCAGGTCGCCGATGTAGATCTCCTTGCCCAGGGGATCGGGGCCCAGCTCGAGCTCGTCGACCACCGTCTTGCCCACCACCGCCACCTTGCGGCGGTTGCGCAGGTCGATGGGCGAGAGGAAGCGCCCCCGGTCCACGTAGTGGGAGACGACCTCCTGGTAGTCGCTGGTCACCCCGAGCACCGCGAACGGCAGGTGGCGGTGCTGGCCGTATCGCAGGGTCTTCTGGCCGAAGATGATGGGCGTGATGCGATCGATCTCGGGGAAGCGCTGCTCGAGGGCCAGGCCGTCGTCCCAGGTCAGCTTGACCCGCCGCACGATCTGGCCGGGCTGGGCGAACCCCTGCCGGGGCACGACCTGGACGTAGGTCGCTCCGATGTCCTGGAGCTGATTGGTGATCTGGTACTGGAGACCCTGGACGATGGAGACCACGGCGACCACCGCCGCCACGCCGATGATGATCCCCAGCGTCGTCAGGATCGCCCGCAGCTTGTTGGCCCCCAGGGCGCCGAAGGCGATCCGGAAGTTCTCGGAGAAGAGCATTATTCGGGAAGCTTCGCCTCAAAGAGTCGAGACCTGTTCGACGAACCAGCCGTAATGAGGCGCTGGTTCCCCTCCCACGCCCACCGCTCGAGCCTGAGTTCGCCTAGGTGGCTATTCCATGCCGTTCGGTCCAGTGGATGCCCCCCGCAACCCCTCGATCCCCTTCCCTCCCCACGGGGGGGAAGGGGACGCCCCCACCCGTAGCCCGCCTTCGCTTCCAGCCTCGCATCACAAGTCATGCAGCCTGCCCTAGCCTGGCTCATGAATAGTCCAGGCTAGGCCAGGACGCCGGCGCGCTCGGTGGGCAGGTCCGAGAGGACCTGGCCGTCCCGCAGGGTCACCTGCCGGTAGGCGTGGGCGGCGATCTCGGCCTCGTGGGTGACCAGGATCACGGTGTTCTCCGCGTCGTGGAGCTGGTCGAAGAGCTCCATGATCTCCACCGAGGTCGCGCTGTCCAGGTTGCCCGTCGGCTCGTCCGCGAGGAGGATCGCCGGTCGATTGACCAGGGCTCGGGCCACCGCGACGCGCTGGCGCTGGCCGCCCGAGAGCTCGCTGGGTTGGTGGTCCACGCGGTCAGCCAGGCCCACCTGCTCCAGGGCCTCGAGAGCGCGGCGGCGGCGCTCGGCGCGGGGTACCCCGGCGTAGATCAGAGGCAGCTCCACGTTGTGCAGGGCGGAGGTGCGGGCCAGCAGGTTGAAGGTCTGGAACACGAAGCCGATCTCGCTGTTGCGGATCGCGGCGAGCTCGGAGTCGTCGAGGGACTCCACCGCCGTGCCCCGGAGGTGGTAGCTCCCGGAGGTCGGGGTGTCCAGGCAACCGATGAGGTTCATCAGGGTCGATTTGCCGCTCCCCGAAGCCCCCATGATGGCGATGTACTCGCCCTTGTCGACGACGAGGTCCACGCCGGCCAGGGCATGCACCTCCTCGGTTCCCATTTGATAGGTCTTGCGGACGTCGGAGAGCTCGATGATCGGCATGCGTTCTTACTCCTTCGACTCCTGGGCTTCCTCGCCGGCTGCATGGTGGGTCGCGTCGATCTGGACCGCCGCGCCGTCCTTGAGATCGCGCAGCGTGCGGAAGGGGCCGGTGACCACCTGCTCTCCCGCCTCGAGGCCCGAGGTGATCTCGACCTGGGTGACGCTCGAGAGCCCGGTGGTCACTCGCCGGCGCACGGCCTTGCCGTCGGCGACGACGAAGATCACCTGCTCCGGTGCCTTGGGGGAGCTCGAGGATGCCGTTTCCGTGGCCTCCTGCGCGGACTCGCCCGAGGCGGCGGCCTCACCCTCCTTGGGAGAGCGTTCCACCACCGCCTGGATCGGCACCACGAGGGCGTCGGGATGGGTCGCCACCTCGATCTCGGCGCGCACCGACATGCCGGGTCGAAGCGCCGGATCCGCGTCGTCCAGGAGGACCTTGACCTTGAAGAAGGTCACGTCCCCCTGGCTCGCCTTGGAGTAGCCCGAGCTACCGACCTCGATCACGCGGCCGCGATAGGTCTTTCCGGTCACCGCGTCGACGGTCACGGCGACCTGCTGACCGAGATGGACGTTGACGATCTCGTTCTCGTCCACGTCGAGCTCGGCGAGGATCTCGGACAGGTCGGCGACGGTGGCGATCTTGGTGGCCGGGTTGTTCATGAGGCCCGAGATCACGACCTCGCCCTCGTGGGCGTTGAGCTGGACGACCCGGCCCGTGATCGGAGCGTAGATCGTGGTCTTGGCCAGGTCGTCCTCGGCCTTGGTCAGGTTGGCCCGGGCGTTCTTCAGGGCGTCGCGCTGGGCCTCGAGGGTGAGCTCGGCCGAGGTGCGGGCGAGCTGGGCGGCCTCGAGCTGCTCGGTGCTCGCGATCCCCTGGTCGGCCAGGTGGCGCATGCGCTTGAGCTTGACCTCGGCGTCGGCCAGGGAGACCTGGGCCTGGTGCACTCCGGTCTCGGCCTGGCGCACCTGGGCGCGCCAGCTCTCCACCGCCGCCTGGTAGGTGTCCTTCTCGAGGTCCAGGAACTTCTGGCCCTCCTTGACCTTGTCCCCTTCGTCGACGTACAGCTTCTCGATCTTGGCGACGACGTGGGCCGAGATGTCGACCGAGACGCGGGGCTGGATCTCGCCGCTCGCCTTGACCACCTGAGTGATCCCCGACCCCACGGCCTTCTCCGCGTAGACCTTGAGGCCCTTGTCCTTCCGCGCGTTGCGGATCGAGACCACGACCACGACGGCGAGGACGGCGGCGACGCCGAGACCGATGAGTATCCGCTTCACCCGAACAGGCTCCACCAGCCGACCTTGGCGGCGATCAAGACGACCCAGCCACCCACGACCACCAGCGTCGACGTGCTCTTGGAGACCCGGCCGACGATGCTCATCCCCAGCACCAGGAGCACCACCGTCCACAGAGCGAAGACGTCGAAGCTGGAGAGGAGGGCGACCACGGCCCGCGACGCGCCCTCGGGCGCCAGGAACGCCAGATTGGACTGGAGAATCGACCCGGACTGGAGGGCTTGCGGGTCGACGGAGCGGACGCTCAGGAGGACCGGGATCAGGACCAGGGACTTGAGCGCCTGCACGGGGATCAGGCCGTGGAGCGTCGCAGAGAAACCCTGCACGAAGGTCATCTCGCCGCCGGCGAGGCGCAGGCCCAGCCACAGGACGAGGGTGATAACCAGGTACGCCAGAACGCCGACCACCAGCCCAACGCCCGCAAGCACCGGGCCGAACCGCTGGGTGACCTGCGTCGCCCGCTCGGTAGCCTGGTCGAGCTCGTCACCCTCGAGGCCCCGTTTCTCGAGCTGCTGGCGAACCTCGGTGCGCTGCATCTCGGGGTCGATCTTCTGAATTGCGATGTAGCCGGCCGCCCCTCCCAGGAGAAGGAAGAGAACCAGCACCCCTACCCAGGTCGGCCGCTCGCGAATCTTGCGGAAGGTCTCGGAAGGCGCGAACACCGCACCGACGAGCCGTTTGACGCTCTCCATCGCCCTGTCCCTCCCTCGCTCTTGGGTCCCGCACGCTTCCGCGGCGCAGGCTCCCGGTGGTCTCGGCACCGGTCCGCGCGGACCGCGGTCCGGGGGCTCAGACCCCTACTACGCACCACCCCCCGTGTCGATTTCCACGCCCTCGCGATCGAGCAGGCGGCCGATGGTCCGGTAGTAGCCCGCGAGGGCCCGTCGATAGGCGGTGACGGCGCTCACCTCCCGGCTCCGGGACTGGGTGAGAGCTTCCTGGATCTGGAGCACCTGGAAGCTCGAGGACATGCCGTTTTCGTAGCGCTTGCGCTCGGCGTCGAGGTTCTTCTCCTCGAGCTCCCGGGAGATCTTCGCCGAGTCGATCTGCTTGGCCGTGGTCTGGACTTGGCGGACCGCCGTGCGGACCTCGGTGACGACCGTCTGCTCGAGCTGAGCGAGCTGGGCCAGGCCCTGCTCCAGGGCAGCCTCGTCGATCGCTGCCTGGGCTCGCGCCTGGCGGTTCTGAATCGGGTAGGAGACGGTGAGCTGGGCGCGCCAGGAGTCGAAGTCCCGACCCCTGATCTGGCTGACCGCGTCGTTGAGGTCGCCGCTCAGGCCGCTCGTCGACTTGCCGGCCTGGCCGGCGAGGCCATAGTCGATCCGGAGGTCGAGTTGGGGCAGGAGCTGGTTGCGCGAGAAGCGCCGGTTGATCTTCAGCCCATCGAGGCGGTGGATCTGGCCCGCGATCTCAGGTCGCTCAGCGAGGGCCGTCTTGATGGCGTCGTTGACCTTGACGTCGATCCTCTGGGCCTTGGGGTCGGTGGTCGGAACGATCTCTTTCTCCCACAGCGGGCCCTGGTCGAGGTTCAGGAGTTGGCGGAGGTGGTCGGCGGCGTCGCCGATGGCGGACTCGGCGCGGATGATGTCCTCCTCGCGGCCGGCGATCCCCGCCTTGCTCTGGATGAGCTCCAGGGGCGCCAGGGTACCCACCTCCACCCGGATCTTGTTCTGATTGTGGAGGGTCTTGGCGAGGTCGAGGGCCTCCTGGGCGACGCCGAGCTGGTCCCGCGCCTCGACCAGATCCCAGTAGGCTGAGTCCACGGCCTCGATGGTGTCGGAGACCTGCTGCTCGAAGCTCGCCCGCGACTGGTCCGCATTGGTCCGCGCCACCAGGATCTGGCGCTCGGTGGCCAGCTTGCCTACGCCGCGCAGCAAGGGTTGGGTCAAGGTGACGGAGGAGCTTGCCGAGTAGAGCGGGTTGAAAGGCAGGTTCTTGTTGTTCGACGAGGTCTTGTTGGCGTCGAGGAGCGTCAGGTCCACGGTGCCGCCGGTGGGCAGAAGCTGCGACAGACCCAGGTTCAGGCTCTGGTTCTTCGTGCTGATCGTGCCCACGCCCTCAATGACCTGGGCGCTGGGCTGGGTCGAATCGGACGAAGTCACCGTGGCGAAGGCGCTCAGGTCGTAGATCCCCAAGCTTCGGAGCACGCCGTCGTTGGTCTGGACCCAGTTGTAGCGCTCCACCACCAGGCCCAGGTTCCGGCGCAGGGCGATCTCGATGGCGTTGTCCAGGGAAAGATGGATGCCGTCGTCCTCGACGTCCAGGTCCGCCTTCGGCAGGGCCTCGGGCGGCGTGGGCTGGAGATGCACCGTCTCGGACGCAGCCGATCCGGGGTGCGGCCAGAGGAGGGTCGCGAGCAACAGCAGCATCGCGGGCAGGGTGCGTTCAACTCGTGGCGCCCGCTTCGGGCGCATCGATCGTGGAGTGCGCATCATCCGTTCCATACCCTTCGGTCAAGAGGAGTCAGGTTCGCAGGTTCGTCGAGGAGACGGCGCGCACTGGCCTTCGGCCGGAACGCCGTCCCTCCAACGTCTACGTCGGCCGGCCGCGAAGGTTTTGCCTGTCGCAGGCCGGAGGCGAGATCGCAGTTCAGCCCTCGCCACCGCGGGCCGACCTGCAAGCAGCGGTCCACGGCCGCGGCGGGCGGCCGAGCACCGACCGTGCGGGCCGCCGAGCGTGTCCCGCGCCGCGGCGGCGTTCGGAATCGGGACGCTCTTGTCCGCAACCGGACGCCGGGGCCCGCCCGGCGGCCCGCCCCGCGAGGGCGGCGGCTCTCGCAGGTCACCCGGTCTCCGGCAGGTGGGGAGCGGCCGCCAGCAGGCTCGCCGTGTACGGGTGGGACGGGTGGGCGAAGATCTGCTCGGTCGGAGCCTCCTCGACCCGCCGCCCGCGGTGGAGCACGATCACGCGGTGGGCCACGCGCTCGACCAGGCTGAGGTCGTGGAGGATCAGTAGCACGCCCAGGCCCAGGCGGTCCTGGAGGCGGATCAGGAGATTGAGCACCTGGGCGCGCACCGAGACATCCAGAGAGGAGACCGGCTCGTCGGCGATCAGCAGCTCGGGCCCACAGGCCAGGGCCCGGGCGATGCCGATCCGCTGGCGCTGCCCCCCGGAGAACTCGTGGGGAAAACGACCGGCCGCGTCCTGCGGCAAGCCGACCATCTCCAGCAGCTCGCCGACCCGGTCCGCCCTGCGCCTCCGGGGGACCAGGCGGTGCACCGCCAAGGGCTCGGCCAGGAGCTGTCCCACCCGCAGCCGCGGGCTCAGGCTGTCGTAAGGGTCCTGAAACACCATCTGGAAGGCGCGCCGCCGGTGCCGGAGCTCCGCCGGTCCCAGGGCCAGGAGGTCCTCGCCGCGGAACCGGAGAGTCCCGGCGTCGGGCTCGATGAGGCGCAGGAGGCACCGGCCCAAAGTGGTCTTGCCGCTTCCCGACTCCCCCACCAGCGCCACGCACTGGGCGGCCTCGACCGTCACGTCCACTCCGTCGACGGCGCGCACGGGGGGGCCTCGGCGGCCTCCCAGAGGGCCGCGGAGCGCCGGAAAGGTCTTGACCACGCCGCGGGCCTCGAGGAGGGAGGTCACGGGCTCCCCCCGGCGACGTCCTCGCTCCGCGCCTCCGGCCAGAGGAAGCACCGTGCGAGCTGCTCTTCGCCGGCGGATCGCAGCTCCGGCGCGCGCTCTCGGCAGACCTCCCACGCCAGGGCGCACCGAGGATGGTAGGCGCAGCCGGAGGGCCGGTCGCCGGGGTCGGGAGGGGACCCGGCCAGGGCCGGGAGCTCGCCGCGAGACATCGTACCGTTCTCCGCAGGAGCCCGGCCGTCGCTCCCTCCCGGGAGAAGCGCCGTGGCCAGCAGATCGCGAGTGTAGGGATGGGCCGGGTGGGCGAAGAGCGCCGAGGCGGGCGCTTCCTCCACGATCTCCCCGGCGTACATGACCAGGACCCGCTCACAGGTCTCCGCGATCACCGCGAGGTCGTGGGTGATCAGGAGAACGGCCAGGCCCAGCTCGTCGCGCAGGCTTCTGAGGAGCTCCAGGATCTGCGCCTGGACGGTTACGTCGAGGGCGGTGGTGGGCTCGTCGGCGAGGAGCAGGTCGGGCCGGCACGCCAGCGCCATGGCAATCACGACCCGCTGGCGCTCTCCGCCCGAGAGCTCGTGAGGGTAGGCACCGAGGCGCCGCCCGGCGTCGTAGAGGGCCACCCGGTCCAGGAGCCTCCGTGCCTTCGCCCGCGCCTCCCGCCTCGACACGGATTCGTGGGCCCGTACGGCCTCGGCAACCTGGAAGCCGATCGTGAAGGCTGGGTTCAGGGCGGTCATGGGCTCCTGGAAGACCATCGCCACCCGGCGGCCGCGGATCCGCCGCATCTGCGGCTCGCCGAGGGCCAGAAGGTCCTCGCCGTCGAGGAGGATCCGGCCGCCGGAGATCCGGGCCCCGGACGGCAGGAGCCGGGGTACGGCGAAGGCCGTCAGGCTCTTGCCGGCGCCCGACTCCCCCACCAGGCCGAGCATCTCTCCGCGCTCGATCGTCAGGCTGACCTCGCGAACCGCGGCCACGGGTCCGTGGGGACCGGGGACGGTCACGCTCAGGCGGTCGAGCTCCAGCAGCGCCGGCGCTCCACCGGACCCGGTCACGATACGAGGCGGCGGAGCCAGCCCACCGTCAGGGCCAAGCCGTACCCCGTGGCGCCGCGCGAGCCGTTGGCCTCCTGGGGAAGCTGGGCCGGGCCGGCGATGTCCATGTGCGCCCAACGCCGATGCTCACCCATGAAGTTGGCGAGGAAGGCGGCCGCGGTGCTCGCGCCGCCCCAGCGTGTGCCGGTGTTCTTGAGATCGGCGTGAGTGCCGCGCATCTCTTCGGAGAACTCTTCCCATAACGGCAGTCGCCAGAGGCGCTCGCCCCCGTCCTCGGCAGCTTCAAGCAACTCCCGGGCCAGTCTGTCATCGGGGGTGAACAGGCCGGCTCCGTAGTGCCCGAGGGCGACCATGCAGGCGCCGGTCAGGGTGGAGTACTCGAGCACCACGTCGGGGCCTTCCTCGACCGCCAGGGAGAGGGCGTCCGCCAGGATCAGGCGGCCCTCGGCGTCGGTGTTCATCACCTCCACGCTCTTGCCGTTGTAGCAGCGGATGATGTCTCCGGGCCGATAGGCGGCGCCGTCGGGCATGTTCTCGGCGAACGGCAGGTAGAGGCGCAGCCGCACCGGCAGCGCCAGGCGGGTCACGGCCCGGGCCACGCCGAGCACCGTACAGGCACCGGTCTTGTCGTACTTCATCTCATCGAGGTGGGTCGACGGCTTGATGGAGATGCCCCCGGTGTCGAAGGTGACGCCCTTGCCGACCAAGGCCACCACCGGCCCTTCGGAGCCCCAGGACATCCGCACGAGGCGCGGCGGGCGCGTCGAGCCGCACCCTACCGCGAGGATTCCGCCCATACCCCGCTCCTCGAGCTCGGGACGCTCCAGGACCGTGATCTCCATGCCGGCGTCTTCCGCCAGCTCGCGGGCCCGCTCCGCCATCCAGCTCGGGTAGGCCACGTTGGCCGGGGTGTTGGCCAGGTCCCGGGTGTGGGCGATTCCCTCGGCCAGGGCCCGGGCCGCGGGGAGGGCCCCGCGGTAAGACTCGTCCTCCCCCGGCGGCGGGAGGATGCCCAGCCGCCGCAAGCGGATCGGCCCGCCGCAGGCGGTCTCGTCCTTGTACCGGTCGTAGGCGTAGCTGGCCAGGGCCAGGCGCCTCACGAGGCGCTCGGCGGCTGCGACGCCCCGGGTCGCGGGCACATCGGGGAGGGCGACGACCGCCCGCTCCACGCCGTTGATCCGCAGGGTACCGAGGCAGCGCTCGATCCAGGTGGCGATGCGGCGCGAGTCGGCCTCCTCTCGGAGCCCGAGGCCGCTGACGGCCACCGCGCCCACCGGGACTTGGTCCTCGACCGTCGCCTCCACCGCCTGCTTCTCGCGGCCGGCGAAGCCGGGTCGCCCGGCGGCCCGCTCGACGGCGCGTGCCAGCTCGGCGGGCAAGGCGCGAGTGGACGGCGCCTCCCCTTCGAAGCAACCGACCACGAGGACCTCCGCCTCGGGCAGGGGGCCGGTCAGGATCTCCACTTCGACGAGCTCGGTCATCTTCCTTCTCCCCTCGACACACGGATTCAGCGCCGCAATCCGGCGCGGCGGGAGGGTATGCTATACCGCACCTCGCAGCCCGTGGTGGTGGTCCACATGGTCGCGCGGACTTTCACCACAGCCTGCCAGCGAACGGCGGCACCGTGATGAGCGTATCGGCGATCCTCCTCCACCTCCAGGGACCGTTCAACTTCCTCCACCCGGAGCCCGAGGAGATCGGCCGCCTGGCCGCCGAGGGCCGGTTCACCCTGCCCGCTCCCCAGCCGATCTATCTCGAGGATGAAGCCTCGACACCGGTGCGCGGCTACCCGGTGCTGGTCACCGACCGGCTCCAGGGCCTGCGCCAGGCCCTCATTCAGTACATCCTCCACGAGGAGACCTTCCAGGTCGGAATCTTCCGGCGCCAGCCCATCGACCGGAAAGCCTACGGGCAGGCCTGGGATACCTACCTCGCCCACGTCTCGCGGGCGGTGGAGAACGTGACCATCTCGAGCTACGGGCGGCAGTTTCCCGAGCTCTTCTGGCTGCACCACTCCCTCGACCTGGCCGCCCTTCTCAAGGAGACTCCGCGCCGGGTCACCCGGGCTGATTCCGAGATCGGCCGGCGCTACGGCGACGAGATCAAGTACCGGGTCTACGACCGCTACATCGACCGGATCCAGTCGGCGGTCTACGACCTCGTCCAGCGCCTCGCCGAGGACACGGACGAGATCGAGGAGGAGCTCTTCCCCGGGCTACTCACCCGCATGGTCGACAACGTGCTGATCTTCACGGAGGACCACATCAGCACCAACCTGGCCGAGCTCAACAGCTACTTCGCCGGGCACCTGCACCTCGACGGGCGGGACCTGCGCCGCCGCCTGGAGGCCCTCGGCGCCTGGCACCGGGATCGCCTCGCCACGGACCCCGAGCTCGCCCTGGCCGCGCGCCACCTGCTCGGCGGCGATCCGGACCGCCCCCGGGACCTTCTGACCCGTCCGGGCTACTCCCGCTTCCTCGCCAGCCGGCCCGGCTACGACGCGGCCTCGTTGCCCGACCCGGAGCAGATCGAGGTCTGGGAGCGACTGCTCCTCAAACTCAAGGAGTTCGAGCTGTTCCACGGCCTGCGCCGCATGATCGTGCCGGTCACGCGCTCCGGTGAGGGATTCGTCTCGAGCCGCGACGGCCTCAACCGGACGATGGTGGGACGCTCGGAGCTGGAGCTCTCCCCCACGACCCGTCCCCTCGACTTCACCGCGCCCTGGGTCGTCGACCCCCAGGTCCACCGCTTCGGCATGATCTACGACATCGCCGACTTCTCCCAGGTCGTCTCGGTGCTGCGCCGGTCGGGTTCGGAGGTCCAGGACTCCTCGTTCCGGAAGATGTTCCGCTTCCAGCGCCGGGTCAACCGGCTGGCCGACGGCCAGCGCCTGAAGCTCGAGAAGTACCTGGGGGACGGTGCTTTCTACTCGAGCCGGCGGGGCCGCCGCATGTTGACCGCGGCAATCCAGGTTCAGCGCCTCTACAGCCAGGCCCTCACCGAGAGGTTTCCCTTCGACCATGGCGTCCGGATCGCCCTGAACTACGGCCAGTACCGCCTGATCCCGATCCACGTGGGCGAGACCGGGGCGGAGCGCTACGAGTTCTTCGGCCACGGCGTGGTGGAGCTCTCCCGCCTGACCACCGGCAAGGCGGCGCGGGAGATCGAGGAGATCAAGACCATGCTGGTCAACCTCGGCTACCGGGAAGAGGTGGTGATGCGCTTCTTCTCGCCCCTGCTCGAGAAGGACCTCGACGTCGTCGACCGCGAGGCCGAGTCGCGCCAGTTTTACTCCTACATCAACCGCAACGGCAACCTGGTGAACGAGGGCATCGTCGCCACGGCGGCGTTCATCGAGCAGCTCGACGCCGAGAACCGCTTCCCCGAGCTCTACCGCGTGGCAGTGGGCGAGCGCGGTTACGTGGCTTTGGAGGTGCCGGAGTCGGTGGCGAGCCGGACTGGGGCGACGATCCTGGTCGGCCTGCGCAAGCTGGGCGTCGCCTCGCTCAAGGGGTTGGACAAGCTGGCGGTGTTCGAGGTCATCGACCTGGAAGGGCTGAACACGGCCAACCTCGAGCCCATGCACGGCCCTGGCC
The DNA here is from genome assembly GCA_963739795.1 of uncultured Acidobacteriota bacterium. GTDB lineage: Bacteria > Acidobacteriota > Thermoanaerobaculia > Multivoradales > DATKCC01 > CAVUBL01. The sequence goes on along the minus strand of CAVUBL010000010.1, from coordinate 347,884 downwards.
TGATGGCCGCCATAGAACGGGAGTTCTCGAGCACGCTCCAGCGCCGCCGGGCGGAGGTGCGCGGATAATCACCAGCTTGGCCAGGTCTTGACGAGCCACCGGTGGCGAGGGAGCTGCGTCTCGCGAAGGCCACGATGATCCAACCACCTCTTCACCTCAACCAGCGCCGTCATTAGGAGACTCCGATGAACGCCCTTTGGCAGACCGAGCTTCCCGGCCTCCCGTCGCCCTTTCGCGGCAAGGTTCGGGACGTTTACGACCTGGGTGACGAGCTCCTGATCGTCGCCACCGACCGCCTCTCGGCCTACGATCACGTGCTCCAGCCGGGCATCCCGGACAAGGGCAAGATCCTGCACCAGCTCTCGGCCTTCTGGTTCGACCGCCTGGCCGAGGCGGTACCCCACCACCTGATCGCCGCCCGCTTCGACGACTTCCCCGAGGACCTGCGTACGCGCCTGGCACCGGAGCGCGTCCGCCTCGCGGGGCGCAGCGCCCTGGTACGCAAGGCCGAGGTCGTGCCCTTCGAGTGCGTCGCCCGGGGCTACCTGGCGGGCAGCGGCTTCCGCGAGTACCGGAACGGGGGCGAAGTCTGCGGCATCGCCCTGCCGGAGGGGCTCACCCGCGCGAGCCGCCTGCCCGAGCCCATCTTCACGCCGGCCACCAAAGCGGCCAAGGGGGAGCACGACGAGAACATCCCCTACGCGGTCATGGAGGGGAGCCTCGGTCCGGGCCTGGCGCGCCGGCTTCGGGAGCTCACCCTGGATCTCTACGGCCGGGCCGCGGCCCACGCCGCCCACCACGACCTGATCCTGGCCGACACCAAGTTCGAGTTCGGCCTGGCCGATGGCGAGCTGCTGCTGGTGGACGAGGCGCTGACGCCGGACTCGTCGCGCTACTGGGACGTGGCCCAGTGGCACCCGGGGCAGGAGCCGCCGTCCTTCGACAAGCAGTACGTGCGGAACTGGCTCGACGAGAGCGGCTGGGACCACGAGTCGCCGCCCCCGGAGCTGCCGGAGCACGTGGTCGAGGGCACGCGGGACCGCTACCTCGCCGCCTTCCGCCGCCTGACGGGCACCGAACCCGAGCTGTAATCGGGTCACCCCTCTCACCATCTCGATCCCTCTCCCTCCCTCGCGGGGGGAGAGGGACGCCGCCACCCAACTTCGCCACGCCGGGAGGGGGCGTCCCCTTCTCCCCCCGGGGGTGAGAAGGGGATCGAGGGGCCGTAGGGGGGATCAGAGTTTAGGCACGCTTCCGAGGAGATATTTCAGGGTGTCGTCGCGCCAGGTGATGCCGCCGCCCAAGAACAGCGAGTCGCGCTCCGGCACCAGGAAGTCGTCGTAGCCCGCCGTCAGGTAGAGCCGGTCGTTGAGCCGGAACTTCCCCGACAGGCGCAGGTGGGGGTCCAGGTTGTCGTGGCGGTTGAAGTCGAAGGCCTCGAGGGACAGGAGCAGCCGCTTGTCCAACAGAGGGTACTCCAGCTCCACCCCGCCGCTCGACTCGATGGCTCCCGCCCAGAACCGGCTGTCGTTGAAGAGGTGGAACCCGAACAGGGCCGAAATCGTCGTCCCGTTCGTCTGCTCGAAGGTCTTGGTGGTGGTCGTCTCCTCGGTGCCGTCGGCCTGGATCACCGTGGTCTCGCGAGTCTTGGTCCGCGTCTTGCCCAGCGGGCTGTCGACCACCCCCACGCGGTAGAGCGTGCCGCTCTCGCCGTGGGGGTTGATGTCCAGGTTGAACGAGCTCCGGGAGTCGCTCTGGGACTGGAGGTAGTAACTCTCGAGGCCGAGGTTGAGCTGGATCTTCTGGATCCCGCCGAGGGCACCGCTCAGGGTCTTGACCCCGGACTGCACCGACTCCAGGGTCGAGACCAGCTCGTCGTGGGCCTCGTCTGAGGTCAGCAGCTTGCCGATGGACCCCTCGCCACGGGCCAGGCGGCCGGTGACCTCGTTGAGGTTGTCGACCGAGGTCTGGGCGTCGGCGGTGAGCTTGCGGATGTTGGAGATGGTGGCCGTGACGTCGGGGCGGGTCTGCCCCACCGTCCCCTCGAGCTGCGCCAGGGTGCGGTCCATGCGGTCGAGGACCTGGGACACCTGGGCGCTCAGCTTGGGCAGCTCGGTGGCCAGCGTACCGGTGAACTGCTGGACGTTGGAGACGCTGGCGTCGACCTGCTCGCGATTGGCCTCCACCAGCGCCCGGATGTCGGCGCTCACCGCCTCGAGGTTCTGGATCAGGCGGTCGATGGTCCCCTCTCCCCCCGCGGAGGTCATGGACGCCAGGGAGTCACCCAGCTTGCTGAACTTCGCCAGCGCCTCGTCGAAGCTGGGAGGCGTCGAGCCGGGAATCACCGCACCGTCGGGGAGGGGCGGGGCGTCCGACGGTCCGAGGGCGAGGACCACGTACTTGTCTCCCAGCAGGCCCATGTTGGCGATCCGGGCGGTCGTTCCCTCCGTGATGGGCACGTCCTTCTCGATCACCAAGCGGACTTTGGCCTTGTCGTCGGCCAGGCCGATGCCGTCGACCCGGCCGATGCGCACGCCGGCGACCCGCACCGTGGCCTTGTCGTCGAGACCGGCCACCGAGCCGAACTCGGCGTACACGCTGCGCTTGGCGCCTCCGAAAAGATCGAAGTCCTCGATCTTGAGGATCATTATGCCCAGCACCACGAGGACGACGGTGGCGAACGCGCCCACCTTCAAGGCCTGATTCATCGAGCTCCCCTCTCCGAGTCCCGGATCTCGCCCGCCGCTCCTCGGGCGGCGTCGAGTCCGGAGTCGCGAGGCCCGCCGGGCGCTTCCCGCGGATCGCCCAAGGGCCCCTCGGCCTCGCCGTGAATGAACTGCTGGACCCGCGGGTCGTCGAGCGCCCGGAACTCCTCGGGCGGCGCGAGTGCGACGATCCTACCCCTGTAGAGCAGGCCGATGCGATCGGCGATCCGGAAGGCGCTCGTCATGTCGTGGGTGATGGTGATCGCCGTCGTGGGCTGGCCCCGGGTCAGGTCCGTGATGACCTCGTCGATGAGCGCGGTGGTCACCGGGTCGAGACCGGTGGTCGGCTCGTCGAAGAGCAAGATCTCCGGCTCGTGGGCGATGGCCCGGGCGAAGCCCACCCGGCGGCGCATGCCGCCCGAGAGCTCGGCGGGCATCTTCGCTCCCACTCCCTCCAGGCGCACCAGGCCCAGGCACTCGTCCACCCGCTCGGCGATCTCGCGGGGCGACATGTCGGTCAGGCGGCGCAGGGCGAAGCCGACGTTGTCGGCGACGGTCATGGAGTCGAAGAGCGCCCCTTCCTGGAACGCCATCCCGAAGCGGCGCCGGAACCGGGTCAGCTCACGGTTGCCCAACTCGGCCAGGTCCACGCCGTCGACCAGGACCCGCCCCGAGTCGGGGTGGAGCAGGCCGATCACGTGCTTGATCATGACGCTCTTGCCGACCCCGGACCCGCCGATCACCACCAGCGACTCGCCTTCGGCCACGTCCAGGTCGAGGCCGTCGAGCACTCGCAGGTCGCCGAACGCCTTGTGGACGTCCTGGAAGGCGACCTTCACCTCGGTCCCCGGCTCCGGGGGCTCTTCCGGGGCCCTTCTGGGGGCATGGGCCGGGCGCGTGCCCTCGAGGGCCTCGGTCAATTGAGCACCTTGGTGACGAAGAAGTCCGAGATCAGGATGGCGATGGACGCCGTGACCACGGCCTGGGTCGTGGCGCGGCCCACCCCCTCCGCTCCGCCGGTGGTGAAGTAACCCTTCTGGCAGCCGATCACCCCCACCAGGAGGCCGAAGAACCCGGCCTTGAGCAGGCCCTGGAAGAGGTCCCAGAGATCCATGTACTGGAAGGTGTTCTGGATGTAGACCACCGGGTTCGAGCCCATGAGGCTGACCGCCACCAGGTAGCCGCCCACGATGCCGACGAAGTCGCCCAGGAGCACCAGCAAGGGGAGCATGACCACCAGGGCCCAGACCCGGGGCACCATCAGGTAGTGGATCGGGTCGGTGGCCATCACCTCCAGGGCGTCGATCTGCTCGGTCACCCGCATGGTGCCGATCTCCGCGCCCATGGACGAGCCCACGCGGCCGGCGATGATCAGCCCGCCGATGACCGGCGAGAGCTCGAGGACCAGGGAGAGGCCGACCAGGGAGCCGACGAAGCTCTCGGCGTTGAAGCGCACCAGGACGGTGTAGGACTGGAGGGCCAGGACCGCGCCGGTGAACAGGGCCGTGAGCAGGATGACCGGCACCGAGTCCACGCCCACCCGGACCATCTGGCGCACGAGCTGGCGCAGGTCGTAGGGCGGCCTCGGAGTCCAGGCGAACACTCGCCAGAGCACGATGAAGAACCGGCCGATCTCGGTGATCGGCCGGTTGAGGAAACGCGGCAGCCACTTCACGTCAGCCCTCCGTCGAAGCGCGTCCGGACGCTCCCTCCGTTGGCGCCGCCTACGTAGTGGCGCGCCAGGCGCAAACCGAGCAGACAGAGGAGCTCATAGGGGATCGTGCCAACCTTCTCGGCGAGCTCGGTCACCGGGATCCGCTCGCCTCCCTGGGGCCCCAGGAGGACCACCTCCTCGCCCACGTCCACCGGCTCGCCGGGCAGATCGGTCAGGTCCACGAAGATCATATCCATGCTCACCGCTCCGATGACCGGCACGCGCCGGCCCCGCACCAGGGCCTCGGCCTTGCCGGTCAGGCGCCAGGCGTAGCCGTCGGCGTAGCCCACCGGCAGCACGCCGATCCGGCTCGGCCGCTCGGCGGTCCAGCGGCCACCGTAACTCACCCGGGTGCCCGGGCCGATCTCCCGCACCAGGACGGTGCGGGTCTTGACCGACATGACCGGGGCCAGGTCCGGGGACTGCCCCGTCGGGTCGTGGCCGAACAGGGCCAGGCCCAGGCGCACCAGATCGTGGCGGCTCGCCGGCTGGTGCAGGGCCGCCGCGCTGTTGGCCAGGTGCACGAGGGCGCGCCGCCGTTCCACCGGCGTCAAGGCCTCCACCACCCGGGCGAAGCGCCGCTCCTGCTCGACGTTGCGCGGGCTATCCAGGAGGTCGGCCTCGGCGAGGTGGGAGAGCAGCCCGGCAAGCTCCAGGTGAGGGCTCGAACGGACGATCTCGAGGGCCGTCGGCAACTCCGCCTCGCCGATGCCCAGGCGGGTCATGCCGGTGTCGACCTGGAGGTGAACGGGCTGCACGTAGCCGCACGGGCCGGCCAGCCAGTCGCGCCAGAGGACGAGCTGGTCGAGGCCCGAGATCACCGGGGTCAGCCGGTAGCGCCGGTAGAACGGGAGCTGCTCGCTCTGGGCCACGCCCAGGACAAGGATCGGCGCGCGCACGCCGGCGCGGCGCACCTCCGCCCCCTCCTCGAGGAGCGCGGCCCCCAGCAGGTCGACCCCGGCGGCCTCCAGGGCCAGGCTCACCTCGGGGGCGCCGTGGCCGTAGGCATCCGCCTTGATGACCGCCAGGATACGGGCGTCGCCCAGGATGCCCCGCAGGGTCGCCAGGTTGGCGACCAGGGCGTCGAGGTCGATCTCGGCCCAGGCCGGGCGGTGGACCTCGAGCAAGGGATGACGCTCCCTGGAGGCGGGGCCGGAGCGGCATCGCTCCGCCCCGGGGGACGGAGGCGCGGCCACCGCCTCCTCGCCCGGGTCAGTTGAGGTTCGGGTCGGAGCCATGGTGCCGGTCGAGGTTCTTGAAGGTCGTGGTCTCGCCCAGGAAGGCGAGCTCGATGGTCCCGGTCTCACCGTTCCTGTGCTTGGCGATGATCAGCTCCCCGAGGCCTTCGACCTCGGGGTTGTCCGGGTTGTAGACCTCGTCGCGGTAGATGAAGGCCACGAGGTCCGCGTCCTGCTCGATGGCTCCGCTCTCGCGCAGGTCGGCGAGCTGGGGGCGACGGTCCGATCCCCGGCGCTCCGGGTTGCGGGAGAGCTGGGAGAGCGCGATCACCGGCAGCTCGAGCTCCTTGGCGAGCTGCTTCATCGACCGGCTGATGGCGGCGATCTCCAGGTTCCGGTTCTCGTAGCGGCCGCCGGCCTGCATGAGCTGGAGGTAGTCGAGCACCAACAGCTCGAGCCCTTTCTCCGCCTTGAGCCGCCGGGCCTTCGAGGCCACCTCGAGGAGCGAGGGGTTGGGCGAGTCGTCGATGAACAGCGGCGCGTCGCCCACGTCGCGGGTGGTCTGGATGATCCGGCTCCACTGGTTCCCGGAGAGGTGGCCCGAGCGCAGGCGGGAGAACGGCACGTTGGCCTCGGAGCAGAGCACCCGCAGGCCGAGCTCCTGGGCGCTCATCTCCAGGGAGAAGATCCCTACCGGGCGCGACTCGCGGAGCGCCACGTGCTGGCAGACGTTGAGGGCGAAGCTCGTCTTGCCCATGCCCGGGCGGCCGGCGATGATGATCAGGTTGCCCCGGTTGAGGCCGTGGGTGATGCGGTCGAAGTCGATGAAGCCGGAGGGGACGCCGATCAGGGTCGAACCCGGGCGCTCCTCCAGGTCCTCCAGGGTCTCGTGGAGCACCGAGGAGAGCTGGGTGAAGCCGCGGGTGACCGCCTCTTCCCCCAGGCCGAGCACCGCCTGCTCCGCCCGGCCCAGGGCCTCCTCGGCCACCAGGCCGCCATCGAGGCAGTCGCGGATGATCTCCTGGGAGGCCGAGATCAGCCGCCGCCGGACCGAGCGCTCCTTGATGATCTCGACGTAGGCGTCGACCCGGCCCAGGTCCGGCAGGTCGAGGTCGAGGCCCGCCAGGTAGGCCAGGCCGCCCACGGCCTCCAGCTTCCCCCGCTGCTCCAGGCGGGCCTGGACCGTCCGCAGGTCGATGACCGAGCTGTCGTGCTGGAGCGCGAGGATGGTGCCGTAGAGCACACGGTGGCGGTCGAGGTAGAAGTCGTCCTCCTTGAGCCGGCCCGCCACAGAGGGCAGGACGCCGGTGTCCAGGAGGATCGCCGCCAGCACGGCGCGCTCGGACTCCTCGCTGTGCGGCAGTGCCTTCGGCTGTTCCAGGGTTCCGAGCATCAGGGCCTTCGTGGAGGCCGCTATTCTACTCCGGCGGCGAGGCGATCCACCACCGTCCGAGAGCCCTGGAGGGCGACTCTCTGGAGGTAGAAGCGCACCCCCACCAGGCCCCCCAGCTCCTCGCCTCCGCCGGCCCGCCCCGGCCCGCCGTGGAGAGTCTGGGGCAAGGCGATGCCGGAGCCCGGCGCCGCGCCCGCCGAGGACTCGGAGCCGACGTAGATGCGGCCGGTGAAGCTCCCCGCCCCCGCCACGAACGCCGCCAACCAGTCGGGGTCGTCGCCGTAGACGGAGGTCACCAGCGTGCCCTCGGCCCGCGCGACCACCTCGGCCGCCTCCTCGGCCGCCCCGCCGTAGGGCACCAGGGTTGCCACCGGGCCGAACACCTCGCGCCGATGGATCGCCGAGCCGGCCCCGGCGGAGTCCGCCGCGAGCAGGGTGGGCGCGAAGAAGAAGCCGCGGCCGGCGGGGCTGCCCACGCCGTCCACCCGCCGGCCCGTCCCGGCGACGATCCGCGCCTCCCGGGCGAGCTCGGCGACCCCGCTCTCTGCGTCCTCGAGCTGCTGGGCGGTCGCCAGCGGCCCCATGGTGACCGACTCGTCGGCCGGGTTGCCGGTGACCACCTCGCCCAGGCGGCGCGACAGCTCGGCCGCAACGCGCTCGAGGGCCTCGGCCGGGACCACGATGCGGCGCACAGCGGTGCACTTCTGCCCCGTCTTCTGGGTCATTTCCCGGACCACGTCCTTCAGGAAGAGCTCCCAGGTGGCCTCCGCCGGCTCGCCTGATCTCGATTCGGGCGCGAGCACCGCCGCGTTCAAGCTGTCCGCCTCTACGTTGATCCGGGTGTTGGACCGGCGCAGGTTGTCCCGGTCGCGGAGGTGGGCCGCCGTGTCCGCCGAGCCCGTGAAGGCGAGAACATCCTGGGGCCCCAGCAGATCGAGCAGGTTGCCGGTGCCGCCGCAGACGAGTTGGAGCGCGCCCTCCGGGAGCACTCCCGCCTCGATGGCCATCTCCACCGCCCGATGGGCGACCAGGGCGGTGGCCGTGGCCGGCTTGGTGATCATGGGCATACCGGCGAGGAGCGCGCAGGCCGCCTTCTCGGCGAATCCCCAGGCCGGGAAGTTGAAGGCGTTGATGTGGACGGCGGCGCCGCGCCGGGGCACCAGGACGTGGCGCCCCCAGAACTCCTCGGTCCGGGCGAGTTGGACGCCCTCGTCCTCGACCAGGTGGTGACGGTCCCCGAGGCGCTTGCCGAGGGAGGCGTAGTAGGCCAGGGTGCCGGTCGCGCCGTCGATGTCGAAGGCGCCGTCCGGACGCGTGGTCCCGGTGTTGACCCGGGAGAGCTCGAGGAGCTCGTCGCGCCCGTCGCGAAGCGCCCGCGCCAGGGCCTTGAGCAGGTCGGCGCGCTGGGCGAAGGTGAGGCGGGCCAGTGCCGGCACCCCGGTCTCGCGCGCGAAGGAAAGAACCTCGCCGAAGTCTACGCCGGCGCTCGACGCCCGGGCGATCTCCTCGCCCGTCGATGGGTCGACCAGGCTCTGGAAGCCCTCGGATGCTTCGTGCCAAGTGCCGCAAACGTAGCTGCGCAGTGTCTTCATCGCCTCTCCTGCCTCTGATGATCGGGAGTCCGCGGCCCGGGAGCCGCGCAGCCGAAGCGCGTAGCCCCCGGGCCGGGGAAAGGGTATCTCAAGTCGCAGGCGCCGGGCCGGGGAGTTTGAGCTTCCGCCGCGCTCCCGCCGCCGCCAGCGGGTAAGATGACGCTAGCCGTTTCTGAACCTCGGCCTGGCCCGGGGGCCGCATGGGAGCCGTCGCAGCGATGACCTCCAAACCTCCGCTCCACGAGCGCCGGCAGCGCCGCCGCCACCCTGTCGCGGACGTGCGCGCCAGCGTGCTCTTCTCTCACAAGTGCCAGGTCCTCAACCTGAGCTCCGACGGCATGGCCGTGCTCACCAGCGTGCCCCTCTCTCCCGGCCGCAGTTACACGTTGACGATCGAGGGCGGCGCACCACAGCTTCGCCTCCCGGGCACCGTCGCCTGGTGCCGGCTCCAGGGGACGCGGCGCACCGAGGAGGGCGAGAGCCTGCCCCGCTACGCCGCCGGAATCGACCTCCAGAGCGAGCTCTCCGACAACGCCCGCGAGCTGCTCGAGCTCCTCCAGCACAAGGGGGTCATCCAGCTCGAGAGAAGACTCGACGGCTACCTGGTCCCCCACGGCGCCGCTCCGGACAGCGGGAAGGCGTCCTCCTTCGCCGTGCAAGGCCTGAGCTACTCCGGCATGGTGGTCTACGCGCCGTTGAGCGTCGAGGTCGGCGACTTGCTGGACCTTCACATCGAGACGGCCGGCGGGCCGATCGAGCTGAGCGTCCGGGTCGGCGAAGTGCGCCCCCTCGAGGAGCGCGAGGGACGAGCCTTCGCCGAGCTGACCCTGGAGTATGCGGAGATCGCCGACCAGGCCCGGGAGGCCCTGGAGGTCCTGATCCGCGAGGAGCTCGGCCTGAAATCCGCCGAGGAGGGGTGACAAGGGAACCGAGGAGTCGTAGAAGGGAAACCGATCAACTGACCGAGCCGCTGCCCAGGATGCGCTCGATCTCTCCTGTCTTCGACTCGTCGAACGAGACCTTCAAGGTGACCACCTCGGGGCGCGCGGTTCCGGGCACGATCAGGCGGACCCGGCTCTTGCCCGGGTGGTCCAGGATCAGCTCCTTGAGCTGGCGGATCTGGCGCTCGGAAGCCGAGGCGGCGATGGTCACCTGGAGGGTCGGCAGGCCGACCGCCCGTTCGAGGGAGCTCATCTCCTCCACCGCCATCTCTTTCTCGCTGCCCCGCTCCCGGACCTCGCCCTTCAAGATCACCACCGCCTCGTCCTCGAGCAGGTGACCGAACTGGTCGAACTGGTTGGCGAATAGCGTCACCGGAATTCGCCCGTGGAGGTCTTCGAGGACGAAGCGAGCCATCATGCGGCCGGCGTTGATCCCGCTCTTGATCTTCGAGGGCCGGAGGCGGGTCACCAGGCCGCCCAGGGTGACCGGTCCGTCGACCTCCTCCGTCAGGACCTCCTCGGTGGTATGGCTGGTCAGGCGATCGAGCTCGGCCTCGTGCTCCGAGAGGGGGTTGCCGGTGAGGTAGAGGCCGAGGGTCTCCTTCTCGAAGGAGAGGCGCTCGCGGTCGGGCCAGGGCGGAGTCGCCGGATCCGGCCCGGGCTCCAGGCTGGGAGTGGCCCCGAAGAGCGCCCCCTGGCCGGCCTCCTGGTCGCGCTGGCGCTGTCCGGCCCAGCCCACGATCGGGTCCAGGGCCTCGTAGAGCGCCGACCGGTGAACGCCCAGGCTGTCCAGGCACCCCGCCTTGATCAGACTCTCGAAGACTTTGTGGTTGAGCTGGCGCAGGTCCACCTGGGAGGCGAAGTGGGCCAGGCTCTCGAAGTGCCCCGCCTCGCGGCGGGCGGCGAGGATCGCCTCCACGGCGCCCTCCCCCACCCCCTTGACCGCCCCGAGGCCGAAGCGGATCCGGTCGCCTACGACGGTGAAGATCCAGCCGCTCTCGTTGATGTCGGGCGGCTGGACCTCGATCTCCATGGCCTGGCACTCGCGGATGTACTTGGACACCGCGTCCGAGGACGAGAGCTCGGAGTTGAGCATGGCCGCCATGAAGGGCACCGGGTGATGGGCCTTGAGCCAGGCGGTCTTGTACGCGAGCATGGCGTAGGCCACGCTGTGGCTCTTGTTGAAGCCGTACCCGGCGAAGGGCTCGATGTACTCCCACAGCTCCTGGGCCTTCTTGCGGTCCACTCCCCGCGCCTCGGCGCCGTCGAGGAAGAGCCCTTTCTGCTCCTCCATGACCTCGACCTTCTTCTTGCCCATGGCCTTGCGCAGGACGTCGGCCTGGGCCATGGTGAAGCCGGCCACCTCCACCGCGATGAGCATCACCTGCTCCTGGTAGACGATGACCCCGTAGGTCTCCTCCAGGAGCGCCTGGGTCTCGGGCAGTATGTAGCTGACCCGCTTCTTGCCCTGCTTGCGCTGGATGTACTCCTCGACCATGCCCACCGACAGGGCGCCGGGCCGGTAGAGGGCGTTGAACGCCGCCAGGTCCTCGAACTTCGAGGGCAGGGCACGGCGCAGCAGGTCCTTCATGCCCCGCGACTCGAACTGGAAGATGCCGTTCGTCCGCCCCTCGCAGAACAGCCGGTAGACCTCTGGATCCTCGAGGGACACGTCGTCGAGGTCGACTTCCTCGCCCTCCTGCCGGAGGAACATGAGGCTGTCGTCGATGACCGTCAGGGTGCGCAGCCCCAGGAAGTCCATCTTGAGGAGCCCGAGGCTCTCCACCACGTCCTTGTCCCACTGGGTGGTGACCGTCTCGTCGTCCCCCTTTTTCACCCGGTAGAGGGGCACCAGGTCCTCGATGGGCTCCGGGGTGATGACGACGCCGGCGGCGTGGACCGAGGCGTGGCGGGTCAGGCCCTCCAGGCGGCTCCCGATCTCGACGATCTTCGAAACCTCCGGGTCCTGGGCGACCTCCTCCTTGAGCTTGGGCACCTCCCGGGCCGCCTCGGCCAGGGAGCGGGTCATGTCGGGCACCAGCTTGGCGATCCGGTCGACCTTGGTGTACGGGAGCCCCAGCACCCGGCCCACGTCCCGGATCACCGCCTTGGCCGCCAGGGTTCCGAAGGTGATGATCTGGGCCACGTGGTCGCGGCCGTATTTCTCGGCCACGTAGTTGATGACCTCGCCCCGCCGGCGCATGCAGAAGTCGATGTCGATGTCGGGCATCGAGATCCGTTCCGGGTTGAGGAAGCGCTCGAACAGGAGGTCGTACTCGAGGGGGTCGATGTCGGTGATCCGGAGCGAGAAGGAGACCAGCGAGCCGGCGGCCGAGCCGCGACCCGGGCCCACCGGGATGCCGTGCTTGCGGGCGTAGCGGATGAAGTCCCAGACCACCAGGAAGTAGCCGGGAAAGCCCATGCTCTTGATGATTTCGATCTCGGTCTCGAGGCGGCGCCGGTAGGCCTCCTCGCCGTGGCGCGCCACGCCCCGCCCGCCCTGGCGCTTGAGGGAGGCCAGGCGCTCCTCGAACCCCTCCCGGGTCACCGCCTCGAAGTACGACTCCAGCGTCTCGCCGGCGGGCACCGGGAACTCCGGGAGGTGGAAGGTGCCGGTCTCGATCTCGACCTCGCAGCGCTCGGCGATCGCCAGAGTGTTCTCGATCGCCCCGGCGTCGTCGGGGAAGAGCGAGAACATCTCGTCGGCGCTCTTGAGGTAGAAGGCGTTCGAGGCGTAGCGCAGGCGGTCCTCGTCGGCCAGTCGGCGCTGGGTACCGATGCACAGGAGCACGTCGTGGGCCTCGGCGTCCGACTGGCGCAGGTAGTGGCAGTCGTTGGTCACCACCAGGGGGATGCCCAGGCGGCGGGCGATGCGCCGGATCACCTCGTTGGCCTGGTGCTGCTCGGCGATGCCGTGGTCCTGGAGCTCGAGGAAGAAGTTGCCCTCGCCGAAGATCTCCAGGTACTGGCGGGCCTTCGCCTCCGCCTCCTTCTCCCGGTTGGCCAGGATCCGCTGGTTGATCTCGCCCTTGAGGCAGGCCGACAGGCCGATCAGGCCCTCGCTGTGGCGCGCGAGCAGCTCGTGGTCGATGCGCGGCTTGTAGTAGAAGCCCTCGAGGTAGGCCCGGGTGGTGAGCTTGAGGAGATTCCGGAAGCCGGTCTGGTTCCGGGCCAGGAGCACCAGGTGGTTGTTGTCCCCGCCCGCGGCGAGCTGACGGTCGGTGCGACGGCCCGGAGTGATGTACGCCTCGACCCCGAGGATCGGCTTGATGCCGGCCTTGCGCGCCTTGCGGTAGAACTCCACCGCTCCGAACATGTTGCCGTGGTCGGTCAGGGCGAGGGCGGGCATGCCGGCCTCGCGGGCGGCGGCGATCACGTCGTCGAGGCGGTTGGCCCCGTCGAGGAGGCTGAACTGGCTGTGGAGATGGAGGTGGACGAACTCCGCCATGGGCCCGATCCTAACCCGGATCTCGCCCTGCGCCGGAGGGCGAGCCGGTCACCCGGACGCCGGGCCTGGCCCTTCCGACATGCGGCTGGCCCGGTAGATGTAGTAGAAGCCCGAGGCCACGGTCAGGCCGGCGGTGAGGTAGACCCCGACGAGGGCGGGGATCTCGAAAGCCGGCGAGATGCGGGCGACGAGCGCCAGGAGGACGGTGATCACCTGCACGGCCGTGGTGACCTTGCCGATCAGGGCCGGCAGGAAGCGGGTGACGTCGAGGGCGAGGAAGAGCACCAGGGCGACCACCACGATCAGCACGTCCCGGGCGATCACCAGGATCGAGACCCATACCGGGATCGCGAAGCCGCCGCCCGTCGGCGTCATCGCCAGCATCACGTAGGCCGAGGTCAGGAGCAGCTTGTCCGCCATCGGGTCCAGGAAGGTCCCGAGGTGGGACTGCTGGCCGTAGAAGCGGGCGATGAAGCCGTCGAGGCCGTCGGTGATTCCGGCGACCAGGAAGAGCACGAGCGCGCGCACCGGCTGGCCTTCCACCAGCGCGATGATGAACAGGGGCACCAGCCCCATACGCAGGATCGAAAGGAGGTTCGGGAAGGTCAAGGCGAGCCGGTGGAGAGCAGTTGCAGGGTGTGCCGGAACATCTCCAGGGCCTCGCTCCCGGAAAGGGTGGCGCCGGGCAGGCAGTCCTCCGGAGCCGGAAGCAGGCCACAGCGGGCCGCCGCCGCGCAGACTTCGTCGTGGGTCGGGCGGTCGCCCAGGGGCATCGAGGAGAGACACGCCGCCCGCCCGCCCAGGGTCTCGACGGCGCGCAGGAGGGCAGCCAGCGCCTCGGAGCGGACGATCGGCCGATCCGGGTGGAAGGCGTGGAGGGTCGGGTCCACCTCCATCAGCCCCAGGTTCACGACGCGGGCGATCTCGTCGCGGCGCGGGTGATCGAGGATGTCGGTGGCGATCCGGCCTCCGCCCTGGCCGCGGGCCGAGCGCACCGCCGGAATCAGCCAGTGCAGGAGCGTTGCGAAGTCGGCGCGGGTGAGCACCGGCTCGGGCGGGATCGCCTGGACCTGCGGTGGGAGGAGGGTCAACCGCCAGCGGAACTTGGCCTGCTCCAGCTTCTCCTGGAGGCCGGCGTCCGCCGGGTGCTCCCGGGCGAGCTGCTGGAAGAGCTGCAGACCGGCGGACGAGTCGCCCACTTCGAGCTCGAGCTCGGCCCGACGCTCCTGGATCTCCAGCCGGTCGACTCCGGCGGCCTGGAGCTTCTTCACCGCCGCCAGCTCCGTGGTTCCATCCCCCTGGGCCGCGGCCAGCTTGCGGGCGGCCTCGAGGGTTGGGACGGCGCCGGGTGCCCAGGCCTCGAGGCGCGCGAGGCGCCCGGCCGCCTCGTCGAGCCGGCCGCGCTGCAGGGCGTCGTCGAGGCGGTTGCCCACGATCTCGACCGCCCGGGCTTCGAGGGCTCCGGCGCGCCCGGCCGCCACGGGAGAGAGGTCGGCGACGGCCCGGAAGGCGCCGTAGGCGGTCGGCAGCGCGCCCAGGCGCTCGGCGGCCCGCCCGATCAGGAGCTCTGCCGCCGTATAGGTGGGGAGCTCCTCCGCCACCGGGGCGAGCAGCTCGAGGGCCCTGCCGGGATCGCCCTGGAGGTACGACGCCTGGGCCTCCAGGACCCGAGCCGGGTGAAAGCCTGGATCGACCGCCAGCACGCGCTCGGCGACGGTGCGGGCGGTGGCGGTGTCGCCGGTCCGGGCGAGGGCACGGAAGGCCTCCCGCACCTCGCCGGCCGCATCTTCCGCAGGGACCAGAGGATAGTCCTCGAGCGGGTCGATGACGAACGGGCGGTCCGCCGAGGGGATCCCCGCCACGGCGGCCTCTTCGGGCCGGATCTGGGGGCCCCGGGGGCCGGCGGACGAGCAACCGGCCACCAGCGGCAGCACGCAGCTCAGCAGGATGACGGCGAGACTGCGGCGGTCTGTGGGTCTGAAAACGCTAGGAGTCGGCGCTTTCCGAAGGGCTGGCGGTGGTGATCGTCGAGATGGCATGCTTGTAGACCAGGATTTCCTTTCCCTCCAATTCGATGACCACCGCGAAGCGGTCGAACCGCTTGAGCTTACCGACCAGGCTCCTACCGGTCACCAGCTCGACGAACATCGTTTGGCCCTCCTTCAGGTTCTGAAAGAGAAAGCCGTCCTGGATGTTGATGTTGTGTTTGCCCATCGGTCCCCCCAGAGGCTCTTCATGAGATTCCTGCCAGAGTCAACAGAGCTCGACGACACGTGCCGACAGGCGCTCGTTCTCCCGGGCGTCGAGCCAGACGACGTCAGATTCCTTTCGGAACCAGGTCAACTGGCGCTTGGCGTAGCGGCGCGTTGCCCGGATCGTCTCTTCGACGGCTCGTTCCAGGCTCCACCCGCCTCTCACGTGACGCGCCATCTCCCGATAGCCGATGGCCTGAAACGCTGGATCCGAGGGCTTGAGACCTCTCGAGAGCAGCCGTGTCACCTCTTCGACCCAACCGCTCTCCACCATTCGGGCCACCCGGCGTGCGATGGCATCGTACAGTACGCTGCGCGGGAGCGTCAATCCGATGCGCACGGCCGGAAGGCGCTCCTCGCCGTAGGGGCGTCGGGCGATCCACTCGGACAGGGGCGTTCCGCTGACCCGCTCCACTTCCAGGGCGCGGAGGATGCGCTGGGTGTCTCCCGGGGCCAGGCGTCCGGCGCTCTCGGGGTCGACCGCCCCGAGCTCCCGGTACAGGCTCTCCAGGCCCTCGGCGGCCAGGCGTCGCCTCAGCTCCTCCCGGATCTCCGGATCGCCGGGTGGGACCGGGCTGATCCCCTCGAGCAGCGCCCGCAGGTAGAGCCCGCTCCCTCCCGCCACGATCGGGCGGCCGCCGCGCTTCCGGATCTCCCCGATCGCCCGCCGCGCCCGCCGGGCGAACTCGCCGGCCGAGTAACGCTCGGTGGGCTCGAGGATGTCCACCAGGTGGTGCGGCACCCGAGAGCGCTCCTCCGGCGTCGGCTTGGCCGTCCCGATGTCGAGGCCGCGGTAGACCTGGAGGGCGTCGGCGTTGATCACCTCGCCGCCCAGGCGCTCGGCGAGCTCGACGGCGAGGGCGCTCTTGCCCGTCGCCGTCGGGCCGACGATGGCGACCAAGGGCGGAGGAGGCGGAGGGTCCGGGCGCTGCGCCATGGCGAGA
This sequence comes from uncultured Acidobacteriota bacterium, assembly GCA_963739795.1. GTDB lineage: Bacteria > Acidobacteriota > Thermoanaerobaculia > Multivoradales > DATKCC01 > CAVUBL01. The sequence goes on along the minus strand of CAVUBL010000010.1, from coordinate 331,717 downwards.
GGGTATCGGAATCGCTCAGAGGTTGTGAATGAATCTCCGGCCGTTGCGAGGGCGTTCCCGGGCGCCCCTCGCAAGGCGCGCCGACGCAGGCGTAGCGGGGCCTACGTCGAGGAGGCGTAACGCAGCGAGGGGTGATTCGGGGGCGCCCGTAGCAGGCCGGCGATTCATTCACAAGCTCCTGGCCTGGACTATTCATGAGGCGCCGTAGCGAGAGGCGCAAGTGTGTGTGAGATCAGGGCGCACGTAGCGATGAGCGACGCAGGCGTACTGGACAGTACGTTGAGGAGCGAAGAGCGAGTACGCCCTGAGATCGCGTGGAATTGCGGCTCGTAGTAGGTGGCTCATGAATAGTCCAGGCTAGGAGTCTGCGCGGCAGAAAGACGTAGCCGCGCGCGAGGGTCTTACGGGGTGGATCCAAGGCGCGAGGAGGAGTCGATGCGGGGACATCGTGGACGACGAGCAACGGAGGAGACGCCCCGTAACCCCCTTGCGCCCGAAGGGTTGCGGCGGCGTGGGGTCGTCTATGTCGTTCCCGCTCCTCGACGATGGCTCGGCATCGCCTGCGTCGCGGTGCCTCGTATCCGGCCCCACGGCGCTCGCAACGCGACTGCGCGTTTCTGCCGCGCAGACTCCTAGGTCTGCCCGGGGCCCTGGAGCACTCGGGCGGGACCCGGAAGGTGGAGGTGGAAGCGTCCCGGGGCCGGCACCCGGATCACGATCATGCCGTCGAGATCGGTCCGGAGCACCTGCACGCGGCGCCGCCGGAGGCGCTCGAGCACCTCCTCGGCGGGGTGCCCGTAGGGGTTGTGGCGTCCCGCAGAGATCAGAGCCAGGCGCGGGGCGACGGCGTCGAGGAAGCGCTCGGTGGTGGAGGTGTGGCTGCCGTGATGGGCGACCTTGAGGATGTCGCTCGCCAGGCCGCCGTTCGGCCCGTCCTCGGCCACCAGGTCGGCCTCGGCCCGCGCTTCGACGTCTCCCGTGAGGAGGAACCGCAGTCCGTAGACCTCGGCCTCGGCGACCACGGAGGCGTCGTTGTCGCTGGCCTCCGCGGCGAGTCCGGGGCTCGTCCGCGGATGGATCACCCGGAGGCGCCAGCGGCCGACCGCGAGGCGATCGCCGGCCGAGACGACCCGGTGGCGGATCCCCGGCAGGCCGGCCAGCTCCCGGGCGCACGGCGCCCGCCGCCAGCCGGGGCCGGTCAGCGCCTCCCCCACCGCCAGGTACTCGGACACCGCGACCAGGCCGCCGCAATGGTCCCGGTCCGGGTGGGTCAGGAGCACCCGGTCGAGGCGCCGCAGCCCGAGGTGGGCCAGGACCGGCACGAGCACTCGTCCTCCGATGTCACCGCCGCGCCAGCCGCCGCCGTCGACGAGGAGGGTCCGCGGGCCGTCCCGGAGGAGGATCGAATCCCCCTGCCCCACGTCGATCATGACCGCCTGAGGTGGCGGAGCCTCCCTTCGGCCCGGCGGGGCCGGGCCTCCGAGCACCAGCCAGACGATCCCCGCCGCCATCGCCGGCAGGCCCCGGCGTGGTCGCCGGAGCGCGGCGAAGAGGGCCGCCGCGAGGGCGGCGCTCCCCCACGCGCCCAGGGCGAGGGGCAGGCTGACCCAGGGGCTCGGCGGCAGGGCGGCGGGGCCCGCGAAGGGAGCCGCCAGGAAGTCCAGGGCGGGAAGTACCGCCCGTCCCAGGCCGGGGGCGAGGGCGGCCAGGGCCAGCCACGAGATCGAGGCCGCGAGAAGCACCGCGGCCCAGGGGACCGCCACCAGGTTGACCAGCGGAGCCGCCGGGCTCACCAGGCAGAACGCCGGCAGGGCCCACGGGAGGGTGCCGAGCTGGGCCCCCATGCTCGCCGCCAGCGCTCCGAGGACCGTCCTCCGGAGCTTGCCGGCACGGCCGGCGCCCGGAGCCCTCCCCGTCCACTCCCGGAGCAGGAGGGGTCCCAGGAGGATCAGCCCTGCCGTCGCCCCGAAGGTGAGCCGAAAACTGAGCTCCGTGACCACCGTGGGGTGATCGAGGGCGAGGCCCGCCGCCGCCAGGGCAAGAGCGTTGGCAAGGCTCGGCGGGCGCTCGGCGAAGAGGGCCAGGACCAGGAGCACCACCATCGTGGACGCCCGGACCAAGGAGGGTCGGGGGCCCACGGTCAGGAGGTAGGCGAGGACCGCCGCGACGGCCGCGAGGCGCCGGATCGCGCCCCGCCCCGGCGTGGCGTCGGGAAGGAGCCCGCCCACGAGCAGGGCGAGGCCGGCGACCAGCCCAACGTGCAGGCCCGAGACCGACAGGAGGTGGGCGAGACCGAGGCGGCGCAGGCCGCGCAGCACCCGGGGAGGGACCGCGCTCGAGTCCCCCAGGATCAGGGCTCGCGCCAGGGGTAGCCCGAGGCCGGCGCCGGGCGCGCGCACGGCGAGCGCCCGTTCGACCCGCCGGCGGAGGAGGCCCGCCAAGCGGCCGGCCGAAGAGGGCGGAGCGAGCTCCGAGATCAGCCGCAGGCTCTTGACCCGGAGGCGCCAGGCGGCCGGCGGCGTGGGGGAACCGTTCCCCAGCGGTGCCGGGCGGGAGAGATATCCCCGGGCCCGCAAGCGGGACCCGAAGTCCGGGAGGCCGGAAACGCCGTCGGGCGGAAGGGGCAGCCGGAGGTAGGCCTCCAGGTGCCGGGTCCGAACGCGGCGCCCCTGGCTCAGCCGCTCGATGACCACCGGCGCCGACCAGGTGTCGCCGAGCCTGCGGCCGTGCCCGACGACCCGCACCCGGGCGGAGATCGGCCGCTGCGAATCGGGCGGCCAGGCGCCGGGACCCGGGCCGAGGGCCAGCCTGCCGCTCAGCAGGCCGAGGGCGAAGGCGGCGACCGCAAGGCCGGTGGGGCGGCGGGCGGCGATGCCGAGCAGGCCGAGAGCCACCACGGCCCCCAGGGGGAGGAAGGCCGCCGCCCCGCCCAGCCGGAGGCCCAGGAGACAGGCCGCCGCCGGGACCAGCGCCGGTGCGCGTCGAAGGTCCACATGGGATCAGGACGCGAATCCTGTCGCCGATCTTGCACCGATGCCCCCCTTCCCGACTCCTCCGGGCTGGGCGGGGGACCGAGGGAGGGAGATGGACCGACGGTCAGGGGGGGAGAGCCGGGGCGGGTGGGGGCGTCCTTCTCCCCCCGGAGGGTGGGAGAGGGATCGAGGGTATGGGGGGAGATCCCATCTACCCTTCGGCCTCGGGGGCGAAGAGCGACAGCGCCGGCAGGCCGAAGCTCCGGCGCACGCGCTGCTCGACGAGGCGCCGGCGCGCCCTCTCCACCTCGGCCCGGGGGATGCGCTCGGCGAGGGCCTCGAGCCCGCGCTCGACCTCGGCGTCCAGGGCCACCCGCCGCTCCGGAGCCAGGCCCTCGATCAGCCTCGCGACCGCCTCGCCCTCGAGGCGGCCCAGGGCCTCCTCCACCGCCCGGCTGTCGGCGAGCGCGACGAGGGCTCGAATGTCGGCCGCCAGCTCCTCGCCCCCCGGCAGGTCCTCGGGCAGGGCGCCGGCCAGGGCGTCGAGACGCGCCGCCACGTCGAGGGGCGCGGCCTCCCCGCGTCCCCGGGCCGCCGGGGCGGTCAGCTCCCGGGCTTCCTTCCAGGCCGTCTCCACGGCCCGCCGGCACTGTTGAAGACCCCAGACCTTGACCTCTTCCTCGCGCTCTCGCCGCTTCGCGAAAAGCTCTTGGAGAGCTCTCTTGACGAGATCGAGGGGGACCCCCTGGCGATGCCAGGACTTCGTGATCTGGTAGTCCGTCGGCGTCAGGAGCAAGGGCGAGCCACGAAGACGGAGGAAGAGGTCCTCGATCTCGTGGAAGTAGGCGTGATCCTCCATCTCCTCCGGGCCCCGGGCGCCGTCGGCCGGGGCCGGGTCAGCCGCGTCGGTTTCGTTCATAGACCAGCTTGAGCCCGGCCAGGGTGAGCATGGGGTCGACCTTGCGGATGAACCGCGAGCCGGCGGCGATGAGAGGCGCCTGCCCGCCGGTCGCGACCACCGTGGTCAGGTCGGGCACCTCGGCGCTCAGGCGCTCGAGAATGCCGTCGACCAAGCCGATGTAGCCGTAGTAGATCCCCGACTGCATGGCGCCCGCCGTGTTGCGGCCGATCAGGTGCTCCGGGCGTCGTACGTCCACCCGGTAGAGGCGCGAGCCGTGGGAGAAGAGGGCCTCGGCGGAGATCGAGATGCCCGGGCTGATGATGCCGCCCACGTACTCGCCGGCGGCGTTGACCACGTCGAAGGTGGTGGCGGTGCCGAAGTCCACCACCACGACCGGCGCGCCGTAGCGCTCGCGCGCCGCCACCGCGTTGACGATGCGGTCCGCGCCCACCTCGATCGGGTTGTCGATGCGGATCGGCATCCCCGTGCGCACGCCCGGCTCGACGAAGAGCGCCGGGTGGCCGAAGTAGCGCTGGGCGAGCTGGGCCAGGGTCGGGTGGAGGGGCGGGACGACCGACGAGATGACCACTCCCTCCGCGTCGGCCGGGTCCAGGTTCGCCAGCTCGAAGAGGGGCAGCAGGGTGGCGCCGTACTCATCGGCAGTGCGCTCGGCATCGCTGGAGACCCGGAAGCTCTCGACCAGGGCGTCGCCCCGGTAGACGCCGAAGATCGTGTGGGTGTTGCCCACGTCGACGACGACCAGCAGGGGTTCAGACGGCGCCGGGCGATCCTCGCTCATTCCGCGTCACCTCCGGGAGGTGGTCCATTATCCTCCACCACCTCCGCCGCTCCCAGAAGCACCTCGCGCCCCGCGACTTCCAGGCGCAAGAGGCCGCCCTCGTCGAAGCCCAGGACGGTCCCGTCGAGGACTCCGTCGCCGGTCCGGCACCGGAGGCGGTCTCCCGGCCGGTGTGCCGAGAGGTCGCGATAGGCCTCGGCGGCGTAGGCGGTCTCGCCGAGGTGGCCGAGCTCGGCCTCCACGGCGGCCAGCAATCGGCGGGTGGACTCCCCCAGGGACGGCAGCGGGCCCCGGCCTCCAGCCTCCTCGGCCAGGGAGGTGGCCCCCTCCGGCCAGCCGGAGACGGCGGCTGGAGCGTGGTTGACGCCGAAGCCGGCCAGGGCGATCCACGCCTTCGGCCTCAGGGGCATCGCCTCGATCAGGATTCCGCCGATCTTCCGCCCGCGAACCAGCAGGTCGTTGGGCCACTTGAGGCGGCACCGACCGCTTCCGATCAGGTCGTCGACGCCCACGGCGAGGCCCACGGCGACCAGGAGGGGCAGGGTCCGGAGCTCCTCGTGGCTGCGCACGGCGAGGACTCGAGTGGCGTAGACGCCGCGCCCGGAGGGGCTGGACCAGGCCCGTCCCTGGCGCCCGCGGCCGGCGGTCTGCTCCAGGGCCAGCACCAGGAACGCCGGCGGCACGGCCTCCTCGGAGAGGTAGGTGGCGACCGCCCGGCGTGCCAGGAGGTTCGTGGAATCGACCCGGGTCGCCACCACCCGCTCGAGGTCGCCCGGCTCTCCCAGGTCCCGGAGGTAGGCCGCCAGCTCCCGATCCTCCCCGGCGGCCGGGGGCGCCGCTTCGTCTGGCCGCCCTGCGCTCACCCGCCGCCCACCTCCAGGCCCGCCACGATCCCTTCCCGGCGCTGCTCCAGCTCGGCGAGGCGGCGCCGGTTGCCTTCCACGACGTCGGCCGGCGCCTTGGCCAGGAACTGCTCGTTGGCGAGGCGGCCCCGGGCCCTCCCGATCTCCTCGTCCAGCTTGGCGAGCTCGGCCTCGAGGCGAGCCCGCTCCTCCGGGCCCAGCTCCACCTCCTCGGGCACGAGCCCGAGGTTGATGCCGGCTACCAGGTCGCGGCTCGCTCCCTCCGGGGCGGGACCGATCTCGATGCTGCCCGACTTGCCCGTCGGGCAGAGAAACGCCAGGACGGCCCGCTGCTCCTCGAGGAAGGCGGAGAGCTCCGGGTCCTCGGCCTGGAGGTAGATGGTGAGCCCCTGGTCCGGGGAGATGCCCAGCTCGGCGGCCAGGCTACGAACCCGGGTGACCACCTCGACGAGGCTCCCCATGCGAGCCTCCACCGCATCGTCCTCCCAGTCCGGTCGGCGCTCCGGGTAGGGCGCCAGGCTGATCGTCTCCGGGTGGATCGCCTCGTGGCCGGGCAGCTTCTGCCAGAGCTCCTCGGTGAGGAACGGCATCACCGGGTGCAGGAGGCGCAGGGACCGGTCGAGGACCGAGAGCAGCACCTCCCCCACCCTCGGGCGGGGCGCGATGCCCAGGAGGGCCGGCTTCGAGAGCTCGATGTACCAGTCGCAAAGCTCGCCCCAGAAGAAGTGGTAGAGGCAGTTGCACGCCTCGTCGAAGCGCAGGGCTTCGAGCCTCTCGCTCACCTCGCCGGCGGCGCGCGAGAGGCGGGAGAGGATCCAGCGCTCCGGGGCCGCGAGCCCGGCGAGGTCGAATTCGGGCTGCACCCGCGCCGGATCCCCGGAGCTTTCGAGGCGGGTCAGGGCGAAGCGGGTGGCGTTCCAGATCTTGTTGCCGAACGCCCGGTAGCCGGCCATGCGCTCCGGGTCCAGGGGGATGTCACGACCGGGCGAGTCGAGGATCGTCAGGGTGAAACGCACGGCGTCGGCCCCGTACTCGTCCACCAGCTCCATGGGGTCGAGGGCGTTGCCCTTGGTCTTGGACATCTTCTGCCCTTCGGCGTCGCGCACCAGGCCGGTCAGGTGAACGGTGCGGAACGGCGCCTCGCCGGTGAAGTGGCAACCCATCATCACCATTCGCGCGACCCAGAAGAACAGGATGTCGTGGCCGGTGACCAGGACGTCCGTCGGGTAGAAGGTCTCGAGATCGGGAGTCTGGTCGGGCCATCCCAGGGTCGAGAACGGCCACAGGCCCGAGGAGAACCAGGTGTCCAGGACGTCCGGGTCCCGGGTGAGCTCGGTGGTGCCGGCGAGCTCCGCCGCCTCCTCCTCGGTGTGGGCCACCACGACCTCGCCCCCGGGTGCGTACCAGGCCGGGATGCGGTGGCCCCACCAGAGCTGGCGCGAGATGCACCACGGCTTGATCGTCTCCAGCCAGTGCGCCCAGGTCTTGACCCAGCTCTCGGGCACCAGGGTGAGCTCGCCGCTCTCCACCACCTCGAGGGCCCGGCGCGCCATTCCGGAGACGTCGCAGAACCACTGGGTCGAAACCAGGGGCTCGACGGGCTCGCCGCTCCTCTGGCTGTGGCCCACGTTGTGCCGGTAGTCCTCCACCTTGACCAGGTAGCCGCCCTCGCGCAGGCGCTCCACCACCTTGAGCCGCGCCTCGGCGCGGTCGAGCCCGGCGAAGTCCTCCCCCGCTTGCGCGGTCATCCGGCCGCGGCGGTCGATCACCTGGATGGACGCCAGGTCGTGGCGCCGCCCGATCTCGAAATCCGCCGGGTCGTGGAACGGCGTCACCTTGACCAGGCCGGTCCCAAACTCGGCCTCCACCGCCTCGTCGGGGACGAAGGGCAGGCGGCGGCCGACCAGGGGGAGCACCGCGTGGTGCCCTTCGAGGTGCCGGTAGCGCTCGTCGCCCGGAGCGAAGGCGATGCCCGTGTCACCGAGCATGGTCTCGGGCCGCGTCGTCGCCACCACGACGCGCTCGGTCCCCGGAACGCCCTCCACCGGGTAGGCGACGTAGTAGAGCTTGCCCGCCACCGTCTTCATCTCCACCTCGAGGTCCGAGATGGCGGTGTTGAGCTCCGGCGACCAGTTGACCATGTACTCGCCGCGATAGATCAATCCCTCGCGGTAGAGCCGGACGAAGGCTTCGCGGACCGCCCGGCTCAGCCCTTCGTCGAGGGTGAAGCGCTCGCGGCTCCAGTCGCAGCTCGCGCCCAGCCGCTCGAGCTGCTGGCGGATGTTGCCGTGGTACTGCTCCTTCCACTGCCAGACCCGCTCGAGAAAGCGCTCGCGGCCCAGCTCCTCGCGGCTCGTGCCCTCCGTGGCCAGGAGGCGCTCCACCATGAGCTGGGTGGCGATGCCGGCATGGTCGGTGCCGGGCAGGAAGAGGGCTTCGTGGCCCTGCATGCGGCGCCACCGCGTGAGCAGGTCCTGGAGCGCCGTCTGAAGGGCATGGCCCACGTGGAGCTTGCCGGTGACGTTGGGCGGAGGGATGACGATGCAGAAGCTCGGGCGGGCCGACGGGGCCTCGACCTGGAAGTAGCCTCCTTCGCGCCAGCGGCGGCTCCAGCGCGGCTCGTAGCTCTGGGGGTCGAACTGTCTCTCCATGATGGCTCTCTCAGGTCGCGGAACGGCTCGGTCGGGAGATGGGGACACCACCGGGGCGCCGGGACCTTCCGACAGTGCGGGGGCGGCCGCGGAGCGGTCGAGCGGGCGGCGGCGCCGCGGCGCCGGGCCGGGCCGTAGGTGGCTACTCGGCGGACTCCACCTGGGTCTCGAGCTCCCGGAGGCGGTTCCGGATCACCACCTCGGCGAGGTCGGGAACGACCTCCCAGGCGACGTCTCGGACCGGCTTGTCCCCCACCAGCTCCAGGAGACGACGCGCGATGCGGTCCACGTCCTCGTCGGAGAGCGCGCTCGCGGCGGCGGGCACCTCACCGGCGGCGGCGGCCGGCTCGGCGACCTCGACCTCGGGTTCGAGGGCCGGCGGCGGCACCTCCGCGCCGCCCGACGCCTCCAGCGGCTGGATCTCGAAGCCGGCGGCGGCGGGTGCGGTCTCTTCCTCGGCGTCCCAGGAGGGCTCCATGGAAGGCTCGTCGGTGTCGAGCTCGATCTCGATCTCGGGCACGTCGGGCAGCTCGGGCGGCTCGACGAGCGTGTCGGGGCGGGTCTCGTCGTCGAGGCCGATGGCGAAGGGCTCGGAGGCGTCCTGCGGCTCGGCGCTTGCGGCCTCCTGGGGCTCGTCGGCCGTCGCGGCGGCGTCCCACGGCGGGGGCTCCTCCACCGTCGTCGCGTCGCCCGCGGCCTCGGAGGAGAGCTCCTCGACCAGGCGCTGGAGCTCCTGGGAGTCGAAGGGCTTCTTCAAGAAGGCGTCGCAACCCGAGCGCTCCGCCTGCTCCTCGTCGAAGGGCTCGAAGGTTCCCACCAGCAGAAGCACGGGGATCTCCGGACGCAGGCTCTTGGAATGCTTGGCCACGTCGTAGCCGCTCGCCCCCGGCATGTGGACGTCGGCGATGACGAAATCGGGGGTGATCTCATCGAGCTTCTCGAGGGCTTCGTCGCCGTTGCCCACGGCGACCACCTCGTAGTCATCGTCCATGAAGGTCAGCTCGATGACTTTCTGAATCGTGACGCTGTCGTCGGCCAGGAGGATCGTTCGGCTCATGGGATTTCCTCGTTCTCGTCCCCGATCGTCCCGGGTCGGGGCCGACCGGCGTCGCCCGTCCCGACTCGGTGGTGAAGTCTCGTCGTCACGCTACCAGGCGCTCCTTCAGGTACCGCACGATCTCGCCGGTGGCCGTGCCGGGCGGGAAGACGGCGTCGATCCCGGCGTCGCGCAGCCCCTCGACGTCGGCCTCCGGGATGATTCCTCCCGCGAAGACCAGCACGTCGGCGGCGCCGTGCCCGGCGAGGCGCTCGACGACCTCGGGCAGCAGCCGGTTGTGCGCTCCGGAGAGGATCGACAGCCCCACTGCCGCCACGTCTTCCTGCACTGCAGCCGTGGCGATCTGCTCCGGCGTCTGCCGCAACCCAGTGTAGATCACCTCGAAGCCGGCGTCGCGGAGGGCCCGGGCGACCACCTTGGCACCCCGGTCGTGTCCGTCGAGGCCCGGCTTCGCGATCAGAACGCGGTGTCTGCCGTCGCCCACAGCGCCGGAGTCTAGCAGAGGGAAGGCGCCGTCGAGGCCGGCGGGGCGCCGCTCCCGAGGCTCTAGTGGTGCATGGGGCGGACGGGTCGCGGAAGAAGGAAGGAAAAGCGGTTCGCAGGTCCGTCTCTATCCTGGGAAAGAGGAGACGAACATGAGCAAGTGGATCGCCTGTCTCGCACTGGCCCTCGCGTGCGCCGGTTCCGTTCCCGGCCAGGCAGCACCGCTTCGGGCCGCCCGCCTTCCAACGGACGCTACCGGCGCTGCGGCTCCCTCCGAGAACCCCGTGGACTGGCTCGGCCTCGAACCGTGCCGAGAGCGCTACCAGGATCTCGTGGATCGCGGGTACGCCCCGAGTAGCCTGATCGCCACGCTACCCGATCCGATCGACTCGAGGTTCGGCCGCGAGTTCGACCTCCTTCTCGGCTCCATCCGCCGGGCCCTCGAATCGCCCGATCTCGAGTTTCTCCAGGATCGGTACTGCCTTCCATGGAGCGCGGGCCAGACGACGAGGGAGACGGCGACGATGCGCCACTACCGCACGACCCCGGGTGTTCTGCTGTTCCGCCTCGACCCGGACCGCGCGCCCCCGAACTCGACCGCCGGAGAGCCGAAGCCAGCGCCTTCTGGAGCGGTGGGCGGCAAGGTGCTGGCTGTCTACCTGGTCGGTGAGGCGCCGGTCTGGGGCGTCCAGACCCAGGCCCTCACGACGGCGCTCGACCTGGCGAGCCACAGTTTCCACGTCCCTCCGTACGACTCTCTCGCCCATCTCTCCCTCCCCATCCAGGTTCTCGGCCCAACCTTCTCCGGCTCTACCCGCTCCCTCGCGAGCGGGCTCGCGAACTGGCTCGACGGCGTGACACAGCGAGGCCGAGCCAAGTGCTCTCGCTGGAAGCTCCCCGACTCACTTGCAGTCGACGTCCTCTCGGGAACGGCGACCTCCCCCGGCAATGGCACCGTGCTCACGAAGATCCTGCACGGGTATCGGGTGCGGTACGGCACCATGGCCGCCGACGACGACGCGCTGCAGAGTTGCCTGTGGAACCGGTTCGTTCCGCACCGGCTCGGCCTCCAGACGTCGTTCTACCCCAAGTCGGGGCGGGCCGGCACCGCGGGGCCGTGCGCCGTGAAGAAGGACTCGACTGAGAGCCGGTCCGAGAACGGCCGGGTCGCGGTGCTGGCAGAGAAGTCCCTCTACGGAAGCGACTTCGCCGGCTCAGGCTTCCACGTCCTGCCCTTTCCGGCAAACATCTCGTACGTCCGGGCGGCGTACGACGCTCAACGCCGCCAGCAGCTTCGGGCGGGCGCGCCAACGAGCCCCGAGTCGCTCCCTGCGACCTCTCTCGATCTGGATCTCACCGAGAATCGTCCAAGCCGGGACGACCTGCCCCTGTTCGACGTCCAGCGCTCCTCGCGCACCCAAGATCTGGTCCTGACCAACATCCTCACGACCATCGCGGCGAACCGTATCGAGGTGGTAGCGATCGCTGCCTCGAACGTGATGGACAAGCTCTTTCTCGCCTCCGTCCTCCGAGCGCACGCCCCCGACGTGCGACTGGTCACCTTCGAGGGCGATCTCCTCCTTGCCCACCCGGAGTACACGCCGGCGACCAAGGGCATGCTCGTTGTCTCGTCCAACCCCTTGAGCGAGCCCGATCCCCTGGAGCCTCCGAGCCGGGATGTCGAGCTGCAGTTCGCCTCGGACACCGCTCAGGGGGTGTACAAGGCCACGAAGGAGCTGATCTCCGGCGAGGGGGCCGGGGTCCGCCATCCCGACGAGGTGTGGTTGTCCGCCGTCGGGCGAGGGACCCTGGTTCCCCTGGAGAGAGTCTGCCTCGAAGGAGACGCCTCCTGCGGGTCCCATGGGAGCGACGACGCGCAACGGGCTCTCGGCCTGGGAACGGACCGACACCCTTCACCGCCACGCGGATGGACCCTCGTCTTCTGCTTCGCGGGCCTGTTCATTCTCTTCACCGTCTCCGGGGCTGCACATCGGACGGTGCGAAACAGGCCGTTCCTCGGGGTCGAGTGGCGACGCCTCATTCCCCGGCGCCGCGGCGTTGCACCGGCCGATGCCTTCCCTAGCCGCCTGGTCCAAGGGCTCGTGGTCCTCATCCCGGCGGCCACCGCGGTGCCGTATCTGCTCCTGGGTGGTCCCTATCTGTACCGCTCGCAGAAGGGGGCGGGCTGGATCGAGTCGGCCATGGTGCTAGTGCCGACGTCCTGGGACGACGCGATCCGCCCGCTGCTCGTCGTCTCTCCGCTCTGTCTGGCTCTCGCGGCGGTCGTCCTGTACGCCGGGCTGGCCCAGCGGACGTGGGGCGACGTCTTCGAGCTGCCCTGGAAGCGGCGCGACGAGACTCTTCCCCCGTCGGAGGCTTCGCCGAGGACCTCCTCGCTTCTGAAGAGGGCCGCGCGCCTGAGCGCTCCGCTGCTCCTCGCCACCACAGGTATCGTGGGTGCCGCGGTGCTCGTGGCGTTCGGGCTGGACCACCTCGGCTCGAAGCCCGGCCTGACGTTGTTCCTGGAGCGCTCCATCGCCGTCGGCAAGGGAGTCTCCCCTGTGCTCCCGGTGATTATGGCGTTGGTGATCGTCGTCGGCTGGGTCCTGGCCAGCCTGTGGCGCGGGCAGACCCTCGATCGGCTCCCGACTCCCGGGGAGTTGGGCGTGGCTCCGTCCGCGGACGATCCCCTGGGGCCGAGCGCCCCGTCTCTGGACGATCGCCTGGCCCGGGCCATCCTTCTCGTTCGGGACGCAGTGAATCCGGCGAGCTTCTGGATCCGGGACAATCTGTTCCAGTGGGGGCTGCTCGTCTGTATACCGGTGGCGTACCTCTCGCTGTACTACGGCTCCGCCGGGCCCATCGTCCGTGGGTTCGACGCTCCGTGGCTGGACTGGGCCGAGAGCCTCCTGATCGTGGCGTCGGTGGTCCTTCTCCTGGGCTCGTCGCTGTCCCTCTGCACCGCCTGGGGAGCGCTCCGGCGGTGGCTCGCCGACCTCAAGGCGCTCCGCTTCGGTCCCGCGACGCCCCGGAGCGCTGCCCTCTGGCTAACGGACCTGTCGGGGGCCGCGAATCCGGGCGGTCCGAGCCGGCGCGAGCTCTTCGAGCGCTGTGAGACGACCCTCGGGAGCCTCGAAGCCGAATTCGAGACCGCGTGCGGCGACAGTCCGGAAGTGGGATCGCCGACGGTCACCCTGGTGGCTCACTTGGCTCCGGTCCTTCGAGTTACCGCCGAGTCGATGCGCGCGAGGTCCTGCCGAGTCTGGCTCGCCTTGGCCCGGTGGGGCGCGGCAGAGGCTTCCCGGGAGCCCGTCGAGGGCGAAGAGGCGGCGCCGGTGGACGGCCAGCCCGCGGCTGCCGAGGAAGCTCCCCTGGTAGTCCTCTCCCGGGAGTTCTTCGTCTGCCAGACCGCAACCTTCACGCGCGAGGCCCTCCTGCAGATCGGCCAGCTCATGGCCTACGTCGCAGCCGGTCTGCTCGTCCTCTTCCTGGCCGTGGCCTCCTACCCTTTCGAGCCACGCCGCGTGACCCTCTTCTACTTCGGATCCCTGGTGGTCCTCGGCACCCTCCAGATCGCCGTCGTCATCTACCAGATGGAACGCAACTCGGTGCTGCGCCTGAGGACCGGCACCGATTCGGGGGGCTTCGCTTGGGCCAAGAGCCTGTCCGGCAGGCTCCTCCTCTTCGCCGGCGTTCCACTCCTCGGGATGCTCGCCAGTCAGGTGCCCGAGCTCAACCGGCTCGTCACGGGCTGGCTCGAGCCGGTTCTCAAGGCATTTCTCTAGAACCGCTCTCCACCATCTCGATCTCGTCCTCCCGGGCGGGCACCATGCACAGGAACTCGAAGGGGGCTTCGACGACCTCGTAGTAGTGGGGGGTGCCGGCGGGGATGTAGAGCACGTCGCCGGCGGCGACCTCGTGGACCGTCTCCCCCACCCCCACCCGCGCGCGGCCGGCGAGGACGTACTGCTCGTGCTCGACCCGGTTGGTGTGGCGCGGCATCCCGCCGCCGTCGCCCATGATGAAGCGGCGCATCCGGAAGGCGCCGGCGCCGTCGCGCTCGTCGATCAGTACCTGGACCTCGGCGGCGGTGCCCGCCTCGACCCGGGTCCTCTGGATGTCCGAGGCCGCCTTCACCACGCCGCCGACCGCCCGGGCTATGTCTTCCTGACTCATCGCTCTCTCCTTTCGCCGAGTTTACGCCGCCTACCCCGTTGGGGTGGTGCGGGATCGGCCCCGCTGCTCTATGGTAGACCCGCCCGGAGAGTCCGAGGCGGTCGCACCTCCGGGGCGAAAGGACGTGCGATGTCGAGCGGCGCCCTGAGCAAGAGCGATGCTCTCTTTGAGTCGGCGTGCTCCCACGCCGCCGTGGGGATCTGCCTGGTCGACCCCGAAGGCCGCTTCTTGCGCGTCAACCAGGCGTTTTGCGACTTTCTCGGCCTCTCGGAAGACGAGGTCCTGCGCCGAGACTTCGCGGCCGTCACCCACCCCGACGACCGCCAGAGGAGCCTCGATCTCCTGAGCGGCCTGCAGAACGGCGAGATCGACTCCTTCACCACCGAGAAGCGATACCTGGGGTCGTCCGGAGACCCGGCCTGGGCCCAGCTCACGGTCTCCGCAGTGCGCGACCCGGCGTCGGGCGTTCCGCGCTTCTTCATCTCGCAGGTCGTCGACATCGACACGCGCAAGCGCATGGAAGGGCGGCTCCAGCAGTCGGAGGAGCGGTTTCGGATGCTCGCCGAGACGTCGAGCGACCTGATCTCCCGACAGAGGAAGGACGGTACCTGCGTCTACGCGTCGGCGGCCTGTCGGCGCCTGTTGGGCTACGAGCCCGAGGAGCTGCTCGGTCGGTCGCTCTTCGATCTGGTGCATCCCGACGATCTCGACGCCGTGCAGGCGACGCACCGATCGGTCTTCCGCGACCCGGCCGTCTACATCCTCGCCTACCGCCTCCGGCGCAAGGACGGCGGCTACCTCTGGTTCGAGAGCTCCGGGCGGCTGGTCTCCCCGGCCGAGGAGGCGTCGGAGCCCGAGATCCAGGCGAGCCTGCGCGACATCACCGAACGCAAGCGCTCGGAGGAGCGGGTCCGCGAGCTCGCCCGGGACCTCGAGGAGGCCAACCGGAGGCTCCAGAAAGCGAACCTCGCCCTGCGGGAGATCGCCGCGACGGATCCCCTGACCGGATTGAGCAACCGCAGGGACTTCGAGGAGCGCCTGGTCATCGAGGTGCGCCGCGCGACGCGGTCCCGAACCCCGGTGTCCCTCCTCTTCCTCGACCTCGACCTTTTCAAGGGCTACAACGACCGCTTCGGCCATCCCGCAGGTGACGAGCTGCTGGCGAAGCTGGCCAACCTCCTGGTCAAGGCCGTCCGCTCCTCGGACCTGGTCGGGCGCTACGGCGGCGAAGAGTTCGTGGTCCTGCTTCCGGACACCGAGAAGGCCGGGGCCATGGTGCTGGCGGAGACCCTGCGGCGCGCCGTGTCCGAGCGCCTCGCAGGGCGGTTGCCGATCACCGTGAGCGTCGGCGTGGCGACCTACGAGCCGGACTCGGTACCCGAGGAGGAATCAGACCAGCTCGCCTCGCGACTCGTCGCCGCGGCCGACGAAGCCCTCTATCAGGCCAAGGGCGAGGGGCGCAACCGGTGCCGCGCCGTGGCCCTGGAGGCTCTCACCCCGGACGGCCGGCGCTCGAAGGTCCGAGGCTCCTGAAACCTCTCCTCACTTGCCGAGCACGCCGGTCAGACCGCCCGAGACGAGGGCGGTGACGTCGGCAAGGGCCCGGGGCAGGGCGAGGCCGCCGGGCGAGGCCAGGTAGCGGGGCCGCCACGCCGGCTCGAACTTCTCCTTGTACTGGCGCAGCCCCTGGAAGTGGTAGATGGGCTCGCCGTGGGTGAACAGGAAGGAGCCGAGGCGGTTCCAGACCGGGGCGAGGGGATGGGCCTGGAGGCCCGAGAGGGGCGCCATCCCCAGGTTGAAATATTGGAAGCCCTCGTCCTGCCCCCAGAGCAGTAGCTCGGTAAAGAGAAAGTCCATGACCCCGGCGGGAGCTTCCGGCAGGTGGCGCATGAGGTCCACCGAGACCTCTTCGCGGCCGGCCCCCGGCCACAGGTTGGCGAAGGCGAAAATCCGCCCCTCGCGCCGCACCACCGCCACCGGCAGCCTCTCGAGGTACGCGGGGTCGAAGCGTCCCAGGGAGAAGCGCTTCTCCCTCACCCCCTTCTCCGCCAGCCAGCTATCGGAGACCTGGGCGAGCTCGGGGATCAGGTTAGGCACCTCCGCCGGCGGGACGATCTCGAAGGCGAACCCCTCGGTGCCGAGCTTGCGGTGGATGTAGCGCAGCTTCTTGCGCTCGCCGCCTTCCAGGGTGAACTGGGCGAGGGCCACCAGGGCCTCCTCCCCCAGCTTGAGCAGGGTCAGGCCCGCCTCGACGTAGACCGGAAGGTTCTCCGGCCCGACCTGGTAGAAGATCGGCCGGCCCGCATGCTTGTCCGCCAGCTCGCGGAAGCGCCAGATCAGGTCCGCCCATTCCTCCTGGGGACCCACCGGGTCGCCCATGGCGATCCAGCTCGAGCCCTGGACCCCGTACATGATGAAGGCGTTCCGGGCCGTCGTGAGGAGGAACGACTTATCGTCCAGGTAGGCCAGTCGGGCCTCGGTCCGGGGCGAGGCCTCGACGATCTCCTCGACCCGCTCGCGCAGGTCCGCGCTCAGGGTCGGCGGCTCCGGACGGGCCGCCCGCATCAGCCGGGTCAGGGCCAGGGCGAGGGTCAGGACGACGGCGCCGACCGAGGCCCGCAGGAAGCGGGGGGCGTCGCCGTGGATGCTGAACCGCCACCAGAGCTGGTCCGAGTACTCCACGTGCTTGAAGGCGAAGGCGCCGAGCCAGACGGAGGCCAGGACCACCACCCCCATGGCCACGAACCAGCGGGCGCCGGGCAGGTCGTGGGCCAGGGAGGCCTTGCGGTAGAAGTGGTCCCGCGCCGAGAGCAGCAGGGCCAGCATCACCGACAGGGCGATGGCCTCTTCGTAGTCGAGGCCCTTCAAGAGCGAGACCAGGATCCCGGTGCCCAGGAGCAGGACCGACAGGTGGTAGGCCGCGTCGAGGCGCCGCTGGAGGCCCCAGGCGAGAAACAGCAGGCCGACCCCCACCAGGCTGCCCACGAAGTGCGACAGCTCGACGATCGGCAGGGGCAGCACGTCGTTGAGCCAGGCCATCCGGCTGTGGAGGCTGGGGGTCGCCCCGGAGGCGAGGAGGATCACGCCACCGACGAACGTCGTGAAGGCCAGGGAGTCGGGGACCAAGGGCGAGACCCACTTGCCGGTCAGGCGGGCGGCGCGCGTCAGGAGGTGGCGCCGCTCGGCGATCTCCGAGACCGCCAGGGTGACCGTGCCCAGGATCAGGGGTAGCAGGTAGTAGAAGGCGCGGTAGACGAGAAGCGAGCCGGCGACGGCCGAGGGGGCCACCCAGTCCCCGAGGAGGACCACCACCACCGTCTCGAACACGCCCAGGCCGCCGGGCACCTGGCTCAGGACGCCGGCGATCTGGGCGAACAGGAAGATGCCGAGGAATTCGAGCCAGGGCGGGCGACCGGAAGCCGGCAGCAGGACGTAGAGCACCGATCCAGCCGCCGCCCAGTCGAGGGACGCGAGGACCGCCTGACCTGCGGCGAAGGGCAGCTCCGGCAGCGAAGCTTCCCACGAGCCGATGCGCAGGGGGCGCCTCAGGAAGGTCGCCGCGGCGAGGTAGCCGGCCTCGATGGCGAGCAGCAGGGCGCCCAGGGGCCGGACCGTGGCGATGTGGAGGTGGAGGGCGGAGGGGATGGTCAGGGGCTCGAAGAGGAAGAGGATGCCGCCCAGCGTCAGGAAGCCGGACCAGAACGTGACGAACGAGAAGCCGACGACTCGGGCGATGTCGAAGGTCGAGAGCCCCGAGGCCGAGTAGAACCGATAGCGGATCGGCGCCCCGGTGACCAGGGGGTTGCCGAAGGAGTTGCTGAAGGCGTAGCCGGTGAACGCCGCCACCGCCACGCGTCCGACGGGTAGCCGGTGGCCGGCATAGCCCAGGCCCAAGAGGTCGTAGCCCACCAGCAGGGAGTAGCCGACGGCGGTCAGGACGAGGGCCGCGGCGAGCTGGGCCGGAGCCAGGGCGTGGATCGCCTGGGCGATGTCCGCGTAGTGGTAGGCCCCCAGCGCCCTGCGCAGGATCCAGAGCGCCGCTCCGAACAGGACGACGCCCAGGATCGGGCCGAGGGTACGGGTGAGGCGCATGACGGTCGGGACGCAAGACTACACGTGACGCGCCCCTCCCTGCATCCCCTCGCTCCCCTTCACCCGGATCGCCCCCACATCCCCTTCCCGCTCTCACGGCGGGAAGGGGATGCCTCCTCCCGGCACGATCTCCCCCGGGCCGGCGGTGCGTCGGAGAGGCTCAGACCACCTGCGAGGCGTTGAGGGCGTAGGCGCGCAGGCCCTGCCCCGGGCGGCAGTCCTTGGCGAACTCGCCGAGCCCCTCGGCCACTCGTGCGGTCTCCTCTCGGGAGCCGACGGTCAGCAGCATGGAGACGGTGCCGGGAAAGGCCCGGGTTCCCAGGTGCTTACCGGTCGAGCCGGCGCCCTGGAGCCCCTGGATCTCGGTGAACCCGGCCACGTCGTAGCGCCCGAGAAAGCGGACGAGCTCTTCGACCCGCTCCTCGGCGCACAGGATCATCAGCATGGTTTGATCAGTGTTCATCTCATCACCCCCTCAGTTTCCCGACCCTCTTCCCGCCCTCAATGGGGGGAAGAGGGCGCCCCCTCCCCGTGCTCTCCAAGGTTCTCGTCTCCCGGTGCCGAGCCGTCCGTCGTCCCGGGCGTTCCAGGCTTCGCCAGCCGCTTGCGCTCCATCAGGTAGTAGGCCAGGGGCACCACCACCAGGGTCAGGATTGTCGAGGCGAAGGTGCCGAAGATCAGGGAAATGGCGAGGCCCTGGAAGATCGGGTCGAAGAGGATGACGAAGGCGCCCACGAACACCGTGCCAGCGGTCAGCAGGATGGGCCGCAGCCGCACGGCGCCGGCCTCGAGGAGCGCCTGCTCCAGGTTTCGGCCCCGCGACAGGGCGAGCTCCACGAAGTCGATGAGCAGCACCGAGTTGCGCACCATGATCCCGGCCAGGGCGATGAAGCCGATCATCGACGTGGCGGTGAAGAAGGCGTGGAGCAGCAGGTGCCCCGGGACGATCCCCACCAGGGAGAGGGGGATCGCGATCATCATCACCAGGGGCGTCTTGAAGGAGCCGAACCAGCCGATCAGGAGCACGTAGATCAGCACCAACACCACCGCGAAGGCCGAGCCCAGGTCGCGGAAGACCTCGTAGGTGATGTGCCATTCACCGTCCCACTTGAGGGCCGGCTGCTCCTCGGAGAGGGGCTGGTGGGTATAGAGCTGCAGGATCGGCGGGGCCCCTTGCGCGACGGCGCCGCCGGTGGCCTGGGCCGGGTTCAGGGCCTTGACCTCGTCGGCCAGGTCGAGGATCGCGTAGACCGGGCTCTCGATGGCTCCCGCCACGTCGGCGGTCACGTAGACGACCGGCCGCAGGTTCTTGCGGTAGCGCGAGACGTGCTGGGTGGTGTGCTCCACCTTCACCAGCTCGCCCAGGGGAACCAGGGAGCCGCTCTGCGAGGCCACCCGCAGGGCGAGGAGCGAGTCGAGATCCGAGCGCTGGGCGCGGGGCAGCTCCAGGACGATGGGTACCGGCTCTGCGGCGGCGGACGCGTGGAGCAGCCCCACCGACCGGTTTCCGAAGGCGTAGCCCAAGGTCTCGACCACCCGCGCCGCCGGCACGCCGTGGAGCGCCGCCTTCTCCCAGTCCACCCGGACCTCCAGCTTCGGCTGCGGCGCTTCGACCATCCAGTCGACGTCGACCACCCCCGGGGTCTTCTGGAAAAGGCCCTTGATCTTGCGCGCCAGTGCGATCCTGGCTTTGTGGGTCGGCCCGTAGACCTCTGCCACCAGGGTCGAGAGGACCGGCGGGCCCGGGGGCACCTCCACCACCTTCAGGGCGGCGCCGTGGAGCTCGGCGATCTTCTCGAGGGGGGCGCGGATCCGCCCGGCGATCTCGTGGCTCTGGGCGCTGCGCTCGTTTTTGGGCAGCAGGTTGACCTGGACGTCCCCGACCGTCGGACCCTGGCGCAGGTCGTAGTAGCGCACCAGCCCGTTGAAGTTGATCGGGGCGTGGGTGCCGGCGTAGAGCTCGAGGTCGGTGACCTCGGGGACCGTCCTCAGGTACTCGGCCAGGTCCCGGATCGTGGCATGGGTGTCCTCGAGGGTGGTCCCCTCGGGCATGTCCACGAGCACCTGGATCTCGCTCTTGTTGTCGAACGGCAGCATCTTCACGCTCACCCAGCGCAGGGGGAAGAAGGCCACCGCCACCAGGAGCAGAGCCACCACCGCTCCGAGAAAGCTCCAGCGCTTGACCGGGCTGGCGAGGAGCGGCGCCAGGACCGAGCGGTAGGTGCGGTAGGTGCGGGTCTCCTCCACCCCGCCCCCCTCCGGCTCTCCCTCGCCGCTCTTGCGCAGCAGGCGGAAGGCGAACCAGGGCGCGGTGGCCAGCGCCACGCCGAGGGAGAAGATCATGGCCAGCGACGCGCCGATGGGCATGGGCCGCATGTACGGCCCCATGAGGCCGCGCACGAAAGCCATGGGCAACACCGCCGCGATCACGGTCAAGGTGGCGAGAATCGTCGGGTTGCCCACCTCGTCCACCGCCTCGATCGCCGCCTGGAGAGGCGGCAGACGTTTCTCTCTCAGATGGCGGACGATGTTCTCCACCACGATGATCGAGTCGTCGACCACGATGCCGACGATGAACACCAGGGCGAAGAGGGTGACCCGGTTCAGGGTGTAGCCGAGGCTGTAGTAGACGAACAGGGTCAGGGCGAAGGTGACCGGCACGGAGATGAACACCACCACGGCGCCGCGCCAGCCCAGGGCGAGGCCGATGAAGATCGTCACCGAGACGATGGCGACGAAGAGGTGGAAGAGGAGCTCGTCGGCCTTGTCGGTGGCGGTCGCGCCGTAGTCCCGGGTGACGGTCACGTGGACGTCGGGCGGAATGAGGCGGCCCTGGAGGTCGGCCAGGGACCGCTGGACCTCCTCGACCACGTGGCGGGCGTCGGCGCCCTTGCGCTTGGCGACCGAGAGGGTGACCGCGGTGAGGGCGTCGCCCGCCCCCTTCGGGAACTCGATGCCCCGCTCCTGGGCGGCCGGGCCGGGCATCATCTCGACGTAGCTCGCGGCCTCGGCCGGCCCGTCGAGGACGTCGGCGACGTCCGAGAGGTAGATCGGCTTGCCGCCGGAGGCGCCCACCACGAGGGCGCGCACCTCCTCGGGAGAGGTCAGGAAGGCGCTGGTCTCCACGATCACGTCCTGGTCGTGGCGCTCGAAGCTCCCGGCCGGCGCGGATGCGTTCTGGGCGCCGATCGCCCGGGCGATGCCCGCCGGGTCGAGCCCGAAGCTCGCCAGACGCTCGGCGTCCAGGCGCACCCGGATGGCCCGGGGCTGGCCGCCCAGGAGGCTCGTCTTGGAGACGTTGGTGAGCTTGTCCACCTCGCGCCGGAGCTCGGCCGCGATCTGGCGCAGGCCGTAGGCGTCGTAGCGGTCGCTCCACAGGGTCAGCGAGAGCACCGGCACGTCGTCGATGGTGCGCAGCTTGATCAGGGGAAAGCCCGCCCCCGCGGGCACCTGGTCCAGGCTCGAGGCGACCTTCTCGTAGACCTTGACCAGGCTCCCCTGGAGGTCGTCGCCCACCAGGAATCGCACGGTCACCAGGGCGCCGTTCGGGCGCGAGGCCGAGTACACGTACTCGACCCCCGGGATCTCCCACATGCGTTTCTCCAGGGGCACGGTCACCCGGTTCTCCACCTCCTCGGGGGTGGAGCCGGGCATGGGCACGAAGAGGTCCACGATCGGAACGACGATCTGCGGCTCCTCCTCGCGCGGCGTCAGGTGCACCGCCATCGCCCCGAGGGCGAGGGCGGCCAGCACCGTCAGCGGCGTCAGCTTCGACTGGATCGAGAACCGGCCGAGGCGGCCGGCCGGACCGAGACCACGGCTCATGGCCGGCCTCCCTCGGAGCCTCCGGAGGCCTCGGCGGCGACCGGGCGCTCTTCGACCGACGCGCCATCCACCAGCCCCGCCGGCGGCTCGACCACGAACCGATCGCCCGGGGCGAGGCCCGAGAGCACCTCGATCTGGTCACCGCTGAGGGCGCCGGTGCGCACCCAGCGCAGGCGCGCCCGGGAGCTCTCGACCACGAAGAGGCCCTGGAGCTGCCCGCGGCGGACGATGGCGCCCGCCGGCACGAGGAGGGCCTGCCGGGTGCTCTCGCCGGCCTTCGGCGTGAAGGCGACGCGGGCGAACATGCCCGACTTGAGCACACCCTTCGGGTTGGGCAGCACGACCTCGCAGCGGAAGGTGCGGCTGTGGGCGTCGCCGGCCGGCACGATCCGCGAGATCGAGCCCTGCTGCCGGAAGCCGGCGGCCGAGACCTCCACCGCCGCGCCGTCCCCGACCGAGAGGCCCGAGACTTCGGCCTCGGGGACCTCGGCCACCACCTTGACGGGATCGAGGTCCTCCACGGTGAACAGGGGTCGGCCCGGAGAGACCATGTCCCCCACCTCGATCTGCTTGGCGACCAGCCAGCCGTCGAGGGGGCTCACCACCCGGGCGTAGCCCAGGTTCACCCGCACCGCCGCCAGGTTGGCCTTCGCCTGCTCGACGCCGGCCTGGGCCATGCGGAAGCCGGTGGTGGCGTCCTCCAGGTTCTTGGTGGTCGCAGAGCCTCGGGCCTGGAGCTCTGCCATGCGGTCGTGCTGGGCGCGGGCGTTCTCGAGCTGGGCCTCGGCGGCGCTCACCGCGGCCTGGGCCTGGTCGGCCGCAGCCTGGAGGTCCCGGCTCTCGAGGCGGGCCAGGAGCTGGCCGGCCTTGACCGGCTGCCCCTCGGTGACCAGAACGGCGTCGACCCGGCCCAGGATCTTGCTCCCGGGCATGACGCGCCGGGAGGGCTCGACGGCCGCCGTGGCCCGCACCGGATCGGCCACCTCGCGGTAGGCCGCGGCCCGTGTCGCCACGGCCACCGGGCTCGCTTCGGCCCGCTCGGCGGTCGGAGGCTCGGCCTTGCCGCAGCCGGCAGCGAGACCCAGGACCAGAGTCAGGGCGAGCGCCAGGCCAAGGATGGAAAGCACCAGGGAGGGCGCCCATGCCGGGCGCCTCCCGCGGATGGAGTGATCGAGTCGTTCCATGGGTCGGTCTCCGTCGGTCAGCAGGGTCACAGGCGCCCCACGGCCAGGTCGAGCTCGGAATGGGCCAGGGTCAGGTCGCGGCGCGCCGCGAGCTCCCGGGTGCGGGAGCCTGTGACCAGGGCTTCGGCGCCGAGGAGCTCGACCACCGTGGTCAGCCCCTCCTTGTAGCGGTCGCGTACGATGGCGACGCTCTTCTCGGCCAGCGTCACGGCCTCTCGGGCCTGCTGCCAGCGCAGCCGGGCGGCTTCCATCTCCCGCTCGGCGGATTCCACCTCCAGGGCCACGCCGCGCTCGGCGAGCTCGGCCATGTGCTGGGCCTGCTCGAGGGCGGCCTGGGCCTTTTGGACCCGCGCCCGGGTCGCGAAGCCGTCGAACCCGGTCCAGCGCAGGCCGATACCCAGGGACCAGTTGGTTCCCGGGTGGTCGAAGGGGGACTCGGCGTGGGCCTCGTAGCCGCCGCTCCACCCCACCTCCGGCAGCCTTCCGCCGCGCGCCCCGTCGAGGCCGGCGCGGGCCGCGGCGACCTGGGCGTGGGCGGCGGCCAGGTCCGGTCGCCGCTCCCGCGCCTCGGCGACCAGGGCCGCCAAGTCCGGCGGGTCCGGCAGCGCCGTGGGCGCCGCCCCGTCGGGCACCTGGAGCTCGGTGGGCAGCCGCATGGGCGTCTCCAGGTCTCGACCGAGCTCGAGGTTCAGGGCCGAGCGGGCGACGGCGGCGTTCTTCTGCGCCTCCGCCAGGGCGGCGCGGGTCTCGGTCTCCCGGACCTGAGCCTGGAGCAGGTCGGACTCCACCACCAGGCCGGTCTCGTAGAGGTCGCGGGTCAGGGAGACGCTCCTCGTGGCCGTCTCCAGATCCGCCTTCCGGACCGCGACGGCCTGGCCGGCCACCACGGCCCCGGTGTAGCGGTCGGTCACCCGGTAGACAAGCTGCTGGCGGGCGCGCTCTCGCGAGAAGTCTGCGGCCTGCGCCTGCTGGCCGGCGCCGTGGATGCCGGCGGCGATCCGGCCGCCCGCCCACAGGGGCTGGGACACGGAGACACGGGCCCGGTAGTCGGTCAGGGGATCGGGCTGGTTGAGAAAGCCGACGTCGAAGTTCGTCTCGCTGAAGCGCTCCTGGCTGAGGAGCCCGCCGAACACCATGACCGGGTTGGTCGTGCGGGCGGCGTCGGTGGTCACCTCGAGGCGCGGCCAGCGGGCGCCCCGGATCTCGTCCAGACCGGCTTGGGCGCCGCGGGCGGCGGCTTCCGAGGCGGCCAGGGCGGGGTTGTCGGCGAGCGCCAGGTGCACGGCTTCGTCGAGGGTGAGGAGGGGCGCTTGCGAGCCCTCGCGTCCGGCACCGGTCGAGTCCGGAGCCTGGGCTCGGAGAGAAGCGCCGGGGATCGCGCCCGAGAGCATCCAGGCCGCGAGCACCGCCATCGGGATTTTCAGGGTCCGCCGGGTCACGTCAGGTCCTCCCAGGAGTCTGCGCGGCAGAAACGCGCAGTCGCGTTGCGAGCGCCGTGGGGTCGGATACGAGGCACCGCGACGCAGGCGATGCCGAGCCATCGTCGAGGAGCGGGAACGACATAGACGGTTCCACGCCGCCGCAACCCGTAGGGCGCAAGGGGGTTACGGGGTGTCTCCTGCGTAGCTCGTCGTCCACGATGTCCCTGCATCGACTCCTCCTCGCGCCTTGAATTCACCCCGTAAGACCCTCGCGCGCGGCTACGTGTTTCTGCCGCGCAGACTCCCGCCTGGTTCTTGGCACCTCGGTACACAAGCGCGCTCGCGTTCGGGCGCGTAGCCGTCATTCTGCACCGAGGTACTTGGGAGACTCGGAGGCGGGCGCTGCCCGGCTCCTCGTCACCCCTTGAGAGACACGAGTATCGCCGGAGGTTCCCGGCGTTGCGCCACCCGGCGGCGTGGGGGCCGATTCGCCCTACTCGCTGCCCGGCACACCGCGCCCGGCGAGCTCGACCACTTCGGTTCCGCCCTCGGCGTTGTGGTGGATCAGCAGACGGGCGCGGCGGGTCCCCGGGGCGCTGGGGACGAACCGGAGGCCGACCGTACAGGTGCTGTCGGGTACCAGGAAAGGGGCCCCCTCGCACGATCCCGGGACAATCTGGAAGTCTCCGGGGTCGGCGCCGCCGAGCTCCATTCCCGCGATCACCAGTCGGGCGGTCCCCCGGTTGGCGACCTCGACGGTCGAGATCGAGCTCCGTCGTCCCACCGGCTGGGCGCCGAAGGCGACCGCCGCCGGGCTGTGGGCGATGGCCGGGGCCGGCGGCGGGAGGGCGGTCGCCACGAGCTCGACCTCAGCCGGCGAGCCGGGTCCGTCGTGACGCACGACCAGGGTGGCCTGAAGGTCTCCCTCGGCGGAGGGTGCTACCTCGAGGGTCAGGGTGCATTGGTCCTGGGGAGCCAGCGAGAGGCTCTTCGAGCACGGATCGTCGACGATCCGGAAGTCCGATGCCGCGGGCCCGGAGATCGCCAGGCCGCGGATCTCGAGAGGTGAGCGGCCGGAGCTGGTCAGGGTGAGCTTGCGCTCGACGCGGGTGCTCACCCGCACCTGGCCGAAGGTGACCCGGGTCGCACCGAGACCCAGGTGGGGCGCGGTGCCCGTCCCCCGGAGCGCCACCGTCACCGGCTCGGCGACCGCCTCCGAGCGCACCACCACCTGCGCCTGCTGCGTTCCCTCGCGGCGCGGCCGGAAGGTCACGGCCACCGTGCAGCGCTCGTCGGGGGCCAGGGTGCTGCCGGCGCACCGGTCCCCCGCGAGCACGAACGCCTCGGCGTCGGGGCCGGAGGCGGCCACGCCCTGGATGGCCGCCGGCGCTCCGCCGGTGTTGTGGACCACCACCGAGCTCCGGCCGCCCGTGGTGCCGACGCGGACCTCGCCGAGGTCGAGCTTGGCCGGCTCGACCGTCAGGCGGGCCGGCGTCCCGCCGGCGCCCTGCGATCCCGTCTCGGCCGTAGTCTCGCCGGCGGTCTCACCGGCAGAGAGGGCGGTGCCGACGAGCTCCACCGAGGGCTCGGCGCCGGGGCCACCGGCGCTCTCTCCGGACCGGCCTCTGGCGGCGAAGCGCAGCACCGCGTGACTCTCGCCGGAGGCCGCGGGCGAGAAGGCGACGCCCACCGTGCAGTCGGCGCCGGGGTCCAGGACCGCGCCGGTGCAGCGGTCGGTGGCCACGGAGAAGGCGGCGGCGTCCGCACCGCCCAGCGCGACGCCGGGCACCCGGTACGAGGCGCTCCCCCGGTTGCTCAGGACCACCCTCACCGGTTCGCTCCGGCTCCCCGCCGCCTGGGGCGCGAACTCGATCCGGGACCGGTCGACCGCCGGGCGCGGCGCCACGCCCTCGCCGGTCAGCGGCACGCTCAGACTCCCGTTGCTGGCGTCGCTGGGGATCTCGAGGCTCGCTCGCCGCGGCGTGGCGTCGCCCGGTGCGAAGCGCACCGCCACGACACAGGTCTGGTGGCTCTCGAGGGAGACGCCGCTGCAGGCGTCCCCGGCGATCCGGAACTCGGCGGCGGCGGGGCCGTCGAGGGTGAGGTCGGCGATCTTTACCGGCAGGTCGCCGGCACTGGTCAAGGTCACCTCGCGCACGTCGCCCGTCTGGCCCACGCGGACCTGGCCGAAGTCGGCGAGGGCCGGCTCCACCCGGAGCACCGGCGGCCCGGGCCGCGGCAGGAGGTAGCCGGCGAGCACCGCCAGGGCGAGGAGCACGAGGAGGGCCAGGGCACCGAGCAGGCCCATGGCCATCCGGCGCCCGCGCGGACCTCGCCGCTTCGGTCCAGGTTCGGGGCCGGGACTCCGCCCGAGCTCGGGCTCGCCGCGGTCGTCCGGCCGAGCGGCGCCCGTATCCGAGGGAAGCGCCGCACCCCCGCCCGCGGCCGGGAGCGACGGCGGCTCCGGCGGGGTGTCCGGCTCCGCCCCCTCGTGGCCGAGCGGAAGGTCGATCATGGGCTCGTCGCGGTTCTCGTCGTTCACGTCACCAGTCTCCCACCGGTCTCCTGGGGCGGTCGCCGAGCCGGGCCGCGTGCACTACACTAACGAACCTCATCCTGAAGCGGCCCAGCGCGGCCGGGCTCCCTGGCCGTGGTCCGGGGGCGGAAATCCAAGGCGACATAGGAGAAGGAATGGAGATCTACGAGCACATCCTCGCAACCTTGGGGAACACGCCGCTGGTCCGGCTCTCCCGGTTCAGCCCCCAGGGGGCGACTCTCGCCGCGAAGCTCGAGTATTTCAACCCGGGCCAGAGCGTCAAGGACCGGATCGGTATCGCCATGATCGAAGAGGCCGAGAGCCAAGGCCTGCTCCAGCCCGGGGGCACGATCGTCGAGCCCACCTCGGGCAACACCGGCGTCGGTCTGGCCATGGCCGCGATCCTCAAGGGCTACCGGATGATCTGCACGGCGGCGGACAAGATCCCGAAGGAAAAAGTGGCGCTCCTCGAGGCCTACGGCTGCGAGGTCATCGTCTGCCCCACCCACGTCGAGGCCGACGACCCCCGCTCCTACTACAAGGTGGCCGAGCGCATTCGCGACGAGCAGGGCGCGTTCCTGCCGTATCAGTACCACAACCAGGCCAACCCCCGGGCCCATTACCGGACCACCGGACCCGAGATCTGGCGCCAGACCGACGGCCGGCTCACCCACTGGGTGTGCGGCATCGGCACCGGCGGCACTATCAGCGGAGTCGCGCGATTCCTCAAGGAGCAGAACCCGGAGATCCGGGTGGTCGGGGTGGACACGGTGGGGAGCGTGTACGCCTACTACTGCGAGCACCGCGAGCTGCCCCCGGCGGACCAGATCCACCAGTACCTGATCGACGGGATCGGCGAGGACTTCATGCCCGAGACCGTGTGGTGGGACTGGATCGACGAGGTGATCACGGTCGACGACGAATCGGCCTACCGGGCGGTCTTCGAGCTCACCCGGACCGAGGCCGTGTTCAGTGGCACCTCCGGGGCGGCGGCGGCGGTGGCGGCGCGGCAGGTGGCCCGGGACCTGCCGGAGGAGGCTCTGGTGGTCACCCTCTTCCCGGACTCGGGCGAGCGCTACCTCTCCAAGCTCAACCACGGGTGGATGGAGGAGCACGGCCTGCGCATGGACTGAGAAAACCGGTAGGATCGGTGCACCCAACGAACCGCTGCTGAACGCTGGCGCGGACCCTCGCGCCGGCGGTGGAAGACGCTCATGCACCGAACCCACCGCCCCGCCCCGCGAGTTGCCACTGCCTTCGCGGCCGCTCTCCTCGTGGCCGGCCTTCTGGCGGGCCTGGCGGGCTGCACCGCCGCCGCGCCGCCGGTCGCTCCCGCTCAGGCGGTGGTGCCGGCCGCTCCCCTGGCCCCGCAGCCGGAGGCCCCCGAACCGGCTGCGCGGGTCGTCCACGTCACTCTCCTCCAGATCAACGACGTCTACGAGATCACCCCGGTCGAGGGGGGAAAGAGCGGCGGTCTCGCCCGGGTGGCCACGGTCCTCGACAGGCTGCGCGCCGAGAACCCCGGCGGCACCTTCGCGCTCCTCGCCGGCGACCTCTTCAGCCCCTCGGCCATGGGCACCGCGAAGGTGGACGGCGAGCGGCTCGACGGGCGCCAGATGGTGGCGGTGCTCAACGCCGTGGGGATCGACTACGCGACCTTCGGCAACCACGAGTTCGACATCCCCGAGAAGGCCTTCTACCAGCGCCTCGCCGAGTCGCGCTTCGGTTGGGTCTCGGGCAACGTGACCCTCCCGTCGGGCGAGCCCATCCCCGGCGTCGCGCCCTACGAGATCCTCACCGTCGGCGAGGAGGGCGGGCAGCGGGTGCGGATCGGCCTCATCGGCGCCACCCTCCAGTTCGGAGAGCCCTCCTACGCCCGGATCTCCGATCCCCTCGCCTCCCTGAAGCGCCAGGCCGAGGAGCTCAAGCACGGCGATTCGCCGAAGGTCGACGTGCTCGTCGCCCTGACCCATCAGAGCCTCGACCAGGACGTCCGGGCGATCGAGCAGATCCCCGAGATCGACCTGGTCCTGGGCGGCCACGAGCACGAGAACTACCAGCGCTGGCGCGGACCGGGCTTCACCCCGATCTTCAAGGCCGACGCCAACGTGCGCTCGGTCTACGTCCAGCGGCTGGCCTACGACACGGCGACGGGCAAGCTCACGATCGACCCCCACCTCCAGGTGATCACCGACGCCATCCCCGCCGACCCGAAGGTCGACGCCGTGGTCAAGCACTGGTCCGACCTGGCCTTCGCCGGCTTCCGGGCGAGCGGCTTCGAGCCGGAGGCGGTCGTCGCCGAGGTCCCCATCGCCCTGGACGGCCGCGAGGCGAGCGTGCGCAACGGCTCGACCGAGCTCACCGACTTGATCGGCTCGGCCATGCTGGCGGCGGCACCCGACGCCGAGCTCGCGGTCTACAACTCGGGCTCGATCCGGATCGACGACGTCCTCCCGCCCGGTCCCCTCACCCAGTACGACGTGATCCGCATCCTCCCCTTCGGCGGTGACGTGGTGGAGGCGAACCTGACCGGCGCCCTCCTCGCCAAGGTCCTGGACCAGGGCCGGGCCAACCGGGGCGAGGGCGGGTACCTCCAGACCGCCAAGGTCGCCTCCGCGCCGGGCGGCGGCTGGCAGGTCGGTGGGCAGCCCCTCGACCCGGCCCGCACCTACCGCGTGGCCCTCAACGACTTCCTCCTCAGCGGCAAAGAGTCCGGCCTCGGATACCTGACCGCCGACAACCCCGACGTCACCGTGCTCGGCACGAAGGGCGACATCCGGAAGGCGGTGATCGAGTACCTCCAGGCGACGTACTGAGAGCCCGCGGCGTAGATATCTTCACCGGCTCTGAGCGGGCCGGCGTTCCACCGGCTACCAGGAGGGCTCTTTGTCGGCCAGCACGATCAGGGAGTCGCCGTCCTCGAAGGCATGAGCGCGCCAGCGCTCCGCCTCCTCCACCACCTGCCGCTTCCGCGGGGGATTGAGGACCTTGACCGGCGCCCGCCCGTCGGCCCCGCCGACCTGGTAACCGATCGGGAGAATCGCCTGGCTCTCCGCTTCCGCCAGGTGCAGGTAGGCCTCCTCGAAGGTCCTGCCGATCCAGTGACCGGGCACCGGGACGACATAGATCTCGTTGCTGCCGTGGGTCGCGTGGAGGAGCTCGGAGTAGATGGCGCTGATGCCCTCGCTCACCACCGCCTGCGCCAGGAGCTTCTCCGTCAGGTCGTCCACGCACACCAGGTCGATCTGCCCCAGGCCGTCGAAGTGCTCGCGGCTCTCGGGCCGGACGAGCTCCACGACGATGTGGACTCGCGGCTGGAGCGCGCGGGCCGTCAGAGAGATGACGAGGGCACGGTGATCGGACGCGGCGCCGTCCGCCGGTTCCCCCGGCTTCTCGAGGATCACCAGGGAATCGAGCTCCGAGATCCCGGCCTGGCTCAGGACCTGGCGGCGAGTCGGATCTCCGATCACGAACCGGACGCCCTCGGGGAGGTGCTCGGTGTCCCGGGGCTCGATGCGGCGAAGGCCGTTCTCGTCCTGGACGGCGACCAGCCGGTCCTCGTCGATGTCGTCGATCACCACGATGGAGAACTCCCGGCTCTCCGCGAGCTCTCCGCGCTTGAGCTCCTCGACGAAGCGGCGGCTCGAGGCGTCCCAGCCGCAGATGCCGATCCGGATCGTTCTGCGCTCCGCGCCGCGCGGTGCAGTCTCGGTGCCGTCAACCTGGGGTTCTCTCATGTCGCACTCTCCGTCCGGAGTCGCCGCGCCGGGCGCCGGGCGCCTCGCGCGCGAGAACGAGAATCGGTCCAGGAATCGCGGTCGCAGGGACCTCGGGCTGTCCGCCAGGACCAGGAGTCGGTCACCGTCGGCCCCGAGGGCCCGGGGGCTCTCGCCGGGGAGCCAGCGCGTCTCGCCGTCGATCCGGGCGCCCAGCAAGAGGGCGTCCGATCCCGAGAGGGCGTCGCGGGCCTCCGCGAGCCCCAGCCCGCCGAGGTGGGCCGGCACGGGCAGCACGTAGATCTCCTGCGACCCGGAGCCGAAGCTCAGGAGCTCGTCGTACACGGCCCCGATGCCGGGGGTCAGAACCGACTGGCACAGGAGCCGCTCCCCCAGCTCCCGCGTATCGAGGATCTCCCCCGGCAGGTCGCAGCACTCCAGGTGCTCGCGAACGGAGGGAGACCGGGCCTCGACGAGGAGCCGGGGGCCCGACCGTCCGCGGCCGAGAAGCGCCTTGAGCTTCAAGGCGGAGGCGACCGACAGCGCCTCACCCCGGCCGTTCGTCTCTCCGGCGAGGAGCAGGACGGCCTTGGCGGTCGGCACGTCGGCCCGCTCCAGGGCCTTCCGGCTGGCGAGGTCACCCTCCACCACCCAGCTCCCCCGGGCCACGGCGCGGTCGTCGGTCTCGGCCGAGGCGGAGTCGGCCGTGACCACCACCGCCTCGGGGCGCTGGACGAGGTCGTCGCTCTGGAGCTGCTGGAGGATCCTCTCGGTGCGCCGGGACCAGCCCAGGAGCACGACGTGATCGCGCAGCGTGAGGAAGGAGGCCAGGCGCGCCACGGGACCGGACGTCCCCCACCGCTCGGCGAAGGCGAAGGGCTTCGTACGAAGACGCTTGACGTTGAGGGTCCGTTCCATGAACAGGCGCGCCATCTCGCCCGTCAACAGGGCGACCACGGTGACCCCGACCGTCAGGATGGCGATGGAGACGGCGATCCCCCCGATGGTGCTGGGGTACTTGGACTCGAGTCCGCTCAGCAGGTAGTGGAGGACCGCGATCGCCGACTGGCCCCAGGGGGTGAAGCTGCTCTGGCGGTGTCCCTCGAAGACATAGAGGAAGCTGGAGCCGACCAGCCAGACGTAGACG
Source organism: uncultured Acidobacteriota bacterium (assembly GCA_963739795.1). GTDB lineage: Bacteria > Acidobacteriota > Thermoanaerobaculia > Multivoradales > DATKCC01 > CAVUBL01. The sequence goes on along the minus strand of CAVUBL010000010.1, from coordinate 299,894 downwards.
AGGAGCCCGAGGATGCGGCCGAGCCGGCGCCGCTGGAGCCGGTACGCGGTGCCCGCGAAGACGTGGAAGACCAGCAGCGGCAGGAGGACCACCAGCGCGAGGAGCAGGTAGGGCGTGAGCTCCTGGCTCCACCGGGTCCACGGGGTGCGGTGCTCGTCGTGGAACGCCTGGGCGGCGGGATGGATGGGGATCGGCACGTTTCTCAGCCCGAGGCTCGGGTCGAGGCCCGTGAGCAGGCTGAGCTTGCCGGCCGCCGGCGAGGCGGCGAGCGCGTACGTCTCCTCGAGAAGCGCCCGGACGAGGGCGCTCGGGACTGCGTTGCTCACCACGAGGAGCGTCGGCGTTCCGAGGACGCGACGGTCTTCGTCGTCGACCCCGTATTTCAGATAGGGGAGCTCGGTGATGATGAAGAACGGGTTGTGCCTCCGCATCCGCCGGGCCACCGTCCAGTCGACGCCGAGCAGCGTGAAGGAATCTCCCCGACCGACCTCCACCAGGTCGCTCAGCTCTTGAACCGGTGCTGTCGAGGTGACGAAGGCGACGTCGATCGGGCCGTCCCCCGCCGTGTCCCCTCCACGCCCCGTGACGCGGAGTCCCCAGCGCGCCAGCACCCGGCCCGGAATCCTCCGGTCCACGAGGCGCTCCATGGCGGCGGTGAAGGGGATGCCGTGAATCCGTGCGCAGGGCCGTGTCTGGGCCTTGCCGTCCTCGCTACAGATCGAGATCCCCAGCTCGTTCAGCAAGGCGAGCCCGTGGGCCGCCGAGCCGCTCCCAGGCTCCCCCACCGCCACGTCGAGGACGTCTCTATCGAGGCGCGAAAGATCGGAGGCCCACCGGATGCCCAGGCCCCGGCTCACCACGATGTGGACGAGCTCGGGATTCAGGGATGCGATGGCCTGGTAGGGGCGGCCCTGGAAGTGCTCGAGGTAGGCGACGTCGCTCTGGAGCAGCGCGATGTCGGCCTGGTCCGGGCCGCTCGAGCGGAGCATCTCGACGTTCTGGTAGGACCCCTCGGTCGCCCGCACCTCCAGGGCGTAGCCCCGCCCCGCCAGGCGCTGTTGCAAGGCGAGGCCCAGATCGTGATAGTTGCTCCGCTGCGAAGCCGTGGCGAAGACCCAGCCCGACGGCTGGGGGCTCGCGCCCAGCCCTCCGGGTAGTCCCGGCGTCAGCAGGAACAGCGTCAACAGGCCGATCATGAGAAGGCTCCAGCCGGATACTCCGGGAAACCAGATAGCCTGTCAACGAATTCGCAACATCGCCATATCGAGCACGCTGTATACGGAGACCCGAAGCGGCAGGGGAGACGGGCCCACCACCGACCTGTGAGGGACGACTACGCGGCGGTCAAGAGGATCGGCCGGCCGCGGGTGACGACCAGGGTGTGCTCGTAGTGCGCAGCCGGTGAGCGGTCACGGGTGCGCACCGTCCAGCCGTCGGGGTCCAGGACGACGTCGGCGCGGCCGGCGGCGATCAGGGGCTCGATGGTCAGCACCATTCCCGCCTCGAGTGGTTGGCGATCGGCCGGAGAGTAGAAGTTGGGGACGGTCGGCGCCTCGTGGATCGTCCGCCCGATGCCGTGGCCGGCGAGCTCGCGGATCACCGCGAAGCCGTGGCGCCGGACCTCCGCCTCGACGGCGCCGCCGATATCACGCACCCGGTTGCCGGCCCGGGCCCGCGAAAGGCCGCGCCGGAACGCCGCCTTGGCGCACGAGGCCAGGCGGGCGCCCAGCCCCCCGGCGCCCCCGACGATCACGGTCCGCGCCGCGTCCCCCATGTAGCCGTCGAGCTCCGCCGTGACGTCGAGCTTCAGCACGTCGCCGGCACACAGCGGCTCTCCATCAGGGATGCCGTGCACCACCTCGTCGTTGACGCTGATACAGGTTTCGCCGGGAAAGCCGTAGACCCGCCGCGGCGCCGAGCGGGCACCCCGCGCGGCGAACATCCGCCCGGCGACCTCGTCGAGCTCCGCGGTCGTGACCCCGGGGCGGACCGCCTCCTCCATCGCCCGCAGCACCTCAGCCACCAACCGCCCCACCCGCTTCAGCGCCGCCAGCTCCTCGTCGGTGTGGATGGTCATGGTGAGTGGGAAGGTACCACGCCCCACCGAAGCCCCGACGGGAGATTGCACGGTCTTTCCCCGTCCTCAAGGGAAAGGGCCTCGGAACGACCGAGGCCTGCATCGCCCATCCACCCGAGCGGAGGGACCGAGTGCATGACCAGCTCTTCAAGGAGCTCCTCCAGGAGTTTCTCGCCGACTTCGTGCGGATCGTTCTACCAGACGTGGCGGAGCGGCTCCGCCTGGAGCTTCCCCGCTTCCTCGACAAGGAGCGCTTCACCGATACGACCGAAGGCGAGCATCGTTACCTCGATGTCCTGGCCGAAGTCCTGTCCATCGAAGGCGAGGATGAGCCACAGGCTGGTGATCCCGATCGTCCTCTACCTCCGAGGCGGCGAGCCGAATGTCACCGAGATCTCCGTCGAGAAGACGTTCGGCAGCCGTCAGCTCGCCACTTTCAACTACTGGGCCTTCGGGCTCTCCCGAAGCCTGGCGCTCGAGTACCTCGATCGGCCGCAAGCTCTCGCGGCGGCCCTCGCCGCCCTTATGGACCCGGGAGACCTGTCGGCGCCCGAGCACCGAATCGAGTGCCTGCGCAGAGTCGGGCGCGCCGAGGTCGACGACGCGAAGAGGTTCCTGTTGGCCAATATCGTGGAAACGTACATAGAATTGGACGAAGCGGCGCAGGGGGAGTACCAGAGGCTCCTCGCCGCCGAGGCGAACCAGGAGGTGAGAACCATGGAGATGACCTGGGCTGACACGCTGAGGACCGAGGGCATGGAGCAGGGGCGTGCCGAGGGCATGCGCGCCTTCCTGAGCGAGCTTCTGGAGGAACGCTTCGGGCCCTTGTCCCAGGAGACCACGGAGCGCCTCCATTCCATCTGTTCCACTGAGGAGCTCTCTCGCCTCCACCGCCGGGCGCTCCACGTCGCAAGCCTTCAAGAGGTGGGTCTCTGAGTGGTGGGGCTTTCCGTCCGGTTCATCGCCTGGCACTCTGCTCTTCGAGCTGGAATCGGACCCCTGTCGTGGAGGCTCCCGGAGAACAGCGGCAGCCCGCCATGAACCCGGCCTGACCGGGCCGGTCCTCATCTCGGGCTGCCCATCTCCACCGCTCAGTACAGGTCCAGCACCAGGATCCGTGCCTCGAGGGGGCCGTTCTTGACCGGGATACGGCGCCGGGGCTTCAGGCCCAGCGTCTTGCCCCGGCCCTCGCCGCCGGCCAGGAGCGCGGCATTCCATCCCTTGTAGCGCCCCTTCAGGAGATCTCCGATCCGGGGCCACGGGTCCTCCGCGTCCTCCCCGCTGTCCAGGCGGATGCCGTGGGGCGGGTTCATCACCACCAGCCCGGGTCCGGCCGGCGGCTCGAACGCGTACGCATCCTCCACCCGGAGCGTCGTGATCTCCGCCAGGCCCGCCCGCGTCAGGTTCTCCTCCGCCGCCCGCACCGCCGCCGGCGCGTGGTCCACGCCCACCAGCCGCACGCCGGAGCCGGGAGCGGGGATCGGCTCATGCCGGATCCGGCGCCAGAGGGACGCGTCGAAGCCCGGAAGCCGCTCGAACGCCCAACCGGAGCGCAGCGTCCCGGGCGCCAAACCGAGGGCCCAGTAGGCCGCCTCGGCCAGCAGGGTGCCCGAGCCGCACATGGGGTCCACCACCGGACCCCGGCCGTCCCAGCCGGACGCGAGGACACAGGCCGCCGCGAGCTGCTCCCGGACCGGCGCCAGGCCCGGCACCACCCGGTAACCGCGCCGGTCGAGGGGATCGCCCGAAGTGTCCAGCAGGAGAGTCGCCCGATCGTGGAGCAGCCGCACCCGGAGCTGCTGGTCCGGATGCTCCCGGTCGACCGAGGCGCGGCGGCCGAAACACCGGCGCTGGGCGTCGACGATGCCGTCCTTGACCTTGAGGCCCACCCAGCGGGTGTCGCGCTGGCGCGAGCGGCTCGAGGTGGCGCGGATCGAAAAGCCGCGATCCGGGGCGAACAGGGCCTTGGCGGTCAGGCCGTCCCAGGAGCGCGAGCCGGAGACCAGGTCGGCCGCGCCGGCCGCCAGGGCGTCGCCTTCGGCGCCGTGCCAGGTCCCGAGCTCCACCAGAACCCGGTTCGCCGTCCGCAAGCGCCAGTTGGCGCGGTAGACGTCCGCCCAGGTGCCGGTGAAGGCGACGGCGGCCTGCTGCCGCTGGACCCCGGAGGCGCCCAGGGCCAGGAGCTCGCCTTCGAGGATCTCTTCGAGCCCGAGGGCGCAGGTGGCGACGATGGGGAGGGACACGGGCGGAATGATACCTGGACCGGCGAGCGGTGGGCGTCCCCGGAGAGCGCTCGACTCCGCTAAACTGCTCAGACGCTTCCCTCATTTGGGACCTCGCGTCCGAGTGGGACGCCCCATGGATCTCTCGAGACCCAGATGGACCGACGACCGGCGCCTCTCCCCACCGGTCTTCGTCACCGCCCTCCTGTGGGTCGGCCTCCAGGTCCTCGTCCTCCTCTACCTGCGGACCCTCGTCGGCAGCCTCCTCTACCGCGACCCCCACCTCGTCGCCCCACTCCGCGAAGCCCTGACCTCCGCCGGCGGCCACCTCCTTTCTACCCGCGCCTGGATCTGGACCACCAACCTCGCCTTCGTCCTACTCTTCTGGCTCCGGCTCCGCGGCCGCCGCTGGCCCTCCCACGGCCAGCGCTTCCTCGCCCTCGTCGTCTACGGCGGCGCCTCCCTGCTGCTCCTCCTCATGAACAACGCCTGGACCCGCCTCCTTCGCCACTGAGCCTGGCACTCGGGTGGATTTTCGGTAGATTGCGTGCTAGCTTGAGCACCCGAAAGGCCAACCCATGGCTTCAGAATCTTCGACCACTCGCTGGACCCCCTTGATCCGGATCGACTCCGCTGTCGAGCCTGGCGGCGAGGTTCGGGAAGCACAGCCCGCTAGGAGTCTGCGCGGCAGAAACACGTAGCCGCGCGCAAGGGTCTTACGGGGTGGATCCAAGGCGCGAGGAGGAGGCGATGCGGGGACATCGTGGACGACGAGCAACGCCGGAGACAGCCCGTAACCCCCTTGCGCCCGAAGGGTTGCGGCGGCGTGCGGCCGTCTACTTCGTTCCCGCTCCTCGACGATGGCTCGGCATCGCCTGCGTCGCGGTGCCTCGTATCCGACCCCACGGCGCTCGCAACGCGACTGCGCGTTTCTGCCGCGCAGACTCCTAGGTACGAAGAGAACGCGCCCGGGCCATTCGTCCGCTTCACACCCGACCCCCTCGCCGTCGAATGCCGGGAGACCCGAGATGCCTACGTTGCGAGCTTCGAGGTACCCGGCCTGACCCCGCGCGACCTCCAGATCACCCTCCAGGACAACACCGTGCACGTCCAGGGAGCCCGCCCCGGCCGGATGGTCCTTGGAGCCCGAGGCGGCCAGGCGAGGCCGGAGACCTTCGGGCGCTCCGTGACCCTTCCGGGACCGGTGGACGCCGAGAGAGTGGCAGCCACCCTCGCGTACGGAATCCTCCGCATCGAGATCCCCAAGTGCCACCCCGCCTCGCCTCCGCGGACGATCCCCCTCGCATCCCCCGAGCCTGAACTGTTGGATGTGGTCGCTGCGATCCACCTCAAGGAGCTCTACGACCCCGAAACCGGCCGTCTGGATGCCAAGAGGATCGCGGCGTACCTGGACCTCCCTTTAAAGAGCTTGGCCAAGGCTCTCGGCAAGAAATACACCTCCGTCCACAAGACTCCGGCGGCACCCTCCCTCCAACCCGACCTCCAGCGGATCCAGAGGATCCTGGAGATGCTCGAAGACGCCCTGGGCGACCGTAGCTCGGTCCTGGCATGGTGCCACCGCCCCCATTCCGACCTGGGAAATCGGACTCCAATGGATGTCCTCCTCGCGGGGCACCCGGGAGCGATCAGTGACATGCTCGAGGCGGCCCTGATCGGTACCCCCACCTGATTCCTGGCCCCCCGGATGCTCCCCGAGGCAGAGCTCGCGCAGGCGATCGGGTCCCTGCCGCTCGTCGCGATCGGCGGCCCGTGGACGCGGGCCGTGGGCTTCCACCTCCTCCAGGGGCCTCCGCCGGGCGCTCCTTCGGACTCCCCGCCCCAGCCTCTCTGGCCCGGTGGCGCGCCGCTCACGGGCGCCCGCTTCACCCCCAAGGGCTCCTTCGGCACGATCTACCTCGCGACGCACCCGGTCACCGCCCTCATCGAGGTCGAAAGCGTCTTCGTCAATCCCCATGCGCCCCTGGCCACCCTCCGGACCCCTCCGTGGGCGGTCTTCGGCGTCGACGGCGTCCTCGACGGAGTTCTCGACCTGACGGAGCCGGACGTCGTCACCGCCCTGGGAACCACGGTGGACGAGCTCACCGGGAGCTGGCGCCTTTCGCAGGAGCTCCACCTCGAGGGCCTCGGTCCGCTTCCTCCGACCCACCTCCTCGCCAAGGTGGCGAGGGAACGTGACGAGATCGCCGGGATCCGCTACCACTCGGCGAAGAACCCGTTCGGGGGCCTCGGCTACGCGATCTTCGCCGACCGCCTGGTGCCGGGGAGGGCGAGCTACCTCGAGGTCTACGACCCGCACAAGCTGATCGAGCAGCGCCTCCCTTGAGGCGCCTCCGGCTCCCCCTCCCTGCTAGACTCCGGGCCGTCCCTTCCGACCCATCCTGCCATTGCCCGGAGCGCCCGTCATGATCGACGTTCTCGAACGATTCCTCCACCAGGCCTCCGACTTCATTTGGGGTCCCTGGCTCCTCATCCCCCTGCTGCTCCTGACGGGCCTGTACCTGACCCTGCGCCTCAAGGGCATCCAGTTCCGCAAGCTCTGGTACTCCTTGTGGGTCGCCCTGGTGGTGCGCAAGGAGGAGGGCGCCGAGGGCGACATCTCCCACTTCCAGGCCCTGATGACCGCCCTCGCCGCCACTGTCGGCACCGGCAACATCGTGGGGGTCGCCACCGCCATCGCCCTCGGCGGCCCCGGCGCCCTCTTCTGGATGTGGATGACCGGCCTGGTGGGGATGGCGACCAAGTACTCCGAGGCCCTCCTGTCGGTCAAGTTCCGCAGCACCGACGCCCGCGGCGAGCAGACCGGCGGACCCATGTACTACCTGACCGAGGGCATCCGCTGGCGCGGCCTCGGCCGGGCCCTGGGCATCGCCTTCGCCGTCTTCGCCGCCATCGCCGCCTTCGGCATCGGCGACATGGTCCAGTCGAACTCCGTGGCCTCGGCCCTCCAGACCTCGTTCCACATCCCCACCTGGGCCAGCGGCCTGGTGATGGCCCTCGGCGCGGCGGCCGTCATCCTGGGCGGCATCAAGTCCATCGGGCGCTTCACCAGCGCCCTGGTGCCCCTGATGATCGTCGTCTACATGCTGGGCTCGGGCTTCGCCATCCTGTTCAACTGGCAGCACGTGCCGGAGGCCTTCCGGCTGATCTTCTCGGGGGCCTTCTCCGGCACCGCGGCCGCCGGCGGCTTCGCCGGGGCGGCCCTTGCCCAGGCCCTGCGCTTCGGCGTCGCCCGGGGGATCTTCTCCAACGAGTCGGGCCTCGGCTCGGCGGGCATCGCCGCCGCCGCCGCCCAGACCCGGGAGCCCGCCCGCCAGGCCCTGGTCTCCATGACCCAGACCTTCATCGACACGATCGTGGTCTGCACCTTCACCGGCCTGGCCATCATCTCCTCTGGAGCCTGGAGCTCGGGCCAGGACGGCGCGGGGCTCACCCAGCTCGCCTTCCGCGAGGGGCTGCCGGGGCAGTGGGGCGGCTGGCTGGTGGCGGTGAGCCTGGCCCTCTTCGCCTTCTCCACCATCCTGGGCTGGAGCTACTACGGCGAGAAGTCCATCGAGTACCTGCTGGGAGAGAAGGCAATCCGGCCGTACCGGATCCTGTTCATCATCGCCGTCTACTTCGGCGCCGTCCGGAGCCTGCACTTCGTCTGGACCCTCTCGGACGTGATGAACGGCCTCATGGCCCTGCCCAACCTGGTCGGCCTGCTCCTCCTCTCCGGCGTCATCGTCCGGGAGACCAAGGGCTTCCTGCAGCGGGAAGGCTGAGGGCTAGACCAGGAGCTTGCGCTCGCGGGCGGCGCGCTCGAGATCGGCCTGGAAGCGGGGTTCGGCGATTCCGATCAGCGCCTCGGCCCGCTCCCGGAGGTTCTTGCCGAAGAGGTTGGCCACCCCGTGCTCGGTGACCACGTAGTGGACGTCGGCGCGGCTGGTCACCACCCCCGCCCCCTCCTTGAGGTAGGGCACGATCCGCGAGCTCTTGCCGGCCTGGGCGGTCGCCGGCAGGGCGATCACCGGCCGGCCGCCCCGGGAGCGGGCGGCCCCGCGGATGAAGTCCACCTGCCCCCCGAAGCCCGAGTAGATGTAGGACCCGATGGAGTCGGAGCAGACCTGGCCGGTCAGATCGACCTCGATCGCCGAGTTGATGGCCACCAGGTGGTCGTTTTGGGAGGCGACGAACGGGTCGTTGACGTAGCTCACCGGGTGGGCTTCGAGGAACGGGTTGTTGTCCACGTACTCGTAGAGCTCCTCGCTTCCCAGGACGAAGGTGATGACCGCCTTGCCCGGGTGGATGGTCTTGCGGTTGCCGGTGACTACGCCGCGCTCGATGGCGCGCATGGCGCCATCGGAGATCATCTCGGTGTGGATACCCAGCTCGAGGGCGCCCTCCAGGTTCTCGTAGACCGAGTCCGGGATGCCGCCGATGCCCATCTGCACCGTCGCCCCCGGCTCGATGAGCCTCACCACGTGCCGCCCGATGGCGCGTTCGACGTCGGTGGCCTCGGCGGGCATCAGGGTGGGCAGGGGCTCGGAGGCCTCGACGATGGCGTCGACCCGGGAGACGTGGAGGAAGGAGTCGCCGAGGACCCGGGGCATCTTCTCGTTGACCTGGGCGATCACGGTCCGCGCGGTCTGGCACGCAGCCTTCGAGGCCAGCACCTCCACCCCCAGGCTCATGAAGCCGTGCTCGTCCGGCGGCGACACCTGGACCATGGCCACGTCGAGGGGCACGATCCCCTCGTCGAACAGGCGCGGGATCTGGTGCAGGAAGATCGGCACGTAGTCCGCGCGCCCTTCGTTGACCGCCTTGCGGTCGGCGGAGCCGACGAACAGGGAGTTGTGGCGGAAGTGCCCCTCGGTGCCGGGGGCCGACAGGGGGTCGTCGCCCAGGAGCAGGACGTGGTTGAGCTGCACCCCGGTGAGCTCGTCACGGCGCGCGGCGAGGGCCCGCACCAGGGCCTGGGGGATGGCGGCGTTGCCGCCGTAGTAGACGCGGTCTCCGGAGGAGATCACCGACACCGCCTCGGCGGCGCTGCGTAGCTTCCCGCGGTAGTCGCTGTGCCAGGTCATCGCGTCTCCCTTCCCAGCAGATCGGCCAGCGTGGAGACCTCCAGACCCAGGATCTCGCCCACCCGCGGGTGGACCAGGACACCGCGATAGAGGTAGATGCCCTGGGCCAGGCCGGGATCCCGGCGCGCCGCCTCCTCGAGGCCAAGCTCGGCGAGGCGCGCCACGTAGGGCACGGCGGCGTTGGCCAGGGCCCTGGAAGCGGTACGCGGAATGTCGGCGGTCATGTTGGGCACGCAGTAGTGGGTCACGCCGTGGACCACGTAGGTCGGATCGTCCAGGCCGGTCGGCCGGCTGGTCTCGACGCATCCCCCCTGGTCGATGGCCACGTCCACCACCACACTGCCGGCTTTCATGGAAGCGACCATGGCCTCGGTGACCAGGAACGGTGTCCGGCCTCCGGGCACCAGCACGGCCCCGATCACCACGTCGGCAATGGCGGTGAAACGCTCCAGGCGGTCGATCCCGGCCACCGCCGTGACCACGCGGCCCTGGAGGGCCTCGGTGATCCGGCGCAGACGGCGGAGCTCGGCGTCGACCACGATGACATGGGCGCCGACGGCGACCGCCTGGCGCGCGGCGGCCGTCCCCACCGTGCCCGCCCCGACCACCAGCACCGTCGGCGGCGGCACCCCGGGGACCTGGCCCAGGAGGATCCCCCGTCCCCCCGACCCGCTGCGCAGCAAGCCGGCGGCGATCTGGAGGGCCATCTGGCCGGCCATCTCGCTCACCGGCACGAGCACCGGAAGGCCCCCTTCGCCGTCGCCGATGATCTCGTAGCCGACGGCGGTGATCTCCAGCTCCTGGAGGCGGTCGATCGTGCCGCGGGGCGCCACGGCCAGGTGATGGAACGCGCACAGGATGGAGCCGGGGCGCAGCAGCTCGAGCTCGTCCCGGTCGACGCCTCCCACCCGGCAGACCAGGTCGGCCCGCTGATAGGCCTCCTGCCGGCTGTAGACGATCTGGGCCCCGGCGCGCTCGTAGTCGTGGTCGGAGAAATGGGCTTCGAGGCCGGCGCCCTGCTCCACCACCACGCCGTGGCCACGCTGGACGAGCCGGGCGACGGCAGACGGCGTGAGCCCCGCCCGGTGCTCGTAACGATGGGTTTCCCGCGGAACTCCGAGAATCATTTCTTCCCCCCGCATCCCCTCGTTCCCCTTCCCACCCCGAGGGGGGGAAGGGGACGCCCCCACCCGAGGGTCTTGCAGGACGAGGGTAGCGCAGGGAGAGCGCAGTCGCGCCGCCCGCGGGTGTGAGGTAGCCCGCCCGCCGGGGTAGACTCCCGCTTCCCCCATGCACATCCTGGGAATCTCGGCCTTCTACCACGAGTCCACCTGCTGCCTCCTGACCGACGGCCGCCTGGTGGCCGCGGCCTCCGAAGAGCGCTTCTCACGGGTCAAGCACGATCCCCGCCTGCCTGTGGCCGCCTTCCGTTTCTGCCTCGACGCCGGCGGCCTCGACCTCACCGACCTGGACGCCGTGGCCTACTACGAGCGCCCGGAGGCCAAGCTCGACCGCCAGCTCTGGGCCCTGGCGCGCGCCGGCCGCCGCGACACGTCCGAACCGGCCCCGGCCGTGGACCCGGTACGCCTCGACGCCGGCCGCCCCGAGCGCCTCCTGCGCGAGCGACTGGGGTGGAACGGCCCGATCCTCGCCTTCGACCACCACCTCTCCCACGCCGCGAGCGCCTTCTTCTACTCCGGCTTTCCGGAGGCCGCGGTCCTCACCGTCGACGGTGTCGGCGAATGGGCGACCACCACCTACGGCCGAGGCACGCGGGAGGGCCTAGAGCTCTTCGAGGAGGTGCGCTTCCCCCACTCCCTGGGTCTCCTCTACTCCACCGTCACCGCCTACCTCGGGTTCCGGGTCAACGGCGGCGAGGGGAAGGTGATGGGCCTCGCCGCTTACGGCCGGCCGCGCTATGCCGAGGCCCTGCGGAAGCTTCTCACCTCCGGCCCCGGGGGCGGCTTCCGCCTCGACCTCGCCTACTTCGACTTCCTCGCCGGCCGCCGGATGGACTCCCCCGCCCTCTGGGAGCTTATGGGCGGGCCGCCTCGCGCGGCGGAGAGCGAGATCGGGACCCGCCACATGGACGTGGCGTGCAGCCTCCAGCAGGTGCTCGAGGAGACCCTCCTCGAGAAGGTCCGCTATCTCCACGAACGCACCGGCTGCGACCGCCTTTGCCTGGCCGGCGGCGTGGCGCTGAACTCGGTGGCCAACGGGCGCATCGCCCGGGAGGGGCCCTTCCGGCAGATGTTCGTGCAGCCGGCGGCGGGCGACGCGGGGGCCGCCCTGGGTGCTGCGGCGCTGGCCCACCGGCGGCTCGCGGAAGAGGGTCGGGACGCCGGAGCGATCACGCCTTTGGAACACGTCTTCCTGGGGCCGTCCTGGACGGCCGAGGAGGTGGCCCGCCTGGTGGACGGAGCGGGCCTTCCCGCCCTCGACTTCCGGGGTCGCGAGGGCGGCCTGCTGGCCGCCACCGCCGAGCGCCTGGAGGCCGGCCGCGTGGTGGGCTGGCTCCAGGGCGCCATGGAGCTCGGCCCCCGGGCGCTCGGGGATCGGAGCCTCCTGGCCAGCCCCCTCCTGCCCGGGCTGCGCGATCGCCTCAACCTCCGGATCAAGCGCCGCGAAGGGTTCCGCCCGTTCGCGCCGGCCGTCCTCGCCCTCCGGGCCGCCGAGCACTTCGCCCTCGACCACCCCTCCCCGTTCATGCTGGAGACCTGCGCCGTCGACTCGCCCCTCGACCTTCCCGCGGTCACGCACGTCGACGGCACAGCGCGGCCCCAGACCGTCGATCCGGCGACGGCGCCCCGCTTCGCGGCCCTGATCCAAGCCTTCGAAGAGCGCACCGGCTGCCCGATGCTCCTCAATACCTCGTTCAACGTCCGCGGCGAGCCCATCGTCTGCTCGCCCGCCGACGCCCTCTTCGCCCTGGCCGACGCCGGCTTCGACACGCTGGTGATGGAGGACACCCTCCTCGATCGCGAGGCCCTACCCGCCGGCTGGACCGAGCGCCTCGGCGCCTGGCGCTCGCCGCCCGCCCCGCCGGAGGCCCCGACAGACCGCCCCGGCGGGCCCGCCGGCCCTCTGGGCGACAACCTCTACACCTTCGTATGAGCGGCGGGGACCCCCGGGAGGGCCCGCGGCCCATCTCCATCTGGCGCCCCCGGAGGCGGGAGGATGGCCTCGTCTGGGAGCGCCCCGCGCCGAGCCCCTTCGGCGATCACCACGCGACACGCCGCGCGCTGCGGCCACGGAGCGGCCCCCGCCGCCGGTGGCCCCGGCGCATCTGCCTGTTCGGCGAGTCCGCCGCCGCCGGCTACCTCTACGCACCCCACGCCACGCCGGCCCGGGTGCTCGAGGAGCAGCTCTGCGCAGTCGCCGGGGCCGACGCCTGGGAGGTGATCGACCTCGCCCGGACCAACGAGACCCTGGGGCCTCTGGTGGCCACCGTCGAGGCCTCCTTGCAGCTCGAGCCGGACCTCCTGGTGGTCTTCGCCGGCAACAACTTCGCCCTGCTGGAGACCCCCGAGGTCTCGCCGTACTTCCCGTCGGCGTCCGGCCGCCGGGAGCTGGCCGCCGCCCTGGAGCAGGCCGGCCCGGCCGGCGCCGTCGGCCTCGCGCGGCGCACTCTGGACACGCGGGTCCGTGAGGCTCTCGATCGCCTGGCGGCCCTCGCTCGCGGTGCCGGCGCGCCCCTCGTCCTCGTGCTCCCCGAGGTGAACCTGGCCGACTGGGAGAGCCGCCAGCCGGTGGCTTGGCTGCCGGGCGACGGCGTGGTCCGCTGGCACCGGCTCCTCGCCGAGGGGCTCGCCGCCCTCGAGCGCCGAGACTGGAAGGGCGGCGAGGAGGCGGCATGGCGCATGAACCGCCTCGACGGCTCCTCCTCGCCCACCGCCTTTCGACTTCTCTCCCGGTCCTGGAGCGGCGGCGGGAGGGAGGCCGAGGCCCGGGACGCGGCCCTCGCCGAGGTCGACTCGGTCCACTACCCCCTCCTGGCCTGCCTCGGGGCGCCCCAGGCCACCTCCGCTGCCCGCGCTCTCCTGGCCGACGCCGCCGAGCGCCACGGCCTCGCCGCCGTCGACCTGCGCCCGCTCTTCGCGCGACATACCGGTTCGGTCCTGCCCGGACGCCGGATGTTCCTGGACTACTGCCACCTCACCCTCGAAGGCATGGCGGTGGCCATGGCCGGGGTCGCCGAGCAGGTGCTCCGCCTGATCCCACAGCAGGGAGCCCGAGCGGGCGCAGAACCTCGAGCCTGGCGGGAGATCCTCGAGCTCTCGGGCCTGCCCCGAGTCGCCGCCGGGCCCGCCGCCGCCGCCCGGCTCGGGGCCGCAGTCCACACCGCCCACCGGCTCCTCGCCGTCGGCCCGGCCGCACCGATCCTCGCGCACTGGTGCCGAAGCGCTCTCGAAGCCTCGCCCGGCGTCGCCCGGGCGATGCTCGACCTCGCCGCCATGCGCCTGGCGTACTGGCCGGTCTCCTGGCCGGGAGTCTTGACGTCGGCGCTGGGCCGCCTCGAGGACTCGCCCTACCGCCTGGAGTTCCAGCACGGTCTGCGCTGGGACGGGCTCGACGGGGAGCTGATCCGGGCCATGGGCGTGGCTCTAGAGGCGGCCGGACGGGCCGAAGCGGAGGAGCTCGCCGAGCTTCTGTCGGCGGCGGCCGGGCGCGGGGAAGGCGCGCCGACCGACCTCGCCCGGGGCGCCCGGCACCTCGCCGAACCCCTGGCCCGCCTCTACCCGGACGCGATCGCGGAGACGGAGGCGGACGGGCGGGCCAGCCTGCGCTCCCCCTGGCCGCGCACCGGCTTCCACCTCCTCGGCTTCCCCGGCGGAGGCTCCGGACCGGTCTGCCTGGAGCTGACGGCGCGCCTGCCTCCGATCCCGGGCGCCGAGGGCTGCCGCCGGGGCAGCGCCTCGGTCCATGTGGACGGCCGCCGCCTGGGGACCCTTCGCCTCACGGAGCGCTGGCGCCGGGCCACGATCCGGGTGCCCGGGGACCTCCTGACCCCCGGCCTTCACCGCGTGGACGTCGCGTGGCCCGATCCGCCGCCGGTGGGAGAGGCCGCCCTGGAGGCGGCCCGCCGGCGCCTCGAGCGGGGCCTGGAGGCGGACCTCCACCCCCTCTTCGGCGAAGTGTTCTCCCTGAAGCTCCGGCGGGGGTAGTCCACTAGGAGTCTGCGCGGCAGAAACGCGCAGTCGCGTTGCGAGCGCCGTGGGGTCGGATACGAGGCACCGCGACGCAGGCGATGCCGAGCCATCGTCGAGGAGCGGGAACGAAGTAGACGGCCGCACGCCGCCGCAACCCTTCGGGCGCAAGGGGGTTACGGGCTGTCTCCGGCGTTGCTCGTCGTCCACGATGTCCCTGCATCGCCTCCTCCTCGCGCCTTGGATCCACCCCGTAAGACCCTTGCGCGCGGCTACGTGTTTCTGCCGCGCAGACTCCTAGGAGCCCGGAGCTCGTTGCAAGCGAGTCAAGTTTGCAGGACAAGGGACGGGAGGAGGCATCCCTCTCCCCCCGGAGGGTGGGAGAGGGATCGAGGGTGAGGGGGGCGATCCGATAGATCCAGCGGCCTGGAGTAGCCGTCGAGGTGGCCTTCGGCTCCGTCGCTGGGCGTGGGCGGGGGAGCTGCTAGTCCCGAAGCCGCACATGCTTGCGTTGCCTCGTGGTCTGAGGCGGAGCCTCGTTAGACGAACGGCTCTCAGGCCTCTTTGAGGTCGTCCAGGACCAGCCGTGGGCCGCCCCACCGGCCGGGGAGCAGGCGCTCGGCCTCGGCCGCTTCCACCGGCTTCGAGAACAGGAAGCCCTGGGCCATCGGGCAGTGCAAGCGGGCCAGCAGCACGCGCTGGATCTCGGTCTCCACCCCTTCCGCGATCACCTCGATCCCGAGGTTGCTCGCCAGGGTGATGATCGATTCCACGATCTCCCCGTGGCCCTCCCCGTCCTCCAGGTGGCGGATGAAGGAACGGTCGATCTTCAGGGCCTGGATGGAGAACTGGTGGAGATAGCTCAGGGAGGAGTACCCCGTTCCGAAGTCGTCGATGTGGAGGTTGACGCCCAGTGCGCGGAGCTCCCGGACCACGCCCAGGTGCCGCTCGGAGCCCTCCATCAGGGCACTCTCGGTGATCTCGAGGTTGAGGCTGGAGGGGGCGATGCCGGCGGAGCGCACCGCCTCCGCCACGTGCTCGGCCAGGTCGGTCTGGCGAAACTGGCGGGCCGACAGGTTCACGCTCATGAACAGCGGCTCGCCGCCTTGCGCCCGTGCCTGGAGGAGGGCGAGGCGGGCGCAGGCCTCGCGCAGGACCTGCTCACCGAGCTCGACGATCAGGCCAGTCTCCTCCGCGGTGGAGATGAACTCGGCGGGCAGGATCAGGCCGCGCTCCGGGTGGAGCCAGCGCACCAGTGCCTCGTAGCCGGCGATGCGGCCGGAGGAGACCGTCACCACCGGCTGATAGTGGACCACCAGCTCCCGGCGCTCGACGGCCCGCCGCAGGTCGGTCTCGAGCTGGAGGCGAGCCACGACCTCGGCATGCATCGCCGGGTCGAAGACGCGGCAGGCCCCGCCGCCCTCGAGCTTGGTGCGATACATGGCGATGTCGGCGTCGCGCAGCAGATCGTCCGGAGTGTCGTAGTCGTGCTCGGAGAGCACGATCCCGATGCCGGCCGAGAGCACCACGTCCTGGCCCTCGATCTCGATCGGCGCGGCGAGGTCCGCGAGGATTCTCTCGGCGATGGAGCTGGCCAGCCTCACGTCGGTGACCCCGTCGAGAAAGACGGTGAACTCGTCGCCTCCCAGACGGGCCACCACGTCGCCGGTGCGCAGGCTACCCTGGAGGCAGGACCCGATGGCGACCAGGACGCGGTCGCCCGCCAGGTGCCCGAGGCTGTCGTTGACCAGCTTGAATCGGTCGATGTCCAGGAACAGGACGGCGAACCCGTACTTCCGGTCCTTCTTCCGGCGCTCGAAGGCGCGGCCCAGGATGTCGGTGAACAGGGCGCGGTTGGGCAGGCCGGTCAAGGAGTCGTGGAGGGCGGCGTGGCGGAGCTGCTCCTCGGCGAGGCGGCGCTCGGTGACGTCGGTCAGCGAGCCTGCCATCCGGCAAGGGCGTCCCTGAGCGTCGCACACCGCCGTGCCGCGGACCAGCATCCAAGGGTAGGTCCCGTTGCTGTGCAGAATGCGGTGCTCCCGCTCGAAGTGGGGGCTCTGGTTCTCGAGGTGCTCGGCGAGGCTCCGCTCCACATGGGCCCGGTCCTCGGGATGGATGCGGGACAGCCACTCGGAAGGGCTCGCCCCCACGTCGTTTTCCGAGTATCCCAGCAGCTCCTTCCAGCGCGGCGAGTAGTACACGCGGTTCGCCGTCAGGTCCCAGTCCCAGAGGCCGGCGCCGGCGCCGCGGGCGGCCAGGGCGTAGCGCTCCTCGCTGGCGCGCAGGGCCTCCTCGGCCCGCTTTCGCTCGGTGATGTCGCGGTAGATGCCGTAAATCGCCACCTGCCCCGCCTCGGTCCGGATGGGCGCCCCCAGGATCGAGACGTCGACCGGCGAGCCGTCCTTGCGGTGGCGCACCGTCTCGACGTGCACGGTCTCTCCCCGGGTGACGCGCTCGGTCAGGTCCGAGGCCTCGGAACGGCCTGCGTCGGAAGCGATGAGATCGTTGATCGACCGCCCCACGGCCTCGTCGGCTCCGAAACCGAAGAGCTCCTCGAACTTGGGGTTGAACCGCTGCACGCGGTCCTCGTTATCGAGGAGCACGACGGCTTCGGCCGAGCTGTTGAACAGCCTCTCGAGCTGGGCCTTCTCCATCCGGAGCTCGGCTTGGGAGCGCTGGCGCTCGACCAGGGAGTGGCCGGCGAAGATGATCGCGAGGAGGGCGAAGAGACTCGCTCCCAACCCCGTCACCTGCTCGCCCCAGCTCACCGAAGCGACAAGGGCCGCCGGGGGCGCGGGCAGCTCCATGAGGACCTGGTGAAGGGCGAGAAACGCGGGCAGCACTCCGAGGAAAGCGAGCCGGCCATCGCGAAGGCGCCAGAGGATCGCCAACGCCCAGAAGATCGCCGCCAGGTCGGCGACCAGGGAAAGCACTACGATGAGAGGCACGGCTCGGGAAATCGTACCACAGTGGCCGCTCGATTTCCGCCACCGGAGACCCGCGCCGAGCGGGCGGGATAGGCTAGGCAGATCATGCCGATCGTCGAGCGCGACCCATGGCGCATGCAGTACTTCGAGGGCGTCGACTGCCCGGAGGATCTGTTCATCCCCACCGAGGACAGCGACGCCTACCGCCTGTACCCGGAGCACCGGTGGGTCTACAACAAGCTGATGGTGGCCGAGTCCCAGGACCTGGCCGCGGGACCGTACGGCCTTCCTCCCGAGAGCTTCCCGGTGTTCAGCAAGCCCATCTACAACCTCCGCGGCATGGGCGTGGCGAGCCGGGTTCTCGCCTCGCGCGCCGAGTACGACCGGGAGCTCGCCCCCGGCCATTTCTGGATGCCCCTGCTCGAGGGTGACCACGTGTCCACCGACGTCGCCGTGGTCGACGGCGAGGCCCGCTGGTTCCGCCACACTGTGGGCGTGCCCTTGGAGGAGGGAATGTTCGACTACTGGGTGGTCGCGGCCGAGGCACGCCCGGAGCTCGAGACCTACCTGGCCCGCTGGATCGCCGATCGTCTGAAGGGCTACTCCGGCGCCGTGAACCTCGAGACCATCGGCGGGCGGATCATCGAGTGCCACCTGCGCTTCGCCGACCAGTGGCCCGACCTCTACGGGGCGGGCTGGCTCGACGCCCTGGTGGGGCTCTACCGCGACCACCGCTGGAGCTACGAGGACCGCGACCGTCGCACGGGCTACAGCGTGGTGCTCTTCGGGAGCCACGGCCCGCGCTACCGCCCGGTCGAGCAGGAGCTGATCGACGAGCTCCTGGCCGCGCCGGGGATCTCGAGCCTCCAGATCACCTTCCACCGGGACAAGCCCCCCGAGCTCCACGCCATGCCCCCGGGGGGGTTCCGCCTGGCGATCGTGAACTGCTGGGACCTCGAAGCCGGGCTCGAGGCCCGGCGCCGCCTGGCCCTGCGCTTCTGGACGCCCCAGCCCCTGCGCCACCGCCGCCGGACGGCCAAGGGTGCCCGTTGAGAATCGTCGAGACCTTCCCCCGGACCGTCCGCCAGATCGAGAACCTCTGGATCCCCCTCGCGGGCGGTTGCCGCCTGGCGGCCCGCGTCTGGCTGCCCGAGGACGCCGGCAAGCACCCGGTGCCGGCGATCCTGGAGTACCTGCCCTACCGCAAGCGCGACTTCACCCGGGCCCGCGACGAGCCCATGCACCACTACTTCGCGGGGCACGGGTACGCGGCGGTGCGGGTCGACCTGCGCGGCTCGGGCGACTCCGACGGCCTCCTCACCGACGAGTACACGGAGCAGGAGCTCGACGACGCCTGCGAGGTGATCGCCTGGATCGCCTCCCGCCCCTGGTGCACCGGCCGGGTGGGCATGATGGGGATCTCCTGGGGCGGCTTCAACTCGCTCCAGGTGGCGGCCCGCCGGCCGCCGGCCCTGGGCGCGATCCTCACCCTCTGCTCCACCGACGACCGCTACGCCGACGACGCCCACTACATGGGCGGCTGCCTGCTCAACGAGAACCTGACCTGGGGCTCGGTCCTGCTCACCTTCAACGCCTATCCGCCCGATCCGGAGATCGTCGGTCCCCGATGGCGCGAGATGTGGCTCGCCCGCCTGGACACCGCCCCGCTCTTTCCCGAAATCTGGATGCGCCATCCGAGCCGCGACCGCTACTGGCGCCACGGCTCGGTGTGCGAGGACTACGGCGCCATCGCCTGCCCGGTGTATGCCGTCGGCGGCTGGGCCGACGGCTACTCGAATGCCGTGCCCCGCCTTCTCGCGGGCCTCTCGGTGCCGCGCAAGGGGCTGATCGGCCCCTGGTCCCACGCCTTCCCCCACGACGCGGTGCCCGGGCCGTCGATCGGCTTTCTGCAGGAGGCTCTGCGCTGGTGGGACCACTGGCTCAAGGGGGAGGAGACCGGGATCATGGACGAGCCGATGCTCCGGGTCTGGATGCAGGAGAGCGTGCCGCCCCGCGGCTACTACGCCGAGCGCCCCGGGCGCTGGGTCGCGGAGGCCGCGTGGCCGTCGCCGCGCCTGCGGCCGCTCCGGCTGGCGCTCAACCCGGGGCGGCTCGAAGCCCGGGCCCGCGAGGAGGCGGAGCTCATCCTCTGCTCGCCCCAGACGACCGGGAGGGCCGGCGGCGACTGGTGCGCGTTCGGCGCCGAAGGAGAGATGCCCACCGGCCAGCGGGGCGACGACGGCCGCTCCCTGGTCTTCGACTCGGCGCCCCTGGGCGAGCGCCTCGAGATTCTGGGGGCATCCGAGGTCGCCCTCGAGGTGGCGGCGGACTGCCCCGAGGCGATGATCGCGGTGCGCCTCAACGACGTCGCCCCCGACGGAGCCTCGACCCGGGTCACCTACGGCCTCCTCGACCTCACCCACCGCGACGGCCACGAGCACCCCCGGCCCCTCGAGCCGGGCGCGCGCTACCGGGTTCGGGTGCGGCTCAACGACGCCGCCCACGCCTTTCCGCGGGGCAACGTGCTGCGGATCGCCGTCTCCACCAGCTACTGGCCCATGGCGTGGCCGTCACCCGCGCCGGTGACCCTGTCCCTGTTCACCGGCGGCAGCGCCCTCGAGCTGCCGGTGCGCCCGCCCGACCCGGCGGACGAGGCGCTCGCTCCCTTCCTTCCGCCGGAGCAGGCACCGACCCTGTCGCACACGACGCTCCGGCCGGCGCGGTTCCGACGGACCATCGAGCACGACCTGGCCCGGGAGGAGACCGAGCAGGTGATCTGGAGCGACGGCGGCGAGTTCAGCGGCGCCGCCCTCGCCCGGGTCGAACCCATCGACCTCGAGGTGGGCACCCAGGTGGAGCGGCGCTACCGGATCGCCGAGCACGACCCCCTGACGGCCCGCGCCGAGGTCCGGCACACGACGCTGCTGCGCCGCGGGGACTGGCAGGTCCGGGTGGAGACCGCCACGGAGCTGACCGCCGACCGGAAGGCCTTCCGGCTGCGCGCGGAGCTGCGGGCCTTCGAGGGGGAGGACTGCGTCTTCAGCCGCGCCTGGGATCGGGAGATACGTCGGAAGACGGCGGGCTGAGCGGCCCGCTCAGCTCGCCGCCACCCTGGCCTGGGCGGCCTCGAGAATCCGCGCGAGCAGGTCCGAGTACGGACGGCCGGCGAAGCCGGTCATGAAGGCGAGCTTGCCGTCCCAGCACCAAGCGGGATTGGGATTGACCTCCAGCAGCTTGACCGTGCCGTCGGCGCCGGTTCGGAAGTCGACGCGGGCGTAGTCGCGGCAGCCCAGGCGCTCGAAGAGGCGCGCCGACCAGGAGACCAGCCGCGCTCGCACCTCCGGCTCGAGGCGGGCCTCCCGGTAGGCGATGCCGGTGTAATAAGGCGAGCCAGGGTCCGCCTTGGACTCGTAAGAGAGGATCGGCGCGAAGCCTTCGGGCAGACCGGCGAAGTCGACCTCCATCACCGGCAGGGCGGTGAATCCATCTTCACCCGTCGGCCCGCTGCCCCCCGGGTTGCCGATCAGCCCCACGCCGTACTCGGTTCCCGGGAGGTACTCCTGGACCAGAATCTCCCGGTCCGGCAGCGTGCGGCGGAGATCCTCGAGACAGGCACGGGCCTCCGCTTCGTCGCGCACCAGGGCGCGGCGGGTGATCCCCACGCTGCCGTCGCCGCGGTTGGGCTTGACGAGGGCCGGAAAGCGCTCGGGGATCGCCTCGTCGAGGGGATCGCCGGGCCGCACGAACCGCTCCTCCGGCACCGCCACGCCGGCCTCGGCCGCCACCGCCCGCACCAGTGCCTTGTCGTAGCACAGCGCCAGCGTGCCCGGCGGCGAGCCGCTGTACGGCACGCCCAGGATCTCGAGCAGGGCCGGAACGTGGAGCTCGAGGTGGGCCTCGTTGCGCAGGCCCGTGTCGCAGAAATTGAGAACGAAAGCCGGCGGCTCGGCCAGCAGGTCGGCGAGGAGGCTCCCGTGGTCGTCGAGGTAGCGGAACCGGTAGCCCGGCAGCTCGACGAGCGTCGACTTCAGGCGGTCGAACGCTTCGTGGTCCTCGGCGGCGAAGCGGCCTGAGAGCTTGCCCCGGTCGGCGAGGCGCGGGTCGCCGAGGAGTACGGCGACGTCGGGAAATGGAGGGGGGTGAGGGGGCATGACGGCCTCACGGGCCGTCGTCAGACCCCTCAGGTGAAGCCGCCGCCACCGCCGCAGCCACCGCCGCCGCCGCCGACGATCGCCCCACCCGCCTCGGAGGCCGAGCTGGCGAAGGTGGAGAACTGCTTGTCCGGCTTCTTGCGGCCGCACTGGGGGCAGATCACGTCGTCGGGGCCAGCGCCCACGCTCTGGAGAATCTCGAAGCGGTGCCCGCACTCGGGGCAGCGGTACTCGTACAGGGGCATCGGGTCGTTCCTCTCGCGGTCGGTCTCACCTGGATTCCGGCGCCCGGGGGGCCGGCTCACAGACCCATAACGTCCGCGAGGGCCGCCGCTATTCTCGCGTCGGCTAGAATGGGGCCGCCGGCGGGGGTGGCTCCGTCGCCCCTCCCCGTTCGTCTACGTCCTTTCGAATCGAAGCGCACCCGGCAGATCGATATGAGCGATTCCCCCCAGCCCTACCATCCTACCCACCCGGTCCGCATCGTCACCTCGGCGGCCCTGTTCGACGGCCACGACGCCTCCATCAACATCATGCGTCGGGTGCTTCAAGCGACCGGCGCCGAGGTGATCCACCTGGGCCACAACCGGTCGGTCGAAGAGATCGTCGACGCCGCCATCCAGGAGGACGCCCAGGGCGTGGCCGTGACCAGCTACCAGGGTGGCCACATGGAGTTCTTCACCTACATGCGCGAGATGCTCGACGAGCGCGGCGCCTCTCACGTGAAGATCTACGGCGGCGGCGGCGGGGTGATCGTGCCGCGGGAGATCGACGAGCTCCACGAGCGCGGCATCGACCGCATCTTCTCGCCCGAGGACGGTCGGCGCATGGGTCTCCAGGGGATGATCAACGAGGTCGTCCAGGGCTGCGACTACGACCCCCTCTCCACCGAGATCCGCGCCGAGCAGCTCAACGGCCATCACCTGGGCCTCGCGCGGGCCATCACCGCCGCCGAGCTCGCCGGCGAGGAGGGCGCGGACCGCCTCCCCGCGGACCTGGCCAAGCTCGCCCGGGAGGCGCGCTCGGGCGAAGCCGGCCACAGGGCGCCGGTGGTCGGGCTCACCGGCACCGGCGGCGCCGGCAAGTCGAGCCTCACCGACGAGCTGGTCCGGCGCTTCGTCGGTGACTTTCCCGAGCGGCGCGTGGCGGTGATCTGTGTCGACCCCACCAAGCGGCGCACCGGAGGGGCCCTCCTCGGCGACCGCATCCGCTTCAACAGCCTCAAGTGCCCGCGGGTCTACCTGCGCTCGCTGGCCACCCGCGGCTACCGCGGCGAGGTGAGCCGAGACCTCGAGGAGGTGCTGGGCCTCCTGAGGGGCGCCGGCTTCGACCTGATCTTCCTGGAGACCGCGGGCATCGGCCAGGGCGACAGCGCCGTCGCCGACCTGGCAGACCTCGCGATGTACGTCATGACCGCCGAGTACGGCGCACCGTCGCAGCTCGAGAAGATCGAGATGCTGGACTACGCCGATTTCGTGGTGATCAACAAGTTCACCCGCCGGGGTTCGGAGGATGCCCTGCGCGACGTCCGCAAGCAGGTGCAGCGCAACCGCGGCCTCTTCTCCACACCGGCCGAGGAGCTGCCGATCTTCGGGACCAGCGCCGCCCATTTCAACGACTCCGGCGTCAACGCCCTCTACGCCCACCTCATCGCCGCCCTCGACGAGCGCTTCGACCTGGGGTGGAAGAGCCACTACCCGGCCGGCTCCGAGCGGGTCACCGACACCGGGCAGCACGTGATCCCCCCGGGCCGGGAGCGTTACCTCTCGGAGATCTCCGAGGCGTGCCGGGCCTACCGGAGCTGGGCCCGCGAGCAGGCGGGCGCGGCGGAGGACCTAGACGCGCTGAGCCGGGCGATCCGCCTGGTCGCTCCGCAAGGGGGCGAGGCGGAGGGCCCGACCGAGCCCGCGGACGCCTGGCGCGCCTTCCCGGAGGCGAAGATCGAGAGCGCCGCGCCGGGGGCCGCCGACCTGATGGAGGCCTTCAACCGCGAGCTCCCGCGCCTCGCCCCGGAGGTTCTCGAGACGATCCGCGCCTGGCCCGAGTGGGAGGAGCGCTACCGGGGCGATCGGTTCGTCTACCGGGTGCGCGGCCGGGAGGTGGAGGTGGACAACTACCGCACCACCCTCTCGGAGACCCGCATCCCCAAGGTGGCCCGCCCCCGCTACCGCGACTGGGGCGACCGCCTGTACTGGCGGCTGATGGAGAACGTCCCCGGAGAGTTCCCCTACACCTCCGGCGTCTTCCCCTTCAAGCGCACCCAGGAGGACCCGACCCGCATGTTCGCCGGCGAGGGGCCGGCCGCCCGCACCAACGAGCGCTTCCACTACCTGGCCGACGGCCAGCCGGCCAAGCGCCTGTCCACGGCCTTCGACTCCATCACCCTCTACGGCGAGGACCCGGACCGCCGGCCCGACATCTACGGCAAGATCGGCGAGAGCGGCGTCTCGGTGTTCACCGTCGAGGAGGCCGAGCAGCTCTACGCCGGCTTCGACCTGTGCGACCCCACGACCTCGGTGTCCATGACCATCAACGGTCCGGCGCCGACCGTCCTGGCCTTCTTCTTCAACGCCGCCGTGCGCCAGAGGTGCCGGCGCTTCCTGCGGTGCGAGGGCCGCCTGGAGATCACCGAGGAGCAGGTCCTCCAGCCCGACCGGGTGCGCGGCGCCACCTGGGAGGACGTGCGTTCGCTCCTCTCGGACGAGGAGTACGGGCGGATCGCCGCCGAGACCGTCTCGGTGGTCCGCGGCACGGTCCAGGCCGACATCCTGAAAGAGGACCAGGGGCAGAACACCTGCATCTTCTCCACCGAGTTCGCCCTGCGCCTCATGGGCGACGTGCAGCAGTACTTCATCGACCACCGGGTCCGCAACTTCTACTCGGTCTCCATCTCCGGCTACCACATCGCCGAGGCCGGAGCGAACCCGATCCACCAGCTCGCCTTCACCCTGGCCAACGGCTTCACCTACGTCGAGTACTACCGCTCGCGGGGCATGGCGGTGGACGAGCTCGCGCCCAACCTGTCGTTCTTTTTCTCCAACGGCATGGACGCCGAGTACACGGTGATCGGGCGGGTGGCGCGGCGCATCTGGTCGGTGGCCCTGCGCGACCTCTACGGCGGCAACGCGCGCAGCCAGAAGCTCAAGTACCACATCCAGACCTCCGGGCGGAGCCTCCACGCCATGGAGATCGACTTCAACGACATCCGGACCACGCTCCAGGCCCTCCTCGCCACCTTCGACAACGCCCAGAGCCTCCACACCAACGCCTACGACGAGGCGATCACCACTCCCACCGAGGAGTCGGTGCGCCGAGCCATGGCGATCCAGCTCATCATCAACAAGGAGTTCGGCCTGGTCGAGTGCGAGAACGCCACCCAGGGGAGCTTCCTCGTCGAGGAGCTCACCGACCTGGTGGAAGAGGCGGTCCTCGCCGAGTTCGATCGCCTGACGAGCCGGGGCGGCGTCCTGGGGGCCATGGAGCTCCAGTACCAGCGGGGCGTGATCCAAGACGACTCCCTGAAGTACGAGACCCGGAAGCACTCGGGCGAGCTGCCCATCGTCGGGGTCAATACCTACCTCCCGAAGAGCGGCGCCGAGGGAGCGGAGGGCCTTCCGGAGGTCCCCCTCACCCGGGCCTCGACCGAGGAGAAGGAGGGGTGCATCGCCCGGCTCCGGGAGTTCGAGGAGCGCTACGCCGACAGGGCGCCCAAGACCCTCCGGCGACTCCAGGAGACGGCCCTCTCGGGCGGCAACCTGTTCGCCGAGCTGATGTCGGCCGTGGAGGTCTGCAGCCTGGGGCAGATCACCCACGCGTTGTACGAGGTGGGTGGCGAGTACCGGCGGAATATCTGATCACCCCCGCAACCCCTCGATCCCCTTCCCACCCTCCAGGGGGAAGGGGACGCCCCCACCCGTCCGGATCGCCCCCACAACCTCTCGTTCCCCTTCCCAGCTCACCGCGGCACGTTCCGGTCGCGCAGCGCGGCGGTGAAGTGCTGCTCGGTCTCCGCTTCGTCCCAGGCGTAGACCTTCGGTGCGTCGCCCAGGACAGAGCCGGGGGCCGGTCGCTCGACGCCGGCTCCCTCCTCCTGGCCGACCAGCCAGGCCCTCGCCGCCTCGGCGGCCTGGAGGTAGCGGAAGAACTCCCGGTCTCCGAGGTCGAGGGCGGTCTTCGGCGGCGGCACGTGCTCGAGCACCTGCGCCGCGAGCTCGAGGAGCGCCAGGGCCGTGCCCACGCGCACCTGCGCGTCCTCGGCCGTCTCCACCGGTCGCAGAGGCTCCGGCCCGGATCGGCTCCCCATGCCCTCCGGCGTGTCTGGATCAACAGATAGTTCGCGCATACGCGAAGACTATGAGAGGCGTCGTTGCGTCACAACGGCCCGGCGACCGTCCTTTGGCTTGCTGGAACCGAACGTTTGACGCCGTTCTGGCCGTCAATTGACACCCCAGAAGCCCCGAAACCTCCTCGTCACCGCACGAGGAGTAGCAGGGGGCGGACGCCGCCGGCCTGCCGCCGGTGCCTCGAGGCCGCTCCCGGAAGGAGCCACGGATGAGGTTCACCCCACTGTTCAAGGCGGGAGCCCTGCTACTGGCGGGAGCCCTCCTCCTCGTCGTCGCCGCGCCGGCGGCCGCCGCCCCCGCGCAGGTCGTCGCGGCCCACGGACCGTCGTTCTTCCAGGCGCTCGCGGCCTGGCTCGCCGCCTGGCTGACCGACGCCCCGTTCGGGCCGACCCTGACCGCCGCCCCGGCGCCCCTGGGCCCGGAAGCCGATCCATACGGAACGACCTTGAGCCGTGCGCCCTTCGGCCCGGAGCCCGATCCGAGCGGCGCAGGGACGACCCCCACCCCGACGCAGATGAGTTTCGCCCGGCCGTCCCGCTCTTCCCGGTAGAGGCACCTTCGAGGTGAGAACCGATATCTGCGCAATCCCGCACTCGCTTCGGAGCGCCCATGCACCTCTCCCCGAAACTCATTGCCGCCGTCCTCCGCGGGGACCTCCCCAGGGAGCTCCTCGACGAGCTGGCCCACGAGCACCTGGCGGCCCTCTGCCCGGTCTGCGCGCGGGGCCTGGAGGTTCTCGCGGCCGGCCCCGAGGCCGCGGAGGCCGGAGCCGCCGAACCGACCGCCGATCCGCTGGAGGCGGTTCGCCGACGCTTGGGCCTCTCCGAGCGCCAGCTCCGGCACGAGGAAACGACCGCCCGGGAGTGGCTCAAGCGCTTCCTCGGAAAGGTACCCGCCACCTCCCGCTGCGGTGTGATCCGAGGGGCCTACAAGCGGTACCGCGGGCCGATCTTCGGCTCTCTGCTCCTCGAGGAGGCCCGCCGCGCGATCCCGGGCGACCCCGCCGAGTCCCTCTCCCTGGCCGAGGCGGCCCTGGTCTCCTGTGAGGTGACCTACCCCACGGACCCGGACCCTCAGATCCGGGTCCCAGCCCTGGCCGTGCGGGGGAACGCAAGGAGGGCCCTGGGACGGCTGGTGGAGGCGGACGAGGACCTTCAAGAAGCCAAACGGCTCCTCGATCGCGCCGACTTCGACGACCTGGCAATTGCGGCGGAGATCGACTCTTACATCGGTTCGCTACGCAAGGACCAAAACCGGCTGGACGACGCTGCGCGGCATCTTGACCGAGCCATCACTCTGTTTCCTCTTCTAGGCGATGTCCAGAAGGCCGCCCGCGACCTCATGCAACTCGGCAATGTGCACCACAGGCAGGGGCGAGTCGATGCTGCGGTTGATTGCAGCGAGAGAGCCCTAGAGCTCCTGGAAGCCAGCCCGGACGATCGGCTCCGAGCCTATGCCCACTACAATCTGGCGCTTTTCCTCCATAGCGAGGGAGAGATTGACCGCGCTGAGGAAGAGCTCGCCACTCACGAGAGTCTCATTTCCTCTTCAGGGGAGAGCTTGCTCTTTCGATCCGGCTGGCTCCGGGCCCGCATCGCCTGGAGCCGAGGGGATCAAGGCATGGCCGAGCGCCTCTTCCGGGAGACTTACCGCTGGGCCGGCGAGCGCGGGATCCCCTTCGACACCGGCCTCGTGGCCCTGGAGCTGGCCCTGGTCCTCCTCGTCCGGGGGCAGACCGCCCAGGTGAAGGAGCTCGCCCTCGAGGCCCTGAAGGTCTTCGCCGAGCAGAACGTCGAGCGGGAGGCCCGGGCGGCCCTCGAGCTCCTTGCGGCCGCCGCCCGCCGCGACGCCCTCACCCGCCGGGTGGTCGAGCGTACCGTCGCAGCCCTCGAGCACGCCCGCCCGGCCTGACCCGCCCCGGCAGGCCCTGTGCCACAATAGGAGGGCGATGTCGGCCCAGCGGTTTCGAGGCCTCCTCCCTGTGGGCGCGGTGGCTGTCGCCGCGCTGGGGCTCTCCCCTGCCCTTCCCGCCCAGCAGGACACCGTGTTCCATGGCGACACCTCGGTCGTCGTGGTGGAAGTGCCGGTGACCGTGATCGCCCACGGCGACGCGATCCCGGACCTGGGGCCGGAGAACTTCCGGATTCTCGACCAGGGACGTCCCCAGGAGATCCAGGGGTTCGAGGTGCTCGACGCCGAGGCAGCGCCGGCGGGCTCGGAGACCGTCTCGCCTCCAGCCGACGAGCGACGGGTCGAGCACGGACGCCGCAACTTCCTCTTCCTCTTCGACCTGGCCTACAGCGACGCGCGAGCGCTCGCCGGCGCTGTCCAGGGGGTGCGCGAGCTGGTGACTGGCCGCCTCCAGCCCGGCGATCGGGTGGGCCTCGCCTTCTTCAGCGGCCTGCGCGGCTTCCAGTGGATCCTCCCCCTGACCGACGACCCCGGCGACGTCGCCGCCGGCCTCGCGGTGCTCGACGGGCTGGTGCAGAGCGACCGGAAGCGGGTTCGGGGCCTCCTCGCCTCCTGGGCGCCGGGCGACGGGGCTCGGCCCGCCACCGCGCGCGTCGACCCGCGGGCGATCCTGGCCGAGTCCGGGATCATGCCTCTATCGCGGACCGGCGCCTGGCCCCACTCCAGCATCTTCGCCCGCCTGGCGCGCTCCCTCGAGGGCGTGGCCCGGGCCACCACCGGCCTCGACGGTCAGCGCTACCTGGTGCAGCTTTCGGGCGGCATCCCCGACCAGTTCGTCACCGGCGCCTCGACCGAGCGCGCCCGCATCCTAGACCTCATGCAGGGGATCTTCCGCAGCTTCCGGCGCACCGGCTGGGCGGTCCAGTCGGTGAACCTGAACGGCCTGGGTTTCGGCCGCGACTCCCTCCTGCTCCTGGCCAAGGAGACCGGCGGCCAGCTCTTCACCAACTCCAACGACCCTGGCCTCCTGGTGCGAGAGGTGGAGGCCCGGACCCGGGTGGTCTACATGCTCACCTTCCAGCCCGACGCCCTGGTACCGGACGGCTCGTACCACCGCCTGGAGGTCCGGCTGGTCGGCGCGCCGGCCGGCGCCCGCGCCGTCCACCGCCCCGGCTACTACTCGCCCGACGGCAAAGCGCCCCGGGCGGCGCCCACCTGCCCGACGAGGACCTGCGGCTGACCGACCGCGTCACCGGCGCGGATCGGGCACCGAGTCCCGGCGAGGAGCGTGGTAATTTCTCCCGGTGACCGCTTCGATCCGCCGCCCGGGCGCGTTGTTCGCCCTCGTCTCCCTGACCATCGTGACGGTGGCGGTGGTCCTCTTTCGCTCCGCCTCCTATGCACGGCACGCCGAGGCGCTCGCGTGGGGATTGACCTTCGATCTGACGGTGACGATCCCCCTTGCGTACTGGTTCCTGCTGGTGCGTACCGGCCGTGCGCGCCCGGTGACGATCGCGCCGGTCTTCGTCCTCTGCGTCGCCGTCGCGTCCCACGTCGTCCCGGCCGGTCAGCGGGAGGCCCTCCACCTGCTCCGCTGGGTCGCCGCGCCCCTCGACCTGCTCACCCTCTGGCTCGTGGCGCGGCGCCTGGCCAGGGGCTCCGGGACGGGCAGCAAGGTGCT
This sequence comes from uncultured Acidobacteriota bacterium, assembly GCA_963739795.1. Classification (GTDB taxonomy): domain Bacteria; phylum Acidobacteriota; class Thermoanaerobaculia; order Multivoradales; family DATKCC01; genus CAVUBL01. The sequence continues at coordinate 270,351 of CAVUBL010000010.1, read as the reverse complement.
CGATCGCATCGTCGCGATGGAGCTTAAGCTCCTGCGCTACGGACTCGTCTCCTGGCGGAAGAAGGCCCCGCCCGGGCTCACCTTCCATAAGAAGAGCGGCTGGGGTTCGGTCCTCGCCTCGATCGTCGTGCTCGTCGTGGCGGAGTCGATTGGCGTCCACCTGCTGATCCAACGGTGGAGCGTGGGCGCCGCCTGGCTCTTCACCGCCTTCGATCTCTACGGGATCCTCTGGCTGCTCGGGGACTACCACGCCTTGCGCCTGCATCCCACGACCGTCGCGGACGGTGTGTTGAGCCTGCGCTACGGCTTCCGCTGGAGCGCGGACGTGCCGCTGGAGGACATCGTGACCGTCGAGACCCTTCGCGGCGAGTGGAAGAAGGCGAAAGGCGCCCTGAAGGTCGCCATGCTCGACGAGCCGACAGTCCTGATCTCCCTGCGCGAGCCCGTGGAGGCCATCGGCTTCGGGGGGCTGTTCACGCGCCGGATCGACGCGCTCGCCCTGCGCCCCGACGAGCCACAAGACTTCGAAGAGGCCCTTCGGCCCACGACGGGCTGAGTCTCTCGGGAGCGCGGGAAGGGGCCATCGAGCGTCAGTCTCCCGTCAGGGCCTGGACGCGTGCGATCCTCGCCCGGGCGACGCCGGCGGTGCGGTAGGGGTCCGCCTCCAGGGCCTGCCGATAGAAGGCCAGCGCCCGGTCGGGCCGACCCTGGAGCAGGTGCAGGTCCCCTCGTGCCACCAGGACCGCGCCGTGGCCGGGCTCCAGGGCGGCGGCCTGATCGAGAAGGGCTTCGGCCTCGTCGAAGCGCCTCTGCTGCATGATCACCTGAGCGAGGAGGACCGAAGCCCCCACCGTCGGGCCCACCTTCAGACTCTGGTGCAGGACGCGCTCGGCGCTGTCGGTCCGGCCCAGAACCGCGTAGCCCTCGGCCAGGAGCTGGAGTGCGGCGCGGTCGCGGGGCGTGCGGCGCACCAGGTCGCGGGCCTTCTCCACCGCCTCCTCCGGGTGTCCCGCCGCCATGCTGCGGCGCCCCTCCACCAGCTCGTCGAGGGCCGGGAGCATGTCCTTGGGATCGGGCAGCTCCTCGGGCGCGGCCGCCTCGTCTCCCCCAAGGCCCCCGGAGAGGTATCCGAGGGCCTCCAGACGCTGCTGGACCCGTGCATCGGGATGGAAGGATCGGGCCGCCTGTCGGGCGTCCGGCTGCTCGGCGAGGCGCGCGTCGAGAAACGAGGTCAGGGAGGAGGCCCCTTCCGGCAGAGCCGGCCGGGCGGCCGGGCCGTCCCCTTCCCCGCCGCCCAGGAGGTTTCTCTGCTCACTCGGATCTGCCGTCAGGTCGTAGTACTCGGGTCGGGGCGCCCGGATGTACTTGTCCCGGTGCCGGCGGGCGGCGTAGAGCGGCGCCCAGCCGTTGTCGATGTAGGTGTTCAGGGTCTCCAGGTAGACCGTCCGCCCGGGGTCGGCAGGCGCCCGGAGAAGGCTCCGGCCTTGGGCCGCTCCCGGCGCCTCGAGGTCCAGGAGGTCGAGGAGCGTCGGGAAGAGATCGGCCAGGCTCACCACCCGGTCGTCCAGCACGCGGGGCGAAGCGAGGCCGGGAACGCGGAGGAGAACCGGCACGTGGACCGCGCCCTCATAGAGGGACCGGGAGTGGTAACGCTCGCCGTGCTCCCCCAGGCTCTCCCCGTGGTCGCCGGCCACCACGACCACCGTGCTCGCTTGCAGCCCCGTCCGGTCGAGCTCGGCCAGGAGCCGACCGAGCTCCTCGTCGACGTACGCGATCTCGCCGTCGTAGGGCCGGTCCGCGAAGCGGGAGGCGTAGGGCTCCGGCGGGGCGTACGGGTCGTGGGGATCGTAGAAGTGGACCCAGAGGAAGAAGGGGCGCTCGTCGCCCCGGCCCCGGTCGAGCCAGGCGAGGGCGGCGTCGGTCACCGCTCCCGCAGAGCGCTCGCTCTGTTCCCCGAAGGCCGCGGCCCGGGTGGCTTCGAAACGCGCGTCGTAGGTGTCGAAGCCCTGGTCGAGCCCGAAGCGCGGGGCGAGGACGAAGGAGGAGACGAAGGCCGCCGTGCGGTAGCCGGCGCCCTTCAGCACCTCGGCCAGCGTCACCCGGTCGGTGGCGAGACCGTGCCCGCCGTTGACCCGCACCCCGTGGGCCGGCGGGGTCAGGCCCGTGAGCAGGCTGGCGTGGGCCGGCAGCGTCATGGGTACCGGCGTCACGGCATCTGCCACGCGAATCCCTCCCGCGGCCAGCCGGTCCAGGTTGGGAGTCGAGGCTTCCCGGTCGCCGTAGCAACCGAGGTGATCGGCACGGGTGGTGTCGAGGGTGATCAGGAGCAGGCTGGCGCCGCGCGCCGACTCCGGTGCCGGGAGACCCCGGGCCACGGCCGTGGGGGCCGGAGACGGCTCGGCTCCGCCTCCCGGCTGCTCCCGCGGCCCGCACGCCGCGGCGAGCGCCGCCAAGACCAGGCTCAGGACCAGAAGCAGGAAGGGGGCCGGCCTGGGCGCTCGAGGGCTCACCCGGAGAAGAAGCGCCAGTAGAGGAAGATGGCGCCGAACACGATGCCGAAGACCAGCCCGACCCAGGTGAGGGCACGCAGCCATGCGGGAGGCCGCGCCTCCACCGGCACGTGGGCCGCGGTGACCGCCCGGTAATTCAGAATTCCGAGAACCGGCGCGGTGAGGAAGGACAGGGTCGTGGCCAGGTCGACCATGCCGAGGAGGCTCTTCTGAAAGACGCTCATCAGCAGCAAGGCACCGGCCCCCAGCACGGCCATCCAGCCCCAGTAGAGCCGGCCGCCGGACTTGACCCCAAGCTTCTCGCCGAGGCGCGGGGCGAGGATCTCCGAAGTCCGCTCGAGGGCCCTGGGGAAGGCGTCGGCGACGGTGAGGGTGGTGGAGAACATGGTGGTGAAGGCGGCGACCGCGATCACCGGCCGGGCCCAGGGCCCCAGAGCCGCCGTATAGAGCTCGATGAGCTGCAACGGGAAGCCGATCGGGCTGCCGGAGATCTTCTCGCCGCTGCGGTAGAGGACCAGCGCTCCCAGGGACACGAACAGGATGGCCAGGACCGCCGTCGCCAGATAGCCGATGTTGAAGTCCAGGAGCGCTTCGGAAAGAAGCGGCTTGTGCTTGGTTTCCTTGGCGCGCTCGAGGGTCCACAGGGAGTGCCACACGGAGATGTCCACCGCCGAGGGCATCCAGCCCACCAGGGCGATGAGGAATGAGAAGGCTCCGAGGTCCTCCAGGTCGAATGGAGTCGGCGGCGCGGGGTGGGGGTGCGGTACGGCCACCGCCCCGATCACCGCCACCACGGTGGAGACCGCCAGCACCACCATGATGACCTTCACCACCTTGTCCAGGAGCGGGTACTGCCCCGGAACCAGGATCAAGGCGCAGACCGCCAGGAGCACGGCGCTGTAGCCCAGGGGCGAAAGCCAGCCGCCGAAGAGCTGGGTGGCGAGGCTGCCGGTCACCAGGGTGACTGCCGCCAGGACCGCGAACATAGTGCCCACGGTGAGCACGAGGTAGACCCAGACTGCCCACTTTCCCTGGCGCCGGTAGCCGTCCACCAGGCTCTCGCCGGTGGCGGCGGCGTAGCGCGGCCCATACTCGAAGAAGGGGTACTTCAGGAGGTTGGCCAGAATCACGACCCAGACCAGGGCAAAGCCGTAGGAGGCGCCCGCCCTCGTGGACTGGACCAGATGGGACACGCCCACGGCCGCCGCGGCCCAGACCAACCCGGGGCCGAGGCTCGCGAGAACCCCCGCTCGATTCCACCGCTTCGTGGTCACTGTGAGGCCGAGTCTACCCGATCGGCCCGCGCAGGCTCCTACTCAAACCGACCCGGCATCCGGGGCATCGGTGGCATCGTGGGTGGCAGGTCCGTCCCCTCCCGCGTCCGGGCGCGGGCGAGAAACTCGGCTCATTTGTCCAGAACTGGCCGCGATCAGACATCCAGGCTAGGAGTCTGCGCGGCAGAAACGCGCAGTCGCGTTGCGAGCGCCGTGGGGTCGGATACGAGGCACCGCGACGCAGGCGATGCCGAGCCATCGTCGAGGAGCGGGAACGAAGTAGACGGCCGCACGCCGCCGCAACCCTTCGGGCGCAAGGGGGTTACGGGCTGTCTCCGGCGTTGCTCGTCGTCCACGATGTCCCTGCATCGCCTCCTCCTCGCGCCTTGGATCCACCCCGTAAGACCCTTGCGCGCGGCTACGTGTTTCTGCCGCGCAGACTCCTAGTGGTCCGTCAACCTTCAATTGACGGGTCCCACCGGTCCTTCAAGCCGCTGGCGGCGTTGCTCCTCCTCGACGTAGCCCCCGCTACGCCTGCGTCGGAGCGCCTGGCCAGCGACGCGAAATCCTCGCCGGATACCCTGTCAATTGAAGGTTGACGGACCACTAGTTCGCCTGCCCGGCAGTCCGGTCGCCGGCCGCCTCCGCTCTCGGATCGACCCTCGCCGCGACCAGCCGGTCGCGTCCTCCCTCTTTGGCGTCGTAGAGGGCGGCGTCGGCGAGGCGCAGCAGCTCCCCGGCGTCGCCTTCGCCGTCCTCGGGCAAGGCCGCCACCCCGGCCGAAACGGACACGCCCGGCAGAATCAGCCCAGCGTGGCGCACCCGCAGCCGGCCCACCGCGCCTCGGAGCTTCTCCGCCACCCAGCAGGCCTCCTCCAGGGGGGTGCCGGGCAGGAGCACCGTGAACTCCTCGCCGCCGTAGCGGGCCGCGACGTCCTCTGCCCGAAGGGTCGTCTCAAGCGCCTCCGCGACCGCCTGGAGCACGCGGTCTCCCGCCTCGTGGCCCTGGGTGTCGTTGATTCGCTTGAAGTGGTCGAGGTCGAGCATGACGAGCGACAGGGGGAGCCCACGCCTCCGCGCACGGCGCACCTCGCGGTCGAGCCGGTCCTCCAGGTACCGCCGGTTGAACAGGCCGGTCAACGGGTCCTGGAGCGCCTGGCTCCGCAGCCTCTCGCGCAGGCGCAGGTTGGCGAGCCCGAGGGCGAGCCGGTTGGCGGCGGCGGCGGCGACGGCCGAATCCGCGGGCTCGTCCCCGCGGCCGCTCATGCGGACGTGAAGGACCCCGAGCGCTTCTCCCTGAGCCATCAGGGGGATGCAGACGTAGCCTCCGGGGTAGACCTCCCTGACGTGGCGGCAGACGATCCCGGTAGCACCGGGGGCCACGCGGTGGGACCGGCCGCGGCGCAGGGCCCAGCACTCCTCGGGGAGGAACGTCGTCTGATCGGTAGCGCCGTCTCCCCAGGCCGCCGCCGGTTCGAGATGATGCCGGTCGGCGGAGAAGATGAAGGTGGTGCCCGCCGTGCCTTCCAGGATCCTCGGCAGGAGGTTGGCGATCACCATCGACGCCTCGTCGCAGGAGGCGCTGCTCTGCAACAGGTCGCCGAGCTCGCTGAGCAACGCCATCCGCCGGCTCCCGGCCTCGAGCTCCCGGTTGGTCGCCTCGAGCCGTCGGGTCGCGTCGCCCAAGGCCTCCTCCGTGGCTTTCCGAGCGAGGGCGGCGCCGAAGATGTCGCCCACGACCCGCAGCAGGGAGACGTCGTCGTCGCGCCACTCCCGTGCGTAGCTCAAGGTCACCAGAGTGAGAACGCCGAGAAGCTCGCCCCGGGGAGCGATCGGAATCCCGAGGATCGAGCGGATGCCTTGGGCCAGGAGGTGCTCGCGTTCCCCGCTGCCGTCGGCCGGAAGGTCTTCTACGCGATCGAGGCGGAAAGGCTCGAGGCCGGTGACCGCGGCCATCAGGGCCGGGGACTCGGCCACCAACAGCAGGTCGGGGGGAGACGCGACGGTGCCCTCCACCTTCGGGACCCAGCCGAACCGGCGCACTAGCTCGCTGCGGTCGTCCGAGAGCAGAAGGACCAGGCTCCCCTCCCCACCCACCGCCCGTCCGACCTGCTCCAGCACATCGTCCAGGGCCCGGTCGATCGCCGGGCCCGGCAAGTTGATCAGCTGGGTCGAGACTGTGATCAGGAGCTTCTCGAGCGCGATCCTGTGCCGCAGCTCCTCCTCCGCCTTGGACGGACCGGACCACGACGCCCGGGGCTCGATGGATTCGATGATCGCCATGGGGAAAGCCTACCGGGGACGGGGACACTCCAGGCATCGGATCGACGCCTCTGTTCGTGGGCTGGAAGGCCGAGACGTGTGTCGGAGGAACACCGATCTCTCCTCAGTGGGTGCGTGGAGGCGAAGCGGTGCGCAGAACCCGGGACGGGCGGAGTGGCTCTCCGGCCTCTACCAGGGTGTCCCCGCCCTCCGCGTGTGCGGTCGCGAGAGCGGCGGCGGCGGCCGCCTCGAGGCCCGCTCCGTCGAGCGCCGAGGACGGGAACACCGCCAGGCCGATCGACAGCGAGCCGGCCGCAATCCGATGGGCGCCGTAGAGCAGCTCCAGGCCGTGGACGCGCTCGCGCCAGATCCCGGCCGCCCGGCGGGCTTCGTCGAGACCTTGCTCCGGCAGGAGGACGGCCAGCACGCGGTCGTCGAGCCGCGCCGCCAGCCCTTCCGGCGGCAGGGTCTCCAGCAAGAGCTTGGCGACCTGGGCGAGGAGCAGATCGCCGGCCTCCGGGCCGTGGACACCGGCGATCGCCTCGAGGGCGTCCATCCCCAGGACCGCGAGCGAGAGTGGCGTCTCGTGACGACGCGCGCGGCGGACCTCGCGGACGATCTGCTCCTCCAGGTAGGGGCGGTTCACCAGTCCGGTGAGGGGGTCGCGAAGGGCCTGCGAGCGGAGCCGTTCGCGGAGCAGCAGGTTGGCCACGCCGAGCGCCAGGTGCTCCGCGGTGGACAGGGCGAGAGGCAGGATGTCGTCACGGAGCTTGCCGCCCGGCGCGGTGCGCAGGTGGAGCAGCCCGAGGGCCTGGCCCTGGGCCATCAACGGGAGGCAGATCGAGCCCCGATCGAGGTCAACGCCGACGTGGGGACAGGCCGGCCCCGGCCCGTCGCCTTCCAGGCGGTGGAAGCGGCCCCGGCGCAAGGCCCAGCAGTCCTCGGTTCCGAACGGTCCCTCGCTCGGCGGCGGGTCGCCCCAGCTCGCAGCGGCTTCGAGCAGCGAGCTCGCCGGGGCGAACAGGTAGACCGCGCCGGCGAGCCCGGGGTACAGCTTGGGCAGAAGGTCGTCGACCACCTCGCCGGCCTCCTCGACCCGGTTGCAGCTCTGGAGCAGGTCCCCCAGCTCGTTGAGCAACGTCATGGCCCGGTTGCTCTGCTCGAGCTCCCGGTTGCCGGCCTCGAGCTGCCTCCGGGCCGCCGCCAGGGACTCCTCCGAGTGCTTTCGGTCGAGGGCTCCTCCAAAGATGTCCCCCACCACCCGAAGCACCGCCACCGCCTCGTCCCGCCAGCCGCGGTCGGAGAGGAGATGAACCAATCCCACGAAGCCCAGCAGGTCGCCACGGGTCGAGATCGGTATCCCCAGAAGCGAGCGCAGCCCGTAGCGCTCGAAGTGTTCCCGCTCGGCGCGCTCTTCGGGCGCCAGCATCCGGGGATTCGGAACGCAGAACGGCTCCAGCCGGGCGAGCGTCTTCATGAGGCCGGGAAGCTCCCAGGTGGCGAGGGCCGCCGGGCGTACCTTGCCCATTCCGACCTCCGGTGAGAGCCACTCGAAGGTGTTGACGAGCTCGCTGCGGTCCTCGGAGAAGAGGAACACCAGCACGGCCTCGGCGTCGGCCGCCCGCGCCAGGTCGGGCAGGACCCGCCCGATGGCCGCGTCGATCTCCGATGCCGGCATGTTGATGAAGTCAGTGGAGAGGTTGCCCAGCAGGGTCTCGAGCTCGGCGCGCCGGCGCAGCGCTTCCTCCGACTCGGCCCTCTGCAGCTCGTGGCTCGCCTGCTGGATGGCGAGGAAGAGGTAGGCCGCGGCCTCGGTCAGGGTGGCGACCTCGTGCTCACTCCAGCGCCGAACCCGCGGAGCGTTGAACGACAGAAGACCCGTCGCGCCGAGAGCCTCCGGCAAGCCGGCGGTGACCAGCGCCCGCACCCCCGACGCCGCCATGATCTCTCCCAGGTGGGCCATGCGGGGGTCCCGCTTCACATCCTCCGCGACCACGATCTCCTGGCGTCGGATCGCGGCCAGGTACTCGGTGGCGTCTGCCAGCTCCCAGGTCGTCGCTTCGTGCTGCGGCATGCCCTCGGGGTCGATCGACCGCAGGACCGTGGTGCGGCCCGCGGCGTCGACCGTAGAGTAGCTGACCCGGAGATCGGGGAAGGCGTCGCCGAGGCTGCGCACCGCCAGGTCGACGACTCCGTCCATTCCCAGGCTCGAGCCCATCGCCGAGGCGATCCGGTTGACCAGCCCGAGGCGGACGTTCGCCTCCTCGAGGCTCTCCTCCTCGCCGGAGGCGACCAGCACCGCCGGGGTTCCTGCGGAGCCATCGGAGTCTTCGAAAGCAATGTCCATGAACCAAGGGTAGGGGCCGGCGGAGTCCGTGCGAATCGGACAGCTTCCCGGTCTCCCGTCGTCCCGTGGCCGGCGGCGGTGCCGGAGTCCGTCCGACAGCCGCTCGGGACGGCGCCTTGCTCCCCGGCGGGGCGGCCGGTAGCATCGAGCCGAAGGACGGAGCCCACGACCCTTGACGATTCTCGACCGACGACGCCATCAGACGACCCTCGCCCAGCGATTCGGCGCCTTTGTGGCCGAACGCCATCCCTTCGCCCTCGACCGGGCCCTCGAAGCCCTGGACGAGGTCCTCGCCGCGAGCCCGGAGGACGCCAGGCTCGCACCCGGGCCGGACCCCGAGACTCTCGAGGGGCTCCGGGAGCCCCTTCGCCGGGCGCTCCGGCGCCGGCTCTCCGGCACTCCGCCCGAGCTTCCCGAGACCACGCCCGGGGTGTCGGCCGCCGAGCGTCTCGCCCGGGAGACCGCAAGACTGGTGGAGGCCTGCGACGGGTTCCTGGCCCGGGAGGCCATCGCCACCTCCCTGACCGCCGACGAGAAACGGGAGATTCTCCGGGGCATGGTCCTGACCCGTGCCACCGACAACCGCCTCAAGGCGTTCTTCTCCGGCGGCGAGGTGCGCTACGAGGGCGCCGGCTTCCAGGGCAAGGGATTCCGCTCCCTGGGCCAGGAGGCGATCTACGCCGCCCCGCTCCGCCTGCGCCGGGGCGAGCGCTATCGAGGCTCCGACGGCTCGTGGCGGGGCGACGTGGTGGCGCCGGTCATCCGGGACGTGGGGGCGGCCCTGGCCATGCACCCGGCGCCCGAGACCGTGCGCATGGTCCTCAACTCCCAGATGGCCAAGGCCGGTCCGCCCATGGACGGCAAGGACCTCCACGTGGGGGACTTCGCGCGAGGCATCCTGCCCACGACGGCCCCCCTCTCTATCGCCACCCTGAACGTCGCGGGCCTCGCCTTCGCCTTCTCCCGTGAGCCGGCGGACGAGGGTGGGTCCCGGGTCGCCCTCTCCTTCATCGGCGAAGGCGGGAGCTCCCTCGGCGAGTGGCACGAGGCGATCAACCTGTGCGCCGCCCGCCGGCTACCGGCGATCTTCTGCGTCGAGAACAACGGCACCGCTCTCTCGACCCCGGTGCCCGAGCAGTCCGCGGTGCGCGTGTTCGCCGACAAGGCGCTGGGCTACGGCATCCCCGGGATCACCCTCGACGGCACCGATCCGGAGGCCATCGCCGCCGCCTTCGCCTGGGCCGCCGGCCGGGCGCGGGCCGGCCTCGGACCGACCCTGATCGAGCTGGTCAGCCTGCGGATGTGCGGCCACGCCCACCACGACGACATGCTGTACCTGGGCAAGGACCCTCACCCGTCCTGGGAGTATCCGGAGCTCTCCGATGGGGGGTATGCCGACCCCGAGGCCTACCGGTTCTGGGCCGAGCGCGACCCCATCGCCACCTACGCGGCACAGCTCGAGGACACGGGGGTGGTCGCCGACGGGGACCTCGACCGGATGAAGGCCGAAGCCGAGGAGCTCGTGGAACGGGAGGCCCGGAGCGTGATCGAGGCCCCGTGGCCGGAGCCTCGCCAGGCCGGCGAGGGCGTCTACACCGACCGCCCCCCGGTACGCCACCGGGATCCCCTCGCCGAGCTGGCCGAGCGGGTGCCGACCCGGCGGGTGCCGCTCCCTCCCCTACCGCCCCTCGAGCCCGGCCGGCCTTTCGATCCCGCGGGTCGGACCTTCCTCGAAGCGATCATGCTCGGGGTCGGCGACGCCCTCGACGGCGACGACCGCGCCTTCGTCTACGGCGAGGACGTGGGCGGTCAGTACGGCAACGCCTTCCTGCTCCTGCGCCCTCTCCTGGCCGATCACGGCGATCGGATCGTCAACTCGACCTTGGCCGAGGGTGGCATCCTCGGCCTGTGCACCGGCGCGGCCCTCGGCGGCCTGCGGCCCATCGGCGAGATCCAGTTCAACGACTTCGTCGCCACCGGCTTCAACCAGCTCGTCAACAACGCGGCGAAGATCCACTACCGCTGGGGCGCCTCGGTACCCATGGTGGTGCGCCTGCCCTGGGGCGGTTTGCGCAAGGCAGGCCCCTACCACAGCCAGAACACCGAGGCCTGGTTCTACCGCACGCCCGGGCTGAAGCTGGTCGTCCCGTCGACTCCCGAGGACGCCCGCGCCCTCCTCGCGGCCGCCGTCGCCGACCCGGACCCGGTGCTCTTCTACGAGCACATCGCCCTCTACCGAGACCCCCGGATCAAGCAGGTGCTGCCCGACGAGCCGCCCGCGCCCCTTCCCCTGGGGCGCGCCGCCCTGCGGCGCGCCGGCTCCGACCTGGCCATCGTCACTTACGGAGCCTACGTGCACCTCGCCCTGCGGGTCGCCGAGCGCCTGGCCGCCGACGGCATCGAGGCTGCGGTCCTGGACCTGAGGTGCCTGGCCCCCCTGGACCGAGAGGCCCTCCTCGCCGTCGCCCGCCACTGCGGCAAGGTCCTCGTCGCCCACGAGGACACGCGCACGGGCAGCGTCGGCGAGAGCCTGGCGGCGATCGTTCAGGAGGAGGCGTTCGAGGATCTCGACGCCCCGGTGCGGGTGGTGGGCTCCCTCGACACCCCGGTGCCCTACTCCCCGTCCCTGGAGGCCGAGTTCCTGGCCGGCGAGGACCGGGTCGAAGCGGCGGCGCGGCTCCTGGCCGCGTATTGATCGGATCGAGGGTGGGCGGGGGCCTGCCGGTCGCGAAGCCCGAGGTGCTCAGGTTGCCGAGGCGGTTCGAGGCGGAGCTTCGTTACGAAGACTTCCGCAGGGACGGGAGGGTGCCGGGGTGGCTCGCCTGAGCCTCGGCGCGGTCGGCGGGCTGGAGGCCGGGGAGGACCCGCGCGACCACCGAGCGCGGCGTCTTGGGGTTGCGCACCAGCGCCAGCCGGACCTCGTAGGGGGCGGCGAGGCTCGGAGTCTCGCCGATCAGCTTGAGGGCCCGTCGCGGCGCGATCGAGCTCTGGGCGATCTCGAGCACCAGCCCCTTGTCCAGGTGGCACTCGTGGAGGCAGCGCAGGACCAGCTCCTCGTCCCGGAAGAAGTCCGACCAGAGGGCCTTGAGCAGCGAGCTGCCCGAGCTGCGCACCGTGGCGATCTTCTCCGCCGAGCCCAGGCCCCTGAACAGGGCCGTGAGACGCGCCCGGGCGCGGGCCTTGACCTCCATGGAGTGGATCTTGGGGTTCTGGGTGAGGCCCAGGAGCCCGCGCAGGTCCCCCATGGAGCTGACCACCTCCACCAGCGCCGCCGAGGGTACGTTGGCGCTCTCGAGGAGGGCCCGCCGCACCATGGGCCGCTGGAAAAGGCGGCGCTGGCGATAGATCTCGCGCGCGACCCGCGGGCTCGAGCTGCGAGCGATGTCGGCGGCCAGGCGATCGCCCAGCGCCGGGTTGGACAGGAGCGCCAGCCGAATGTCGTCCGAGGTTTCCGCCGACAGCACCTGGAGCACCGCCAGGTCGCGAGTGGTCCGGGCCAGGAGAACCTTGCGGGCGACCGGCAGGGTGGTGATCGACGGCGCGGCCACCGCCTCCGGACGAACGACCTCGAGCTCCGAGCGCGCCGGCAGAGGCTCGACCGCCGCAACCCGGGCCGCCAGCTCGGCCGGGGTCTCCGGCAGCGCGTCCGCGAGGGCGTCTTCCCGGGAAGAGGAGAGCTCGAGGGCGCGGGCGTGCACCCGCTGCCGATCGCTCTCGGGCAAGACCTGGATCAGCTCCCGGGTCTGCTCCCGGATCTCTGCCCTCTCCCGGGTCCCCAGCGCGGGGCTGTCGAGCTCGCGCAGGAGGTCGAGCACGCCCACCGCCTGGGCGCACCGCGAACGGATGCCCTCGGGGGTGTGCTCGTTGCGGATGAACGCCTCCTTGACCGCCCAATCGTCGAACCAGGGCGGATAGGCGGCGATCGCCGCCAGCACCTTCGGCAGCTCGATCCACGTGGCGAGGCGCCTCACGACCCCCAGCTCACCGCCGGTTCCCGACGCCTTCAGGCTGGTGAGGAGCTTGAGATGGATCTCCTCCCGGTCTGAGAGACGCGGCCTCTTCTCTGGCGATCGCTCCATCGCAGTTGGCTCTTCGCGAGAATGCTCGCTTCAGTGCAACGGGAAGGATATCACCGCTCCCCCGCCGGCAGGCGTGAGACTTCCGCCACGCCCCCTCCGGCCTTCAGCCCACCCGGGCCTGCCGGCCCACTGCCTCGAGGGGGCTTGGTCGGTCCACCTCGAACCCCTGGACGTAGTCGACGCCGAGCTTCTCGAGCCGGGCGAGGAGCCGGGGCGCCGAGACGCCCTCGGCCACTGTTTCGATGCCGAGCACGTGGGCCATCTGGGTGATCGATTCGACCATGGCGCGGTCGAGGGGGTTGCTCGCCAGGTCACGCACGAACATCCCGTCGATCTTCAGGTAGCTGACCCGCAGGCTCTTGAGCTTGCTGTAGGAGGCCATGCCGCTGCCGAAGTCGTCGAGGGCGAACCGGCAGCCGAGGTCGGAGAGCTCGCGGATCACGCGCTGGGCCTGAGTCAGGTTGGCGACCGCCGCGGTCTCGGTGATCTCGAAGCAGAGCTTCTCGGGCGGGACGTCGTGCTCCGCCAGCCGGCGGCGGACGAAGTCGAGGAAGGACTCGTCCGAGATCGAGACCGCCGACAGGTTGACCGCGCACGTTCCCAGCTCGTCGAGAAAGTCCCGGGGCTGGCCCTCCAAGAACTCCAGGACGCGGCCCACCACCCACCGATCGAGCTCGCCCATGATCCCGTAGCGCTCCGCCGCCCGGATGAACGGCGTCGGCGTGAGTACCTGGCCGTCCTCGTCGATCATGCGCAAGAGGACCTCGAAGAAGAGGGGGGCTGGCTCCTCCTCCCGGGCCAGGCGCCGGATGCGCTGGGCGTAGAGGCGGAAGCGACGCTGCTCGAGAGTCTTGTGGATCTTGACCACCCAGTTCATCTCGTCCGTACGGCGCAGAAGCTCCGCGTCACCCGGCCGGTAGACCTGGAGCCGGTTGCGCCCCTTGTCCTTGGCGATGTAGCAGGCGTGGTCGGCGGCGGACAGGACTTCTCCGAGTCCGCGCCAGGAGCCCGCGATGGGCACCAGCCCGATCGACGCGCCGACGGTGAACGTCTTGTCCTGCCAGACGAACCGGTAGCGCTCCAACGACTCCCGGATTCGCTGGGCCCTCGCCAGGGCGACGTCGAGACCGCACCCGCGCATCAGGATGCCGAACTCGTCGCCCCCCAGACGGGCCACCGGGTCGGAGTCGGGGACTCCCTCCAGGATCAGGCTGCCGAGGCGCCGGAGCAGCTCGTCCCCCGCCAGGTGGCCGCACGTGTCGTTGACCAGCTTGAACTGGTCCAGATCCATGTAGCAGAGGCAGTGCTCCTCCTCTCCGGCGGGGGGCGACTCCAAGGTGCGCCGGAGCTCATCCTCGAACGCCTGGCGGTTGAGCAGACCGGTCAGCGGATCGTGAGACGCCTGGTGGGTGAGCTGGAGGGCGAGGAGCCGTTGATCGGTGACGTCCTGGAAGACGATCACCAGGCCGATCGACCGGCCCTCCCCGTCGCGGATCGGCGCCACCGAGAGCTCGACCGCGAAGCGCTGCCCGTCGGAACGCTCGAGAAGGCGGCGCCGCTCGAGCTCGGCCTGGAGCTCCCCGTTCAGCGCGCTCACGATGGCGAGAGGCGCCTCGGCGTCGGTGGCCTCGTCCACCAGCCGAAACACCCGGTCGAGAGCCACCCCGGCGGCCTCGTCCGAGCTCCACCCGGTGAGCTTCTCGGCGACCGGGTTCAAGTAGCGGACGCGTCCGGATCCGTCCGTGGTCATCACGCCGTCGGCGATGGACGCCAAGGTCACCTGGGCGAGCTCCTTCTCCCGGGACAACGCCGCCACCTGTTCCTCGTAGGCGCGGGTGGTGTGGGTCAGCAGGTTGCGCAGGATCGAGTTCTCCAGCTCGGAGCGCTCTCCCATCAGCTCTCCCGCCGCTCCCGGAGCAGGGCCAGGATGGCCGTCTGGTTGTAGAACGCCGGCCCGTGGCCGGTCGCTGCCGGCCCGATCTCGCCGAAGGTGAAGAAGCCGCTGAGCGCGGTTCGCCCGAGGGCCTTGGAGATGGTGGCGACCTCGCGGTCGGCGAGCTCACCGAGAACCGCCTCCCGCCCGACGCACGAGAAGAGCAAGGCCGCCTCCGGCGGCTCGCCGGGCGGCAGCCGGGCGGCGGTGCGTAGCAAGGAGGTGTCGTTGCCGATGCCCAGGCGGACCCGATCGCCGGCCTTCAGGTCCCCCCAGAACGTGACCGCGCCCGGAGGGTCGTCGAATCCCTTCATGGAGCGGTAGACGTGGCCCCGCTCCGGGGCCGGCCCCTCGATGATCAGGGGGAACCTGTGGGCGGACTCGGGCATGGGCGCGAGGGTGCCGTCGACGGTGAAGAACCGTCGGAACCACTCGGTCGCGGGCTCGCCGTCGATGGAGCGGAGCACGTTGCCCTCCGCCTCGGTGACGGTGAAGATCGGGCTCGCCGGGTCCCAGCCCCGGACCACCTCGACCTCCATCTCGATCCCCCGCAGCACCAGGACCAGGCAACCGTTGGCGAGCACCTCCCGGTCTAGAAACACCCGCGCTCCCGCGCTCTCGATGGGCTCGCGCTGGGAGGCCAGCCCGCCCACGACCAGGGGGCCGCCCTCCCCGAAGCGGGCGCGGATCGACGCCAAGAGCTCGAGGTGGGGAAAGCGCAGGCCGTCGGCGAGGACGAAGACGCCGTCGGCGCCCTCGATGGCGTCGAGGACCTCGGACACGGCCTCGGCCGTGGGGGGCTGCCCCCCGCTCGCTGACAGGGCGTAGACCTCTGCGCGGTGGCGGGGATCGTCGAGCCAGAAGAGGTGCAGGCCCCCTGCGGAGGTCATGGCGTCGCCGACGAACTGCGTCACCGCCTCGCAGCCGAACCGAAGGCTCGTGGGCCAGTCCTCGGCCATGGCGCCGAGTGTGGCCGGAAGGTGCTCTCCCGGCGGGAGGAAGGCGCACACGAAGTCGGGATCGCGCGGCGCCGGCCGGGAACCGGCGATCAGTTCCTGCGGAGACGATGCCTCGCGGGCGAGATGAATGACTTCACTTCGCATAGCGGCGAGCCCGCCGAGAGCGAGCCGGCGAGGTCGAGCCTGAGTCGAGCTCCGGCCAAATGATACGCCCGGCCCTCGGGCGGTGCAAAGCGACCGGGGGACCAGCGGTGGCGCGGTCGCCGGAGAAAAGCCCGTGCGCTCGGGATCGAACGCCGTCAGGGCATCCCGGGCTCAGGGCTACGCGGTTTCCCGGAGCCGGTCGCGCACCGCCTGCATGTCCTCCCAGGTCGGGCGCTTCCAGTGGCGGTTCCGGAGCAGGGCGGCGGGGTGGTAAGTGACCATGGCGGGGATGCCCCGGACCGCGAACCACCGGCCCCGCATGCGTCCGAGGGGCAGATCGTTGCCCAGGAGGGCCTGGGCGGCGACGCGGCCCAGGGCGACGATCACCCGGGGCCGGACCAGGTCGATCTGGCCCTCCAGGTAGCCACGGCACGCGGCCGCCTCGTCCGGGAGCGGATCCCGGTTGCCCGGGGGCCGACACTTGACGATGTTGGCGATGTAGACCTCGCCGCGGGTGAGATCGATCGCCTGGATGATCTTGTCGAGCAGCTCGCCCGCCGGCCCCACGAACGGCAGGCCCTGGCGGTCCTCTTCGGCGCCGGGCCCCTCGCCGATGAACATGAGGTCGGCATTCGGGTCGCCGGTGCCGAAGACGACGGTGGAACGGCCCTGGGCGAGGCGGCAGCGTTCGCAGGTGGCAGCCTGGGCGGCCAGCGCCGCCAGGCGCTCGGCGCGTTCGGCGGCGGTCGTCGTGAGGATCTCGGGGGACGCGGCGGGGGGCGGCGGAGCTTCCGCAGGGCCGCTCCGACCGGCGGGCGCCGGTTCCGGCTCGGGAGCGGTCGTCGTCGCGGGGCTCTTCCGCCCCCCTTCCCCGCCCTCGCCCCGGGGCAGGTAGAGCTCGCCGTAGCCGATCTCCCGGAGGTAGATCAGCTCTTCGCGGAGCGTCTCGGGCACGTCGCCCATGGCCGGGCCCCGACGGCGGGCCTCCTCCTCAGTGGACCTCGGCGACTTCCTGCCCGTCGCCGTCGGCGGTCTCATCCCCGAGCTCCACGACCGCTTCCTCCTCGGAGCCGAGATCCAGAGAGAGCTCCGGCGCCGGCGCCGGCCCGTACCCCCACTCCACCATCTCTTGGTCGATCTCCTCCTGGGCGACACGGGTCGACTTGACGTTCGGGAGGTCCAGCTTGGACCGGGCTCCGCGCAGGAGCTGCTCGGCGCGCTCCGCGACGATCAGCACGTAGCGGAACTTGCTGTCCATGGCCTCCTTGACGTGGCTGTCCTTCGGGGTGCTGTCCATCGAGTCTCTCTCCTCCGGCGGCAGCGTCCGTCGCGGAGCGCTCCGCCGCCGTTTCAGTGTGGTTCGGGTCAGCCCGCCTTCGGGCTCGCGGAGGCGGCGGCCTCGCCGGTCCCGGGGGCCGGAAAGTCCTCGAGGACGGCCTGGATCGCCTCCGCCATCCGCTCCCGGCGATAGCGCCGCTCGAGGATGATCGAGGCCAGGGCCTGGCTGGCTCGTTCCGCGTCGTCGTTGATGATCACGTGCTCGTAGCGATGATAGCGGCGCATCTCCCAGATCGAGACGGCCAGGCGCTGGGAGATCTCCCGCCGGTCGTCGAGGCCGCGTTGCTCGAGTCGCTGCTCCAGGTCGGCGAAGCTCGGCGGCATGATGAAGATGCTGTTGGCGTCCGGATAGCGGGCGAGCACCCGCTCGGCCCCCTGGACGTCGATGTCCATCAGGACGTCGATCCCGGCCTCGAGGCGCGGGAGCACCTCCTGATAGGACGTGCCGTAGTAGTTGTTGTGGACCTGGGCCCACTCCAGGAACTCTTCGTTGGCGATCATCCGCTGGAACGTTCCCTGGTCGACGAAGTGGTAGTCCCGCCCCCCCGTCTCCCCCTTGCGCGGCCGCCTCGTGGTATGGCTCACCGAGAACGCCAGCATGCCGAAGCGCCCGACGGCCCCCTCCATGATGCTGTTGATCAGGGTGGTCTTGCCCGCCCCGGATGGGGCCGAAAGAATGAAGAGCTCGCCTCGACGCATCGTCACGCAGGAGGTCGGGCGCTCCAGGCGAACGCCACAAACGGGAAGTCTACCACAGCAGGTGTCGGCCGCACCTCTTCACCCTCGGCTCCTCTCCATCGAGCGCGTTCCAATGGGCGGGTCCTCATCGAAGGCCCTCACTCGACGTTCTGGACCTGCTCGCGGAGCTGCTCGCACAGCACTTTGGCATCGAGCACCACCCTGGTCATGGCGGCGTTGCGGCACTTCGAGCCCAGGGTGTTGAGCTCGCGGAAGATCTCCTGGGTCAGGAAGTCGAGACGTTTACCCACGGCGCCGTCGCTGGCCATTACCTCCCGGAAGTGCTCCAGGTGGGCGCCGAAGCGGTCGAGCTCCTCGGTGACGTCGCTGCGGTCGGCCAGGAGCGCGACCTCCTGGGCCAGGCGCCCTTCGTCCAGCTCCCGGTCGCCGAGCAGAGCCTCGAGGCGCTCGCGGAGCGCCGCCGCCGCTGCCTGGACCGAGGACGACGCGATCGACCGCAGCTCGGCCCCGGCGCCGGCCAGGCCCTCCAGACGCTCGAGCAGGGCACCGGCGAGCTTCCGCCCTTCCGTCTCCCGTGCCTGGACCAGCTCGGTGAGGGCCCGGGAGGCGATCTCCAGGAGGAGCGCCTCGTCCTCCGACTCCCAGCGGCTCTCGGGCTCGGTCACCCGCAGGAGCTGCGGGTGGCGGATCAGGTCGCCGGCGGTCAGGCCGCTCTCGATGATGTCCTCCTCCAGAAGGCCGTCGAGGGCCCGGGAGAGCGTTTCGACCGCACCGGCGTCGAGGTCGACCCGGACCGCGGCCGCCCCCAGGGGCTCGACGTCCACGTTGACCTCCACCCGACCGCGGCTCAGATGGGAGCTCAAGAGGTCGCGCAAGGCCGGCTCGCTGGTCCGTTGGCCGTCGCGCAGGCGGACCACCAGGTCGAGGAATCGGTGGTTCACGCTGCGCAGCACCACGCGGATCCGGTAGCGCTCGTCCTCGTCCGCCGCCTGCCCGAACCCCGTCATGCTTCGCATGGTCGCTCCTCAGCTCCGGAACTGGAGGTCGTAGAGGCGCTTGTATGAGCCGCCCAGGGCCAGCAGCTCGCCGTGGTTGCCCTCCTCTACGATCCGCCCTTTCTCCATGACCACGATCCGGTCCGCCTTCATGACCGTCGACAGGCGGTGGGCGATGACCAGGGTCGTGCGCCCCTGCATGAGGTTGTACAAGGCCTTCTGGACCAGCGCTTCGGACTCGCTGTCTAGCTGCGAGGTGGCCTCGTCGAGGATCAGGATCGGGGCGTTCTTGAGCAGCGCCCGGGCGATGGCCAGCCGCTGGCGCTGGCCGCCCGAGAGCCGCAGGCCGCTCTCCCCGATCACCGTCTCGTAGCCGCGGGGGAAGCCCATGATGAACTCGTCGGCGTAGGCGGCGGCCGCGGCCTCGCGCACCCGCTCCTGGGAGAGGTCGGCGCGCCCATAGGCGATGTTGGCCCGGATGGTGTCGTTGAACAGGACCGTGTCCTGGGTCACCAGGCCGATCAGGGACCGCAGGTTCGCCAGGTCGAGCTCCCGGATGTCGATGCCGTCGATCTCCACCGCCCCCTCGTCGGCGTCGAAGAAGCGGGGCAAGAGGTTGATCAGAGTCGATTTGCCGGCGCCCGACGGGCCGACCAGGGCGATGATCTCGCCCATGGCCACCGATAGCTCCACCCCCCGGAGCACCGGCTGCTCGTCGTAGCTGAAGGTGAGACCCCGGTAGCGAATCCCCTCCGTCACCGTCGCGAGCTTCCGGTTGCCGGAGCGCTCCTGCACCTCGTTGGGCTCCGCCAGCAGGCGGGAGACCCGGTGGGCGGCAGCCAGCGCCTCCTGGAGGATCAGGTTGACCTTGTTCAGCTTGCGCACCGGGTCGTACATCATGAGCAGCTTGGCCAGGAAGCCCACGAGCACGGGCGCGGTCAGCTCGCCTGCACGGATCGCCTTGCCGGCGTAGATGAGCAGAGTCGCCGAGCCGATCACCGCCAGCGACTCCACCACCGGGCTCGAGAGATGGGAGAGCATCTGGGCCCAGAGGTTGACCCGCAGGTGGCGCCGGGTCGCCTGGCTGAACCGCTCGTACTCGAAACCCTCCATGCCGAACGCCTTGACCACCCGGTGGCCCCGCACTCCCTCGGCCATGAGGGACGCCAGGTCGGCCATGCGCTCCTGGCTGCGGTGGCTGGTCCGCCGCATGCCCTTGCCGAAGCGCACGATGGGTACCAGCAGGGCGGGGGCCGCCACCAGACAGATCAGGGCCAACTTGAAATTGGTCGAGAGCAGGAGCCCGAGGAGGAAGACCAGGGTGATCGACTGCTGGAAGAGATCCAGAAGACGGTTCGAGACCGCGTTCTGCATCAGGGCCACGTCGTTGATCACGCGGCTGACCAGCTCGCCCGACGGGTGGTCGGCATGAAATCGGCTCGACTGGTGGAGGATCCGGGCGTAGAGCTCGTTGCGGATGTCGGTGGTCACGCCCAGGCCGATGCGCTGGAAGGAGTAGCCGGAGAGGAAATCGGCGAGGCTCCTCCCCAGGAAGACGAGGACGAAGAGCAGGGGCACGAAGTAGACGACGTTCGACGAGTTGATCCCCAGGCGACGCTTCAGCCCGTTGTAGGCCCGGTTGAACTGGGCCTGGAGGTTGAAGGCCGCGAGCCAGTGCGGAAGCTTGCTGTTCTTCTGCGCTCCCTCGTGACCAGGCCCCTTCTCCGCTCCGGCGGCCGGCCCCATGGAGAACGCACTCGCCATCCCGCCCTGGGTCATGAGGACCTCGCCGAAGATCGGCTCGATGAGAGAGGCGAGGATCGCGGTGGCCACCGCGAAGACCAGGATCGCCACCAGGGCCAGGGCGGCCCACGCGGCGTAGCGGCGGATGTGGTGCCAGAGGAAGGCGGAGATTCTCACGCCGGCACCCCCGCGCCCACGTTGGTGCCCGCCGTCGCCCCCACCTCGGCGCCCAGCCGCACCGCGACCTCGCGGGCGGCCCGCCGGCTCGCTCCCCCTTCGCCGAGGCGTCCCCGCAGCTCGGCGAGGCCTGAGCGCATGCGGGCGATTGCCGCAGGATCGCGCAGGAGGTCGAGGGCGGCCCGGCTCACCACCGCCGGGCGGGCCCGGCTCTGGAGCAGCTCCGGCACGACCTCGCGCTCGAGCACCAGGTTGACCAGGCTCACGTAGGGCAGATGGACGAGCAGGCGCCCGAGCAGGTAGCTCCACCTGCCGAGGCGGTAGAGGACGGCCATAGGAGTACCCAGCAGGCCCACCTCTAGGGTCGCCGTACCCGAGGCGCAGAGGGCGAAGTGGGAGCCTGCGATGGCACCGACCCGCTCGCTGGCCGGAACCCGGTCGACCGGCAGGCCGGAGAGCTCGATCGCCTCGTCGATCATCCGCACGGGAATGGTCGGCGCGTGGATCACCCGGGCCACCACCGGAATCTCGCGGGCCAGGTGGGCCACGGTCTGGAGCATGATGGGCAAGAGAACCTCGACCTCGCGGGTCCTCGAGCCCGGGAGGAGCGCGATCTCGAACGGCTCCCCGGCGGGAGCGCCGCGCTCCCAGATCTGGGGGACCTGGGGGATCTCGTCGATCAGCGGGTGTCCGACGTGGATCACCTCCACGCCGTAGCGGCGGTAGAACTCCACCTCGAAGGGGAAGAACACCAGCATCGCGTCGACGAGCTGGGCGATGGTCTTGACCCGCCTCCGGCGCCACGCCCAGACCTGCGGGCTGATGTAGTACACCACCGGGACGCCGCGCTGCGCCAGCGCCTTCGCCAGCCGCAGGTTGAACTCCGGAAAGTCGATGAGCACGGCCAGGCTCGGCCGCCGCCGCTCGACCTCGGCGACGAGGAGATCGAAGATCTCCCGCGCCCGGGACAGGACGCGGAGGGCCTCGGTCAGGCCGACGACGGAGATCTCGCCGCTGTCGGCCACTCGCTCGAGACCCGCCGCCTCCAGGTGCTCTCCCCCGAGCCCGAACACTTCCAGGTCCTCGACCATCGGACGGAGCTCTTGGAGCAGACGGGCGCCGTGGAGGTCGCCCGACGCCTCGCCGGCGACGACGAGTAAACGCTGGGCCGGGCTGTCGGTGACCGGGGTCATGGCGGCAGGATACCCGCGAAGGGCCTCACGAGCGGCGTGCTCGACCTCGCACCGGCTCGTGGATCGGCCGCGGTCACGGAATCGGCGCGGGAGGACCGGAGGGGAACGGGTACATCAGCCAGGCGATCAGAAGACCGCCGCCGACCATCCCGAGGAAGAGCTGGAGGAAGAGGACCGCCTGGTCGCGCGGCGTCCGGCGCCACAGCACCGCGAAGAACAGGCTGACCAGGAAGGCGAAGAGCACCATCAGCAGGAAGTGGCTCATTCCTTCACCCCTCGGGCGATGTCCCAGGCGTCGAGGATCAGAAGGACGTTCATCAGGGCCCCGGTCAGGATGAAGGCGGCGCCGTACTCGTACCCCTGCGCCACCAGGTCGCCCTGGTAGTCCATCAGGAATCGCAGGATGAAGTACGGCAGGCCGAGGCCAACGCACCCCAAGGTACCGAGCAGGCTCAGAGGTTGGCCGGGCAGGACCCTCCACAGCTTGCCGTGGAGCGCCAGCCCGACGCCGAGCGAGGTCAGGACCAGGATCAGAAACAGAATGCCCCGAGCCCACCGGCCGAGGTACATGTGCCCCGCCCCCGGGATCAACCACGCGAGCACGGCGGCGGCCACCTGGCCGCCGCGGGGCACCTCGGGCTCGCGGGCTTCCGCGGCCACAGGGGCCGCGTCGGATTCGGAATCGGCCACTCGAATCTCCTCAGTGAAACGTCAAGGGTGCCGGGCGCGATCCCCCCGGCCGGGTCGGCGGGCTCCGCGCGCCCTCAGGCCTAGTCGTTGAGCAGCTCTCGCAGGTCCTTGCCGGGCTTGAAGTAAGGGATGCGTTTCGCGGGCACTTGGACGCGGTCCCCGGTCTTGGGATTTCGCCCGATCCGCGCCCCGCGCCTGCGGATGCGGAAGCTGCCGAATCCCCGGAGCTCGATCTTCTCGCCCGACTTCAGGGAGTCGACGATGCTCTCGAAGACCGTGTTGACGATGATCTCGGCGTGCTTCTTGGTGAGCTCGGTGGATCGAGCGACCTCTTCGACCAGCTCGGCTTTGGTCATCCCGTCGTTTCGCGGCACCTTCGTCCCCCGTGATGGTGAGCACCGGGGCGGACGGAGAGCTCCGACCGCCCCGGTCTTGCCAGCTCAGTCTTCGTCCGCCTCTTCGGCTTCACCCTCTGCGGTCTCGGCCTCGGCGTCGTCGGCTTCGGATTTGGCCTCTTCGGCTTCACCCTCGGCGGCTTCGGCGTCGTCGGCTTCGGGCTCGGCCTCGGCTGCAGCCTCGGGCTTGGCCTCTTCGGCTTCGGGCTCGGCCTCTTCGGCCGCCTCGGCCTTCGCCTCGGTCGCCGTCTCGGCTTCCTCGGCGGCCTCCGGCTCCGATTCGGCCTCCTCGGCCTCCTCCTCCGCCGGCTCGGCCCGGGCGCTCGCCTGGTCCTGGAGCTTGCGGAGCTGATCGGCCATGGACGTACCGCTCAGGGCCTCGGTCGGTCCGCTGGCGACGGTCGCCGCCACCGGCCGCTCGGAGCGCTTCGGGGCCTTGCCCTCCTCCGCCGCTTCGCTGGCCTCGAACTGCGCGATCTCCTGACCGCTCGGCTGGGTGACGCCACGCATGGTCAGGCCGACCTTCTTCTCCGCGTCCTCGATCCGGAGAATCCGAGCGCGCACCCAGTCGCCGGCGCGGAAGTGGTCCTCGAGGCGGGCGCCACCGGGCACGTCGATCTCGCTGACGTGGGCGAGGCCTTCGAGGCCGTTGTAGATGTCGATGAACAGACCGAAGTCGGTCACGTTGACCACCCGGCCCTCCACCTCGCCGCCGACCGCGTGGGAATCGACGAAGTCCTCCCACTCGTTGGGCATGAACTCCTTGATCGACAGGGAGACCCGCTGGTTGTCGACGTCGATGTTGGTGATCCGGGCCTTGACCGTCTCGCCCTTCTTCAGGATCTCGCTGGGGTGCTTGACCCGCTTGGTCCAGCTCATGTCGGAGACGTGGATCAGGCCGTCGATACCTTCGGTAATCTCGACGAAGGCTCCGAAGTCCGTGAGATTACGGACCTTGCCCTCGATGATCGAGCCCTCGGGATGGGTGGCGGCGAGCTCCTCCCACGGGTTCTGCTCGGTCTGGCGGAGCGACAGGCTGATGCGCCGCTGCTCCATGTCGAGCTCCGAGACGATGGCTTCGACCTCGTCGCCCACCGAGAGGAGCTTCGAGGGGTTGACGACCTTCTTGGTCCACGACATCTCGCTGACGTGGATCAGGCCTTCGACGCCCTCCTCGATCTCCACAAAGGCGCCGTAGTCGACGATCGACACCACCTTGCCGTGGACCTTGGAGCCGACGGGGTACTTCTTGTCGACCAGGTTCCACGGGTCCTCGGACCTCTGCTTGAAGCCCAGGGAGACCCGCTCGGTCTCGGGGTCGAACTTGAGGATGACGATCTCGACCTCGTCGCCCACCTGGAAGTGCTCGGACGGGTGGTTGACCCGGCCCCACGAGATGTCGGTGATGTGGAGCAGGCCGTCGATGCCCCCGAGGTCGATGAACACGCCGTAGTCGGTGATGTTCTTGACCACGCCGGGCAGGAGGGCACCATCCTTGAGCTTGACGATGGTCTCGGCCTTCTTCTTCTCGAGCTCCTTCTCGAGCACCGCCTTGCGCGAGAGCACCACGTTGTTGCGCCGGCGGTCCAGGCTGATGACCTTGAACTCGAGCTCCTCGCCCTTCAGGGACTCCAGGTGCTTGATCGGCTTGATGTCGACCAGCGACCCGGGCAGGAACGCCCGCAGGCCGATGTCGACGGTCAGACCGCCCTTGATGCGGTCGATCACCCGTCCCTTGAGGATGGAGTCGTTCTTGTAGGCCTTCTCGATCTCGTTCCAGCGGCGCATCCGCTCGGCCTTCTGCCGGGACAGGAGCACGTGACCTTCCACGTCCTCCGTCTTCTCCAGCAGGACGTCGACCTCGTCGCCGACCTTCACGGTGAGGTTGCCCTCCCGATCGGTGAACTCCCCCTTCGAGATCAGGCCCTCGGACTTATAGCCCACGTCGACGATGACCTCGTCGGCCGTGAGACCGATCACCCGGCCGGTGACGATGTCGCCCTCGGTCAGGTTGCGCATGCTTTCGTCGTAGAGCTCGACCAGCTTGTTGAAGGTCTCCGGGTCGAGGTCGCCTTCCTCTTCGGGTCCCGAGGCCTGGGCCAGGTCGCGCACTTCCGGCTGCTCGGACGAGGCGACGCGGACCACTGCGCCGGCGTCGGAGCTCGGCGGCGGGACAGCGGCGACCTTCGCCTCGTCGACGGCGACCTGGGGCTCGGTGTCCGAAGGACGGCTTTCGGCCGTCTCGGCGGCTTCCGGAGCCGCTTCCGCGGCTTCCGCGGTCACGGTCGGGTCGTCGTGTTCGTCGGTTGACTGCATGGGTGTGGTGTTCCTCCTTGACTTGGGATCGGAGCCTCACAGGGCCCCTGCCCCCGCGAAGCGGGGGGATCGAGCTCTGCGTAAACGCTTGAGAACTCGGGATCTTGGAGTATAGGAGGCGGCGAGGAGAGGTGTCAACCGCGACGGCGGGTCTTCGGGGCGGGCCTCGAGTTGTCCTGAACCTGGCCCGGAGTGCCGAGCGCCGAGCGGATCTCCGCCCGGACCGAGGCCTCTTTCTCGCCCTCGAGGGCCTTCTCCAGGACGGCTCGGGCCTCGGGGGTTCCGATGCGTCCGAGGGCCCAGGCGGCATGGCGGCGGAGCATGGGAGCGCCAGTGGCCAGAGACTCGGCGAGGGGCGGCACGTAGAGCTCGTCGCCGCGGTTGCCCATGGCCACGGCCACGTTCCTCTGGAGTCCCTCGAGCTTGGCGCGCTTCATGGGGCTGCCGCGAAACCGTTCGACGTAGTCCTCCCGGGGTAGGCACAGGAGGGCGGCGAGGTCCAGCTCCCGCCGCTCGGCGGGGATCCGGAGCTCGGGATGGTCGGCCGGCTCGCGCCCTTCGGCGGGGCCCCGGACCTCGCGCCGGACGTTCCAGGGGCAGACCTCCTGGCAGACGTCGCAGCCGAACACCCACTCCCCCAACATCTCCCGGGCCTCGGGAGGCAGGTCGCCCCGGTGCTCGATCGTCCAGTAGCTGATGCACCGGTTGGCGTCCAACCGGTACGGCTCGGGCAGGGCACCCGTCGGGCAGAGCTCCAGGCAGCGAGTGCAGCGCCCGCACAGGTCGGCGGCGGGCGGATCGGGCGCCAGGTCCAGAGTGAGGAGGATCTCGCCGAGGAGGAACCAGGAGCCCGCCCCGCGGTGCAGCAGGTTGGTGTTCTTCCCCTGCACTCCGAGGCCGGCCCGGGCCGCGAGCTCGCGCTCGAGAAGCGGTCCGGTGTCGACGTACCGGCGGGTCGAGGTC
The DNA here is from genome assembly GCA_963739795.1 of uncultured Acidobacteriota bacterium. Lineage (GTDB taxonomy): Bacteria > Acidobacteriota > Thermoanaerobaculia > Multivoradales > DATKCC01 > CAVUBL01. The sequence continues at coordinate 244,334 of CAVUBL010000010.1, read as the reverse complement.
CCCGGGAAGGCTTGGGCGATCCGCTCTTCGACGGCGGCCAGTCGCCCGCTCATCAGCTCGTGGTAGTCGCGGCCCCGGGCATAGCGGGCGACCCGCGGCCACAGGTCGCCTTCGGGCTCCTCGGCGCCGGCCAGCGGGTGGTAGTCGAGGGCCACGCAGAGGGCGCTGCGGGCCCCCGGCAGGAGGCACTCCGGGTCGAGGCGGCGCTCGATTCCCCGGCCCAACCAGGCCATCCCGGCGTGCTGGCCCCGGGCCACCCAGCTCCGGAAGGTCTCCCCCTGCTCCGAGGCTTGCAGGCGGGCGACCCCGGCGCGGTCGAAGCCGGCTTCGAGGGCCCAGGTCTTGAGCAGCGAAGCGCGGTGCTCGGCGTCCATCATTCCGATTCTAAGGGTCCTTCCTGCCTCACCTCGCCCCCCGTCGAAGCCGCGAGGGGCGCTGTGGGGACATTTGGCACCGCCCGGCCATTCCAGTAGACTTGTTGCGTTGATCAAGCCCGTCTCGGGACGACGGGGGTCTGGAGGGTCTGCCTACAGCTCAGCGTTCACTTGCCTCCGACCTCGTGGGGCTCCGGAAGACCTCCGGAGCGATGGCATGGCGCTGCCCTGCCCGTCCGAGCCCCGGGGCGTACCGCACCCGTCACTGGCCTGCCGTGAGACCGGGCTCCGCCGCGCTGCGGAGCCGGTCACGGCCCTCAAAGGAGCGACGATGGAACTGTTCGAACAGATGGTGAGCATGGGACACGAGCGCGTGGTCGTGTGCTCCAACCCGGAGGTAAACCTCAAGGCGATCATCGCCGTTCACTCGACCGTCCTGGGCCCGGGCCTGGGCGGCGTCCGCATGTGGCCCTACGAGAGCTTCGACGAGGCCTTGGTGGACGTGCTCCGCCTCTCCCGGGGCATGACCTACAAGGCCGCCGCCACCGGTCTCAACCTGGGCGGCGCCAAGGCGGTGATCCTCGGCGACTCCAAGAAGGACAAGAGCGAGGAGCTGCTGCGCAGCTTCGGCCGCTACATCGACTCCCTCGGAGGTCTCTACATCACCGCCGAGGACGTGGGCATGCGCATCCAGGACATGGAGCTCATCCTCGGCGAGACCCGGTGGGTCACCGGCGTCTCCGAGGCCCACGGCGGGAGCGGCGATCCGTCGCCGGTGACCGCCTTCGGCGTCCTCCAGGGCGTCAAGGCCGCGGTCCACTGGAAGTTCGGCGATGACAGCCTCTCCGGGCGCAAGGTCGCCATCCAGGGACTGGGCAGCGTCGGCCGCTACCTGGCCGAGAACCTGCTTCGCGAGGGAGCCGAGGTGGTCGGCTGCGACGTCGACTCCGAGGCCGTGGCCAAGGGACGCGAGCTCGGGGTAACGATCGTCTCGCCCGATGAGATCGTGGGCATCGAGTGCGACGTCTTCTCGCCCTGCGCCCTGGGCGCCTCGATCAACCCCGAGACCATCCCCGCGCTCCAGTGCCCGATCGTCGCGGGCGGCGCCAACAATCAGCTCGCCGATGAAGAGCGCGACGGCCGTTCCCTCGCCGAGCGGGACATCCTCTACGTCCCGGACTACGTGATCAACGCGGGCGGGTTGATCAACGTCTACAACGAGCTCAACGGATACAACCGGGACCGCGCCCTCCTGATGACCCGCCACATCTACGACAACGTCCTGCGCATCTTCGAGCTGGCCCAAGAGCAGGCGATCCCCACCCACCGGGCGGCCAACCAACTGGCGGAGGACCGGATCGAGAGGATGAAGGGCCTGGGCTCGAGGCAGTGGAGCCGATTCACCGGCGGGCGCGGCGTCCACATCCATACGTAGACGGACCTTGTGGAGGCTCGCTTCGCCTGAGGACGATGGGCTTCGCGGGGCGCCTCGCGGCACCGCGGCGAGGTGCCCCCGTCCACGCCCACCGGCAGGGGCCACACCAGACCGCTCGGCTTCTCCAGACCGTAGAATTCGCTGGATGCCCCCCACAACCCCTCAATCCCCTTCCCTCCCCACGGGGGGGAAGGGGACACCCCCGCGCGAGACAGTCCTGAGGCCGAAGTCGATCCGTTCGTCGGGCGGTCTATGGCCCGCCGTCGTACTGGCGGCGGTCACCTTGGCCGCCGTCGCGCTGCCGGCCTACGCCGCGCCCGGCAAGTTGCGCTGCGACGTGGACACCGCCCTCAACGTGGCGAGCTTCGACACCGCCACCGGGGAGGTCCTGGTGGGCCTGCCGGGGACGGGCGCCGGCGCCTACCTCGTCGACTGGCGGCCGACCGAGCCGTCGGCCCGGATCGAGCGAACGCCCGGCGACGGCCCGTGGTTCGGCGGGTCGACGGGGCCCGGGGCGCCCTTCGTCTTCGAGGCCTGCGGCGCCGGCTGCCTGCAGCCGATCACCTTCCGGGATGGCGCATGGAAGCCTTTGGGCGAGCCCCTCGCCATGCCCTCGGCCGCCACCGTCGCGGGTACGTACGACCGCTCCGGAACCCCCTGGGTGGTGGTGCACGGGCCAGCCGCCGATGCCGAGAGGCGCGGCCACTTCGTGACCGCGTGGGCGTTCCGCCTGGAAGGAAGCGAGTGGCGTTCGCGCGGGCACCTGGAGGTGACCGCCGCAGGCACGCCGCCCGCCCTTCCCGCCCCATGGCGCGAGGACGCGGTCGTCTCCGGCACCGGGCTCTTCAGCGCCGGGGACGCGCCCGCGACCTGGGTGAGCGGGCTCCCCGCCGGCCGCCACGGCGCGGGCAGTCAGGTCGTCCCCCTCGCCGAACGCGTGGCCGCCTTCCTGTCCGCGAAGGGCGTGGCCTTTCGCAGCACCGACGGCGGAGCCTCCTGGTCGCAGGCCTCGTGGCGGCCCTGGTCGACGGGCACGGCCGAGCCCTGGACCCGGGGTCGGGACTTCGACGTGGACCGGCCTCTCGCCGGCGCTTCGGACCTCCTGCCCCTCGTCTGGTTCGATCGCCGGCTTTCCGGCCAGGAGCGCCTCTTGCTCACCGAGATGAGCGCGGCCGGCCGCTGGCGTCAGGTGGCATCGGGCCCGGCGCGCCTCCCGACCTCGGCGGACGAGGATCTGGACGTCGCGGCGGTCCTGCGCGACGGCAAGGGGCGCTGGACGGTGTTGTTCGGCTGTGTGACGAGCGGCGGCCGGCCGTCGCTGGTGCTGGCCGAGTCCTCGGGCGGTGATCTGGACGCCCCGCGTCTGGTCCCTCTCTCCCCGCCTGCGAAGGCGCCGGCCGCCACCCCCTGAGGCCGTCTCCTACCCCGACCCGCCGATCGCCTCGACCATCCGGTCGACCACCTCGTCCGGGGCCAGGTCGGAGGTGTCGATGAGGGTGTAGCTCTCGTCGTAGGTCAGCGGCGACTCCTCGCGGTGGGCATCCCGCTGGTCCCGGCGGTCGATCTCCACCGTCACCTCGCCGTAGCTCACGTCGCTGCCGGCCGCAGCCAGCTCGTCGTAGCGGCGGCGGTAGCGCACCTCCTGCCGGGCGTCGAGGAAGAACTTGTGGGGGGTCTCCGGGAACACCCGGGTACCGATGTCCCGGCCTTCGAGGACTCCGCCGTGTCGGCGGGCGAACTCCTGCTGAAGGGCCACCAGCCGCCGCCGGATCTCCGGGTGTGTCGACAGCCGCGACGAGGTCTCGCCGACCTCGGGAGAACGAATCCGCTCCCCCACCGCGTCGCCGTCCAGCAGCACTCGGGCCCCGCCGTCGCCGGGATCGAGGTCGAGAGCCAGATCGATGCGCTCCGCCAGGTCCGCCACCGCTTTCTCGTCGTCCGGATTCACGCCGGACTCGAGGGCCTCGAGGGCCACGGCCCGGTACATGGCGCCGGTGTTGAGGTACGGCACCTCCAGGCGCCGGGCGAGGCGCCGGGCGGCGGTGCTCTTGCCCACTCCGGACGGCCCGTCGATGGCGATCACGAGGGGTGCGTCGGTTCGAGGGACGGAGGGGCTCTCCAGGGGCTCGTTCATGCCGGTACCTCCAGGGTGTCGAGGGACTCGAGGAAGCGGAGGTTCTCCGCGCGGGTGCCGACCGTGACGCGGAGAGCCTCGGGCAGGCCGAAAGCGCCCAGGGGGCGCACGGCGACGCCCCGCTCGAGGAGCCGCCGTGCCACCTCGTCCGCGGCGCCGGGGAGCTCCACCATGACGAAGTTGGTCACCGAGCTGACCGGTGGCAGGCCCCGCCGGGTCAGCTCCGCGGCCAGCCAGGCCTTCTCGGCGGCGTTGTGGCGCCGGGAGCGCTCCAGATGCTCACGGTCGGCGAGCGCCGCCCGGGCCGCCGCCTGGGCGAGGGCCGAGGTGTTGAACGGGTTGCGCACCCGTTCGACCGGCTCGAGGACTGGCGCCGGTCCGAAGGCGAAGCCCAGGCGCAGCCCAGCCAGGCCGTGAATCTTGGAGAACGTGCCCAGGACCACGACGTTGCGGCCCCGGCGCAGGTGCTCGAGGGCATCGGGGTACTCCGGGTGGTCGACGTACTCCTGATACGCCTGGTCCACCACCGTCAAGACCCGGTCGTCCACCCGGTCGAAGTAGCGGTCGAGCTCCCGCTTCGACGCGAAGGTGCCGGTGGGGTTGTTGGGGTTGGCGAGGAAGACGAGTCGCGCCGGCCGCCCCTCACCGCCCCGGCCTCCGACCGCGGCCTCCGCCAGGGCCTCCAGGTCGCACCTCGAGCCCGCCGTCAGAGGGACTTCGACGACCTCGGCGTTCACCGCCCGGGCGGCGATCCGGTAGAGGAGGAAGGAGCCCGCCGACAGGACCACCCGCTCGCCGTCGCTCACAAACGTCCGGCACAGGAGCTCGATCAGCTCGCCCGAGCCGTTGCCCACCACGACCTGGGCCGCGCCGCCGCGGCCCGAGCCTTCGAGGTCCGCCGCCGCCGCCAGGTCTCGGCGCAGGGCGTAGGCACCGGCGTCCGGGTAGCGATGCAGCTCGCCGGTGACCCCCGCGAGCGCCTCGAGGGCCCGCGGGGACGGCCCGAGCGGGTTCTCGTTCGACGCGAGGTGGACCACGTCCCCCGAGGAGCCGACCGCGGCGGCCGGAGCGTAGAGCGGCAGCGAGCGCACCCACTCCGGGGCCCGGTACGGCGGTGTCGCCTCGGCTCCCGCGGGCCGCGACTGACCGCCTCGGGCCGCCCTCAACGGTTCTCTCCGGTTCCTCGCCTCGGTCTGCGCTTCGAGCTCCGAGGCGATGCGCTCGCCCAGCCCGGGCGCCGCCGGCGCCCCTTCCCGCCGCGGGAGCTCCGCGTCGAGCCGCGCAGGGCCTCCACCTCCTCCTCGGTGAGCTCCCGGAGCGCCCCCGGGGGCAGGGAGGCGTCGCGCAGAGGGCCGATGGCAACCCGCCGCAGGCGCTGCACCGGATGGCCGATCCGGAAGAACATCTCGCGGATCTGGCGGGTCCGCCCCTCGGCGAGCTCCACCGTCCACCAGGTGTTCTTGCCCTCCCGGGACCCGGTCACGCGTAGGGGATCGAGCCGCACCGGAACCGTGTGCCGGCCATCGATGACCACGCCCCGATGGCGCAGCTTCTCCATCTCGGCGGCCGGGGGCTGGCCCTTGACCTTGACCTCGTAGACCTTGTGGCAGCCGTAGCGGGGGTGGGCCACGCGGTGGGCGAAGTCGCCGTCGTCGGTGAGCAGCAGCAGGCCCTCGGTCTGGAAGTCCAGGCGGCCCACGGGCACCAGGGCCTTCCGGAAGCGGGCCGGGACCAGGTCGAGGACCGTCGGCCGCCCCTCGGGGTCGGAGCCGGTGCTCATCACTCCGATGGGCTTGTTCATCACCAGGTAGCGATGGGCGGTCCGGGGCTCGATTCGCTTCCCGTCGACCTTGATGGCGGCCGACTCGGGGTCGGCCTTGTCCCCCAGAGTCGCCACCTTGCCGTTGACCGTCACCCGCCCCTCTTCGATCAGGGTCTCGGCCTTGCGCCGGGAAGTCACCCCGGCCCGGGCCAGGATCTTCTGGAGCCTCTCCTCGCTCACGTCGCCTCCTCTCCTGCCCCCACCAGCGGCTCGCCGCGCTCCTCGCCGTCCGGCTCCTCGGCCAGAGATTCCATCTCCTCCAGCGCCGCCACCTCCCGGTAGAAGCTCTCCTCCCGGTCCTGCGCTCCGGCCGCTCCGACCTCCCCGCCCCCACCCTCACCGAACGCCTCGTCGAACTCTTCGAGGGGCGGCAGGTCTTTAAGGCTCCCGAGGCCGAAGTGGAGCAGGAACTCCCGCGTCGTCGTATAGAGGAAGGGCTTTCCGACCACGTCTTTGCGGCCGGCGATCCGCACCATGCGGCGCTCGAGCAGGGTCTTGAGCACGCCGGACGGGTTGACGCTCCTCAGCTCCTGGATCTCGGGCGCGGTCACCGGCTGCCGGTACGCGACGATGGCCAGGGTCTCGAGAGCCGCCATGGAGAGCTTGGTGGTCCCCGACGCCTCGAAGAAGCGCCGCAGCCACTCGTGGAGCTCGGGCCGGGTGACCAGCCGCACGCCGCCGGCCGCCTCGTCGACCATGACGCCCCGGCCGGCACCGTCGTAGCGCCCGAGGACGGCCCCGAGGGCCTCCTCGGCCTCGGCACGCTCGGCCTCCTCGAAGAGCTCCACCAGCCGCTGCCGGGGCACGGGCTCGCCCGCGACGAACAGGACCGCCTCGATCGCGGCTTCCATCTCCGCCCGTTCGGTCACGGCTTGAGCGCCTCCAGCTCTTCGTTCCGGGCCTCGCGGGTGGTGCGGTAGAGCAGCAGGTCGCCGGCCCCGGTCTGATGGACGCGCACCAGGTGGAGGCGGGCGAGCTCCAGGAGGGCCAGGAAGGCTGCGATGGCCTCGGAACGGCACGAGAGCCCCACCAGGTCCGCCACGAAGTCGAAGGGGCGGCCGGCGTCGAGGACGCCCAGGAGCCGGTGCACCTGGTCGCGCACCGAGTACGTCTCGCGGGACAGGTGGAATGGCGGCGGATGCTCCTTCTCGAAGCGGGCGAGGGCCTCCTTCAAGGCCGACAGGAGGTCGAAGAGGGAGACGTCGCCCAGGTCGAGCTCCCGGTCGTCCGCCGGCAGGTCGGGACGCGGCACGTCCCGTGCCCAGATCCCGCGGCGCACGCTGTCCAGCTCGCCCAGGGACTGGGCCGCCTCCTTGAGGCGCCGGTACTCGAGGAGGCGCTGGACCAGCTCCTCGCGCGGATCCTCTTCCGGCTCCCCTTCTTCGACCCGGGGACGGGGCAGGAGCATCCGCGACTTGAGGTGGATCAGGAGCGCGGCCTCATAGATGAACTCGCCGGCCACGTCCAGGTTGAGCTCTTCCATCAGCGATAGATACTCGTGAAACTGATCGCACACGCGGGCGACCGGGATGTCGACGATCTCCACCTCGTTGATCTTCACCAGGTGCAGGAGCAGGTCCAGGGGACCGTCGAACCGGGGAAGATCGACCCGCCAGGACTCGGGCAACAGGCTGCGCACAGGGGGAGTCAGGCGGCTCATGGGCAGTCGATGATACCGCGCACCCCGGCCGGCGAGACGCTTCGCCGGGAGGTTCCGCGACGGGGTCAGGCGGCCTGTAGCCCGGCCACGATCCGCTCGCTCGCCAGGAGCGCCCGCCACTCCCCCCAGGCGGCCCACAGCTCGAGGGCGACCAGCAGCCAGAAGAGGCCGCCGTGAACCGCCGCCGGAACCTGGTGAGCGTAGACCGCGACCCCGGCCAGGAACAGGGCCAGGCCCGCCGCCAGGGCGCCCAGGAGCGGCGGAAGGGTGCGGCGGCCGAAGCGGGTCAGGGCAGGCTGCAGCAGCTCCTCGCGGCCCGCCTCGCGGGCGGTCTCCCCGATCACTCGGACGGCCCCCACCAGGTAGAAGAGGACCCAGGCGTGGGCGAGGATGAAGACCAGGACGGCGGTCAGGGCGGTCAGAACGTGGAGGCGGAGAGCCTCGCCGCCGGCGGCACCGCGATAGCCCTGGGCCGCCACCAGCCCCAGGCCCGCGGTCGCGAGCATCCCGGTCACCACCATGATCCGCCCGAACATCGAAAAGGCCCTCAGGACAGGCGGAACTCGAGCTCGACGACGCCGATGCGCAGCTCGTCCCCCGGCTTGACCTCGGCCGGCACGCCGGTCTCCAGGCGCTCGCCGTTGACGAAGGTGCCGTTCATCGTGCCGATCTCCTCGGAGAGGAAGTACTTCGCCCCGCGACGGAAGATCTTGGCGTGGCGGCGGCTGATGGAGCGCTGACTGTCCACCGGGGAGAGGTCGACGTCGGGGTAGATGCCGGTCACCGGATCGCGCCGGCCGACGCTGGTCTCGGTTCCCCGGGCGAAGAAGAAGTCCATGCCCGACTTCTTGTGCACCAGGTGCTCCGAAACCGCCTCCGTCTCCACCTCTTCCTGGCGGGCCGGCTCCGGAGGTGCCGGCGGGCCCTGGGGGATCTGCTCGGCGCCCAGCTCGCGCAGCAGGGCGTCGGTCTCGCGCATGCGGCGGGAGAGCTTGCGCATCATCCGCACCGCGATCTCCGGGTTGTCCCGGAGCATCTTGTTGAACGTGGCACCGTTGATCTCGAGAAGCTTGACCGCGGTCAGGGCGCGGACGCCGGCAGCCCGGGGAAGCCCCTCGAGGAGGGCCATCTCGCCGAAGAAATCCCCCTTCTCGAGCACCGTGAGCTGGCGATCCTCCTCCCCGACCCTCTTGAGGACCTCGACCTGTCCCTCCTGCACGATGTACATCTCGGTGCCGAGGGTCGCCTCCTCGAAGACCCACTCTCCCTCCGCCCGGTCGACACTCTTATAGGCGGGCGCCGGTGGGCGCCCGGTGGTCTTGAACACGGTGTTGTTCATCGAGGAAACCTCACCTCCAAGCCGCCGGCCTCGGAGTCGAGCCGGGCCGTGGCACCGAGGGGCAACGTCAGGTTCGGCGCCTCGTGGCCCGCCTCCAGCCCCACCGCCACCGGCCAAGCGAAACCGGCCACCACCTCCGCGAGCTGATCGGGCCGGAGAGGAGCCCCTTCGGCGCCTTCGCCCACGGGCCGGCAGTGGCCGACCGCCATGCCTCCGATGGCGGCGAGACTACCCGACAGCCTGAGGTGGGTCAACATTCGGTCGAGGCGGTAGATGGGCTCACCGACCTCCTCCCAGAAGAGAATCGAACCCTCGAGCCGCGGTGCCCAGGGCGTGCCGAGCAACGAGACGAGGAGGCTGAGGCAGCCACCGAGGAGCGGCCCCTGCGCCTCGCCCCGGCGGAGCCAGGTGGCCGCGGGCAGAAGCTCCGGCGCCACCTCGCCGGCCAGGGCCCCGAGCAGGCTCCGCTCCTCCCGCTCGGAGAGGCCGCGCGCCAGGTCTGCCGCCACCATGGGCCCGTGGAACGCCACCCAGCCGAGGCGGAAGACCACGGCGAGGAGAAACGGTGTCAGGTCGGAGTAGCCGACGTAGGCCCGCGGGTGGCGGGCGAGGAGCTCCCAGTCGATCCCGGGCAGGAGGCGGGTGACGCCGTACCCGCCCCGGGCGAAGATCACGGCCCGGATCGACGGATCGGCAGCCAGGCGATGGAAGGCGTCGAGCCGCTCGGCGTCCGAGCCGGCGAACAGGCCGGATCGAGAGCCCAGGTTCGCCGCCGGCACCGGCTCGAAGCCGAGCTCTTCGAGGGCCGCCAGGCCTCGGGCCAGGCGCTCCGCGTCCACCGGCCCCGAGAGGGCCGCCACGCCCACCCGGTCGCCGGGGCGGACCGGGGGTGGAAACGAGGCGCCGGAGGGTTCCATAAGCCGGATCCTGTCACCCGCGACCTGCTTTGCAGAGGCCGCGGGGGGCGGTCATTCATCTGGGACCGGCGTTGCCGCCGGCCTCGAGCGACCTACCCGGGAGCAGGCCGCGACGCCCGGAGGCGCCGCGAGGCGGGACGGGCGGCCCGCTCGACCTCTCCCCTATTCGGTCTTGCTCCGCATGGGGTTTACCGTGCCAGAGCCGTCGCCGGCTCCGCGGTGCGCTCTTACCGCACCCTTTCACCCTTACCCCTCGGCACCCCGTGCTGCGATAGGGGCCGCGAGGCGGTCTGCTCTCTGTTGCACTTTCCGTCGCGTCACCGCGCCTCGCCGTTAGCGAGCATGCTGCCCGTGGGAGTCCGGACTTTCCTCCTCCGGCCCGCGAACGGGCCAGAGGCGACCGCCAGGAACCCTCCGACGCCCACTAGTCTAACGGAATCGAGGCGGCCTACCCTTCCCGGCGAGCGTTCGATTCCGTGTCCACCTCTGAAGGGGGACTGGACGCCCCATCCTTCTTCCCGGCCGGGAAGGCGGACGCAGGTCAGCGCTTGCGGAAGAGCCCGGCACCCCGCCGGCCCTCCTTGGTCTCCGCCTTGAGCTTGCTGGCCAAGCGGTCGCGGGCCTCGGTGGCCAGGGGGTGGCCGGGAAGGCTCTCCAGGATCTGCTCGTAGAGCCGCAGGGCCGGCTCGCGGCGCCCCCGCTTCTCTTCCACCTCGGCCAGGGCGTAGCGGTACTCGATCTGGTCCGGCGCGAGCTCGATCGCGCGCCGCAGGTTGTCGTTAGCCATGTGCAGCCACTTCGGGTTGCGCGCCTGGACCCTGCCGAGGAGCGCCCAGGCCTCGTGGGACTCCGGATCGGTGCGCACCGCCTGGCGCAGGATCTCCAAGGCGAAGTGGTAGTCCTCCCGGTCGACCAGGATGGCGGCCCGAGCCACCAGATCGCGGGTCAGGTCGCGGGCCTCCTCGCGCCGCTCCTCCTCCGTCCGCCGGGACTCGACGGCGGCCCAGCGGTCGTACTCGCTGCGCCGATGGGGGTCGCAGAGCACCAGGTAGGCTTCCGTCGCCCGCTCGAAGAGGACCTCGATGACCCCCTGGCGCCCGCCGAGGCCGAGGTGGTCGGCGTGGTCCGGGTGGACCTCGCGGGCGAGGCGGAGGTAGGCCGAATGCACCTCGCTCTCGCCGGCCCCGGGGGACACGCCCAGCAACTCGTAGTGGGTGTCGCGGCCACAGCGTACGAGGATCTCCGCGAGCCGGCGCCGGTGCGTATCGGAGTCCAGATCCAGAGGCGAGCGGTCCAGGTCCCGGCGCACCCGTTCTTGGAAGCGGGACAGGACCTGGATCGTGGCGAGTTTTCCCATCATACGAAGGGACAGTCTATCCCGAGATCAAGCCGAAGGAGCGTCCGGCCGCTCGGCCTCCGGACGCAGCCCCTCCCAGACCCTGCGACCGACCACCGGACCCAGGACTTCCTGGAGCGCCGCCACCTCGGCGCTGCGCACGCCGTCGACGCTTCCGAACCGCCGCAGCAGAAGCCGGCGCCGGCGCGGACCCACTCCCGGCAGGTCGTCCAGGCGGCTGCGCAGGGTCCGCTTCGAGCGCCGCTTGCGGTGGCGGGCGACGGCGAAGCGGTGTGCCTCGTCGCGGATCTCCTGCAAGAGCTGGAGGCCGGCGTCGCCGCGGGGCAGCCGGAGGGGCTCGGGCCGCTCGGGCAAGTAGAGCTCCTCCTCGCGCTTGGCCAGGCCGACGATGGGCGTCTCCTCCACTCTCAGGGCGACCAGGGCCTCCAGGGCGGCGTTGAGCTGCCCACGGCCGCCGTCGATGAGGATCAGCTCCGGCATCTCGCCCACCTCGTCCAGGCGCCGGCGGTACCGCCGCTCCACCGCCTGGCCCATGGAGAAGAAGTCGTCGGCCTCTCCCTCGAGGCCGCGGATGTTCAGGCTTCGGTACTCGCGCTTGCGCATCCGTCCCTCCTCCCAGACCACCACCGAGGCCACGGTCTCTCCGCCGTGGAAGGTGGAGATGTCGAAGCCTTCGATGCGGCGTGGGGGCTCGAGGAGGTGGAGGTGGTGGGCCAGAGCCTCGGCGCCGGCCGCGGGCTCCCGGGCCTGGCGGAAACGGCGCTTCCAGGCCATCTCGGCGTTCCGTCCCGCCAGCGCCACGCGGTCCGCCTTCGGCCCCCGCGACGGCATCCGCACGTAGACCCGCTCACCCTTCTTTTCCGAGAGCCATTCGGCGAGGGCCTCGGGCTCCTCCACCGGCGCCGGCAGGTGGACCTCCTTGGGGATGAAGGTCGTGCGGTCGTAGATCTGGGGGACCACCTCCGACAGGAGCCCTTCGGCGGTCACCTCGCCGATCCCTTCCCAGAACAGCTCGCGCCGGTCGAGGATCTGGCCGCCGCGCATGACCAGCACCGTGAGGGCCGCATGGTCCCCCGCCGCGTGCACTCCGAACACGTCCACGTCCTCCCCCGCCACCGAGGAGAGCTTGCGGCGCTCGGTGAGGCCTTCGACCTCGGCGATCAGGTCGCGCAGGCGCGCCGCCTCCTCGAAATCGAGGCGTTCGGCTGCGGTGCCCATGCGTCGCTTCATGCGCTTGACCAGCCGGTCGGTCCGGCCCGACAGGAACAGGCGCGCCTCGGCGATCCCCTCCGCGTAGGCAGCCGGAGTCGTGAGTCCGGCGACGCAGGGCCCCAGGCAGCGGTGCATGTCGTAGTACAGACAGGGCCGAGGCAAGGTGCCGTCGATCTCGATCCGGCACACCCGGATGCCGAACAGCTTCTGGGTGAGCTTGATCGCTTTGCGCGCGCGCCCGCCGGGGATGAAGGGCCCGAAGTACTCGGCGCCGTCGTCGCGAATGCGGCGGGTGAAGGCGAGGCGCGGGAAGGGATCGGCGGTGAGCTTGAGGTAGGGGTAGGTCTTGTCGTCGCGCAGCAGGATGTTGTAGCGCGGGCGCTTGGTCTTGATCCAGTTGTTCTCCAGCAAGAGGGCCTCGGCCCCCGAGTCCGTGAGGACGAAGTCCAGGTCCCGGGCTTCGGCGAGCATCGCCTCGATCCGCGGGTCGTGGCCGCGGGTCAGGTAGGAGGCTCCCCGCTTCCTGAGGCTCTTGGCCTTGCCCACGTACAGCGCCCTGCCCCGGGCGTCCTTGAAGACGTAGATCCCGGGGCGGTCCGGCAGGGACCGGATCTTCTCCTCGACGATGGAATGGACGGCAGGAACGCTCACGGGCTAGTCGACATCGAACGTCTCCACGTCGGACTCGTCCTCGGAGTCGGAGTCGGAGGCGTAGTGGAGCTCCTCCAGGAGGTCGTCACCGACGCTTCGGAGGTCGGGCCGATAGGTCGTGGTCTCGAAGGGGTCGAGGAGGGTCCTCTCGTCGAAGTCCTGGTCCAGGTCGTCGGACGAGATCTTCCCCTGCTCGACGAGGAGCTTGAAGATCGCGGTGTGACACTGGTTGGTGGTGTTCCAGAAGTGCCCCGGGTTCTTGAGGAACTGGGAGCGCCGCTCGCCGAAGGTGATCTTGCGCGGCGGCCGCCGAATGACCGTCTTCGAGGTGTAGCCGGTGTACTGGCCGTGGAGACTCGAGTACTTCTTCTGGAACTTGTTCTTGAGGCACTTTCGGGTGAGGCTAGGCTTCGTCTGGCGACTCGGCATCGGGAGACCTCCACGGCGCCGACTCGGTTGGAACCGGCGACCGGGCAACGGGAACCGAGGCTACGGCCCGCCCCTCGAACCGTCAAGAGCGCCCCGCCCGCCGGCGCCGAGCCACCGCCGGGCCATCTCCTCGCCGCCCTCGCCCAGGAGCGGTGGCGGGCTGTGGGCCACCCTCAGGCCAGCTCCTTCGAGGGGCGGGGCGAGGTACTCGAGGCGCCCCAGGGATTCGTGGTCGAGGGCGAGCATCGCTCCCGGATCCCAGGAGCGGCAGGCGGCGACGGCCTCGTCCGGGCGGAGCACCGGCCCGGCGGGGATGCGCGCCGCGTGCAGCGACGCCAGCAGATCGGCCCGCTGCCGGGCCACGACCCGCTCGCCGATCGCCTCACCGATCGCCAGCCGGCGAGCCACGCGCGCGGCGTTGTCCAGGCCGCGGAGCGTGGGATCGGTGATGCCCAACAGGTCGCACAGCCGGTCGTACTGGGCATCGGTCCCGACGCCGATCACCAGGGCTCCGTCGGCGGCCCGGAAGAGCTCGTAGGGCGCCAGGCTCGGGTGCCGGTTGCCGTGCCTGCGGGTCGGCTCGCCGGTCGCCAGGTGCCCCTGGACGACGTTGACCAGGCTCCAGAGAGCGGTCTGGAAGAGCGAGACGCCGAGCACCGCGCCCCCTCCGTGCCGCTCGCGACGGAGCAAGGCGGCCAGCACGCCGCTCGCGGCCATCATTCCGGTCAGCACGTCGACCACGGCCACGCCGACCCGGTGGGGCTCGCCTTCCTCCGGCCCGGTGATGGCCATCCAGCCGGCCTCCGCCTGGAGCACCAGGTCGAAACCGACGTCTTCCCGTCGCGCCCCCCGGTAGCCGGTGACTCCCAGGACCACCGCCCGCTCGGCCGCGCGCTCCAGGACCTCCGACAGCCCGAGGCGGTCGGCCGCCGACGGCGTGTAGTTGTGGACCACGGCGTCCGCCCGACCGGCGAGCTCGTCCAGGCGCCGCCGGTCGGCCTCGCGCCGTAGATCGAGGACCAGGGACGCCTTGTCCCGGTTGATCGCGTGGTAGTACGACGCGTCGGTGCCCAGGAAGGGCGGCCCCCACTGCCGGGTCACGTCCCCCTCCGGCGGCTCGACTTTCAACACCTCCGCCCCGAGGTCGGCCAGGATCTGGGTGGCGAGGGGCCCGGCGAGCACCCGCGAGAGGTCGAGGACGCGGAATCCGTCGAGGTAGGTCACGCCGAGAAGATCTGGAGCTCCCGTAGCTCCTTGAGCTTGTCCCGGAGGGCCGCGGCCTCCTCGAACTCCAGGCGCTTGGCGGCGGCCTTCATCTCCTTCTCCAGGCGCTGGATGCGCTCGGCGAGGGGGATCTCGGAGCGCTCGGCCACCTCCAGGATCTGGGGCTGCCCGGTCTCGTAGTAGTCCAGGTTCGCCAGGGCCACCAGGGGGCTGTGGATGTCCTTGAGGATCGTCGCCGGCTCGATGCCGTGCTCCTCGTTGTAGGCCCGCTGCACCTCGCGACGCCGGGTGGTCTCTTCCAGGGCGCGCGCGATGCTGCCGGTTTCCCGGTCGGCGTAGAAGATCACCCGGCCGTGGATGTTGCGCGCCGCCCGTCCCGCCGTCTGAACGAGGGAGGTCTGGCTGCGCAGGAAACCCTCCTTGTCGGCGTCGAGGATCGCCACCAGGCTGACCTCCGGCAGGTCCAGGCCCTCGCGCAGGAGATTGATGCCCACCAGCACGTCGAACTCCCCGCGACGCAGGGCGGTGACGATCTCCACCCGCTCCAGGGTCTCGATGTCCGAGTGCATGTAGCGCACCCGCAGGCCGAGCTCGGTCAGGTACTGGGTGAGCTCCTCGGCCATGCGCTTGGTCAGGGTGGTCACCAGGGCCCGCTCGCGCGTCTCCACCACCTTGCGAATCTCGGCGATCAGGTCGTCGACCTGGCCTCGGGCCGGGCGGATCTCGATCACCGGGTCCAGGAGGCCGGTGGGGCGGATGAGCTGCTCCACCACCACGCCGCCGGTGCGCTCGAGCTCGAAGGGAGCCGGCGTCGCCGAGACGTAGATCCGCTGGCCCACCAGGGCGTCGAACTCCTCGAAGGTCAGGGGCCGGTTGTCGAGGGCGCTGGGCAGGCGGAAGCCGTAGTCCACGAGCGTCTGCTTGCGGGAGCGGTCGCCGTGGTACATGGCCCGCACCTGGGGCATGGTCTGGTGGCTTTCGTCCACGATCAGGAGGAAGTCTTCCGGCAGGTAGTCGAGGAGAGTCGGCGGCGGCTCTCCAGCCTCCCGCCCCGAGAGATGCCGGGAGTAGTTCTCGATGCCGTGGCAGTAGCCGATCTCCTTGAGCATCTCCAGGTCGAAGCGGGTCCGCTGCTCGAGGCGCTGCGACTCCAGGAGCTTGCCCTCGCCTTCGAGCTCGGCGAGGCGCTCGGCGAGCTCGAGGCGGATGCCCTCGATCGCCGCGAGGAGGCGCTCGGGCGGGGTCACGTAGTGGGTCCGAGGGAAGACCGCGACCTTGTCCGGGGTCGAAAGCACGTCGCCGCGCAGGGGGTCGAAGCGGCTGATCCGCTCGATCTCGTCGCCGAAGTACTCGATCCGGATCCCCTTGTCCTCGTAGGCGGGGAGGATCTCCAGAATGTCGCCGCGCACCCGGAACGAGCCGTGGAAGAGGTCGAGATTGGTGCGGTCGTACTGCATGGCGACCAGGCTCGCCAGGGCCGCGTCGAGGCCGGCGTCGGCTCCCACCTCGAAGAACCGGAGCATGCCGAAGAACGCCTCCGGTGAGCCCAGGCCGTAGATGCACGAGACCGAGGCCACGACCAGCACGTCCCGGCGCTCGAACAGAGCTTTGGTGGCGCGCAGCCGGAGGCGGTCGATCTCCTCGTTGATCGAGGTCTCCTTTTCGATGTACGTGTCGCTCTGGGGTACGTACGCCTCGGGCTGGTAGTAGTCGTAGTAGGAGACGAAGTACTCCACCGCGTTGTCGGGGAAGAAGCTCCGGAACTCCTGGAAGAGCTGGGCCCCCAGGGTCTTGTTGTGGGACAAGACGAGGGTCGGCCGGTTGACGGCCTCCACCATCTTGGCGATCGAAAAGGTCTTGCCCGAGCCGGTGACCCCGAGGAGAACCTGCTCGCGGTCGCCGCGCCGGACGCCCTCCACGAGCTGGCGGATGGCCTCGGGCTGGTCTCCCTGGGGCTCGAAGGGCGAGACGAGGCGGAAGCGGTCCATGGCGGTGGGTCCGGCGCCGCGCGCCGGCGGAGCTACAACCGCCTCCGGCCGCGGGTTTGTTCCGGCAGGGTCAGACCGAAGAGACCGGAGGCGGCCCCGTGGCCTGCCCGTCTCCGGGCTGGGGGGCGGGCTGGGCCGGTGCCGGCGCCTCCTCCGGGCGCGGCTCTTGGCCCGACCCGGAGCGTGGAATCGCCTCCAGGGCCTTGGTGATCTCCTCGACGGCGGCCGGCGAGAGCTTCGCCTTCTGCCCTTGCTCCGCGGCGGCCGAGACCCCGCGCTGGATCTGCTGCAGCGCCTGCTGGAGGGCGATGGGATCGGCCTGGCCGGCGCGCGTCGCCTCGATGGCCACCGCGAAGGCCCGGTCGAGGCGGTCGCGCTCGGCCTTGGGGAGATCGGTCGGCACCAAGGACTGGATCTCGGTCTGGACCGTCTCCAGGAACCATCCGAAGATGGAGCTCTCCTTGACCACGAACAGCACCACGGCGGCGATCAGGAGAACGAAGAGAGCGCCGCAGCCGATGAGCAGGGGCTTGCCCACTCCGGGGCCGGTCCCGCGCCCTTCTCCGCCCGCACCCGGCGGCGGGTCGAAGGGGGACGGTGCGGCCGGGGGCTCGGGCTGCGGAGTCGGGGCGTCCGGTCGGTCGAGCTCGCTCATGAGGTGGGTCGGCCGGGCGGAATGGGGCCGGCGCGGCTCCGGTTCTATCATCGCGCGCCGGAGGCGGCAAGCCGCCGGGCTAGAATCCCCTCCATGGAGTACGACCCCCTCGACACCCCCGGCGCCCCCTCGGAACCCCACGGCGCGGCGACCGCCGGCGACCGCCCGGACCAGCCCGCCGCCGGGGTCCGCCGCAAGAGAGGCTGGCTCCGCCGGCTCTCGGGCCGCCGGCACCTGCTGATCTGGATCTTGCCCCTGGTCGGAGCCGTGGGCATCGGCATCATCGGTGGCGTCGGCGTCGCCGCGGCGATCAACATGCCGCGGGTCGAGTCGATCACCGACTACACGCCGACCCTGATCACCGAGATCCACGACAGCGCGGGGAAGGTCTTCGCCACCTACGCGCGCCAGCGCCGGGTGATGCTCGAAGAGGGCCAGCTCCCGGAGATCGTCCAGCAGGCCGTGACCTCCGCCGAGGACGGCAACTTCTTCCACCACGGCGGGGTCGACGCCCTGGGCGTTCTCCGCTCGGCGGTGGCGAATCTCGAGCGCGGGCGCAAGTTCTCCGGCGCCTCCACGATCACCATGCAGCTCGCCCGCATGCTCTATTTGTCGCGGGAGAAGACCTGGCGGCGCAAGATCGAGGAGGCCTTCCTGGCGGTCGAGCTGGAGAAGAACCTCACCAAGCAGCAGATCCTCACCCTCTACTGCAACCTGGTGAACCTGGGGCACGGGCGCTACGGCGTCGAGGCCGCCTCGCGCTTCTACTTCAACAAGCCGGCCTCGAAGCTGTCACTGGTGGAGGCGGCCACGCTGGCGGGGATCATCCAGCGGCCGAGCGAGTACAGCCCCTACCGGCGGCCCGACCTGGTCATCCGCCGCCGCAACTACGTGATCCGCCGGATGGCCTCCGAGGGCTACATCACCCGCCAGCACTCCGAGGAGGCTCAACAGGAGCCCCTCCTAGTCGTCCAGCAGGGTCCCCACGACCAGGTGGCGCCCTACTTCGCCGAGGAGGTGCGCCAGCACCTGGAGGCGCAGTACGGAGCCACCCGGTTGCTCGAGGGCGGTCTGCAGGTGGAGACCACCCTCGACTCACGGATCCAGGCGGCGGCGGAGGCGGCCCTCCGCGCCGGCCTCGAGCGCCTCGATCACCGCCGCGGCTTCCGGGGCCCGGTCCTGAAGCTCGAGGGCGACGACCTGGAGTCGAAGACCCTCCCGTCCTGGAACAGCGCCGAGCCCCAGCCCGGCCCCTGGTACCAGGGGATCGTCCTCGACTCGAGCACTCGCAAGGCGCGGGTGAAGATCCACGATCAGGTCTACACCCTCTCGGCCCCGGGGATGGAATGGACCGGCCGGAGACGGCCGAGCGACCTCCTCCACCCTGGTGACGTGGCCTGGTTCCGGCTCGCGGCCCCGGAAAGCGACGCGGGGGGCGAGCCGGTCCTCCAGCTCGAGCAGGAGCCAAAGGTGGAGGGGGCGGTCCTGGTCATCGAGTCGGCCTCGGGGGCGATCCGTGGCATGGTGGGCGGCTGGGACTTCGACCGGAGCAAATTCAATCGCGCCGTCCAGGCCAAGCGGCAGGTGGGATCCGCTTTCAAGCTGTTCGTTTACGGGGCCGCCCTGGAAGCCGGCTATACCCCGGCCGACACGATCTTCGATGGCCCCACGACCTTCCCCGGAGCGGACGGCCCGGACAGCTACGAGCCCAAGAACCACGGCCGTCGCCACTACGGCATCCTGACCCTGCGGCGGGCTCTCGAGTCGTCCATCAACGTGCCCGCCGTCAAGCTCCTCGACATGGTGGGCGTCGAGCGGGTCATCGACTTCGCCCGGCGCTGCGGCATCACGTCGACCCTACCTCCCTACCCCAGCCTCGCCCTGGGCAGCGCCGAGCTGCACCCCATCGAGCTCGCGGCGGCCTACGCCGCCATCGCCAACCAGGGCACGTGGGTCGAGCCCTACATGATCGAGCGGATCCGGACGCCCGACGATCGGACTCTCGAGGAGCACTTCCCCAAGACCCACACGGCGACCTCGCCGCAAGTGGCCTACGTGCTCACCCATATGCTGGAGGGCGTGGTCGACCGAGGCACCGCCCGGCGCCTCAACGACCTCCCCGTGGCGATCGCAGGCAAGACCGGCACCACGGACGACTACACCGACGCCTGGTTCATCGGCTTCACGCCCCGCTACACGATCCTCACCTGGGTGGGCTACGACGTGAAGCGCACGCTGGGCAAGGGAATGGAAGGCTCGGTAGCCGCGGCCCCGATCTGGAAACAGATCGCCGAGGCCGGTCTCGACCAGGGCTGGATCGAGAAGGGGGGCGAGTTTCAGCCGCCGGCGGGGGTGACCTTCACGGACATCGACTACCGGAGCGGCCTGCTCACCGACGACGACGGCTTCCGGGAGGCGTTCGTGGCGGGCACCGAGCCGGCCCAGACCTACAGCCCCAAGTGGGGTCTCATCCTGAGCCTTCCCTGGTACCAGCAGGAGGCCTTCTACCTCCCCAAACGCGGCGAGCGCATGCCCACTCCCCAGTCCATCGCCGCCGACACCGACGAGGTGTCCGGGGAGGGCGCGCCGGGCGCGGAGTGAAGGGGCGGCGGGAGCTTACTCCGACGGCCGCGTGGCGACGATCGCGTAGTCTTGGTCGCCGTAGAGGATCTCGTCGAGGCGATCGCGGAGGCGATTGACCCGGTCGGCGAGCTGGCGCTGCTCTTCGGGGACCTGCGAGAGGTCGATCTCCGGCAGGCGTTCCGCTTCGGGGAAGGGCTGGAGGCCGACCCGCTCCACCGGCTCGAAGCCCGCCTGCCGCGCCATGAGCTCGAGGGTCTCGGGGTGGATGGGGCGCTGGTGGGTCGGGTCGCGCCAGAAGCCGCGGGCGGCCACCAGGACCGACAGGGGGTTGGGGGTCTCGAGGATCAGCATCCCCCCGGGGGCCAGGGCGCGGAAGGCGAGGCGCACCATGCGGTCGAGGTCGGCGGCCGGCAGGTGCTCGACGACGTGGAAGGAGACCACTCCCCCGAGGGTCCCCTCCTCCACCTCCGCCAGGGCGGCCACGAGGTCCCCGACCTCGGCGTCGAGCCCCCGCTCCCGGCACCGGGCTACCATTTCGGCGCTGGAGTCGATCCCGCGGGCCGCGAGGCCCGCCGCGGAGAGCACGGCCAGGGCCTCTCCCCGTCCGCATCCCAGGTCGAGGACCGGCCCCAAACCCGCCACGGAGCGCAGGCTCTCGGCGTGCACCCGCAGGCGCTCGTGGATCTCCTCCTCGCTCCCCCGGAAGCGCCGCTCGAAGGCGAGGTAGGCCTGCTCGTCCCAGATCCTGGCGAGCTTCCGGGTCTCCGGGCCGGGCGCGGCGGACGCCTCTCCCGGCACCTGCGCCTTCGTCTCGGCCTCCACCTTGGCCAGGGCGCCGCCCAGGGCGCGCAGCAGGTCCTGGGCCTCCCGGCGGTGGCGGTCCAGGCGCTGGTCGACCCGGGCGAAGAGGGCGTCGTTGTGGCGGAGGAGGTCGCGCAGGGCGCGGGGGACGAAGTTCTCCAGGTGGCCGATGCGCTCGTCGTGGCGGCGCGCCTCGAGGTCTCTCAGGTAGCCGAGGAGCACCTGGTTGAACACCCGCTGGCGGTCCCAGAGGTCGGCCTGGGGCGCCTTCACCAGCGGCCGGAGCAGCTTCTTGACGCCGACCAGGAGGCGGCCGACGAAGCCCCGGTGGCTCTCGATGGGGAACGGGTGGTCGCCCGCCCAGAGCCAGGTCCAGTCCTCGAGATCGCGGGTGGGCCGGCCCAGGAAGTCGTCGATGGACGGCTCGCGCCGCACCTCAGGCCGGTCCCGGGCCCGCGAGGTAGCCACGGGGGCGTCGGGGCGGTCGTTGCCGGCGTCGTCCGACATGGAGTGGGCGACGCCCTCCCGGGACAGGCCGAGAGGGCGTCGCCGAAGGAGACTACTCTTCGGGCAGAACGGTCACCACCAGCTCGGCGTTGACGTCGGCGTGGAGGTGGATCTCGATGTGGTGGTCGCCGACGGTCTTGATCCCGCCCTCGAGATCGATGCGGCGGCGGTCGACGTCGACCCCCTGGGCCGAGAGGGCCTCGGCGATCTCGGTAGCGGTCACCGAGCCGTAGAGGGTCTGGGCGTCGCTCGCCCGCTTGTGCAGGATGACGCGGGTTCCGCGGATGGTCTCGGCCACCGCTTCCGCCGCCTCCCGCTCCCTGGCGTGCTCGGCCTCGATCCGTGCCCGGTGCTGCTCGAACACCTTGAGGCTGCCCTGGTTCGCCTCGAGGGCCAACCCCTGGGGCAGGAGGAAGTTGCGGGCGTAGCCCGGCCTGACCTCGACGATCTCGCCGCGCTTGCCCAGGCTCCGCTGGTCCTTCAGCAGTATGACCTCCATGGTCGATCTCCCCCTCTAGTCCGTGGCGAAGGGCAAGAACGCCAGGTGGCGGGCCCGTTTGATCGCCTGCTGAAGCACCCGCTGGTGCTTGGCACAGGTGCCGGAGATCCGGCGCGGAAGGATCTTCGCCCGCTCCGGAGTGAACTGCTGCAGGAGCCGGATGTCCTTGTAGTCGATGTACTCGATGTGGTCCGCGCAGAACTTGCAGACCTTCCGGCGGCGGTAGAACGTCTTCTTTCCGGTACGTGCCACGCTCAGGCCTCCTCTGCGGTCTCGTCCGCCTCGTCGTCCCCGGTCATGCCGGCGGCGAGCTCGGGGGTGACCGTGCCGTGGGCCCGCTTGAGGTCCTCGTCGGTCCGGACGGTGAGATAGCGCAGAACCTTGTCGCTCTGCTCGAGGCGGTGCTCCAGCTCCTGGATGCCCCGGAACACCGTTTCGGCGTGGAGGTACAAGAGCATGTAGCGGCCCTCGGTCTGCTTCTCGATGGGATATGCCAGCTTGCGGCGTCCCCAGTTCTCCTCGCGGGTGATCTGGGCGCCGCCGTCGGTCACCAGCTTCTTGACCGTCTCGTGCAACGCCTCGGCCTCCTCGTCGGAGGCGCGCGGGTCGACGACGTACGTCAGCTCATAGGTGCGCATGGGTTTGGCTGATGCCTCCCTTTGGCCATTCGGTCCCGCCATCACCTCGGCAAGGGGGCCCGGTGCGGGCCCGGCGGAACAGAGAGGTTAGAGTGACCGGGCCGGCGCGGTGAGCGCCGGCCCGGCGATTCGAGCGGCCTATTGTAACTGATCGGATCGCTCCCGCAACCCCTCGATCCCCTTCCCAACCTCCGGGGGGAAGGAAACGCCCCCGCCCGTGCGTCGCCGGGCGGGGGTCTCGCGAGCTACAGCGACGCCAGCAGCGGAGCGATGACCAGGGCGACGACGGACATGAGCTTGATCAGGATGTTCAGGCTCGGGCCCGCGGTGTCCTTGAAGGGATCGCCCACCGTGTCGCCGACCACGGCGGCCTTGTGGGCGTCGGAGCCCTTGCCGCCGTAGGCGCCGCCCTCGATGTGCTTCTTGGCGTTGTCCCAAGCGCCGCCGGCGTTGGCCATGAAGATGGCCATCATCACGCCGGAGGTGGTGACTCCGGCGAGCAGGCCGGCCAGCGCCCTGGTGTCGAAGAAGCCCACCACGACCGGCACGACCACCGCCAGCAGACCGGGCAGCACCATCTGCCGGATCGCGGCCTGGGTGGAGATGTCGACGCACTTGGCGTAGTCGGCGTCGGCCTTGCCCTCCATGAGACCGGGGATGGTCCGGAACTGCCGGCGGACCTCCTCGATCATCTTGAAGGCCGCCCGGCCTACCGCCTGCATGGCCATGGAGGAGAACAGGAACGGCAGCATGGCGCCGATGAACAGGCCGGCCATGACCCGGGGGTTGCCCAGGTCGATCTCGTGGATGCCCACGGTGGTCTTGTAGGCGGCGAACAGGGCGAGGGCGGTCAGGGCCGCCGAGCCGATGGCGAAGCCCTTGCCGATGGCGGCCGTGGTGTTGCCCACCGCGTCGAGCTTGTCGGTGCGAGCCCGGACCTCGGGCCCCAGGTGGCTCATCTCGGCGATGCCGCCGGCGTTGTCCGCCACCGGACCGTAGGCGTCGACCGCGAGCTGGATGCCGGTGGTCGAGAGCATCCCGAGGGCCGCGATGGCGATGCCGTAGAGCCCCGCCTGCGAGTAGGCCACCAGGATGGCCGCCGCCAGGACCACGACGGGCAGCGCCGTCGAGCGCATGCCCACCGCCAGGCCGGCGATGATGTTGGTCGCCGCTCCCGTCTGGCTGTCCTTGGCGATGCCCCGGGCCGGGCCGCGGGCCTCGGAGGTGTAGTACTCGGTAATGCCGCCGATGAGCACTCCGCCGACCAGGCCGGCGACCGTGGCGAGGAAGACTCCGTTGGCGCCGAACTGGACGTCGTCCAGCACGTAGGTGCCTTTGAGCATCAAGTGGGCGACGAACCAGATGCCGGCGAGCATGACGATGGCCGAGCCGATGGTGCCGGTCTGGAGCGCCATGCCCGGGTCGCCGCCCTCGCGGGTGCGGACCAGGAAGGTGCCGCCCAGGGAGATCAAGATGCCCAGGCCGGCGATGACCAGCGGCAGGATCACCAGCTCCGGCGTGAACTGGGCGCCGGTCAGGTGGTGGGCGTTGACCCCCAGCACCAGGGTGCCGACGATGGAGCCGACGTAGGACTCGAAGAGGTCGGCGCCCATGCCGGCCACGTCGCCCACGTTGTCGCCCACGTTGTCGGCGATCACCGCCGGGTTGCGCGGGTCGTCCTCCGGGATTCCGGCCTCGACCTTGCCCACCAGGTCGGCACCGACGTCGGCCGCCTTGGTGTAGATGCCGCCGCCGACACGGGCGAACAGCGCGATGGAGCTGGCCCCGAAGGAGAACCCGGAGAGGACCGTCACGACCCGCAGGAGGTCGGCCTGGTCGTTCCCCGTATGGAACAGCCTGCCGTACAGCAGGAAGAGGAGCGAGAGCCCGAGGACCCCGAGGCCGACGACGCAGAAGCCCATCACGGCGCCGCCGGAGAAAGCGACCTTCAGGGCCCCGTTCAGCCCGGTTCGCGCGGCGGCGGTGGTGCGCACGTTGGCCGAGGTCGCCACGCGCATGCCGAAGAAGCCGGCCAGGCCCGAGCAGACCGCGCCGGTGACCACCGAGAGCGCGATCAACCAGGAGCTGTGGGGCTCCCAGGCGTTGGCCAGGGCCAGGAGGGCGGCCACCACCACCACGAAGATCGCCAGCACGCGGTACTCGCGGCCCAAGAAGGCCATGGCGCCGTCACGGATGTGGGCCGAGATCTTGACCATGGTCTCGTCGCCGGCGTCCTGGCGCTTGATCCAGGCGCTGCGCATCAGGGCGAACACGAGCCCGGCGACGCCGCACAGCGGGACCAGGTAGAGAAGGGTCTGGAAGTTCACGGTTCTTGCTCCCCATCGGTTGAGAGTTTGGTGTTGGTTCGGTTCATGGCCGCTTCGATCCCCTCGGCGAGCCAGGCTTCACAGGCGTCGGCGGCGCGCTCGACCATCTCCTCCACCGCCGCCACCTCGTGGCGTCGGAAGGGTCCGAGCACGTAGTCCACCAGGGCGTCTCCCTCGGGGCTGCCTCCGTCGCCGGCGCAACCCAGTCGCAGGCGGGCCACCCGGTCGGTGCGCAGGCTCTCGACCACGGACTCCATGCCCCGGTGACCTCCGGGGCTGCCACCGGGACGCAAGCGCAGCCGTCCCAGGGGCAGGTGCACCTCGTCGTAGACGACCAGCAGCTCCGCAGGATCGAGCCGCCCCTTCTCCACCAGGCAGCGCAGGGCGTGGCCGCTCCGGTTCATGTAGGTCTGGGGAAGGACCAGGGTCAGGCCGTCGCCCTCCCCGAGCAGGGCGTTGCACTCGAGCCGCCGGATCCGGATGCTGCGCCTCCGGGCAAGCAGCTCTACCACCCGGAAGCCCAGGTTGTGGCGGCTCTCCCGGTAGCGCTCGCCGGGATTGCCCAGGCCCGCGACCACACGCCGGCCGCGACCGGTCGTCTCCCGGTCCTGTCGGTGTCCAGGCATGGATGAGAACGCCTCTCGCAGGCGCCGGCGGGGCGGCGAGCGCGCGGGCGCTAGCCTTCCTCTTCGCCCTCTTCCTCGCGGCTCCGGCCGATGAGCTCGGGCTCCTCGAGCGCCGCCTCCAGGAGCTCCTCGCCCTCTTCCTCCGCCTCCTCGATCCGCGCCGCGTAGGACACGGAGACGATCACGCGGTCGGGCTCCTCGAGCAGCGTGACCCCTTTCGGGAGGGTCAGATCGCGGGCGTCCAGGTGGTCGCCGATGGCGAGGGCCTCGACGTCGAGCTCGATCGCCTCGGGGATGTCACCGGGCAGGCACTCGACCTCGACCTCGCGGGTCACCAGGTCCAGCACGCCGCCCTCGTTCTTGACTCCCGTGGGCTCGCCCACCGCCCGAATCTGGACGTTGATGCGGATCGCCTCGTCCATCAGGACGCGCTGGAAGTCGATGTGGAGGACCTCGCGGCTCACCGGGTCCACCTGCATCTCGCGGATCCGGGCGTGGCGCTGCTGATCGCTCTCCACCCGCTTTAGCAGGAAGATGGTGTTTTCTCCGGCCCCGTGGCGGAAGACCTCCTGGATCGTCTTCCGCCCGATGGTGATCGGAACGGTGTCGCGGCCGGCCCCGTAGAGCACCGCCGGGATCTGGCCCGCGGCGCGCAGCCGGCGGTTGGAGTTCTTGCCTGTCGATTCGCGGGTATGGACTTCGATGTGGAACTGTTCGGTCATGGTTGGTCTCTCTGGCGGTGGCTACACGAACAGCGAGCTCACCGAGCTGTCCTCGTGGATGCGTCGCACCGCCTCGCCCAGGAGCGAGGCGACCGACAGGGATTGCAGCTTCTCCAGCCGCTGGAGCTTCTCATGGATCGGCGTGGTGTTGGTGATCAGGACCCGGGTGACGGGGGATTCCCGGAGGCGGTCGATGGCCGGCCCCGACAGGATGCCGTGGACGCCCACCGCCATTACCCCGATGGCTCCTTGACCAACCAGCGCTTCGACCGTCTTGGTCAGCGTCCCGGCGGTGTCGATGATGTCGTCGATGATCAGGGCGTTCTGGCCCCGGACGTCCCCGATCACGTTCATGACCTCGGCCTCGTTCGGCCCGGTTCGCCGCTTGTCGACGATGGCCAGGCTCGAGTCGAGGCGCTTGGCGATGGCCCGGGCCCGCTCCACGCCGCCGGCGTCGGGGGAGACGATGGTGAGGTTCGGGATCTCCAGCGCGCGCACCGCGTCGAGGAGCACCGGCGCGGCGAAGAGGTGATCCACCGGGATGTCGAAAAAGCCCTGGATCTGCGCCGCGTGGAGGTCCATGGTGAGCACGCGGTCGGCGCCGGCCTTCGAAATGAGGTCGGCGACGAGCTTGGACGTGATCGGTACCCGGGGGCGATCCTTCTTGTCCTGGCGTGCGTAGCCGAAGTACGGCAGCACCGCCGTCACCCGCGCCGCCGACGACCGCTTGAACGCGTCGAGCATCACCAGCAGCTCGATCAGGTTCTCGTTGGTCGGCGGGCAGGTGGGCTGGACCACGAACACGTCCGATCCCCGGACGTTCTCCTCGATCTGGCAGAAGATCTCGCCGTCGGAGAAGTTGTACGTGGTCACCTTGCCGCACGCTACGTTCAGGTAGGTGCAGATCTCGTCGGTCAGGGCCGGATGCGCCCGACCGCCAAAGACTTTCAGCTCTCCGTACACGTGCCCTCACACAAAGAGACGCCGCGGGAACCAGCGGTCCCGGCGTCGTCTCCACAGTCGTTTCGCGGTTCCCACCCGACGGGCCTCGGCCCGGGCGGCGGACCGCCTGTCAGCTTCTCGACCTACCGACGAACGAGCTGGTTGGGGCGGTAGGATTCGAACCTACGAATGCGGGATCCAAAGTCCCGTGCCTTGCCACTTGGCGACGCCCCAGCGTCTCGAGCCGCGGCGAGATCCAGCGCCCGCCAGGACGGGATCTTAGCCGACCGACCAGAAGGAGTCGCGCAGGTGGAGCTCCTGAACCTCTTCGAGGCTCTTCTCGCCCTCCGGCTCCTCGGCCTCCGATTCCGGTCGCGCTTCTCCTTCCCCACTCGCGGCCGCCTCCGGCTCGCCGGCCGCGGCGGGCGTCGCCGAGGCTTCCGTTTCCTCCTCCACCCGGAGCTGCCGCCTCTCGACCTCCGGTTCCTCTCCCCGCTCGCGCAAGACCAGCTCATACTCGTCGAGGACCCGGCCCTCGATCATCAGGCGGGTCTCGTTGTTGAGCGGGTGGGCTACGTCCTTGAACTCGCCGTTCTTCTTCTTGCGGCTCGGCATACTGATGAACAGGCCGTCCTTGCCGCGGATCACCTTGATGTCATTGACCATGAAGCAGCCGTCGAGGACCACCGAGACGAACGCCTTCAGCTTCTCTTCGCTGACCGGGAAGACCTTGACCTCGGTGATCTTCATCGTCCGACTCTCCTCGATCCGACCGGCGGCCGCGCCGCGAGGCTCCAGAGCCTGACGGTCAGCGCATTATACAGTTCCCGCCGGTCCGCCGTTCAACGCACTCCTCCCGATGCTAGAGACCGGGATCGATAGTGTCAATCGCGCCGGAGCACTCGCCGGCCGCGAATCCCTCCGGCACGGCCGGCGGCGGCAGCGGCTCCGCCAGGGGCTCCCGCCCCACCTCGCGCCAGCTCGCCTGGGCGCCCCGCCGGCGGTCCGAGAGGAACGCCTGGCCGTCGTTCGAGCGCCACCATAGAGCCGGCTCTCCCGCCTGCCAGAGGGTCCAGCTCCGCACCTGGCCGCCGTCGCCCAACCGGGCGCTCCAGCGACGCCCCGCCCCGTCCCGGAACTCCAGTGCGCCGGTCGAGGACTCCCGCGACCGGCCGTGGGCCGGAAGCGACGGAAGGCGCCCCAGGAGCACGGCGGGCAGGGCCTGGACCGAGAGCGGCTCGATCGGGAGCCCCTCCAGCCGGACCCCGGCGGCCAGGGGGCAGGCGAGAGCCTGGCGATGATCCAGGAGGAGACCGCCGGAGGGCGCCGCGTCCAGGGTGAACAGGGAGCGGCCCAGGCGATCGGAGATCACCAGGCGATACCGGCTCGGGCTTTCCAGGCGCAGGACAAGGCGTAGGGTGCCCTCCCCTTCCGGTCCGTCGTAGTGGAGACGGAAGAGGCGCTGGGTGCCGTAGTCGCTGGAGGGCACCACCCAGGGCTCCCGCCTCGGCGCCGGGCGGGCGGCCGGCGGCCGAGCCGCTGAGCAGGCTTGGAGAAGCGCCCCGGCAACCAGCGCCGAGGCAGCCCACAGCGTTCGCGATCTCGACACCGCCGATTACTGCGGTCGCCGCTGCGGCTGCTGGACGTCGGGCTTGGCCTGCGTCGCGTGGTCGAGCTCGCTCAGCTTGTGCTCGACCGTCGCGGGATCGTCGGCCTCGAGCTGGATCGCCCGGTGGTAGGCGCGGCGCGCGTCGTCGGCCCTACCGAGGGCGGCGTAGACATCTCCCAGGTGCTCGTAGACCGTCGGGTCTCGGATCAGGCGCGAGGCCCTTTCCAGGGACTGCCGGGCCTCGTCCAGGCGGCCGAGCTGGAAGTAGCCCCAGCCCAGCGAGTCGATGTAGGCGCCGTTGTCCGGAGCGAGGGCCACCGCCCGGCGCACCATGTCCACGGCCTTGTCCAGGTTCTGGCCCTTCTCGATCCACATGTACCCGAGGTAGTTGAGAGCCGGGTGGTAGTCCGGCTGGTCGGCGAGCAAGGACGAGAAGGTCTTCACCGCGGCGTCGTGGTCGCCGGACCTCTCCTGGGCCGTGCCGAGGAGGAACCGGGCGTCGGTGGCGTCGGGCTTCGCCGCCAGAAACCGCTGCAGCAGTGGAATGCTCTCGGCGTAGCGCTCGGCCCGTTGGACGCCCTGGACGATCTCCAGAAAGGCGTCGGGCTGATCGGCCGGGTCGATCCCGTCGGCGATCGCCACCGCCTCCGGCACGTGGCCGCTGCGGGCGAGGACCTCGGCGCGCTTTCCGATCACCGCCGGGTCGTCGTCCTCGGCCTGCCACGCGTTCAGGCGGTCCAGAGCCTCCTCCCCCCGCTTCTGCTCGACCAGGGCGTCGGCGTCGAGAAGCACCGCCTCGCGCCCGGTCTCGAGGTCCTGGTCACCGGAGGAGGGCTTGCCGAGAAGCGGTGCCAGGGCGGTCTCCACGTCCTTCCAGCGGTCGAGGCTGGCGTAGAGCCGGGCGAGGGCCAGGCGCACCTGCTCCGCCTCGCTCGCCGGCCCCTCCTTGTCCAGACGCGCGAGGGTCGAGGTCAGGATCTTGACCGCCTCGGGCTCACGCTCCTGGCGCACCAGGAGCTGGCTCACCGTGATCGCCAGGTCGGCGTCGCCGGGGCCGGCGCCGAGGAGGGGCTGGAGGGTCTGGAGGGCTTCCTCGTTGCGCGCCTGGGCGCTCAGGACGAGGCCGCGGAGTAGGCTCACGTAGCGGCTGTCGGGCACCTGCTTGGCCAGGGCTTCGAGCTCCTTGAGCGCGCCGTCCAGGTCGCCGGAGAGGTAGAGCTCGGTGGCCAGGCGGGTGCGGGCGTCGACGCTCTCCAGGGGCACGGGCGCCTCGCGCAGGACTTTGGCGGCCTCCTTGTGGTCGCCCCGGTCAGCGAGGATCTCGGCCAGCGCAAGACGCGCCGGCTCGGAGTCGGGCTCCGTGGCGAGGACCTCCTTCAGAGCGTCAGCCGCCTTGTCCATCTGCTTCGACTGCATCAGGGCCTCGGCGAGCAGGCGGTAGACCGGCCGATACCCGGGAGTCTCGGCCACGATCTCCTGGAAGACTTCCGCCGCCGCCGCCGGCTCTCCGCGGCGCAGGTAGATCTGGCCGAGGGAGAGCAGAGAGCGCACGTCCCGGGGATCGACGGTGCGCAGCTTCTCGAAGGCCGCCACCGCCGCCGCCATGGGCGCCGGATCGCTCGGCTCCTCTCCACCCAGGGACAGGTTCGTCGTCGCCACTGCGCGCAAGGCGTCGACGTTGCCCGGGAGGGCCTGCTGGGCCTTCTCGGCCTGATCGACGGCCTCTTTCAGGCGCTCCAGCCGGGCCTCGTGGGTGCGGCCGAAGCGGCCGAGTCGGGCCAGAAACTTCGCGTACTCGATGCGCACGTACGGGGCGTTCGGATCGAGCTCGAGAGCGCGCTGGAAGGCGGTTTCGGCGCCCCGGTAGTCCCCCTCGTCGACCAACATCTTGGCGACGGCGAAGCGGTACGCGGCCTCGGCGGAGACCGAGTGGACGGCGCCCGAGGCCGGCGACTGGGGCTGAGTTTGGGCCGGCGAGGCCGGGTCGGGTGGCGCCTCGGACGGCGGCGAGGCGAAGGCCGGCGCGCTCACCATGACAGGAAGGGCCGACAGGGCCAACACCGTCAACGGGGCCAACATGGAAAATCGCAAGGACGAGGCGAACACCCTCATCGGCTCACGATACTCCGTCCGGTCGTGCTTTACAAGCTCAGAGTGCCTCCCTATAATGAGCTGACGTCCGGTAACCCTCGGCGCAGCAGGAAGTTACGAGACCGCCCCCCCGAACCCGATCGAACCCGACCATGCCCAAGCTCGGACAGCTTCTGGTACAGCACGGCTGGGCCTCGCCACGAGACGTGGACCGAGGCCTCCAGACCCAGGCCGCAGCGGGGGGCCGACTGGGCACGTCTCTTCTCGAAAACAACTCCATCAGCGAGGATCTCCTGCTCAA
This sequence comes from uncultured Acidobacteriota bacterium, assembly GCA_963739795.1. Classification (GTDB taxonomy): domain Bacteria; phylum Acidobacteriota; class Thermoanaerobaculia; order Multivoradales; family DATKCC01; genus CAVUBL01. Next base: position 213,491 of record CAVUBL010000010.1, on the reverse strand, counting down.
GGCCCTCTCCGAGCAGCACCGGCTTCCGGCGGTCGGTGTGGAGGACCTGCGGGACATCCCCGAGGACTCGATCCACGCCCTTCCCGCCAAGCTCGCTCTGCGCTGCAAGGCCGTGCCCTTCCGCGTCTTCAGCACCCATGTGTACGTGGCGATGCTCGATCCCCGCGACCTCAACTGCCAGGACGAGATCGCCTTCGCCCTCGGCAAGCGGGTTGAGCCCTTCGTCGCCACCGAGGTCCGCCTCGCCCAGGCCCTCGACCGCTACTACGGAGAGGAGTGCCCATCGCGCTTCGCCACCCTCGCCGAGCGCCTCGACCGCGCCCGCTACCTGTGGCACGAGGAGGAGGTCCAGACCGCCGCCTCGGGGGGCGCGCCGGCCGTCGGGAGCCGCAGGCTCTGGGAACAGCCCGAGGCCGCGCTCTTCTCCGAGGACCTGGCCGCAACCCGGCAGCCGCTCCCTCCTCCGGCCGGAGGCTCCGGGGCCCGGGCCGCGGCGGGCACCGGCGTGCTCGAGCCGCCCGTCGCTCCGCCGCGCCCGAGACCGCAGAAGCGCCGCGCCCTGAGCATCGCTCTCACCGAGCAGGAGCGCCGGGAGCTGGCGGCTCGGCACGCCGCGGCGTCCCAGGACAGCAACGACGACACCCGGCCGGTGCCGGCGGGGGCGCCGCCCCTGCCCCTGACCTCGGCGGCGGTCGAGGCCCGCCTCGAGGCCGCGACCGAACCCGAGGAGGTGGCCCGGATCCTGGTCGGCTTCCTGGGCCAGAGCTTCGAGCGGGTCGCCCTGTTCAAGGTGCTCCGCGACCGCGTCGTGGGCTGGATGGGGGCGGGGGCGGCTGTCGACAACGAGTGCCTGACCCGCTTCTCCGCGGACTTCAGCCAGCCTTCGAGCTTCCTCAACCTGCGCCAGTCGGGCAGCTTCTACCTCGGCCCGCTGCCCCCGATGGCGGTGCACAAGACCCTCTCCCGGTGCTGGGGCGGTGCGCTTCCTACCGAGTGCGTCCTGCTCCCTGTCCGGATCCGCGGCCGTCTGGTCACGGTCGTCTTCCTCGACCGCGGCCCGCAGGGGCTCGGGAAGGTGGACCTCGAGTCCCTCCTGCGCCTGTCCCAGGTCGCGGCCGACGCGTACGAGCGTTGTATCTTTCGGAAGAAAAAGGCTTAAGCCGCGTTGACACCGGTCGAAACCGGTTGCTAGACTGCCGCCGTTTTTTGGAGCGCAAATGATCAAAGCGGATATCGTGACCCGAGTCGCGGACGTCTCCGAGGTTCCCCGCGTGAAGGCGGCGGTGGCCGTCGACACCATCCTCGATGCGATGAAGAACGCCCTTTCGGCAGGCAAGCGCATCGAGCTTCGCGGCTTCGGCGTGTTCCAGGTACGGGACCGCAAGAAAGGAGTGGGGCGCAACCCGAAGACGGGGGTCGAGGTCGCCATCGCTCCGGGAAAGACCGTGCGGTTCAAACCGGGCAAAGAGCTGAAAAACCTATAGCGGGCCCCGCCTACCGCTCTCTGCCGATCTCCACCAGATGACCGACTTCGGACCGCCCTGGGAGGCCGGACCGCCTCCGCCGGGGTCCGAGCCCTATCCGGCGCTGCCGGCGCCCACCTCTGCGCCGCGGCACGCCCCGGCTCAACGGCCGCGCTGGCTGCTGGCCGGGGTCCTGTTCGCCCTCACGTTCCTCACCACCACGACGATGGGCGCCGTCTGGGTGCTCTACACGAGCACGCAGGAGACGACCGATCTGCCCCTGCTCCTGCTGCCCCAGACCGTGGCTCGGGTGTGGAGCGACCCGGCCCTGTTGCGGCTGGGGCTGTCGTTCTCGATCCCGGCGCTGTTCATCCTGCTCTGCCACGAGCTCGGCCACTACCTGGCCTGTCGCCGCTACCGCCTCCCCGCAACCCTGCCGTACTTCCTGCCCCTTCCCCTCGGTGTGGGAACCCTGGGCGCGTTCATCAAGATCAAGGTGGCGATCCGGACCAAGCGGGAGCTCTTCGACGTGGGCGTCGCCGGGCCGGTGGCGGGATTCGTAGCCCTGATCCCCTTTCTGGTGGCGGGCATCGCCTGGTCCCGGCCGATCCCCCTGTCCCAGGTCGCGGACCCGACGGGAGCGGGGGTGACCCTCCTGGTGCCCGGCCGAAGCCTGGCCGTGCTCGGGCTCGAGCGCCTCTTCCACGGCCCCGTCGGCAGCGGCCAGGTCCTCCAGCTCCACCCCTTCGCCCTGGCGGCCTGGTTCGGGCTGCTCGCCACCGCCCTGAACCTGATTCCCCTGGCTCAGCTCGACGGTGGCCACATCCTCTACGCCGCCCTCGGCCGGGTACAGCGGCGCCTGGCCCTGGGGATCTGGATGCTCCTGCTCGGGGCCGCGCTGTTCGTCTGGCCCGGCTGGATGCTCTGGTGCGTGGTGACCCTGGTCCTCGGCCTCCACCACCCGCCCGTCGACGACGAAGCCCGGCCGCTCTCCCCTGGGCGCCGGCGCCTGGCCTGGATCGCCGGCGCCATCTTCCTGCTCTCCTTCATGCCGGTCCCCATCGATCAGGTCGACCTGGCGCCGGGGTCCTCGGGACCGACGATCGAGGTCTCGCAGCCCCCTCCGGCCCCTCTTCCGGCTCAGGTGTCGAGGACGAAGGTCACCGGCCCGTCGTTGACCAGCTCGACCTCCATGTGCGCCCGGAAGCGCCCCGTTGCGACCCTGTAGCCGGCGGCGCGCAGACCCTCGACCAGTTTGTCGACCAGCGGCTCGGCGAGCTCCGGAGGCGCCGCCGAGTCGAACGACGGGCGCCGGCCCTTGGCCAGGGAGCCGGCGACGGTGAACTGGGAGACCACCAGCAGCTCGGCGCCCACCGCCGCCCCATCCAGGTTCATGCGCCCGTCGGCGTCCTCGAAGATCCGCAGGGTCGCGATCTTGCGCACCGCCGCCGCGACCTGGGCGGGGCCGTCGGCCGCCTCGACGCCCGCCAGGATGAGCATCCCGGCGCCGATCCTCCCCACCTCTTCGCCGGCCACCCGCACCGCCGCCCGCGACACCCTCTGCAAGATCAGACGCACCGTTTCCGTCCTGGTTCTGTAGACGCGATAGAAACCGTCCGGAGACTACCAGGCGCCCACCGCCCCTGTGATACCGTCTTCGATCTTCGAGAACCAATCTGCAGGAGACCCAACCCCATGGTGAACAAGGTCTTTCTCCTCGGCAACCTGGGCCGAGACCCCGAAGTCCGCTCGACCTCGTCCGGTCAGCCCGTCGCCAACTTTCCCGTCGCCACCTCCCGCAAATGGAGGGACCGCGAGGGCCAGCTCCAAGAGCAGACGGAGTGGCACAACATCGTCTGCTTCGGGCGCCAGGCCGAGATCGCCGGCCAGTACCTGACCAAGGGCAAGCAGGTGTTCGTGGAGGGTCGCATCCAGACCCGCTCGTGGGACGACCGCAACACCGGCGAGAAGCGCTACCGCACCGAAGTGGTGGCCGAGAACTTCCAGATGCTCGGCAGCCGGGGTAGCGGTGGCGGTGGCGGCGGTGGTGGCTACCCGGACTACGACGAGTCCTCGTACGGCGGCGGATCGAGCGGCGGCGGTTCTGGAAGCGGCGGCGGCAGCGAGAGCGGCGGCGGGGGCGACGACGATGACGACATCCCCTTCTGACCGGCCTTCCGGCCGCTCCTCCGGCGCGGCCCCGCGACGGGTCCATAACTTCGGGGCGGGCCCCGCGGCCCTGCCCCTGCCCGTCCTCGAGGAGGTCCAGCGGGAGCTGCTGGATTTTCGCGGCACCGGCATGTCGATCCTCGAGAGCAGCCACCGGGGCGCCGCGTACGCCGAAGTCCACCGGGAGACCGTGGCGGCGCTGCGCGAGCTTCTCGGCGGCGCCCCGGAGCACGAGATTCTGTTCATGGGCGGCGGCGCGCGGACCCAGTTCGCCGCCGTCCCCTGGAACCTCCTGCCGGACGGCGGGTCGGCCGACTACCTGGTGACCGGGCGCTGGGCCGAGATGGCCCTCGCCGAAGCGGCCAAGCGCGGCGGCGGGCGGGTGGCCTGGTCCAGCGAGGAGACGGGTCACGACCGGGTTCCGGCCGCCGGTGACTTCCGGGTCGACCCCGGGGCCTCCTACCTCCACTACACGAGCAACAACACGATCTTCGGCACCCAGTTCCCGGCACCTCCCGACTCCGGATCGGTCCCGCTGGTGTGCGACCTGTCGTCGGACATCCTGAGCCGGCCCCTGGACCTCTCGCGCTTCGGCCTGATCTACGCCGGCGCCCAGAAGAACCTGGGACCGGCCGGCGTGACCGTCGTGGCGGTGCGGCGCGACCTCCTGGAGCGCAGCCCCGCGGACCTTCCGGACACGCTGAGCTACCGCAAGATGGCCGAGAAGGACTCGCTCCTCAACACACCGCCGGTCTTCGCCATCTACTTGGTCGGCCTGGTGGCCCGCCACCTGATCTCCCGCGGCGGGACGGCCGCCGCGGCCGAGCGCAACGAGGCCAAGGCGGGGCTCCTCTACCGGGTGATCGACGAGTCCGACGGCTTCTATCGCGGCCACGCCCGGCCCGACGGCCGGTCGCGGATGAACGTGACCTTCCGGCTGCCGTCCGAGGAGCTCGAACGGCGCTTCCTCGAGGAGGCGGCCCGGGCCGACATGTCCGGCCTCAAGGGCCATCGCTCGGTGGGTGGCATCCGCGCCTCCCTCTACAACGCCATCGAGATCGCCTCGGTCGAGGCTCTGGCCGAGCTGATGGAGGGCTTCCGGCGCCGCAACGGCGGGTAGCCGGGGCGCGCCGGAGCGCGCAGACCGATAAGATCTCCCGGCAAGGAGGACCGACACCATGAGCGAGCTCGTCGTCAAGACCTGCATCCCCTGCCACGGCGGTGCTCCCCAGGCCACTCCCGAGGAGGTCGCTCAATACCGGAGGCAGGTGCCCGACTGGGAGGTCGCGGAAGAGGACGGTGTTCCGAAGCTCCGCCGCACCTTCGACTTCCCGGACTTCGCGTCCGCCCTCGCCTTTACCGACGCCGTGGGCGCCGAGGCCGAGGCGCAGGGGCATCACCCACTGCTCCTCACCACCTGGGGGAAGGTCACCGTCGCCTGGTGGACCCACGCCATCGGCGGCCTGCACGAGAACGACTTCATCATGGCCGCCCGCACCGACGCCCTGTTCGACGAGCGATAGGCCGCCGTCGTGACCTCCTCCATCGACACGCCCGAATCGCCGATCCTGGGCCTCGAGCCCTCGGGCGTGGCCGCGCTGCGCGCCGTGCCGCTGTTCGAGGGGCTCGCGGCCGACGAGCTCTCTCTCCTCGCCATGCGCTGCAGCCAGGTTCGCCTGGAGGCGGGAGCACGCGTCTTCCGCGAGGGGGACGCCGCCGACGGGCTGTACGTCGTCGAGTCGGGCGCCGTGAGCATTGTGCGCGAGGCGGTGGGACAGCCGGTGCAGCGCATCGCCCGCCTCGGCCCCGGAGGGTTCTTCGGCGAGATGGGCCTGCTCGACGACGGCATGCGCTCGTCCACGGCCGTGGTTTCCGAGGCCGCCCGCCTGCTCCATGTCCGCAAGGAGCACCTCCTCGCCCTGCTCAAGGAACGGCCGCTGCTGGCGGTCAAGCTCCGGATCGCGATCATCCGGCGACACGGGCACAACGTGGCGTCCGCCGTGCAGCTCTCCGGCCGCAGAGAGATCCGGACCCGGGTCGACACCGCGGTGCGCCTCGAGGTGGCCGGCGACCGCACCCTGTCGGCCCGCCTCGAGAACCTCTCGCCCGGCGGCGCCTGCTTCCGCGGCCTGCCCGCGTCCTGGAGCCCGGGCCTGGCCGTGCGCTTCCGGCTCAGCCTGCCCGAGGGAGAGCAGCTCCTCGATCTCGACGGCATGGTCGCCTGGCGCCAGGGGGACGCCTGCGGAGTGGCATTCCGGGGCTCCGGACCGACGGACGAGGAGCAGGTCCGGCGGGCCTTGCGCCGCCTGCTCGAGGCCGGAGAGTAGCCGAGCCGGTGCCCTCCCCGCTTTCCGCCGTCGCTGATCGACTCTCCGCGGCGCTCCGGCCTCTCCGCTTCGCGCCGCCTGTAACCCACGTCTACGACCCGCTCCGCTACGCGCGTGCGACTCACCACCTGTATCTCGAACGCTTCGGCGGCGCGCCCAAGGAAGCGATCCTCCTGGGCATGAACCCGGGCCCCTGGGGCATGGCGCAGACCGGAGTGCCCTTCGGCGAGGTCGAGCTGGTCCGCGACTGGATAGGGATCGAGGCTGCCGTGGGCAAGCCGGAGGGCGAGCACCCGAAGCGGCCGGTGGAGGGCTTCGCCTGCGCGCGCAGCGAGGTCAGCGGACGGCGCCTCTGGGGCTGGGCACGGGATCGGTTCGACCGCCCCGAGCGGTTCTTCGCGCGCTTCTTCGTATGGAACTACTGCCCCCTCCTCTTCCTCGAGGAGAGTGGCCGCAACCGCACGCCCGACAAGCTGCCCCGGAACGAGGCGGCGCCGGTCTTCGAAGCCTGCGACCGCGCGCTCTGCGAAGCGGTGGAGCACCTGCGCCCCCGGCGGGTGATCGGGGTCGGACGTTTCGCCCGGGAGCGCGCGGCGCGCGCCCTCGGCGGAGCCGGAGTCGAGATCGGCCAGATCCTCCACCCCAGCCCGGCCAGCCCCGCCGCCAACCGGGGATGGGCCGAGCAGGCGGAGCGCCAGCTCCGGGACCAGGGCGTCGAGCTGCCGGAGCCCTGACGCGGCCCGCGCGGCCTGTGCCACAATGTGCCGGACCTCGTACGTCCTGCCTGGAGATCATCGCGTGACACGCATCGGCATATTCGGCTGGGGGGTGGTCGCCCCCCGGAGCCCCGACGTCGACTCCTTCGCCGCGAACCTGGAGACGGCGGGCACCTGGCTCGAGCCTTTCAACGGTTTCGGACCCGACACCTTCCTGGTCGGCTGGCCTTCCTTCGACTTCGAGCGCTACAAGCCCTGGATCGACGCCCGGTTCCCCCCCAACCGTTTCCCCCAGCTTGCGGAGAAGATGGACCCTACGGTCCAGTTCGCCATCGGCGCCTTCATCCAGTCGCTGGGCCAGAACCCGGGCATCGAGCAGGAGCTCCAGGCCCTGGGGACCGCGGCCCACGTGTACGTCGGAACGGGCCTGGGCTGCCTCCCGACGCTTCACCGGGAGAGCCTGGCCCTCCACCGCGCCCAGCACCGGTGGGACCGCTTCTGGGCGGCCCCCGAGCGCAATGCCGCCATGGCGCAGTACCTGGCACTCCCCGAGGCAGGTCGGGCCGAGCGCGCGGCCCAGCTCGGTGCCCCGCCCGACCCCGAGGACGTCTCGGCCGACGACCGGGAGGCCGCGGAGGAGGAGTGGTGGCATTTCTGGGCCGGGATTTCCGACCAGCTCGCCCGCTACCTGGACGAGCTCCGCGAGATCGAGGGGCTCAAGCTCGAAGGAGCGGTCCAGTCCGCCAAGATGGCGGTCATGAAGGAGAAGCGGCGGCGCCACGCGCGCCTGCAGCAGAGGTGGAAGGCTCCCGAGCCGCCGTGGCGGGCGGTTTCGGCCAACATGGTGTGGAACATCGCCAACATCCCGGCGGCCCAGGTCTCCATGCTGGGCCAGGTCACCGGCCTGACCTTTGCGCCGGTGGCGGCCTGCTCCACCTTCGGCGTCTCCCTCAAGCTCGCCATCGACGCGATCCGCTCGGGACAGGCCAAGGCGGTGGTCGTCGGCGCCACCGACCCGCCGCCCCATCCACTGATCGTCGGAGGCTTCTACAACGCCCGGGTGATCTCGGCCGACGCCGCCGTCTCCAAGCCCCTCTCCGAGCTCCGGGGCACCCACGTCGCGGGCGGCTCGGTGGTCTGGCTGGTGGCCGACTACGAGCACATGACCGCGCGGGGGTTCCGACCCCTGGGCCTCGAGCCCCTGGCTGTGGGCGTGAGCTCCGACGCCGACCACATCATCACGCCCTCGGTCGAGGGCCCCTCGGCCGCGCTGCGGGCGGCTCTCGACACCGCCGGCGTCGATCCGGCGAGCCTGGGGACCTGGGACCTCCACGCCACGGCCACGCCGGGCGACTACACGGAGGTCGAGACCCTGAAGCGGGTGGTGTCGGCGCCGGTCCAGATCACCGCCCGCAAGGGAATCCACGGTCACGGCATGTCGGCCGCCGGAGGCTGGGAGCTCACCGCCCAGTATCTCGGCTACGAGCGCGGCCACCTCTTCCCCACTCCCCTGGCCGAGGAGGAGCTCAACCCCGAGATCTCCCGCCTCCACGACCGCTTCGTCTTCGACGAAGCCATCGAGGCGCCGGCGGCTCCGGCCGGCAAGCTCTCCATGGGGGTCGGGGGCATCAACGCCTGCGTGATCTCGCGTCCGTGGTCCGAAAGCGACCGCCGGAAGCCTTGATCGCCGGAAGGGCGGCGCGGGATGCTACATTTCCCGCGATGCCCGAGCCCACCGAACCCACCGCGACGGACCTATTCCTCGAGATCACTCCGGACCGCGTGCTCGAGGCCGTGGAAGCGGCCGGGCTTGCCACCAACGCGGTCTGCTATCCGCTCAACGCCTACGAAAACAGGGTCTACGAGGTCGAGCTGGCGGACCGGACCCGGGTGATCGCCAAGTTCTACCGGCCCCGGCGCTGGAGCGCCGAGCAGATTCTGGCCGAGCACCGGTTTCTCGCCCAGCTCGCCGCCGAGGAGATCCCCGTCTGCACCTTCCGGGAGTTCCCCGGCGGCGGTACCCTGCGCTCGATCGAGGGGATCTTCTACGCCCTGTCGGACCGGCGAGGGGGCCGAGCCCCGGACGAGATCGACGAGGGGCTGGCGCCCCGAGCGGGCATGCTCGCCGGGCGGATCCACGCCGTCGGAGCCCGTGAGCCGGCCCCGGAGCGACCTCGCCTCGACGGCGACGCGTTCGTGCGGGCCGAGCTCGACTGGCTCGCCGAGCGCGACACCGTGCCCGCTCACCTCGCCGAGCGCTACGCCGCCGCCGCCCGGCAGATCGCCGATCTCTACGATGAGCTCGCCCGGAACGTCGAAACGATTCGCATTCACGGCGACCTCCATCGCTCGAACCTCCTGGTCCGCGACGACGTGCTCACGGTGCTGGACTTCGACGACATGGTGATCGGGCCGCCGGTCCAGGACCTCTGGCTCTGCCTGCCCGGCCGCGACGACGAGACCCGCCGTCTGCGGGAGCTCTTCGTGGAGGGGTACGAACGGTTCCGGGCCTTCGACCGGGCCACCCTCCGACTGATCGAGCCCCTGCGCGGCCTGCGGATCGTCCACTACAGCACCTGGATCGCCCGCAGGTGGCACGACCCCTTCTTCCCCCGGGCGTTTCCGGAGTTCGGCACCGAGACCTACTGGCTCGGAGAGATCCGCGAGCTCGAGGAGACCCTGGCCGCGGCCCGGGGCGAGCTGGTGGCGGCCGGCGAGATGGAGGCCACGGAACCCGAGGGCGAGGAGCTGACCAACGCCGACTACTTCTGGGACTGGGAGGGATGAGCGCCGTGGGAGAGAGCCGTGCGCCGGCGCGCGCCGGGTCCCGCCGGGTCGAAGGGTTCGGAACCACCGTCTTCGCCGAGATCACCGCCCTCGCCCAGCGGCACGGCGCGGTCAACCTGGGCCAGGGCTTCCCCGACTTCGACGGCCCGGAGCCGGTCAAGGAGGCCGCGGTCCGGGCGATCCGGGAGGGGCGCAACCAGTACTGCCCGACGGGCGGCATCCCCGAGCTCTCCGAAGCGATCCGGCGCCACCAGGAGCGGTTCTGGAGGCTTGCCTACGGGCCCGACGAGATCACGGTGTATGCCGGCGCCACCGAGGCGATCTTCGCCTCTCTCCAGGCCCTCTGCGACCCGGGCGACGAGGTCGTGCTGTTCGAGCCGTTCTACGACTCCTACCGCGCGTCGATCACCATGGCCGGAGCCCGCGAGCGGGTGGTCACCCTCCACGACCGGCCCGGAGGCTCCGACGGCGGCTTCACCTACGCCCCGGAGGAGCTCGAAGCGGCCGTCACGCCGCGCACCCGGGCGATTCTCCTCAACACACCCCATAACCCCACCGGCAAGGTCTACTCCCGCGCCGAGCTCGAGCACCTGGCCGAGCTCTGTCGGCGCCACGATCTGATCCTGATCAGCGACGAGGTCTACGAACACCTGGTCTACGAAGGCGAGCACCTCTCCCCCGCCGCGCTCCCGGGGATGCGCGAGCGGACGGTGGTCATCTCCTCGGCGGGCAAGACCTTCAGCCTCACCGGCTGGAAGATCGGTTGGACCTGCGCTCCGGCGCCCATCACCCGGGCCCTGCGGGCGGCCCACCAGTTCATCACCTTCTGCAACGGCACGCCGCTTCAGTACGCCGTCGCCGAAGCCCTGGCCTCCGACGACGCCTACTTCGAGGACTTCACCCGCGCCTACCGCGCCCGGCGGGAGCGGCTGTGCTCCGGGCTCGAAGAGGTGGGGTTCGGCGTGCGCCGCCCGGCCGGCACCTACTTCGTCCTGGCCGACATCCGGCCCCTGGGCTGGGACGACGACCTGGAGTTCTGCCGCCGCCTGCCCGAAGCGGTCGGCGTGGCCGCGATCCCGCCGACCTCTTTCTACCTGCACCGGGAGGAAGGGCGCCACCTGGTGCGCTTCGCCTTCTGCAAGACCGACGCGGTCCTCGACGAGGCCGTACGTCGCCTGAGGAAGCTCCGAGATGACTGAAGGCTTCGGGTCACACCGCCGCGAGACGAAACGAGATCGAGGGTGAGGAGGGCGAGCCAATGAGAGTCGCTGGTCTCCAGACCGACATCGTCTGGGAGGACCCCCAGGCCAACTTCGAACGGCTCGACGCCTGGATCCGCACGGCCGCCGCCGCCGACGCCCACCTCGCCGTGCTCCCCGAGATGTTCGCCTGCGGCTTCTCGATGAACACCAAGGTGACCCAGGAGCCCTTCGGCGGTCCCTCGGTGCGGTTCCTTCGCGAGCGCGCCGCCGAGCACGGCCTGTGGCTCGCCGGCTCCGTCCCCGAGCTGCCGGAGGAGGCCCCGAAGAAGGCCCGCCCGTTCAACACGCTGGTCCTCGCCGGGCCGGCCGGGGAGATCCACCGCTACCGGAAGATCCGGCCCTTCTCGTGCGCCGGCGAGGACAAAGTATTCGAGGCCGGCTCGGAGACCGTGACCGTGGAGATTCCCGCCGGCGGCGACGAGCTCCTGCGCGTGACCCTCTTCGTCTGCTACGACCTGCGCTTCGCCGACCTGTTCTGGGACATCGCCGAGGAGACCGACGCCTACCTGGTGGTCGCCAACTGGCCGGTGGCCCGGCGCCACCACTGGACGACCCTCCTCCAGGCCCGGGCGATCGAAAACCAGGCGTACGTGGTGGGGGTGAACCGGGTCGGCGAAGGCGGCGGCCTCGACTACACCGGAGACAGTCGGATCCTCGACCCGACGGGCGAGGTGCTCGCTTCTGCGGCGGCCGGCGAGAGCCTTCTCCTCGCCGAGCTCGATCCGGCCCGGGTGCGCCAGGTGCGCAAGGACCTTCCGTTCCTCCCCGACCGCCTGCCCCGGGGCGCCTGAGCGCGGGGCGGCGGCGGCCGGCCGGGTCCTCAGCTCCCCTTCAGTGCGCGAAGGGCCTTGACCAGCTCCTCCGCCGGCGGCCGGACTGTGTAGTCCACGTCGATCCGCTTGTACCGGACCTTCCCCTCACGGTCCAGCACCAGGGCCGTCGGGTCCGGCAGGACCCGGTCGGTGACCTTCTGGTTGCGGATGCCGTAGCTCTCGATGACCTTGCCCCCCGGATCCGCCAACATGGGGAACCGGAGGCCGTTTGCCCCGCGGAAGGCGGCCATCTTCGCCGGGTCGTCGTTCGCCACCACCAGGACCTGGGCGCCCAGGCCTTCGATCTCCTCGAGGTGTGATTGCAGCTCCACGAGCTGCGCGCGGCAGAACGGTCACCAGGTGCCGCGGAAGAAGATCAGGACCACCGGCTTACGGCCCCGAAACTCGGTCAGGCTCATCGTCCGGCCGTCCGGCCCCTGGAGGCTGAAGTCCGGAGGGAATGAGCCCAGGGCGGGCCCCCGGTCCTCCTCCGCGCTCGCCGCTTTCGCCGGTCCGGCCCACGCCAGAGCCGCCGTCAGAGCCAGCGCGGCCACCACGCCACATCGTCTCCTCGTCCTTGCGTTCATCGATCCTCTCCCGCGGTCTGTTCTCAGTGGAGAGATCCTCTCATCCCACGCCGCGAAGTGCCAGGAGCTTCAGGAAGAGACGAGCTCTCAGAGCCTGTGAAAAAATCTCCGCCCGTCGCGAGGGGTGATTCGGGGGCGCCCGCAGCAGGGCCGGAGGTTCTTTCACAGGCTCTCAGCTCTTTCCTTCTCCTTCGTCCCCCACCGCCACCAGGCGGCGGAGCTGGTCGTCGGCGACCATGAGCATGGCCAGGTCGGGCGTCTTGGCGGCGCGGATCTCCCGCAGGACCTCGTCGGTCCGCGAGACGGCCTCGGGCCGGCGCCGCGCCCAGGCGTCGATGATCCGCCGGGCGCCACCGTTGCTGCCCACGCCTTCCAGCACCTGGCGGGTCAGCGCCCCCTGGTGGACGAACAGGTCGTCGACCACGGCGGTCACCGCGGCCTTCTTCCAGCGCCCGTCGGCGCTCAGACGGCCTGCCAGGTCCCGCAGCCAGTCCAGGCGGAACCGGTCGCCAAGAGCGAAGTAGATCCGCCCCACCTCCTCCACGCCGCGGCTGCCGCTCCGGGCAAGGGTCCAGATGTCGCAGGCGGCGGCCAGGTCGGACAGGGCGGCGACCCGCCGGGCCAGATCGGCCGGCACGCCGTCCCTCGTGTAGCTCTTCTCCCGCTTGCGCAGCTCTGACAGCTCGGTTCGGGAGAGCAGCTCCTCCAGGTGCTCGAGGAGTGTTCCAACCGCCGGCGAGAACTCCCGGGTGCAGGCGCTGATGTCCAGCGGAGACTCGGCGTAGCGCAGGAACCAGAGGGTCACCCTCTCGACCAGCCTCCCCGCCGCCACCGTCATCCTGAGCTGGACGTCCGCCGGCACGCGGTTGTCGAGAGCTTCGATGGCGCGCCACACCGAGCGCAGGTCGAAGGACTCCCGGGCCACGGTGTAGGCGCGGGCCACGTCCGCCGGCTCGGCGCCGGTCTCGCTCACGATCTCGGTGACGAAGGTCGGACCGACGCGGTTGACCATGCTGTTCGTGACGTAGGTGGCGATGATCTCGCGGCGCAGGCGGTGCTGCTCGATCGCCCGCCGGTACTTGCGGCGGAGTGGTCGGGGGAAGTACAGGACCAGGTCTTCGGCCAAGAGGGCGTCGTCGAGCAGGGTCGACCGGAGCAGGTCCCGGTAGAGGGAGATCTTGCTGTAGGCCAGGAGCACAGCGATCTCGGGCCGCGTGAGGCCGGCGCTCGCCGCCTGGCGCTCGGCGAGGGCCTCGTCGTCGGGAAGCCACTCGAGGGACCGGTCCAGGCGCCCGGCCCGCTCGAGCACCCGCATCATCCGCTGCTGGGCGTCGAGGAGGGAGGCGCCCTGGGTCTCGGTCACCGAGATCGCCTGGGTCTGGAGGTAGTTGTCCCGGAGGACCAGGCTGCTCACCTCGTTGCTCATGGTCTCGAGCAGAGCGTTGCGGTCCTCGACGGTCAGGTCGCCGCGGGCCACGACGTCGCCCAGGAGGACCTTGATGTTCACCTCGTGGTCCGAAGTGTCGACACCCGCCGAGTTGTCGATGGCGTCGGTGTTGATCTTGCCGCCGGCGCGGGCGTACTCGATGCGCCCGCGCTGGGTGATCCCCAGGTTGGCCCCCTCCCCGACCACGCGGCAGCGCAGCCGGGAGGCGTCCACCCGCACGTCGTCGTTGGCCCGGTCGCCCACCCGGCCGTGGGTCTCGTCGGTGGCCTTGACGAAGGTGCCGATGCCGCCGAACCACAAGAGATCCACCCGGTGCGTGAGGAGGGCCTGGATCAGCCGCGCCGGCGGCACCGACTCCTCCTTGATCCCGAGCAGCTCCCGGATCTCCGGCGACAGGTCGACGGACTTGGCCGCCCGGTCGAAGACGCCGCCGCCCTTGGAGATCTTGCTCCGGTCGTAGTCCCCCCAGCTCGAGCGGGCGAGGGAGAAGAGGCGCTTGCGCTCGGCGAACGAGGTCGAGGGGTTCGGGTCCGGATCGATGAAGACGTGGAGGTGGTTGAACGCGCCCAACAGCCGGATGTGCTTCGAGAGCAGTAAGCCGTTGCCGAAGACGTCGCCCGACATGTCGCCGACGCCGACCACCGTGAACGGCTCGTGGCGGATGTCGACCCCCAGCTCCCGGAAGTGCCGCTCGACCGCCACCCAGGCGCCCTTGGCCGTGATCCCCATGGCCTTGTGGTCGTAGCCCGCCGAGCCGCCGGAGGCGAAGGCGTCGCCGAGCCAGAAGCCGTACTCGGCGGCCAGGCGGTTGGCGATGTCGGAGAACTTGGCGGTGCCCTTGTCGGCGGCGACCACCAGGTAGGGGTCGTCGTCATCCAGGCGCACGACCCGGGAAGGCGCCACCACCTTGCCTTCGACCAGGTTGTCGGTGAGGTCGAGGAGGCCCCGGATCATGATCTGGTAGCAGGCGATCCCCTCGGCGAGCAGCGCCTCCCGGTCGCCGGCCGCCGGAGCCTGCTTGAGGACAAAGCCGCCCTTGGCCCCCACCGGCACGATCACGGCGTTCTTCACCATCTGGGCCTTCATCAGGCCGAGGATCTCGGTGCGGAAGTCCTCCCGGCGGTCGGACCAGCGCACGCCGCCGCGGGCCACCTTGCCGCCTCGCAGGTGGACCGCCTCGGTGCGCGGCGAGTAGACGAAGATCTCGTAGAGAGGCCGGGGCATCGGCAGGACCTTGATGTCCGCCGACTTGAGCTTCAGGGACAGGTACGCCTTGCGCTCCCCCTCGGGGGTGCGCTGGAAGTAGGTCGTGCGCAGGGTGTTGCGGACCAGGTTCAGGAAGCGTCGGAAGATCCGGTCCTCGTCCAGGCTCTTGACCTCGGTGAGCGCCGCCTGGAGCCGCTTCTGGACCTCCGACAACCGCTCCTCGACCCCTTCCCGATGGTCGGGGTCGAAACGCACTTGGAAGAGCTCCACCAGAAGCCGGGAGAGATCGGGGCTGCTGGCCAGGGTCTCCTGCATATAGGCCTGGCTGAAGGCTGAGCGCGCCTGGCGGAGGAACTTCGCGTAGGCCCGGAGCACCACCACCTCGTGCCAGGCCAGGCCGGCACGCACGACCAGCCGGTTGAAGCCGTCGTTTTCCACCTCGCCGTGCCAGATGCGCTCGAAGGCCTCGGGGAAGATCTCCTCCAGACGCGCGAAGCCCGCGGCCTGGCCACCGCCCGTGAGCTCGAGGCCGAAGTCGTGCATCCAGACCGACTCCTCCGAGCCCTCGGGCCGGATCTCGTGAGGGATCTCCGAGCCGACGCGGACCCCCATGTTCTCCAGGCGCGGAAGGGCGTCGGACAGGGGGATGGGCCGCCCGGCATGGTAGAGCTTGAAGCGCACCTCGTCGGCCGGCGCCTCGGGCTTGCGGTAGAGGTACATGCCCAGGCGCCCGCTGTCCAGCACCTCCTCGATCTTGGCGATGTCGAGGAGCGTGTCCTCGACCGTGAACTGCTCGCGGTACGAGGTGGGGAACGCTTCCCGGTAGCGCTTGAACAGGCGCACCTGGCGTTCCTCGTCGCCCCTTGCCAGGAGCACCTCGCGGAGCTGGTCGCTCCAGGTTCTGGCGGCCTGGGTGAGACGGGTCTCGACCTCCTTGACGTCGACGTCCGGAAGCCGGCCCGGGGTGGTCTGGACGATGTAGTGGACCCGGGCGAGGGGCGAGTCGGTCACCTGGGTGTAGTAGGCGGTGACCGCGCCGTCGAAGGCCTCCTCCAGGATCTTCTGCATGGTCAGGCGCAGCTCGGTGTTGTAGCGGTCCCGGGGCGCGTAGACCAGGCACGAGGCGAAGCGCTCGAAGGGGTCCCGGCGGACGAAGAGGGCGATGCGCTGGCGCTCCTGGAGCTGGAGGATGCCGACGCTGATCTCCAGCAGCCGCTGCTCGGAGATCTGGAAGAGCTCGTCGCGCGGGAAGGTCTCGAGGATGTGGAGGAGGGCCTTGCCGTCGTGCCCCTCGGACGGGAAGCCGGCCCGCTGGAGCGTCCGCTCCACCTTCTCGCGCAGCAGGGGGATCTTCCTCGCCTGGCGGTTGTAGGCGATGGAGGTGAACAGGCCGAGGAAGCGCCGCTCGCCGACCACCCGGCCGGACTCGTCGAAGCGCTTGAGGCCGACGTAGTCCATGTGGGAGCGCCGGTGCACCGTCGCCCGGTGGTTGGCCTTGGTCACGAACAGCAGGCGGGGCTCGCGGGCGAACTGCGCCATCTTTTCGGTCAGGGGGCGGAGGCGCCGGGAGTGCTCGGTCTCGCGGGCGCGGAGGACGCCGAGGCTCGAGCCCGGCACCAGCCGCAGGTAGGTCTCGCCCTTCGTTTCGACCAGGTCGAGCTCGCGGTAGCCGAGGAAGGTGAAGTGGTCGTCGTCGAGCCAGCGGAGGAGCTGCTTCGCCTCCTCGAGCTCTCCCTCTTCGACCGGCGGCGGCGAGGCCTCCCAGCCGTCGACGATCTCGCCGATCTTGTCCCGCATCGCCCGCCAGTCGCCGACCGCCGCACGGACGTCCTCGAGCACGATCTCGATGGTCTTGCGGGTCTCCTCGAGCTCGGCGGGGTCGAAGATCCGGTCGAGCTCCACCTGCATGTAGGACTCGGGGCTCCAGCCCTCGCCCGCCGGCAGCAGGGCGAGGCGCCGGCGTGCCCCCTGCTCGTCCCGGGCCACCGCCACGACCGGGTGGAGGACGAGCTGCACCGGGTGCTCCCGGGCGTTGAGGGCCGCGGTCACGGAATCGACCAGGAAGGGCATGTCGTCGTTGACCACCTCGACGACGGTGAACGGGGATTCCCAGCCGTGCTCCTGGCGCGTCGGGTCGAAGACCCGGATCTTGGCGACGCCCGGCTCGCGCTCGGCCCCCCAGCGCCAGAGGGACAGGGCCTGCTCCACCAGGTCGTCCTTGTCCCGGGCCATCAGGTCGTCCGGAGCGATGGTCTCGTAGCAGCTCCGGACAAAGCGCTCGACCGAGTCGGGGCCGCCCTGGCCCTCCCCCTCTCCGGACGCCGCCACGCGCTCGCGCGCCGTGGCGGCCAGCTCCCTCACCAACTCGGTCTTGACGATCTCCGCGTTCGACGAAGGCATACCAACTTTCTCCCGGTGAATTTAGATCCCACCGGCCGAGGACTCGGCCGGCTCGCGCAGACCCCTAGGCTAACGCATTTGGAGGCCCATGGGGGCGCGGACTTGGCCTCCAGGTTTCGCCGCGATACGCTCCGGCGCCCTTCGCGAGCGGTAGGCTCGAGTCACCGGCGGCGTTCGGGCTGGCATCGGCCTTGCGGGCTCGGCCCTTCGCCCCCGGAGAGCGCGCCATGAGACGATTCCCCTCCGTCCTGTACCTCGCCGCCTGCCTCTTCGCCGCGGCCCCGCCGGCCGGCGCCCGGCCGTCCGACCCGCCCCACACCCCGAGCGCCTTCCGCGGTCAGGAGCGGGTCACCGCCGTGGACATCGCCCTCGACGTGTCGGGAAGCGGCCTCCCGGTCTTGGCCCATCGGAGCCGGTCGCCGTCTGACCTTGTGCCCTCCGACCTCGCGGTGCGCATCGACGGCGAGCCGCGCCCCGTCGTCAGCCTGGACCTGCCCGGCGAGACCGCCGCTCCGGCGCGCATCGTCCTCTACTTCGACCTGGTCCTGGCCGACGAGGGCCAGGTCGCATGGGCCGCCTCCCAGCTCCTCGACCACCTCGACGACCTGGTCTCCCGAGGCGAGATCGAGCTGGTGGTGGCCGATCCCCGGCCGAGGACGCTCGTGTACCCGACCCGGGACGCCGCGGCTCTCGAGACCGCCCTCGCCCGGCTCGCGCTTCAGCCCCGGGGAGAGGACGCCCTGGTCACCCTGCGCCTCCAAGCCCTCCAGGAGCTCCGCTCTGCGCAGGGGACCGAAGAGCGCGCGGCCCTCCGGCGGCTCGACGCGGCGCGTGAGGTCACCCTCTTCCAGCGGCGCCTCGACACCCTGCTGCTGGCCTTGGTCGAGCGCGGGGCGGGCTCGAGCGCTCGGCGCTGCGTCTTCCTGACCGCCGGTGGCTTCGATCCGACGCCGGTCACCTCCGAAGGGGAGAGCCCTGGCCCGGGGACCGCCGCCCTGGTTCCCCCGGCCTCCGAGCTCTCCGACACGCTGGCGGCCTACGGCTGGCTCGTCCAGCCCCTGGTCCGGCTCGAGGGCTCCGGACTCGTGCCGGGATGGCGGATCGGCAAATGGCGGTTCGGTCTGGGCGCCCGCAGCCGGGTGCCGATCTTCCTGGGTGCGCTCCTGGGCGGCGCGACCTACGAGGAGGACCGAGATCCGAAGCGCGCCCGCGCCTACCTGGACCTTGCTGCCGCCCGCTTGGGCCAGGGCGAGCTCGAGGGCGCTGCCGAAGCCGCCGAGAGGGCCCTGGTGCACTTCGCCAGGGACCCCCGCACCGCCAACGAGCAGGCCCGGGCCCTGGTGCTCATCGCCCGGAGCTGGGAAGGCCGGAGCGACGCCGGCAAGGCGCGGCGCTACTACGCGAAGGCGGCCCGGCGGGACCCGGACGCGGTCGTGGACGTTCCCGCGGCGGCGGCGCTCCCCCGAGCCCCGGCGGCCGGCCCGACCCTCCTCGCCCGGGGCAGCGCCGGTGTGGTGGTCAGCCGGCCCGAGGACATGGACGCGGCTCTCGCGGCCCTCGATCGCCGGGTGATCGCCACCGTGCAGCTTCCGGGGTTGCCCGACGGCGAGCTCCACGAGCTGGAGGTGGCCTCGTCGCGGCCTCGGGTGGACGTGCAGGCACCGGCCCGGGTCCGCTTCGGAGCGCCGCCGACGGTGGCCGCGGCCCGCCTGCGCCGGCTCCTCGCCGAGGCGGCGCCGTCCGCCGGCAAGCTGAAGGTCACCGCCTGGGCACACCCCGGGACCGGCGCCGGGGAGGCTCGAGTCGTGGCGGAGCCCGACCTTTCGAGCCTCGGGAGCTCGGACGGGGACACGGTCTTTCGGGCGACGCTGGGGATCGCGGCGCCGGCGGGAACCGGCACCGGGGACGGGGTCGGCCCGCCGGAGATCGTGGAGCTGGGGCGGGAGACGGCGGCGGCCGAGGCGCCGGCCCTCGTGCCCATCGCCGGCCGCGTCGAGATCCCCTCCGGCGCGGCGTGGGGCGTGGTGCTGGTGGAGGACCTGGCCACCGGCGCCTGGGGCTCGACCAGCGTCGATCTCGAGGACCTCGAGGACCCGAAGTGATCCGGCGGGCTGGCCGGACTGGGGTGCGGCGGGCGCCCTACTGAATCGCCTCGACCACCGCCAGGGCGGTCGCCAGCGCCCGCCGCCCCTCCTCACCGCTCACGTGCTCGCCGCCCTCACCGCGGCACGCGGCGAGGAACGCCTCGAGCTCTCGGCGCAGGGGCTCTGCCTTCTCCACCGGCAGGTCGGTGGGCTGGATCTGCCGCCCGTCCCCGGAGGTCTCGAGGCGATAGCCCTTCACCTCCTGGTCCTGGTAGTCCAGGGAGAAGTAGCGGGAGCGCCCGAACATGCGGAGCTTGCGCACCCGATCGGAAGAGACCCGCGACGCGGTGAGGTTGGCGACGCAGCCGCTCTCGAGCTCCAGACGGACGTTGGCGATGTCGATGCGCGGGGAGAGCACGTTGATGCCCGTGGCCCGGACCTCGGCCAGCGGGCTCGGGTCGAGGGCGTGGAGGATCTGGAGGTCGTGGATCATCAGGTCGAGCACCACGTCCACGTCCAGGCTCCGGGGGGTGAACTGCGCAAGGCGTTGCACCTCGACGAACCCCGGAACGATCCCTTCCTCGCGCACGAAGCCGTGGAGAACCCGGACCGCCGGGTTGAAGAACTCCACGTGCCCCACGCCCAGAACGACGCCCGCCGCGCGAGCCGCTTCGATCAAACGGTCGGCCTCCGCCAGTGAGGAGGCGAGGGGCTTTTCCACCAGCACGTGGATGCCCCGCTCGAGAAGGGCGCAGCCCACCTCGGCGTGGAGCACGGTGGGCACCGCCGCCACCGCGACCTCGATCTCGGACGCGAGGGCCTCCGCAGAGGGAAAGATTCGCGCTCCGTGGGCCTCGGCCATCGCCCGCGCGGCCTCCTCCCGGGGGTCGTAGATCCCCACCAGCTCGGCATCCGGGAGCTCCCCGAGGATCCGCGTGTGGTGGCGCCCGAGGGCGCCGGTGCCGAAGACGCCGGCCCGGAGGATGGAGGGCGCGCCGCTCATTCGGCCGCTCCGCCCCGCTCGCCCCGCCGCCCGGGGGCCGCCTTGACCACGCCGCGCTCCGAGCTCTCGATGAACCCGAGCAGGTAGTCGATCTCCTCGACTCCGGCGAGCTCCTCGCGGATGCGCTCGACCGCCTGGCTGGTGTTGAGCCCCGACGAGAGGAGGATCTTCATCGCCCTGCCGATCCGGCGCCGGGTCTTCTCCGGCATCCCCTTGCGCCGCAGGCCGATGACGTTCAGCCCCAGGCAGGCCGGCTTCTGACCGACTGTCTTGACGTACGGCAGGGCGTCCATGGTGAGCACCGTGTAGCCACCGATGTAGGCGTGCCGCCCCACCCGGGTAAAGGGATGGACGGCGCTGAAGGCGCCGATGGTGGCGTCGTCGTGGACCGTCGCGTGCCCCCCGAGGGTGGCGCAGTTGGTGAACACGCAGCGATCGCCCACGTGGCAGTCGTGGGCCACGTGGCAGTAGGCCATGAAGAGGTTGTCGGAGCCGATCGAGGTCACGCCGCCGCCGAACGCTGTTCCCCGGTGGAGGGTGGTGAACTCCCGGATCTGGTTGCGGTCCCCGATCTCGAGCCGGGTCTCCTCTCCCCGGAACTTCAGGTCCTGCGGCTCGAAGCCCACGCAGGCGTACGGGAAGACCCGGTTCTCCCGGCCGAGGCGGGTGCCGGGACCCAGGACCTGGGCGCCGGAGCCGATCTCGGTGCCCTCCCCGACCACGACGCCGGCACCGATGACGGCGTGGGGGCCGACCGAGACTCCCTCGCCCAGCTCGGCGGAGGGATCGACGACGGCGGTCGGGTGGACGGTGGCGGCCATCGTGCTCACCGGTCCACCGTCGCCGACGAGATCACCGCCTCCGCCGCCACCTTGCCGTCGACCAGCGCCCGGCATGCCAGCTTACTGAAAGTCTGGCGCAGGGCGAGGACCTCCACCTCGTAGCGCACCTGGTCTCCCGGGAACACCGGGCGGCGGAAACGGGCGCGCTCGATGCCGGCGAAGTAGACCAGCTTGTCGCGGGTGTCCGGACGATCGTGGAGCAGCAGGATGCCTCCCGCCTGGGCCATCCCCTCGACGAGGAGCACACCGGGCATCACGGGATGCCCCGGGAAATGGCCGACGAAGAACTCCTCGTTGATCGTCACGTTCTTGATCGCGACAATCCGTTTGCCGGGCTCCATCTCGAGGACCCGGTCGACCAGCAGAAAGGGGTAACGGTGGGGCAGGACCCCCATGATCCAGCGGCTGTCCCAGCGGGGCGAGTCCCCTCCGTCCTCCCCCGCCGCCTGTGGACGTTCGGTCTCAGTCAATTCCCGTCTCCTCCCTGGCCGCCCCCGCGCGCTCTTCGACCCGGTCCTCCAGGGCCCGGAGGCGGCGATAGATCTCGTCCAGACGGCCGATCAGCGCCACCAGGCGCCGCCACCGGCCGATCTCCATTGCGGGTACGGTGGCGCTGACCACCGTCCCGGCGCTCACCGGCTTGACCGCGGCGGAGGCGGCGCCGACCTTCACGCGATCACCGAGCTCGATGTGTCCGCCCACGCCCGCCTGGCCGGCGAGCACCACCCCGTCGCCCAGCCGGGCGCTGCCCGCGACACCGGACTGGCCGCACAGGATCGCGCCGCGCCCTATCTCCACGTTGTGGCCCACCTGGACCAGGTTGTCGATCTTGGTCCCGGCACCGACCCGGGTGGCCCCCAGGGTCGCCCGGTCCAGGGCCGACACGGCTCCGATCTCCACGTCGTCTTCCACCCACAGCGCCCCCACCTGGGGCACCTTCCGATGCCCGTCGGAGCGGCTGGTGTAGCCGAACCCGTCGGCGCCGAGGACCGTGCCGGAATGGACCACCACCCGCCGTCCCAGCCGGGTCCGATCGTAGAGCACGACGTGGGGGTGGAGGACCGAGCCGGCGCCCACCTGGCACTCCCGTCCCACCACCGCGTGCGCGCCCACCCGGGCGCCGGCGGCCACGACGCTGCCGGCGCCGATGACCGCGAAGGGACCCACCTCCGCCTCGGCGGAGACCAGTGCCTCCGGGTCGACCACCGCCGTCGCATGGACCCCCGGAACGAGCTTCGGCGCCGGGTGGAAGAGCTCCAGCACCCGGTTGCGGGCGAGCTCCGGGTCCTCCACCACCAGGACGCTTCGCGTCGGGCTCTTCAGCCCCTCGCTGTCCGGGCCCACGAGGAGGGCTCCGGCGCGACTCCGCTGCGCCTCGCGCCGGTGCCGGGAGTCGGTGAGGAACGCCAGATCCTCGGGCTCCGCCTGATCGAGGCTGGCGACGCCGCTCACCCGGCGCTCTGGATCGCCCACCACCCGGCCCCCCAGGCGCTCGGCGAGATCGATGAGGCGGAACCCCGGTGCGGGCACAGGCGGCTACTGACCGGAGGTCGTCTGGTTGTACCGTGCGATGACCTGCTCGGTGATGTCCACGGCGTCGTCCGCGTACACCAGGCCGCTCCGGTACTTGTTGAAGATCAGTGTATAGCCACCCTCCGCACCGATCTTGTTGATTACCGGGAACACGCTCTTCTCGATCTGGTCCAGGACCTCGTCGCGCTTCTTCGAGAGGTCCCGCTTCGCGTCGTCCTGGAACCTCTGCAGCGCGATGAGCTGGTCCTCGAGCTGCTTCTTGAGACCGGCGAGCTTCTCCTCCGAGAGCGAGAGCTGGCCGTCCTTGATCTTCTGCTGCAGGTCGGTGATCTCCTTCTGCTTGGCATCCCCCTCCTGCTGCTTCTTCTTGCGCAGCGCTTCGATCTCGGCCAGGGCCTTCTTGCCCCGGTTCGATTCGAGGAGGATGCGCTCCACATCGATGACGGCCACCTTCGCGGGCCTCGAGGCCGCCGGGCTCTGTGCCTTGGCGCCCGGTGCCGGCTTGGCCGGCGCCGGGGCCTGCTGCGCCGGCGACGCGGCGGGCGTCAAGGCGCCCAGGAGCAGGAGGGCCGCCACGCAGCGGGCGCGGCGGCACGCTTTGCGAATCCGGGGGTGGAGGGACATCGGTTCGACTCTCCTTTGCTTCGTCTAGAAGGTGCTTCCGATGCTGAACGAGAAGCTGTTGAAGCTGTCGCCCGGCAGCGGCGTCAGGTTCTTGGCCCAGATGAACCGGAGTGGTGCCCCGCCCAGGACCGGCAGGGTGATGCGCAGCTCGGCGCCCGCGGTGTAGCGCATACGGCCGAGGTCGAAGGCCTGCCCCGGAGCGTAGACCTGCCCCGCGTCGACGAATGCGATGAGCCGGAACGGACCGTTGAGGATCAGGTGGTACTCGAGATTGCCCTGGACGTAGCGGTCGCCGCCGATCGGGAAGCCGTTCTGGTCCACGATGAAGTTGTTCGTCTTCGGGTCGCGGGCGTAGAGGCGGTAGCGCTCGAAGCCGCGCACCGAGGTGTCGCCGCCGAGGCGGAACAGCACGAACCGCTGGAGCTGCTGGCCGCCGAAGGGCCTGACCAGGCCGCCCTCGAGGTTGAGCCCGACCACCGTTTCGAGGGGATACCCCGAGACCGGACGGTACGCCGTGAAGCCGACCACCGGGCGGATGAAGTCCTCCGAGCCTCCCAGGAAGGTCCCCGCGTACTCGGTGGAGGCGGTGAGCCGGGTGCCGACCCGCGGCTCGAAGGGGTTGTCGATGCTGTTGTAGGAGTACCCGGGCCGCAACGAGGAGATCTTGAGCTTGTTGACGAACGTGGACGTGACCCCGTTGGCCGTCAACTGTTGCTCGTAGGACTGGTCCGAGTAGCTGTAGGACATGGTCAGGGACTGGAACAGCCCCAGGGATCGGCCGTAGCTGAACGACCCGCCCTTGGACTTCTGAATCTCCCGCTGGTTCGCCAGCAGATTGAAGTCGTACTGCCGCTCGAAGGCCTGAATCCCCACCGACTGGGGCCGGTCCAGGAACCAGGGGACGAAGTAGTTGGCGTCGTAGTACTGGGTCAGGGCGCCGTTCTGCACGCTGACGCCGAGCTGCTCGCCCCGGCCGAGGAAGTTGTGGGTCTGCACCGAGAACTGCCCGAAGAAGCCCAGGCCCTCGCTGTAGCCAGCGCCGAACTGGAGCTCGGTCCGGTCGGCTTCCTGACCTTTGACGGTCAGGTCGACGGTGTTGTCATCGTTGAACTGGAACTGGATCGGGTCTTCCTTGTCCAGCTCGAAGTAGCCGAGCTGGCGGATCTTGTAGAGGCTGTTCTTGAGGGCACCCAAGGAGAGGACCCGGCCCTCCTGGGCCCGGAACTCGCGCCGCAGCACCTTGTCCTTGGTCCGCCGGTTGCCCTCGAACTCCAGGCGGCCGACGCGGTACTGGTCCCCCTCGTTGACGTGGATGACGACCTCGGCCACCTCGTCGGTCTTCTCCACCAGCTCGGGCGTGACCTGGGCCTGGATGTAGCCGGTGTTGTGGTAGATGTCCTTGATCGCGTCGACGCCGTCCTTGATCGTGTCCGAGCGCAGCCAGTCGCCCTTGCGGAACTTGAAGACGCGCAGCAGCGGCGCCTCCTTGAAGATCTTGTTGCCCTCGATCTTGACGTCGCCGAACTTCCACCGGTTGCCCTCCTCGATGGGCACGGTGATCACCAGGCGGCGCTTCTGCTTGTCGGGCGCGGCGTTGGGGTTCTCGGCCTTGACCTGAATGCGCGGCTCGCCGATGACCACGTTCTTGTAGCCCGCCTGGCGGTAGACGTCGCGCACCTTGTCCAGGTCCTCGGAGAGCTTGGCCGGGTTGTAGATGTCCTTTTTGAACATGCGGGTGAACAGGCCCGACTCCTTGGTGTTCTTCATCTCCCAGCGCAGCCGGGCCTCCCGGAACACCGTGTTGCCCTCGAACTGGATGTCGCCGATCCGCACGCGGTCGCCCTCGTCGATGGTGAAGACGACCCGGCGCTCGTTCTCGCCCGAGGGCTCCAGGCGGTACTCGGCCTGGGCGAACCGGTAGCCCTTCTCGGCGTACATCTCTTCGATCACGCCCTTGACCCGGTAGAGCTCGCCCAGGTTGAGGGGGCCTCCCTCGGTGAGCTCGACCCGTTCGCCCGACAGCTTGTCTTTCAGATCCGCCTCGCTGATCCGCTTGAGCCCCTTGTACTCCACCGACGAGATGCGCGGCCGCTCCTTGAGGCTCACTACCAGCCGGACGCCGGGGGAGTTGTTTGCGCCGGTCGCGGGCAGGGCCTCGACGCTGATGTCGTCGATCAGGTCCCGGTCCCAAAGGCGCTGGATGTTGCTGTCGAGCTGAGCGCGCGAGAAGGGCTGGCCCGGCTTGATGCCGAGGTAGTACTCCAGCGTGTCCTGGGCGAGGGTCTTGTTGCCCACGAACTCGATGCCGACTACCGGCTTGCCTTCGAACGAGGCGGCCTCCGCCCCTGCGTCGGGAGGACGCGGTGCGGCGGGCTTGCTGCTCGGAGTGGAAGGCTCGGTCGCCGGCTCCTGAGCAGAGAGCGGCGGCAGGGCGGGGCCAACGGAGACCGCCAGCAGGCTGGCGATCAGCAAGTGCGAGAGCCACGCCTCGGCCGGGCTCGGACTGGTTCGTCTCATCGCGTCCTATTCACCCTTGGGTTGTTCTCGACGGTGGGCGGGAGCCGGACGGGTCCCTCCCGCCCGGTCGGCGGCAGATTCTGACAGATCGGTCGCTGCAAGTGAAATGCTCGCCCGGCGGCCCGCTGCCGTGAGGAGATCTCCTGGTAGTCCGTCAACCTTCGATGGACAGGGTATCTCAGGTCTCGGGCACCGCCATCTCGGCGACGTGCGGCTCCAGTCGCAGGCCGTCGCCCGCGATGTCGACGTCGACGTCGATTTCGGTGATCTCCTCGCCGTGCTGCTCGATCAGGATCTCGGAGACGGCGTCCTGAATGTGCCGTTGGATCGTCCTGCGCAGAGGGCGGGCTCCGGTCGACGGGTCGATCCCCGCTTCCTCGAGGAGCCACTCCTTCGCCGCGTCGGAGATCACCACCGTCAGGTTCCGGTCTGCCAGGGTGGCGTTGACGTCGTCGAGCAAGATGTCGACGATGGCGCGCAGATGCAGCCGCGAGAGCGGGTTGAAGACGATCACTTCGTCCAGCCGGTTGATGAACTCGGGGCTGAACGAGCGCTTCAGGTCGGCGAGAATCTCCTCCTCGAGCTTGCGGAAGGCCGCCTCGTCGTCGGCCTCTCCGAAGCCCATCCTGCCGCCCCGCACCACCAGCCGGCTCCCGATGTTCGAGGTCATCAGGACCAGGGTGTTCTTGAAGTCCACCTCGTTGCCGTAGGCGTCGGTCAGGATGCCGTCCTCGAGGATCTGGAGGAGCAGGTTCGAGACCTCGGGGTGAGCCTTCTCGATCTCGTCGAAGAGCACCACGGAGTAGGGCTGGCGGCGGATGCGCTCGGTGAGCTGCCCGCCCTCGTCGTGGCCCACGTAGCCCGGTGGAGAGCCGATCAGCTTGGAGACGGCGTGCTTTTCCATGTACTCGCTCATGTCGAAGCGCACCAGGGCACGCACGCTGCCGAAGAGGAACTCCGAGAGGCGCCGGGCGACCTCGGTCTTGCCGACCCCGGACGGCCCCAGGAAAATGAAGGAGCCCATGGGACGGTGGGGGTTCGAGACCCCGAGCCGCGAACGGCGGATGGCGCGGCTGATGGCGCTGATCGCCGTGTCCTGGCCGACCACGCGGCGCCTGAGGGTCTCCTCCATGCGTAGCAGGCGCTCGGCCTCCTCGGTCTCGAGGCTGGCCACCGGGATGCCGGTCCAGGAGGAGATCACCTCCTCGATATCGCGGCGCGTGACCTCCAGGGGCCCCTCCTCCTGGGCGGAGCTGTTCAGGCGCTCGAGGTCCTCGCGCAGCTCGATCTCCCGCTCCCGGAGGAAGACCGCCCGCTCGAACTCCTTCTCGGAGATCGCCGCCTTCATCTCCTGCACCACGTCGCGGATCTCCTGCTCCAGGCGGCGCACGTTCTGGGTGTCGCGCACCCGGCGCAGCTTCACCCGGGCTCCGGCCTCGTCCATGATGTCGATGGCCTTGTCCGGCAGGTGGCGGTCCGGGATGTAGCGGCTCGACTGGTAGATCGCCGTGCGCAGGGCCGCCCCTGTGTAGCGGACCTTGTGGAAGGCCTCGTAGCGGTCCTTGACCCCCTGGAGGATGGAGAGGGTCTCCTCCTCGTTCGGCGGGTCGATCTGGATCGCCTGGAAGCGGCGCAACAGCGAGCGGTCCTTCTCGATGTACTTGCGGTACTCCTTGAGGGTCGTGGCGCCGACGCAGGAGATCTCCCCGCGGGACAGGGCGGGCTTGAGGATGTTGGCGGCGTCGAGGGACCCCTCCGCCGAGCCGGCGCCGATCAGGGAGTGGATCTCGTCGATGAAGACGATCAGCTCCCGGCACTCCTTGAGCTCCTTGAGGATGCCCTTGAGGCGCTCCTCGAACTGGCCTCGGTACTTGGTGCCGGCGACGATGAGCGACAGGTCGAGCGCCACGATCCGCTTGTTGGCCAGGAAGATGGGCACCCGGCCGTCGACGATGCGCTGGGCCAGGCCTTCGACGATGGCGGTCTTGCCCACTCCCGGCTCGCCCAGGAGGATCGGGTTGTTCTTGGTGCGGCGAGAGAGGATCTGGACGATCCGGTCGACCTCCTCCTCCCGGCCGATCAGGGGATCGAAGGCGCCCTCGCCGGCCAGGGTCGTCAGATCGCGACCGTACTCGGCGATGAACGGCAGCTCCTTCTTCTGCTGCGACGCCTCGCGCTCCTTGGCGATGGCGAGGACCTCCTCGCGCACGGTGTAGACGTCCAGGCCGTGTTGCACCAGGATGCGCATGGCCAGGCAGGCGTCGACCCGCAGGATGCCGATGAGCAGGTGCTCCGAGCCGACCGTCTGGTGGAGCATGCTCTCGGCCTCGTGGGAGGCGTAGGCGAGGATCTTCTTCGACTCCTCCGACAGCGGCAGCTCGGCGGTCGAGGAGATGCGTTCGACGAACACTCGTTCGCCCTCGATCTCGCGGCGGACCTCCTCCGGCTTGAGATGGAACCTGCGGAAGATCTCGGTGACCGTCTCCTCCCCCTCCCGCAGGATGCCGAGCAGTATGTGCTCGGACTCGATCACCCGGCTGCCCAGCTTGCTCGCTTCATACCGGGCGAAGAACAGCGCCCGGCGCGCCTTCTCGTTGTACTTCTCGAACATCGCCTGCCTCTGCCTCAGCTCGGTCGAAGAGCGGTGCTCCCACTCTCCGTCCTCCCGCGGTCTCGGGCGGACGGACGCTTGTCAGGAGCCCTCTACGACAGGACTCTCAGGGCTCAGAACCCCTTCGTCGAGTATAAAAATTCTAGCACACCGGCGGGCCACCTCGGGATTGTGGGTCACCAGGACGCCGGTCGTCCCGTGGCGCCGCTGGAGATCGAGGAGAAGCTCCAGGACCCGTTCGCCGCTCGCCGGATCGAGATTGCCCGTGGGCTCGTCGGCCAGCAGCAGCGGCGGGTCCAGGGCGAGGGCTCGGCACAGGGCCACCCGCTGCCGCTCGCCGCCCGAGAGCTCGTTGGGGAAGTGGTCCAGGCGGTCGGCCAGGCCGACGTCGGCGAGAAGCGATCTCGCCCGCGCCAGAGTCTCCCGGGGGTCGCGGCCGGCGATCCGGCCCGGCAGCATGACGTTCTCGAGAGCCGTAAAGTCGGGGAGGAGCTGGTGGAACTGGAAGACGAAGCCGATCGTGCGGTTGCGGAAGGACGCGAGGGCCGCGCCCCGGCGCCGCGCGAGCAGCTCACCGCCGATCCTCACCTCGCCGGCGTCGGGCCGGTCGAGGCCGCCCAACAGGTGGAGCAGCGTCGACTTGCCCGAGCCCGACGGCCCGACCACCGCCACCATCTCCCCCGGCTCGACCCGCAGATCGGTACCCCGGAGGACCTCGATCCGAAGGTCGCCGTCGCGATAGCCCTTGACCAGGCCGGTGGCCTCGACTCTGACGCTCATCGCCCCCCGACTCCCCGACCCGCACCCATTCGCGACCGACCGGCTCCGAGGATCTTCATCGCCGCAGTGCCTCGATGGGTTCCAGGGCGGCGGCCTTGCCGGCGCCGTAGAAGGAGGCGGCGAAGGCCAGGCCCAGGGTCACCGTCAGGATGATCACCAGGTTGGCCGGCCGCACCTGGAAGGGGATGTAGTCGACGAAGAAGACGTCGCCCGGCAGATGGATCAGCCGAAAGCGGTCGAAGAGGAGCGAGGCGCCCACCCCCAGGACCGAGCCGACGAAGGAGCCGAGGAGGGCGAGGAGCCCGCCCAGGAGCAAGAACGCCCGCCGCAGGGTGCGGGGGGTGGCCCCGAGGGTCAGGAGCATCCCCATGTCCTCGCGCTTGTTGGCCAGGATCAGGGCCAGGTCGGCCAGGAGAGCGAGGGAGGCCACGACCACGATCAGCGACACGCCCAGGAACAGGAAGAGCCGCTCGAGCCGGAGGGCGAAGAAGAGCGGCCGGTTCAGGTCCTTCCAGGTGTCGACGCGAGAGCCCGCGGGCAGGACGGCGGCGAGGCGCGGGGCGAGGGCCAGGGCCGCGTCGAGCCCTCCTGCGTCCACCAGCAGGTGCCTCCGGCCCCTTCCCAGAAGGCTCTCGGCCACGTCCAGGGGCAGGGCGGCGCGCTCCGTCTCCATCACCCGTCCGCCCGAGTAGGTGCCGGCCAGAGGAAGGCTGCGCAGGCGCGGCTGGGGGCCCATGGGGGTCAAGGTGGGTCGCGGCGAGACGACCTCGACCACGGCTCCCTGACGCAGCGCCCACGACGAGGCCAGGGTCCGGGACAGGTAGAGACCCCGCCCCGAACCCTCGATGCCGGGCAGGGCGGGGGGCGTAGCGCCCTCGAAGCCCATGAGGTCCGCGGGCACCACGCGCCCGGACCGCACCAGCCAACCGTGCCCCCGGACCACCGCCGCCACCGAGCGCACTCCCGTCACCCCGCGGGCGGTCCGCTCCGCGGCGACCTCGGCCTTCGGCGCCAGGTCGTCGGGCAGGGCGACCTCAATCTCCGGGGTCTGGGCCAGGACCTCCGAGCGCAGCAGGCTCTGGAACCCGGCGAGGGCCGAGAGCGAGAGGATCAAGGCCGCCACCCCCACCGTGATGGCGCCCACCGCCACCACCGAGAGAAAGGTCGTGAAGGCGTCCCGGCGGGTGCTCCGCAGGTAGCGCAGAGCGAGGAGGACGGGAAACGGCAGGCGCGAGCGGAACAACCGCAAGCCCCTTCCGGCCGAGACGGAGCTCCGCCGCCTCAATCCGCTTCCTCGGCGGGCTCCGGCCGGAGCAGGGGAAAGAGGATCACGTCGCGGATCGAGGTCGAGCCGGTCAGCAGCATGGTCAGGCGGTCGATCCCGATCCCCTCGCCGCCCGCCGGCGGCATGCCGTGCTCCAAGGCCCGCACGTAGTCGGCGTCGAAGCGGTGCGCCTCGTCGTCGCCGGCGGCCCGGGCCGCGAGCTGCTGGCGGAAGCGCTCCGCCTGGACTTCCGGGTCGTTGAGCTCGGAGAAGGCGTTGGCGATCTCCATGCCGCCCATGTAGAGCTCGAAGCGCTCGGTGAAGCGCGGGTCGCTCCGGGAGACCTTGGACAGGGGCGAGACCTCCACCGGGTGCTCGGTGATGAAGACCGGCCCGGCGAGCTGGTCCTCCACGGTCTCCTCGAAGAGGTCCATGAGCAGGCGGCCGTACGGCCCGGCCGCTTCGATCCCCTTCTCGGCCAGCACGCCGGCCACGCCCTCGGCACTCTCGAGCCGTCCGGGATCGACGCCCGCGAAACGCTCGATCGCCTCGCGAATCGTGTAGCGCGGCCACGGGGGCGTGAGGTCCAGGGACTCGCCCTTCCACTCCAGCGTCGGCCGCCCGAGGACGTCCCCGGCGAGACCCCAGAGCATCTCCTCGGTCAGCTCCATCAGGTCCTCGTAGTCGGCGTACGCCCAGTAGAACTCCAGCATCGTGAACTCGGGGTTGTGCTGGGTCGAGATGCCCTCGTTGCGGAAGTTGCGGTTGATCTCGTAGACCCGGTGGAGGCCGCCGACCACCAGCCGCTTGAGGTAGAGCTCGGGCGCGACGCGCAGGTAGAGGTCCAGGTCCAGGGCATTGTGATGGGTGACGAACGGTCGGGCGGTGGCGCCGCCGGCCAGGGCCTGCATCATCGGGGTCTCCACCTCGAGGAACCCGCGCCCGTCGAGAAACCGGCGCAGCCCGCCGACAATCGCTGCCCGGGTCTCGAAGACCTTTCGGCTCTCGGGGTTGACCACCAGGTCCAGGTAGCGCTGGCGGTAGCGGGCCTCTACGTCGGCCAGGCCGTGCCACTTTTCCGGCAGCGGCCGGATCGCCTTGGCGAGGAGGGTGAGCTCCTCCACGTCCAGAGACAGCTCGCCCGAGCGGGTGCGAATGACCCGGCCCCGGGCGCCCACCAGGTCGCCCAGGTCCAGGTTCTCGAGGATCCGGCGCGACGCCTCGGGGAGGCGGTTGGCGCGGACGAAGAGCTGGACCTTGCCGGCGCCGTCGGCGAGGTCGGCGAAGACCAGCTTGCCATGGCCCCGGATGGCGCGCACGCGCCCGGGAACCCGCAGCGTCGCGGCCGCCTCCTCCAGCTCCTCGGCGGTGGAGCCGCCGTAGCGCGCCTCGATCTCGGAGGGCTCGAGGTCGTAGTCGAAGTCGTGGGGATAGATCTCGATCCCCGCCTCCGCCAGGAGCCGAAGCTTCTCCCGCCGGTTCTTGATCTGTTCGTCGAGCTCGGACATGAAAGTCTCCCGGCCGCACCGCGCGCCACGTGGCCGAGACTGTACCCGATTATGCATTCGTGCCGTAGCGCCGGGCAGAGGCGTCCGCCGGGTCCTCGCCTTGGTCCACCTTGGCGCCTTCCCCAGAATGCATTTCATGGACGCCGAAGAGGAGCGACCTAGAATCAAGGTCCATGGACGGTCGCATCGAGAGCCTGAAGGCGGCGGTCGCGGCCTGGGACCGGCGCGGCTGGCCGCGGCCCGAGGTCGCCCTGGTCTCGGGCTCGGGACTGGCGGTCGATCTCTGCGCTCCGGACCACGGACCCGTCGACCTGGCCGAGATCCTCCCTTTCCCGGTCCACCCTCTCGCCGGCCATCCCCACCGAGTCGAGGTGTTCGAGACGCTGCCGGGCCGGCGGGTCCTCTACTTCCGGGGCCGGCTCCACGCCTACCAGGGCTACGATCCTTTCGAGGTCGTCTTTCCGGTCCGCCTCGCCGCCCTCCTGGGCGCCCGGGTGCTGGTGATGACCCATGCCGCCGGCGGTCTCTCCCCCACCATCTCCCCGGGGAGCCTGGCCCTGGTCCGCGACCACCTGAACCTCACCGGGCTCAACCCCCTCCGGGGCCTCTGGCCGCCCGACTGGGGTCCGCGCTTTCTGGACCTGGGCGAGGCATACGACCCTCGCCTGCGCCGGCTCGCCCGGGCCCGGGCCGCCGAGCTCGGGATCGAGCTCTCCGAGGGGGTCTACGCGGGCGTGGCCGGTCCCAGCTACGAGACTCCCGCCGAGGTCCGGATGCTCGCCGGCCTGGGGGCGGACCTGGTGGGCATGTCCACCGTCCTCGAGGTCGTCGCCGCCCGCCACATGGGCCTCGCCTGCCTGGTTCTCTCGGTGGTGAGCAACGCGGCGGCGGGCGCCTCCGAGGGCCCCCTGGACCACGAAGACGTCCTGCGCGCCGGCGCGGCCGCCCGCGCCCGCCTCACCCGCCTCCTCCGCGCAATCCTCGAAGACCCCCAGCTCCTGGAAGACCCGCAGCCCCCCGAGAAGCCCCACCCGGAGGCGACCAGGCCGGAGTAGAGCGCAGGGTCTGTGAGGCCACGTCCGGCCGAAACGGAGTCGGGAGGGGGCGTCCCCTTCCCCCCTTGAGGGTGGGAAGGGGATCGAGGGGATGTGGGGGTGAGCCAGTCAGACTTTGTGCCGGCCCCGGACCACCGGCGCCACCGCCAGGAGCCAGGCCCCCGCGTAATTGCGCAGCAGCCGCATGCGCAGCAGGAGCAGCTCCTGGGCGTCGGCGATCCGGCCCTCCACCGTGGCGCGCTCCCCGGCCGTCTCCAGCCGGGCGAGATGGCCGGACGCGAGCGCCAGGGTCCTCCGCGTGCGGGAGAACACCGGCGCCTCTCCCGTGGTCGCCGTGTCGTCGAGAAGGGCCTTGATCTCCTCCACCCGATCATCGAGCGTCACCCGTAGCGCCGCGGCCTCCAGGATGATCGCCTCCAGATCCCGGCTGCCGGAGCTCCCGGCCCCGCCCGCGAGGAAGCGGTATGCCTCCACCTCCCGGGGCTCGAGCCGGAGGGAGTACACCTCCGAGGTGATGGCCACTCGGGCCGCGGGCAGGTCGGGATCGGTCTCGGCCAGAGCCGCCGTCAGCCGCTCGAGGGCCTCGGCGAGAAGGGCGGCGCCTACCGCGCCCTCGGCGCTCTCACGCTCCTCCGGGGGAGGCTCGGGCTCGGAGACCGACCGGCCCAGGCGGATGGCGAGCGAGCGCACCTGCGCGCGGATGCTGGCGAGCTCGGAGAGCTTGAGCTCGTCGGCCTGGAGGCGGCGCTCGAAAACCTCGACGTCGTGGCGGAAACGCTTCAGCTCCCCGGCCAGCTCCGGCTCCACGGGGGCCTCGCGCTCGAGGTCGAAGATCCCCTGGTACTCGGCCGTGATCCGGCGCTCTTCGACGGCGTAGAGCTGCCGGATCAGGTTCTTGTAGACCAGATTCGTCTCGAGGGACTCCAGGAGCACCTTGGGGTGGAAGAGAGTGCGGCCCAGCCCGTGCTTGAGGTCGCGGAACCGAGCCACGAGGCGCCGCTCGTTGAGCTCCTCCAGGCTCGCGCAGGCGGCCACCTCCTCGCGCAGGTCTTTGACCTCGGCGCTCGCGCCCTCGACCAGTTCCTCCGGCGCCTCGGGGACGCCCTGGAGGTTCCACAGGCCGGTGACGATCTCCCGCAGGCGTCCGCGCTCGATCAGGCCGTAGCGGCCCGTGGCGTCTCGCTCCTGGGCCAGGGTGGTGAGCAGGAAGTCCACCTTGTCGAGTCGGTCCCCGCCCCATTCGGCGTCGTCCTGGGAGTGGACGTAGAACTTGACGAGCTGGGTGAGGATGTTCTCGTCCTGGTTCTTGACCCGCTGGAAGAAGTGGCGTACCTGGGGTGGCGAGACTTTGTTATCCTCCCGCACCAGCGCCGCGGACAGCGCCCGGAGCCGCTCCTCGACGGCGTCGAGCTCATCGTCGATCGCCCCGGCGTCGGCGTTGCTGAGACGTCCGGAGATCGACTTCAGCTCACCGTAGACCGCCTGAAACTCCGTCGACACCTCGCCCGCCGCAGGCCCCACCGCGAAGACTTTGCGCAGGCTGTCGAGGAACTGGTGGAACGCCCAGGCCGAGCGGAACTGATTCGAGAGGTTGGCGTACCGGCCGTGAAGCCGCTGGAGCTCGTGGACGGACATGGGCCGTTTCGGTCTCGACGCAAAGGGCTCCGCAAACGTTCGATGAGGATTCTACGCCATGGCGCCCGCCGCCCGTGAGCCGCTCCCCGAACCGCTCCTCTCCCGAGAGAAGATCTTGCGCCGGATCGGCGAGCTCGCCGCCGACATCGCCCGCGACCTCGCCCACTGCGAGGAGCTGGTCTGTCTCGGCGTTCTCAAAGGTTCGGTCTTTTTCCTGGTCGACCTGGTCCGCGAGCTCCCGATGCCGGTGGCCGTGGACTTCTTCCAGACCGCGAGCTACGGCTCGTCGTCGAGTCCCGGCGAAGTCTTGATCCGCAAGGACGTCGACCTCCCCCTCCGGGGCCGCGACGTCCTCCTGGTCGAGGACATCGTCGACACCGGGCACACGCTGAACACCATCCTCTCCATCCTGCGTCTCCGGGAACCCCGGAGCCTCCGCCTCTGCACGCTGCTCGACAAGCCGAGCCGCCGGGAGGTCGAGGTACCCATCGACTACCTGGGTTTCTCCATCGAGGACCGGTTCGTGGTCGGCTACGGCCTGGACTACGGCGAGAGGTGGCGCAACCTTCCCTACATCGGCGTGGTCCCCACGCCCTGAACCCCCAGCAGGAGAGCCCCATGGACTTCCATCACACCGACGACGCCCCCGCGGCCATCGGACCATACTCCCAGGCGGTCTCCGAGGGCGCTACGGTCTACACTTCCGGCCAGATCGCCATCGACCCGGCCACCGGCGAGCTCGTCTCCGGCGGCTTCGAAGCCCAGGCGCGGCAGGTGCTCCAGAACCTCTCGCGGGTCCTCGCCAGCGCCGGTTGCCGCTTCGCCGACGTCCTCAAGACGACGATCTACGTCACCGACCTCGCCTGCTTCCCGGAGCTCAACCGGCTCTACGGCGAAGCCATGGGCGAGCATCGTCCGGCGCGCTCGACGGTGGAGGTCTCGAGCCTCCCCAAGGGCGCTCTGGTCGAGATCGACATGGTCGCCGTCCGGCGGTCCTGAGAAGCGGCGCCCAGCGGGCCGCCCCGAACGGCGCGGAGAGCCCGCCTACCGGCTGTAGGTTCCGATCAGCTCGCCCTCGGCCACCACGTGGCCTGCCATGGCGCGCAGCAGCTCGGCCTTGCTCGCACCGGCGGGCAGGCCGAGCTCCGCGTCCAGGGCGTAGAGCTTGAAGTGGTAGTGGTGGGTGCCGTGGCCGGGCGGCGGGAGGGGACCGCCCCAGCCGCGCTCGCCGAAGTCGTTCTCTCCCTGGAGGGTGCCGGCGGGCAGGCCGGAGCCGGAGGAGGCGCCCTCGGGCAGGCCCGGGGCGGACACCGGAATCCCGTAGAGCACCCAGTGGACCCAGGGCTCGGTTCGCGGGGCGTCGGGATCTTCGACGATCAGCGCCAGCTCCCGCGCGCCGGTGGGGACTCCCCGCCAGGCGAGGGGCGGCGAGACGTTGCGCCCCTCGGGTGCGTAGGCGTGGACCTGGGGGATCCGCTCGCCGGCGGCGAAGGCGGGGCTCGACACCTCGAGGCGGTTCTCGCTCATGGGGCCCTCCTGGGCACGGCACGCGGCCCCGACGACCGCGAGCCCGAGGATCGAGAGACTCGCCAACAGTCGCTTCATGATCTCGAGAAGAGCTCCCGCCCTCAACCGGCGAGACGCTCCCACTCCTCGTCGGAGGCGTCGCGGGCGATGGCGAGGCCGCCGTCGGCACCCACGAAGACCGGGTCCTTGACCACCTTCACGCGGCCGCCCCCGATCTCTCCCAGCTCCTTCTGCAGGCTCGCTCCGAGGCCCTGGATCAGGGCGGTTCCCCCGGAGAGGATCACGTTGTTGCGCACCCGGTCCTGGTAGTCGGGATCGACGCGGGAGAGCAGGTCGACCATGGTCTCGATGAGGGGCGGCAGAAGCGCCTCGCAGGCCGTGCGCATGGGCACCGTGATGTCCAGCTCCGTCGGCCTGCCGTCGACCGGCGCGGTCACGGTGACCTTCTGCTTGGCGTCACCCACGAAGCTCGAGCGCTCCTTCCATTCGCGGACCATGTGGACCGTGAAGTCGGCATCCGGGTAGGCCTCGCGGATCTGGCCCGCGAGCTGCTCGTCGACCCAGTCGCCGGCGGTGGTCAGGGTGCGCTGGTCCTCGTCGGTGGGGATCCGCCCGCGCATCACGCAGAAGTCGGCGGTGCCGGCCCCGATGTCGATGATCATGGAGTGGAGCAGAGAGTCCAGGCCGTACGCCACCGCGAACGGCTCGGAGACGATCAGGAGGTTGTCGACCAGCGGGCCGACCGCCTCCCGCAGACTCTGCTTGTTGACCCGCAGGGCCTTGGCGGGAACCCCCACGACCGCCCGCACCTTGCCGGCGCCGTTGCCCTTCTCCGCCCCGGCCAGGCGCAGCAGGTGGCGGAGCAGCTCGCCCACCGCCGCCTCGTCGCGACTCGAGCCTTTCTTGATCAACCCCTCCTCGAGGGGCCGGTAGAGGTCGAGCATCGGGCGGTTTTCGAGGGCCTCGTCGCCCACCAGCACGGTCTTCTTGAGGACCTTGCGGGCCACCATGTCCGCCGGCCAGCCGACGTAGCTCTGGACCACGTGGCGTTGCTCGTTCGACCCGGCGATGGAGCTGCGGGACGTCCCCAGATCGATCCCCACGTGGAGGATCTCCTTGCTCTCGCTCATGGAATTAACTCCCCTGTTGAGACGGCTGCGACGGTTGAGTGGCTCCGGACCGCTCTTCGGCTGTGCGCCCGACCGACTCGGCGTACGAAGCGATTCCGGCGGCGAGAGAGTCGGCGATGTACTCGCGGTAGAGGGGCTTCTCCAGCATCGAGGCCTCGGCGGCGCTGGACAGGGCGGCGACCTCCGCCAGGACCGCCGGCATCCGGGTGTCCACCAGGACGATGAACGGCGCGGTCTTGACCCCTCGGTCACGCAGCTCCGGGTTGACGCGCTTGAGCGAATGGTAGAGAGAGGTGTCGATCGCCCGCGCCAGCCCCTGTGACTTGTCCTGACGCACCCCTGCGTAGATCCTATCGAGAAGCTCGCGCAGCTCCGCCAGGCTGTGGCCCGACTCGACGTTCTCGTCGGCGGCCAGGCGGGTCACGAAGGGGTCGTCGCTGGGCCCCAGGTAGTAAGTCTCGATGCCGCTCTCCCGGGACCCCTCCAGCCAGTTGACGTGGATCGACACAAAGATGTCCGCCCGCTCCTGGTTCGCGAAGTCCGCCCGCTGGCGCAGGGTCACCGACTCATCGTCGTCGCGCGTCATCAGGACCTCGAACGAGTAGCGCTCGAGGCTCGCCTTGACCCGGAGCGCGATATCGAGAGTGAGGTCCTTCTCCTCCAGGCCACCCGGGGTGCGGGTGCCGGAGTTCTCGCCGCCGTGCCCCGGGTCCAGAACGATGCGGTGGATCGCCAGGGGGAAGACAGAGGCGTCGATGGGCCGGGTCGGAATCGGGGCGGGGAGGGTCGCCGACACGGCCCCACTCGCTGCGGACGAGCTGTCGGACGCCGGCGTCGCCGCAGGCGCCGGCGCAGCCGGGGCGGCGCGCCGGGAGACGATGGGGTCGCCGGCGGCGGGCACCGGCGGGGCCGTGCTCGCCACCTCCGACGTATGGCGCGCACCGTTGGGCAGGACCGCCCCCGACAGCACCAGTGAGGAAGCCACCAGGGCGGCCGGCGCGGCGATCAGGGCCGCCAGGCGAAGAGTCCGGGCGAGTGTCCTGTGCCGGCGGCGGACGGGTTGCGGGCGCTCACCGTTGCGGAGCTGGACGTTTTCGTCCACCAGCTCGCGGAGCAGGCGTCGCTTGATCCTCCGTTGCTCGCGCCTCATTTGCGTCACTCAGCCGCTCATTGCTATTCGAGCATACACCGCCGGTTGCACCCGCGATAGTCTCCATCGGCAGCTCTCCCGAGCCGCCCTGGGCCGCGACGGGAACAGGTATTCTACTCCTCCCTACGCCTCCGGGGGCCTTGATGACCATTCGTCGCTTCGATATCGAGCCCGACATCCGTCGCGCCTGGACCGCGCCCGCGGATCTCTACTCCGACCCGGAGCTCTTCGCGACCCTTCGGGAGCTCGTCTTCGCCCGGAGCTGGCAGCTCGCCGGAGACAGCGACCCCGTGCGCTCGCCGGGCCACGTCCAGCCGGTCACCCTGCTCCCGGGTCTCCTCGACGAGCCCCTGCTCCTCACCCGGGACGGCGAGGACCGCCTGCGCTGCCTGTCGAACGTCTGCACGCACCGCGGCAACCTGCTGGTGGAGAGCGGCGGGCGGTGTCAGGCGCTGCGCTGCCGGTACCACGGGCGCCGGTTCGGTCTCGACGGCCGCTTCCTGTCGATGCCGGAGTTCGAGGGCGCCGAGGGCTTCCCGTCGGCAGCCGACGACCTTCCGGAGCTTCCTCTCGGGCGCTGGGGGAAGCTCTTGTTCACCGGCTTGGAGCCCGCACAGACCTTCGACGAGCTCCTGGCTCCCTTGCGCGAGCGCCTCGCCTGGCTCCCCGTGGACGAGCTGAGCCCCGAGCCGGAGCGGTCCCGCGACTACCTGGTGCGGGCCCACTGGGCGCTCTACGTCGAGAACTACCTGGAGGGCTTCCACATCCCCTACGTCCACGCCGGTCTCGCCTCGGCTCTGGACTACGGTGAGTACCGGACCGAGCTCCACGCCTGGTCGAACCTCCAGCTCGGGGTGGCGGCCGGAGGCGAGGACGCCTTCGATCTGCCCGCGGCCTCCCCCGACGCGGGCAACGGCCGCCGCATCGCCGCCTACTACTGGTGGCTGTTTCCCAACACCATGATCAACGTCTACCCGTGGGGCGTGTCGGTGAACGTGGTCCAGCCGCTGGCGGTGGACCGCACGAAAGTGCGCTTCCTCACCTACGTCCTCGATCCAAGCCGTCTGGAGGGCGGCGCCGGGGCTGCCCTCGACCGGGTCGAGCGGGAGGACGAGTCCATCGTCGAAGCCGTGCAGCGCGGAGTCCGCTCGCGCCTCTATCACCGGGGCCGCTACTCGCCGAGCCGGGAGAGCGGCGTGCATCACTTCCACCGCCTCCTCGCCGCCTCCCTGGCCGACTGAGGGGCCCGTCCGTCAGCCCTCGCCGAGCTCGTCGGCAAGGCGCCGGTAGAGGACCTCCCATCCCGCGGCCTGTTCCCGGTCCTCGGCCGGCGCCATGCGGCCTCGAAGGGAGTCCAGAAGGCTCCGGGCTTCGGTTCGCCTGCCCTGCCTGAGCAGCGCGTTGGCCGCGAAGGTCAGGACCGCCACGCCGAGCTCGGTGTCGGGCACCAGGGCCGCCGCACGGAGGAAGCTCTCCTCGGCCGCGGCGAAGCGCTCGGCCTCGTAGTGGCGCAAGCCGAGCCACTCGTGGATATGAAAGCGCAGGCGTACGGAGGTGGTCGGCATCCCACCAGGGAAGCCGGGCCGTCCGGCGACGACAGTGCGCGGCGGAAGGCTCTCGACCAGGCCCAGCGCGCTTTCCATGATCGCCTGGGCCGTCGGTGCCGCTCTCGTCACGTGGGTGGCTCGGCGCAAGGCCCGGGCGAGCTTGTAGCGGAGGGCGGCCCTGGCGAGGGTACCGAAATCGTCTCCGCGCTCCTCCAGGCGGTCGTGCTCCAGGGCGTAGAGGGCCGCCGCCTCGGCGGGGCGCCCCCGCGGCTCGTAGACGGTCTCGGGCAGGCGCAGCGGATGGCCGGCGATCACCTCCCGTTCGCCGGGGTCGAGCCGGAAGGCTCCGAGCTCCTCCGCCGCTTCCACTCGCAGACGGCCATGGCAGCGTGTGCGGTGCTCCTGGTCCAGGTCGAGGAGCCGCAGGCCGCTTCCCGGTCGCAGGCGATCGAGGAGCGCCGTGACGACCTCGCCGACGCCGCCGAAGTCGACCAGGGCGCGCCAGTAGAGATCCTCGATCTCGGGATCGGGGCTGCGGAACCCCGCCAGCCGTTCGCCGAGCTCGGCGAGGGTGCCGCGCGGATCGGTCCTCAGGCGCTCCTGCCAGTCGGTCACCGTCGTCATTCCCCGGTGCATGGTCGCCTCTCCTCCTGTAACGCGTGGCCCAGTCCTGAAGGGGGTCACAGCGGGGCCCTCCGCGATGTACAGACCCGCCCGGGCGCAAAAGGTTGAGCCCGGACGAAGAATCCGGCGCCGATCCCCTGTCTCGGTGACGGACAGCCCTGGGCCATTTCCCTACTGATCTCAACCAAGGCGCTCTGCCCGGGGTCTCATGTGGGGACGGGGAGCGGGCGTCACCGCTCCCGAACGCAGACAAGGAGAGACCGTCATGGATTGGACCCCTTCCTTCCGGCCTCGGGCCCTGGGCGACGAGGACAACGGCTCGGCGGCCCGGCACCTGGACGACGCCGACTTCGAACCGGCGGAGTCCGAGGAGGACCCGCCTCCGGGCCGGGCAGACGAAGAGCTCCTGGTGTTCAACGGGATCGACGGCACCACCGGGGACTATTGGACGCATCCCATGACCGCCGCCGACCTCGGGAGGCGTCTCGCCGCCCGCTCGTTCCGGGGCGACGTCGCGCCGCCCCGTCCCCTCCACGAGGAGGTCGACCCCACCGACCTGGCTTCGAGCGGCTGGGGGATCCTCCTGCCGCCGGGGATCGACCCGGCGGTGCGTGAGGCCCTTGGGCCCCTCGTCGAGCATCGGAGAGACCAGGCCGGCGACCGCTTCCGTCTGTTCGACGAGACGACCGGCTACGCTCCGTCGCTGGACAAGGGCACGTTCCTCCTCCGCCAGGGCCTGGGCCCCGGCGAGACCGACCCCGACCGGGTGCCCCACTACCTCCTCCTGGTCGGAGATCCGGGCCTCGTGCCGTTCAGCTTCCAGCACCAGCTCGACGTGCCCTACGCGGTGGGCCGATTGTGCTTCGACACGCCCGAGGAGTACGCGCGCTACGCCGAAAGCGTGGTGTCGGCCGAGACCGCCGGGGCGCCGCCGGCGCGGGACGTGACCTTCTTCGGGACCCGCAACCCCGGCGACGGGGCCACCGCCCTGAGCGCCGAGCAGCTCGTGGCGCCCCTGGCCCGCGACCTGGCCGACAAGGCTGGCCTGCGAGGCTGGCGGGTGAGCTCCCACGTAGGTCGGGAAGCCACCAAGTCGCGGGCCGCCCAGGCCCTGACTGCCGGCGCCCCGGGGCTCTTCTTCTCCGCCAGCCACGGCATGGCCTACCCCGCCGGAGACCCCCGGCAAGAGCGACTCCAGGGGGCGCTTCTCTGCCAGGACTGGCCGGGACCGGGCCACCGGGTGCTAGAGGACCACCTGCTCGGCGCCCCCGACGTAGGCGACGACGCGCAACCCGCCGGCAAGATCGCCTTCTTCTTCGCCTGCTACGGCGCCGGCACGCCGCGCCTCGACAGCTTCGTCGAGCGCAGGCCCGGCTCGGCGGCTCGGACCCTCACCCCGAAGCCCTTTGTCGCGGAGCTGCCCCGGCGCCTCCTGGGGCATCCGAAGGGTGGCGCCCTGGCGGTGGTGGCCCATGTCGATCGCGCCTGGACTTTCTCGTTCTACTGGCCCGGCCTCGGCCGCCAGATCCGGGTCTTCCGCGACGCGTTCTTCCGGCTCCTCGACGGCCAACCCCTCGGCTGGGCTCTCCAGGCCTTCGGGCGGCGGTGCGCCGAGCTCTCCTGCGACCTGGCCGAGTGCGAGGTCCGGCGATGGCAAGGCGGCGAGGTGGCCGACGACCTCCTGGTCGGGCTCTGGACCGCCCGCAACGACGCCCGCAACTACGCCCTCCTGGGCGATCCCGCCGTGCGCCTCACGGTGGCGCCGTGAGGGGCGCGGCGAGGGCCGCCTCGTCCTGAGACCGAAAGGCCCCGAAGCCGCTGCCGCGATGGGCTATCATTCCGGCGGTCGGCGCCGGCGCCGTGCGGTTCTTGCGCACGCGCCGGCCCTCTGTTAGAGTCGGTACTCGAGCGTAATGCCTGCCTCATCCTCCTACGACGCTTCCGACCTCGAAGTCCTGAAGGGCCTGGAGCCGGTCCGCCGGCGGCCGGGCATGTACACCCAGACCGAGCGCCCCAACCACCTGGTGCTCGAGGTGGTGGACAACTCGGTGGACGAGGCGATCGCCGGCCACGCCCGGGAGATCAACGTCGTCCTCCACGACGACGGCTCGGCCTCCGTCGAGGACGACGGCCGGGGCATGCCCGTGGACCGGCACAAGGAGGAGGGCGTGAGCGGCGTCGAGGTCATCCTCACCCGACTCCACGCCGGCGCCAAGTTCTCCCACAAGAACTACCGCTACTCGGGCGGCCTCCACGGCGTCGGCGTGTCGGTGGTCAATGCCCTCTCCGAGCGC
The DNA here is from genome assembly GCA_963739795.1 of uncultured Acidobacteriota bacterium. Classification (GTDB taxonomy): domain Bacteria; phylum Acidobacteriota; class Thermoanaerobaculia; order Multivoradales; family DATKCC01; genus CAVUBL01. Next base: position 170,587 of record CAVUBL010000010.1, on the reverse strand, counting down.
CTCGAGGTGGAGGTGCGGCGCGGCGGCAAGCGCTACTGCATGACCTTCGCCGGCGGCACCAAGACCTCCGAGCTCGAGCAGGTCGGCACCGTCGGCCAGCGCAACACTGGGACCCGGGTGCACTTCTGGCCCGATCCTCAGTACTTCGACTCCGTCAAGGTGAGTGTGCCCCGGCTGCTCCACGCCCTGCGGGCCAAGGCCGTGCTCTGCCCCGGGCTGACCGTGCGCTTCCGGGACGAGGGCCACCCGGAGAACGACCGGGAGTGGTGCTACGAGGAGGGGCTGGCCGACTACCTGGCCGACGCCCTCGCCGACGCGCCGCGAATCCCCGAGGATCCCCTGGTCGGCCGCCACAAGGGCGAGGAGCGCGAGCTGGAGTGGGCGGTGGCCTGGCTCGCCGACGAGGAGGACGGACCGGTCGCCCCGCCGGTCCAGGAAAGCTATGTCAACCTCATCCCCACGCCCCAGGGCGGCACCCACGTCAACGGTTTCCGCACCGGCCTGACCGACGCCATCCGGGAGTTCTGCGACTTCCACGACCTTCTGCCCCGGGGCATCCGCCTCGCCCCCGACGACATCTGGGCCCGCTGCGCGTTCATCCTGTCCGTGCGCCTGAAGGAACCCCAGTTCTCCGGCCAGACCAAGGAGCGCCTCTCGAACCGGGACGCGGCGAGCTTCGTGGCCGGCGCGGTCAAGGACGGCTTCAGCCTCTGGCTCAATCAGCACACCGCCGACGCCGAGCGGATCGCCCGGCTCGCCATCGACAGCGCCCAGGAGCGGGCGCGGGCCTCGAAGCGGGTCAAGCGCAAGAAGGTGACCAGCGGGCCGGCGCTCCCGGGCAAGCTTGCCGACTGCACCAGCCAGGATCTCTCCCAGACTGAGCTCTTCCTGGTGGAGGGAGACTCGGCCGGCGGCTCCGCCAAGCAGGCGCGCGACCGGGAGTACCAGGCGATCCTCCCCCTGCGCGGCAAGATCCTGAACACCTGGGAGGTGGACTCGGCCGAGGTCCTGGGCTCGCAGGAGGTCCACGACGTGGCGGTGGCCCTGGGGGTGGACCCGAGCTCGACCGACCTCTCGGGTCTGCGCTACGGAAAGATCTGCGTCCTCGCCGACGCCGACTCCGACGGCGCTCACATCGCGAGCCTGCTCTGCGCCCTTTTCGTCCAGCACTTCCCGGCCCTGGTGCACGGCGGTCACGTCTTCGTCGCCATGCCTCCCCTCTACCGGATCGACGTGGGCAAAGAGGTCCACTACGCCCTCGACGACGCCGAGCGCGAGCAGATCCTCGAGTCCCTCGGCGCCCAGGACGGCCGGTCCTCCAGCGGCACCCGGATCAACGTGCAGAGGTTCAAGGGCCTGGGCGAGATGAATCCCTCCCAGCTCCGAGAGACCACGATGGACCCCGACACACGGCGCCTGGTCCAGCTCGTCTTCCGCGACGGGGAGGGCGCCGCCGACCCGGCCTCCGAAGAGTCGGCCCGCGGCGTCTTCGACATGCTCCTCTCGAAAAAGCGCTCGGCGGACCGCCGCCGGTGGCTCACCGAGAAGGGCAACCTGGCCACCGTCGAGGCGTGAGAGCCATCCCGCGATGACCGACCAGACCACCCTGGACCTCTCGACCGGCGAGATCGAGCGCCGGACCATCGCCGACTTCACCGAGAAGGCGTATCTCGACTACTCGATGTACGTGATCCTCGACCGCGCCCTGCCCCATCTCGCCGACGGGCTGAAGCCGGTGCAGCGCCGCATCGTCTACGCCATGAGCGAGCTCGGCCTCTCGGCGGCGGCGAAGTTCAAGAAGTCGGCGCGCACCGTCGGCGACGTCCTGGGCAAGTACCACCCCCACGGCGACTCGGCCTGCTACGAGGCCATGGTGCTCATGGCCCAGCCCTTCAGCTTCCGCTACCCGCTGATCGAGGGGCAGGGCAACTGGGGCTCGCCCGACGACCCCAAGTCCTTCGCCGCCATGCGCTATACGGAGGCGCGCCTGACCCGCTTCGCCCAGGTGCTGCTCGCGGAGCTCGAGCAAGGGACCACCGACTGGCTGCCGAACTTCGACGGGACCCTCCAGGAGCCGAAGCTCCTTCCCGCCCGCCTGCCCCAAGTCCTGCTCAACGGCGCATCGGGGATCGCGGTGGGCATGGCCACCGACCTGCCGCCCCACAACGTGCGCGAGGTCGCGGCGGCGGCGATCCACCTGCTCGAGCACCCGAAGGCGACCGTGGCCGAGCTCACCGCCCACCTGCCCGGCCCCGACTACCCCACCGAAGCGGCGATCATCACCCCCCGCAGCGAGCTCCGGGAGATTTACGAGTCGGGAGGCGGAACGGTGCGGCTGCGGGCCCGTTGGAGCCAGGAGGGAGCGCGAGTGGTGGTGGACGCCCTGCCCTACCAGGTCTCGGGCTCGCGGGTGCTGGAGCAGATCGCCGGCCAGATGCAGTCGAAGAAGCTTCCCTGGGTCGAGGACCTGCGCGACGAGTCGGACCACCAGCACCCGACCCGCCTGGTCGTGGAGCTGCGCTCGAACCGGGTCGACGTGGAACGGCTCATGGCCCACCTCTTCGCCACCACCGACCTGGAGAAGAGCTACCGGGTCAACATGAACGCCATCGGCCTCGACGGCCGGCCTCGCCTCTTCGACCTCAGGAGCCTCCTCGCCGAGTGGCTCGTCTTCCGCACCGAGACGGTGCGCCGCCGCCTCCAGGCGCGCCTCGCGAAGGTCCTCGACCGGTTGCACGTCCTCGAGGGCTACCTCGCGGCCTTCCTCAACATCGACGAGGTGATCCACATCATCCGCACCGAGGACGAGCCGAAGGCGGTGCTGATGGAACGCTTCGAGCTCTCCGACCGGCAGGCCGAGGCCGTCCTGGAGCTCAAGCTGCGCAACATCGCGAAGCTCGAGGAGATCAAGATCCGGGGCGAGCAGGACAAGCTGCTCGAGGAGCGCCAGGCCCTCGAGCAGATCCTGGGCGCGGAGAAGAAGCTTCGCGCCAAGGTCCGCGCCGAGCTCGAGGCCGACGCCGAGACCTTCGGCGACGAGCGCCGGTCTCCCCTTGTGGACGCCGAGGAGCTGGTCACCGCCTCGGCCTTCGTCGAGGCCGACCTCCTGCCCACCGAGCCGGTGACAGTAGTCCTCTCCGAGCGCGGCTGGGTGCGCGCCGGCAAGGGGCACGAGGTGGACCCCGAGAGCCTCTCCTACAAGTCGGGCGACCGGTTCCTCGACGCCGCTCGGGGCAAGACCAATCAGCCGGCGATCTTCTTCGACTCCACGGGCCGGACCTACTCTCTGCCCGCCCACACGCTGCCGTCGGCTCGGAGCCACGGCGAGCCCCTCTCCTCCAGCGTCACGCCGCCGCCGGGCTCGCGCTTCGTGGGGGTGGCGATGGGCGAGCCCGAGGAGCTGATCCTCCTGGCCACCGACCACGGTTACGGCTTCCTGGCTCGGCTCGGGGACCTCCAGACCCGCCAGCGCTCCGGCAAGGCGGTCATCACCGTGCCGAAAGGGGCCGAGGTCCTGCCGCCCCGGCGGGTCACCGACCCGGACGGGGATCTTCTCGTCGCCGTCACCACCTCCGGCTACACCCTCGCCTTCCCGGTCCGCGAGCTCCCCCAGCTCGCTCGGGGAAAAGGCAACAAGATCATCAACGTGCCCAAGAAACGCCTGACCGCTCCGAACCCCGCCGACCGGGAGGTCGTGGCCCACCTGGTGGTCGTCCCCGCGGATCAGGCCCTCCGCATCTACGCCGGACGGCAGTACCTGAACCTGAAGCGGTCCGACCTCGATCCCTACCGGGGAAACCGCGCCCTCCGAGGCACCAAGCTCCCCCGCGGCTACCGCAACGTCGACCGGCTAGAGGTCGACCCGGCGGAGTGATCACCCGCGCCCCGGGCCTCGGGTGCGGCCGGGGCCGGCAGCGTCGATGGCGGAGACCGGGGGACAGGACTTCGATCGGCCTCGCCGGTCACCGTCGGCTCATCCGGAGCTCCAAGCGGCCCACCACCCAATCGTCACCTGCCGTGGCGGCGGGACGCACCGAACGGGTGGCGGGTCGCTCGCCGGCGAGGGCGACGAACAAGCGCCCCAGGGGATCGGTGGGCTCCCGGGCGCTCCGCGTCCGGTCGCGGGGCACACCGAGGGGCGGAAGCTCGAGCCAGGAGGCGTCCTGGGGGATTCGGCTCGCCAGCACGCGGAGCACGTCGCGGCCCTCCGTCATCCAGTCCGGGAGGCAGGCGTCGAGGATTGCGAGCGTCTCGCCTCCGGACTCGACGAGAACCGAGTCTCCCTGCCCAGGGGGCGGATGAGCTCGGCTGATCCCCCAGTCGGGCTGGAGATCCAGGATCGCGATCTCCAGCGCGGCGTCCGACAGGTTCCGGACCGAGATGCCGATCCGGTCTCCCACGGCGAGAGCCGAGGCGTCCACCGGGTGCCGCGGGCCACTCCCCTCGTCGTCCCCCGGCCCGAGGCCGAACACCTCGATCTCGAGCTTGCCGCTGAGCGGCGAGCAGAGGTTCAGGTTGTCCAGGTCCCGGACGTTGGCGAACCGCGCCAGGTGCCCCAGGCGCTCCAGGAGACGCTCGAGAGCACCGGGATCGGCCGCATCGAGGGGTGGCCCGACATGGGGAAGATCCTCTCCGGAAGCGTCCTGGATGCGGAATCCTCCACCTGTGCCGACGGCGACCCGGAAGTCCGCGTCGCCGTCTCGGCCCAGGGTCAGGAAGGGAGCGCGGTCCCCGGCCTCGAGAGCTCGGCCGAGCTCGTGGAGAGCCCGGGCGCCGGTCGGGCTCTCCGCCGCCCCTTCCAGCGCCACGCGGCGGACCAGGCCCTGGGGACCGGGATCGACGAGCACGGCCGCCCAGCCCGGAGCCACCCGGGCTGCCGACGAGCCGGTGATCTCGGCCCAGGAGCGTGTCCCCTCGGCGCGGGTGACCTGGGCCTGGAGGTCGGCGACGGACGCCTGGGGCTCCGCTCGGATCCCCGGCGGAAAAATGTCGAATCGTGCTCCTTCCCGCACACCCTGGGCGCGCCCCGCGGCCAGCCGTACGTGCGCCGGAGGGTCTCCGGCCACCTCGAGCACGCCGACGGAGCGCAGCCCGGGCCATCGCTCCCGGCCGAGAAAGAGCAGGTCCCCGTCCCCTTCGAGCACGGGGCTCTGCTGCTCGAACCTCGTGCGGATCCTGGCCTGCAGACACCGGTGGAGCTCGCGATAGGTGGGGCGGATCCCGAGCTCCCCGGTCGCCTCCAGCAGGAAGTGCGTCAGGGCCCCCGAGGGGCGTCCCTCGAAGGGGTACTCGCGAGCGAGCTCGTTGGCCCGGCACGCGGCGAGGACGACACACCCCTCGGGTGCGGGAAAGCGGCCCCCCGCCGACGCCAGGCTGCGCAGGGCCGCTTCCCCGGCGGTCGGGGCGCTCGCGCCGCCTCGGAGCACCGTTCCCAACTCGTCCCAGGACCCTAGAAGGCTCCGCTCCGGAACCGCCAGGCGCGCGTCGGGAAGCCCCCGGACCTTGCCGTGGTCGATCGCGCGGGTCGCGCCTCCGGAGTGACAGCAGTCGAGGACCAGGCAGACCTGGAGACCCGCAACCGCGAGGTCGCGGAGGAGGAGGTGAACCTCGCTGTCTCGCAGCAGCCCTCGTCCCACGGCCCCGGGGGCCCCTGCGTCGCAGGCCACCAGGCACTCGTCCCAACCCGCCTCTCCTTTGAGCTCCGGGAGCGCGGTGGGAACCCTCACGCCATGGCCCGAGTAGTGGATCAGCACCTGGTCCCCGGGCTCCGCTCGCTCGGCCAGCCCACGGATCTCACGGACCAGGTTGCGACAGGTTGGGAGATCGTCCGGGACCGGAGGCGCCGTGTCCGGAGCCCAGGCCGGGGAGACCAGCTTGCGGATTCGCTCCACCGGCACCGACAGTGGCGCGGCGAGGAGGAAGGCCTCCATTCGCTCCACGTCGTGGACGGCGCCGGAGAGGGGCGGGATCGGAATGCCGGTCGCCAGCCGGCCCGGATCGTAGCGGTCCACGCCGGCGAGCAGGGCGTGGAGTGTGCTCATCGCTGCGCCCCCTCACTCTCCGCCACGGCCAAGCGAACCGCCGGGTCCCCCAGCACCACGTAGTCCCGAGCGTCGTTGTTCGCCGTCCAGAGCGACACCGCCTCGCCTGGGTCCACCGCTCGCCCGTAGCGCTCGCCGTGAATCATGGAGCTCACGTAGGCGGCGAGCTCGGCGTAGCGCTGGTTGAAGAACTCCATCGCCGCGCCCACCGGGAACTCGAGCAGGAGGTCTTCAATCGTGCTTCGAAACGCCGCGGTCTGAGCCTCGGTACCCCACAGGTAGGAGAAACCCCACGCCCGGTCCACGTGTCCGATCACGGCCAGGGCGCTCCCTCGGGGATGGGAGAGGAGGCGGCGAGGCAGGCGCGAGACCAGGGGGCGCGGAGCGAGGCGTCGGGGCGCGCCGTCCGCTCGCTCGGCGTAGTCGTCGAGCTCGGGGCAGCCGGCGCCGTAGCACGCGAAGTGGAAGGAGACGAGGCCGCTGACGTCGGCGTCGTCGGAGACGTCCTCGCCGGTGAAGATCTGCTCGCGGCGGACTCCCGGCCCCTCGGGTCCGAGCCAGTCCTGGCACAGGAACGCCCCCTGGTACGCCTCCTGTCCCGGGTGACCTGTCGGGTACCCGAGGCCGTGGCCGGCGGTGAAGACGAACGCCGGAGTCTCGTCGCCACCGAGGACGGCGGCGAACCGTTCGTGGGTCGCTTCGTCCGCCAGGTGGGTCCGGACCTCCCATCCCGCCCCATCGCCCCCGTGCCGCATCTCGATCTCGCGGGCGAGCGGCGCGACCAGCCGGTCGCAGCTCATCGCCGTGGCGCGATCGTCCGGATTGCGCACCCCGAGGAAGGCCACGCGCCGTGGCCGCCGAACGGTGCGCGTCTCCGCGGCGACCACCCCCTGCGCATAGGCTGCGTAGTCCTCGGGATGCTCGAAGCTCACCCGTCCCACGGCGTAGGCGACGTCGAGCTGGCTCTGGAAGTCGTACGGGATCTGTTCCGGCCCCCCTACCAAAAGCAGGTAATAGGGCAGCCTCTCAGGATCGACCGGCCCGGGCCCGGCGCCATGGGCGCGCAGGAACTCGGCGACTCCCGGGCCCGAGCCCGCCTCATCCTCCCAGCGAAGCTCCTGGAAGAGGTCACCGGCCTGTTTCCGGCGCCACTCCAGAAGCGGCGCCAGCGCTTCGCGCACCGCCGGGCTCGTGTCGCGGGCAAACACCACACCCCAGCCGGTCGCCGCGAGATCCCGCGGGTCGATGTGGCCCATGAGACCCCGGGCTCTCAAGTCGGCCCGGGGCCTCTTCCGCCTGCGCAGCAAGGTGAAGAGCTCGGGCACCGAGACGGGCGGAGTGAGGTACCGGCCGGTGACCCCGTCGATGCCGTTGAATACGACCTGATCCTCGTCCACCGTCCTCTCCTTCCTGTCTCGCCGGGGGATAAAGGAACCCAGGGGCCGCGGAGGGTTTCCCCGCGGCCCCGGATTCGCTTCAGCCCTCGTGGTCCCCCGGAGCCGGCAGGTGGCCGTCGGGGCCCCCACCGCCGGGATAGTCCGGGGGCGGCTGGGGCGGGTCGGTCGGCGGCGGAAGGGGATCCCCGTCGTAGTCCATGTCGCCGGTGGAATCGCCGGCGCGGAGGTTCGAACCCTTCGCGAGCTCCGCCTCGAGGTCCGGGTGGTTGGTGTCGAGCATCGTCTCCTCCTCGTCCAGGTCGAGGAGCCCCGGAGCGGAGGAGGCCCTTTCCTCTACCGCTCCGGGACTCGGTGGATGGTGTGTGCTTACCGAGACCAGACACGGTGGTGACGAAAGGGTTGAGATCAGGATCTCTTCTTCCAGTTGCCCTCGAGCACAAAGCCTGCCCAGTAGTGGGGTGCATGCCACTCGGGTTGACTGCGCAGGTCCTGCTGCGCGCGTTCGAGGGCTTGAGCCGGCGACTCGCCTCGGGTCAACAGGCCGCGGTAGAACCGCCGCATGAGCTCGGCGGTGGCCCGGTCGTCGACGTCCCAAAGGCTCACCAGCACGCTCGAGGCGCCGGCCCAGAGGAAGGCCCGTGCGAGGCCTAGCTCTCCTTCCCCCGGCAGGTACTCGCCGACGCCGCTGCGGCAGGCGCTGAGAACGACGAGGTCGGCGGAGAGACCGAGGTCGTAGATTTCCCACTGGCGTAGAAAGCCGTCGATCCTCCTGCCGTCCGGGCTTCGAAGCGACAGCACCAGGCCGGCGGCTGCAGGCTCCACCACACCGTGGGTCGCGAAGTGGATGATCCGGAAAGACCTGAGTCGGCTGCTCAGGGCGAGCGACCGCGTGGCCTGAAAGCCGAGTGCCACCAGTCGGCGATTCGGAGGCACGAGGCTCGCGATGGCCTGGGCCTCGGTTCGAGAGTCGGTGAGCCTCGGAAGGTCCTCCAGATTCAGCGCACCCGACGCCTGGGGAGGGTCCGCGACGACCGAGGCGTCTCCCCTCTGTCGCCCGCGCCTCGACCGGCGTAGGCGCGGATCGTTCGGACCGAAGACCGGATCCGCGAAGATCGCAAGGAGGTCGCTCGCGGCCGGGGCCGGGTGCCGAGCCCGCCGCAGCGCGAGGGCGGTCGAGGCCGATGGCACCTCCACGAGCTCGTGGCCCTCGCCGAGGAGCTCGTTGTCGGAGGGCGGAGCCACGGGAAGTGCCGCAAACGGAACGCGGTGGAGCGCCCCGTCCTTGACGAGGACCAGCCGGTGCGCGGTGAGAGCGCCGGCGATGGGAGCCAGAACCTCCCGAGAGAGCTCGGCCGTCACCAGGGCGGCCTGCTGCCGCTTGGTCGTCTCATGGCTCTGCGCGAGAAGGCTCGCAGCGCTCTCGGCCAGCCGCTCGATCACCGCCTGCGAGGCCAGGCGCCGCACCACCAGGGTCTTTCGGCCGACCACCCAGACGGTGCTCCGCTCCTTCCCGAGGAAGTACTCGACGATCTGCGTGTCGTCGTCCAGGAGACCGGAGCGGATCGCCGCAAGCGAGGCCGGTCTCACGTCCAGGGCTCGCTTCCAGCCCGGATGGCCCGCCAGGATCCGGCTTTGGACGAGGTCGTACTCCTGCCGCAGGCTTGCCAGCTCCCGACGCCGGACCGCTTCTTCCGCGGCGCTCGCCGAGCCCCCGTCTCCACCCAGGAGGCGGGACTCGAGCTTCTCCATCTGCCCTGCGAGCTCTGCCTTGCGGTCGGAAAGCTTCGGATCGAGGCTCTCCTCGAGCGAGCGCCGGTGGGCCTCGAGGCCGTCGAGGAGGCTCCGCGCCTTGCTCCGATCCGCCGCCTCGAAGGCCCTCTCCGCGCCCGTCTCGTCCCCTGGTCCGGCACGGGTCTCGAGGAGGAGCTCGACCCAGAGCTCGTAGTAGTCCCGCTTGCCGGCCAGGAGCGCGGCTCGTTGATCCAGGGCCGCGCTCTCGCCGCGGAAGGCCTCGACCCGGGCCACGGCCTCCCGGATCGCGGCCAGCGCCTCCGCCGGCCGCCCGGCAGCCTTCTCGTTGTGGGCGATACAGTCCAGGGCGCTCGCCACCTGGATCGCCTGACCGCTCTTCTTCGCCACCGGCAGGGCCCGGCGGCACTCGGCAATGGCCTGCTCGGGGTGACCCTGGTCGGCCTCCAGGTGGGCCAGGTCGATCCTCGTGCTGGCGGCGAAGATCCCGTTCGGAGCGGCGGCGATGGCTCGTCCGAACGCCAGCCGCGCCGCCGGGTAGTGGCCGAGCCGTCGGTAGGCACGGCCCAGGTCCCGGAGGAGCCAGGCCCGGCCGGGCTCGGACCCCGCGGCGGTGAACGCGGCGCGCGCCTGTTCCAGGTGCCAGAGGGCGCGCCTCGCCTGGCCGCGGTCCAGCTCCGCCGCACCGATACGGCCGAGGCACTCGGCCTCCTGCTCTCGCAGCCCGTTCTCGCGCGCGATGCGAAGGGCCTCGCCGAACGCCGCGAGGGCGGGCGTGGCCTCCTCCGAGAGCTGGTGGAGCACCCCGATCTCCTCGAGAGCCTGGATCTCCCCGGGGAGGTCTCCGGCCGCGTGGCGGAGGGCCCGGAGCTCTCGGTAGGAGGCGAGCCCCCCGACGGCGTCCCCCAGGTTCGTCTGGATCCGTGCCTGGCTTTCGAGGGCGTCGCGAATCAGCTTCGGAGCCCCGGAGCACCGGGCGGCTCGGAGCGCCTCCTGGTAGGCGGCCAGGGCCTGGTGGCTCCGCCCCTCCCCGTCGAGGGAGCGAGCCAGCCGCAGCGTCCGGTCGGCCACCAGCCGCCACTCCCCCAGCTCCCGGTGAATCGCCGCCGCGCTCCGGAAGCTCTGTTGCGCCGCCTCGGGATCACGGAGGCTAGACGCCACTTGTCCCAACTTGTAGAGCGACCAGGCCCGCCCGCGGGCATCGCGCGCCCGAGAGAACTCTTCGGTTGCCCGCTGGAACGCAGCCCGGGCATCTTCGTCGCTGCCGTGTGCGACGAGATCCCTGCCCTCGGCGTACCTGCGATAGGCGATCTCGTCCCGGCGGTCCTCGAGAGTCGCCGGCCGCAGGGCCTCCCGGCGGATGGTGTAGCGGCCCACTGTGCCGGCTGCCTCCTGGGAGCACACTTCGACCTCGACGTCGCCAGAGGCTCGAGCGACGAACGTCCCTCCGTCGCGCCCGTCGTCCGAGACCGGGCTGTCGAGCTCGAGCGGCTCCCCGCCCCCGTCCTCCGGGCTGATCGAGATCGCGACGTCGGCACCTCGCTGGTCGACGATCAATCGGAGAGCCTGCCCGGTCGCCAGGGCCGACCGGTAGCGCTGGCACTCGCCGCCCCGGATGGCGACCTCCACGGGTCCTTCACCCAGTGGCTGCGGAACCTCTCGGCGCGGCGGGGTCGGTCGAGCAACCCCAGGGGTTTCGGGAGATGCTTCGGCAGCCCGCGTCGGGGTCGACGGAGCCGCGCCCACGTCGTAGGCGAGTCCGAAGGTGAGAGCGAGACCGAGCAAGCCGGAAGCAAATGCCGCCGCGACCGCCGGGCTCGGGCCCGTCATTTCGAAATGCGCAAGCGGTACTCCGCCAGCGGAGTCCTCCGCCCCTGTCTCAACCCGACGAGCTCGAACCGATACCGGCCGGAAGGCAGCCTGCTCAGGGGCACGATCAGTGTGAAGCTACCCGCCTCGCCCGAAAGGACCTCGAGGTTCCGAGCCACCATCCGCCCCGCAGCATCGCGGCAGTCCACCCGGTAGTCCGGGTAGGTCTCGCCCGGCACGAGGTCGAGGGTGATCGACAGGATCTGGGCCCTCGGGGAGAGCCGGAGGCCTCTCTCCTCTGTACCTCGACTCACCACCGTAGTGGGCGCAAGCTCCACCGACAGGACGCTTCCCCGGGGACCGTTCGCCTGCGCCAGATCGCGCTGGAGGGCGAGCCCCCAAGCACCCAGCCCGATGGTCGCGGCCAGGAGCCCCGCCGCCAGTGGGAGGAGCACCGCCGGACGGCGCCAGATCGACACGCGGTTCTCGTGGGTGGCCTCCTGGAAGCCCCGCCAGCGCTCCTGAATCTCCCGGCGGTCCAGGCGGGAGCTTCCTTCCGGCGGGTCGAGAGCGGGAAAAGCCGCGAAATCCAGCACCAGCTCGCCGCACTCCGAGCAGATGGCGAGATGGTCGCGAATTCGCTCCGCCCGCAGCTCGGGCAGGTCACCCTGCTGGTAGGCGAGGAGGACATCGGGCTCGGGATGCTGGTCGCCGAGGCGCCGGCGTTCCTCCGCGGCCAGCCCGCGGAGCGCTTCATCGAGGTCAGGTCTGTCAGGGCCCATCGTCCCCCCCAGGGGGCGAAAGCAGTCTAATCCTGCTCCTCGCCCTCGTCATCACCCATGCTGAAGTACTCTCCCAGCTCGACCTTGAGCCGCTGGCGCGCCTGGTGGAGCTGGGTCTTCACCGTGTCGACGGAGACCTGCATCATGCTCGCGATCTCTCGGTACCTGAGGCCCCGGTCGATCCGCAGCATCACCGAACGTCTCATGCGCGGCGGCAGGCTCGAGACCGCATCGCGCAGCTTCCGGCCCCGCTCTCGCTCCAGCGCCTCGTCCAGGGGGCCCGCGAGGGGCGCCCGCCGGACGGCGCTCGCATCGCCCACCGCCTCGCCCCGCTCCATCACGGCCTCGAGCGACTCGACCGGAGCGCTGCGCTTGACGGCCTGTCTCTCCCGGAGCGAGTTCTTCCAGACATTGGCCGCCACCCGCAGGAGCCAAGTGGTCACCGCCGAGTCCCCCCGAAATCCGGGAAACCCGCGATAGGCCCGGAGGAACGTCTCCTGAGCCAGGTCTCGGCTCTCTTCCGGCGAGCAGCCCCGGCGGGCGAAAAAGTACGCGACCGATGCCGCGTACTGTTGGTAGAGGGCGCCGAACGCCTCCTGCCGTTGGGCGTCGCGAGGAATCTCTCCGAGGTCGACATCGACGACTGACACGGGCCGGGCTCCTTCGGCGGCTCCCCGTTCGAGCGGATCCGGAGAGCTCGGCTTGCGGAACCGTACGGGCCGTCTCCGGGCTCGGCGGCGGCCTCGGGGTGCCTGCTTCTCTCTCTCGTAAGGGCGTCGCTCCGTCAAAGGATAGCTCAAACTCTGACCTCCCGGGCAATCCGAGAGCAAGTGGCACCAGGGACGAAGAGCATTTCACCCGGGGGCCCGTCGGCCGGGACCGGACTCCATTCGTTCGCCCGAAAATGCGAAGCCCCGGCGCCGCATCCCGCGGGGCCGGGGCTTCGGGATCTGCTTCGGTGGCGTGGGTACCCCCCGGTTTCGGGGGCCTCCAGTGAGCGCCACAGAGGCGGTGGAGGTTCCCCTACGGGGACGCCACCTCCGTCAAATCCGTTCTAGCACTCGTCACTGGATCACCTCCTTCCTGGGCGTACCCCTCGTCGGCGGGTCCCGCCCCGCCCGGCCCCTCGAGCCGCCCGAGCTCTCGAAGCCGCCGCGACGCTCACGCCAACGAGCGGCGCGGATCCGGAACGGGTTCATGCTGCGCGATTCGAAGGCCGTTTGTCAACCGCTCCGGCCCCGGCGCGCGCGGCGGTCCGCTTGATACTCTCTGCGGCGCACCCGCCCCAGCCTCGAGGACAGGAGGAGCCGCCCATGGTCCGATTCGGAAAGCGATTCGCCCCGCCGGGGACCGCCCCCGGCACGCTGAGCCCTCCCGAGTTCCGCAGGGTGGAGACAGTCTCCATCTCGGTCCTCGAGTACGGGCCGGACCGAGTGGCGGAGTGGCAGGCCGCCGGCGCGGAGGAGATCCCGGCCCGGCGCGTCGGCCTGCCGGTCCTGTGGATCGACGTCGTCGGCCTCCACGAGGTGGAGCTCGTCAGGGCTCTGGGCGAGCAGTTCGGTCTCCACCCCCTCGCCCTGGAGGACGTCCTCAACACCGGGCAGAGGCCCAAGATGGAGCCCTACGAAGACCATATCTTCATGGTCATGAAGCTGATGCACTTCTCCACCGGGCACGTGGAGAGCGAGCAGATCTCCTTTTTCCTGGGCGCCGGCTTCGTCCTCACCTTCCAGGAGATCCCGGGGGACGTCTTCGAGCCGGTGCGCCAGCGCCTCCGCATGGCCCAGGGCCGCATCCGCCGCATGGGCCCCGACTACCTGACCTATGCCCTTCTCGACAGCCTGGTCGACCACTGCTTCCCGGTACTCGAGGACTTCGGTGAGCGCCTCGAAGACCTGGAGAAGGAGGTGGTCGAGGAGCCGGACCGGGAGACGGTGGGCCTGGTCCACGCCGCCAAGCGGGACCTCCTGGTCCTGCGTCGGGCCACCTGGCCGCAGCGGGAGGTGGTCAGCGCCCTCGAGCGCTTCGAGTCGCCCCTCGTGAGTCGGGAGATCCGGATCTTCCTGCGCGACCTCTACGACCACACGGTGCAGGTGATGGACATGGTCGAGACCTACCGCGACCTCGCCACGGGCCTGCTCGACATCTACCTGTCGAGCGTCAGCAACCGGATGAACGAGGTGATGAAGGTGCTCACCGTGCTGGCCTCCATCTTCATCCCCCTCACCTTCCTCGCCGGCATCTACGGCATGAACTTCGACCCGAAGGCGAGCCACTGGAACATGCCCGAGCTCGAGTGGGCCTACGGCTACCCCGCCTTCTGGGTGGTCACGGTGGTGATCGTGATCGGCATGCTGTTGATCTTCAAGAAGAAGAAGTGGCTGTGACCGTCTCCCGGACGTAACGGTGGACGATCCAGGCGCTCGCCAGGGCGAGGGCGGCGGCGATGTAGAACGGGAAGTGGAAGTCCACCACCGCCAATATGCCGGCCAGGAGCGGCCCGGTGGCGATCCCCAGGGAGAAGCCCATGGTCAGGATCGAGAGCTGACGCCCCTCGCCGCCCACGCGCGCCACGTCCGCGGCCAGGGCGAAAGCCGGCGCGGCGATGCCGGCGGTGGCGATGCCCTGGATCAGCCGGAACCCGGTGAGCTGGAGCGTCGATCCCGAATACGCCAGGGCCACGGTGGCCGGCGCCAGAAGCAGCAGTCCCGCGATGATCACCGGCTTGCGGCCGGTGTGGTCCGACAGCGACCCGAGGGGGATCTGGAAGATCACCCGGCTGAGCGTGAGGGCGCTGAACGCCACGCCGAAGCCGAAGGCGGTCTGCTCGAGGCGGACGTTGAACTGGTTCTCCAGCGCCGACATCATGGCCACCGAGGCCGCCATCACGAACGTGGCGCCCGCCAAGCTGACCAGCGCCGGATCGAACAGGCTCCGGTCGAAGAGGCGGAACCGGGCACCTCCGGCCGACGACTCCGCGGGATCGGTCACCCAGACCTGGACCGCCACCATCCCCAGGACGATGAACCCGGCGCCGGTGTAGAAGGCCGCCGGGAAGCCGTAGCGCGACTGGAGGTAGCCGCCGACCAGGGGCCCGATGGAGAACCCCACCATGCGCATGGTGGTGAACACGCCCATGGCCCCGCCCCGGGTGCTCCGGCGCGTGGCGGCCTTCATGATGGTGAGGGAGGCCGGGAGGGTGAGGGCGAACCCTACCCCCTGGACGGCGCGCACCGCCACCAGCTCGGTGAAGGTGTTGGCCAGGAGGATCGAGGCCGTGGAACCTGCCATGAGCAGGAGGCCGCCCTGAATGAACGCCTTGCGCCGGCCGAAGCGGTCGATGAGCGCCCCGGCGAGAGGCTGCACCGCCGAGTTCACGTAACCGTACAGGGCGATCAGGATCCCCACCAGCACGGGGGTGGGGAACGGCATCCAGGGCGAGGGGATCCTGGCGACGTAGAGCGGCAGGGTGACGATCAGGATGCTGTTGCCGACGCCGTCGCCGAGACGGGCGAGGGACAGGGCCAGGACCACCCGGTCGGCGCCCAGGCGGTCCTCGAGCCAGCGCAGCAGACCGCCCCTCAACCCCTCGCTCCCCTTCAGTCCTTCAGGCTTCCGGGGCTCCACGCGACTCGCTCGCCCCGGGTCAGGAGCGGGCCGCCCCCAGGAGCTCCTCCGCCGTGGACCGGATCCGGTCCCAAGCCGCCGCCACGTGGCGTTCTTCGGTTCCGGTCTGTCCGATCGACATGCGGATCGCGTAGCGCTCGCCCAGGCGGGTGTGGGTCAGGTAGAGAGCGCCCGAGTCGTTGAGCCGGGTGAGGAGCTCCTCGTTCGCCTCGTCGCTCGCCACCAGGCGGAAGCAGACCAGGTTCAGGCTGCGAGGCACCACCAGCTCGAAGCGCCCATCCGCCGCGACCCAGGAGGCGAAGCGCTCCGCGAGCTCCACGTGAGCGCGCACCCGCTCGCGCAGGCCCTCGAGCCCGAAAGCCCGGAGCACGAACCAGAGCTTGAGCGCCCGGAAGCGTCGCCCCAGGGGGATGTGCCAGTCCCGGTAGTCGATCACCTCGCCCGACTCGGTCGCCCGGTTGCGCAGATACTCGGGCAGGATCGACAGGGTCCGCACCAGGCTCGAGCGGTCGCGCACCCAGAAACAGTCGCAGTCGAAGTGGGTGAACATCCACTTGTGGGGGTTGAAGCAGTAGCTGTCGGCCGCCTCCAGGCCCTCGTGGATCCAGCGCAGCTCCGGGCACAGGGCCGCCGTCCCCGCCATGGCGGCGTCCACGTGGAGCCAGGCGCCGTGCTCGCGGCAGACCTCGCCGATCTCGGCCACCGGATCGACAGCGAGGGAGGAGGTGGTGCCCACGGTGGCGCAGGCGAAGGCCGGCACCAGCCCCGCCCGGCGATCGGCGGCCATGGCGGCGGCCAGGGCCTCCGGTCGCATGCGGAAGCCGTCGTCGGTCTCGATCCGCCGCAGCCGGGCGGTGCCCATGCCGGCGACCCGCACCGCCTTCTCCACCGACGAGTGGGCCTGGGTCGAGGTGTAGGCCACCAGGTCTCCGGGCACGCCGTCGCGCCCCGCCGCGAAGTCGGTGGCCCGCTCCCGGGCGGCCAGGACTGCGCACAGGGTGGCGCTCGAGGCGGTGTCCTGGATCACGCCACCGCCGGAGCCGGTGGAGCGGAAGGCCTCGGGCAGGCCGAGGGCCGTCACCAGCCAGTCGAGCACGAGGGTCTCGACCTCGGTGCACGCCGGGCTGGTCGCCCAGAGCATCCCCTGCACGGCGAGGCCGGCGGAGGCCAGCTCTCCCAGGAGCGAAGGGAAGGAGGCGTTGGACGGGAAGTAGGCGAAGAAGTTGGGCGACTGCCAGTGGGTGATCCCGGGAAGAACGATCTCGTCCAGGTCCGCCAGGATCCGGTCGAACCCCTCCGGCGCCTCGGGGGCCTCGGGCGGCAGCTTCGCCCGGATCTCCCCCGGCCGGACGGTGGAGAGCACGGGCAGGTCCTCCACCCGCTGCCGGTAGTCGGCGATCCAGTCCACCAGGGCCTTGCCCCAGCGGCGGAATTCCTCGGGGGTGAGGGCGTCGGTCACTGCCACTCCACGGTCGCCGGCGGTTTCGAGGTCACGTCCCAGAGCACCAGGTCGATGCGGTCGGCGAAGCCGGCCTCGATCTCGGCCACGAGATCTTCGACCACCCGCAGGGGCACCTCGCCCCCGGGGCCGTCGCCCACCCGGGCCGGGCGGCCGGTCATGAAGTCCTCGGTCACGAAGGTGCGCACGGCCACCGAGCAGCGGCCGCCGCGGCCGATGGGGAGGAGCACGGCGAACGCCTGGGAGACGGTGCCCAAGGTCAGGTGATGGGTCACCCTGGCGTCGAGCTCGCGCAGCAGCTCCACGGTGTCGTCTGCGATGTAGGTCGGGTGGTGCGCGAGGTCGGCCGGCAGCTCGCGGTGATTGAGCACGTAGGCCGTGCGGTTGACGAAGTCGAAGCGGTTCGCCAGGCGGTTGCCCAGGCGGGTCAGGCCGCCCCAGTCGACTCCGGCGAGCTCGGCTCCGTGGGGCCCGGCCACCAACGCCAGGTACCGGTAGCTTCGCTGATCCCCCTGGACCCCGACGGTCTGGACCGGAGCCACCGTGCCGTCATAGGCCGAGCTCCACTCGGCGACCCGCTCGGCCACGGCCCGCGCCTGCGCAGCGGTCACTCCGCCCTCGCCGTGATCGGCGATCAGGCGCACCGCCAGGCCCGGCCCGGGGAAGGGCTGGCGCCCGGCGATCTCCTCCGGCAGGCCCAGCATCCGGGCGACCTGGCGCACCTCGTCCTTGTGCCAGTCCCAGTTGGTCTCCACCACCATGCCCCGCTCGCGGGCCTTGCGCACCAGCTCGATGTCGTTGTGGTGGGTCTTGATCTTGTGGGCGAAGCCCGAGATCTGGGGGTTGCCGCTTTCGATCAGGTCGGGGCGCAGGGTGCCCTGGGCCCAGTACGCCTGGTCGAAGTCGAGATCGAGCCCCAGAGCCGCCTCGCGCAGGGCCTTGAGGAAGATCTCGCCGATCAGGCGCCGCTTCTCCTCCGGGTCGACGAGGCTGGTCAGCGGGCCCAGGACCCGGTCCTCCACCTCGACCGTGTCGCGGAAGAACATCTCTTTGGCGTCGATACGCACCAGGTGGGTGAGGCCCAGGTCGCCGAGCACCTCGCAGATCCGGTCGCTCTCGTCCTTGCGCATGAGACCGTGGTCCACGTGTACGGCATAGACCCGATCGGGGCCCAGGGCCTCGAGCAGGAGGGCCGCCGAGACCGCCGAGTCGACGCCGCCCGAGACCAGCACGAGGCAGGGGTGCTCCCCCACCTGCTCCCGGATCTTGGCCACGGCCGCGGTGATCCGGTCTTCCAGGACGTAGTTGCCCTCGAGGCCGCACACCCTGTGAAGGAAGCTCCAGAGCATCTCCCGGCCATGGTCGGTCAGGTCGACCTCGGGGTGGAACTGGACGCCGTAGAGGCCCCGGTCCTCGTCGGCGATGGCGGCGACGGCGTCCTCGGAGCGGCCGGTCACACGGAACCCGGCCGGCAGCTCCTCCACCGAGTCGCCGTGGCTCATGAGCACCCGCTGGCGCGCACCGAGGCCGGTGAACAGCGGGCTCGCCGGATCGATCTCGATCTCGGTCTCGCCGTACTCCCGGCCTCCCGCCGCCGGGCTCACCCGGCCGCCGAAGTGGGTGGCCAGAAGCTGCATGCCGTAGCAGATCCCCAGGGCCGGGACTCCCAGCTCCCAGATCCCGGGGTCGCAGTCGGGCTTGACCTCTCCCCACACCGACGACGGGCCGCCGGAGAGGATGATGCCGTCGAACCCGCGGAGGGTCTCGGGAGAGACGTCGAGCGGGAAGATCTCCGAGCGCACGCCGAGCTCGCGGACCTTACGGTCGATGACCTTGGTGTACTGCCCCCCGCAGTCGAGGATGGCGACGGAGTCGACGTGCATCGGAATCTGGCGAAAGCGGCTCGGGAAACGGCCGGCGGTGTGCCCGGCCGAGGCGAGCCTACCAGAGGCATCGGGCCGGCGCCACCGATCAGCCGAGCCCGTGCCGGCGGAGCTTCGTGAGCAGGCTCTTCGTGCTCACGCCCAGCAGCTCGGCGGCCTGCGCCTCGTCGCCGTGGGCCAGGGTGAGGGCCTCCCGGAGGGCGCGAATCTCGACGGCGTCGAGGCGCTCCTGGAGCGGACGGAAGGACTCCGGCGAGCTCTCGGAGCGGGCGCCGGCCTCGCCGACCGGAGGCACGCTGGTGGCGTAGCGCGCGAAGGGCGGCTCTCCCTGCTGCCCCCGTTCCACCGCCCAGCGGACCGACCCGAAGTGGCCGCTTTCGAGGGCTCCGCCCGGGTCGGCGAGGAGGACCGCTCGTACCACGGAGTTCTCGAGCTCGCGCACGTTGCCCGGCCACTCGTAGGCCATGAGGAGGGTGAGCGCCCGGCGGCTGACCCCCGCGATGCGCTTGCCGTACTTCTCCGCCGCCCGGGAGGCGAAGTGGAGGACCAGACGGGGGAGGTCCTCGAGGCGGTCGCGCAGGGGCGGCACGTGGAGCTCCAGGCCGGAGAGCCGGTAGTAGAGATCGGAGCGGAACCGGCCGTCGCGCACCAGCTCGTCGAGGGCGAGGTTCGAGGCCGCCACCACCCGGGCTTCGATCTTCCGTGGACGGTCGCCGCCCAGAGGCCAGACCTCCCGCTCCTGGAGGACGCGCAAGAGCTTAGCCTGGAGGGCGTCGGCCAGCTCCCCCACCTCGTCGAGGAAGATGGTGCCGCCGGCCGCCTGGCGGAACCGCCCCGGCCGCGGATCGACCCCGGCGGCGATCCGCACCGCGACCCCGAAGAGCTCGGCCTCCAGGAGCTCCTCGGGGATCGCCGCGCAACTGATGGCCACAAACGGACCGTCGGAGGCGCGGCTCGACTCGTGGAGGGCCCGGGCCACCAGCTCCTTGCCGACTCCCGTCTCCCCCAGGAGCAGGACGTGGAGGTCGCTGCGCGCGGCCGCCCGCAGGTGCTCGAGGAGGCCCCGCATGGCCGGCGACTCACCCACCACCATCGCCTCCGGCAGCACCAGCTCCTCGTGGCGTCGGGGGGGCCGGCGGCCGGACTCCGGGCCCTCGGCCACGCGCACCTTCTCGCCGACGTAGCTCACGAGCTCGGTCACCCAGGCGTCGGGCGGCTCGCGCCGGCGTGGAAACGCCGCCACGACCGCCAGGCCGCCGTCGGAGGCGCTGGGGCAGATCAGGGTCCAGCGCCCGGCTTCGAGATCCAGGCGCAGCGGCTCGCCGTCTCGGCGGTCCCCGAGGGTCGAGGCGACCCGCTCGGCGTCGTCCGCTTCGGGCAAGGTGCCCACGACGTCGCGCAGGAACAGATCGCCGTCCACGGGGGCGAAGACCCAGAGGGCCGAGGCGCCCACCTCGTCCACGACCCGGGACAGAAGCTCGCTACGGCGCTCCTGGGAGAGGCTCGGACCGAGGGTCTCCAGGTCGCGGACCAGGCGGAGCACCGAGACCGGCGCGGTCTCGCTGCGGGCGAAACCCGCACCGGGCGCGCCGGAGCCTCCGGCGCGCCCGCTCTCGAGCTCCAGGGCCAGGGAGACGTCGGTCGAGGAGACCTCCTCCAGTGTGAGGACGGCCCGGCCCAGCCCCACCCGGTCTCCGGGTTTGAGCTCCACCCGCTCGAGGCGTCGCCCACCGACCCACAGGCCGTTCTTTGATCCCAGGTCCTCCAGCAGCACCCCCTCCGCCGTCGCCTCGAGCCGGGCGTGGTGACGGGAGACACCGGGCCACGGCAGGACCAGGTCGTTGTCGGAGGCCGCACCGAGGCGGGCCTCCCCCTTGGCGGGCACGGGAAATCTCCGGACCTCTTCTTCGAACACGGTGACGACTCGGAGCACGGCGGGCTCGGTTCAGGGATGCGGATGCCCGGCCGCCGCGACGAGGACGGTCGGAGCCTCGGCGGGGCGGGCCTTCGCCGTCCGGGCCCGATCGGCTTCGGCGAGCCGGTGGTAGCGCGCCTCGATCCGGGGGTAGAAGGTGTGGGCGTAGACCTGCTCGGTGCGTTCGGTGCGAGCCCACTCGTAGGCCCGCCGGGCGGCCTCGAGGGCCTCCTGGTGGCGGCCGAGGCGCTCGAGCTCCTCGGCCTCGAGGGACTGGAGCATGCCGGTGGTGTCCGAGGAGCGGGCGAGCTCGCGGCGAACGCCCGCCAGGAGCGCGGCGGCAGGCGCACCGGCCGCCGCCTCGTACTCCAGGGGCAGGTACCGGAACAGGTCGGGGCTCGAAGCCTTGGGAACCGCGAGGGCCTCGGGCCGGCGCCCCGTGCGCCAGCGCGCGTACTCTTCGAGCACCGTCCAGTCGGTGGCGCGGCGACCCCGCTCGGCGCGCTCCGCCGCCTCGTAACGCTTCATCGCTCCGTAGGCTTCCTCCGGCCGGCCGAGGTCGGTCAGGGCGAAGACCAGCCCCTCCAGGAACTCGTACTTGCCCCGGCCCAGGGCCTCCGTTCCCCCGGGGCCGAGGCCCACGCGGTACCAGTGGACCGCCCGTTCCAGCTCGCCCGCCAGGTGGAAGGCCCGGGCGGCGTCGAACGCCACCTCGGGAGCCTGGCTCGACGCCGCCGCGACGCGGGCGAAGAGCTCGTCGGCCTCTTCCGGATGGCCGGCCCGAACCAGAAGCTGCCCCTGGACCCGGCGCACGTACTCCTCGAGCACCGGATCGCCGCTCTGCCGAGCCAGCTCGGAGGCGGTAGCCGCCTCGGAGACGGACTCGTCGCCGTACCCCACCGCGCCGAGACGACGGGCCTCCCGGAGATGGTCGTAGGCCCGATGCCGGAGCCGCTGGCGCCGGGCCGGAGGCAGGGGGGAGGTCACACCGGCGCGGAAGCCGTCGAAGTCGAGGACCAGGGGGAGCTCGCCCGCGCGGGGGAGGCTCAGCGTACGGGCCTTCCGGTCGACGACCATCTCGCCGGCCTCGTCGGTCACGGTGCGGGGCAGGAGGGCATACCAGACCAGGGCCGGCCGGCGGCGGGTGGCTTCCCTCGAGGTGGTGTCCGGAGTCGCCGCCGTGATGAGGTCCCTCGGAGTCCCGGGGTGGTTGACCGGAGGCTCGATCCGCAGCGCCGCCGCGGAGGACGAGAACCCCATGCGGTTGTTGATGCCGCGCAGGATGAGCTCCTTGACCCCGTCACCGTCCAGGTCGACGGCGGCCCGCACGCGGTGATGTCCCGAGGCCTGCAGGAGGATCCGGGTGCGCTCCAGAAGGGGCTCGTAGAGCACCAGATACGACGGCCAGTACGGCTCGTGGAAGTAGCTGACGAGCACCTCGTCGAGGCCGTCGCCGTCCAGGTCCTGCACCCGCACCTGGGCCGTGTAGCGGTCGGAGAAGCCCGAGAAGGCGGACGCGTCGTCGGGGAGCTGAACCGTCCGCAGCACCCGGCCGGTGGTCGGATCGAGCACCGACAGGGTGTGCCAGTCGTGGGGATCCCGGCCGCCGGGCGGCACCAGGAACCCCACCAGACGCTCCGGCTCTCCGGGCTCGAGGTGGGCCGGGTGGAGCGTTCCCACCCGTCCGGGAATCACCCACAGGGTGCGGCCGTCGGGGCCGATCCCGGCGACCGAGCGCTCGTGTTCCGCCACC
The DNA here is from genome assembly GCA_963739795.1 of uncultured Acidobacteriota bacterium. GTDB lineage: Bacteria > Acidobacteriota > Thermoanaerobaculia > Multivoradales > DATKCC01 > CAVUBL01. The sequence goes on along the minus strand of CAVUBL010000010.1, from coordinate 148,172 downwards.
TGCACCAGGTGGCCCGTACCGCGGTCGAGACGGAGCGCGGCCGCGCCGGCCGCCACGGTCAGGAGGAGAACGCCGGCCGCCACCAGTTGCCCCCGCCGCAGCCACCGGGAGCCGGAGCCGGCACGAGAAGCGGCCCGCGGCGCGCGCGCCTCCCGCAGGTCGCGGATCGCGTCCTCCGCCCGCGGATAGCGCTCGGCGGGGGTCTTGGCCAGCAGACGGGCGACCACGGCCGAGAGCCAGACCGGCACGCCGGGGTGAAGCCGGTGGAGGTCGGGAGCCGGTCGCTGGACGTGGGCCAGGAGCGTGCCGAGGGACGACCGGGCGCGGTGGGGCACGTCGCCGGTGAGCATCTCGAACAGGACCACGCCGACGGCGTAGAGGTCCGAGAGCCGACCGGCCTCCTCGCCCAGCGCCCGCTCGGGAGCGAGGTACTCCACCGTTCCCATGAGCACGTCGGGGGCAGTGGCCCGGGTCTCCTCGGAGCCCTCCTGGCGGGCGAGACCGAAGTCGGCGAGCTTCGCGCGCCCATCCGGTCCCAGCAGGACGTTGGACGGCTTGACGTCTCGGTGGACGATCCCGACGGCATGGAGGGCAGCCAGTCCCGCCAGGAGATCCTCCGCAACCCGCACGGCCTCCCCCACCGGCAGGGAGCCCCGGTCCAGGCGGGTCGCCAGGCTCTCCCCCTCGACGACCTCCATCGCGAGGAAGATGCCGTCGGCGCCGACTCCCGAGTCGAAGATTCGGACCAGGCGCGGGCTCTCGATTCCGCGGGCGAGGGCGGCCTCGCGGGCGAAACGCTTGAGAGCGCCCTCGCCCAGACGGTCGGCGCGCAGGATCTTGAGGGCGACCCGACGGGCCGCCTGCGGTTCGCGGGCCAGGTACACCACCCCGAACCCGCCGCTCCCCAGAACCTCGAGCAGCTCGTAGCGACCGGCAATTCGGGTGCCCGGGGGCAGCCGCTCGCAGGGCGCGGCCGGGCAAACTCCCGCGCCGATATATACGGTCTCGGTCTTCCTGGCTGCCCTCGGCGGGTCCGACATGCCGGGCTCGGTACTCTCCTGGACTCTAAGTTCGCTAAGAGCCTATCAAGAGGTGTCCCGGCCGAGAGAAACATTTCAGGGGGCAGCCCGCCACCCGGCTCAGCAGGGGCTCGATGTCCTCGAGCCGCTCGCGCAGAGGCGGAACCCGGATGGGCACCACCCGCAGGCGGTCGTAGAGGTCCTCCCGGAAGCGGCCGGCGCTCACCGCCCGCTCCAGGTCCTGGTTGGCGGCGCCGATGATGCGGACCTCGGCGCCGGTAGCGTTCCCCGTGCTGCCATGGTTCTCCCTGAGCCTCTTCGGCCGGCGCGCCGGCCGGGCTATACTGCCGCGGGCCGTTAGCTCAGACGGCAGAGCAGCGGACTTTTAATCCGCGGGTCCAGGGTTCGATTCCCTGACGGCCCAATGAGATCGCCCCCGCATCCCCTCTGATCCCCTTCCCACCCTCGGGCACCGCGCCCGCAGGGCGTGGTCGGGAAGGGGACGCCAGCGCCCGACCGAATCGCCCCCGGTAGGCCTCGAGCACCTTCCCGATCCGCGGCGCAGCGGTTGCGCCCTTCGTCCGGCGGGGACCGCGCTCACTCGGCGACGCGCTGCTCGATCACCTGCGCGAAGCGGTCGCCGAGGAGGTCTTCCAGGGCTCCTCCAGCGCGGACGATGGTCTCTTCCCGCCGCGGGCCGGTGGAGATCACCTCGACCGACGCCCCGACCTCCTCCTCGACCCGCCTCACGTAGTCCCGGGCCGCCCGGGGCAGAGTCCCCATCTCGAGGGCACCCACCGTCGACCTCTTCCACCCGGGTAGCGTCTCGTACACCGGTACGGCCTTGGCCAGGGCCCGGACATCGGAGGGCAGCTCGGGAGTGCGGTCGCCCTCGATGTCGTAGGCCGTGCAGATCTTGATCTCCTCGAGGTCGTCGAGGACGTCGAGCTTGGTGAGGGCGACGGCGCCGGTGCCGTTGAGCCGCCGGGCGTGGCGGGCGACCACCGTGTCCAGCCAGCCGCACCTCCGGGGCCTTCCCGTGGTGGTGCCGAACTCGTTGCCGCGCTCGCGGAGGAAGTCGCCCACGGAGTCCTCGAGCTCCGTGGGGAACGGCCCAGCGCCCACCCGGGTCGTGTAGGCCTTGAGCACGCCCACCGAGCCGTCGATGGCGGTCGGAGGCACGCCTGAGCCGGTGCAGGCGCCTCCGGCCGTCGAGCTCGAGCTGGTGACGTAGGGGTAGGTTCCGTGGTCCAGATCGAGGAGCGCGCCCTGCGCCCCTTCGAAAAGGAGGCTCGAGCCCTCCTCGAGCCATTCGGCGAGGAGCACCTCGGTGTCCCACAGCAGCGGCGCCAGCCGACGGGCCCAGAGGGCGCACAGGGACTGAAGCTCCGCGACCGGCGTCGCAGGCGGCGCCCCGAGGCTCGCGAGCTCGGCGGACACGCGCCGGTGCTCCGCCGCCAGGCGCTCCGGCAGCTCTTCGCTCGCCAGGTCCCCCAGCCGTACGCCGAAGCGCGCCGCCTTCGATTCGTAGGCCGGGCCGATACCCCGGGAGGTGGTGCCGATGGCCAGGCTGCCCCGGGCCTGCTCGCGAGCCTGGTCGAGCTCCACGTGCCACGGCAGAACCGTGTGCGCCCGGTTCGACACCAGGAGGCGACCACCGATCTCGACCCCGGCCGAGCCCAGTCGCTCGAGCTCGGTGAACAACGCCGGTGGCGACACCACCATGCCGTTGCCGAGGACGCAGCGCATCTCCGGGTGGAGAATCCCCGAGGGGATCAGGTGAAGGGAGAAGTGCCGGTCGCCGAAGCGCACCGTGTGGCCGGCGTTGTGCCCGCCCTGGTAGCGCACGACGCCGTCGAAGGCGGGACAGAGCAGGTCGACGATCTTCCCCTTGCCCTCGTCCCCCCATTGCATGCCCAAGATGATGCCGTTTCCCATATGATTTCCTGTCCGCGCAAACCGCGAGAGGCTACCAGACCTCCCCGGCGACGTAAACACCCGGCTGGGCGGGGCCCCCGACACCCTGCGGGGCTGAGCGCGGAGCCTTGCCTGGTGCTAGCATTCCCTCGCCGGTGATGGTGCCGGCGCCGACCTCCCCGACCTGCCGTGACCCCACTCCCGATCGCCCTGCGTGCCGCCGTCGTCGTTCTGCCTCTGGCCTACCTGATCACCGCCGTGGCCTACGGGCGGATCTTCTTTGCCGCCGGCCGGACCTCCGGCCGCCTCGCCCAGCCCCTGCTGTTGGCGACCCTGGCCCTGCACGCGGCCAACCTGGCCGCCCTGACCGTCCACTGGCAGCAGTTTCCGGCCGCCACCATCGGCCAGGGGCTCTCGGTGGTGGCCTTCGCCGTCGGCGTGACCTACGCCCTGGTCGAGTGGCGGGGGCGGGAGCGCTCTACCGGCTTCTGGATCGTCTCGGTGATCTTCTTCGTACAGCTCCTGTCCTCGGTGCTGCGGCCGCCCCAGTCGGTCCCGGACACCGAGTTGCTGCACAGCATCTGGTTCGCCTCTCACGCCTTCCTCGCCCTGGTTGCGTACGCCGCGTTCGTCATGGCGGCGGCCTACGGCTTCCTCTTCCTGGAGCTCTACCGGGAGCTCAAGCGGGGCCTGTTCTCGATCTTCTACGGCAAGCTCCCGCCCCTCGAGGCCCTCGAGCGGATGATGAGCGGCGCGCTCCACGTGGGCTTCGTCGCCCTCACCGGCTCGGTGGTGATCGGCGCGGCCTGGGCCTATCGCCTGTACGGCAAGGCGTGGCCGGTGGACCCCATCATCCAGCTCACCTTCGCCACCTGGGCGCTCTACGGCCTGGTGCTCCTGCTGCGGCGGACCCAGCAGTGGCAGGGCCGCCAGACCGCCTTCGCCAGCCTGGCCGGGTTGTGCGCGATCCTCCTCTCGCTGGTGGTCGTGAACTTCGTCGTCGGAAACTTCCACGGCACCCTCGGAACCGGAGCCTCCTGACCCGAACCCGAAGACTCCACCCCGACGTCCAGGCACTCCCCCATGACCGCCCCTTCCAGCAGCCGCCAGGACCTGCCTCTCCTTCTCGTGGGCACCGACCACCGGTGCTCGCCCGTGGAGCTCCGCGAGCGGGTCGCGTACTCCGGCGAGAGGGCCGAGGAGCTCCTGGTCCACCTCCTGGCCCGGCCCGAGGTGGCGGAGGTGGTGCTCGTCTCCACCTGCAACCGGACCGAGGTCTACGTCAAGCCGCGGGACGGTGACAACGCCTACCACGCCGTCCTCGAGCTCGCCTTCGTCTCCCGGACCCCCGAGATCGCCGACGAAGGGCGCCTCTACGTCAAGCATGGCCGGGAGGCCGCCCGCCACCTGATGGCGGTGGCCAGCGGTCTCGAGTCCATGGTCCTCGGTGAGCCGGAGATCCACGGCCAGGTCAAGCAGGCGACGGCGCTGGCCGACGCCGTGGGGACCAGCGGCACCCTGCTCCGGCGCCTCGGCCGGGCGGCCCTCAAGGCCGGCAGCCGGGCGCGTTCCGAGACCGCGATCACCAGCGGCGCCGTCTCCCTCGGCTACGCCACCGTGGAGCTCTCGCGGGCGATCTTCAACCGCCTCGAGGAGGCGCGGATCCTGGTGGTTGGAGCGGGCGAGACCGGGCGCATGGTGACCCGGAACCTGCTCGAAAAGGGGGCCTGCCACCTGACGGTGACCAACCGCTCCGCCTCTCGGGTGGAGAACTTCCTCAAGGAGTTCTCCGAGGCCCAGGTGCTGCCCTTCGAGGACCGGGTCCACGGCGTCGCGGCAGCGGACCTGGTGGTGGTCACCACCGGCGCCGACCAGCCGGTGCTCCGCTCCGAGGACTTCGCCACCGCCATGCTCCGCCGGCCGGGCCGCTCCCTGCTGGTCGTCGACCTGGGCATTCCGCGCAACGTCGAGCCCTCCGCCGCCCGGCTGAGCAACGTCTTCCTCCACGACGTCGACTCCCTCGAGACCCTGATCCAGCGCAACCTCAAGCGCCGGCGCGAAGAGGTGCCGCGGGTCGAGGAGATCCTCGACGACGAGCTCGGCCACCTTCTGGCCTGGTACCGGGGCCTCGAGGCCGAGCCGGTCATCGCCAGCCTCCAGAAGCAGGCCGAGCGGGTACGCCAGCAGGAGCTCGCCTCGGTTCTCGACCGCTTCCCGACGGAGACCCACGAGGACCTGGACCGCCTCACCCGGGCCCTGGTACGCAAGATTCTCCACCACCCGAGCCGCCGCCTCCGGAGCGCCAACGGCGAAGACCAGCTCCCCCACCTCGACACGGTCCGGGAGCTCTTCCAGCTCGACCAGGAAGAGGGCAAGTCCTGAGTCTCACGACGCTCCGCCTCGAACCGACGAGACATCTCGAACATGTCCAGCTCCGCGACTCGCAGCCCCGCCCGGCCTCGCGGTGTCGAAGGCCCGCCTCGGCGGTCACGACCTCGCCCTGACACCTGGAGCCTCCGATGGCATCCACGCTTCGCTTAGGTACCCGCAAGTCCCAGCTCGCCGTCGCCCAGTCGTCGACCGTGGCCCGCGCCCTGGAGGCCCTCCATCCCGGCCTGCGGGTGGAGCTGGTCACCCTTTCGACCAAGGGAGACACCACTCCAGGGATGCTGGCACCCCTCGGCGGCAAGGGCCTGTTCACCGAGGAGCTCGAAGCGGGGATCGCCGACGGCTCTCTCGACCTGGCGGTCCACAGCCTCAAGGACCTCCCCGTGACTCTGGGCGAGGGCCTGGTCATCGCGGCCTACCCGGAGCGGGCCGATCCCCGGGACGTCCTGGTGAGCGGGACCGCCACACGACTGGACGAGCTGCCCGACGGAGCCGTCCTCCTCACCGGGGCGCTCCGGCGCCAGGCCCAGATCCTGGCGTCCTACCCGCGCCTGTGCGTGGAAGGGGTCCGCGGCAACGTCCAGACCCGCCTGCGCAAGTGGCGCGAGGCCGCCGCGGGCGGGGTGATCCTCGCCGCCGCCGGCCTCGACCGCCTGGGGCTCGACGACCTGCCCGCCCACCGCCTCGATCCGGACTCGTTCCTCCCCGCCCCGGGCCAGGGCATCCTGGCGATCGAGGTGCGCTCGGGAGGCGAGGCCGAGGCGCTCTGCCGGCCCCTTGACCACCCCCCTTCGGCGCGCGCCGCGGAGGCGGAGCGCCGGGTGGTGGCGGCCTTCGGCGGCAACTGCGCCTTGCCCCTCGCGGCCTGGGCCCGCCCCGCCGAGGCGGGGGCCCTCGTCCTGACCGCCCTCCTGGCTCTGCCCGACGGCTCGCGAGTCGCCCGCGCCCAGGCGACCGCCGCGACCCCCCGGGAGGTCGCCGACACCTGCGTTGCCGCCCTGCGCGACCAGGGCGCCGACGAAATCCTCTCCCAGATCGATCCGTGAGCCCGAGCCCCGAAGCCGCCGTGCCATCCCGCTCGTCCCCCGGGCGGGGTCCCCTGGGCGGTCGGAGGGTGGTCGTCACCCGGGCCCGCCACCAGGCGGACTCGACCGTCGAGGCGTTCCGGGCGGCGGGAGCCCGGATCGAGCTGCTGCCGTTGCTCGAGGTGGTTCCGCCCTCCGATCCGCTCCCCCTCGACCGGGCGCTGGACCGGCTGGAGAGCTACGACTGGATCGTCTTCACCTCCACGAATGCCGTCGATCAGCTCGTCGCGCGCCTCGAAGAGCGAGAGCGACCGTTTCCCGAGGGTCCTCGCCTGGCGGCTGTCGGAGCGGTGACCGCCGACGCGCTCCGGGCGCTGGGCCGCGAGCCCACCGTCGAAGCCGCCGACTCGAGGGCCGAGGGCCTGGCCGCCGCCCTCGGCCCTCACCTCGCCGCCGGCGCCCGGATGCTCCTGCCCCAGGCCGCCGACGCCCGCCCCGTCCTCGCGAGCGCGCTCCGGCGCCTCGGCGCGGAGGCCGAGCGAGTCACCACCTACGCCAAGCGGACCCCGCCCGGGAGCCGCCGGCGGGCCGAGGAGATCTTCGGCACCACCGAGCTCGGCTGGGTCACGTTCACCAGCCCGTCCATCGCCCGGACCTTCGCCGGGCTGTGGCGCGAGTCCTGGGAGGCCCGCCGGCCCGGGCTCCGGGCCGTCTCCATCGGGCCGGTGACCAGCGAGGCCCTCCGCGCCCTGGGCGTCGAGCCCGCCGCCGAGGCCGCGAGCCCCGGGGACGCCGAGATGGTCGCGGCCGTGATCGACACCCTCGCCGGCGGCGCGCCGGGCGGAGACTGAGCACTCGCGCAGACTCCCAGGAGTCTGCTCAGATCGCCGCCGTGGGCTGCTAGACTGAACAGCGGCCCACCCACCCGACCCGACGCCATGCCGGACTGTCCAGGAGCCTGCCCGTGAAACTGCCTTCGCTGATGAAGATCCCCTCGCTCGTCCTCCAGCGCCTCTACACCGCGGGCAGCCTGGAGAACCGACCGGACGGCGGGATTGCGTTCCAGATCAAGAACCGCCTCAGCGACGCCCGCCTCACCCGGATCCGGTCGATCCAGCTCTGCGGCAGGGAGCTCCCCCTCGACCGCCTGCGCGTCGAAGTGGGGAGCGGCGGCTTCAGCGCCGCCGGCGTCTCGCCGGAGACGCCCCTCGAGTTCCCCCTCGGCACGATCGTCACCCTAATCGCCCTGGACCGCGAGCCCCTGGCCAAGGGCAAGCACGAGATCGCCTTCGACGTGGAGGCCGAGCCTTTCGGCCACCTCATCTTCAAAGTCAAGGACGCGATCGCCGAGCCCAGCCAGAGGGTCGTGGTGCCCAGTGACAAGGAGAACAACCAGGACCGCGAAGTCATCCGCAAGCGCCAGAAGTTCATCGAGGACGTCACCGGCACGAAGCTCCACCACCTCGCCCACTACTCGTTCGATCCCCGGACGACCCAGGGCAACGTGGAGAACTTCACCGGCGTCGCCCAGGTCCCCATCGGGTTCGCCGGGCCGCTGCACGTGGACGGAGAGCACGCCCGGGGCGACTTCGTCATCCCGCTGGCCACGACCGAGGGCACTCTGGTCGCTTCGTACAACCGAGGCATGAAGGTCCTCAACCTCTCGGGGGGAGTGACCTGCACGGTCCAGGACGACTGCATGCAGCGGGCGCCGGTGTTCATCTTCGACTCGGCCCGCGGCGCCCGGGACTTCCGCTTCTGGGTCGACGAGAACATCGAGGGCATCCGGGAGGCGGCGGAGGCGACCTCGTCGGTGGCGCGGCTGCTCTTCATCGACACCTACCTGGCGAACAAGTTCGCCTTCCTGCGCTTCAACTTCGCCACCGGCGACGCCGCCGGCCAGAACATGGTGGGGCGCGCCACCTTCGCGGCCTGCTCCTGGATCCTGGAGCAGACCGACACGATCCGGCGCTTTTACCTCGAGTCGAACCTGGCCACCGACAAGAAGGCCTCGCACGTCAACATGATGCGCACCCGCGGCAAGCGGGTGACCGCCGAGGCCACGATCCCCCGCGACGTCCTGGTGCAGCACCTGCGGGTCGAGCCCGAGAACCTCCAGTACCACGCCGGCGTGGCCAACGTCGGCGCCTTCCTCTCGGGCGCCAACAACAACGGCCTCCAATCGCCCAACGGCATCACCGCCATGTTCATCGCCACCGGCCAGGACGTGGCGAACGTCTCGGAGTCCTCGGCCGGCATCATCTACACCGAGCTCACCCCCGACCGCGGCCTGTACATCTCCCTGACCATCCCGTCGCTCATCGTGGCGACCCATGGCGGCGGGACCAGCCTCGCGACCCAGCGCGAGTGCCTGGACATCCTCGGCTGCTACGGCAAAGGCAAGGTGCGCAAGCTGGCGGAGATCATCGCGGGGGTCGTCCTCGCCGGCGAGATCTCCCTGGCCGCGGCCATCTCGTCGTTCGACTGGGTGTCGAGCCACGAGCGCTACGGTCGCAACCGGTAGCGTCGTGGAAAGGATCGAGCTCAGGAGGGGCGGAGGCGAGGGTTCTCTGCAGAGGATCGGATGACCGCGAAGCCGGATCTCGAGCTCCTCCCCGCCGCCCCGCCGGCCGACGCCGACGGCTCCGCGCCGGAGCCCGCGGTCGCCGAGCCGGAGTGGGAGATCTTCGTCGAGACCCCGCCCGCGGGCCTGCTGCGACGCTTCCTCACCACCATCCGGCACTTTCTCGGCCTCCTGTTCGGCGGCCTGGTCGCCTACGCGCGGGACCTCCCGGTGCGGCGCCGCCACGGGCTGCGCTACCTCCTCGCCCGCCTCTTCGGGCTCGCCGCCCGCCCCTTCCTCGATCGCGCCCTCGTCCGCGAGCCTTTCCCGGTCCAGCTCCGGCGACGCCTCGAGCTCCTGGGCGCGACCTACATCAAGCTCGGCCAGATCCTTTCCCTGCGCGAGGACATCCTGCCGGCCTCGATCACCGAAGAGCTCAAGAACCTGCTGGACCGCCTGCCGGTGGTGCCCTACGAGCGGTACCTCGAGCTGGTCTCCGCCGGCATCGGCCGGCCGGCTCAGGAAGTGTTCGCCTCCATCGATCCGAGCCCCCTGGGGTCGGCCTCCATCGCCCAGATCCACCGCGCGGTCACCCGGGAGGGCGACGACGTGGTGCTCAAGGTGGTCAAGCCGGGGATCCGCGACACTCTGCGGCGCGACGCCGTGCTCCTGAAGATGCTCGGCTTCTTCTTGCAGGCGGTCGCCGGCCGCTTCCAGCCGCGCCGGGTGATCGGCGAGTTCGTGGAGTACACCTTCCGCGAGGTCGACCTGCGGCGCGAGGCGGACAACGCCGAGAGCTTCGCCGCCAACTTCGCCGACATGGAGGACGTGGTCTTCCCCCGCATCTTCCGCGGGTACTCGGGACGCGACGTCCTGTGCATGGAGTACCTGGAGGGCCTCAAGCCGAACGATCCCCGGGTCCAGGCACTCCCCGAGGAGGAGAAGGACCGCCTGGTCGATCTGGGTGCGGGCTCCATCATCCGCATGCTCTACCGCGACGGCTTCTTCCACGCCGACCTCCATCCGGGGAATCTCCTGGTCCTGCCGGGGCCGAAGGTCGGGTTCATCGACCTGGGGATGGTGGGCCGGTTCAACGACGAGCTCCGGCGCACGCTCCTCTACTACTACTACTGCCTGGTGATGGGCGACGCCGAGAACGCCGCCCGCTACCTGGCCGCCGTGGCCGAGCCCATCTCCGGCAGCGACATGCTGGGGTTCCGGCGCGAGGTCGAGGAGATCTGCCGGCGGTGGCAGCGCGCCTCGACCTTCGAAGACTTCTCCCTCGCCCAGCTCATCCTGGAGTCGGTGGGCCGGGGAGGACAGTTCCGGATCTACTTCCCGGTCGAAACCGTGCTGATGGTCAAGGCGCTGGTCACCTTCGAGGGCGTCGGCCACGTCCTCAAGCCGGGCTTCGACGTGGCCAGTGTCTCCCAGGCCCACATCAACAAGATCTTCCTGCGGCAGTTCAGCCCCATGCGCCTGGCCCGCGAGGGCCTGCGCGGGGCGCCGGAGCTGGTCGACGCCCTGGTCAAGGCCCCCATGCTGGTCACCGAGGGCCTGCGCCTGCTCGAGATCCAGACCCGCCGACCCTCGCAGAACCCCTTTGCCGGCATCCGAGGCACGATCTTCGGGGGCTTCTGCCTCCTCGCCGGAGCGATCCTCGCCTCCAGCGGGGCCCCCTGGTACCTGGCCGCCCTCCTGTTCGTCGTCGGGATCTTCCTGGCCGTGCGCCCGGGCCGCTGAGCCCTCTCGTCCCGGCCGCCCGGCCGCCGCAGGCCTACCCCGCGGCGGCGAGCGCGGGCCGGAGCTGCTCCTCGAAGAACTGCTGGAGGGGCTCCCGGTGCAGGTGCTCGTCCTTCCACTCGCCGTAGAGGTTCTCCAGCAGGTGAATCTCGGCGAGGATCTCGCCGGCTTCGATACAGCGAATCACCGGGTGGAGAAAGGCGCTGTCGCTGGCCATCGCGGGATTGGGCTTGCGCTCGATGTGGAAGGGATCGTCCCGCTTCTCCCCGAACTCGAGAGTCACCGCGAAGACGGGAGCGTTCGCCCCGAGCCCACCCTCGAGAAGCCAGTCCAGGGGTAGCTCCTCGTAGTACCGGGCCCGGTCCGCCACCGTGTCGACCACGATGGCGTCCGCCAGATAGCCGAACTGCTGCCAGAGGGCCGAGCTCCGGTTGGCCCGGGCCATGACCGCGTCCACCAGGCCCTTCGCCGTGGCCGGCACGGTACGGAAGGGCAGCTCGCGACCGTGATAGCGCTGCTCGAACAACCGGTGGAGAGTGCGGATGTTGTACCGGAATCCGTGGATGAACGAAGAGGTGGTCTTCTTGTAGTCGCGGACCTGCATCAGGGTGCCGGCGAAGAAGAGGTCGGGCACGTTGGTGGATTCCCACGTGCTCTTCTGGGCCGGGAAGCGGTCGTTGATCACCATCGCCGGGCGGCATGACTCGTCGAAGATCGAGTCGTCGAAGCGGAACCCGGTGCAGTTGATCACGCGGTCGTAGACGAGCTCCTCCCGCTCCCCCGCCGCGTGGCTGTAGGTCACCTCCACCGCCAGCCGCCCGTCGTCGCGCCGCCGGATGCCCTCCACCCTGGCATCCAGGACCGCGTTCTGGCACTTGAGCTGGTAGGTGTCCAGGAAGTCATTGTTGAGGGCCCTGAGGTGCCCGACGTGGTGGGTCTGCCAGGCCATCTTGATGGACTCGGGGCTCGCCAGGTGGATGACTGCGGCCGTCTCGATGAGGGGGCCGGCCATCTCGAAGCCCGAGTTGCCCTTGCCCAGGATCAGGACGTGCTGGTCGGCGTAGTCCTGGGGATCGCTCGGCGCGTCCTCGTAGCTCTCGGCGAGCTCGATACCCGGAATCGGTGGCACGTAGAGGGCGTTCACTCCGGTGGCCATTACCAAGCGCTCAGCGCCGTAGCGGCGCCCGTCGTCGGTCTCGACCAGGAAGCGGCCGTCGGGCTTCGACACCCGCGCCACCCGCACGCCGAAGTCGATGGCCAGGCCGTGGTACTTCGCGAAGTCGCACAGGTAGTCGACCAGGGTGTCGGCGGAGGGAAAGTAGCGCTTCGAGTAGTCGGTGAAGCGGGGCGCCTCCCCCTCGTCGAGGAGGGAGTTCCAGTCCCACCGGAGGTTGATCTCCGGGTCGTCGTAGCCCGTGTAGATCTTGTTGATCGAGATGAGCTTGCGATGTCGAGGATGGGTCCGGAAGAAGGTGCCGGGGGTGGCTCCAGCCTCCAGGATCCGGTACTTCCGGCCGGCCTGTTCCAGCAGGGCGCCGAGCTGGAGCCCGGCAGGTCCAGCGCCTACGATCAGGGTCTCGTTCTCGCTGACTTCGTCCTTCGCGTCGTTCAAGGGCTGTCTCCAATCCGTCTACCGCACTGGCTCAAGAGAAAGAAATTCGTATCCATCTACTGTATTGAGTACCGAAACTCTACGAACTGGGACAGGGGATGAGGACCGCGAGACGGTCCGTCAGGGGGCGCTCGAGCCGTCCGGCGCCACCGTGCTTGCAGAGGCGGGATCGAGGCCCCGCGGCAGAAGGAGCCACATGCGGCCGCCGCTCCGCATCCGGCCCGCCACGTCCGCCGCCTCGTCGCCCGGGCCCCAGAAAACGTCGCCGCGGACCGGGCCGCGGATCGCACCGCCCGTGTCCTGGGCCACGACCAGACGGCGCACCCGGCGCTCCACCCCGGCGGGGTGCGCTCGATCCGTGCCGGGAGCCGGGACCGCGCCCGGAGGCGCCTCCGACATCGGCACGGCCGCCCAGGTTGCCAGCCAGACCGGCGCGCCGAGGGGCAGGAAGGCGGTGTCGATCGCCAGAGAGCGGCCCGGGGTCAAGGGCACGCCCTGGCTGCCGATGGGACCGGGGCCGCGAAGCCTCCGGAAGAAGACGTAGGACGCGTTGGTGGCCATGACCTCTCGCGCCTGCTTCGGATGGGCCTCGAGCCAGGCGCGGATCGACTGCATGGACACCGCCTCGGGAGCGAGCGCCCCCCGCGCCACGAGCTCGCGCCCGATGGCGTGGTACGGGTGGCCGTTCTGGCCCGCGTACCCGACCCGGACCACCGATCCGTCCTCGAGCACGAGCTGCCCGGAGCCCTGGATCTCCAGGAAGAAGGCGCCCACCGGGTCGTCGACCCAATAGAGCTCGAGGCCGCGGCCCGACAGGGCGCCGGCCTGGATCTCGGACCGGTCGTAGTAGGGCTCGAGCCTACGTCCCCGCAGCCGTCCTGCGATGCGGATACCCGCGAGGTCCCGGCGAAAGGCACCCAGATCCACCCGGACCAGGTCGGAGGGTTGCGCGTAAAGAGGCGTCCGAAACGCTCCGTGGCGCCGCCGGCTGGCGTGGAGACTGGGCTCGTAGTAGCCGGTGAAGAGGCCGAGGGGATCGCCCCGGTCGGTCACGACCCAGGGCCGGAAGCTCGCGGCCAGGAGGTCGCGGAGCGCCCGCGGATCGCCCGGCGGAAGCCGGCGGGCGGCCCGGCACGGACCGAGCCAGTCGGCGACGGTCCCGCCCACGCCCTCGGGACCCACGGCCCGGTCGGCCGGCTGCTTCTCGAAAGCCGAGCAGGAGGCCAGGAAGGAATCGAGGGCGCCGGCCAGGCCGTCATCTTCCCAGCCGGGAAGGGAGGAGAAGCTCGCCGGCTCGAGGTCGAGGCGAGGCTTCGGAGCCGCCGCCTCAGGGCCCGGCGGCAGGAGCGCGGGGTGCCGGCGCGGCTCGCGCACCACGACGTAGAGGGCCGCCGCCAGCCCCACGATCGCGAGGACCAGGAACCAGATCAGGATAACGACGCGTCGGGGCATGAGAAGCGGGCCCGCGGGAGGCCTTGCAGCCGTCAATATACCAACAGCCCCGGTCCAGAAGAGACGATGACGCTTCCGTGACAAAATGCCGGCGCTCGACTCTCATCTCCTGGAGGAATCGCTCATGATCTCGCGCCTTGCCAACGCGCTCACCGTCGTCTTCCTGCTCGCCGCCCTCGCCGGCTGCACCCCCGCCGGGACTTCCGGCGACGCCGGGGCGGCGCCCCTCTCGACCCCGCCCGACGCCCAGGCTCTCTTCCCGATTCGCAGCGGCGGCCGAGTCGGCTTCATCGACGGGACGGGCCATGTCGTCCTGGACCCGGCGTTCGAGAGCGTCGGCGAGGCGGCAGACGGTGTCATTCCTGCCAAGGCGGGGGGTCAGTGGGGCTACATCGACCGCCGCGGCGAGTGGGTGATCCAGCCCCACTTCAACCAGGCCGGGCCCTTCTCCGAGGGGCTCGCGCCCGTCGCGATCGAGGGCAAGGGAGGGTACGTCGACCCCCAGGGCGAGGTCGTCATCCAGCCCGCCTACCAGGGCACCGGCTCGTTCTCCGGCGGGCGCGCGGCGGTGGAGGTCGGGGGGCTGTGGGGCTACGTCGACTCCACGGGGAAGATGGTGATCGAGCCCCTCTACTCCGCCGCCCGGGCCTTCTCCCACGGCCTGGCCGCGGTGTCGTCCGACGACGCCCACTGGGGGTTCATCGATCCCACCGGCAAGGTCGTCATCGAGGCCCGGTTCACGGACGCCTACGCCTTCGCGGAGAACCGGGCGGTGGTGCGCGGCGCCGACGGGGCCTTCGGCCTGATCGACCCGACCGGCGAACTCGTCGTGAAGCCGACCCTGTTCGGGGCCCGCAGCTTCGTCGACAGCCTCGCCGCCGTGAAGGTAGGCAGCCGCTGGGGCTTCATGGACACCTCGGGCCAGATGGCCGTCGAGCCCTCCTTCGAGGACGCCAAGAGCTTCACCGAGGGGCGCGGCGCGGTCGCGGTCGACGGCGAGTGCCGCAATCGGGACGGCAAGCAGCTCACCGTCTGTTGGGGCTTCGTCGACGCCCAGGGCCAGATGGCCATCCCGGCGCGCTACGCCTCGGTCGAGCCCTTCGCCCACGGCCTCGCCCAGGTGGAGGCCCAGGGCGGCTGGGGATACGTCGACACCGCGGGGCACGTGGTCTGGAAGCCCTCAATGTGAGGTCGCCTCGAGGCCGGCCTCGATGGCCGGTGGCTGGTGGCTCTCCCAGGCGGCGAGGTCGGCGCGGGCGCGCTCGAGCTTGGGATCACCGGCCGCCCGATAGCACTCCACCCGCGCCTCGAGAATCGTCCCCTCCCAGGGCACCCACGGTTCGAGCGCCGCGAACGCCCGGGCGCACAAGGCGGGGTCGCCGCTCTCCCGGGCCAGCTCCACTCGGGTGAGCAGGCGCCGGTCCTGGAGGAGCCCGACGGCGAACGGCTCACCGAGGGCCTCGTAGAGGGCGCGGGCGACCTCCGGCTCGCCGCGGCCGATCTCCAGAGCAAGGCGCAGGCAGCTCCGGGTCAGGCGGCTCTCGATCCAGGGATCGTTCCGCAGCGCCCGGAAGTGCTCGCCGAGGCGCTCGGCCGCCCGGGGCCAGTCCCCCTGCCGGGCGGCGAGGATCGCCTCGACGCCCGCCGCCTCCCCCGGCGACCAACTCCGGAGGAGGGGCACCAGGCCCAGGGCGCGGGGATCGCCCGTCTCGGCGTACGCCTGGGCGAGGCCGACCGCGTCGGCCCGCTGGGTGGGGCCGGCGTCCTGGGAGCTCCAGTCTCGCACCGCGTCGGCCCAGCGCAGGTCGAGGACCGCCTGCCGCGCCGAGGTGCGGGCCCGGAGGGCGTCGGGTGTCCCCGCCGGCAGGGACGGGAGGACCCCCAGCTCGACGCCCCGTGCCTCCCGCGCGTCCACCACGCGCCACCACTCCGCGCTGTCCGGCCCGCCGGGTCCGAAAGCGGGCCGGTCCTCGCCGCGTGAGCCGCTCAGCCTCGCCAGGTCCTCGATGCTGAACAGCCCCGAGCGCCCCAGGTTGCGGGCGAAGCCGTACTCGATGACCGGGCGGTCGTCGGTGTTGATCTCGACCCCCGCGGCCCGGGCCATGGCCCGCCCCAATCCGGGGCCGGCCAAAAAGCCGCTGTAGAAGCCTTCCGCGCCCACCACCCCCCAGACGTGGGCGAGGGCGCCGCGGTAGGGCTCCCGAGCGGCCCGCCGGGCCACGCGCCGCCAGTCGTGAACCCGGGGCGCCCGGCTCGCCACCAGCAGCAGGTCCCCGCCCTGGGTCCGCCAGCTTTCCACCGACGGGAAGACCTCCCCGAGGGTCGCGTAGGCGGTGCGCACCACCGACGCGTCGACCTCGTAGCCCTGCAGCCACTGGAGGAACAGGCCGTCGGAGGTCAGGCGGTTCCGCGCGGCCTCGTAGAGCTCGCGGGTGAAGAGGCTCGAGATTCCGGCCCGGTACGGGTTCGAGGGCTCGGAGAAGATCACGTCGTAGCGGCTCTTTCCGGTGAGGAGGAGCTCGCGGCCGTCGCCGATCGTCAGGTGCACCTTGGGGTTGTCCAGGGCGTCCCGGTTCACCGCTGCGCAGTCCCGGGCGACCCTCACGACGGCCGGCTCGAGCTCGACCACGTCCACCCGCTCCATGGAGGGCACCCGGGCGAGCCAGCCGGCCGTCGAGCCGGTGCCCAGGCCGATGACCAGTGCCCGCTTCGGATCGGGGTGGAGCATGGTGCCCACCAGGCCGGCCATGACCTGGGTCGGAGCGTCGCCCACAGCGGAGCCGTCGGACTTGCCGTTGACGATGAACGAGTACCCCTCGCCGTAGACCAGGGCGACGCTGCTCTCCCGCCCCTCCTCCTCCCAGATCAGCTGGGCGCGGCGCGCCCGGATCGCCCTGAGGAGGGCGTTCTCGCCCGAGAAGCTGCGGGTGGAGCGGCCGGCCCCGATCCCCGAGTGCCGCCAGTAGGCCGAGGGGCCTGGCGCCGCCGCGAGAGTGAGAGTCAGCCCCGCCGCCAGGATCACCGCCGGCAGAGCCGCCCGCCTCGTCCCGGCCAGCCCGCGAGCCGCCCGGCCCCGGTCCGCGACGGCGGCCGCCACGGCCACGACGGCCAAGAGGAGCGCCGCCGCCCGCCAAGTACCGGGAGCCGAAAGGAGGGGCAAGAGCCCGAACCCACCGGCCAGGGAGCCGACGATGGCACCCGCGGTGTTCCACGCGTAGGTCTGCCCCACCTCCCGCCCCACCTGCCGTCGCCCGGCGCCCAGGACCGCCACCAGGAGGGGAAACTGGTAGCCGGCCACCAGCGCCGCCGGCAGCACCACGAGGGCCGCCACCGCGGCCCACCCCAGCGCCAGCCCGCCGAACCCGGCCGCGCCCAGCCCCTGGAGCTCCAGGGCGAGGAAGGCGACCCGGTCACCGAGGGCGAAGGGCGCGATCAGGAGCAGGGCCTCTAGGGCGCAGGTGGTCCCGAAGCCGGCGAGGGTCGGGCGCAGGCTTCGGGAGCGCAGGGAGAACATCCAGCCGCCAACGCCGATGCCCAGGAGGGCGACGGCCAGGATGAGGCCGAAGGTGTAGGAGGTCCCCCCCAGGATCGGCGCCAGCATGCGGTACCAGACCAGCTCCATCAGAAAGAAGGCGAAGCCGGTGACCGCCGCCGCCCCGAGGAGAAGCGGCAAGGGGGCGCGGCGGGCCCCGGTCTCCGTGCCGGGCGGCCCTCCACCCGCCTCGGCGCCCGCCGCCTCGGCGCCGTCGCCGGGAGCTTCCCCGTCCACCCTTCGTGCCAGGGAGGCGGCCGCCACTGCCACCAGCAGGTTCAGCATCGCCGCGACCCAGAGCGTGCGGTTGATCCCCACGAGCTCGATGGCCACGAAGGTCGTGACCAGGGCGCCCAGCACCGCACCCAGCGTGTTGGCCGCGTAGAGGCGGCCGGCGGTCCGGCGGCCGGCGTCGGCGGCGCCGGTGACCGCCCGGACGGTCGCCGGGAGGGTTCCGCCCATGAGCACCGCCGGGCCGCCCAGGACCACCGCCGCCAGCACCAGGCGAACCGCCGTGCCACCGGTGAGGCCCAAGACACCGGTGCCCCCGAGGACGAAGTACAGCCGGCGCACGGCGGCCACCAGAAACGGCGAGAGGATCGCGCCCAGGGCGATCCCGGCCTCGAGCCGAGCGTAGAGGGCCAGGGGCCGGGCGGAGCGGTCCGCCTTCGGCCCGAGCCACAGGCTGCCCACCCCGATGCCGCCCATGAAGATCGCCAGCACGGCCGCCGAGGCCGCGGTCGAGGCGCCGAAGACGAGGCGCAGCAGGCGCAGCCACGCCACCTGGTAGACCAGGCCGCAGAACCCGCTGGCGAACAGCAGCAGGGCGACCCGGGAAACCAGGCCGCGTGACGACAGGGAGGAGCCGGGAGCCTGTGACGAGCTTTCCGCCTGTCGAGAGGGCGTCATCCGCGCGCCCCTTCGCCAGGCGCAGCGACGCAGGCATGGTCCCAGCTATGTCGAGGAGCCGTAACGAGGCGAGGGGCCATGCGGGGGCGCCAGTCCCAGGACGGGAATCTCGTCACAGACTCCTAGCTCCCATCAAAGGTCACCTCGAACATCTTCGGCCAGAGCTTGCCGGTCACCAGGAACGTGTGATGGGTGGGCCAGTAGGCGATCCCGTTGAGCACGTCGATCTTCGAGCTCGAGCCGGGCGGCAGCCGCGCCTCGAGCTCGGAGCAGTCGGCGACCCCCGTGACCTCGCCGGTGACCGGATCGATGCGCACGATGGACTGGGACTGCCAGACGTTGGCCCAGACCTCCCCGTCGACCCACTCGAGCTCGTTGAGTCGCGGCAGGGGCTGGCCGTTCAGCGTCACCTGGACACGGCCCAGCTCCTCGAAGGTCTGCGGGTCTCGGAAGACCAGCCACGAGCTGCCGTCGCTCATGACCAGCCGGTGGCCGTCCCAGGTCAGCCCCCAGCCCTCCCCGGAGTAGGAGAGCTCGCCCTCGCGAGTGAAGTGGTCGCGGTCCCAGAGCAGGGCCAGCCCCGACTGCCAGGTGAGCTGGATCAGGCGGTCGCCCACCTCGGCCAGTCCCTCGCCGAACAGGCGGGCGGAAAGGTCCTGGCGACGCACCACCTCGCCGGTCGTGATCTCCACTTCCCGGACGCTCGAGCGGCCGTGGAGGCCGGTGCTCTCGAACAGCCGGTCGCCGTCGACCAGGAGCCCCTGGGTGAAGGCTTGCGGGTCGTGGGGATACTCGGCCCGCACCCTCACCGCGAGGGTCTCGGGATCGCCGGACGGGCGCGACGGTGCAGGAGGCGGAGCGGGCGGCGGAAGGGCCGCTCCGACCGGCGGTGCCGGCCCGTCGGAGCAGGCGCCCAGGCCTCCGATCCCGCCGAGCCAGAGGGCGACCAGGGCCACCAGGGATCGGCCGAGGCGTGCGCGGTGGATCACGGTGCCAGCCTATCGCGGCGCCGCGCCGCCGAGGGCGCGCCCGGGCCCGATCCAATCGCAGCCGCTCCCCTCCCAGTCGGTCCAGGCGGCCCAGGGCGAGAAGGCTCCGTCCCCCGCCGAGGCCCGAGACGAGGACCGGGGCGAGGAACCGGCGCCGCCGATGGGATCGCCGGGGGGTGGCTCGGCCGGCGCGGGCAGCGGCCCCGCGCTCCGGCTCTGCCGGTCGAGAAAGCG
This sequence comes from uncultured Acidobacteriota bacterium, assembly GCA_963739795.1. GTDB lineage: Bacteria > Acidobacteriota > Thermoanaerobaculia > Multivoradales > DATKCC01 > CAVUBL01. The sequence goes on along the minus strand of CAVUBL010000010.1, from coordinate 128,789 downwards.
CCCGATCTCTCGGGCCAGGTAGGCGCGCTGCTCCGCCGCGGCCTGCTCCTCGGCTCCCTGTGCCTTGCCCAGGCGCGCCTGGAGCCGGCCCAGGGCACCCTCGACCCGGGCGCGCACCGCGGGCGTCGAACGCGCGTCCGAGGCGAGGTCGACCAGGCTGCGGACCGCCGTGGCCTGGACCGTGCGGGCGATCTCGGCCAGCCGTTCGGAGGGCTGGGCTCCGGCCCCGAAGGTCGCCTCCACCACCCGGTTCAGGACCTCGTCGAGGGACGGCAGATCGGGGTTGCGCCGGTGCAGGTCGACCAGGCGCGCCGCTCGCTCCGGCTGGAGAAGGCCCGAGAGGGCCATGCCGGCCGCAGTCGAGGCGGCGCCCAGCGGGTCGAAGGCCGGGCTCGTCCGGGAGCGGATCAGCTCGCGGTCGGGCGGGAAACCGAACGCCCGGGGCAGGACCAGCCCGAGAACCGGCTCGGGCAGATCGAGGAACTCGGGGCGGACGGTGGAGAGCACAGCGTCCAGGGCGCGGCGCTGAAGGTCGGCCGGAACCGGCTTCGCCGCCGGCGACGGATCGCCGCGCAGGGAGTAGCGGTACTCGAGCCCTCCTACCGCCTTGACCGCCGCCTGGAGCTCGTAGCGGTGGAAGAAGTAGACCGGCACCAGGGCCTCCTGGAGAAGGGATAGCGGCTCGCCCGGCAGGACGTTCTCCTGGCCGAAGGAGGCGAGGGCCACCTTGCGCACCGCGATCGTGTTCTCCAGGCCGGCCACCGGGTCGGCGAGGTTGTCCCAGAGGTTGGCGAACGGCTCGGCGGCGCCCGCGGGCCGGGCGTCCTCGTCGGTCAGGAAGACCATGCCGCGCTGCCGGTTCTCGGCCAGGATCTTCGCGAGCCCGGCCTTCTCGTCCGCGCCGGGCGGGAACTGGCTGTAGGCGTAGCGGATCGTCTGGATGTCCCAGGAGCCGATGCCGGTGGCGTAGGCCTTCGAGACGTCGAGCTTGCCGTCCGGCCCCACCGTGACCAGCGGCGCCGGGTAGTCCATGACCGAGGCCCGGCCGAAGGTCGAGGCGGCGAAGTTGTGGGCCAGCCCCAGGGTGTGGCCGACTTCGTGGGCGGCGAGCTGGCGGATGCGCGCCAGGGCGAGCTGAACCGGGTCGTCCGGCGCCCCGGTGCCGGTCTTCGCCGTGCCCTCGAGGCCCTCGAAGATCAGGCGGTCCTGGCGCACCCGGAGCGAGCCCAGGGTCACGTGGCCCTTGATCAGCTCGCCGGTCCGCGGATCGATCACCCCGCCGCCGTACGACCAGCCCCGGGTCGAGCGGTGGACCCACTGGATGACGTTGTAGCGCACGTCCAGGGGATCGACCCCCTCGGGCAGGACCTTGACCTGGAAGGCGTTCTTGAAGCCCGCGGCCTCGAAGGCCTGCGACCACCAGGAGGCCCCTTCGATCAGGGCGCTGCGGATCGGCTCCGGAGCCCCGCGGTCCACGTAGTAGACGAGGGGCTTGACCGGCTCGGAGACGGCGGCGTTCGGGTCCTTCTTCACCAGGCGGTGGCGCACCAGGTACTGATGCCGGATCGGGGCGTCGAGGGGGGCCGCGTAGTCGGCGAAGGCGACCCCGAACGAGCCCGACCGCGGATCGAAGTCGCGGGGCGTGTAGCCGTCGTCGGGAAGCCGGATCAGGGAGTAGTGCTGGACCACGCTGAAGGTCTGGGGCACCGGCACCGTCGCGGCCACCTCCTTGCCCGGGTCGTCGGAGGCGTAGGTCAGGAGCGACTCGAGCTCCAGGTTGTCGGGGAAGACCTTGACCGAGCCCAGGTCGACGGCGCTGCGCTCGGCGTCGAATCGGAAGGCGCCCTGGCCGGTCTGTTTCAGGGTGTGGATCACCCCGTGGGCGTCGCGGATGAGAAAGGAGGTCAGGTCGACAAGCGCCCGCCCCGTGGTCGGGTCCTCGGCCGCCATCTCGCCCGCCCAGATCACCGAGTCGGCGAACGAGTCGCGGACCGCCCGCTGCTCGTCCGGGTCCTTGGAGAGAGCCCGGAACTTGAGGTTCTCGATCTCGGCCAGGAGGCGGTTGCCGACCCAGCGCAGGTCGAGCACCTGGGTGTCCCCGATCTGCCCCCGGTCCAGGCCCACCGGGTTCGAGCCGAGCCCGGTGACCAGCCCCTCGATGTAGAGGTAGCTCCCCACCAGGCCGCCGTCTCCGGGGGCCGGCACCTCCAGCCAGACCTTGCCGTGCTGGCGGTCGACCCAGACGTCAAAGAGGCCGTGGTGGTGCTCGAGGCCCGCGGTCTTCTCGGCGACGGTGGGCAGAGGCCTCTGGTGGTCCGGCGGCTTGGCCTGCTCCTGCTGATCCGGCCGATCCGGTGGGGTCGGCTGGGCCGGCGCGGGCGCCGGGGCAGCCAGCCAGGCCGCGAGGAGGAGGCCGAGCATCGCGGCAGGGGCGCGCCGCGGGCGAAGACGGGTACCGAACGAACGATCAGTCATGAGAGGACTCCGGTGGTAGGGCGCGGAGTCTACCACCGGGCTTTGATACCCTCTCGGCCCACCGAACGACCCAAGTGCCGCCCCGATGCCGAGACCGAAGCCTCGCGAGACCGCCCTGTCCGCCCTTCTGCGCCCAGCGGCGCTCCTGACCCTGACCCTGATCCTGCCAGGAGGCCTGGCCGCCCAGGTCCCCGGCGCGATGCCCGGCGTGACGCCCGGAGCCCCGGCCGCCTCCGGAGGTCCCGGCGCCGGCCGGCAGGCCGCCCAGGGCGCGACCTCCTCCCCATCGGATGCGGACGAGGTCCCGACCGCCCATCGGACGCCGCGGGCCACCATGATGAGTTTCCTGACGGCGTTCTACGGCCAGAAGGACATGGACCAGGCCGTCGCCGCCCTCGACCTCTCGGCGGTGCCGGAGAGCCTGCGCTCGCTCAAGGGACCGGAGCTCGCCGTGCAGCTCAAGGACGTCCTCGACCGGACGAAGAAGATCGTCCCCGAGGAGATCCCGGACTCCCCCGACGCCGCGCCCTACCAGGTCCTCGAGCGGCCGGAGGGCAAGGTGGTCCTGGACCGGCAGCCCGACGGCCAGTGGCTGTTCTCCGCCGAGACGGTGGCCACCGTCCCCGAGCTCTTCCGGGCCCTGGAGGGCAAGAAGGTGGTCGCCGGGGTCGAGGCGGCTCCGGCCGAGCTCTCCCCCGGCCTCTGGTTGCGCTCCAAGATGCCGGAGAGCCTGCGCAGCACCCGCTTCATCCTGGAGGCCTGGCAGTGGCTCGGCCTGCTGGTCCTGGCCCTGCTCGGGATCGTCCTCGACCGGTTGGTGGTGGCCCTGGCCCAGATACTCACCGGCCGCTGGCTCCGCCGCCACGTGGAGCGCGTGGAGCCCGAGACCCTCCGCCGCGCCCTGCGCCCCCTGGGCATCGTAGCCATGGCGCTGCTCTGGACCTCGGGGATCCGCTTCCTCTGGCTACCGGTCGACGTGCTGGAGATCCTGGCGGTGGCGGTGCGCTTCGTCGTCGCCACCGGCGCGGTGTGGGCGGCCTACCGCCTGGTGGACATCGTCTCGGCCCTCCTCGAAGCGCGCGCCGGGCGCACCGAGAACCGCTTCGACGACCTGCTGGTGCCCCTGGTACGCAAGTCGCTGAAGGTGTTCATCGCCGCCTTCGGCCTGGTCTTCGTCGCCGACACCCTCGACATCCAGGTCAAGAGCCTCCTCGCCGGCCTGGGCCTCGGCGGTCTGGCGGTGGCCCTGGCCGCGCAGGACACGGTCAAGAACCTTTTCGGGTCCCTCATGGTGCTGGTCGACCGCCCCTTCTCGGTGGGCGACTGGATCGTGGTGGGGAGCTTCGAGGGCACGGTCGAGGAGGTGGGCTTCCGGAGCATCCGGATCCGGACGTTCTACAACTCCCTCATCACCCTGCCCAACTCGAACCTCATCTCGTCGGCGGTGGACAACTACGGCGCCCGCCACTACCGCCGCTGGTCGACCCGGCTCGGGATCGCCTACGACACCCCTCCGGACCGGATCGACGCCTTCTGCGAGGGCATCCGGGAGCTCATCCGCCGGCTGCCCGGAACGCGCAAGGACTCCTTCCACGTCTACCTGAACGGCTTCGGGGACTCGGCCCTCGAGATCCTCCTCTACCTCTTCTTCGAGGTCGACGACTGGGGCGAGGAGCTCACCGCCCGGCACCGGCTGGCCCTCGCCATCCTGCGCCTCGCCGACGACCTGGAAGTCGAGCTCGCCTTCCCCACCCGCACGGTCTGGCTCCACCATGCGGCGGCCGGCGAGCGGGCCGACTTCGCCGGCGAGGCGGCGGTCGCCGGGCGCGAGGCGGCGACGCGGGCCCTCGAAGGAGAGGCGCCGGCCGGATGAGGACGCTCCAGGCGCTCCAGGTCGCCGCCCTGCTGGCCGCCCTCGGAGCCGCCGTCGCCTGCAGCCCGCCGCCGTCGGCTCCCGCAGCGCCCGCGAGCAGCTCTCTCTTCGCCGATCCCTTCGCCGTCGAGGTGCTGAGCGAGGCCCGGACCCTGGCCGAGCCGATCTCGCCCCGCCCGAACCGCTTCTTCGGCGGCTGGGAGGAGAAGCGGGTCGGTGAGCGGCACGAGGCGGGCGGGCCGGCCGTCCACCCGTAGCTCGACGTGAGCCGGCCAGGGCGTCCCCCGCGGCCGGACAAGGTCGAGGGCCAAGACCAGGCCCGAGCTCCGGGGGCCGGGGTTCGCCACCACCACTTGGATCGTGGCGCCGCCGGGCGGCTTCGCCGAGGTGCGCGACGGCCGCTGGAAGCTGATCCGGGTGGCCGGCTCCCGCCTGGGCTGGAGCATGGGCCGCGGGTCCGGCCTCCGGTCCCGCCCTCGACGAGGCGACCCGGCAGCAGCTCGAGGCCCTCGGCTACTTGGAGTGAGAGGAGCCCGGCGGAAGCTCGCGGCCTGGATCTGAGGGCGGATCCGGCCGGGGGCCGGCCGCGGGGCGGTCGAGGTGGACGTCGCGCTGGGGGAAGGGGATGACGATCCCTTCTTCGGCGAAGCGGCGGGTCACGGCCGCCGCCAGCTCGCTCCGGGCCTTGAGGAGCTGGTCGAAGGCGGCGAGCCAGACCCGCAGCTCAAAGTCCAGGGAGCTCTCTCCGAAGCTGGTGAAGATCGCCATGGGGGCCGGGTCGCCGAGGGCCGGCGGGTAGGCCCGCCCGATCTCCTCCAGGAGCTCGATCACCCGCGCCGGATCGGTCCCATAGGCAGCAGAGATGGGCAGCACCAGCCGCGCCCGCGGCGTCGAGAGGGTCCAGTTGGTGACCTTCTGGGAGATCAGCTCGCCGTTGGGCACGATGAGCTCGGCGCCGTTGAAGGTGAGGATCACCGTCGAGCGCAGTCCGATCTTCTGCACCGTGCCCCAGTCCTCCCCCACCACCACGACGTCCCCCACCCGTACCGGTCGCTCGAAGAGCAGGATCAGTCCGCTGATGAAGTTGTTCACCACGTTCTGGAGCCCGAAGCCGATGCCCACGCCCAGGGCGCCCGCCACCAGGGCGAAGGAAGAAAGGTTGACGCCGAAGAGCGAGAGGGCCACGAACACCCCGACCACCAGCACCGAGTAATGCAGCAGGGTGGAGATGGAGTCGCGGACACCGCGGCCGAGCTGGCGTCGCTCGAAATAGGTCTGGTCCAGGAGCGCACGGATCACCCAGGACGCGAGGAACGCGAGGTAGACGGCCACGGTCGCCAGCAGGAGCCCGCCGAGAGTGAACCGGTGCTCGCCCACGGAGACGCCGGCCCGCACCAAGGCCGACCAGGCCTCCCCGGCGCTCGGCACCAGCTCCCAGATCGAGAGGACGTAGAGGACCGCGTAGCCCACCACCAGGGCCTTGAGGGCCAGGACCAGGCGCTCGGCGAGCACCCCGCCCACCCGCGCGAGGAACCGGAAGCGCGCTGCTTCCTCCGAGCGCAGCGCGGCGTGCAGCGAGCCTTGCCCCAGCCGCAGGAGAAAGCTCACCACGAAGCCGACGAAGGCGGTCGCCACCGAGGCCTCGAACAGCCACTGGGCGAGGACGTGAAACCCCATCACCTCGGCGAGGAGCACCACCCCCAGGGCCGCCGCACCCAGGCGTAGCGCCCCCAGGAAGAGGAGCTGGCCGGCCCGCGGCGCCGCCGAGGCCCGGCGGGCCAGGAGTAGCAACACGGGCACGCCGGCCGCCGCCAGCGCCGCCAGCACAAGGCGCAGCAGCGCCATCGGCAGGGCAATCGCCTCCAGGGCCGAGACCAGCACGTAGGCCGCCGAGACCAGGTAGACGGTGCGCCGCTTGCCGGGGTTGGCGTACATGCCGGCCGCCACCCGGCAGGCCGAGACCGCCACCGCCGCGACCAGCGCCAGGTGTCCCACCGGCGGAAGAGGGCCGTAGAAGGCCGTCGCCGCCGCCGTCGCCACCAGCACACCGACCGCCCAGGGGTGATGGAGCGCCGCCGACCACCGCGAGTCGCCACGCAAGAGCGGACCGAACCGGTGCACGCCCCAGGCGACGAGGAGGGCGAGAGCGATCTGGAAGACGAGCACCCAGACCTGGCGGGACTCGAAGGCCAGGTCGAGGGCCCCGGGCCTGCGCAGGCCCGCCGAGATGTCCGCACCGAGGGCGGGGGCGAGCTTCGCCCGGTGGGCGGCCGAGAGAAGCACCGGCGAGCTCCGGCGCCAGAGCATCTCGTGCCAGCTCGCGAGGGCCTCCTCCGCGCGCACGACGAGTCTCCGGTCGGCCCGCTCGGCGGCCTGAAGCCGGCGCTGCAGGCCGACCAGGGGCGGCAGGGCCTTGCCGGCCGCCTCGAGCACCTGGTCGATCCGGGCCTCGGCCCGGGAGATCTCGCCCCCGTAGACCGCCGCGAGCTGGGCGTCGGAGGCCAGGCTCTGCCGCCATCGCTTCCACAGGTCGCGCCGGCCGGTCCAGTCCGAGCGCAGCTCGTCGAGGCGCTGAAGACGCTCCGAGGCGGCCGCCATCGTCCGGCTCATGCGCTTGCCCAGGAGGGTCGCCCGGCTGTCGAGACCCGCCACCCGGTCCTCGTCCGGGGACTCGGTCGCCAGCACCTCGTCCAGGCGCCGCTCGAGGAGGGCCTGCTCCTCGGCGAGCGCGGACACCTGGGGCTCGAGATCGCCCGTGGTCTCGAGCTCCGAGATGGTGGCCAGGGCCTCTTCGGCCTCGTGGGATAGAGAGAGGACCCGGGGGACCAGCTCCGAGACCGGGGGCAGGGGCGCGGGATCCGCCGTCGCCCGGGCGGCGAGACCGGTCACCGCGAGGAGGGCGCCGAGGGCCGCGGCGAGGAGCGGGCGACCGGTCACGGGCGTCTCACCGTCGCCTGAAGCGCTGGGTGAGCCGACCGAGCCAACCGAGCCAGGAATTGATCTCCGGAAAGCCGGCGAGGGCGGCCCCACCCAGGTAGAGGCCGGCGAAGGCGCCGAGAACCAGCGCCGCGAGGACCAGCGGGTGGAGTGGCGGCAGGATCCACCACAGGAGCGTACCAGGCACCGCGGCCGCCAGAGCCAGGCCGCCCATTCGGCCCAGCGCCGGCCACGGCACCTCGATCCCCTCGACCCGCGGCCGGGCCGACTGGAACAGGCGCGCCAGCTCCCACCAAGCTCCCGCCGCCGAGCCCAGGGCCAACCCCAGGGCGCCCAGGTGAAGACTCGCCGCCTCCGGCGGCACCGGCCCGCCGGGCCAGATCGCCGCCACGGTGAACCGGTCCAGCCAGAACATCAGGGGGATCGAGACCGTGGCCGCCAGGGCCACCCGCTGGGCGGCGATCTTTGCCGGGGTTCGAGTGTCGCCCAGCGCGAAGAAGACGTTCTGGAAAAGGCGCGAGCCCGCCGAGGCGGGCAATCCCAAGGTGAAGCCCGCGAGGATCACGTAGACCAGGAGGTTGCTCGCCCGGCCGAAGCTGCCGGTGCGGTAGATGGCGCCGGCCACGACGTAGCCGAAGACCAGGTAGCCGACCACCGTCGGCACCGTCAGCAGGGCGACCTGGCGCAGGGACCGGTCGATCCGTGCCGGCGCCGCGCCGCGGGCCCGCGAGAGCTCGGGAAGCTCGGCGGCGGCCACCGACATGGCGAACAGGCTGATAGGTAGCAGGTAGAGCATCAGGGCGTAGCCCATGGCCGCCAGGGCGCCCTGGGCCAAGAGGCTGGCGAGGACGATGTCCAGGTAGCCGCCGATCTGGGCCACGCCGCGGCCGGCGACCACCGGGAGGAATCGGCGGATCGCCGGGCGCACACCCTCGACCCGGGTCGAGGCCGAGAGGCGGAAACCGCGGAGCACCCGGAAGACCAGGGGCACCTGGACCAGGAACTGGAGCAGCCCGCCGCCGAGGGCCCCGAAGCAGGCCCCGAACAGCAGCCGCTCCAGGGTGGCCGACGAGATCCCGGTGTCGCCGGGCGCCAGATGCCCGGCCACCAGGAAGTGGCCCGTCGCCACCAGGGCCGCAATGATCGTGGCGTTCCACAGCACCGGCGCCACGTAGGGCAGGAAGAACCGGCGATGACTGTTGAGCACTCCCAGGGCCCAGGCGGCGAGCACCAGGAAACCGGTCATGGGAAAGGTGATCCGCACCGCCGCTACGGCCAGCGGGAAGCGGTCGACGACCGAGGCGGCCGAGTGCCGGAAGCCGACGGCCAGGACGGTCACGATCGGCTCGGCGAAGAACACCCCGGCCAGGGCCAGGCCACCCGCCAGGGCCAGCAGCAGGCCGAAGATCGCCCCCGCGAAACGCCCCGCCTCCTCCTCGCGTCCTTCCTCGAGCATCCGCGAGTAGATGGGGATGAACGAGGCGGAGAGCGTTCCTTCGCCCAAGAGGTTCTGGAGCAGGTTCGGGGCACGCAGCGCGAAGAAGAAGACGTCGGCGTAGGGGCTGGTGCCGAAGAAGTACGCCACCGCGCGCTGGCGGGCGAATCCCATGAGCCGGCTGAGGAGGATGCCGGTGGCGACGACCGCCGAGCGGTTCCGGCCGGAGCCCGGGGCCTCGCGCGGGCCCGCCGGTGCCGCCTCGGTCTCAGCCACGATCTTCCGCCTTGCAGCCCGCCAGTCGCCGGTCCAGCGCCTCGAGGGCCTCGAGTGCGCCCAGGTCGATCGCCACCCCGCCGGCCGGCACCCGGGCCTCCCGCGGGTTGATCCGCACCAGGCGGCCACCGCGCTCGCGGGCCACGTGCTCCGAGGTCAGCCGCACCGTCGGAACCGCCGTACCGGCGCCGATCTCGACCACCACCAGCTCCCCGTCGAGGCGATCGAGCCAGCTCCGAAAGCGCTCCTCCTGCGCCGCCGTCCTGCGCGGCACCCACAACCAGTCTCCGAACATGAGCACGTTCGGCCGGGCCGGGGAGCCGCAGGCGAGGCAGGTGGGAAGGGGCGGCCGGGCACGGAACGTCTTCTCATCCACCCTCACCTGGAGATCACCGATGCCCCAGAGCTCGTCACTGCACGGCGCCGAGCACTGGAGGACCAGGAGCGAGCCGTGGCACTCCACCACCCGTTCGGCCGAGAACCCGGCGCGCTGGAACTGGCCGTCCACGTTCGAGGTGAAGACGAACGCGCCCTGGCGCATCCGCTCGACCCAGCGGAGCAGGACCTCGAAGCCGCGATGGGGCTGCGCCGCCCGGTAGAGCTCCAGGCGATGCCCGTAGAAGCCCCAGGCCAGCGCTGGATCGCGGGCGAACTGAACCGGGTTGGCCATCTCGTCGAAGCGCAGCCCGAGGCGCGCGATGGGCGGGTAGGCCCGCCAGAACCCCTCGGTGCCCCGGAAATCCGGCAGGCCCGAGTCCACCCCCATGCCGGCACCGGCGGTGATCAGGAGTGCGTCGGCACCGGCGATCGCCTCCGCGGCCCGGTCGAGGCGGATCTCGAGCTCCCGCGGTCGTTCCGACATCGGCCGCCAATCCTACCGCGCCCTCGGGCCCGCCGCATGCCTACCCCGCCTCGCCGGAATAGCCCAGCCCCCTCGCGCGAAAAGATCACTGAAATGCCCCGGCCGCGCGTTGACACTTGAAAAACGGCGTTGCTATGCTGCCCGCACGAGACCCAAGTCGCAGCGCAGCAGCTCGTAGCCGGCATCACGGCACCCGCGATGTCCACTGCGGGGGCCGGGCCGGACGGATGTAGCGAAGTCGTCGTCGATCCGACTCTCACCGACTCGAGCGAGGAGCGTGTCATGTTCCAACGTCTGGCGAATCTGCTCAAGGGCTTTTTGAGCCTCTTCATCTCCGGCTTGGAGAAGTCCAACCCGCGGGCCCTCATCGAAGCCGAGAAGGAGAACCTACGCCAGCAGATCTCCCGGTTCAACGAAAACCTGGCGAACCACGCCGCGTTCGTCGAGCGGCTGATGCGGCAGATCAAGAACCTGGAGCGCTCCGAAACCGAGCTGGCCGCCAAGGCCGCCGCCAACCTCAAAGTGGGCAACCGCGGCGTCGCAGGTCAGTACGCCCTCCAGCTCAAGACCGTCCGCGAGCAGCTCGAGGAAAACCGCCAGCAGCTCCAGGCCGCCGAGGAGACCTACAAGAAGCTGGTCAAGACGCGGGACGTGGCGGTCAAGGAAGCGCAGGTCAAGATCGAGTCCCTCAAGCGCATGCTCACCGAGGCCGAGATGCTCGAGGCCCAGGCCGAGCTCCAGGAGATGGCCCAGGGCATGATCGGCGAGATCGGCGGCGGCGGCGACACGCTCAACCGGGTCGAGGAGTACCTGGCGGATCGGCGCGACAAGGCGGCGGGCCGGGCGCGCGTGGCGGCCTCGACCCTCGACACCAGCAAGGTCGACCTGATGGAGGCCGAGCAGTCGGCCCTCGCCGATCAGGCCCTCACCGAGTTCGCCGCCGCCTACGGGCTGGAGATCCCCGGCGAGCCGCCGGCGACCCCGAGCGCCACCCCTGCGGCTTCGGAGGGCACCGGTGAAGCGGCGGCGCCCACGAAAGACATGGGGCCCACGGTCACCGAGGGGTGAGAGCCCGTGGAGATCCCCACCGGCTCCAGCTTCCCCAACACCTGAACCAACCGACCGGCCGCGCCGGGGGCAACGGCCCCCGCAGGCCGGCGAGGAGTGAACCTCATGGCAGAGAAAACCGGGCCCACCGCCCTCGGCAAGATCGTCATCGTGCTCTTCGTCCTCGCCCTCATTGCGGGAGCGGTCTACTACTTCCGCGACCTGGTCGCGCCCTCGGGCGAACGCTCGGGCGGCAAGGTGGACCTCGCCAAGTTCAAGGCGCAGAACAAGGTCGAGGCGCCGGACACGGCGGGCATCACCACGGTCAACGAGTACACCTACGTACCCGCCGAGAAGCTCCCGCCGGTCAAGGGGACGAGCAACTACCAGTGGGACCCCGCCGACAAGGTGGTCCAGTTCCCCATCAACGTGTGGATCGGCTGGCTCCCCATCGTCGCGGCCAACCACGGCTTCCGGCCCAACGAGGAGAGCATCTTCTACAAGGACTACGGCTTCAAGGTCAACTTGAAGCTGATCGACGACCCGGTGGTCGCCCGCGACGCCTTCGCCGCCGGCGAGAGCCACGTGCTCTGGGGCACCCTCGACATGATGGCGCTGTTCGCCCCGGAGCTGATGAAGGACTCGCGCACGGCGCCCCGGATCTACCAGCAGATCGACTGGTCGAACGGCGGTGACGGCATCGTGGTGCGCGGCGACATCAAGTCGGTCAAGGACCTCAAGGGCAAGACCATCGTCTACGCCCAGAACAGCCCGTCCCAGTACTTCATCAATAATCTATTGCTCAACGCCGGCATCCAGCCCGGCGACGTGACCCACAAGTACACGGCCACCGCTTTCGAGGCGGCGGCCGCCTTCGTCGCCGATAAGAGCATCGACGCCTGCGTCTCCTGGGCGCCCGACATCTACACCATCCCGGACAAGGTGCCCGGCACCCGGATCCTCACCACCACCTCCGAGGCCAACAAGCTGATCGCCGACGTGTGGGCCGCCCGTGCCGACTTCGCCAAGGACCACCCGGAGGTCATCAAGGGGCTGGTGACGGGCATCTTCCAGGCCATGGACCAGCTCAAGGACGACACCTTCAAGGCGAAGGCCTTCCAGTGGATGGCCGAGGGCTACGGCATGAGCGTGGACGAGGTCCAGGGCATGCAGAACGACGCCCACTCCACGAACTTCGCCGAGAACAAGGTCTTCTTCCTCAACCAGAACGACCCGGCGAACTTCGAGCGCACCTGGAAAAACATCACCTTCGTCTACCGGGAGCTGGGCCTCGTCGGCACGCCGGTCCGCTTCGACGAGGTGATGGACTTCTCGGTGATCCAAGACCTGGACAAGGCCGGCACCTTCGCCCACCAGAAGGACGAGTACAAGACTGCATTCGTCCCCGGCTCGTTCAGCAAGGTCCAGGCCGAGGCGCCGATCATCACCCAGACGATCCGGATCAACTTCTATCCGAACTCGGCGAACCTCCACGAGCCCCAGCACGACGCCCTCGACCAGCCCATCAAAGCCAGCCTCTACGATCCGACGGTCGACGCTACCCTCGAGAAGGTGGCCCGGCTGGCCGGCCAGTACGAGCGGGCGGTGATCTCCGTAGTCGGCCACACCGACTCGTCGATGAAGGGCAAGGGCGTGCGTTTCGAGGACGTCCAGCAGCTCTCCCTCGACCGAGCCAACGCGGTCAAGAAGGCGCTGGTCGAGAAGTACAAGTTCGACCCCAACAAGTTCCACGTCGAGGGCCAGGGCTGGAACGTGCCGGCCGACCCGGACGACCCGCTGAACCAGGCCCTCAACCGGCGCGTGGAGATCTCCGTCTATCCGCCGGAGGCCAAGTAGCGGTGACCGAGCCGACCCCGCCGACCCGGACGACCCCGCCGACCTCCGAGACCGGCGAGGCCGCCCCGGCGTCCGAAGCCGACATCACCGGGGCCGCCGCCGTCGCCCAGCGCGCGGCAGCGCCCTCGGTGAACACCGGCTGGCTGCGCATCCGCGAGGATGTCCCGGCCTGGCTGCGGTGGTCCCTGGGGACGGTCCCGATCCTCGCGCTCCTCGGTCTGTGGTGGCTGGTCACCGCCGGGCCGACGCCCGAGTCGCGGATGTTCTCCCCCACCATTCTGCCCAGCCCCTGGGAGGTGGTGCGCTCTTTCCCCTCTCTCTGGTTCGAGCGGGCCCTCACCCGCAATTCCCTGGTCTCCCTGAGCCGGGTGGTGGCGGGCTTCGCGGTGGGCGTGGCCCTCGCCTTCCCCCTGGGGCTCCTCATGGGTTCGTTCACCAAGGTCAAGGTGATGTTCAACCCGCTGTCGGTGTTCGGCGCCTACCTGCCGATCCCGGCCCTGGTGCCCCTGACCCTCTCGCTCTTCGGCACCGGTGAGAAGCAGAAGGTCGCCTTCCTGGCCCTCGCCTTCGTGATCTACCTGCTGCCCCTGGTGGTGGCGGCGGTGGAGTCGGTGGACGACGTCTACCTCAAGACCGCCTACACCCTGGGCGCGAGCAAGCTCCAGGCGGTGCGCAAGGTACTCCTCGGGGTCTCGTGGCCGGACATCTACCATGCGCTGCGCATGGGCTTCGGGATCGGCTGGAGCTACATCATCCTGGCCGAGATGGTCGACATCGGCCGCGGCCTGGGCGGGATCATCATCGTCTCCCAGCGCCGCGGGCCCCGGGAGCACATCTACCTGGTGCTGCTGGTCATCGTGGCCATCGCCTTCCTGACCGACAAGCTCTGGGCGGTGGTCGGCCGGCGCCTCTTCCCCTACCGCGCGGAGTACTCGTGAGCGGCTCGCCTCCGGTAGTGGAGTTCGTGGGCGTCGAGAAGACCTTCGACCCCGGCACGCCCAAGGCCTTCACGGCGATCCAGGACATCGATTTCCGGGTCGACGACATCCCGGGGTACGGGGAGTTCATCGCCATCATCGGTCCCTCGGGGTGCGGCAAGTCGACCCTTCTCAACCTGATCCAGGGCTTCCCGGACGTCTATCCCCCGACCCGCGGCGAGGTCCGCGTGCGCGGCCGGCAGGTGACCGGACCGGGGAGAGACCGGGGCATGATCTTCCAGAAGTACAGCTCGTTCCCCAACCGGACCGTTCTCCAGAACGTCACCTTCGGCCTCGAGATCGCCCGCAAGGAGCTGGGGCTCGAGCGGGAGGAGATGCGCGAGATCGCCCTGGAGATGATCCACCGGGTGGGCCTGGCCGGCCACGAGGACAAGTACCCGCACCAGCTCTCCGGCGGCCAGCAGCAGCGGGTCGCCATCGCCCGGAGCCTGGTGCTCAAGCCCAAGATCCTCCTCATGGACGAGCCCTTCTCCGCCCTCGACGAGCCCACCCGCTGCGACATGCAGAAGCTCATCACCGACCTCTGGCACGACGTCGAGGCGACGGTCTTCCTCATCACGCACTCGATCTCCGAGGCGGTCTACCTCGGCGACCGCGTCTGGATCATGACTCCCAACCCCGGGCGCATCGGGGCGGTCTTCGACGACGTCATCCCCCCCACCCGCGGCGCCGAGCCGATGCTGGTCCAGGAAAGCCCCGAGTTCAAGAAGGTGGTGGCCGAAGTGGCGCGGACCTTCACCGAGCTCGAGGCCGACCCGGAGCTCGAGGCAAGGAGCAGCCCATGGTGAAAGTCCACATGGTCGCGCGCATGGGTCTTGCGAGACGGATTGAAGGCACGAGGAGGAGGCGATGCGGTGTCATCGTTGACGACGAGTAACGCAGAAGCCGGCCGCAACCCCCCTGCGCCCAAAGGGTTGCGGCGGCGTGGGGCCGTTTACGTCGTTCCCGCTCCTCGACGATGGCACCGCATCGCCTGCGTCGCGGTGCCTCGCATCCGGCCCCACGGCGTCCGCAACGCGACCGTGCGGCCTTTCACTATGGGCTGCTAGTGACCCAGCGCCCCCTCACGTACCTCGACTACCTCAAGGCGGCCTTCTGGCGCCGCGCGGCGCTGCCCGGCCTGGGCGCGCTGCCCCTCAACCTCATGGGCCTGGCCGCCTTCGCGGTGCTCGGCCTGGCCAACCCGGGGTTCTGGCTCTTGGGCGCCGCCCTCGAGCTGGCTTACCTGACCTTTGTCGGCGGCAGCCGCCGCTTCCAGACATTGGTCGACGGAGAGCGCCTGTTGGCGGCCCAGCGCGGTTGGGAGGACCAGGTGCACCTGGCGGTCGAGCACATGGGAGACGAGAGCCGCGAGCGCTACCGGCATCTCCTCGGCCAGTGCCGGACCATCCTCGGGCTCTCCGGCAGGCTGGACGCCGACAGCCTGGGGAGCCTGCGGGATCTCAAGGCCCGCAACCTCAACCAGCTCCTGACCATCTTCCTTCGTCTCCTGAGCTCGCGCGAGCTGATCCGGTCCAGCCTGGCGAGCGTGGACCGGGACGAGCTCGAGCGGGACATCGCGCGCAACCAGAAGCGCCTGGCCGCCGCGACTCCCCCACCGCCTGCCGAGAGCTCCGCTCCCGCTCCGGCTCCCGACCCGGCTCTGGTGCGCTCGCTCCAGGGGACGATCGAGATCCAGAAGAAGCGCCGGGCGGGCCTCCGGAAGGCCGAGTCCAGCCTCCAAGTGATCGAGGCCGAGCTCCTCCGGATCGAGCAGCAGGTCGAGCTGCTGCGCGAGGAGTCGGCGGTGGCCGGCAACGCCGAGGCCCTCTCGACCCGTCTCGACGCGGTGACCACGCAGATGGCGGAGACCTCGCGCTGGATGGATGCCAACAGCCAGCTCCTGGGGAGCCTGGGCCTCGAAGACTCGGGGCCGGCCCTCGCCGCCCTGCCCCGCCTGCCGGAGGTCGAGTGAGCGCACCACCCCAACCTCCGGACCAATTCCCGGGCCAGTCCCCGGCGCCACTCCCTTCTCTACCGGGTTGGGCCGAGGAGATGCGCCAGATCTTCCGCTCCGGATCGAGCAGCCAGTTCCTGCTCTACGGCAACGTCTTCGACCTGGTCCCCGCGCCGCCGGCCGGCGGCGACGAGGGCGCCGCGCGGCGGTTCCTGCCTCTACGTCGCTTCCTGACCGAGGTGATGTTCGAGCCCTTCGACGTGATCCTCCACTACGACCGCGGCCGGGGCCTGCGGGTGAAGAAAGGCGCCGGCCACTTCCAGCGCTTCCTCAAGGCGTTCGACGCCTTCGGCGGCACCTCGTGGTCGTCGCTGCCCGATCTGGGCAAGGACGACCTCGGTGCCCTCGACCTGGGCAACCTCCTGCCCCGCGACGCCCGGCGCGCCCTGGAGCTCATCGACCGCTTCCTGCGGGGAAGCCGCCACCGCACCGTTCCCGGGCCCGACGGCAGCCGGGTGCCCGCGCCGCTCAAGGTGGGCGTGCTCGTCGATTACGTCCACTTCATCGCGCCCCAGGGCGAGCCCCTGTCCCTCTCGGGCGATCTCGCGGAGACCCTGATCCGCCTCATCGACTGGGGCAGCGATCCGGCGATCACCGGCGCCTGGGTGGCGACGGTCCTGGTCGCCGAGAACCTCACCGACGTCAACCGCCTTCTGTCCGAGAGCCCGTACGCCGCCAAGCTCGAGATCAAGCTGCCGGCCGCCGCGGAGCTGCGGGAGTACGTCCACCACCTGACCGACGAGATGCCGGGCTTCGCCGAGGCCTCGGAGGTCGACGCCGACCTGCTGGCCGCCAAGCTCGTGGGCCTCTCCCGGGTGAACGTCCAGGCCCTGGTCCTGCGCGCCCTCCACGGCGGCGAGCGGATCACGGCGCACTACCTGACGCGGGTCAAGAAGGAGCTGATCGAGAAGGAGGCCTTCGGCCGGATCGAGTTCATCGAGTCGCGGCGCACCCTGGACGACGTGGCCGGGCACAGGGAAGCGAAGGCGTGGCTGCGCCAGGACGCCGAGCTCCTGCGCCGGGGACGGCTCCGGGCGATCCCCATGGGCTACCTGGTGTGCGGCCGGATCGGGACCGGCAAGACCTTCCTCGTCGAGTGCTGGGCCGGCGAGGTGGGCGTTCCGGTGGTCGAGCTGCGCAACTTCCGGGAGAAGTGGGTCGGGGCGACCGAGGGGAACCTGGAGCGGGTGTTCAACATCCTGCGTGCCCTCGGGCAGGTGGTGGTGTTCGTCGACGAGGCCGACCAGATGACCGGCCGCCGCGACTCGGGCACCGGCGACTCCGGCCTCTCGGGCCGGGTTTACGGCATGCTCGCCAGGGAGATGAGCGACACCGCCAACCGGGGCAAGATCATCTGGGTCTTCGCCACCTCCCGGCCGGACCTGCTGGAGGTCGATCTCAAGCGCCAGGGCCGCCTCGACGTCCACATCCCCCTCTTCCCGCCCGGCGACCCCGAGAGCCGCCGTGAGCTGTTCGCCGCCATGGCCCGGAAGGTGGGGATCGACCTGCCCCCCGGGGAGCTCCCCATGCCGCCCGAGAGCGACCACGTCGGGGGCAACGAGATGGAGGGCATCCTGGTGCGGGCCCTGCGCCTCTACGAGACCCAGCCCGCCCCGGATCCGAGCGTCGCCCCGGCAGCCGAGGCGGCCACCTCCACGGCCGGCGTCGACTCCGAGCCGCCCGCGCGGGGCCTTCCCGAGATCCTCCGCGAGGTGATCGCCGACGTCCGGCCCTCGGCCCACGTGGAACGCCTGACCCTGATGGACCTCCTGGCGGTCAAGGAGTGCACCGACAGCCGGTTCCTTCCCCCGCGGTTCCGGGAGCTGGCGCTCTCCGAGGTCAACCGGCGAATCGCCGAGCTCCGGGCCCGCATCGGAGAATAGAGAGGGGCCCACCCCTCACGGCCCAGCGAACGAGCCGCCATGGCCCTCGGCCTCGGCCGCCGGCACCCGCCGCCAGCCGACGGTAGTGGGCGGCGCGTCGTCGGAGAGCCGGACCCGGGCCTCCACCACCAGCGCGCCTCCCTGGTAGGTCGCCCGGACACGGACCACTGCCAGGTCCGCCGCCGGGCGTGAGACCCGGCTCGCGATGGTGCCGCCGCCGAAGGGGCGCTCGCCCACGCCCGGATAGAACGGCGAGGCCGCCAGGTTCGCCACGCTCTCGGCCACGGCGGCGTCCGACAGGGCGAGGAGCACGATCCGGCGGCTGTCGTCCCGGGCCGAGCTCATGCGTGAGACGAGGAAGCCGGCGACCAGGCTGAAGGCCGCGGCCAGGAGCAGGACCACGGTCAGGGCCACGACCAGCGCCTGGCCCGACTCGGAACGGCGGGGCGAGGCCCGGCGCCTCACCAGCCCCTCCCGAGCCCGGCGCCGCGCAGCGTCGCGGTGACCCGCAGCGTCCGCCAGCTCCGGACCCCGCCCAGGGGCCCCGCCGGGTCCGCCACCCCGTGGCGCGCTCCCGAGGCGCGATCGTAGATCACCTCCACGCTCACCAAGCGGGGCGCGACCGGGAGCCAGCGCCAGGAGACCAGGTTGCGGAGCACCAGGCTGCGGCCACCGCCCGCGACCTCGCGCACCAGGTCGTCGCCCTGCCGTTCGTAGACCACCACCCGCCCGCCGGGCGTCACCAGCGCAAGTCGGTCCCGGTCCCACCCGGGCAGCAGCGGCGCTCTGGCGAGCCCGGCCGCCTCCTGGAGGTCCTGGCGGATCCGGGCCATGGCCAGCTCCTCCACCGGCGCCCGCAGCTCGAGCCCGGACTGGGCGAGCATGCGGTAGGCCTGGACCAGGAGCCCGGCGGCCAGGAGCAGTCCGACGGCCAGGACCACCAGCGCCACCAGGAGCTCGATCAGAGTGCTGCCGGCCGCGGGCCGCCGGCGCGCCGGGATTCTCACGTCAGGGGGCCCCCTTCACCAGGCCGGGTCGCCAGATCTCGGTCTCGACGGTGCGCACGGTCGGGCGCCCGGCGACCTCGTACCGGGCGACCACCCAGACGTGGTAGAGGTCGGCCGGCGGCTCGGCGAGGGCGACCCGGACCAGCACTTCGAGGTCGGAGAGGCTCCCGGACGTTCCCGGGTCCTCGGGAGGGGGAGGAACGTGCTCGGCCGTCCGGGGCGCGGGCAGCGGAATCGCCCCGGAGCGCAGGCCCTCCAGGGTCTCCTCGATCCTCCGGTCGGCGGCGCGGCGGGCGTCGAGGCGCGCGAGGACGTGCCGCTGCTGGGCCAGGAGGCCCAGGCCCAGCAGCAGCGCCAGGGCCACGATCGCAAGGGCGAACAGCGCCTCCAGCGTCGAGAAGCCACGAGCGGTCGGGCGGGAGGTCATGCCTCGATTCTCTCCGCCCGGCGCGCGGAGGGCAATCGCCGTCCCTCTCGAGGCCAGAGATCGCCTCCTCCCTCCCGCGCTCGCGTGCCGCCGGACGGTCGCCGCGATCCAGGTCGCAGTCCGGCACTCGCGCTGGTCTCGCGGTACCCTGGGGCTCCGACCGCCGACAGAACTGTGCCCCGAGATCGATCTCATTCCCCGGGAGGCGATGGATGTCCGTGTGTGACCTGACGATACGACTGGAAGAGGACAGGAGAGAGCTCCGAGCCGGCGAGAGTGTCCACGGCACGGTCGAGGTCCGGGCTCGCGAGGAGATGCGCTGCGAAGGGCTGATCCTCGCGCCGAGGTGGTCTCCCGCCAGCAGCGACCTCCTGGAGGAAGCCCGCATCGAGCTGCCCCTGGGCGACCTCCACGCCGGCGAGGAGCGGAGCGTCCCGTTCGAGCTCACCCTGCCCACCGGCCCGTTCAGCTACCAGGGCGAGATCGTCAGCGTCGCCTGGTACCTGCGGGTGAGCGCCCGCGTGCCCGAGGCCATCGACCCTTGGACCGAGATCGGCTTCACCCTCCACGCCGACCCGGAACGGGCACCGGACTGGGCCGCGCTCGCCCGACCCGGGACCATGATGCGGCGGCTAATCGACGAACAGATTGCCGGCCCGGAAGCGACTCGGCCGCCGGCCTCGGCACCCGGCGGCCTCCTGGCCCGCCTCGGCTGTTTGGCGGCCCTGGCTTTCCCGGTTTTGGTAGTCGCCCTCGTGGGAGCGGCCTTCGCAGCAAAGGCCCTCGCTGGCGGGCTATCGCCCGCCGGCACAGTCCTCGCAGCGGGCCTGGCCGGTGCGCTCCTCGTCTCTTTGGGAGCGGTCCTCTGGCGTCTGGTATTCCGCAACCGGCTGGCTCTGCGCAAGCTCGGCCGCGTCGACCTCGAGGTCAGGCCGATCCTTGCCCGGGTGGGCCGGACGATTTCCATCGGCCTGACGGCGGTACCCCGCCGCCCGGTCCGGGTCGCCGGCGTCACGGCAGAGCTCGTGGCCCGGGAGAAGCACCTCGACCTCTCGGCGCAGAAGAAGACCCACACCCGCACGGTCGCTTCCCGGAGGGTCACCCTCCCCACCGAGCCGAGCTGGGGAGCCGGCCTACCCATCCGCGTGGAGGGCTCGGTCGAGATCCCGGAGGACGCGCCGCTGTCCTTCGACGCCAGCGGCAGCAGCCTCTCGTGGAAACTGACCGTGCGGGTCCGCCTGCGGGGCGGCGCCGACTGGCAGGCCGCCCGCACGATCGTGGTCCACCCGTGAGTCCACGGGCGGCCCAGACGGCCTACATCCCCTCGTCGACCGGCTTTTTCTTCCACACGCCGCCGTCCTCGTACCAGGTGTAGCGCGGCTGGCCGTTGACCTTGTGGATCGAGAAGTCCTGGTACTCGAGGGCGTCGGGGCTCGTGCCCTTCATGAAGAAGTCGACGTCGTAGGTGTTGCCGTCGGAGCCCGTGAAGTCGGTGCATGCGAAGTAGGTGTCGGGAGCGGTCTCGGAGAGGCGCTCCTTGTGGACCTTGACGAGCTTGAGCTCGAGGTCCTTCCCGGTCTTCGGATCGGTCAGGGGATAGACGCCGCCGTGCTCCGAGGCGACCTTCTCGACGTGCGCCTGGATAGCGTCGGCGAGGGTGTCCTTGTCGATCTGGGGCTTCTGCTGGCTGCCCTTCGGGTGCTCCGGATGCTCCTGAGCGGCCGCGCTCACGGGCAGGGCCAGGAACGCGACGAGGGCCAGGAGACACAGCGTCCAACAGGTCGAAGTCTTCCAGCTCATGGGCGTACCTCCTCTGTGGTCTTAGGGATGGGACTTCGCGGACCCCTCCAGCCTATCTCATCGACTGGCGGACCAGCGGGAGCTCGAGGTAGCTCGCCTCGCCCGAGGCGTGGTAGATGCGCTGGGTGGCCTTGTGGAAGTCCTCGGGCTGCGCCCAGAAGATGCTCGGCACGAAGGTCTGGGGGTTGCGGTCGTAGAGGGGGAACCAGCTCGACTGGATCTGCACCATGATCCGGTGGCCCGGCAGGAAGACGTGGTTCGCCGTCGGCAGGGCGAAGCGGTAGAGGAGCGGCTCGCCGGCGGCGAGGGGATGGGGCGTCTCCAGGCTCTCGCGATAGCGGCCGCGGAAGATGTCGGCCGAGACCATAAGCTGGTACCCGCCGAGCTCGGGCTCGGCCGCCACCTCGTCCGGGTAGACATCGATGAGCTTGACCACCCAGTCGGAGTCGGTGCCGCTGGTGGAGGCCACCAGGTGGACCTTCGGCTGGCCGGCGATGGCGACGGGGTCGGCGAGGACGTCCGAGACGAAGGAGACCACGTCCGGCCGACCGGAGACCTCCCGCTGGTCGCTCACCAGCCACTCGTGCCACGACTTGCTGGAATCGAAGGAGCGGGGAGCGATCGGGCGGTGGATGAAGGGCACGGGCTTGGCCGGGTCCGAGACGTACTCGGTGTATGCCGCGGCGCTCGCGGGCGACGAGTCCGAGGCGGTCGAGGCCTCCGAAACCGCGGGAGGGGCGAAGCCGGCACGGCCCCCCGCCTCGAGGTAGAAGGGCTTCGGCTCGACCGTGCAGCCACTCGCGCAGCCGGCGGGCCAGGAGCCCAGGTGCTCCCAGCGGTTCCGGCCGGTCTGGAAGACGGTCACGGGCGCCACGTCCATGGGCGGAGCGCCGTCCTTCAGGTAGTGGTCCAGGAACGGGCGCAGGACGTTCTGGCGGAACCAGCGGCCCGTGTCGCTCCCCCAGCGCAGCGGCCCGAGGGCGCTCGCGTCCTTGATCTCCTGGCCGTGGTACCAGGGGCCGAGCACCAGGTAGACCTTGTCGTTCCCCGTGTCCTTGGGCTCGATGGCCTTGTAGACGGCCACCGCGCCGTAGATGTCCTCCTGGTCCCAGAGGCTCCCCACCAGCATCACCGGCACCTGGAGGGGCTCCTTCTCCAGGATCTTGTCCACCGCCTGGTCCTGCCAGAAGGCGTCGTAGCTCGGATGGGCGAGGATCTTGCGCCAGAAGCCGAGCTGCTCCATGCCGTGGCGCCGGCCGAGCTCGCCGGCCGACCCCGCCTCCATGAAGGTATCGTAGTCGTCGAAGTGGCTCCGCCACCACTTCGTGTCGGACTTCCGGGTCGCCTCCTGGCCGTAGACGTAAGACATCATGAGCTGGCGGAAGGCGCCGTTGTGGAACCAGTCGTCGCCGCGCCAGCCGTCGACCATGGGGTTCATGGGCACGGCGACCTTGAGCGCCGGGTGCGGGTGGACGAGGGCCATGAGGGGCAGGAAGCCGTCATAGGAGATGCCCAGGATCCCCACCCGCCCGTTCGACTCCGGGACGTTCTTCACCAGCCAGTCGATGGTGTCGAAGGTGTCTGTGGAGTTGTCCACCGGCGTCGGGTTCTGGGGGCCGTGGAGGGGGCGGTTCATCACGTAGTCGCCCTCCGAGCCGTACTTGCCGCGCACGTCCTGGACCACCCGGATGTAGCCGCCCTCGACGATCACGTCGGTGGCGTTGTCGTAGCCCTGGAGGATCGGCCCCAGGTGGGAGCTCTCCTCGTGGCTCGTGAGGGAGTCGGCGTCGTACGGCGTGCGGGTCAGGAGGATCGGCGCATCCTTCGCCCCCTTGGGCACCAGGATCACCGTGTGGAGCTTCACCCCGTCGCGCATGGGGATCTCCGCCTCCCGGCGCTCGTAGTCGAAGCTCTTCGTGACCG
The DNA here is from genome assembly GCA_963739795.1 of uncultured Acidobacteriota bacterium. Lineage (GTDB taxonomy): Bacteria > Acidobacteriota > Thermoanaerobaculia > Multivoradales > DATKCC01 > CAVUBL01. The sequence continues at coordinate 105,993 of CAVUBL010000010.1, read as the reverse complement.
GCTGGAAGTCGGCCGGCGTCTCGGTGGACAGCTCCGGGTACATGGCGGGTGGCGGCGTCTTCGCCATCGCGTGGCCCGCCTCCGCCTGAGCGCCCACTGCGGATGGAGCGCCCACGAGGGCCATCGCCAAACCCGCCACCACGACCAGCGGGCGCACCAGGGGCGATCTCTCGTTCGTCATTCGGCGAGTTTACACGGCGGGAAGGCTCGGCCGGGCCCGCCAGTGGCAGGCCGCGAGCAGTATGTAGTACAATCGCGCACTACAGGAACTCCATCATGCCGACCAGCATCCGCCTCGACCCCGCCACCGACCAGGCCCTCGACGAGCTCGCCCACCGCCGTTCCGAGACCAAATCCCAGCTCGTTCGGCGCGCGATCGAGGACCTCCTGGCCCGCGAAAACTTCCCGCCCTATGAACGCGCCGCCGACCTGATTGGAGCCGTATCCGGAGGCCCACCGGATCTCTCCGAGGGAACCGGCCAGGGCCTCCGCGAGCTCCTCGCCTCGAGGGACCGGTGATCCTGACGGACGCCGGCCCCCTCGTCGCCCTGATCCACGCCGATGACCGCCACCACGAAGAGTGCAAAGAATACTTCCGGAATCTGGATGAATCCCTGGTGACCGTCTGGCCTGCCTTCACCGAGGCCGCCTACCTCCTCGGCTTCTCCTGGCAGGCTCAGGACAACCTCTGGGCCCTGGTCGCCCGCGGGATCCTTTCGTTCCTTCCCCTGGACGAGCGAGATGCGCCGCGGATGCGCGAGCTCATGGAGCGCTACCGGGATCTGCCGCATGGACCTCGCCGACGCCGCGCTGGTCCGAGTCGCCGAGCGCGAGCGGATGCCACGAATCTTTACCCTCGACAGCCAGCACTTCCGCGTTTACCGCCCGAAGGGGCTAGATCACTTCGAGCTAACCCCCGGCTAACGCCATCAGGAGGGGGTCGAACCCGCCAGCCAGTCGAGGTCGGCCTGCCAGGCGCGGCGCTCGGCGGCCTCCCGCTCGAAGAGCTCCGGCGTCTTCGTCAGCACCAGCGTGTAGGGTCGCCCGGAGCGTCGGGTCTCGTGGTGAACGGGGAGCTCGTGCTCGTCGACGCGGCGGTGCACGTGCTTCCTCCCCTCCTTGGCGAGCGGCCACTCCAGGCTGCGCCGGTCCGGATCGGCGAGGAACTCCGCGAGCGTGGCGCAGAGCTCGCAGCGACAGTCGGCAGGCAGGTCGATGGACCAGTCCCCCTGGGCTCGGGCCGGGTAGGAGAGGCGGTCCGCGAAGAGCCAGATGGCGTGGGTCCTGAGGGCCTCCCGCGTCGCCGCCTCCAACCGTTCGCCGGCGCCCCGTAGGAGTTGCACGAGACAGGGGACGAGCGGTTCGTTCTCCGCCGCGCAGAGGAAGCCCACCGCCTCCTCACGCAGGTCGTCGGCGCCGGCCACCTCCGTCGATTCGAGCCAGCCGAGAAGGGGCTGCGGAAGCTCCGAGAGAAGACGCGCCCTCAGACTCGGCGCTCGGAGCTCCCTGACGGCGTCGACCTCACTTGCGAGCCAGACCCAGCCGTCCTGGAGCAGGAGCCGCGCGGCCCGTACCCCGGTCTCCGAGTCGGCCTTGCGCAAGGCTCGGGACAGGCGGGGTAACCCGGCGAGCCAGGCGCCACGGTCCCGCGGCCACGAGAGCGACCGTGGCCGCTGCACGCCGGACCATTCAGCCAAGAGCGACCGCACCCACTCCTCGCCGTAGCGGTCGAGCAGCGCCGCGAAGGCCCGCGCCTGCCCGGTGCCCAAGGCCTCGACGTAGAAGGGCCCGAGCAGGGAGGCCGCCAGCTCCGGCGCCTCGAGGCCGTGGGCGACGCGCAGGGTCTTTCCGAAGAACCCCCGCCGCGCCTCGTGGCCCGCGGCCGCCGACCAGAACGGCAGCAGCGACCTCGCCATCTCCCGGGCCTCATCGAGCTCCCCGGAGCGGAGACGCTTGTCAATCTCCTCGACGGCCCACGCCGGCGAGGCCTCGGCGCGCACCGCGAAGGCGCGCTCGCGCGGCCACAGCACGACGGCACCGCGGCGGTACCAGCGGTCCATCGTGTTGCCCCAGTTGCCCATGTTGCCCTCGTACTCCGAGGCGTACGGCTCGATCTCCGAGGTGGGCGTGGCGCAGCAGACCTCGTCCTCGTCGATCTCGGCGACGATCGGCGTGGCCTTCTTGCCCGACGGCTCGATCCACCGGTCCAGCGTGATCGCCGAGTCGATGAGATCGGCGAGGTCGTAGCGCTCCGGCCCCGCGGGTGGCGGTGGCTCGTCCACGTCGTACCACTCGTCGTCCTCGTCGCGTTCCCAGCGGTGGCGGCTCCCCTGCCAGGGATCATCCCAGCCCTCCTCGTACGCCTGCCAGGTTTCCTGGATCTCGGCGAGGGCGAGCAGCACCTCGCAGCCGGCGCTCTCCGCCGCGGCCCGCAGCGTCGCGACGCGGGCGAGGTCGTCTCCTTTCAAGCGATCCCAGCCGAACCCGCGCTCCGTGTACTCGTGGTCGAGGAGGAAGACCAGCCGGCTGGGCGGCTCGCGCGGCTCGGTATCGGAGCTCCAGCGCGGCGGTCGTGGTGTCTCGAAATGCTCGTGGAGGCGCTCGGCCACGGCGGCGACCGTCTCCGGAGGGGCCTCGGCCACGCCGGTGCCGGCGACCGTCCCGCCCTCCCCGAGGAGAAGGTTGTAAGTCAGAGCGATCCGGTACCCCTCCTTGACCGGTCGAAGCTCGTGGTGGCAGTCGGCGTAGAAGGCGATCAGGGAAAGGGGCTTCTTGGACGAGCGGTAGGTGACCGTCTCGCCCCGGTGCTCGACCACGAGGGCGCCGCCCTTGTAGGCCGAGGGCAGAACCACGACCAGCGTGCCGACCATGGCATCGCCCTTCTCGGAGTCCTGGTGCGGAGCGAAGAACTGGCCGGGCTCGTAGACGAGCAGGTTGTGGAGCTCGGCCTCGAGCCGAGCGCCCTCGGGCAGGCCGAGCTCGGCGCGGAGGGCCTCGAGGGCGGGACGGAGCGTCCGGTTCCAGCGCCGCCGGTCGATCTTGACCCGGCTCTTCGGGATCTCCCAGGTGTCGCGGACGCTCCGGTCGAGAAGTGTCTTCTCCCCGCGCCCGTAGCGGGCCGGCCGGGCGACGCGGCAGAGGCTCTTCGCCTGCGCCCGCGAGATCGGGAAGCGGAGCAGCCCGACCCCCGTCACCTCGATCGAGAGGTCGTCTGCCGCCGCCGTCCGCCGCGCCGTGAACTTCCCCGGTGCCCGGACCCCGCGCAGCAGCTCACCGATCGCGTCACGCGCCGTCATCGCCGGCCTCCTCTTCGCAGTACCCGGAGGCCGAGGCTCGGCGCCCCGGCCTCGGCTTTGGCGGCCCTGGCCGGCGCCCGGCGGGCGGCCTTGCGCTCCCGAGCGCAGTCCTTGCAGACGTGGTCCCGGTGCCCCCTCCCCGAGAACTCCTCGTTCGCGCGCACCCTCCCGCAGACCCAGCAGTAAGTGACCCATCAGCGCTCCCTGTCAGGCGGCGGTACCCCGGTGGGTTTGATAGAGGAACGTCCCGAGGTCGGCGCGCTCACTCGCATGCTCCACGGTGATCGTCACCAGCCGGCCCTCCGCGTCCGCCTCGAGAAGCGTGTTTTCGTCCAGGTCTGCGGGAATCCGTGACGATCTTGATCGCTGAACGTGATCTGGAGGGTGTCGGTCTCCTCGAAGTACTCAACTCGCATCGTCAGCCTCCTTGAAGCGACGGTCGAAGAAGGCGTTGTGCACCGTCTCGCCGTCTTCCAAGAGCACGGGCCGCCGCACTCCCAGTCGTTGGGCATAGGTCGGCTACGCCCTATGAGGAAGAAGCTATCGCAGGATACGCGACGCGAGTAATCCCGATGAGGAAGCGTCCAGCCCGAGCGAGTCAGACCGTCGCCCCGAGCCACTCGAGGTCGGCCTGACAGGCGCGGCGCTCGGCCGCCCCCGCTCGAACAGCTCCGGCTTCTTGATCAGCACCAGCGAGTAGGGGCTGCCGGTGCGGCGGGTCTCGTGGCGGACCGGGAGCTCGTGGTCGTCGAGGCGGCGGTGGACATGCTGGCGCCGCACTTTGGCGAGCGGCCACTCCAGGCGGCTCCGGTTCGGGTCCGCGAGGACCGCCGCGAGCTTGGCGCAGAGGTAGCTCACCGCTCGGCCCGCAAGATCGCCCGCCTCGGCGTGACGATAGGATGCGTTGCGGAGGTACACCGCCGATGCCGACCCGTCGCCGAATTCTCCGCCTTCACATCCATCTCTTGGGAGTCCACCCGGCCATCTGGCGGCGCATCGAGATCCGCGCCGAAACCACCTTTTGGGCGCTCCACGTGGCCCTCCAGAACGCCATGGGCTGGACCGACTCCCATCTTCACGACTTCGAGATTCCGCGGGCGGACGTCGGTGAGCCGGCGTGGATCGGCATGCTCGACTTCGCGGGCGACGAGGACCGAACGATCCACGCCGATTTCGACGAGCGCCTCGATTCCTGGATCCACTGCGAGGGCGAGCGGTTCTTTTACAACTACGACTACGGCGACGGTTGGCGCAACGAGGTCGTGGTGGAAGCCATCGAGCCAGCCGCGCCCGGCGGGCGCTATCCCCGCTGCCTGGCCGGTGAACGGGCCTGCCCGCCCGAGGATGTGGGAGGACCAGGAGGTTACGAGACCTTCCTCGACGCGCTCTTCGATCCGCAGCACCCGGAGCATGCGGAGTACCGGCGCTGGATCGGCGTGAGTTTCGACCCGGCGGACTTCGACCCGGCGAAGGTGCGCTTTGAAAGTCCGACCCGGCGCCTGCGCGAGGTCTACGGCCAGGCCTGAGCCACCGCGAGGTTCCCCCGGCATCCAGGTTCGCCGCGTGCTCCCTCCCCTCCAGCAGGCGCATGAGGGCTCGGCCCAAGATCGGTGAGATCTCGGTGAGACCTCGGGGCCCAGGGACTCGAGGGCGAGGGCTATGGCCTCCGGGTTCGCCACCAGGCCGGCAACGGCGTGGAGGTACGGCAAGAGCTCCTAACTCAGGCCGTGCCAGGTGCGCTTGGCGAGCTTGGCGGCGGCGTCCTCGTTCTTCGGGGCGAGGCGGGGGTAGCGGACGGTGCCGATGCCGCGGTCGTCGGGGTCGTGGACATAGCGGGACCAGGGGCCGTCGGTGGCTCCGGGAAACGCGAGGACCTCTTCTCTCACCCACTCGGGCGGGTTGAGCCAGCGCTCCCGGAGCTGGTCGAGCTCCCGGGCGGCGGCGGCGATGGCTTCCCGCTGCTCGATGGTTGGCTCCGGGAAGGGGAAGGTCTCGAAGCAGGTGGTGGGCGTGTAGCGGAAGCCGGACTCGCGCTCACGGAGCTGGGTGCCTTGGGACCGAGCCCAGATCTCATGAACCCGGGAGTTCATCGCCGTGAAGAGCTCGCGGGTGAAGCGCGGAAAGAGCTCCGGCTTCCCGCGGCTCTGCTCGAGGATCCGGGTGACGATGTCGTGGGGCAGCAGGCCGATGTGGTCGGCGAAGAGGGAGAAGACCTGGCGATCGAGAAAGTGGGCGACCGCGCGGGCGTCGAGGCCGCGCTCGCGCAGGGAGACGGCGATCTCGCCCACGGTGCAGGCGGCGGCAGCAGTCATCGCCTCGCTGGTGGCGCGGGGCTTGAGCTTCTGCGGGGCAACGAAGATTATCGAGCTTGTGAGGAGCTGTCCGCCCTACTGCGGGCGCCCCCGCATCGCCCCTCGCGGCGTTGCGGCTCCTCGACATAGGCACCGCTATGCCTGCGTCGCCGCGCCTTGCGAGGGGCGCGCGGATGACGCCCTCGTCACGGCCGGACAGGTCCTCACAAGCTCACGGAGCGGACGATCTCGAGGCTCCGCGGGTCGCCCAGATCCTCGAGGCGGACTTCGAGGACTTCCTGCTTGGTGGCCGTGAAGTTGGTGTGGACCACCAGGCGGTCCATGTCGCACGAGACCAGGAGGGGCGGGTTCTCGAGGGCCGCGCGGTACTGGTCGAGCTGGAGGTAGGCGGCGTCCAGGTCCTTGTGCTTGCCCTTGTACTCCCAGGCGAAGTAGCCGCGCTTCCAGACGTCGGCCCAGCCGTCGGAGCCGTCCTTCTTCGCGGCGCCCTTCTCGAAGGTGAGCCACTCGCCGGTGGGGTCGACCTCCGCGCGATCTACTGGATCGCCCTTCGGGCTAAGGAAGATGGTCGAAGAGCTCGCAGAGGTCGAGGAAGTGCTGCTGCACGGCGGAGCTCTCGGTCAGCTCGACGCGGCGCCACTTGGCGATGAACTCGGCGACTTTCATGAGCCGGTTGCCGTCATTCCCCCACGTGGTGGAGGGCTTGCTCAACGAGCTCTCGCGAAATGTAGAGGCCTTCGGCACAAAGACGATCGAGAAGCGGGCGAGCTGCAGCGATGGCTCCAAGGTGTTTCGCTCGAAGTACAACCCCCACGGTTCCGATCACTGGCAGGTCGAGAGAGGCGGCGCAACGACGCGCCGCGCGGTCGTCTAGGACCGACCTGGCGTCCTGGGTGCTCGCAGTCGTTGTAAGGACTTGCGACTCCCCGGGGCCGAGGTCCCAGCGTGCGATCGATTCCGGGACTGGGCGGTCACCCGCAAGTCGAACGCCGGGCGTGGAGGCGAGCTCGTCGATTGCTCGTTTGCCCTCCGGCCTGACAGAGACCTCCCGGACAACCGTTTCGGGAATGGTCAGCTCGTCGCAGAGCTCAACCAAGAGGGCGGCATGATCGACCTTGCCAAACAGAATCAGCGGAGACGCATTCGCCAGCCACCGCCTAGCCATGCTCGATCTCTTCGACGAGCTCCTCGAACGTAGCCTGGCTGGCGGGTACCTTGCGGCGGAAGAGCTCTTCGAGGAACTCTGCCCGGCCGAGGCCTGCAATGTCAGCAGCTCGCTCCTGCGAGACAAGACCCTGGGCGTACCACTGCACACAGGCGGCGATCCGCATCTCCCGGGCAAACTCCGAAGGCGACAACCGGAGGGCGGAGAAGGCGTCCGCAGGAAGGTTGTAGGTGATGGTGGCCATGAAGATCTCCCCGCTGGGCTCACACCGATCCTATCAAGGAGCCGATCGGCGAGCGCCAGCCGCTCCACCACCCCGTCAGCCGCAAGCCGAAGCCTGGCACCCGGTTCGGATGCTTGCGCCGAGCGCCCGCCAGGGCGCCCCCTCACTAGACATCTACAAAGCTGCAGTTCGTGACAGGTGAGTCAAGTTTCCAGCGCAGCCGGAGACACTCCAGATTCCTCGGCGGTGTGAGGCGGAGCTTTGCTAGGAGCCTGCTCGTTCACGACAACCCGGGCTGGACAAGTCTCGCGCAGAGGCGCAGGCCCACCAGGTCGAGCTCGTGCTTCCCCACTCGTCGACCGCTGCCTGATGGCTCAGTGGCCGGCCTCCAAATGAACCGCCTTGTGGTCCACACCGACTCAACGGCTACCAAGCAGGACGCGCCGCTCACCCAGGCGCCGGGGTCTGATCGAGGGCCACGGGCTTGCCCTGGCGCACCTCGTAGAACGTGACGCTCTTCGGCGCGTCGCCGTGGCGGTCGAAGGTGGTGACGCCGGCGACGCCCTCGTACCCCTCGAGGCCCGAGAGGTAGTCCTTGATCTCCACCCCCCTCGTCGCACCGTGCTCCATCGCCTGGACCACCATCCGGAGGGCGTCGTAGGCGGTGTCGGCGGTCACGCCCGGCGGCCCGCCGAACTTCTTCTCGAAGGCCTGCTGGAACTTCTGCCCCTGGGGGCGCCGAGTGTCGAAGGCGGCGGGCGACGGGAAGACCACGCCCTCGGCCGCGGCTCCCGAGGCCTCGATCGTCCCCGGGTCGTCGAAGGTCTCGGAGGCGACGATGTGAGCTTTGAGCCCCAGCTCTCGGGCCTGGCTGAGGATGAGCGGGAGCTCCTGGGTGTACGCCGGCAGGTAGAGGAGGTCCGGCGAGCCCTCCTTGATCCGGGTTAGCTGGTCCCGGACGTCGGTGGCGCCCTCCGAGTACTTCTCTGACAAGAGGACCTTCCCGCCCATGGCCTCGAACTCCAGCCGGAAGACCTCGTCCAGCCCCTGGCCGTAGGCGTTGTCGACGTACAGGATCGCCGCGCGCTGGAAGCGGCCGAGGTCCCTGGCATACTTCGCCGTGAGCCTGCCCTGGATGGCGTCGGAAGGCCAGTTGCGGAAGATGAAGTCTCCGGCCTGGGAGATCTCCGGATTCGAGGCGCCGGTGGAGAACAGGACCACCCGGTTCTCCTGGGCGATGGGCGCCATCGCCAGGACGTCGGCGCTGCAGTCGATGCCCAGGACGACCTGGATCTGGCGCTCGGCGATGAAGCTCCGGAGGAGCCGGACCGCCTCCGCGGGCTCGCACTTGCTGTCTCGGACGGCCAGGTCGATCTTCCGGCCCGAGACGCCCCCCGCCTCGTTGAGCTCGTCGGCCGCGAGCTGGATGCCTCGGACCGTGTTCTCGCCCCAGACCGCCAGGCTGCCCGTGGTCGGCGCGATCACCCCGATCTCGATCGGGAGGCTCGCCGCCGGTTGCCCCTTGGGAGCGCACGCGACCTGAAGACAGAGCAGGCTCGCCGCGAACAGGACCCCTCTTGGCATGGCGTTTCCACGCATTTGACCTCCCCGTCGTTCTCTGCGGCGCGTTGCCCGGTCAGTAGCGGACACTGTACGCCATCGCTCGCCAGAAAGACCTCATGTCAGACTGGTTCTCGTAAAACTCAGTTCACCCAGTCGCCGTCGTCGTCCCGGCCGCCGTCGTTCTCTTCGTCCTCCTCGAGCTCGTCCAGGAACCAGGCCCCGTCCTCGTCGTCCTCGTCGTCCTCGTCGTCCTCGTCGGGCTCGGGCTCCGGCTCCCGAGGCTCGAGGCGGGAGGGCGTCCGGCGCACCCGCCAGCGGGCGGCGGCCTCGTCCTCCACCTCCCAGCGGTCCATCATCTCCTGGGTACGCAGACGTCGGCGCCACGCGGCGTAGAGAAAGAGGGCGGTGATGCCGAGCCACAGCGTGCCGGCGCCGGTGAGGGCCGGCAGCCACCGGTAGAGGGCGAGGCTGCTGCGGCGCCAGGACTCCTCGGACTCGGAGAGCGAGTGAAGGGTGGCGTCGCTCCAGGCCTGGCGGAAGTGGAAGCTCCCCGGCGTGCCGGCCTGCCGGGCGAGCTCGGCCAGCACCCGGCGCACCACCCCCTTGCCGTACTCGTCCTGCGCCCAACGGATGAAGTCGAAGGAGGCCGCGTAGGCCAGCGGGGCGCCGTCCTCGGAGGTGGCGAAGTCCCGGTTCATCTCCTCGAGGGTCGGGAGGTTCCCCACCAGGAGAGACGAGCTGAAGACGTAGGCGTCCTTCAGGGTCCAACGGCGCTGCTCCATCGTCGCCACGCCCTCGTGGAACCAGCGCGGCACGGGCTCGCCGTGGGCCGCGTCGTGGATCAGAAGGTGGGTGACCTCGTGGACCAGGACCGCCCCCGGATCTCCGAACGGGTAACGCCCGGCCTCGGCGATCCGGATGGCCCCGATCCGCCGGTCCTCCAGGGCGAAGCCGGCGGCCCAGGGCGGCGCGGCCCGGTTCAGGCTTGCGAGCTCCGGGTCGGAGCTCGGGTCGGGCGGAATCAGGACCATGAGCATCGGCCCGGCCGGCTGGACCCCCAGGTCGGCGGTGACGGAAGGCAGGAAGGTCCGGGCGCGCTCGGCAAGCTCTTCCAGCGTGCCGCGATACCCGGCCGGCCCTTCGAGCCAGATGGGACCCGCCTGGATGCGCACCCGCGGGGGCGCGGCCGGGGCGGGCTCTCCGAACGCGGGTCCTGGAGCCATGGCGAAGGCCGGGAGCGCGGCCAGGACCGCGGCCAAGACCGAGGCCAGGATCAGGCCCCGGCCCCGGAGCCGCGGGCTCAACTCGCCCCTCCCCCGCCCGCGTCGTCCTCGGCTCCGCCGGCCCGCACCACGAACGGCGCGAGCGCCTCCGGCACGTGCCTCCCCGCCACCATCACGGTCAACCGCTCGAAGGCCCTGAAGGCTTCGGTGTCCCGGGAGTCAAGGCGGAAGGAGGGCGCCCCGTCGCTCCAGGCGATCAGGGGCACGACCCGGTCCTCGTCGCCCTCCTCGCCGTCGGGCCCCGAGGAAGGTCCCACCGGGAACCCCATCTGGAGGCGGAGGGCCTCGAGGGCCTTGGGCTCACTCAGGCCGACGGTCGCCAAGAGCGCCTGGCCCGCCTCGAATCGCCGGATCCAGAGGGCCAGGTCCAGTGGGCGTCCCCCCACCAGGTCGACCCACGCCCGCCGCACCCGCCCGAACTCTTCCGACGGCTGATCGAGGGCCACCGCCGGATGCTCGACTCCCAGCTCGTCGCGCACCAGCTCCGCCACCAGGAGGTTGAGCTCATCGTTGGTGGTGAGGGCCACCACCTGGGTGTCGCGCTGCACCCCGGCCCGTTCGAAGGAGGCCGCGTCCTGGGCGTCGCCGCGCACCGCCCCGACCCCCCGCTCGCTCAGGCGCGCCAGCTTGCCCGGCGCCGAATCGAGCACGGTCACCGCCCGCCCCTCGTCCAGGAGCACGCCGGCCAGGGCCTCGCTCAGGGCGTGGGCGCCCACCAGCACCGTGAGCCGCCGCTTGGGGTCCCGGGCGTAGCCGAGGACACGGGGCAGGACGATGGACATGCCCGTGGCCCAGACCCCGGTCACCAGGATGGTCAGGTAGACCATGCCCTCCAGGGCCGAGGCGCCGGCCACGCCGGCCTGTCGGAGCTGGCGGGACGCGAGGGAGGCCACGGCCGCGGCCACGATCCCCCGGGGCGCCGTCAGGGCGACCACCGAGCGGCCGGCGAGGTCGAGCTCCCGGCCGGGGATCGATAGGGCCACAGCCAGGGGCCGCACCAGGAGGATCAAGCCGCCCACCACCACCAGGCCGCGCCACCCCAGATCGTCGAGGGTCCGGAGGTCGAGCTGGGCGGCCAGGAGCACGAAGAGCACCGAGATCAGGAGCACCGTGAGCTGCCCCTTGAACTCCCGCAGGCGGACCAGGTCCGGGATGTCGGCCGCCGACATGGTGAAGCCCATGACGACCGCCGCCAGGATGCCCGACTGAGGCGCCTGGTGCTCGGCCACCACGTAGGCGAACAGGAGGATGGCCAGGATCGTCAGGTTGCGGATGTCGTCGCCGGTCCGCCGGGAGCCGATGACCAGCTTGGCGGCCGAGCCGGCGGCGAAGCCCACCACGGCGCCGATCACCACCAGCCAGGCGAGCTCGCGGCCGAGCACCCCCATCGGCACTCCGGGCCGGTCGATGGTCTGGAGCACCAGGTAGGCGAGGACGGCGCCGATGGGGTCGATGATCAGCCCTTCGGAGACCAGCACCGTCGCCACCGGACGAGGCACGATCATGTGGCGCAGGAGCGGAGCGATCACCGTGGGCCCGGTGACGGTGACGATGGCGCCGAACAGCGCCGACGTGCTCCAGGGCATGGAGAGGAGGACGTGGAAGAGCCAGGCGGCGCCCACGGCAGTCACCGCGATCCCCACCGAGAGGAGGTTGCGTACGGCCCCTCCGACGCGGCGGAGCTGGCGCGGGTCGAGGGAGAGGCCGCCCTCGAAGAGGATCAGGGCGATCCCCAGGTGGATGAGCACCTCCAGCCCGCCGCCCATAGCCTCCGGGTCGACCAGCGGCGCCACGTGGACGCCGAGCATCGACCAGAGCTCGGGCCCGGCCAGGATGCCCGCCGCGAGAAGCGGCAGGATCGCCGGCACCTTCGTCCGCTCGGCGAGAATCTGAGCGGCGATCCCCAGGACGATGGCGGCGACGACGGTGGTCAGGATCACGGGAGTCCCTCTCCGTTCAGGCCGCGAGGCGAAGGCGCCCCCTGCCCCCCTCGAGGCTGGGAACGAGATCGAGGGGATGAGGGGGTGGCCTGGTCACACATTAAATCGAAAGTGCACGACGTCGCCCTCCTGCACGACGTACGTGCGGCCCTCGGACCGCAGCCGTCCGGTCTCGCGGGCGCCCTGCTCGCCGCCGTGGCGGACGAAGTCGTCGTAGGCGATCACCTCGGCGCGGATGAAGCCGCGCTCGAAGTCCGAGTGGATCTTCCCCGCCGCCTCGGGCGCGGCGGCCCCCCGGCGCACGGTCCACGCCCGCGCCTCCTTGGGCCCGGCGGTGAAGAAGGTGAGCAGGCCGAGCAGGCGATAGCCCGCCCGGATCACCCGGTGAAGGCCGGGCTCCTCGAGACCCAGCTCCGCCAGGAGCTCGGACCGGTCGTCCTCGTCGAGGGTCGCGAGCTCGGCCTCGAGCGCCGCGCACACCGCCACCACCTCGGCGCCTTCCCGGGCCGCCCGCTCCCGCAGGGCCTCGAGCAGCGGGTTGTCCTCGAAACCGTCCTCGTCGACGTTGGCCACGTAGAGCACCGGCTTGGCGGAGAGGAGGTGAAACGAGGCGAGGAGCGGCCGCTCGCGATCCTCGATCTCGAGGGTGCGCACGGGAAGCCCCTCGGCCAGGTGGGCCCCCACCCGATCGAGGACCGCCGCCAGGGCGACCAGCTCCTTGTCCCCGCTCTTGGCCGCCCGGCGCGTCCGCTCGGCCACCTTCTCCACCGTCTCGAGGTCGGCCAGCAGGAGCTCGGTCTCGATCACCTCCACGTCGGCGCCCGGGTCGATCTTCCCCGCCACGTGGGCCACGTTGTCGTCGTGGAAGCAGCGCACCACGTGGCCGATGGCGTCGGTCTCCCGAATATGGGCGAGAAAGCGGTTGCCCAGCCCCTCCCCCTTCGAGGCGCCGGCGACCAGGCCGGCGATATCCACGAACTCGATGGTGGTGGGAACGATCCGCTCCGGGTGGACGATGGCCGCCAGCTCGGCCAGGCGCGGGTCGGGCACGGGCACCACACCGACGTTGGGCTCGATGGTGCAGAACGGGTAGTTCGCGGCGTCGACCGCGCTCGCGGTCAGGGCGTTGAACAGGGTCGACTTGCCCACGTTGGGCAGGCCGACGATGCCGAGGTTGAATCCCATTTCAGTCGATCTCTCCCGCGAGTTGACCAGATCTCCCCTGCAACCCATCGCTCCCTTCCCTCCCTCGCGGGGGGAAGGGGCCGCCCCCGCCCGTCCTTCCTCCCGGCTCCGGCAGCGGGGGGCACGCGGGAGTTGGAGTCTCGCAGGAACGGCCCGACGGTTCAAGGAGGGCGTCTTTCTGCCGGCGGGTGCTTTGCGGTATCCTTGACCGCTGCCGGTCGCAGCACCCTACCCATCCCGATCCTCGAATCCCTGGAGCGCCGATGTCCGACCCCACCGAAGGCACGACTCCGAGCGAAGCCGTGGACCGAGCCGAGGAGCCCCGGCCCGAAGCCCCCGAACCCGTGACGCCCGAGGCCGAAGCACCCGAGGCCGAAGCACCCGCCGAGGAGGCGGTTGCCGAAGCGGTCGCGCCCGAGCCCCCCGAGCCCCCTGAGCCCGAGCTTCCCCAGCCCGAGGTCGCGGCCGAAGCCGAGCCTCCCGCCGAGCCCGAGGCTCCGGCCGCCGAGCCGGTCCAGCAGGCCTCAGAGCCCGAGCCGGTCCGGCAGGCCGCCGAGCCCGAGCCGGTCCAGAAGGCTCCAGAGCCCGAGCCGGTGCAGGAGCTCGCCGAGGCCGCCGGAACCAGCGAGGCCGGAGAAGCTGGCGCGGCCCCCGAGCCGGCGACGCCTGCAGCCGAAGCCGCCCCTTCGGCCGCGGCGAGCGGGGAGATGACCGATGCCGAGGCCCAGGCCGCCGCCGAGCAGCGGGGCGAGGCCCAGGCCGTCGCCCCACAGCCCGAGGCGGCGGCCGGCGAGCAAGCTCCCCTGCCCACGGACCCGGTCTCCCTCCGCCTCCTCGAGGCCCTGGAGAAGGGCACGGCGGTGGAGGGCAAGGTCTTCGGCTGGAACCAGGGCGGCTTCCATGTGCTCATCGACGGCCTGCTCGCCTTCTGTCCGCGCTCGGAGATCGAGATCGGCAACCCGAAGGCGCCCAAGAAGTACATCGAGAAGACCTACCGCTTCCGGGTCCTGGAGCACCGCCGCCAGGGCAACCGGTTCATCGTCTCCCGCGCCAAGGTGCTCGACGAAGAGCGCGCCCGTCGCGCCGCCAAGGTCCGGGAGCTGCTCTCGGTGGGCGCCGAGCTCGACGGGCACGTGACCTCGCTGACCAGCTTCGGAGCGTTCGCGGACCTGGGCGGCGGCATCGAGGGGATGGTCCACGTCTCCGAGCTCTCGCACCGCTCGGTGAACCACCCCAAGGAGCTGCTCAAGAAGGGGCAGAAGGTCCGGGTCAAGGTGCTCAAGATCGAGGAGGAGGGGAACCGGATCTCCCTCTCCATCAAAGCCCTGGAGACGGACCCCTGGGCCGCCTTCTCCGAGGCTCACGCCCGAGGCTCGGCGTTCACCGGCAAGGTGACCGGCAAGACCGAGTTCGGAGTCTTCGTGGAGGTGGAGCCCGGCATGGAGGGCCTGGTCCACGTCTCGGCCCTGGCGCCGGGCGCCGGCCTCGAGGACGAGGCCTTCGAGCCCGGCAAGGAGGTCGCCGGCTGGATCAAGGAGGTGGAGGTCAAGCGGCACCGGATCTCCCTCTCCATGCGTCCCATCCCCACGGGAGACCCTTGGCGCAAGGTCGAGGAGCGCTACCCGGAGGGCGAAATGGTCACCGGAACGGTCGAGGAGATCGCCCCGTTCGGGGTCTTCATCAACCTCGAGCCGGGACTGACCGGGCTGCTGCCCACCTCGGAGATGAACCTGCCCCGCGGCACGCATCCGGGCCGGGTCTACGCCCCGGGCAGCGAAGTCCAGGTGCAGGTGGGGCGGATCGAGTCGAAGCGCAAGCGGATCACGCTCCTGCCCGAGGGAGCCAGGATCGAGGGCTCCCGCACCGACTACCGCGATTACAAGAAGCGGGCGAAGGAAGATCTGGGCGGCGGCATGCCCACCCTCGCCGCCGCCTTCGCCAAGCTCAAGCAGGGCCAGGACTGATTCGAAGCTCCCCGACCTCCTCTACGTCCGGCCGCGCACCAGCTCGAAGGTGAACGGGCCGGTCCGGCACCGGGCGACCTCGAGGGAGCCGACGCCCGTGACCTCCGAGCAACGCCCCCCGAGCCGCCGGAGGCGCTCCGCCTCGCCGGAATCGGGAACGCGGACCGCGCCACTCACGAAGAGGGGCAGGAAGCGGGTCCACTCCCCCACCACCTCCGGGAGCACGGTGGCGGGGCCGGCGCCGGCCCGGACGACGGCTCCGACCTTGCGGGCGACCCTCCGGGCCTCTCGGATCCGCCGCCCGGGAGGGTCCGGGCCCGACCCGGTGCCCGATCGCGCGCTCCGGGCGAGCCACCCTCCTCGACGGTCGCGCTCGCCGAAGGCGACGATCGCCGCGGGAGCTCCGGGCAGGCGCAATCCGAAGAGACGGAAGCGGTCCGAGGTCCCCAGCGGCTCGAGCCGTCGCCATCCCCACCAGTCCTCGGGATAGAGGTCGGCAGGGACGAGGGTCACGGGCAGTCGGGTCAGGTAGCCGAGACGCGTCAGGCCCTCGTACCGAGAGGGCCCACCGGGCCTGGAGCCCAGGACGTAGATCGCCACCCGGGCATCGTCGGGCAGGGCGATGGGAGGCGGCCGCGAGGCCGGCCGGTCCCGGGCGGCCCGAAGGACCCGGCTCCACAAGCTCCTCCGCCACTCCGTGGCCAGGTCCACCGCCTCGAGCCGGGCCTCCTTCCAGCGCGGGATCGGGTGCCGGAGAGCCGAGCCCGTCGGCAACACGGCATCGACCGAAGGGAGTGGCCAGACGACCGCCATCGAGGACAGCTCCGGGTTGGCGAGGGGCCAGGCCGCGATCGACACGGCCAGCACTGCGGCCGGCGCGAAGGCCCGAGACCCGGCGAGCCGAGAGAGTCCGCGCGCCACGAGGACGAGGGCGGGAAAGAAGGCGTAGACCAGGAATCTCTTGGCCAGGAAGTCGTAGAACAGGGCGAAGAACAGGACCAGGACGACGACCGTCAGGAGCGGGAAGAGCGCCCAGGCGGCCTCGTCACGGTCCCGGCCGGGACCCCGACCGGCACCTCGGCGCCGACCCGCCAGGGCACGCACCGACGACACCGCGCCGGCGACCGCCAGCACGAGGGCGGGCCAGCCCCAGAACGACAGGGCCGCGACCAGGTAGTAAGAGGCGTTCTCCGGGTGGAACCCGAGCAGCCCCCACTGCCGGAGCCCCACGTCCAGGAAGGTGCCGGCCGCCAGCTTCTTGGCCACGAACCACGAGGCCGGGAAGACGGCGAAGGCCACGGCGCCGAGCCACAGGTGGACCCGCCGCAGATGGTCTCGCCGGAACGCGATCACGGTGATCGCCATGGGCAGCGGGAGCAGGAGCGCCGCCTGCTGGGTGACCGCGCTCAGGCCGGCGAGGAGGCCCGCCAGCTCGTAGCGCCGAGGGCTGCGCCCCGCCGCGAGGAACGCCGCGCAGGAGGCGCCGAGAAGGATCGCCGCCGGCAGGTCCGCCATCACCTGGAAGGCCAGGATGAGGACGCTGGTGCCGACGAGGACCAGCAGCCCGGTGACGAAGGCGACGGGCCGGCCGAAGCGGCTCCGCAGGACGACGTGGGCCCCGAGGGCCGCGGCGTGCTGGAAGGCGAGGCCGAGAAGGGGGAAGATCGAGAGCAGCCCGCAGCGGGAGAGCAGGGCGAGCACCAGAGGGAGGACCGGCGGTCGGAGGGCGTGCCGGACGGGCTCCCCCAGGAGGGCCTGGGCGCTCAGCAACCAGGAGAAGGTGTCCCCTCCGAGGAAGGGGTAGCCCAGGGCGGGGTCCGGATAGAGCAGGTGGGGCGCCAGGACCGCGTACTGGACCGCCGCCAGGACGGCGAGGGCGGCGAGCCACGGGTCGCCCCGCAGGCCCCTATCCCCGCTTCCTTTCATAGACCTCGAAGGCGTACGCGAGGGGGTTGCGCTCATCGGGCGGGTGCTCTTCGCGGGAGATCCGTCGCCAGGCCGAGGGGTCGATCTCCGGGAAGGACGTGTCCCCCTCCGGGGCGGCGTCGACCCGGGTGATCCGGAGCCGGTCGGCCGCCTCCAGCGCCTGGCGGTAGATCTCCTCGCCGCCGCAGACGAACACCTCGTCCTCGCCGAGCTCGGCGGCCCGTCCCAGGGCGCGGTCCAGAGAGGCGGCGGTCTCGACCCCCGCGGGGTCTCCCGGGGGGCGCCATCCGGGCCGGCGGGTCAGGATGATGGTGGTCCGGCCCGGAAGGGCGCCGCTCGACTCGAAGGTGCGCCGGCCCATGACCAGGGTGTGGCCCATGGTGGTGCGTTTGAAGTACCCGAGGTCCGCCGGCAGGCGCCAGGGAATCCCGCCGTCCCGCCCGATCACCCCGTTCCGGGCGACCGCCGCGATGAGCGTGACTTTCATACCGCGATCGGCGCCTTGATGTGGGGGTGGGGATCGTAGCCCTCGAGGGTGAAGCTCTCGTAGCGGAAGTCCTCGAGGCGGGTGACCTCCGGGTCGACGACCATGCGCGGCAGGGGCCTCGGCTCGCGGGTGAGCTGGAGGCGGGCCTGCTCCAGGTGGTTCGAGTAGAGGTGGGCATCCCCGAAGGTATGTACGAAGTCCCCCGGCTCCATGTCCACCACCTGGGCGATCATCAGGGTGAGGAGCGAGTAGGAGGCGATGTTGAACGGCACTCCCAGGAAGACGTCGGCGCTGCGCTGGTAGAGCTGGCAGGAGAGGCGCCGCCGGCCACCGCCGCCCGGACCTTGACCCGGAGCTTGACCCGGACCTTGATCCGGAATGGGGGCCGAGTAGAACTGGAACAGGGTGTGGCAGGGCGGCAGCGCCATCTGCTCGAGATCGGCCACGTTCCACGCCGAGACCAGGATGCGCCGGGAGTCGGGGCGGGTGCGGAGTTGGCCGAGGACGCGGGCGATCTGGTCGATCGAGCTGCCGTCGGGCGCCGGCCAAGATCGCCACTGGCGCCCGTAGATGGGGCCCAGCTCGCCGTCGTCGTCGGCCCAGGCGTCCCAGATGGAGACGCCGTGCTCCTGGAGGTCGCGGACGTTGGTGCCGCCGGCCAGGAACCAGAGGAGCTCGTGGATGATCGAGCGCAGGTGGAGCTTCTTGGTGGTGAGGGCCGGGAAGCCCTGCGCCAGGTCGAAGCGCATCTGGTGCCCGAAGACCGACAAGGTGCCGGTGCCGGTGCGGTCCCCCTTCTCCACCCCGTCGTCCAGGATGTGACGCAGCAGTTCCAAGTACTGGCGCATGGGGCATTCTAGATGATTTGGCGACCCGCCCCTGAGGTAGCATGGCGCCTTCCGCCATGAGCCTCGCCGCCTCCCCCACCGATACGCCTTCCGCTCTGGTGCCCGCCCTCCGCTGCTCCGGCCTGGTCAAGCGCTACAAGGACACCGTGGCGGTGGCCGGCATCGACCTGGAGGTCGCCCCCGGCGAGTGCTTCGGCCTGCTCGGCCCCAACGGCGCCGGCAAGACGACCACCGTGGAGATCTTCGAGGGCCTCATCCCGCCCGACGCCGGGACGGTGGAGGTGCTGGGGCTGACCTGGGAGTGGGGCTGGGGGCGGGGCCGCGATCACGCCATCCGCGAGCACCTGGGCATCCAGCTCCAGGAGACCCGCCTGCCCGACAAGCTGACCGTCCACGAGGTGGTCCGCCTGTTCCGGAGCTTCGTCGCCGAGGGCCGCGGCGTCGACGAGACGATCGCCACGGTGGAGCTCGAATCGAAGCGCAACTCCCGGGTCGAGCGCCTGTCGGGGGGCCAGCGCCAGCGCCTCGCCCTCGCCTGCGCCCTGGTGGGCGACCCGGACGTCCTGTTCCTCGACGAGCCCACGACCGGCCTCGATCCTCAGGCCCGCCTCAAGCTCTGGGAGCTGGTCGAGGGGTTCCAGGCCGGCGGCGGCACGGTGCTGGTGACCACCCACTACATGGAAGAGGCGGCGCGCCTGTGCGATCGGGTCGCGATCCTCGACCTTGGAAAGGTGATCGCCCTGGGTAGCCCGGCCGAGCTCGTGGCCTCCCTGGGCGCCGACCAGATCCTCGAGCTCGACGCCGCCGGCGAGCTGGCCGCCGAGCCCCTCCGGCGGCTGCCCGGAGTGCGCCAGGTCGTGGTGCGCGGCCGCACGTACATCCTGAGCGTCGCCCGCGTCGAGGAGTCGCTGCCGCCCCTCCTCGCGGAGGTCGCGCACCAGGGCGTCGAGGTGCTCGCCCTGGCCACCCACGCCGCCACCCTCGAGGACGTCTTCGTCCAGCTCACCGGCAAGGAGCTCCGCGATGCCTGACGGCCCCGTGGCCCGCCGCCGCCGGCTCCGACCCCTGGCCGAGCTCACCCGCGCCCGGCTTCTCGAGTTCGTGCGCGAGCCCGCCGCCCTGTTCTGGGTCTTCGTCTTCCCCGTTCTCCTCGCCGTCGCCCTGGGCATCGCCTTCCGCACCAAGCCGCCGGAGGCGGCGCGCGTGGCGGTGTCCGGCGACTGGGGGACGCGGCTGGTGCGGGTGCTCGGAGCCGCCAAGGGCCTCGAGCCGATCCCCTTCGACCGGGACGGCGCCGCCGAGGCGGCGCGCTCGGGCGACACCGACCTGGCCGCGACCCTCGACGAGGGTCCGGACGGGCGGCCCGTCCTCCAGCTCCTCTACGATCCGGAGCGCCCCGGGGCGCGGGCGGCGGCGCGGGCGGTCGACGACGCTCTCCAGAGGGCCCTGGGGCGCAAGGACGTGGTGCGGGTCGAACGCCAGGAGGTCTCCGAGCGGGGCGCCCGGTACATCGACTTCCTGCTGCCCGGTCTGATCGGCCTGAACCTCATGGGCTCGAGCATGTGGGGGGTGGGGTTCGCCGTGGTCCAGACCCGGGTGCGCAAGCTCCTCAAGCGCTTCGCCGCGACGCCCATGCGCCGCTCGGACTACCTGCTCGCCCTGATCCTCTCGCGGGTGGTCTTCCTGGTGGCCGAGCTGGTGGCGCTCCTCGCCGCCGGAGACCTGATCTTCGGCATCGAGGTCCGCGGCTCCTGGCTGGGCCTCGGCGCCGTCGCTCTCCTGGGAGGCCTGAGCTTCACCGGGCTGGCGCTCCTCATCGCCGCCCGCACCACCACCGCGGAGGCGGCCCAGGGGTGGATGAACTTCGTGATGCTGCCCATGTGGGTGCTGTCGGGGAGCTTCTTCTCCTACGCCCGCTTCCCCGCCTCGGTGCAGCCGGCGATCCGGGCCCTGCCCCTGACCGCCCTCAACGACGCCCTGCGCGCCATCATGAACCAGGGCGCCGCGGTCACCAGCACCTGGCCCCAGATGGCGGTGCTGGCGATCTGGGGAATCGGGGCGTTTGTGCTGGCGCTGAAGATCTTCCGCTGGCAGTAAATCGGATCTCCGCCCTGCAACCCCTCGATCCCCTTCTCACCCCCGAGGGGAGAAGGAAACGCCCCCTCCCTGCTTCGTCCTTGGGCACGGTGTCGGAGTCCGACCCCCGAGCCCAAGGGGGCCGTACGCCACAGGGGGCAACGCAGAAGAGTCCGACCCCGCAGGGCCGGGGGCTCCCGCCCGGCGACGTCACGGGCCGCGTACGCGATAGCCCTGCGGAGTCCGATCTCGCCAAAGCGCGGACCGTGCCGAGGCGCGGCTCCTGCGTGCCACAGTCCTGGTAAGCCGCGCCGTTCGCGAGGGCGGGAGCCCCCGGCCCGCCCTACCAGCCGCCGGAGGCGCCGCCGCCGCCGAAGCTGCCGCCGCCGCCCGAGAAGCCGCCCCCGCCCGAGCTCCAGCCGCCCCCGCCGCGGGAGCTCGACGCCACCCAGGTAGAGAGTCCCGAATAGAAGGGCGAGCTGCTCGCCCAGCGCCGGCCGATCGGGGTCCGACCCACGAAGATCTTGAACAACGGGAAGAGCACCACCCAGACGATCCCCAGCACGGCGCCGCCGGCGCCGAAGATAGCCAGGGGGAAGCTGAAGTAGAAGGGCATGAGGAAGGCGTAGAGGAACCAGGACTGGCAACCCTTGCCGAACAGGGCGACGAGGGAGAAGATGCCGATCACCACGAAGAAGATCCCGCCCATGAGGAAGCGGTCCCGGAGCCGCATGTGGCCAGAGGGCCCGGTGTCCTCCGGAATCGCCCCCGGCTGGCCCTGCAACGTTCCCGCGATCGAGTCCACCCCGGCCTCGATGCCGCCGCCGAAGTCGCCGGCCTTGAAGCGGGGCGTGATCACGTTGCGGATGATCCGGCCCGCCTGGGCGTCGGTGAGCTGCGGCTCGAGGCCGTAGCCCACTTCGATCCGCAGCTTGCGGTCGCTCTTGGCGATGAGCAGCAGGACGCCGTTGTCCTTGCCCTTCTGGCCGAGCTTCCAGGTCTGGGCCACCTTCATCGAGTAGTCCTCGAGGGGCTCGCCGTCGAGGCTCTGGACCGTGAGAACCGCCACCTGATCGCCGGTCGCCTGCTCGAGCTTCGCGAGCTTCTCCTCCAGCCGCTGCACCTCGTCCTGCGGGATCATGCCCGCCTCGTCGACGATCCGGCCGGAGAGGAACGGTACGTCCTTGGCGGCGGCGGGCGCGGAGAAGGCCGCCAGGAGCAGGGCCAGGGCCAGGCAGGCCGCCGGAATCGAAGACCAGGCCGGACGCGGAACCGGAGCTCCGCACAGGCGGGCGGTGCGGCGCCTCATGACCGCCCCTCCTCGCCGTCGAGGCCCTCGAGGTGGATCGAGTTCGGCAGCTCGTCCCGGTCGTCCTCCCGGCGCTCCAGGCCGGCCCGGTCGAGCAGGTCGCCGCAGGCGTCGATCGCCCCGACCAGGGCGTCGGCAGGGCGCCCGGCGCCCATCCCGCGGGCCAGGTCGGCGACGATCCGGCCCCACTCTCCCTCGGCCACCCGGGCGTTGATCCCGGCGTCGCCCAGGACGACCGCCCGCCGTTCGAGAAGCGACAGGAAGATGAGCACTCCCGAGCGATCCCGGGTGCGGAAGACTTCGTGGTCGAGGAACGCCGCCCGCGCCCTCAGGCCCACCTGCCGGTCGATCTCCTCCGCCGGGGCGAGCCAACGCCGGATCGCCGGAACGGAGACGCTCAGCGCATAGCCCACCGCGCCCCCCAGGGCGGCGGCCAGGACCGGCCAGAGCGGCAGCGGCGGCCCCCACAGGCCGGCCAGCCACTCGACCAGTCCCAGGATCATCTCGGCGCCCAGGGCACCGAAGGCCGCGCCCCGCCACGGGGCACCGTCGTAGGAGCCGGACGCGGGAACGGCCACCGTCACGATCTCGCCGCGGCTCTTGGATTCGGCGCGGCGGGTCGCCTCGTCGATCCGCGCCGCTTCGGATGGGGGGAAAAGGGCTTGGAGGTCCATGGAATCCTCGCTCGCTCGGGGGCAGGAGCCGGCGCCCCGGAACGGCTTTCGGCGAACGGGGGCGATCCTATCGCGGCCGGCGGGGAACCGTCGAGAGCGGGCTTGAGCGCCGCGTTTGCGCGACCGCCGGCGCCGCTCCCGGTACATTCCCGGCGCAACCAAAAAATGGTACTGTCTGCCGGAAGCTGGAAAGGGGATGTGGCCGAGCGGCTGGGGCGCCTCACCGTCTGCCGGGGGTGTGTCGCCGCCGCGGTTCGAACCCGAGATCGATCCAAGACAAAGGGAGACAGGTCTGATGAAGCCTCGCACCATGATCATCGCCGCCGCCGCCCTGCTGTGTGCCTCGGCCGTCCCACCCGCCGTGCACGCGCAGAGCAACAACAACCAGAACAACAATCACCAGGCCGAGGCCAACGACTACGCCCACGCCTTCGCCCTGGGCGCCGGCGTGGTCGAGCCCGACAGCTCTGGTGAGATCTACTACTACGGCGGCCTTCGGTTCCGGCTTCACCGTGACGAGGATCGCACCCCTCAGAAGGACGACTGGCGTTACGACCAGCGCGGCGACATCGTCGCGTTCATCGAGCCCGAGGTGGGCTACTGGCAGAGCGACAACGCCGGGATCAAGGAGAGCGACTTCAGCGCCGGGGTCAACGGGATCGGGGTGATCCCGGGACGGACCGTCGACTACTTCTTCGGGGTCGGGCTGGGCGTCCACTTCCTGGACACCAAGATCGCCGCCACCCAGAACCGCGGTTCCTTCAACAACAGCGACCAGCACGTCGGCGGCAACTTCCAGGTCGGCCTGGACATCCGCATGAGCCGGTCCGTGAGCCTGTTCGGCACCGGCCGCTTCGACATCATCGAGGGCGTCTCGAACACCCTTCAGGGCAAGGTCTACATGGGGCTTCGGTTCCGCTTCTGATCCGGGCGTTCCACCGCCGAGCGCCTTCAATCTTCGGGCGGCGGCGACGTGCGCTCCTTCTTGAGCCGGCTCCGGCGCCGCTTGGCCTCCAGGCGGCGTCGCCGGGCCACCCTCGGCACCCGCGTCGCCTTGCGCTCGCGCTCCGGCTCCAGGGCCTCGGCCACCAGCTCGGCCAGGCGGGCGACGGCCGCGTCCCGGTTGGCCCCCTGGGTGCGGTGGCGCTGCGACGTCACCTGGAGCACGCCGTCCTTGGTGATTCGGGTGGCGAGCACCTCCCGGATGCGCTGGCGCTGCTCGTCGTCGAGGCTCGGCGAGCCGGCCACGTCGAAGCGCACGGTCACCCGGGTCTCGAGCTTGTTGACGTTCTGCCCTCCGGGCCCCGAGCTCCGGGAGGTCCGGAGCTCGAGCTCGGCGTCGGGGATCTCGAGCTGAGGGCTGATCTCGACCACGGCGGCCTCCGGGCGCGAGCCTAGCAGGGCCGGCCCGCACCTGCCTTGCACCCACCGGGCGTTTCCGGTAGAACAACCGCCGAATCGCTCCCCCAACCGCAGTTCATCGAGGAGGTCGCCGATGTCCGCGAACCGGTCGTTGTCCGTCTCCGCCCTGGGTGCCCTGGTGGTCCTCGCCGCCGGGCTCGCCTCTCTCGGCCCCGCCGCGCCCGCCGCCGCTGCCGCCGAGATCGGCTCGATCGAGCCGGCGCCGCCGCGGGCCGAAGGCGACGGCCCGTACGACCGGCTGATCCTCCGCGGCGGCATCCTGATCGACGGCACCGGCGCCCCGCCGCGAGGGCCGGTGGACATCGTGATCGAGGGCCACCGGATCGTCGACATCGTCTCCGTGGGCGCCCCGGGCGCACCCATCGACCCTTCGCGGCACCCCGTCGCCGGACCGGGCGGCCACGAGCTCGACATCTCGGGGATGTACGTCCTGCCAGGCCTCATCGACATGCACGCCCACCAGGGCGGGGTCGAGCAGGGCACGCCGGCCGAGTACGTCTACAAGCTCTGGATGGGCCACGGCATCACCACGATCCGCGACCCCGGCTGCTTCAACGGCCTCGACTGGTGTCTGGAGGAGAAGCGCCGGAGCGCCGCCGACGAGATCACGGCGCCGCGGATCGAGGCCTACGTGGTCTTCGGCCAGGGGCGCGACCAGCCCTTCACGACTCCGGAGCAAGCCCGGGAGTGGGTGCGCCAGGTGGCCAAGGAGGGGGCCGACGGTCTGAAGTTCTTCGGCTACCGCCCCGACATCATGAAGGCGGCCATCGAGGAGGCGAACCGCCTCGGCCTCCGCAGCGCCTGCCACCACGCCCAGCTCGACGTGGCGCGGGTCAACGCCCTCACCACGGCGCGCTGGGGCCTGACCACTCTGGAGCACTGGTACGGGCTGCCCGAGGCGCTGTTCGACGACCGGACCGTCCAGGACTACCCCGCCGACTACAACTACAACGACGAGTCCGACCGCTTCGGCCAGGCCGGGCGCCTGTGGAAGCAGGCGGCCAAGCCCGGGAGCGCGCGCTGGAACCAGGTGATGGACCAGATGCTCGCCCTCGACTTCACCCTCGACCCGACTTTCACCATCTACGAGGCGAGCCGCGACCTGATGCGCGAGCGCCGGGCCGAGTGGCACGACCAGTACACCCTGCCCTCGCTGTGGGACTTCTTCCAGCCGAGCCGGGAAGCCCACGGCTCCTACTGGTACCACTGGACGACCGCCGACGAGATCGCCTGGAAGGAGAACTACCGGCGCTGGATGGAGTTCGTCGACGAGTACAAGAACCGCGGCGGCCGGGTCACCACCGGCTCGGACTCGGGCTACATCTTCAAGCTCTACGGCTTCGGCTACGTCCGCGAGCTCGAGCTGCTCCAGGAGGCCGGCTTCCACCCCCTGGAGGTGGTGCGCTCGGCGACCCTCTACGGCGCCCAGGCCCTGGGGATGGCCGACCAGATCGGCTCGGTCGAGCCGGGCAAGCTGGCCGACCTCGTCGTGGTGCCAGAGAACCCCCTGGACGACTTCAAGGTGCTCTACGGCACCGGCGTCATCCGGGTGACGCCCGACAACCGGGTGGTCCGGGCCGGCGGCGTGCGCTGGACGATCAAGAACGGCATCGTCTACGACGCGCCGAAGCTCCTGGCCGACGTGCGCGAGATGGTGCGCAAGGCCAAGGAGGCGGCGGCCCGGCCAGTGCTCTACCAGCCGGGCATGGGACCGGACGGGCAGGTGCGGGCACCGGAGCCGCCGGGGAGCCCGTGACGGAGGGGTCGGCTCACCCGCGGTAGCCCATCCGCAGGCCGTCGTAGCACTGGCCGACCAAGCCGTACCAGGGGGGCTGCTCGCTCGGCGTGAAGATCGAGGCGGTGCCGACGAAGGTGATCTGGCCTTCGGCCGTGGTGGTGAAGTAATAGGTCAAGGGCGGGGGTAGCGGTATGGGATAGGGTGACGGCTCCGGCGGCACGTCGAAGAAGTAGCGGTATGTCGAGCCGTCGATCGAGGCGCAGATGGAAGGGAAGGTGCCGGCCCCCCCCACGGGCACCGCGACGTATTCGGGGACCGCCGAGGCGATGCCGGCGAGCGCCGCGTAGTCGGCGGCCACGGTTTCGAGGTCGTACAGCCCTTTCAGGACCAGGACGACGCGGCTCCCGAGCGGCACCCCCGTCGGCAGCTTCATCGTCTGGAGCTGGTACCAGTCGTTCAGGCAGTCCCACTCGTGGTAGTCGCCGTGCCGGATCTCCACGGCCGTCGCCTCGTCCTGCGCCACGAGGTCCAGCGTGCGCGCGTCGTAGGAGGCGAAGAACCGGACGTCAGCCACGGCCGGATACTCCGACCGGATCGCCGCAAGATCCCGGACCAGCCGGTCGTAGACGGCCTGGTCCGCGGTCACGCCGTCACCCATGGCCAGGGCCAGGAGCTCGGTGTTCTCGTCGGCCCGCGGCGTCGCCGCGATCTCCTCCGCCGTCCCGTGGCCGCAGGCCGCCGCGGCGGGGGCCGTGGGGGCCCACTCGGTGCCGTCCAGGACGTCGCGCCAGTCGAAGGTGGCCTCGGGCGGGGCCGGCCCGGCGAGGAGGGGCGAGTAGTAGACCGAGGCCACCGGCTCGTAGGCCAGGTCGACGCCGCCGAAGACCGGCCGGATGATGGAGACCGTCCCGCTGACCCGGGTGGCGTCCGAGCCGGTCACCGCCTCGACGACGATGCGCCCCGCCTGGAGCCCGTCGCCCGGAGTCACCGGCGCCTCGATTCGCAGCTCCATCCGGGCGTCGAGCAGCTCGCCGGTCTCCGGGTCGACGAAGTAGACGTCCGCCCCGAAGACCCCCGCCTCCTGGTCCCGGAAGAGGGCGATCCGGGTGTCGAAGCGGACGTTGCGCTCCATGTCGCCCAGGTCGACGCGCAGCGTGCGCTCCAGGATCGCGAAGACGCGGCGGTCGGTGTCGGTGAGCCGGGTGTGGCAAAGATCGGTGAGGCCGGCGGTCGTCAGGCCCCGTCCCGGCTTCGTGTCGGCGGCCCGGAAACCGACCGCGCCGTCGAGAGCCGGCGCCGCCAGGTTGTCGATCACCAGGTCCCCGTCGTCGGACGCCGCGCTCGCCTCCCAGCGTCGGGCCGGAGCCGGACCTGGACGGCGAACGGGTCGTCCGCCAGGACCAGGTTCGAGGTGCTGACCTCGCGGGTCATGGAGACCTGATCGAGGGGCGTGCGGGCGGGATTGAGCAGGAGCTCGCGCACGCTCGGGTTCAGATGGAAGCCGAGCTGGTGCTCCGGCCCCGGACCGCTTGCGGGCATCGGAGGGTCGGCGAAGGGACGGAAGTGGGGCTCCCCCACGGCCATCCCCTCGTAGAAGCCGTACGGGTTCGAGTAGGTCAGGAGCAGCGACTGGACGACCTGGGACGGCGCGTCGTCGAGGCCGCTGACGCTCGTCCGCTCCGCCAGGGCCTCGAGCTGGGACCGGTTGCACTGCACCTGGGCGGCGGTCAGAGGGCTCGGGGCCTGGGTCTGGGCCCGGGCCCGGGAAGGGGCCACGACCGGAGCGCAGAGCCCGAAGGCGACGACGAAGCCCGGGAGCGAGGCGGCCAGAGCGGCGGGGAGATGAGGACGGACCATTCGCAGTTCCTCCTGGATCACTGATATGGCCTATCAGCATACAGAAGCGAGCCCGTCCGGTCAATCCGCGATCTCCCCGCCTCCGAGCCGTGACAGACTACGGCGTCCCCGATGACCACTCCCGCTTCCGCGCTTCCGGTCCGCCGCCGAGAGCTCTTCGGCTGGGCGATGTTCGACTTCGCCAACTCGAGCTACACCACGATCGTGGTGACGGTGGCCTTCGGGCCCTACTTCAAGGCTCTGGTGGCGCCGGCCGGGCGAGGCGACGCGCTGTGGGGCGCCGCCATCGCGGTGAGCAACGCCCTCGTGATGCTCCTGTCGGTGGTGGTGGGCGCGGTGGCCGACGGCGCGGCCCGCAAGAAGGCCTTCCTGTTCGCCAGTTACGTCCTCTGCGTCGCCTCCACGGCGGGGCTCTACTTCGCGGTCCCGGGACAGGTGGTGACGGCTCTCGCCCTCTTCGTGTTCTCGAACGTCGCCTTCTCCCTGGGCGAGAACTTCACCTCGTCGTTCCTGCCCGAGCTCTCCACGCCGGAGAACATCGGCCGGGTGTCGGGCTTCGCCTGGGGCCTGGGCTACGTCGGAGGCCTCGCCTCCCTGGCCGCCATCTTCCCCCTGGTGCGCGGCGGGTTCGACGCGGCGAACCTACCCCACCTGCGCCTGGTCTGGCCGGTCAACGCCCTGTTCTTCCTGGTCGCCGGCGTGCCCACCTTCCTGCTCCTCCGGGAGCGGGCGCTCCCCACACCGGGCAAGACCTGGGCCGATCACGCGGTCGACGGGGTCCGGAGGGTGGCCGAGACGGTGCGGGAGATCCGCCACTTCTCCCAGCTCGCCCGCTTCCTGGTGGCCTTCTTCTTCTTCCAGGCCGGCCTGTCGACGATCTTCGCCTTCTCGGGCATCTACGCCGTCGAGACGGTCGGCTTCCGGGCCTCCGACCTCATCGTCCTCTTCTTCGTCATCAACGTCTCGGCGGCCCTGGGCGCCCTGGTCTTCGGCTTCGTCCAGGACTGGATCGGCGTCGAGCGCACGGTGAAGGTGACGCTGGTCCTCTGGATCGGGGTCTGCATCGTGACCTACCTGGTTCGCACCCCGGCCCAGTTCTGGGTCATCGCCACCGTCGCGGGCCTCGGGATCGGCTCGCTCCAGTCGGCCGCCCGGTCCCTCGTGGGCCTGTTCGCGCCAGTCGAGAAGAGCGGCGAGTTCTTCGGCTTCTGGGGTCTGGCGGGAAAGGGCGCCTACGTCGTGGGCCCCCTGGTCTTCGGCCTGGTCTCGGCCGCCACCGGCAACCAGCGCTACGGAATCCTCTCGACCGGCCTGTTCTTCGTCCTCGGCCTGGTGGGCACCGCCTTCGTGGACTCCGCGGCGGGCCGCCGGGCGGCGGAGGCATGGGATCGCAAGGAGCGGGAGGAGGATCGCTCCCCCACCGCCTGACCCGATTCGACCTGACGGGGAGAGCTCCTCAGCCTGGCAGAAGGAGCGCCAGCTCTTCGTCGTCCGCCGGCTGGTAGAGGGCCGCGCCCACCGCGCCGGGGCCGGCGTGGGTGCCGACCACCGGCCCCATCTCGCCAACCAGGCACTCCCGCACGTCGAGATCCGCCTCGAGCAGGGCCCGGAGCCGGTCGGCCCAGACCGGCGCCTTGGCGTGGGCGATGGCGGCGATCACCGGCCGGGACGGGTCGAGGCGTGACTTGAAGAGCTGGAGCATCCGGGGATGAGCCGCCCGGCCACCCCGCACCCGGTCCACGGGCACGACCTCGCCCCCGGCGACCCCGAGGATCGGCTTGATCCCCAGCAGGCTGCCCATCCAGGCCCGGGCCTTGCCGATCCGACCGCCCCGCGCCAGGTACTCGAGGGTGTCGACTACGAAGAGCACGTGCACGCGCTCGCCCATCCCGCGGAGACGCTCCGCGATCTCCACCGCCCCTTGTTGACGCTGGGCGAGGCGCGCGGCGAACAGGGCGAGCAGGCCGAGCCCAAGGCTCACCTGGCCGCTGTCGATCACCTCGATCACGGCCGGGCCGGCGTCTCCGGGCCTGGCGAGCAGGTCCTCGCCGCCCTGATCGAGCGCCTGACGGGCGTTCTGAGCGGTCTCCGAGAGCTTGCCGGAGATGTGGACCGAGACCAGGTCGTGCGCCGGCGCCAGGTCGCGATAGAGCTGGAGAAGCTCACCCGGGGTGGGCGGGTTGCTCACAGGATGGACCGATCCCTGCTCGAGCCGGTCGTAGAACTCCCGGGGGGAGATGTCCACGCCGTCGCGGAAGATCCGGTCTCCGAAGCGCAGGAGCAGCGGAACCACCCGGATGCCGTACCCGCGGGCCAGCTCCGCCGGGAGGTCGGCGGTGGAGTCCGTGATCACCCGAACGTGGGCCTCGGCCTCGCGGAGAGACAGGACCTCCATGCCCCGGAGGCGCGCGAGCTCGCGCAGGACCGTGCCATCGGTCTCCTCGAAACGGTCGAGGAGACCGCCGACGGTCGGGCCTTCCTGGGCCGCCGTCAGGACCTGCTGCTGGAGCGGAGTGAACTGGGTCCCGAAGAACGAGGGACCGAGGGTCACCTCCACCCGCGACTCGAGGGGCGGCGGCTCCGCCACCCGGTCCTCGATGGCCCGGATGACCAGGGTCTCGAGGCGGGGCTCGATCTCCCGCTCCACCGCGGGGCGACCGAGGCGGACCCGGAACGGGCCCTGGCGGCGCGCGCCGAGCCGGCAGAAGGCCTTCACTCCGCGGGCCTTGCCGGCCGTGGCGGCGATCGCCTCTCCGCGCGCGAAGACCACCTCTGCCCCCTCCAAGGCCAGGCGCCCCGAAACCAGGGCGCGTCCCAATCCCCGCACCACCTCGAGAATCGGCGTCAGGGACAGGTCTCCCACCAAGCTGCCGAGCTGAGCGTCAGGCTCCACGCCGAGCTCCCAGCCCACCAGGACGAGCCGGATCCGTCGGATCAGCTCCACGTCGTCCAGGTCACCGGCGGCGAGAAAGAGCACGTCGTCCGGCAACGCCTCGGCGGTCGCCGGGTCCTCGCCGAGCACGAGCAGGCGGATCGCCGCTCCGGTCGCCCGACGCAGCTCGTCCAGGACCGAGGCGTCGCCGAAGCCGGGAACGCCGGCGTCGGTCACGATGACGCTCGGCCCGAGCCCCTGGGCGAAGCGCCGGCCCTCTTCCGGGCCATCGGCCGGGACCACCTCGTAACCGAATTCCGAGAGGCCACGGGCCATCTCCCCCCGGCGGGCGGGAGCCGGTTCTACGATCAACACTGCCGGACGGCTCATGGCGCGGTTTCGGTCGAGGGCCGCCCCCGCGCGGCCCAGGCAACGATATCCGGTGAGGATTTTTTTAAGCAACCGTGCAGCAGGGCGGCAAGCCTTTGTCGGGTTCACGACAAGAGTTCCTGCATTCCGTGTCACAAATTCGACAGCTCGAGAAACTATAGTTACAGGGATTGCGCAACTTACTCCCGACATCGGACAGTAGAGCGCGATTCCCGATCCCTGAGCTCGAGCTACGAACACCGACCCGCGTACTTAGGAGAAGCCTTACCATGCCCACCAGACCCGGCGACGCCGACGTTCTTCGTCGCCTTCTCACCGACTCCCTCGACTGCGAGGACTCCCTCGCGGCCTGCGATCCAACGGGTGGCTGCGACGACTGCGCGACCGGCCTCCCCGAGGAGGCCGGAGACGAGCCCAGGGCCGGGCTCTACGCCGGACTCTTCCAGCGTGTGTCCGCCCACCTGGGAGAGGAAGAAGAAAGGGCCCGGCGGGAGCGCGAGCGGGCGGAGGTCCTTTACGACGAGCTGATGGGAATGGAGCCCTCGCTGCGCGAGGATCGGATCTTCGGCGATTCCCGGTTCGCGAGCTTCGCCTTGGCTGAGCTTCTCCTGGGAGCCGCGCTGGAGGTGCGTCCGGACGATCGGGCGGCGAGCCGGGAGCTCGCCCACCTGGGGCTGGTCGTGGCCGACGGCCTCGACCCGGCGCTCTACGGCACGGGCCTGCTCGAGGATCTAAAGGCCCGCGGCTGGGCCTACCTGGGCGAGAGCTGGGCCGACGTCGCCCACTCAGCCTCCCGGGAGGCCTTCCGTCTCGCCGAGTCCCACCTCCGGAGGGGTAGCGGCGACCCGCTGGAGGAGGCCGAGATCCTGGCCCTTTCGGCCGAGGTGTGTTTCGACCGCTCCGAGGTGGCCGAGGCCCAGCTCCGGGTCGACGAGGCCGCCAAGATCTACCTGCTGGCCGGAGAACGGGCGCGCCTCGGAGAGGTCTTGGCCACCAAGGCCCGGCTCGCGAAGCGCAGCGGCGACCACGGGACGGCGGTCGAGCTGCTGCGCCAGGCGCTGACGTTGTTGCCGGGGAGCGCGTCGGCGCGGGTCCTGGCCGAGGTCGGATTCGAGCTCGCGCGGAGTCTGCAGCTCGCCGGCTCGCCGGACGAGGCGTGGACCGAGATCGCCCACTCCCGAAGCCGCCTCGACGGCGAGCCCGCACCGGTCCTCCGGACCCGGCTGCGCTGGCTCGAGGGCATGGTGGCGGCCGATCTCGGTCTCGCCGAGGAGGCCCGGGGCCACCTGGAGGCGGCCCTCTCCACCTTCGTCGACCTGGATCTCCCCGAGGAGGCGGCCCGAGTCCACCTGAGCCTGGCGGCCCTCCACTCCCGGGCGAGCGACGCGGACTACGTCCGGGGGATGACCCGGATCGCCGAGGAGACCCCCCGCCTGCTCGCCGCGGGGCACCTCGGTCGGGAGACGATCTCGACCCTGCTCCTGGTCCAGCAGGCGGCCGAGAAGCGCAGCCTGACCCCCGGCCTCGTCGGAGAGCTCTCCGCGTTCTTGGAACGCGTGGCGTAGCGAACCGCCGGAGATGTCCGAGGGCCCTCCGGGCGGGGCCGGCCAGTCGCAGGACAGCGGTCACTCCTAGGAGTCTGCGCGGCAGAAACACGTAGCCGCGCGCAAGGGTCTTACGGGGTGGATTCAAGGCGGGAGGAGGAGTCGATGCAGGGACATCGTCGACGACGAGCAACGCTAAAGACACCCCGTACCCCCCTTGCGCCCTTCGGGTTGCGGCGGCGCGGGGCCGTCTACGTCGTTTCCGCTCCTCGACGATGGCTCGGCATCGCCTGCGTCGCGGTGCCTCGTGTCCGGCCCCACGGCGTTCGCAACGCGACTGCGCGTTTCTGCCGCGCTGACTCCTAGCCCCGACGAGCCAGCTCCTCCGAGGCGAGCCGCGCGGCCTCGGCGAGAACCGCCGCCCCCACCGCCACGCTCTCCTCGGCGGGCAGGAACCTGGGCGAGTGGGCCCCGACCACCGGATCGCCCGGCCTGCGGGCGCCGATCCGCAGGAAGCAGCCGTCCATCTGCCGGAGATACCAGGCGAAGTCCTCGCCCCCCATGTTGGTGATCCCCAGAGGCCGGAGGCCCTCCCCGCCGAGCACTCGGGCGGTCGCCCGGCGCGCCCACGCGGCGCCTCGGACCGGGTTGATCAGGGGGGGCGCGCCCAGCTCGATCCGCACCTCCGCCGCCAGGCCGTGGACGTCGGCGACGGCGTCGGCGATCTCGCCCAGCACCCGGTGAAGGGTGTCCCGCACCTCCGGGTCGAGGGCGCGGAGCGTTCCCTCGAGGCGCGCCCGGTCCGGGATCACGTTGGGCGCCTGGCCGGCATGGAACGCCCCCACCGTCACCACCGCCGGAGTGCCCGGGGGAAGCCGCCGGGAGACGATGGTCTGAAGCGCCCCGACCAGGGCCGCGCCTCCGACGATCGGATCGGCCCCCTCGTGGGGCCGGGCGCCGTGGGCGCCGCCGCCGAGGAGCTCGATCCGGAAGCTGTCCGCCGACGCCGCAAGGGGGCCGTCCTGGGCCACCGCGGTCCCCAGCTCGAAGCGCAGGTCTACGTGACCGCCGAAAATCGCCGTCACCCCCTCGAGGGCGCCGCTCTCGAGCACCGCCCGGGCCCCGCCGGCGACCTCCTCGGCCGGCTGGAGCACCACCACCACGTCCCCGGCCGGCGGGTCGGCGGCGAGCAGGGCGGCGGCCCCCACGGCCCACGAGGCGTGGACGTCGTGGCCGCAGGCGTGCATCCTTCCCGCGATCTCGGAGGCGAAGGCAACGCCGGTCGCCTCCTCGATGGGCAGGGCGTCGATGTCGCCGCGCACCGCGACCGTGGGGGCGCCCCGGTCGCGGCCGGCGATCCGCGCGGCGAGGCCGGTGCCCGCCACCTCCTCGAGCTCGGCCGGAGCCAGCCGCTCGAGCTCGCCGCGCAGGCGCGCCTGGGTCTCGCGCTCCTCGAAGGCGAGCTCCGGGCGGCGGTGGAGGTCCCGGCGCAGAGTGCGGAGGCGCTCCCGGAGGTCGGCGGGCACCCGCCGGGCGACCTCCGGCGGCAAGGTCATGGGGCCTCCGCCTCCGGGCGCCACCCTCCGACCTCAGCTCGCCCCGGTCTGCCCGATCCCATCGATCCCATAGGTCTCCTTCCAGGCCGTGATCGCCTCGAGGCGCTCCTCGTCGACCTCCACTCCGGGACCGGGGCGGTCCCACGGCACCCGTACCCGCCCCTCCCCGTCCATCGTCCACTCGGGCTCCACCACGTCGCGCCGCCAGTAGCGCTCCGACGGCGACAGGTCCCCCGGCAGGAGGAAGTTGGGCAGCGAGGCCAGGGCCACGTTGTGCGCGCGGCCGATCCCGCTCTCCAGCATGCCGCCGCACCAGACCGGGATCCCGGCTTCCCGGCACAGGTCGTGGATCGCCAGGGCCTGGGCGAACCCCCCGACCCGACCGGGCTTGACGTTCACGATCCGGCCGGCACCGAGCTCGATCATGTCCTCGGCCCGCTCCGGCGAAGGGATCGACTCGTCGAGGCAGATCGGGGTCGCCAGCCGGCGCTGGAGGCGGGCGTGGCGCAGGAGGTCGCCTCCTTCGAGGGGTTGCTCCACCATCAGCAGGCCCAGCTCGTCGAGGCGGCGGAGGTGGTCCGTGTCGCCCGGCGTGTAGGCGGCGTTGGCGTCCACCGCCAGGGGCGCCACCGGACCCAGCTCCCGGCGCAGCGGCAGGAGGTACTCGAAGTCCGCCCCAGGGCGGATCTTGACCTTGACCTTCCGGTACCCCCGCTCGAGGGCCGCTCGGGCCTTGGCGGCGAGGGCCGCCGGCGTCTCCTGGATGCCCAGGGAGATCCCCGCCTCGACCGTCTCGCGGGTGCCGCCCAGGAGGCGGGCGAGCGGCTCGCCGGCGAGCCGCGCCGCCAGCTCCCAGCAGGCCATCTCGAGGCCCGCCTTGGCCATGCGGTGCCCCCGGAGGTGGTGATCGAGAACCGGGAAGACGTCGCGCGGATGGTCGAACGCTCGCCCGAGGACGCGGGGTACCAGCCAGAGTCCGAGGGCCAACCGGGCCGTCTCCACCGTCTCGTAGCCGTAGGTCGGCTGCTCCCCGGCCACGCACTCCCCCCGGGCCAGGGCCCGCGCCCCCGCGCCGTCCGTGCCCTCGATCTCGACCAGCAGAATCCGCCGATCCCAGGTCTCGCCCGACGAGATCCGGAACGGCTCCACCAGGCGCAGCCGGATCTCCCGTAGGGTCACCGCCTCGATCCGGATCACTCGCCCCTCCGCAGCCGGTAGAACGAGCGGTGAGCGCCGGCGCGGGCCGGATCCGGTAGGCGGAGGAAGCCCTCGACCCGGTCGCCCCGGCCGAGGCAGGTCTCGAGCGCCTTGCGCGTCGAGGCGCGCCAGAGCGCCGCGGCGGCCCGATCGGCGTCGCGCACAGCCTGAATGTCTTCGGGGATCTCCACCCGCACCGCCGGCGCCGCCGGCGCCGCCGGAGGCTCGGCGACCACCGGCTCGGGCCCCGCCGGCCCCTCCCGGATGTTGACGACGGGACCGTCGAGGGCGGAGGCGGCCGCGGCCGGTGGCGTGGGCTCTCGCGCCAGCGCCGCCGCGACCCGCGTCTCGCCGATCGGCCACTCGAGGATGAACCGATCGGTGCCGAGGCCCGCCGAGAGGGCGCTGTCCGAGCCGTCGCCGTAGTAGTCGCGGACGTAGCGCACCACTCTCGCGCCGAGCCGGACCAGGTTGAGGTGGGCGTTCTTCGATACCAGGGGGTCGTAAGTCCACCACACCGTCTCGACCCCCAGGGGCAGGAGGACCTCTCGCTGGTAGCGCTTGAGGCGGAATCCCAGGTCCCGGCCCCGCGCCTCGGGGCGCACCGCCAGCATGTGGGACCAGTGGACCCGCCGGCCGTCCCGCACTCCGGTGACGCCCATCACGAACCCGTCGAGGACGCCGCCCTCGTCGAACGCCCCCGCCGCCACGCCGCCCACCGACTGGACGATCTTGAGGATCGACGGCGGTACCAGGTCCGCGAAGCCCTCTCCCCACACGCGCTTCTGGAGGGCGACGCAGGCCTCGAAGTCCGCGGGGCTCTCGAGGGGGCGGAGGATGGCGGGGGACTTGGACATGGCGGGGGGCATGGAGGGGCTCGTCCCCCTATCTTATCGAGCCCGTCGAAGCCCTGAAACCCTAGTTTCTGCTATAACTTGAGCCGTCCGAACCGATCGCGGAGACCTCACTTGATCACAGCTCTCGTCAGCAGAAAGGGCGGCGTCGGCAAGACGACCACCGCCGTGAGCCTCTCGGCCGCCCTCGCCCGGCGCGGACGGCGGGTGCTCCTGGTCGACTTCGACAGCCAGTGCTCGGCCTCCCTCTCCCTCGGCGTCCGGCGCGAAGAGCTCGCGCCATCGTCGGCCGACCTGCTCCTGCGCGGGGTCGCGGCCCCGGCCCTGATCCGCGCC
Source organism: uncultured Acidobacteriota bacterium (assembly GCA_963739795.1). GTDB lineage: Bacteria > Acidobacteriota > Thermoanaerobaculia > Multivoradales > DATKCC01 > CAVUBL01. Next base: position 69,976 of record CAVUBL010000010.1, on the reverse strand, counting down.
ACCCCCGTGCCGGGCCTCGACCTGATCACCGCCTCGGTCGACCTGATGACCGCCGACGTGGAGCTCGCCCGCAGCCCCGGGTACGCCCGTCGCCTGCAGACCGGCCTCGAGTCGGTCCGCGCCGTCTACGACCACATCTTCATCGACTGCCCGCCCTCCATCTCGGTCCTCCCCCAGACCGCCCTCGTCGCGGCCGACAATTTCCTGGTGCCGGTCCTGCCCCAGTTTCTGGCCGTCGAGGGGGTGCACAACCTGATCGAGGCCGCCCACCGCCTCGGCGAGCGCTACGGGACCCGCCCCGAGCCCCTGGGGATCGTCCTGACCATGGTCGACTACCGCAACCGGGCGACCCACGACAACGTCCGCCACGTCCGCCAGCGCTTCGGCGAGCTGGTGCTCGCGGTGGAGATCCGGATCAACGTGCGCCTTGCCGAGGCGCCGGAGGCCGGCGAGCCGATCTTCACCTTCGCCCCCACCTCGACCGGCGCCCACGCCTACGAGCTGCTCACCGACGAGCTCCTCCTCCGGTTCGAGCGCCGGTCGCGGGCCGCGGCGACCCCGGTCGAAACCGGCGCCTGAGCGCCATGGCCCCTCCGACCGGCGCGCAGGGACCGACACCCGGCATGGCGCCGGCCGCCCCCATCGACCGCTCCCGCTACCGCCGGGTGCGCCGCTACTTCGCCCGCGTCTTCCTCCACCTGGTGTGGCACGACGTCGTGCTCGCCCGGGCGGCGCTGCGGCGCTTCCGCTCGCCCCCCCTACCCCGCTGGCAGGCGCTCGCCCGCCAGTACCGGGATCTGGCCGTGGCCCTGGGCGGCGTGCTCATCAAGCTGGGCCAGTTTCTGAGCACCCGGGTGGACCTGCTCCCGATCGAGGTCACCCGCGAGCTCGCCGGGCTCCAGGACCGCGTGCCGGCCGTGCCCTTCGAGGCCATCGCCCGCCGCCTCGAGGAGGACTTCGGCCGCCCGCCGTCGGAGGTCTTCGCCGAGATCGATCCCGAGCCGGTGGGCGCCGCCTCCCTGGCCCAGGCCCATCGCGCCCGCCTGCCCGGTGGCGAGGCCGTGGTCGTCAAGGTGCTGCGCCCGGGGATCGAGCGGCTGGTGGAGACCGACCTCGCGGCCATCCACCTGGCCTTCCGCTGGCTCGGGGTCTGGCGCCAGGTGCGCCACCGGGTCGACCTCGAACGGCTGTTCGACGAGTTCGCCGCCACCACCCGCCGCGAGCTCGATCCCGGCCGCGAGGCGGCCAACGTCGAGCGCTTCGCCGAGCTCTTCCGCGACGACCCCGGGATCCTCGTGCCCGCCGTCTATCCGGAGGTGAGCGGCCCTCACACCCTGACCCTGGAGGACGTCGGCTACGTCCGGATCAGCGACCACGCGCAGCTCGAGGCCGCCGGCGTCTCGCTCCCCGCGGTGGCCAAGCGGCTCTACCGCGCTTACATGGAGCAGATCTTCGTCTTCCACTTCGTCCACTGCGATCCGCACCCGGGCAACCTCTTCATCCGGGTGCTGGAGCCCGGGGAGGGCGAGCCGCGGGAGGGCGAGGACGAAGGCCGACCGTTCCAGGTCGTCTTCGTCGACTTCGGGATGATGGCCACCATCCCCGAGCGCCTGCGCAACGCCCTGCGCGACTACGCCATCGCGGTCGGCACCGGGGACGGCCGCAGGCTGGTCCAGGCGTACCGGGACGCCGGAGTGCTCCTGCCGGGAGCCGACCTGGCCCGCCTCGAGCAGGTCCACCAGGCCCTCTTCGACCGGCTGTGGGGAGTGAAGCTCGCCGACCTGCGCGGGGTCGCCCTCTCCGAGGCGCGATCCCTGGTTCGCGACTACCGGGACCTGATCTACGAGGCGCCGTTCCAGTTCCCGGTGGACCTGCTCTTTCCCATGCGCGCGGTGGGCATCCTGGCCGGCCTCGCCACCAGCTTGGACCCGGAGTTCGACCCCTGGGCCGAGACCCTCCCCTTCGCCGAGCAGCTCGCCCACGAGGAGATCGGCCAGGCGGCCCGGCGCATCCTCGGCGAGGTCGCCGACACCGGGCGCCTCCTGCTCCGCCTGCCCGCCGACCTGGAACGGTTGCTCGCCCTCGCCGAGGGGAATGGGCTCCGGGTGCGGGCCGACCTCTCGGAGAACGCCCACCGGCACCTGCGTCGGATCGAGCGCACCGGCGGCCGGATCGCCTGGACGGTGACCGCCGCCGGGCTCTTCCTCGGTGGCCTCCAGCTCGAGCTCGCTCGGCCCGGCGCGCCGGTCGCCGTCTGGCTCTGGATCGCCGCCGGCGTCGCCTTCCTCTGGAGCCTTCTCAGGCACTGACCGCGGGACCGGCGGCCTCCCCCCTACTCCCCGTCGTCTTCGCCCTTCTTCATGTAGCTCATCCCCGACTCCTCGATCACGAAGGGCGGGCGCTCCATGGTGGCGATGCAGGAGGTGTCCAGGCCCTTCGTCGTCCCAGTCTCGATGAGCTTGCGGCCCAGGCCGAGGACGCAGTCCTGGTGGGTGAGGTCCAGGCCGTGGTGGCCCCCGGGCACGACCACCAGGAGGCTGTTGGGCATGTGCCGGGCGGCGTCGCGGCCGTAGCGCGGCGGGGTCACCGGATCGAGCTCGCCGTCGAGCATCAGGACCGGCACGTCGGTCGTCACCGGCTGCCGGAAGTCGGCCGGGACCTCGGCGGTGGGCCAGACTGAGCACGCCGCCTTCTGGACCGAGGTGCGGAAGTCGCCCAGGGCCGTGCCCATGTTGTCGAGGTGGGCCTCGTCCGCGGTGAACCACCGGGTGTCCTCGCCGCAGGTGTCGGACAGGTACATGCCGTTGGCGATCTGGAGCTCCACGAACACCCGCCACGGGATCGTCGCCTTGAAGAACGGCGCGAAGTCCCCGACGTAGGCGCGGTGGATCAGGAAGGGCAGCTCGGCCGAGCCGTGGGCCGTGTAGAGCTTGCTGCGCAGGGCCTCGGCGAAGATCCCGCGGCCCACCGAGAGGGTGACTTCGCCGTCGGCGATGGGGTTGTCCACGGTCGCCGTGCCCGGCGCCCTATCGAGCCGATCGAGCACCGCCCAGAGCTCCCGGCCGAGGTCCGGGAACGCCTTGTGGCACGCCGGGTCCGACTCGCACAGGGCGAGGACCAGGTCGAGGGAGCGCTGGCCGTCCCGGGCGTGCTGGAGAGGCATGCGCTGGTCCATGGAGACGACCCCCTGGAGGATCGCCGTGCGCGCAGACTCGGGGTGGCGGCGGAGGAACTCCTGGACGAAGCGGGTGCCGTAGGAGCCGCCGATGAAATCGAGCTTCGAGTAGCCCAGCCACCGGCGGACGGCCTCCAGGTCCTCCACCGCGATGGTGGTCGTGTACTTCGTCAGGTCGGCCTTCTTCGCCAGCTCCGCCTCGCACTTCTTGACGCCGTCGAGGGGGAACATGGTGTCGAAGGCGGGCTGCGGGTTCTCCCGGGTGATCCCGAAGCTGCAGTAGAGCCCGTTCGAGCCGCCGGTGCCCCGCTGATCTACCAGGAGGACGTCCCGCTGCGCCAGGAGGTCCCCGACCTCATGGACGACCCCCGGCGCCGCGCCGGTGATGGCCTCGCCCGGTCCGCCGCCGATCAGGGCGATGGCGTCGGGCTGCGGGTGCTCGGTGCGGGCCGGCACCACGACGACCTTGAGATCGATCTTGCGGCCGTCGGCCTGCGCTCGGTCCTCGGGCACGGAGAAGGTGCCGCAGAGGACGTCCTCCTTCATGCCGTCGGGGCGGCACGGCTCGAGGGGCAGGCGCGCGGCGCCGAGGCGCGCCCAATGGCCGGGGTCCTGGGCCGCGTTCTGGGCGGCCGGCGGCGGATCGGCGGCGAGGAGGGTCGTGGGAGCGACGAGGGCGAGGACGGTGAGCGTCGTCTGGACGCGCTTCCTTACGGACATGGGGGATTCCTTTCTCCGGGGGAGGGCCTCCTCCCCGAGGGCCGGGGAAAACTACGCGGCCCGGCCGGGAAAGTTACCCGAAGCTCTCGTGGTAGCGGCGGGCGAACTCTTCGCGGGTGAAGTGGTGTGCCTGGGTACCGTAGCTCTCGACGGCGTAGACCGCGGCGACGCTCCCCATGCGGCCACAAATGGCCAGGTCGAGGCCGCGCACCAGGCCGGCGACGAAGCCCGAGCGGTAGGCATCCCCCGCCCCGGTGGGATCGACCACCTCGCCGGCCTTGGCCGGGGGGATCTCGAGGCGCTCGCGGCCCCGCACGAGGAGCCGGCTGCCCTTCTCACCCAGGGTCACCACCCAGACGCGGGCCAGGGAGACAAGCTCCCGGTCGGTGAGGCCGGTCTTCTCCTGGAACACCGCGAACTCGTAGTCGTTGACCAGCACCACGTCCGCCCCCCGGGCCGACTCCCGGAGCGCCTCGGCGTCGAGGGCGATCACCTGGAAGGAGGGATCGAAGATCAGGGGCACGCCCACCTGCTTCGCCTCCCGGCAGTGGCGCACGATCGCCTCCGGATCGTCCGGGGCGACCAGGGCGTAGGCGGCCGGGCGGCCGTCGAGGGCCGCGGCCAGGGAGAGCTCGCGGGCCCGCGCCATGGCGCCCACGTGAAAGCCGGTGATCTGGTTGTCGCTCTGGTCGGTGGTGATGAAGCAGCAGGCGGTCGGCTCGTCCGCGAACTCCCGGATCCCGCTCACGTCGACGCCCAGGGCCGCGAGGTACTCCCGGTACTCCTCGAAGTCGCCCCCTGCGGCGGCGAGAATCCGGGGGCGCTCGCCGAGGAGCGCCAGGCCGTAGGCGATGTTGGCCGCGCAGCCCCCCTTCTGCTTGCGCAGGTCCTGGACCAGGAAGGAGAGGTTGATCATGTGGAGCTTGTCCGGGAGGATGTGGTCCTGGAACTTCCCCGGGAAGTCCATGATCTGGTCGAAGGCGAGGGATCCGGCCACCAGGACCTCCGGGCCGGCGCTTGGGACGAGGATCGGGTCGTTCACGGCGGGGGGATTGTGTCACGACCGGCGCCCGCTGGCAGCCCCTGCCCGGCGGCCCGCTGTGTCCTTTGGACTTTCACCACGAGCTGGTAGCCTTCGGCCCCTTGTCTCGAGTCGCCACCCTGCGCCGGCCCGCGCTCTGGGCCTTCGCCGGCACCCTCCTCTTCGCCCTGGCGTTCCAGGGCAGCCGAGGGCTCTGGGAGCCGGACGAGGGGCGCCACACGGACGTCGCCCTCCAGATGCTCTGGACCGGGGACTTCCTCCACCCGGCCCTGAGCCCGGAGCTGCCCCACTACACGAAGCCGCCCCTCACCTACTGGGCCCTCGCCGCCTCGGCCGCCGCCCTGGGCCCCAACGAGTGGGCCCTGCGCCTGCCCAGCGCCCTGGCCTTCGCCTTCACCGTGCTGCTGGTGGCGGGCCTGGCCCGGCGCCTGCGCCCCGACGGCCCCCCCTGGCTCCCGGCCCTCGTCTACGCCACTTCGCTCCTGCCTTTCGTCGCCGCGGCCACCATCGGCACCGATACGCTCCTCGCCCTCTGGGAGACGCTGGCGGTCTTCGGCTTCGTCGCCTGCTGGTGGAGCGACGAGCCCGCCCGGGCCCGGCGCTACCGGCTCCTCATGTGGGGCGCCTTCGGCCTCGCCTTCCTGACCAAGGGCCCCCCGGGGCTGCTGCCCCTGCTGGCGATCCTGTCGTTCGCCCTCCTCGCCCGGGGCCGCTCGGGGCTGCGGCGCACGGTGTCCGTGGGCTCCCTGGCCCTGTTCCTGGTCGTCGCCCTCTGGTGGTTCGTCACCGTGGTCGCCATGCGTCCCGAGCTCCTCGGCTACTTCCTCCGCTTCGAGGTGGCCGGCCGCCTGTTCTCCTCGGTCCACCACCGGAACAGCGCCTGGTACGGGAGCCTCGAGACCTACGTCCCCACGCTCCTGGTGGGGAGCCTGCCTTGGACCCTTCCCCTCTTCCGGGGGATTCGCCGGCTGCCGGATCTGGCCCGGTCCGCCGCCTGGCGCCGCCGGCTGGCCGAGGACCCGGCGACCGCGTTCCTTCTGCTCTGGCTCCTCGTACCCCTCGCAGTGTTCCTCGTCGCCCGCTCCCGCCTGCCCTTCTACGTCCTGCCCCTGGCGGCGCCGCTGTCGCTTCTGCTCTCGGGGATGGGCGCCCGGAAAGGCCCGGTGGCGGAAGGGGCGCGGCGCCGCGCGCCGGTCTTCGACATCGGCCGCACGGGCCACCGCGTCCTCCTCGCCCTCTGGCTGGTCGCCCTGGTGGGGCTCAAGTTGGCCGCGGCCCGACTGGACAGCCCCCAGGACTCGCGGCGCTTCGCCCGGGTTCTCGACGCCGCCGTCGACAAGCCCTTCGGCAAGGTGGTCTTTGTGGATCTGCTGCCCCATTACGGTCTGTCCCTCTACCTGGAGACGGACGTGGAGCGGATCACCCTGGAGGACGGGCTCCGCCGCCAGGGCCCCCTGGAACCGGTCCGAGGCCTGTCCGACGAGCTCGCCCGACCCGGGGCCCGGGTGTTCGTGGTGCCGGGCGGTGCCCGGGAGCGCTTCGAGGCGGCGGCGGGAGAGCTCTCCTGCCGCGTCCTCCCCCGCGGCGGCGAGGGGGGCGTCCGGTTCTTCGTGCTGGAGCCCGCGCCGGGCGCGCCCGGCTGGGCGGTCCACCTCTGCCGCTCGTCCTATGCCCGGCCGGGGCGGGTCTTCGGGCTGGGTCCGCAGGTTTTCCCACCAAGCGCCGCCCGACCCCACTGAGCGCGCTGGCCTGGACTATTCACGAGACGGCGTAGCGAGAGCCGCAAGTGTGCGTGAGATCGGGGCAGCGCAGCGATGAGCGACGCAGGCGTACTCGAACGTACGTTGAGGAGCGAAGAGCGAGCACGACTCGAGATTGCGTGCAATTGCGGCTCGCAGTAGCCGGATCATGAATTTTCCAGGCTAGAATCCCGCGCACCACACTCGATGGCCTTCAGGGAGGATGTCTCGATGAGCGTACGACGACCCGTGCTCTGCCTCGCGCTGGCGGTGCTGCTCCTGGCCGGTGCCGGGAGCTTGCAGGCAAGGAAGAAGAAGAACGCCGACCCGATGAACATCGAGGACGGCGCGCTGGACCAGATTCACCTGTCGGTACCGAAGATCGAGGGCGGGGTGCCGGTGGTGATCCGCCCCTTCTCCACCGAGAAGACGGACTTCGGGACCGGCGACGAGGGCGGCAAGGAGAAGCGCGTCCGGGCCGCCGAGGTGATGAAGAAGGCGGCGCCGGACCTGATGGCCGAGAAGCTGAAGTCGGAGCTCGACGCCTCCCACGCCTTCGGAGAGGTGACGATCCAGGAGAGCGCGGGCGCGGTGCCGGCCGGGGCGCTGGTGGTCGAAGGGGAGTTCGTGACCATCAACCCCGGGAACCGGGCGAAGCGTTACTGGGTGGGCTTCGGCGCCGGGGCGAGCGGCGTGGGGGTGTCGGGGACGGTGACGGACGCGGCGGGCAAGACGCTGGCGGAGTTCAAGCACCTGAAGCACTCGGGGATCGGGATCGGCGGCGGGGCCTACGAGAAGTTTCTGAGCGACGACGCCCAGGACGTGGGGAAGGACGTCGCGAAGTTCCTGGTGACCTGGGCGCGGGGCGGGGATCTGAGTCGCGACTGAGACGAGGCGGGACGGGCCGGGCCGGGGGGGGGGCCCGCCCTTGCGGACGGCGCGGCTTGCTAGAACGGTGGGACGGAGGAGCCGCGCCTCGGCATGGCCCGCGCTCGGCTGACTCGGACTTCGCGCCGTCTCGTTGGGCGCGGTCCACGACGCCGCCGGTCGGGCCCCCCTGTCCTCCGGGGTCGGACTCCTCGGCGTAGGCTGATGTTGCGCCATAGCCCCCGGACCTGCGGGGTCGAACTCCACGGAAGGGACTGTTGTTGCGTCTGAGACCTCGGCCCACCCGGGCCGGGCTCCCCATCTTGTTTGTCGTTTCGATCGGAGCGAAGTGGAGTGGAGAAACCTGGGCGGGGGACGCCCCGGTGCCCCCGGGGTCGCCTCGTCTGGGCCTGCCCTATCTGACCTCCTCGGCATCGATGAGGTGACCGGCCTCGACGTCTGCCTGAGACGCCGCCAGCACCTGGTGAAGCGCCTCCCGATCCGCTCGCAGACAGCCTGCCCGCCTCCCGGTTTTACTCAGGGGTTGGGGCCTTCGAGGGTTTCGATCAGGAAGAGGATCTCGGCGGCCATGGTGTAGTGCAGCTCCGGGGCGCTCGGCCAGTGCGCGGTCGCGGCTGCCGGCGATGATGGCCTGGAGGGCTTGGATGAAGGGGAGGAGCGCGGCCGCGTCCGGGTCGGCGGCGAGTCGCTCGAGCTGCGCCGCGGCCTCGGCTGCGTCGCCGGCGAGGAGCGCCCGGGTCACGGCGAGGACGAGGCGGCCGTCGGTGAAGTGGTTCTCGCCGCCGTCGCGGCGGTAATTGAGGTAGTGGCCGATGGCTTGGCCCCTCGCCTCCGCGGCGGCAGCGGGGTTGCCGGCTTCCGTGCCTGCTCCGGCCCGCCGGCCGTATTCAACACTCGGGCTAGTTTGAAGTGAGCCATCGCGAGATCGTAGTCGGCGTTTGGATACGCGTGCTCGCCCGCCGCACGCGCCCGGCCGAGCAATTCCTGCGCGCCCTCGAACGCCTCACGCAACCGCCCGCCGGCGAGCTGCTGCTCGATGCGGGTGCGCTCCGCCTCGAACCGCGCGTGATTCCAGGCGTCGCCCAGCGCCGCCGCCGCCGCGTCGCGGGCCTGCCCCACCCGCTCCAGCAGCCGCGGCTTGCCGAGTCCTTGCAGCAGGCCGTAGAGCGAGGTGGCCAGGTCGATCGTCGCCTCGGCATCCCCCGCCCGCTCGACGAGGTCCAGCAGCGCGAACAGGTTCGGCAGCTCGAGCACCGTCAGCGTCGCCGCGATCTCGGTGTTCTGGTGCTGTTGCTGCACGAGGAACTCGGCATACCGGCGCATCTCTTCGACCCAGCGGGCCGTCATCGGCTGGCGCTCCGCTGCGTCCAACCGCGCTCGGAGGTAGGGGCAGAGCGCCGGGTTGAGCGTCAGGTGGTCGTAGCGGTCCGGCCTCGCCAGCCCCGTCTCGACCAGCTCCTCCGCCAGCGTGACCACGTCCGCCGTCTCCCACTCCATCATGTGGCGGAGCACGTCCAGGTCGACCGCGCCGTGAAACACGCCGAGCACCCGCGCCCGCTCCCGGCTCCCCGGCGACATCCGCCGCAGGGAGAGCTCGACGCTGGCGAAAACCGACCGCTCCCGGCTGCCGGGGAACGTCTTCTCCATCTCTGCCATCAGGTCGACCAGCGAGCGGCGGGTAGCTTCGACGCCCTGGCTTCGCAGGGCCGGAGCCAGGAGCGCCAGGGTGCGGGCGTGGCCGTGGACGGCGTCCACGAGCTCCTCGATCTCTTGTTGCCGGGCGTCCAGGAGCCGGCTCTCGCCCCCCACGCTCGGCTCGGTGCCGCCCTCCACGTTCACCACCCGCTCGACCAGCTTGACCGCGTCCTCGCGGGCCAGCCGTTGAAGCTCCCGCCGCCGGCGCTCGGCGTCGAAGGGCGCCGGGAGCGCCTCGCGGCTGGTGAAGACCAGGCGCGTCTCGCCCACCGCGACCAGCCGCTCGCACAGCGCGAGGATCGAGGTGAGCTCGTCGCGGGACTCTTGGAACAGACTCTCCGGCGTCTCCTCGGCGAGAAACTCCGGCAGCAGGACGCTCTCCATGTTGTCCATCACCAGGAGCGTCGGCCGCTCGCGGAGGGCCCGCGCGATCTCCTGCTCCGCCTTCCCCACGTCGCCCTGGCAGTCGGCCTGGGTCGAGAAGCCGCGCTTCACGAGCTGATCGCCGAGCGTGTCGAGCACCGTCTCGGCGACGTTCCGCTCCAGCCCCTCCACCGACACGAAGGCCGCGCGGCGGACCTGTTGCGAGCGGACCATCCAGCGCGCCAGCTCGGCGGCCAGGGCCGTCTTGCCCTCGCCCCCCTGGCCGCGGACGACGGCGTACCTCGCTCCCCCGCTCCTCAGACCACCCCTCCTCACCCCGACCCTCTCCTCACCCCCGCCGCTCCGCAGCAGCCTCTGGAGGGCGAGGAGCTCCCGGCTGCGGCCGACGAAGCCGGTCTCCGGTGGCGGCGGCAGATCGCCCAGGCGCGCGGCCAGCGCGGTCTGGTAATCCTCTAGTGTCTGCCGCGCGGGCACGGTCTCGAAGAGCTGCGGGTCGTCCTTCTCCTGGTAGAGCACCGGCACGAACCAGTCCTGGAGCCGCAGCTCGTCGGCGCCGAACACGCGGCCGCGCGACTTGCCCTCCTCCAGGTGCCGCTGGCCTTCGAGCATGGCGTCGCCCACCCGCCGGCCCGCGGCCAGCGCCTCGTAGAACGCCGCGACGAAGCGGCGCGCCGTCTCGACCAGCACGCTGTGGCTCATCGCCACCACCGAGGCCACCCCGACCTTGAGCAGCTCGGAGGCGACCGACTCGGAGGCCTTCTCGGCCTGCGCCGTCTGGCAGGCTTCGAGGAAGACCAGCGGGATGCGGTGATCGCGGAGCAGCGGGCCCAGCTCGTCGGTGTAGACCGTGACGTGCCGGCGCTCTACCAGCTTGCCGACGTCCGCGGGATCTTCGAAGCAGAGCCCGCCCAGGCCGACGCGCCGGTCGTAGACGCCGTGGCCGTCGAAGTGGACGACGTGGTAGGGCCGCCGCGCGCGGCGGGCGCGGTCCAGCTCCTCGCGCAGGGCGGGCAGGGTCGGCGGGCTGAGCACCTGGATCTCGACCAGCCCGGGCAGCGCCTCCATGGCCTCGACCAGCGGCAGGGCGCTCGCGCGATGGTCGATGTAGCCGCATGCCTCGTCCTCCGGCCGGGCGGTGACCAGCAGGATCCGGATCGGCGTGGCCACGACCGGCACGTCGAACGCTTCGGTGCCCGGCAGCCGGCGTCGGACGCGGGTGGGTTTCGCGCCTTGAAACAGGTAGCTCGTGCCGTCGTGCAGCAGCTCCCACGGCAGGCCGAGGAGCAGCGTGGCGGCTTCCCTGGCTCTCGCCACCTCGTCGTCGGGGGCGCCGGCCTCCAGCGCCGCGTCCACGTGGACCGAGAATCGGCGCCCGGCGTGATCGCCGATCCGCGCCCAGGCCTGGAGGACGTTCGCGGTGTGGGCCACAGGCATGGCGGCCTGGTAGAGCAGCTCGCCCCACTTCCCGAGATCCTCCTCCACCTTGGCGGCGCGGTCTCGGAAGTAATGGCTCGGCCAGACGGCGTACTTCTCCAGGTACCAGCGCAGGTCCTCGACCTCGATCGGTCCGATCGGCGCGACGAGCCGCCAGCTCTCCCGGCTGTGGACGTGCGGCTGGCCGGGCGTCGCCGGTTCGTAGACCAGCCGGGCGCGGGCCGACGCGCGGCGGACCCCGCCGTGCTCCTGGAACCCCAGGTCGGTCAGCTCGAGCACGAGGTCCTCGAGCGGCTCGGCGGGCGGCTGGGGCGAGGCCGGCACGTCCGCCGGCTCGCGCTGGCCCAGCGCCACCAGGATCGGACCGACCGCCGCCTCGACTCCTCCCGCGTCGCTGCTCACGGGGATGTAGACCGGCTCCTCGCCGAAGAGCTCCTCCAGGACCCCGAGCCGGGTGCCGTCCAGCGCGAGCGCGAAGACCGGGAAGGCCTCCCTGCCGCGCTGCTCCTGCAGATTCAACGCGTGGCGAAGCTCCTTGCCGACCCATTTCGATTGCAGTCCGGCCGGGCTCACCACGACGGCAAAGGCCGACGCTTCCTCCATGGCCCGCTCGATTTCCGGCCAGAGCGGATCGCCACCACGCAGCTCGCGCGAATCGATCCAGCCCTCCTGCGCGAGATCGGCGAGCGCCCCACGGAGGTCGCGGACGAACGCGTCGTCCTCTGAGCTGTGAGAGATGAAGAGCTTGCCCACGGCCGCCTTTCCTGGCGCCACGCGAACGAGCCTCCCCAGCGCCATGCAGATGTCCGGTGCATTCTACAATCCGCAGCCGCATTCTTGAAAGAACACGGAAACTGAGAGGTCCTCGTGGAGACGATCCTCCTCGCCCGAGACGGCGCCTCGACCTGCGCCGGCGATGCTATAGATTGTCGCCCGTGCCGTCGCCGCCTGCCCCGCTGATCCAACTCGACCGTGTCTCCCGGAGCTTCCGCGAAGGTGGGGTCGAGCGCCCCGTCCTCTCGGAGGTGACCGCATCCATCGGCGCCGGCGAGCTGGCGGTGATCCTGGGGCGGAGCGGCTCGGGCAAGTCGACCCTCCTCAACCTGATCGCCGGGATCGACCTCCCCTCCTCCGGCCGGGTGCTGGTGGACGGCCGGGACCTGGGTGCCCTCTCCGAGCGCGAGCGGACCCTCTTCCGGCGGGACCGGCTGGGGTTCGTGTTCCAGTTCTTCAACCTGATCCCCACCCTCACCGTGGAGGAGAACCTGCTCCTCCCCCTGGAGCTGGCCGGCAAGGTGGCCGCCGACGACCGGGAGCGGGCCCTCGCCCTCCTGGACCGGGTCGGCCTGGGGGACCGCCGGCGGAGCTTCCCCGACCGACTGTCCGGCGGCGAGCAGCAGCGGGTCGCGGTGGCCCGCGCCCTGGCCCACGACCCGCCCCTCGTGATCGCCGACGAGCCGACCGGAAATCTGGACCTCGAGACCGGCATCGAGGTGCTCGAGCTCCTGGACTCCCTGGTCCGCAGCCGCGGCAAGACCCTGGTCATGGTGACCCACGCCCGGGAGGTGATGGGCCTGGCCGACCGGGTCTTCACCCTCACCGAAGGGGCCCTCCTGGAGTCCGAAGCCGGAGAGCGCCGCACCGGCCCGCCATGAGCCCCCTCGTCTTCCGCTCGATGCTCCGCTTCCTCCGGCGCCATCCGTGGCAGGCGGGCCTCTCGATCCTGGGCATCGCCCTCGGGGTCGCGGTGGTGGTGGCCATCGACCTGGCGAACTCCAGCGCCGGACGGGCCTTCGACCTCTCCACCGAGGCCCTGGCGGGGCGCGCCACCCACCAGATCGTCGGCGGGCCGGCGGGTCTGCCCGACTCCCTCTTCCCGCGACTGGTGGTGGGCGCCGGTGTGCATCCGGCGGCGCCGGTGGTCGAGGGCCTGGCCACCGTCGGGAGCGGGGCCTCAACCGGTAGAGCGCGGCGCACCCTCCGAGTCCTGGGCGTCGATCCCTTCTCCGAGGGCGCTTTCCGGCCCGAGCTCGCGGCGGGAGCGGCCTCTGGGAGCCCGGCGCCGGCTGGCTCGCCGCCCCCCACCCTGGGCCCCCTGGTCACCCGCCCGGGAGCGGCCCTCCTCGCCGCCGACACGGCTCGGGACCTGGGACTCGCACCGGGCGAGCGCTTCCCCGTGGAGGTGGCGGGGCACCGGCGTTCCCTGCTGCTGGTGGGGCTCCTGGAGCCGTCCGACGAGCGCTCCCGGGAGGCCCTCTCCGACCTCCTGATCCTGGACGTGGCCTCGGCCCAGGAGGTCCTGGGCAAAGTCGGCCGCCTCGATCGGATCGAGCTGGCCCTGCCCGAGGGCGGCGCTTCGTCCTCCGCCGGCGCGAGCCTGGATCGGAGCTTGGATCGGATTCGGGCCATCCTACCCGCCGGGGCTCGCCTCGAGCCCGCCGGCGCCCGCACCCGCACCTTCCGCGAGATGACCCGGGCGTTCCGCCTCAACCTGACCGCCCTCTCTCTCCTGGCCCTCCTCTGCGGCGTGTTCCTGATCTACAACTCCATGACCTTCTCCGTGGTCCAGCGCCGTACCCTGATCGGCACCCTCCGGACCCTCGGAGTGACCCGGCGCGAAATCTTCGCAGCCATCCTCCTCGAGGCCCTGCTGGTGGGAGCCATAGGGACGGCCCTGGGGCTGCTCAGCGGGGCGCTTCTGGGCGAGGTCCTCCTGCACCTGGTCACCCGGACCATCAACGATCTCTACTTCGTCCTCTCGGTCCGCCGGCTCTCCCTGGCGCCGGCGAGCCTGATCAAGGGCGTGGTCCTCGGCCTGGGCGCCACCGCCGCAGCGGCTCTCCGGCCGGCGATGGAGGCCACCTCGACGCCGCCGCGCGCGGCCCTCACGCGCTCGGCAGCCGAGGCGAGCGCCCGCCGGTCGGTACCCCGGGCCGCGGTCGCAGGCGTCCTCCTCCTGGCCGCCGGCGGCGCCTTGCTGACGTACCCCTCGGACCGGCTGGAACCCGCCTTCGCCGGCCTCTTCGCGGTGGTCCTGGGCTGCGCCCTCCTGACCCCCGCCGCGACCGTCGCCCTGATGGCCCTGCTCGACCGCCCCGCCGGCGCGCTGTTCGGCGTGCTGGGACGGATGGCGGCCCGGGGCGTGGTGGCGGCCCTTTCCCGGACCGGGGTGGCCGTGGCGGCTCTGGTGATCGCCGTCTCGGTGACAGTGGGCGTCGGCGTGATGATCGGAAGCTTCCGCGAGACGGTGGTCGCCTGGCTCGGGCAGACCCTCCAGGCCGACCTCTACGTCAGCCCGCCCTCCCCCGGGCCGTCGGCGGCGGGGGTCACCCTCGATCCGGCCGTGGCCCGGGCCGTGCGGGAGGCGCCGGGAGTCGAACGGGTCGACAGCCTTCGGCGTGTGTCGGTGAGGCTGCCCGCGGGACCTGAGAGCGCTGCCCGCGCGTCGATCCCAGTGGCGCTCCTCGCCTTCGACCTCGGCCCCAGGGGTCGGAGCGGCTTCCGGCTCCTGGCCGGCGACCCCGGGCGCGCCTGGGCGGCGGTCGGGCGGGGTTCGGCGGTCCTGGTCTCCGAGCCCCTGGCGACCCGCCGCCACCTCGGGGTGGGCGACCGGATTCGCCTGCCCACGGCGTCGGGGGAGCGGTCCTTCGAGGTCGCCGGGGTGTACGCCGACTTCGGCCGCGACCCGGGTGCCGTGCTCCTCGACCTCGGGACCTACCGCCGCTGGTGGCGCGATTCCGGGCTCTCGGCCCTCTCGGTCTACGCCGCCCCCGGCGTCGACCGCCCCGATCTCGTCGACCTCGCCGACCGCATCCGCCGGCTCGCGGCTCCGCACCAGGAGGTCTCGGTGCGCTCGAACCGGGACCTGCGCGAGACCTCTATGCGGATCTTCGACCGCACCTTCGCCATCACGTCCGTGCTCCGGCTCCTCGCCGGGCTGGTGGCCTTCGTGGGCGTGCTCTCGGCCCTCATGGCGCTTCAGCTCGAGCGGGCCCGCGAGCTGGGCGTGCTGCGGGCGAACGGCATGACCCCGGGCCAGGTGTGGCAGCTCATCACCTCCCAGACCGGTCTCATGGGCCTCGCCGCGGGCCTCCTCGCCCTGCCCGTGGGCCTGGTCCTGGCGGCCATCATGATCTTCGTCATCAACCGGCGCTCGTTTGGCTGGACCCTGGAGATGCGGGTGGCCCCGGAGGTCCTGCTCCAGGCGGTGGGCCTCGCCGTCGTGGCCGCCCTGGTGGCTGGCCTCTACCCCGCTTGGCGGATGGCGCGGACCCGGCCGGCGGCGGCCCTGAGGGAAGAATGACCGGGCGGCTCCGGAGCCTGGCCGCGCTGGCCCTCCTGACCAGCCTGGCCGTCGCGGCGGCCTCAGCGCTCGCCTGCTCGCAGGAGTCCTGGGAGCGGCCGGAGCCTTCCCGGGCGACGCTCTCGGTGTCCGGGGCGATGCGGGCCGGGGCCGGCGAGGGATTCGAGAGGGCGCTGGCGCCCCGGCCCTTCGAGTTCCCAGCCGACCACGGGCCCCACCCCGGCTTCCGGACCGAGTGGTGGTACTTCACCGGCAACCTGACGGCGTCGGGTGGGCGGCGCTTCGGCTACCAGCTCACCGTCTTCCGCACCGCCCTGGCGCCGCCGGCCGCCGGAAGAGACGACGGAGAGCGCTCCTCCGCCTGGGCCACCCGCCAGGCGTATCTCGCCCACTTCGCCCTCAGCGACGTCGGCGCGGGCCGGTTCCACTCGGCCGCGCGCCTGGCCCGCGGAGCCCTGGGCCTCGCCGGCGCCCAGGCGAGCCCGTTCCGGGTTTGGGTCGACGACTGGGGAGCGCGGGCGGTCGGAGGCGGAGAGGCCCACCCCGGGCCCGCGGCCCTCGGCCCCCTCCACCTCCACGCGGCGGACGGCGACGACGCCATCGACCTGCACCTCGAAGCGGTGGGGCCCCCCGTGCTCCACGGCGACCACGGCCTGTCCGACAAGGGGGGCGGACCCGGCAACGCCTCCTACTACTACTCGGTCCCCCGCCTCGCGACCCGCGGTTCGGTGACCGCCGACGGCCGGGAGTTTCCGGTCACCGGCCTCTCCTGGCTCGACCGGGAGTGGAGCACCAGCGCCCTCGCCGAGGGCGAGGTGGGCTGGGACTGGTTCGCGCTTCAGCTCTCCGACGACTGGGATCTGATGCTCTACCGCCTGCGCCGCGAGGGCGGCTCGATCGATCCGGCCTCGAGCGGCACCCTCGTCGACCCGGATGGCGGCTCCCGGCACCTGATCGGGAGCGAGGTGTCAATCGGCGTCGAAGACCACTGGACGAGCCCCCGCTCCGGCGCCGTCTACCCCGCGCGCTGGCACCTCGAGGCCCCCGGCGCCGACCTCGACCTGGAGATCGAGCCCCTCCTCGCCGACCAGGAGCTCGATGTGGGGTTCCGCTACTGGGAAGGGGCGGTGGCGATCACCGGAAGCCACGGCGGGCACCCGGTCTCCGGGCGCGGGTACGTGGAGCTGACCGGGTACGAGGCGACCGCCGGCGGTCACCAGGCCCAGCCGCCCTGAGGATGCCCCTCGAGAGCGCCCTTGCCCGGCGCTGCCACGATCTCTCCGGGCCCGACGCCCTCAGATGTACCCGAGCGCCCTCAGGGACTCCCGCAGCCGCTTGTTCGTATGCGCCCGCACGGTGGCCCGGGCAAGGATCGGGAGCTTGCGCACGCCATGCATCGCATGGGCCAGCTCCTGGAGCTTTCGCGGACGCCTCGCGGCCAGGTTGTGGCGCTCTCCGGGATCCCTGCGGAGATTGTACAGAGCCGGCGTTTGGCCCTCCTGCCAGATCGCTTTCCAGTGCCCGCTGCGCACCGAGATCTGCCGGAAGCCCTGGCTCACGACGAGGCGGGGCCGGTCGTCCAGCAGGTCGATGCCGTCGGTCACCACCTTCACGTCCAGCCCGAGCCGATCAAGGACCGTCGGGAGGATGTCCACGGTCGACACCGGGCGGTCGATGAGCCGGCCCTGCGGACATCCCGGACAGCGGATCATCAGGGGGATGTGGATCTGGTCCGCCGTCTGGCCGTTGGCATGGCTGAAGTAGTGGCCATGGTCCCCTGCCAGCGCCTCGCCGTGGTCCGCGGTCAACACCAGGAGGCTTTCGTCCAGGATCCCGCGGGCACGCAACCCGTCGACAAGCCGGCCGACCTGGGCGTCCAGGAACCGGATCTCGGCGGCGTACCGGGCCAGGTAGTCCCGCGCGTCCCGGGAGGGTTGCTCGAAGCCCCGCTGCTGATAGCCGGGTACGCCGCCGAGGCCCGACTGGTCCCCGCGATCGAGGAGCGCGACCGGACGCACCGAGGGGCCGAAGCGGTCGAGGGGAAACAGGTCCCGAGCCTCCTCCGGCGGCCGATAGGGGCCGTGGGGGTCCAAGTAGTGCACCCAGAGAAATACTCGGCCGCCCGTTTCGAGATCCTGGTCGAGCTCGCGGAGCGCGGCGTCGGTCACCGCGTCGGCCTGGGCTTTGACCAGGTGGTCGCGTGGCTCGAGCAGCCGGTAGTGGTCGAAGCCGTGCTCGAACCCGTTGCCCGGCGCGAGCACCGGGTTGGCGACCAGGGCGCGGGTGACGAAGCCCTCCCCCTGAAGCACCGTCGCCAGCGTGGGCACCTCCGGGGGTACGACGTGGACGTTGACCAGGACGCCGGTGCGGTGGGGCAAGAGGCCGGTGAGGAAGCCGGTGACCCCGGGAGTGGTCCGGTCGGCCACCGAGCTGGCCTGGGTGAAGCGGGTCGACTCCGCAGCCAGCTCCGAGAGCCGCGGAGTCAGGGGCACGCCGGCCCGCTCGGCGAAGGCGTGGTCGGCGCGCCAGGTGTCCACGGTGACCAGGATCAGGTGCTTCGCGACGGGGATCTGCGGGCCCGCGTCACAGCCTGCGGCGAGCAACGCGCCGGCCAGGACGAGGAGCGCCGGACCGCTCCCGCGCCACCGATGCTTCCGAGACACTCGCACCGCCGGAGGATACAATCCCTCCTCCCTAGTGGTCTGATTCACAAATCCCTTGCCTTTCGTTGCGGCCCCGCGCCGACGCAACCCGCAGGGCGCAGGGGGT
This sequence comes from uncultured Acidobacteriota bacterium, assembly GCA_963739795.1. GTDB lineage: Bacteria > Acidobacteriota > Thermoanaerobaculia > Multivoradales > DATKCC01 > CAVUBL01. The sequence continues at coordinate 51,827 of CAVUBL010000010.1, read as the reverse complement.
TGCGGGCGTCTCCTGCGTTGCTCGTCGTCAACGATGCTATTGCATCGCCTCCTCCTCGCGCCTTGGATCCACTCCGCAAGACCCCTGCGCGAAAGATAAGGGATTCGTGAATCAGACCACTAGTTGCCAGGGCCGTCGATCCCGCCACGCGAGCCCGGTTGGCCCCGCCGCGCCGCCGCCAGGTCCCACATGCGCGATCCGTCGGAGGAGACCTGGGGCGGCCCCCAGGCGGAACGGAACCAGTTCACCAAGACGGCCTGGACCCGTGCACGCTCGGCTCGCTGCGCGGGACTTTCCGGACGGAGCCGACCGTCGCCCCGGAGCTCGGCGACGATTCTGTACAAGCGGTAGCGGTCGAGCTGCAACGTGACGAAGCGGGCTCCCGACCCCTCCAGCACCTTCGGGCGCAGGCTCTTCAGGGTGCGAAACGCCAGCCGAGGATCGGTCGGCCAGGGCCCCCTGACCGCGAGGATGACGGGCCGGCGATGGACACGCCAGAGGGCGATGTCGACCGGACCGGTGCCGTCGTAGCGGATCGTGTCGATCGCGACCACGGCCCCTGGTCCGGGCTCGCGCCTCATCAGGCGGTAGGCCTCCGGGACGTTCTCCGGAGGCAGGCGCGGGCTCGGGGCGTACAGCTCGATCGCCGCTTCGCTACCGGCGAAGGGCCCGAACCGGAGCGCCGGCTCGGCGGCGTACGGGTGGGTGGCCCAGAGAGCCGCCACGAGGGTCGCCGCCCCGATCTGTCCCGCGAGTCGGAGCTTCGACCGAGCCCCGGCCCGCCTCCCGCCGCCGAGCCCATCCCAGAGCTGGACGAGACCGCGGGCCATCCAGAGCAAGAGGATCGGCAACGCGACGACCAGGTACCGGCCCGAGATCACCGGTACCCCGGCCGCGAACGGCTGAAGCACGAGGAGGGCCACCACCAGGGCCGCCACCGGCGTCGCCGTGTAGAGCACCAGGCGTCGACGCTCCCGCCAGAGCGCCGCCACGCCGGCGCCGGCTACCGTCCAGGCGCCGATCGCGACCCAGATGGAGGGGGTGCCGGCGAGCAACCGGGCGACGTCCCGCAGGGTCTTCAGGTCCATCGCCCTGCCGTTCGACTTCAACCGGAGCACGGCGAGGAAACTGCTCGCCGCGGGGACCAGGAAGGCGGCGACCAGGGCCGCCAGGAGCGCCCCCACCAGGAAGAGCCCGCCGAGTCCGGGCCTCGGTCCGTCGGAGGGCGGCTGCCCGGCGCGCGCGCAACGCGCGCGGTGGAAGCGCCGGAGGGCCAGATCGCCGGCGGCGAAGACCAGCGGCGCCGCGACGAAGGGACCCGCTCCCGGGTGGAACCAGGCCGCCGCGGCTCCGGCCACCGCGTAGCCCGCCGCCCAACCGAACCGCCCCGCGCGTGCCCCTGTACCCTCCCAGAAGCGCCAGAAGCAGGCGACGGCGACGAACCCGAGCAGGGCCACTACCGCGTACGGACGGGCGATCCGGCTGTAGTAGATCAGTGGCGGCGAGAGGGCCAGAAACCAGGCGAGCACCAGAGCGCTCCGGCGGTCGACCGCCTTCATCACGGCGAGGGGGATGAGCAGCAGGGAGAGCAGCCCGGCGACGACGCTGGGCATGCGCAGGGAGAGCTCTGTCAGGGGGTGCCCCGCAGCCATCAGCAGATGGAGGTACGCGGTCCACGGGATGCAGTTGTCTGCGACTCGATAGGTCGTCAGGATCTTCGGCAGGTTCCACTCCAGCGCCGCCCGGATCGCGTGCTCTTCGTCGCCCCAGACCACCTGCCCCCGCAGCCCCCAGAGCCGCATCGCGGCACCGGCCGTGGCCGGAACGAGCACGAGCAGCCACCACGCCCACTGCCGCGGGCGGGACGAAGCGGCCTCGGGGGACCTTCCGGCTGTTCGAGTCGCGCCGTCAGCCGTCGAAAGGCCTCGGGAAACAGCCGGAGATTCGCTCACGAGCCCCGAGAGCTTGTGAATGAATCGCCGACCTACTACAGGCGCCCCCGAATCACCCCTCGCGACGTTGCGCCTCCTCGACATAGGCCCCGCTATGCCTGCGTCGGCGCGCCTTGCGAGGGGCGCCCGGACGCGCCCTCGCGACGGCCGGAGATTCATTCACAACCCCTGAGCGGTGCCCTTGACCCAGTGGTCGAGCCAGTCGAGGACGGTCTTGTACCAGAGCTGGCTGTTGGACGGCTTGAGAACGAAGTGGCTCTCGTCCGGGAAGTAGAGCAGGCGGCTCGGGATGCCCTGGCGCTGGAGGGCGGTGAAGGCGCCCAGGCCCTGGGTCAGTGGCAAGCGGTAGTCGTGCTGGCTGTGGATCACCAGCATGGGAGTCTTCCACTTCGTCACGTAATCGACCGGATTGAACTTCTCGTAGAGCTCCGGGCTCTTCCAGTACGGACCGCCGAACTCCCACTCCGGGAACCAGAGCTCCTCGGTCGAGTAGTAGGCGCTGCGCGTGTCGAAGACGCCGTCGTGGTCCACCAGGCAGCGGAAGCGGCCCGGCCAGTTGCCGGCGATCCAGTAGATCATGTAGCCGCCGTAGGAGGCGCCCAGGGCGCCCACCCGGTCGCCGTCGAGGTACGGGTACTTGGCGATGGCCGCCGCCAGCCCCTTCTGCAGGTCCTCCAGGGGGCGGTCGCCCCAGTGGCGGCTGATGGCGTCGGTGAACGCCTGCCCGTAGCCGGTGGAGCCGTGGAAGTCGATCATCACCACGGCGTAGCCGGCCCCGGCGTAAGGCTGCGGGTTCCAGCGGTAGTGGAACTCATTCTCCCAGGAGCCCTGCGGACCGCCGTGGATGAGGAAGGCGACCGGATACTTCTTGCCCGCCTCGAAGTCCGCCGGCTTGACGACGTAGCCGTAGACCGCCTCGCCGTTCCAGCCGGGGAAGTGGAACTGCTCGTAGGTGCCCATCCGGACCTTCGCCAGGTGATCGGCGTTGACCTCTGTCAGGCGCCGGAGGTCGCCGCCGTCGGCGTCGACCGAGAAGAGGTCCACCGGCGAGGTGAAGGTGTCGCGGGCGAAGACGATCCGCCGACTGCCCGGGCCCTCGTTCGGACCCTGGGCCACGCCGGGCGAGCGCACGTGGCCCTTCGTGACCAGCTCCCGAACCCGACCGCTGGCGGGGTCCACGGCGAACAGGGAGACGTTGCCCAGGCTGGACGCCGTGGCATAGATGGTCTTGCCGTCCGGCGCCCAGAAGAATGAGCCGGGAGAGCGGTCCCAGCCCTCGGTGAGATCCCGGGGCTCCCCTGCCGGTCCGCCGTCCGCGGACCAGGGCATGAGCATCAGGCGGAAGCGGTCGGACTCGAAGCGGGGGCGCTTCATTGCCAAGTAGGCCAGGGTCTTGCCGTCGGGCGAGAACCGCGGCTGGGTGTCCCAGGCCTGGTTGGCGTCGGTCAGAACGCGCGGCGCCGCCGAGCCGTCCACCGGCACCAGGTAGAGGTCGAAGTCGGTCGACCAGGCCTCCTCGGCCCCGACCACGCGGGAGCTGAACACCAGCCCCTTGCCGTCGGGAGTGAAGGTGTACTCCTCCGAGCCGCCGAAGGGCTTCGAGGGGACGTCGCCGTCGAGCCCGCGGGTGACGTCCAGGGCGTCGGCGGCGCCGTGCTTCGCACCGGCGGCGGGAAGCACGAACAGGTGGGATCGGCGACCGTCGGCCCAGGTGTCCCAGTGGCGCACGAAGAGCTGGTCGTAGATCTGGCCGGTGTCCGGCGACTCCTCCCGCGCCTTCAGTCGTTCGGCGGTGCACTGGATGTCGGGACAGTCCGGGAAGGTGTCGAGGGAGACGGCGAGCTTGGAGCCGTCGGGCGAGATCTCGAAGGTCGCGACGTCCACGGGCAGGTCGGTGACCTGGCGGGCCTCGCCACCCGAGACCGGCAGGCGCCAGACCTGGGACGAGCCGGAGCGCGTGGACAGGAAGTAGAGGCTCGACCCGTCCGGGGACCAGGTCGGGGTCGAGTCCGACGCGAGATCGGTGGTCAGCTGCGCGAGACCGCTACCGTCGGTGCCCACCCACCACAGGTGGGTCCGGCCCCGATCGGCGGCGAGGTCGGTCTGGCGCAGGGTGAAGGCCACACGGCTGCCGTCGGGCGAGACCGCCGGCTCCGCGAGCCGGGCCATGGTGACCAGGTCGTGGGCGTCGAAGGGGTGGGTGGCGGCGGCGGTCTGGCCGGCTTGGGCGGCAGAGGCGGCGGCCGGCAGGGCGAGCAGGCCGAGGACGAGGGCGGAGCGGAGCCCGAGCGTTCTGAGCATGATTTCCTCCGGGAGGTCGAGTCGGATCGCGCCCCGACGACGCCGGGACGCCCTCAGCGTACCAGCTCCAGGGGGCCCCGGCCCCTCTCCCCCGGCTTCCCGGTCCCGACCTGCCCCACCTTGGTTTGGCGCCGGTTTTCCTTTAGGGTCACAGAGTCAGGAGCCCCCCGTGCCCGATCGAACCCTCGTCGTCATGCCCGCCTACAACGCGCAGGAGACCCTGGAGACGACCCTCTCCCACCTGCCGGATGGCTGCTGCGACGAGGTGCTGGTGGTGGACGACGCCTCCACCGACGCCACCGCGGAGATCGCCGCCCGCCTGCCGGTCACCCTGGTGCGCCACGAGCGCAACCTGGGCTACGGCGGCAACCAGAAGACCTGCTACCGGGAGGCTCTCGCCCGGGGCGCGGACTTCGTGGTCATGGTCCATCCCGACGACCAGTACGACGCCCGCCTCGTGCCGGCGGCGGTCGAGATCCTGCGCCTGGACGTCCTCGACCTGGTCCTCGGCAACCGCATCCGCACCCGCCGCGAGGCTCTCTCGGGGGGCATGCCCCGGATCAAGTACCTGGCGAACCGGGGGCTCACCCTGGTGGAGAACATGCTCACCGGCCAGAACCTGGGCGAGTGGCACAGCGGCTTTCGGGCTTACCGGCGCAGCCTCCTCGAGACGATACCCTTCGAGCGCAACTCCGACGACTTCGTCTTCGACTCCCAGCTCCTCCTCCAGGCGGTCCACTTCGGCTTCCGGGTCGGCGACATCCCCATGCCGGTCCACTACTTCGAGGAGGCCTCCAGCATCTCCCTCCGGCGCGCCAGCACGTACGCCATGGCGACCCTCGGCTCCCTCGCCGCCTGGTACGCCCATCGCTTGCACCTGCGCCGGAGCCCGCTGTTTGCCCCCGCGCGGAGATCCGCCGGCACGGAGCGGGGGGCGGCCCCGTCGGTGGTGGATCCGGAGTGAGCGGCGCACCGCACCGCCGCCGCCGGCCCCGGCTCCGATTCGCCCACGCGGGCTCGGCCCTCGGACTGCTCCTCGTCGCGGGGCTCGCCCTGGTTGCGACCTCCGGCTGCACGCCGCGCCCGCCGCAGAACGTCCTCCTCATCCTGGTCGACACCCTGCGGGCCTCGCATCTGGACCTCTACGGTTACCGGCGCGCCACCGCGCCCCACCTCGCCGCCTTCGCCCGGGACAACATGGTCTTCGCGGACGTCCGCTCCCAGGCGCCCTGCACCTACCCTTCGGCCAACTCCATCCTCACCGGCCGAGACGGCACCGCTTTCTGGATCCAGCCCGGCAACCGGATCGGGATTCCCCGGGGCATCCCCTCCCTGGCCGAGATGCTCTCGGCGCGCGGGTATGGGACCGGCGCGGTCTCGGCAAGCCCCATCGTGCGCAAGACCCCGAGCGCCAACAACAGCCACGGCGGCTTCGACCGGGGCTTCGACCAGTTCGACGAGACCTGCCTGTGGGCCGAGGCCGGGTGCGTCGATCGCGTGGGCGCGAAGATGCTGGACTCGCTGCCGCGCCCCTTCTTCCTCTACCTCCACTTCATGGACCCCCACGACCCGTACAAGCCCCAGGTGCACGAGTTCTCCAAGCCGTACCAGGGCAAGTGGTTCATCGAGGCCGGGGACCCGAACCCGATCTGCGACATGGTCGAGGGGCGGCCGGGCCCCAAGTTCGAGGTGACGCCCCGAGACCTGGGCCACCTGAAGGACCTCTATGACGACGAGATCGCCTCGTTCGACAAGCGCTTCGGAGAGCTCCTCGAGGGGCTCCGGAGCCGCGGGCTCCTCGACCACACCATCGTCGCGGTGGTGGCCGACCACGGCGAGGAGTTCCTCGAGCACGGCGACGTCAAGCACTGCCACACGGTCTACGACACCGAGATCGCCACGCCCATGGTGCTGCACATCCCCGGCGTGCGCGGCGGCCGGCGCTTCACCGAGCAAGTCGAGAACCTGGACGTGGTGCCCACGATCCTCGACTACCTGGGACCGGCGCCGGACGGGAGCGCGCCGCCGCGCCTGGATGGAACCAGCTTGCGCCCGGTGATCGAGGACGGCCAGCCGGTCCACCCGGTGGTCTTCTCCGCCTGGGGGTCGCTGCGCGCCGCCAAGGCGGGGAAGTTCAAGCTGGTCTACGACCTGGCGAAGCACAGCGCCGAGCTCTACGACCTCGCCGTCGACCCGGGCGAGACCCACGACGTCGCCTCCGAGCACCCTGAGGAGGTGGACCGCCTGGAGCACGCCCTGTCGCGTCAGATCCGCGACGTGGAGGGATCGGTCGACGAGGAGCAGGCTCTACGCCGCGGCCACGACGCCGCCCGCAGGCTCACCGCCCTGGGCTACATCAAGTAACAGGGACGCCGCCCTCGCCCGCCGCCGCCAGGATCTCCCAGGTGGGGCCGAAGGAGGTGACGGGCACGTGGTCGTCGAACAGCCGGCCGTGGATGCGGCCCACCAGGCGATCGGCCGAGCTCTCGTTCACCACCAGGGTGAGGGAGAGGTCGTTGGCGGACTGGGCCACGAGGTAGACCTCTTCGTCCTCGAAGAGCTCCAGCACCGAGGCCCACTGGTGGAGGATGGCCCGGATCCCGGTGCCGACCAGGCTCACCGCCGCCGCCGGACGGATGAGGTGGGGCTCCGAGATCTCCGCGAGATCGGCCAGGAGGGGCTCGAGAACCTCGTCCTCGAGATAGTTGGCCCGCGGATCGAGGGCCACGGTGAGGTTCGTCTGGGAGGAAGCCAGCAGATCGATCGAGATCCCGTGGTCCTTGAAACAGGCGGCGATGTCGGCGATCACCCCCACGCCCTGCCAGTCGCCGTCCACGTCCATGGAGACGAGGACGATCCCCTTGCGCTCGGAGACCGCCTTGACCCCGGCCTCCTCCACCGCCGAGGCGCTGATCACCGTGCCGACGAGCCCGGGATCGGGGGTGCAGCGCACGTGCACCGGAATTCCTTCGGCCTGGGCGGCGTCGATGGCGCGGGGATGGAGCACCTTGGCGCCTTTCGAGGCCAGCTCGCCGGCCTCGGCGTAGCCCAGATGCAGGAGCAGCCGGGCGCCGGGGACGCGGTGGGGGTTGGCCGTGAACATGCCGGGGACGTCGGTCCAGATCTCCAGGTGCTCGGCAGCCAGCTTGGCCGCCAGGTACGCCGCGGCGGTGTCAGAGCCGCCGCGGCCCAGGAGCACCGTGTCGCCGCCGGGCAGCCGAGCGACGAATCCCTGGGTCAGGACCACCGGCTCGGGCACCGCCCGGAGCTGCAGGTCGAGGTCGGGATCGTAGTCGTGGGCGCAGGTGGCCGAAAGGTACTGGCGCTCCGGGAGGACGTGGGCGTCCGCCTCCGCCTCGAGGAGCTCCCGGGCGTCCTGCCAGGATGTGGGCACCCCTTCCCGGACCAGCCAGGCCGCCCCCAGCCGGCTCGACATCAGCTCACCGCTCGAGAGCACACGGGCCCTCAGCCGGGGGGTCACCTCCTCGGTCAGGCGGATGCCTTCGAGGATCTGAGCGAGCTCGGCGAGAATCTCCCCCACCAGGGCGCCGGCGTCCAGCCCCATCTCCCGGGCCAGCCCTTCGTGGACTTCGCGCAGGCCCGCCAGGCCGTCGCTCACGTCGCGCCCCTGCCCCGCCGCGTCGAGCAGTTCCTCGAGGCGGTTCGACACCTGGGACAGGGCCGAGCAGACGATCACCAGTCTCCGGCCCGAGGCGAGCCGCTCCCGAACCGTGTCACGGATCGTCCGCCATCGCTCGAGGGTCGAGACGCTGGTGCCCCCGAACTTGAGCACCAGCCACCCGGGACCTCCGCCGGGAGGCTGGACCGTTTCACTTTCGGACGCCTCGGGCGCCCCGTCTTCATCTCGCGACTTCCTGCTGCTCATGGCTTGGACCTCTCAGGCTGCGGTAGGGACCGACCTCAGGCTTCCAGAATGGAGCGGAGGAACTCCCGGGTGCGCTCTTGCCCCGGGTGGGCGAAGATCTGTTCGGGCGTTCCCTCCTCGACAATCCGGCCCCGGTCGAGAAAGACCACCCGATCCGCGATGTCTCGGGCGAAGTGCATCTGGTGGGTGACGATGAGCATGGTCTTGGACGCACCGGCGGCATCCGGGCCGTCGCCCCGGCGGGCGAGGGCCCGGAGCACCCGGAGCACCTCGCCGACCAACTCCGGGTCGAGGCCGGAGGTGACCTCATCGAAGAGGAGGATCTCCGGGCGCATGGCGAGGGCCCGGGCGATGGCCACGCGCTGCTTCTGGCCGCCCGAGAGCTGCGCCGGGTAGGCGTCGGCCTTGTCGGCGAGGCCCACGCGATCGAGAAGCCCCCGGGCCCGCGCCTCCGCCTCCGCCGGCGCCAGGCCGCGCACCCGCACCGGGGCCGCCGTGACGTTGCCCAGGACGGTCATGTGGGGAAAGAGGTTGAAGTGCTGGAAGACCATCCCCACCCGCTCGCGCATGCGCCGCAGGTGCTTCTCGCCGGCGGGGCGGGCGCGGCCGCCACTCTCGACGGTGAACACCCGCTCGCCGTCGATCTCCACCGCCCCGCCGTCGATCCCCTCGAGGGTCATCAGAATGCGCAAGATCGTCGACTTCCCCGAGCCGCTCGGGCCGATCAGGGCGAGCTTCTCACCCCGGGCGACATCGAGGTCGAGCCCGTCGAGGACCACCTCGTCGCCGTAGCGCTTGGTCACGCTCCGCAGGCGGACGATCGGCCGCGTCTCCATCTGAGGCCGCATCTCAGGCCGCGCGAGCACTCCACACCTCCACCCGGCGCACCAGCCGCGACGACGCGAGGGACAGGATCAGGAAGAGCGCCCCCACCAGGGTGAGGGGCTCGAGATAGCGGAAGCTCTCGGCGCCCGCCAGCTTGGCCTCCTGGAGCATTTCGGTGACGGTGATCACGGCGAGCAGCGGCGTGTCCTTGAAGATCGCGATCAGCCGGTTACCGAGGGCCGGGAGGATCGGCGGAATCGCCTGGGGCAGGACGATCCTCGTGAAGGTCTGGAAGCGGCTGAAGCCCAGCGCCCGCGCCGCCTCCCACTGGCCCCGGGGAACGCCCTCGATCCCCGAGCGGTAGACCTCCGAGGTGTAGGCGCTGTAGTGGAGGCCCAGGCCCAGGATGCCGGCGGTCAGGGGCGAGAGGACGAGGCCCAGGCGGGGGAAGACGTAGAAGACGAAGTAGAGCTGGACGAGGAGTGGCGTCGAGCGTACCGCCTCGACCAGCCAGGCCACCGGTCGCGAGACGAGGCGCCGCCGCGAGCGCCGGAGGGCGGCCCAGACCAGGCCCACCACCAGAGCGAAGGCGAAGCCGGCCGCCGTCGCCTCGAGGGTCACCCCGAGACCGTGGAGCAGCCGGGGCAGGACCTCCCAGGCGTAGGACCAGCTCCAGCTCACGCCGCGCCTCCCCGGGTCTCGAGACCCCACTCCTGCCCCACCGAGAGGCGCCGCTCGAGGCGGTCCATCCCGAACCGGAGGCCCTGGGCGAGGAGGAAGTAGAGCGCGAGGGTCAGGCTGAAGATCGCCACCGTCCGGAGGGTCTCCGAGCGCAGGGCCTGGGCCCGGAAGGTGAGCTCGGTGAGGGCGATGGTGGAGGCCAGGGCCGTGTTCTTGAGCAGCTCGATGGCCAGGTTCCCCGCCGGCGGCAGCATGCGCAGGGCGGCCTGAGGCAGGACGATGCGGCGCAGAGCCTGGCCGCGGGTGAAGCCCAGCGCGGTCGCCGCCTCCCACTGGCCCCGGGGCACCGCCTGGATCGCACCGCGCACCACCTCGGCACCGTAGGCCCCGGTGTTGAGCCCCAAGACCAGGATGCCGGCGGTCAGGGCGTCGAGGCTCACCCCCAGGCCGGGGAGGGCGAAGTAGAACCAGAAGAGCTGCACCAGCGCCGAGGTTCCCCGGAAGACCTCGACGTAAGCGGTGGCCACCCAGCGCACCGGGGCGAGGCGGGACCGCCGGCCGAGGCCCGCCACCAGGGCGGCGACGAAGGCCACCACCAGGCCCCCGGCGAGGAGCTCCACGGTCACCGCCAGGCCGCCGGCCAGGGCCGGCAGCAGGTCGAAGGGTCGAGGGAGGGTCATGGGCCGAGCTCGTAGGCGCTCACACGCTCCCGGCGCGGCACAGCCCGGCGGCGGTCGCGTCGCCGGGCAGGTCCTGCCGGGTGAAGCCGAAGGGGCGCACCAGGTCCAGGTGCGCCGGCGAGCCCAGGAAGCCGTCGAGCCGCCGGTTGAACGCCTTGCGGAAGGCATCCTCGCCCTTGCGGAACCCGAAGGCGCCGCAGCCCCGGACCGGCCGGCCGTCGATCACCGGATCGGTGAACGGGCTGGCGATCTCGAGGTCCGGATCGGCCGCCTTGTCGAAGAGGTCCTGGACCGTCAGGCTGGTGCCGCCGTAGGCGTCCACCCGTCCGGACTGGACCCCCGCCACGGCGCTCGGCGCGTCGGGGAAGACCACGACGCGCTGATCCGGGATGCCGCTCTTGCGGGCGTAGCCCAGCTCGACGGCACCGGCGACGACGCCCAGGGTCGCCGTGGCGCCCTCGGCCACGTCGCGGTAGGAGTGGAGATTCGCCGGGTTGCCGCGGCGCACCAGGAACCCCTCACCGATGCAGTACGTGGGATTCGAGAAGTCGATCTCCTTGCAGCGCCGAGGCTTGATGTACATGCCGGCCGCGATGAGGTCGAAGCGCTTCGCCTCCAGGCCCGGGATCAGGGCTCCGAACTCGGTGAGCACGCCCTCGACCCGCGGGATGCCCAGGCCGGCGAGGACCTTGCGGGCGATCTCGGGCGCCTCGCCGGTCAGGCGGTTGGCCCTGCTGTCGAGATAGGCGTAGGGGGCCTCGTTGGCGTAGCCCACCCGCGCCACCCCCTGGCGCCGGAGCCGGTCGAGGGTCGACTCGCCCGGCCGCTCCCCGGAGCCGCCGCACGCGGCGGCCAGGGAGGCGAGGACGGCGACGGCCAGGAGGGCGGCGAGTGGCCGCCTACTCGGTGTGGAAGAGGTCACTTGGGGTCGGCCCGGCCCGGCCTCAGACGGCCGCCGCGAGGGGCGCCTCGTCTGTCCGGTTGGCGATGAACTCCGGCCGGGGCCTCTGGCCGCTGAAAGGCTCGGCCAGGGTGTTCTCGACGCTGTTGTAGACGATGAACAGGTTGGTCCGGGGGAAGGGCGAGATGTTGGAGGCCGAGCCGTGCATGGTGTTGCACTCGAACATCGTCACCGAGCCCGCCGGGCCCGTGGGCACGCGGATTCCGCCGCCCAGCTCGACCAGCTTCTCGAGCCCGTCCGAGTCCGGCACGCCGTACTCCTGCTTCTTGAGGGACTCCTTGTAGTGGTCCTCGGGCGTCTCGCCGACGCAGGAGAGAAAGTAGTGCTGGGAGCCGGGCACCAGCATCAGCGGCCCGTTGTAGGCGAAGTTCGGCGTCAGGGCGATGGAGCACGAGACGGCGCGCATGCGGGGCATGCCGTCCTCCACGTGCCAGGTCTCGAAGTCCGAGTGCCAGTAGAACTCCTTGCCCCGGAAGCCCGGCTTGTAGTTGACCCGGGACTGGAAGATGTAGACGTCGCCGCCCAGGACCTCCTGGGCCTTCGCCAGAATCCGCGGGTCGCGGGCGACGCGGTCGAAGACCTCGCTGGTGCGGTGGATGTTGAAGATGGAGCGGATCTCGTCGCTCTCGGGCTCGGTGATCACATCGTCGCGCTCGCGCAGCTCACCCGAGTTGCGCAGGCGGTCGGCCTCGCGCTGGAAGGCGCGGACCTCCTCTTCCGGAAAGAACCCGGGAAGGGTCAGAAAGCCATCGGCCTGGTAGGTGTCGCGCTGATAGCGGGTGAGGGCACCGGCGGCCTCTCCGTGGAGGACCGGATCGCGTCGCTCGCCGAGGCGGGGCTCGTCCGCCACCCGCGAGGGGTAGAGGTCGGGGACACGGGTCGTGGTGGTCATGTTGAGCTCCTCTCGAGCAGGGGGTATACCCCCTCTTCGTCGTGGACTTCGCGGCCGGTCAGGGCCGGGCTGAAGACGCACATCATCCGCAGGTCGCTCGTGGCTCGCAGATAGTGCCGCTCGTGGCCGGTCAGGGCGTAGAAGGTCCCCGGCCTGATCGGGTGGACCTCGCCGTTGTCGAGGTCCTCGAGCTCGCCCTCGCCGCCGACGCAGTAGACCGCTTCGAGGTGGTGCTTGTACCAGATGTAGGTCTCGCTCCCGGCGTGAAGCACGGTGTCGTGGAAGGAAAAGCCGCAACCGTCCTCGGAGAGGAGGAAGCGGCGGCTGTGAAAGGTGGGAGCTCGGACGTCGCGCTCGCCTCCCTCGAGCTCCTCGAGCCGGCGGACGATCACGACGCCTCCCCGGCCCAACCGGCAGGGACGGCCTCGGCCGGTTCCGCGTCCGCCGGCGACGCGGTGAGTACGACCTCGACCGAATCGGCGATCACCTCCAGGCCGTAGGCGAGCTCGCGCTCACCGATGGTCAGCGGCGGCAGCAGCTTGAGGACCTGGGAGTCGATGCCGGCGGTTTCGATCACCACGCCGCGGCGAAAGCATTCGCGGGAGACCCGGCCGGCCACCGACGGATCCTCGAACGCCAGGCCCTGGATGAGGCCGCGCCCCCGCACCTCGGCGCCGGCCTCGGGATGGTCCGCGGCGATCGCCAGGAGGCGCTCGGTGACGATGGCGGCCTTCGCCGCCACCTCCCGGCTCAGCCCATCGTCCTCCCAGAAGGAGAGGGCCTCGGCGGCGGTGACGAAGGCGGGGTTGTGGCCCCGGAAGGTGCCGTTGTGCTCGCCCGGCTCCCAGATGTCGAGCTCGGGCTTCAGGAGGACCAGCGACATGGGGAGCCCGTAGCCGCTGATCGACTTCGACAGGCAGACGAGGTCGGGCACGATCCCGGCCGGCTCGAAGCTGAAGAATGGCCCGGTCCGGCCGCAACCGACCTGGATGTCGTCGACGATCAGGAGCACGCCGCGGCGCTCGAGCGCCTCGGCCAGGCGGCGGAGCCACTCGAACCGGGCGACGCGCACGCCGCCCTCGGCCTGGACCGTTTCGACGATCGCCGCCGCCGGCCGATCGACGCCGCTGCCGGCGTCGTCGAGGTACGCCTCGAGGACCTCGATCGTGTCGACGCCGTCGCCCAGGTAGCCGTCGAAGGGAAGTCGGCTGACCTGGCCCAGCGGCACGCCGGCGCCGGCCCGCTTGAAGGCGTTTCCGGTGGTGGCGAGCGATCCCAGGGTCATGCCGTGAAAGGCGTTGGTGAACGCGATCACGTTGTGGCGGCCGGTCACCTTGCGGGCGAGCTTGAGCGCCGCTTCCACCGCGTTGGTGCCCGTGGGCCCGGGGAACTGCAGCTTGTAAGGCAGGCCGCGCGGCGCCAGGATGACCTCGTGGAAGCGCTCCAGAAACCGGCGTTTGGCCGTGCTCGCCATGTCCAGGGTGTGGATGACCCCGTCCTGCTCCAGGTACTCGCGAAGCTCGGCCTTGAGGCGCGGATGGTTGTGGCCGTAGTTGAGCACGCCGGCTCCGGCGAAGAAGTCCAGGTAGGCCCGTCCTTCCTCGTCGACCAGGCGCTCGCCCTCGGCGGTGGCGAACACCGTGGGAAAAGCGCGGACGTAGCCGCGAACCTCGGACTCCAGCCGCTCGAAGGTCGCCAGTGAATTCTCGGTGGTCTCAGTCATGTCTCTCGCTCGGGTTCGGGGTCTCGGGGGATTGGAAGGGGCCGATCCGGTACAGCTCTTCTTCTTCGTGCCCATCGCCGGGGAAGAGCTCGCGCTCGAAGCCCGGCTCCACGGCCAGCTCGGCGCCGACGCGCCGGGCGAAGGAGCGGAAGAGCGCTTGCGACGGCTCGTTCGACGGGGTGATGGTGGTCTCGAGATGGCTCACGCCGTGGCAGGCGTCGAGCTCCACCAGGCCTGCGAGCATGCGGCTGGCCAAGCCCTGCCCGCGCATCGACCGGTCGACCGCGACCTGCCAGACGAAGATCACCTCCGGTCGCCGGGGCGGCCGGAAGCCGGTGATGAAGCCCACCGGCTCGCCCTCGCTTTCGGCCACCACCGAGGTGTCTCCGAAGTGGCGGCAGACGAGGAGGTAGGAGTACGGCGAGTTGACGTCCAGAACCTCGGTGTCTCGCGCGAGGCGCCAGAGGGCGGCGCCGTCCTCGACCCGGGCGGGGCGCACGACGACTTCGCTCGTGTCGCTCTCGCCTCCGGCCCGGCTGTCCGCGCTGACGGAGCTCATGGGGCACCCCCTTCCGGTGGCTGGCCGGGGTGCTCGGAGAGGCTGGTCTCGGCGGCAAGCACCGGCGCCGCCTCGACCTCCTCGGCCTCCATCATGTGCACGATCTGGCGGAGGACCCGGTCGATCTCTCCGCGCTCGGCCTCGGGCAGCTCGGCCAGGCGGAGCATGAAGGCCTCGTGCAGCGGCGGCGGAGACGCGGCCACCGCCTCGCGGCCGGCAGAGGTCAGGTCCACCACTACCCGGCGCCGGTCTTCGGAGCTGCGGCACCGCGTGACCAGGCCGTGCCGCTCCAGGCGATCGACGATCCCGGTGATCGTGGCCTGGCTGAGCGCCACACCCCGGGCCAGCTCGCCCGCGCTCATGGCGCCGTGGCGACGGAGCTGGCGCAAGGCGGCGAGCTGGGGCGTGGTCAGGTTCCGGCGGCGCAGGAGATCCCGACTGTAGAGGCCGACGGCGCGGATGATCCGGCGCAGGGAGCGGACGATGCTCCGCTCGACGGTGTCCTCCTCCCAGGAGTCATCGACACCGGGGAGCTCAGACGTCACCGGGCTTTCGACAGGCGGGGTCACGAGTTTTGCCTCCTGGTCTCGGGCTACACGATTTGCGTTCAAAACTTTCTGCCGCTAAAATTTCGGGCACAAAATACCAGTGCCCTCCCGCCCCGTCAACCCCCTCTGCCGTATTCGGCGAAGCCCTGTCATCGCAAACGAGGATCGGGAGGCCACCGAGGAGAATCTCAGATGTCCTATCGAGTCGCAGTCCTGGGCGCCACCGGCCTCGTGGGCCGAGCCCTCCTGGAGATCCTGGAGCAGCGGCGCTTCCCCGTGGGCGAAATGGTCCCCCTGGCGTCGGAGAGGAGCGCCGGCCGGGTCCTCCCGTTCCGCGGCCGGCACCACCAGGTGCTCCGGGCCGAGCCCGAGGCCTTCGACGGTGTGGACCTGGTGCTCTCGAGCGCCGGTGGCGACGTGAGCCGGGCGCTGCTCCCGGAGGCGGCGCGCCACGGCGCGGTCTCGGTCGACAACACGAGTGCCTTCCGCATGGAGGACGACGTGCCCCTGGTCGTGCCCGAGATCAACGGCGCGCGGATCGCGGGCTACCGGGCGCGCCGGATCATCGCCAACCCGAACTGCTCCACCATCCAGCTCGTGGTGGCCCTGAAGCCGCTCCAAGAAGCCTTCGGGCTGCGCCGAGTGATCGTCTCCACCTACCAGAGCGTCTCGGGCGCGGGGCGCAGGGCGGTGGACGAGATGCTCTCCGAGACGCGGGCCGTTCTCGCCGGCGAGTCCTTCGAGCGGCGAATCTTCCCCGCCCGCATCGCCTTCAATCCCCTGCCCCAGATCGACGTCTTCCTCGACTCGGGCGACACCAAGGAGGAGTGGAAGATGCGGGTCGAGACGCCGAAGATCCTGGAGACCCCGGTCGAGGTGCACGCGACCTGTGTCCGGGTGCCGGTGACCGCCGGCCACAGCGAGGCGGTGTGGATCGAGACCGAGCGCCCGGTCACCCCGGAGGTCGCTCGCGAGGCCCTACGCGGCGCCCCGGGGCTGCGCCTGGTCGACGATCCTGAACACCTTGGCTACCCCACCGCGGTCGACGCCGAGGGCGGCGACGAAGTGCTGGTCGGCCGTATCCGGCGGGACCCCACGATCGCCAACGGCCTCGCCCTCTGGGTGGTGGCCGACAACCTGCGGAAGGGGGCGGCCCTCAACGCGGTGCAGATCGCCGAGGGCCTGGTGGAGCTGTGGGAAGAGGCGGGAGGCCGGGAGGCCTTCGAAGCGACCGGGTGATCCCGGTCACATCGAGATCGATCCCTTGCGGAAGTCGGTGGCGCCTAGGTGGGCGTTGACCACCACCGGCTCGCCGCGGGCGGCGGCTCGCTGCGCGGCCCGGAGGGTCTCGGCGGTCTCCTCGGGACGGTCCAGGAGCAGGCCGGTCCCGCCGTAGCCCTCCGCCACCCGGTGGTAATCGGTGCGCAAGAGGGTCGTGCCGACGTCGTCGCCCAGGATCTCCACCTGTTCGCGGGCGATCTGGGTCCAGCCGGCGTCATTGCCCACCAGGGAGATCACCGGCAGGCCGTGGCGCACGAAGGTGTCGACCTCGGCCAGGCTGTAGCCCGCCGAGCCGTCGCCGTAGAGCAGCCAGACCTCGGCCGTGGGCCTGCAGAGCTTGGCGCCGAGGGCGAAGCCCGCCCCCACTCCGAGAGTGCCGAACGGCCCTGGATCGAGCCAGCGCAGTGGCCCCCGCGGCTTCAGGATGTAGGAGGCCGTGGCCACGAAGTCCCCGCCGTCGGCCACCAGGACCGAGTCGGCGGGCAGCAGAGCCTCCAGCTCACGGAGGAGGGCGAGGGGGTTGACCGGTGGCGCCGCCGCCCCCGCCTGCTCCACGATCTCCGCGTCCCGCTCGCGGTCGCGCTCGCGCAGCCGCTCGTTCCAGCCGTTCCAGACGCGTCCGGCCGGCGGCGCGGCACCCAGGCGGAGGGCGACCTCGCGCAGGAAGACCCCGGCGTCCCCCTGGGCCGCCACGTCGGGCTTCCGGTTGCGCCGAAGGAGGGCCGGATCGCGGCCGGCGGCCACCAGCTTCGCCTTGCGCGCGATCTTGCGCCCGTAGTCCAAGCGGAAGTCCACGGGGAAGCCGGCCAGGATCACCAGGTCGGCCTCCTTGAGGGCCGCCGTCCGTCCGTGGCGCAGGTGGAGCGGATGATCGGCGCCCAGCAGCCCCCGGGCCATGCCCCCGAGGTAGGTCGGCGCGCCGAGGGTCTCGAGGGCAGCCGCCACCTGTTCGGCGCCGGTGGGGTCGGTGAGGGCGCCCGAGCCCACCACCACCACGGGCCGCTTGGCCGCGGCGAGCCAGCGCGCAGCGCGCTGGACGTCCGCCGGCGCCGGCAGGGGACGAGGGACCTGCCCGCGCTCGCCCGGCTCGACCTCATCGGCCCCGGCGAAGAGGCGCCTGGCGTGGCGTTTCAGGTAGAGGCCCAGAAGCTTGCCCGAGAGCCCCCGGCCCCCTTTCCCGCCGTACCACCCCTCCACCAGCTCCCGGTCGTAGAGCAGGTCCACCGGGCACTCGACGAAGACCGGTCCGGGAACGCCCAGGGCCGCCACGTGGAGCGCGCGCTCGAGGGCCGGAACCAGGTCGCGCACCCGGTCGACGGAGAGGGCCTCCTTCACCAGGGGCCGGACCAGGGCGAGCTGGTCGATGTCCTGCAGGGCCCCCCGGCCCTTGAGCAAGGTCGCCGTCGCGCCGCCCAGGACCACCACGGGGGACTCGGCCATGCGGGCGTTCTGGAGGGCGGTGATGGTGTTGGTGAGCCCGGGGCCGGCGGTGACCGCCGCGACCCCGGGAACTCCGGTCAGGCGGGCGACCGCGTCCGCCGCGAAGACCGCCGTCGCCTCGTGCCGGACATCGATCACCCGGAGGCCGCGGGCCTTGGCCCCCACCAGGATCGGCGAAATGTGCCCACCGCACAGCGTGAAGAGGTATCGCACCCCCTGGCGCTCGAGCACCTCGGCGAGGAGCGCGCCGCCGTTCACGAGCCCTCCCCGGGGCCGCGCCGGGGGCCGGCCGACGCCCCCGCCAGGACGTGCTCGGCGGGCACGGCGCAGCGGAAGGTGCCGGCGAAGACCGGCTCGCCCCCGGCCAGGACTTCGACTTCGACCAGCGGACGGCTCGCCGGGCCCTCCGACTCCAGACGGCGCGCCCGCGCCAGCAGCCGCTCACCCACCGTCACCGGCGCGAGAAACCGCACCTCCGCGCCGGCCAGGACGACGTTCGGGTGGTTGACCGCCAGCATCGCCGCGTGGTCGGCCAGGCCGAAGACGAAACCGCCGTGAACCAGCCCGGTGTCGTCGGCGGCCATCTCGGGCCCGGGGACGAGGGCTACCTCGGAGTGCCCCTCGCCGAGCGCCTCGGGGGTGCCGGTCAGACGGGAATCGAGACGGCGGTGGGTCTGGATCGCGTCCATCGAGCGACAGTATAGCCTCAACGCGCCGCGGACCATCGCTTGACATTACGCCCCCATACCGCTACAGTCGCCGGTCTTGGACACCGGGGGGTGAGCGTGGCAGGAAGCGATGCCATGCCACGGTTCGACAAGCTAGGAGAGGCGCTCCGCCACCTGCGCCAGCACGGTGCCACCCCGCCCAGAAAGCAGCTCGAGATCGCCGCCGACGCCGGGGTCACCCGCGGCATGCTCTCCTCCTACGAGAACGGCCACCAGGAGCCCAGCCTCAAGACCCTGGGACGGCTTCTCGACGCCCTGGGGGCCGACCTGGAACAGCTAGAGTGGGCTCTGCGGATGGTCGCGGCCTCCCCCGGGCAGGATGCGGGCCGGCCCTATCCCCCGTCTTCCACGGCGGCCGTCGTGGCCGAGCCGCCGGCCGTCTACCGGACCGTCGAGGTTCCCGAGCTCCTGTCCCCCGATGAGGAGCGCGCCCTGGGCCAGATAATCGCCGGCTTCCTCGCCTGGCTCCGCTACAGCCGCACCCGAGCCGGCGAGGACTAAGAAAGCCGCATAGCACGGCCAAGGGCACCGCCAAGCACTCCAGCCCCGCAGGGCAGGTGCCAGGTCATGGCAGAGGGCACCGCCAGGCAGTCCGACCCCCGAGAGCCGGGGGCATGGCGCGGCCAAGGGCACCGCCGAGGGGTCCGACCCCCGAGGGCCGGGGGCTTGGCGCGGCCAAGGGCACCGCCGAGGGGTCCGACCCCCGAGGGCCGGGGGCATGGCGCGGCCAAGGGCACCCCCGAGGAGTCCGACCCCGGAGGGCCGGGGGCTCTCCTCCGGGGGACGTCGAGGACCGCGCCCAACCGAACCCCGTGGAGTCCGAGCCGGCCGCGCGCGGTCCGAGCCGAGGCGCGGCTCCTCCGCCCCACCGTCCGACCAAGCCGCGCCGTTCCCCCCGGGGAGAGCCCCCGGCCCGGTCCCGGTCCCGGCCTCACCCCATGTACGGGTACACGAAGTCCGTAGCCGGCACGAACGTCTCCTTGACCGAGCGCTGCGAGACCCAACGCACCAGGTTGAAGATCGAGCCGGCCTTGTCGTTGGTCCCCGAAGCCCGGGCGCCGCCGAACGGCTGCTGGCTCACCACCGCCCCCGTCGGCTTGTCGTTGACGTAGAAGTTCCCCGCCGAGTGTCGCAGTCGTCGGGCCAGCTCCTCGATCGCCTTCCGATCCCGGGCGAAGATCGCGCCGGTGAGGCCGTACGGACTGGTCGAGTCCACCAGGTCCGCCGTCGCCGCCACGTCCTTGTCGTCGTAGACGTACACCGTCAGCACCGGGCCGAAGATCTCCTCCACCATCAGCTTCGAGCGCGGATCGCTGGAGACCACCACCGTCGGCTCGATGAAGTAGCCCCGGGACTTGTCGCTGCCGCCGCCCAGGATCACCTCCAGGCCGTCCGACGCCTTCGCGTGCTCGATGTAGCCCACGATCTTGTCGAAGGAGCCCTCGTCGATCACCGCCGCCATGAAGTTCGGGAAATCGGTCGGCGCGCCCATCCGGATGCGGCCCACCTGCTCCTCCATCCCCTCGCGCACCTGCCTCCAGAGCGACTTCGGCACGTAAGCCCGGGAGGCCGCCGAGCACTTCTGCCCCTGGTACTCGAAGGCGCCCCGCACGAGGGCGGTCACCACCGACGCCACGTCCGCCGACGGATGGACGAAGACGAAGTCCTTGCCGCCCGTCTCCCCCACGATCCGCGGGTAGGTGCGGTAGCCCGGGAGGCCCTCGGCGATCGTCTTCCACATGCCCTGGAAGGTGCTGGTGGAGCCGGTGAAGTGGAGGCCGGCGAAGCCGGGGCTCGCCAGCACCGGGTCGCCCACGTTGCCGCCCCGGCCCGGAACGAAGTTGATCACCCCAGGAGGCAGGCCGGCCTCCTCCAGGAGCTTCATGAGCTGGTAGCAGACGTAGACCACGCTGGAGGCCGGCTTCCAGAGCACCGTGTTGCCCATGAGGGCCGGCGACGTGGGCAGGTTGCCGCTGATGGAGGCGAAGTTGAACGGCGTGACCGCGAACACGAAGCCCTCGAGGGCCCGGTACTCCACGTGGTTCCACATGCCTGCCGAGGAGCGCGGCTGCATGGCGTAGAGCTGGCGCATGTAAGCGGGGTTGAAGCGCCAGAAGTCGGCGAGCTCGCAGACCGCGTCGATCTCCGCCTGGTGGATCGTCTTCGACTGGTCCAGCATGCAGGCGGCGTTCATGCGCTCGCGCCAGGGGCCGGCGAGGAGGTCCGCCGCCTTCAGGAAGACGGCCGCCCGGGCCTTCCACCCCATCTCGGACCACTCGGTCCAGGCGTCGGCCGCCGCCTCGACCGCTAGGGCCACCTCGGCGGCGCCGGCCTGGTGGTAAGTGGCGAGGACGTGGCCGTGATCG
Organism: uncultured Acidobacteriota bacterium; assembly: GCA_963739795.1. Classification (GTDB taxonomy): domain Bacteria; phylum Acidobacteriota; class Thermoanaerobaculia; order Multivoradales; family DATKCC01; genus CAVUBL01. Next base: position 31,004 of record CAVUBL010000010.1, on the reverse strand, counting down.
TGAGGGCAGACCGACTTGGCGGTGTTGCCGGTGCGGACCTCGCGGCCGCCGATGACCAGCGGAATCTCGATCTCCTCCCCGAGGATGCGGCCGATCTCACCCTCCAGTCGGGCGCGCTCCGGCGACCCCGGTGCGTAGCTCTTGACCGGTTCGTTCTGGGGCTCGGGGACGTTGACGACGGCGTTGGACATGGCGCTTCCTCCTCTGGCGTGGTGGCTGGGATCGACGGAGCCCTGGAGACCTCGGAGCTCGAACAGTTCGGGGATCGGGCGACCGGGAGCCCGGCCGCGAAGACCTGCCCATGGTAGCCGGTCCGCCGGCCGGCCGGCAACGGGGGATCGGCCACGCGATCGGTCTGTCTACCTACAGACGGAGAGATCCCCAGGCGACGAGGAGGAAGCCGGCGATGACCAGCAGGCCGCCGAGGGGCGTGACGGCGCCCAGCCAGCGGGGCGCTCCCAGAGCCATGGCGAAGACCGTGCCCGAGAAGATGGCGGAGCCGGCGAGGAGACAGACGGCGCCCCAGACTCCGAGCCCGCCACCGGCCGATCCCTCGCCCGCCGCGCGGCCGTGGAGGGCCACGAGGCCGGCGAGGATGGTGCCGAAGCCTCCGTAGATCAGGTAGCGGGCGGCGGTCTCCCAGAGCTCCAGGGCCTCCGCGGAGACTCTTCCCCGGAGGCCGTGGGCGCCAAAGGCCCCGGCTGCCACGGACAGGGCGCAGGCGAAGGCGCCGAGCGAAATCAGGGCACGGATCATCAGAGAAGCCCTCCGGTTCAACCGACGTCCGCGAGGAGCCGGATCGTGGCCACCCGCCCGCGCGGGATGACGACCCGCGGGTGGCGGGCCCACACGCCGTAGCGGCTGGCGCCGGCGAGCCAGTCGGACTTGGACTTCCCCCCGTCGCCGGCTCGGTGGGAGTCGGCGTCGAGCAGGACCACCCGCTCGCCGTCCTCGTCGTCGCAGCGGCCCACCCAGATCTCCTCGCCGGTGGTGTCGACGACCACCGTGATGCCGTGGAGCGAGCTCTTGTGGCCGTGGCCGGGGAAGGTGCGTTCCATGGAGCGGCTACCCGCAGACCTCGTCAAACACCTCGACGAGGTCGCCAGCCACCGCCTGGGCATCCCGGCTCTCGATCCGGTGGCGGGGAATGAAGTGGACCAGCTCGCCGTCCTTCCAGATGGCGATCGAGGGGCTCGAGGGCGGGATGTCGGGAAGGTACGAGCGGGCCTTGGCCGTGGCCTCCACGTCCTGACCGGCGAACACCGAAACCACACGGTCCGGTGTCTTGCCGTTCCCGAGGGCCAGGCGGACCGCGGGCCGGGCCATGCCCGCGGCACAGCCGCAGACGGAGTTGAAAACGAGCATGGCGGTGCCCTCCTTCTCCGCCATGAAGGTGTCGACGTCCTCGGGCGTAAGCAGCTCCCGGACGCCGGCGCTCACCAGCTCTTCGCGCATGGGCCTGACGAGAATCGGACTGTACGGCACGTTGGGTTCCTCCTGAGTCTGCGGAATAGGCCGGGACGGGGCGGCGCTCGGCCCGGATCAAACGATTCTACAGGCGCGAGGTCACGAATATTCCTTCTCGGCCCCGGCACCGGTGCGCCCGGCAACGCCGGTCGGCAGCGGGGGACCCTACCCCGCCTGGGCCCTCATCACCGCGGCCGCCTCGATCTCGGCCGGCTCGGGGCCGAGGACCGCGCCCGTCTGCTTCTCGAGGCGGAGAGTGGCCACGACCGGATAGTGGTCCGACGGGCCGACGCGCAGCACCTCGGACTCGAGAGAGCGCCACGCCGGGTTGGCGAAGATGTAGTCGAGGCGCTGGCGCATAAAGCGGTGGGTGGCCTCTCCCGGGCGGCCGCAGGAGTGGAGCTGCTCCGAGGACCTGAGGGTTTCCAGCTCCGGCGCGCCGAGGGGCGCGTTGAAGTCGCCGGTGAGCACGAAGGGCGCGTCGGCGTCCTCCAGCAGCTCGGCGATGAAGCGGGCCTGACGGTCGCGGATCGTGCGGGCCAGGCGGCCCCAGGCGGCGAGGTGGGTGACGTAGAAGTCCAGGGGCTGGCCGGGCAGCTCGATCCGCGTGTGGAAGAGCGACCGGCGCTCGGCCTCCCCCGGCAGGCAGTGGACCTGGTGGGACGTGACGCGCCCCCGGGTGAGCACCGCGTTGCCGTACTCGCCGGTGCGGTACAACAGGCTCCGGCCGAAGACGGCTTCCATCCCCGTGAGCTCGGCGAGGGTCTCCACCTGGTCGGCGAAGCGCGCCGCCCAGGTGCCGCGATGGACCTCCTGGAGACCCACCACGTCGGGCCGCGCCTTGCGGATCACCCGCGCGACGCTCTCGATGTACCGGCGGGAGAAGAGGGCGCCGTAGCCCTGGATGTTGTACGACATGACCGACACCGCCGGCCGCTCCGACCCCGCCGACCGCCGCTGTGCGGCGGCCCAATGCCTCTGCTGTGGGCTCAAGAGTGATCCCCCCCGCTCGGGGTCCCGGGCGGTCCTCCGTCGAGCTCCTCCAGGGTGGCCTCGGAGGCGGGCCGTTCGGCGCGAAGCCGGGCGGCCACCGTCTCGGCTCGGTCGAAAACCCGGAGCAGGTTGCCGCCGGCCACCTTCAGGACGTCCTCGTCCGTGTAGCCCCGGTGCAGCAGCTCCGCCAGGAGGCCCGGGTAGTCCGAGACGTCTTCGAGCCCCACCGGGCCGCGGGGGATACCTCCGAAATCGGAGCCGATCCCGACATGGTCGATGCCCGCCACCTGCCGGAGGTGGTCGATGTGATCCGCCACCTGGGAGAGGGTTGCACGGGCCTCGGGATGCGCTCCGTCCCAGGCTTCGAGGCCGGTGCTCACCGCCCCAGGATCGCCGGGGTGGAGGCGCTCGAGGCGCGTCTTCTCGGCCGCGCGGTCGGCCGCACGATGGCGCACGGCGTCGGAAACGAAGGCCTCCACGAACGTGACCATCACCACCCCGTCATGGTCCGCCACGAGACGCAGGACGTCGTCGGGGACGTTTCGGGGGTGATCGACCAGGGCGCGGGCTGAGGAATGGGAGAAGATGACCGGGGCTTCGCTCGTCTCGAGGGCCTGCCGCATCACATCTGGTGAAACGTGGGACAGGTCGACCAGCATTCCGAGGCGGTTCATCTCCCGCACGACCTCGCGGCCGAAGGGAGTCAGGCCGTGGTGCACCGGGGCGTCGGTCGCCGCGTCGGCCCAGTCGGTGTTCTGAAAATGGGTGAGGGTCATGTAGCGCGCTCCGGCGCGGTAGAGCTGCCGGAGCACCGCCGGAGAGTCGTCGATCGAGTGCCCGCCCTCCACCCCGATGAGGCAGGCGATCTTTCCCGCGGCGAAGATCTGTCGCACATCGTCCGGTCCGTAGGCCATCTCGAAAGCCTCGGGCCAGCGGGCCGCCATCCGGTGCACCACATCGATCTGCTCGAGCACCTGCTTCACGGCTTCGGGCCCGGGCAGGGTCGCCGGCACGTAGACCGACCAGAACTGGGCGCCAACGCCGCCCGCGCGCAGGCGGGGGATGTCGGTATCCATGGGCGGGGCAAGGCCGGCGGTGCTCGCCGCCAGGTCGAGCCGGGCGAGGTGATCGCCGGTTCGCGTCCGGATCTGCCAGGGGGTGTCGTTGTGCCCGTCGATCAGCGGACCGCTGCGGAGCAGCTCCCGAGCGTGGGCGACGAGCTCCGGAGAGGGCGCCTCCGGCGAGGCCGCGTGGGCCATGGAATCAGGCGGCTCCTGTGCGGCCGAAGACGAGACTGCGAGCACGGTCGCTACGACGACGACGCCTCGCCCGAGCCAAGCCGGTCTCCCCACGTCCGCCCTCCAAGAGTCTCCGAAGTCCTTCTACAAGATTCTTCAAAGGCCCGATCATAGCAGCCGCCAGCGATGCCGGGTGAGCCGCTTGACCCGAAACGGCAGCGATCGCACACCTTCAGTAATAGATGCACAACAGAACACGCCACTTCGCGGTGCGCCCCTCTGACACGGAAGGAGTTCCAGATGAGAAGAAGGTCCGCTATCGTAGCCCGCCGAGCCGGAGCACTCGCCGTCCTGCTGGCCCTGACCGTAGCCCTCGCGCCGGCCTTCGCGGCGGTCCCGGCCGCCGCCGGCACGCCTTCCGTGACCGGGGTGCCGGCGGCGACGTCCTGGATCTCCGGTGTCTGGGCCGCGGTGGCTCGCCTTTGGGCGCCGATCGAGCATTTCTTCGGCGCCGCTGACACCACCTCGGGCGACCCGACGAGCGGGAGCGGAGGCCTGGACCCCGGCGGCGGCAACGGTTACGTGGACCCCAACGGAGCGTTCTAAGAGTCTGCGCGGCCGAAGGACTGAGCCTCGATTCGAGGCTTGCGAGCCGGTTGATTTTATATTATAGTTGATTCTCGAATGAACGACGGGGCGAGGACTCGGCGGGCGACGCGGCAGGAGCTTGACTCGCTGCTGGACTCCCTGCCTCCGCCCCGCCCCGAGTCCGATTCCCTCGACCCGCTCGAGCTCGCCTCGCCTGAAGCTCCGCCCGACGTGCCGCCCGGCTCGACCGCCCACGCCGGCGACTCCTGGATTCCACGGACCGTCCTGTCCAGCGTGCTCGAGACCGCCGAGCGGCTCCGGCTCGCCACGGAGGCCGACCGCGAGCTCGCCCCCGAGCGCGCCGAGCGCCTGGAGCGGCTCCCGGAGACCCGAGCCCGACTACTGATCGACAACCAGGTCCGGTTCCGCACCTGGGGGCTGGTCGAGGAGCTCATCGCCCGGAGCATGCAGGCGGTGTTCAAGACCGAGGCCAGCCGCGGCGTGCGCCTCGCCCGCCTCGCGGTGTCGGTGGCCGACCACCTGGACGACGCCGTCTACGGCCACAGCCTGGCAGCGGACCTCCGGGCCCGCTCCTGGGGCAACCTGGGCAACGCCTACCGCTGTGCGGGCCAGTTCCGCGCCGCCGCAGCAGCGCTGCGCCAGGCCGACGACTTGCTCTTCGAGGGGACGGGAGATCCCCTCGAAGAGGCCAACCTGTTGAGCTACCGGGCCTCCCTCGCCACCCTGCTCGGCGACCATGAGCTCGCCATGGCGATTCTCGATCACGCCGCGTCGATCTACCGCGAGCTCGACGAGACGGTCCTCCTGGGCAAGATCCTGGTTCAGCAGTCCGCCGCCCTGGTCTACCTCGATGCCGAGCGCGGGGTCGCCGCGGCTCGAGAAGCTGAGCACCTGGTGCAAGCTGCCGGCGACCGTCGCCTCCTGTTCGGCGCGCGCCTCAACCAGGTCGGCTGCCTGACCGCGTTGGGTCGCGCGGACCAGGCCCAGATGCTTCTGGACGCCAGCCGCTCCCTGAACCGGGAGTTCGACGACCCGTGGAGCCTGATCCACGTGGCCTGGACCGAGGCCCGCCTGTACTTCGCCCAGGACTGTCTGGAGGAGGCCGAGGCCGCCTTCGAGTTCCTCCTCGACGAGCTCCTGCGCCGCGACCAGCGACTCGACGGCGTCATGGCAGCCCTCGATCTGGCCGCCGTACGCCTTGGCCGGGGCAAGCTCCACCAGGCGTCCGAGCTCGCCGCCGCCATGGCCCAGCACCTCCGGGAGTGGGGTGCCCACACCCGCGCTCGCGAAGCCTGGGCCCTGCTCCGCCAAGCCCTCTCCCTCGAGCGCGCCAGCGTCGAGCTGATCCAGGAGGTCGCCGACTACCTCCGGCGCGCCTGGAGAAATCCCAGGCTTCGGTTCCGGCCCGGCGCACGAGCCAACGCCGGAGATTGAAGCCCCCCGCGCTTGCCGGTATACTTCGTAGAGCTTCGATCAGGGCAAAGTCATCGCGAGGTGGCGACGCAAAGCGTGGGGCCTCCACCCGGGGAGGCGGCCCGGCTGCCGAAGCTCAGTGTACGAGCCGTCTCGTTCATTCCTAAGATCCGAAGGAAGGAGAGAACCCTCATGAAGCGAAGAGTTCCCGTACTCGGAGCCGTCCTCGCCGGGGCGCTGGTCCTGGCCCTCGCCGCGACCGCTCCGCTCGCCGCCGCCTCCTATGTCCTCGACTCGTCCCACTGGGGCGCCAAGCAGACCGCCGCGGTGGAAGCCGCCGGCGGGTCGGTGGTCTGGAGTCACGGCGCCACCGGCCTGGGCGTCGCCACCTCCGACAACCCGAGCTTCCTGGACCAGGTCCAGGCCAGCCATGCCTTCACCTCGACCTCCCAGGACGTGAGCGTCCAGTGGGTGCCCGACAACGGCGTTCAGGAGCAGGCGATCACCCCGGGTGACGAGACCTTCTTCCCGCTCCAGTGGAACATGCAGTCCATCGACGCGCCGGCCGCTTGGAACGCCGGCTGCACCGGCGCCGGAGCGCGAGTGGCGATCATCGACGGCGGCATCTACAACCAGCACGCCGACCTCGTCCCCAACCTGGACACGGCCTGCTCGGTCTCCTTCGTTCCCGGCAAGGCCTACAACGAAGACGTGGGGACGTTCTGGCACGCCACCCACGTCGCGGGCATCGTGGCCGCGGCCGACAACGGCACCGGCGTCATCGGCGTGGCCCCGGAGGCGACCCTGATGGGCGTCAAGGCCCTCGATAACGGCACGGGCAGCTTCGGCCAGGTGATCGGCGGCATCTTGTACGCCTCCGACCCCGCATCGTTCGGCCTCTCCGGCTGTCGGCGCGCTGACATCATCAACATGAGCCTCGGGGCCCTCTTCCCGAAGAGCGCCACCGGCGGCGGCCCACTCGTGGGCGCCATGGCCAAGGCGGTGAACTTCGCGGCCTCGCAGGGCGTGCTGGTGGTCTCGGCCGCCGCCAACGACGGCGTCGACCTCGGCCATGCCTACAACTACTCGGTCGTCCCGTGCGAGTCCGGCAGCGGCCTCTGCGTCTCGGCGACCGGTCCCGTGGGCTTCGCCCTCGGCGCCACCAACTTCGACCACCCCGCCTCGTACTCGAACTACGGCAATGGGACTGTCGACGTGGCTGGCCCGGGCGGCGACTTCATCCTGCCGGGCAGCGACCTGTGCGCAGTGGGCGGCATCGTGAACTACTGCTGGGTCTTCGACCTGGTGATCAGTGACTGCAAGGGCACTTCCACGCCGCCGGTCTACTCCTACTGCTTCGCGGCCGGCACCAGCATGGCGACCCCGGCCACCTCGGGCGTCGCCGCGCTGATCGTGGGCTCGCATCCGGGCATCTCCCTGGGCGCCCTCAAGGCGAAGCTGCTCCAGACGGCCACCGACTCCGGCCCGATCGGCCATGACGCGTTCTACGGTCACGGCTACATCAACGCGTACAACGCCTGCAGCAACTAGGCGTCAGCGCAAGCGAAGAAGCGCAAACGGGGAGGCCTCGGCCTCCCCGTTCGTGTTTCGGCGGTGCTGATCTCGCCTCGACTCTCACTTGTCCGGCAAGTTGATGACTGGTTCGTCGTGCTCTTCAGGCGTCGGCCGGATCGGCCGCAGCTCGAGGTGGAGCACGCCCCTGGGTCTTTCGAGAACGGCTGCAGCCCGGAGGCCTTGCCCAGTGGGCGCCTGGGCCATGGCGTTGACCCCGCCGAAGGGAACGCCGTCGAGCCTGAACCGACCGCTCTCGTCGGTCGTCACTCGGCCCCGGAAAGCGGGATCTCCTGACGACGTCACGAGCACCTCGACCCCTGGCAGCGGTTCTCCTCTTCCGCGAAGCACGACGCCCTCCACCGTCCCCGTAGTCCTCTCCGTGGCGCCGCGGACAGCCGTGAACGGCGAGGAGTGGAGAGCCGACGGAGCGGCGCCGAACAGGGAGACGTCGTAGCCACCCGAGCTGTTCGGGGTGAAGAGGACCGAGTGACCGTCGAGGTCGAAGGGGTGGTCGCCGGGCGGGTCTTCGCCGTGCCAGTCCGGGCCGATCGGGCCGTCGAACTCCTCGAAGATCGCCGTTGCGCCCGCCGAGGTGAACGGCGCATCGGTGGAGTAGTCCACCTCGAGGGGAGACACTCCGTTCGCGGGTGACAGCCCGACGATCGAATCGTCGGAGGTCATTCCGTGGTAGGTGAAGAGAATCCGCCCGTCTTCGAAGAAGGTGGCCTGGAAGGTGTTCTCCCCGATGCTCGGATACTCGGGGACGTGGTTCCACGTGATGACCACGAGCCCCGGGATGGTGATGTTGAAGTGGACGTTGTGTGACGGCTCCGCCGGGTCCTGCGGCAGGATCACCCCGGAGATGTGCGCTCCGTAGGAGATGGGAGTCGCGGTCTCGATACTGTCGTTCGGCTCGACCTCCTCGCCTCCGTCGACCGTGGGAGCACCGTTGGCATCGAGAGTGAGGGTATAGAAGTCGCTCGGGTCGCCGAGCCCGGTGTGGCTGTCGACAGCCAGGTAGTAGGTGCCGTCTGCCGGGAGAAACCTCGAGATCCGGGGGTCGCCGTCGATGGCGTTGTAGGAAGAGGTGATGTAGTTGCCCAATGCGTCGTAGAGGGTGAGCTGGGCGTAGAGCCGCGAGTTGATTCGATCGGCGAGAACCTCGGCGACGACGTAGTCGTTCGCCTGTCCCGTGAAGCTGTAGAAATCCCGCTCCGCGATGGCCGTTCGTTGCGGTTCGAGGTCGTCCCAGAACGGAGCCGCAGACGGGCCCACGTAGCCCCCGTCGGGGCTCCGATTGCCGCTCACGAAGTCGTCTCGGTCCTCGCTGAAGTCATAGGGGCTCGAAGTCGCAAAGGTGAAGTTGCCGTTCGAGTTGATGTAGAGCGTCGTGTACGTCTGGCCGAAGAACGGGAAGGGGAACGGGAAGTTCAGAAGAGCGGTCTGGTCGTTCGTCATCTGGATCGCGGGCCCGAGATCGGAGATGAAGAACGAGTCGGCCAGGGAGATCGGACCGACGTCGGTCTCACCTCCGGGGACGGGTCGCACACCAGCCGAGGTGCCGGTGTCGGGGAGGCCCTCCGCGTTCGTATAGGTTGCGGAGCAGGAGACCTCACTCGGAGTGGCAGCGACACCCCCGATTGCGAAGGAACCATCGGCCGTGCTCTCCCCCGAGACGCCGCCGCACGTCACCGCAGCGCCGGAAAGCGGGCTTCCTTCGAGCTCGACCGTACCGACGACCGTGGTTCCGGGGTCTGGAACCACGTCGAGAACAACCGGATCCGAGAGGCCCTCTTGGCCGACCGAATCGATCGCGCGCGCCTGCAGCGTGAGCTGGCTGACTCCGGTGGGAACGGTGATCTGAACCTCGTAGGGTGCGCTCAAGTCCTCGGGACCCTGTACGCCGTCGATCAGGACGCCGACTCGATCGATTCCCACGTCGTCGATCGCTCCGAGGACCACTGGCAAAGAGGCGCCCTCGACGACCTCGTCGCCGTCGTTCGGCTCGATCAGCCGAGCCTCAGGCGGTGGGTCGTCCGCCACCGGGAAGACCCTAGGCCCGGTCGTCGCCGTCGCCCCGAGGTCGTCGGTGGCCCGGACCTCGATGGTGAGAGACGTGGGACCGACCGGCACGGTCTGAAGAACACGGTAAGGAGCTTGAGTTAGGGTCGCCACAGAGGTGCCGTTCACCAAGATCTCGACCGACGCCACGGCCGAGTCGTCCGAGGCGCTCGCGGCGATGTCGACCTGGCCTCCCTCGACGAGAGGTGTCGTAGCGACGGGAGAGAGGAGCTCGACCACAGGCTGCGGGTCGGGCAGGACCGTGACCTGTCGATTCTCGGCCACTCCGACGTTGCCTCCGAGATCGACGGCTTCGGCGCCGAGGGTCAGCGTGCTCACCCCATGGGGTACGGTGACGCTCGCTTCGAACGGCGCCCGGAAGTCCTCGCCGACCACCTTGCCATCGACGAGGAATCTCACCTCCTTCACCCGAACGTCGTCGCTCGCCTCCGCCCCAAGCGTGATGGGGCGCCGCTCCTCCACTTCGGCGCCGTCCGCGGGGGCCGACAGGGCGACCGTGGGCGCCACGCCGGCGTCGTCCTCCAAGATCCGATACCGCCCGATGTGGAGGCCACCGTCGCCCCAGGAGCCGTTGTCTTGAATGGTCCATCGCGTAGCGGCGACGTAGACCAAGCCACCCTCAACGGCGATGCCGTTCCCGTTGTCGTCCCGGTAGCTAGGCGCCTGCGAGAAGTCGACCTGCGCCGTAAACGCCGGAGGAAGCAGCCCGACATCGAAGATCGGCGAGGCGTTGACGAAGTAGTAGTCCGCCGTCAAGGCGAAGTTGTCCTCGAGGGCCACACCTACCAGCCCGAAATCGTCGCTCGTCGAGCCGACGACCACGGGCGTGGTGGGATCGCTGAAATCGACCACCCGCAGTCCTCCGAGGCTCCAGGCGCCGTCGGCCACATAAGCCCGGTGGCTCCTCACCTCAACGTCAGCGGCCCGGGAGAAACCCGCGCGCAGGTGGGTCGAGCCGACGATCGCCATCGCCGAGGTCTCGCTGGCGTCGATGACCTGGAGGCCGCCCTCGGCGTCGGCGACGACGACCAGGTTGTCCTCGGCCGCAATTCCCCGGGCGTTGCCCGAAGTGTCGACCTGGCCGAGCTCGACCGGAGCTGCGGGGTTCGCAACGTCCACGGCGACCACCCCGGCGTCGCCGTCCGCCACGTACGCAACGTCGCCGACGACAACGACGTCCGTCGCCGAGCCGGCCGTGTCGAGCTGGCCCGTGATGAACGGCGCACTCGGCGACGAGACGTCGACGATCTCGAGCCCCGCCGGGCCGTCTGCGACGTAGGCGTACGCCCCCACGACGCGCACGTCGTTCGCGTTGCCCGGGGTGTCGACCGTTGAGAGGAGGATCGGCTGCGTCGGATCGCCGGCGTCCACGACGTGGAGCCCGGCACCGCCCGAGGCCACGTAGGCGTAGCCGTTGGCCACGTCGACGCCGTTGGGGTACCCGGGAAGCGGGAGAAAGGACAGCGCGGTGGGTGAGAAGGTAGTTACCGTGACGACCGCCTCGGCGGTGAGCCCCAAGTTCGAGACGGTCACCGTCGCGGTCCCGTCTTGGCCGGCGAAGACCACGCCGTCTTCGGCGCCGAAGCTCGCCACGGTCAGGTCGCTCGAGGCGTAGGCGGTGCCGTAGCTCTTTCGCCGCAGGTCGATCTCGCTACCGTCGATCAGGGTGCCCGTGACATCGAGCCGCCGGGAGCCCTCCCCCACTGCCGTGTTGAAGACCAGGCTGAACGAGGAAGGGCTGACCTCGAGAGTGGTCAGAATCCCGGACAGGTCGAAGCTCGTCGAGTCGAGGGGATCGCTGCCGCTCTGGACTTCCAGACCGTCCGAGATCTGGTCACCGTCGGTGTCGAAACGGAGCGGGTCGGTCCCCACCTCGTTGACCTCGCGACCGTCGCCGAGGCCGTCGCCGTCGGTGTCGAAGACGTTCGGGTCCGTCCCGAGCTGAAACTCGTCGGCCGTCGTGAGGCCGTCGCCGTCCGGGTCGCCGACTGCGTCGGCCGGATCGTTGGGGTCCAGGCCGTGGGCGAGCTCGTAGTCGTCCGGAATGCCGTCGCCGTCGGAGTCGCCGGAGAGAAGAACTCGCACCGTGAGGACGGCCAGAGCCCCCTCGTTGAGCGCCGAAACCAGGACCGTGCCGCTGACCTCGGCCGTCACCAGGCCGTCGGCGCTCACGGTGGCGGTTGCCGGGTTGCTGGAGCGGTACCCCGTCCCAGAGCTCGCCGGAGTGACGTCCTTGGTCGTGCCGTCGGCGAGCGTGGCCGTCGTCACGAGCTGTACCGTCTGCCCCGCCGACGTGAGGTCGGTCGTGGGCGTGGTGAGGGTGAGGGACGCCGGCTCGGGCTCCGCCGAGTCGAATGAGATGTCAGGCACCCGGACGACGCCGTTCTCCGGAACGACGAAGAACGGCGACTGGCCGGCGCGAGTCGTCCCGTCATCCTCGAGGCACGTCGCCCGAATCCGAACCTCGCCGACGTTCGCCGGCACGTTGGGCAGCACCCAGGAGCCGTCGGCCTGGACCTGGCTCGCACGGTTGAGGGCGCTCACGGTGCAGCGCGCGTCGAGCACCGGGGCCTGCTGGGCATGGCCCGGGCCCGCCGCGAGGAAGCAGGTGCCCGCCATTAGGAGAACCGTCGCCCCGTGCCGGATGGTGCTCGTCGTCATGGTCGCCCCTCGTCGTCTCAGGTCACCGACACCCTACGACCATCGAAACGCTGGAGGCTGAACCCCTCGAACATCTCGTTGCCGGTCAGGGTCACCTCCGAGAGCAGCTCGATGGCCACCGCCTCCCCGAGCTTCAGCCCCTCGCTCCCGTCGCTTCGCCAGTGAACGCCGGCGAAGTTGCGGCCGATGGCGATGTTCCACGCCAGCTTGTCCAGCTCGCCTCCCACGGTCAGCGCCGCCCCTTTCCACGGTTCGAGGGAGAGGCCGTCGCGGGAGGCGACGACCGGCTCAGGGATCACGTGCTTCTCGTCCAGGCAGGCCTTGAGGACGGTCGCGCAGGCTCCGGCGATGACCGCATGTGCCGCGGGGAACGAAGGGTGGGTGGGGCAGCCCTCGGGGAAAGCCTGTGCGAGGAGTGCCGTCTTCTGGCGGCGGCGGGTTTCGGCCAGGGCTTCCGACCCCAGGAGCTCGTCGTGGAGAGGATAGGAGGCTTTGCCCAGAAGGTGGGTCTCCACCCGACCGCCCATCTCCTCGGGCCGAAGTCGCCGGTGGACCCGCCACTTCTCGTACCAGGTCGTCTTGAGCGCGACCTGAGTGACGACGGCCAGGAGGTAGATGAAAAAGGGCGGGCCGAAGGTCGCGAACGGTGCCTGGGTCCGGGAGTGCTTGTAGGGGTTGCCGCCGTCCGGCATGGCGCCCTGGCGCAGGGCCATCAGGCAGGCGCCCAGGTAGGCCTGGTAAGTCAGGTCGCGGTGGACGTACTCACCGAGGTCCCGGCCGCTCCGGACATGGCGCGCCTTGGAGTCGAACTCGTTGACTCCGGCGATGGCACCGTTTTCGACCGCGAGCCACCGTTCGTAGTCGGTCAGGTAGTCCTTTCCCGGCACCGCCGTACGAATCCTCTGCTCGATCTCGATCGGCAGGAGCGGCAGCTCCTGGAGGAGGAACTGCGAGAGGTATGGGCCCGTCAAGGCCCCCCCGCTCGTGCCGCGGAAGAGCGTCTCGGGGGTCACGGCGCCTCCTTTCTTCGGGCCCCGGAAGTCCGAGAGGCGCAAGAGATCCTGGCAGGCCTGAGCGACGAGGGGCGCGCTGTCCCAGTCAGCGAAGGGCACGTCCCTGAGCCGGGCGTGCCAGTAGAGCTCGACGAGCTCGCCGGCCTGCTCGGCACTCGCGAAACGAGGTGCCGGTCGCATGCCGAGCTGGCAGCAGTCCACGCCAACCAGGTCGTAGGCCCAGGAGGCCTGGGGGTTGGCGAGCTTGACGAAGCCGCCCAACGGGATCGACTCGAAGGCGTGGGGGTCACCGGTCGCCAGGGCCCGCGCCAGGACCGCGTAGGCCTTCGGATCCACCAGGCCCTGCTCATCGTGGGGCAGGCCCTTAGTGAAGGTGGCGAGATGTCCGGGCAGGGCCTCGTCGCCATTGCTCGGGTGCGCCGCCACGCCCAAGTCCCGAGCGTGCCCCGCCGCCTTCATTCGGAGCTCGTAGGCCCGGGCGAGGCGGTCCTCGGCGGAGGATGCCCCTTTGGCTCGAACCGGCCTCGCGGGCCGCGAGAGCCCGACCGAGCGCGCCACTGCGGGCGCCAGTAGCCAGCCGGACAGAGTCGCGACCGACACCCCGAGAAACCTTCGGCGGCTGCGTCGCAACGGAAGATCAGGTCTTGCAGGTACCGGATCCGGCACTTCACTTCTCTCTTTCATGGCGACTCGTCGAAGAAGAAACAGCGCGTCGCGCGGTCGGGCCTGAAGTCGACCCGTACGAGGCGGGTCCTCCCGCTCTTGCTATCTGTCACGACCAACTCGGAGCGCTCGTGGTGCACCGTCCGGAAGAACATCAGGTCGGCCAAACGCGTGGCACACAAGAAGTTGACCTCGTCCAGCTTTCCGGCAAGCAGGTCGTCGGTAAAGCCGGCAACTTGGCGACCCGTCCGAGGATCGAAGATCTCCACCTTGCCCGAGGTCTTGAGCTGGCTGCGCGAAACCTGCCCCCCCCTAGGTGGCGAGGCCAGCTCTCGAATGAGCACACGTCCGTCAGGCAGCAGGCTGGCGGCCGAGGGCGGCACGTCGAGGACGCCGATGACTTTGTCGCTCACGAGATCAGCGACCACCAAGACCCCGTCTCCCCGGTCTGGCTGAACTCCGAACGCCCGTGCCAGCGCCCATCTGCCGATGGCATCGAGCGGGGTGAACGCGACGCGCGGCCCACCCTTCCGCGGATCAGTGCCGAAGCGAGACGCCAGCCGCTTGGCCTGCTCTGGGCTCAGGGCAGCTCGAAAGTCGAAGGGCTCCCCGACGTAACGTCCTTGCCCGAAGTGGATTAGCGTCCCCCGGTTGTATGCGATGCCCAGGCCGGGAACGAAGTGGGTCGCCGGGCTGAAGAATGGGTAGCTCTGGCCAGGCGGGAGCTGGAGCGAGTTGGCTGGAGTTTCCGAATGCAAGGTTCGGATCTCGCGCAGCCCCAGCCGGTCCAGCACGCGGATCTCCCGGACGAAGCGATCTCCAGCTGCGGCCGTCGGGCCGGGAAGCTGGTATTCGATGTAGAGCTCGCCGGAGTCTGGGCGCAGGGCCATTTCCGGTGGCTGTTCGAGTGGGATGGGCAACCGGTACTCGGCCTGGATGATGTCCCAGCGGGGCAGCTTGACGCGGAGAATTCGAAAGGTGGTGAGCTGTCCCGGCTTCTCGGGGCGATCTGCGGGGACCGCCAGATAGACGTCGCCCGAGTCGCTCGCGAAGGCCAGATTGGCGAGGTAGGTGCCTTCGACGCTCCGGGCCGGAAATCGCTCGCCCAGGTTCTTGACACGGTCGAGATCCCAGAGCGCCGCGACCTCCAGGCCGTCGAGTCTCAGCTCGAGCAACCGGCCCGCCGTGCTCACGAAGTAGGCCCGATGAGCGGCCGCAGCAGGTGCAGCGGGCGCTAGGCCGAGTCCCAGAGTCAGCGTGCAGAGGATCGAGTACAGAAAGCAGGCGGCTCGTCGCATTCCAGAGATCTCACTGGCAGGTGGGTGACTTGCTCAATACCTCGCTGACGTAGTTCGGCACGCCAAAGGTCCCACGATCGGCCACTGGAACCTCCTCCCATTGGGCCGGAATCGCAGGAAGCGACTGAAACAAAAGCACGCCAACAAGAAGCCCGCAATCCACCAAGCGACATCCGGTCGACCGATCACGAACGGGATCATCTCAAGGACCCGTTGCTCACTTGGGAGCCTGTTCCGCTACGAGGCGAACTTTCCTCAGGTTTCTCCATTTTCCGCTCGCGGTCCGAGTTCGGTCGATCGTGGGACCGGCGACGATAACTGTACTTCCGTTCGTGGCAACCGGAAACTCTCGTACGAGGCTGAATCCTCCAAGTTCGTAGCTCGCCCGCTCACTTCCGTCAAGCCCGCGGAAGCTGAGCCAAGGGCGGTTCCTACGCGGGCCGGCCACGATCATCCCACCGGTCAGACTCTTCACTTGGAACCTTCCACCGCCGAGTCCGACATCGATCGGGTCTAGGTCTCGTTGCCACCGTTCTGACAGCTCGGCATCGAAGCCGGCCAGCGAGACCTGCTGAACCTTCGCCGCCAGGCTCCGGTCGTAAACCACGGCGATCTCGCCCGTCTCGAGAAGGCACAAGTCGCCGGATCTTCCCACGCGCTCGACGGTCTTCGTCACCTTGCCACTCGAATCCAGTTTCATTGGAGCTGACGGCGATCGGATTGAAGTCTCAGCGTACTACGCTCTTCGTCCAAGGCTACCTCCGCGCTCCATCTGGGCCTGAAGACTCGACCAATACCCCCTTGATCTCGGTCACTAGGCCCCGATCGAGATCCGAGCCGCGTCTTGCGATGAGGTCCCGCAGGGCCCGCCGGGCCGAGTCGGCGAGTTCCTTATCCTTGCCCTTCGCCGCCCCGATGAGCTGGAGGATTGCTTCCCGCGTACCGATGCCCTTCAGGCCCCGAACGGCGGCTACTCCGGGAACCAGGCCACACCTGAGCATTCCTGCGAGGCTCGGAACAACCGCCGGATCGCGGAGGTACGCCAGGGTTCGTGCTGCCTCATAGCCTCCTGCCAAGTCCCGAGATTGGCAGGCAACTCGTTCGAGCTTTCGTGCCACGGAGGCCAGAAGGTCCGGGTCTCGAGGTTCAATGTGTAGAGAAAGAGCGAACATCCTCTGTATCGGGAGGTCGGCGCCGCGGCTCTTCGCAGAGCCAGAAAAATGAACGACGACGTTGTAGTCTCCTGGCGAGGCAAAGAAGAACCACTCATTGAGCAGTATCTTGCCCCGGTAAGACTCGCCCTTCGCTAAGTTGACCCGACTGCCAGCGCTGAAGCCAATAGCCCCCAGAGGCGAGGGCAACTTCTCGACGACGCCACCTCCGGCAGGGATGGCTTCGAAAGTGAAGTTGGCCAGATTCGCCTCCCCGAAGTCCAGGGAAATTGGAAAGTCGGTCGAGTTCGACGCGATGATCTGCAGGCGGATCGGCTCGTGCAGTGTCACCGTTGTGCGCACCAGGCCTACACTGAGGATCTCCCGATCGGCATAGGAGGTCTGGCAGGCGAAGAAGGAGGCAGCCGCCGCAACAATGAGGAGGAGGTTTCTTCCTGTTCGTCGTTTTGACATCGCGATAGTGCTAAGAATAGTAGAAAGTCAGGGAAGGGGGTCGATGGAGGACGAAGTTCCCGACTTGGTGACGGTGAACTTGAACTTGCCGTCGGGCCTCTGGGTGATGTCCTGGTCGATCGTGAGGGGCCCGAGTACCGTGACCGGAATCGCGATCCCGACGTCGGAGCGCGTCTTGCACGGACAGGTGTAGAAGAACTTCTGGGTTGCCGGGAAGTGCTTTTCAAAGTACGGCTTTAGGAAGTCGCCCGGTTTGAGAACGTCGGTCTCGGGGTTGCTGTCGAAGGCCGTTCCGCTACTACCGTCGCTCGAGACGTTTGCGGTCCCGGGGACGCACTTGAGGGTCGGATTTTCCACTGTGACTGGCGGGAATGGCGGAGGATAGGTATCTGCCTGGAAGGTAACTTTCTCGCAGATCATGCAGTGGTCGAGGTCCTCGACGTCTCCGGTATTCGAGCCCCACGAATAGGTGAACTTGAGATGCCCAGGGCTCACTTCGACGACATCGGTCTGATGGAAGTTGATGGGCACGGCGCAGAGGCAGTCTCCGTCGTGGCACACCTCTCCAGGAATCTCTCCACATGAGTCACCGTTCTGGTCCGGGTCGTCGGGGCAGTCGGAGCCATTGCACTTCTTGCACTTCGGACAGTCGTGTGCCGTGCCCGTTCCGGTGGGGTTGCCACCGCAATGCCAGCCGGCCTTGACGATGCCCACACCGGGATTCGAAACGAGGAGCGATCCGTCCTCGCTCACCGTTCCCGGGCCGATGCTGACGAAGTGGCCGAGGTCGTGGTCGAAGGAGTAGAGGTCGGTCACCTCGCCCGGGGCGAGGCCCTCGACGTTCGGCAGGGTGAGCCGCGCCGGCGGATCGAAGCGAGCCCCGGCCGGCTGGATGGTCACGATCAGCCGCGGTTGCTGGCCGAAGTTGGGGGTCATGGGCACTCGGTCGCTGTGGACCATGGTCGCACTCACCACCCCGCTCCGCGACCCGTTGGGAAACGTCACCGATCCGGGTTGAATGTCGAGGGCGAAGCCGGGGATGCCCGGAAGGGTGACCGTGCCCCCTTGGGTCTCCGATACGAAGATGCCGTGCGGCAGGTCGATGGGGAGCAGGTAGATCGGCATGGGAAGGGTCTTCTCCCGGCCCGGGATCGTCGTGACCACGGACTCCAGGTCGGGCCAGGAGCCGGACCGGGTCACGGTGCTGCCGTCCACGATCAGGTAGAGCGTGCCGACGGGCGCCGGCTGGATGCGGAAGTAGCCGTGCTCGTCGGTCTGGGTGAGGATCGAGGTGTCGCGGATCCGGACCGTCGCCCCGGGCACAGGGAGGTTGGTGTTGTCCAGAACCACCCCGCGGATCGCGGTCTGGGCCGGGTCGCCCGCCGTCAGGCCCGAGGCCGTCCAACTCGCGAGGGGGCTCCCCAGGAGACCGTCGATCCGGGCCTCGACCACGTTGTTCGACACCCCTTCGTCCGGCCCCAGGGTCAGCCGGACGATCGCCCGCCCATCGCTGTCGGTGGTGACCACTTCTTCGCTCTGGCCGCCGTCGAGGAGACCCGCACCCTTGACGACCGAAAAGCGCACCGGGACGCCCGGGAGACGGTTGAAGCCGGCGTCGGTCACGGCAGCGATGAACGGTCGGGGCAAGGTCCTCCCCGCGAGTCCGATCTGCCCGCCCCCCGAGTCGACGACGATCATGGCCGGGGCGCTCGGAAGAGCGGTGGCGGTGAACAGCGCGGGGCCGGCGAAGCCCGCAGCCTCGACCGCGACCGTCTGGGCTCCCACGCCCGCCCGCGTCCCCAGCGTCCAGTGGGCCGAGGCTTGGCCGTCGGTTCCGGTGACCACCGCCACCTGGCGCCGGTCGCCGTCGAGGCTGCCGCTGCTCCTCTCCAGGCGGAAGCGGACCGGCTGGCCGGCAATCGGGGCGCCGCTCGCGTCGAGAACCTCGATGGTCAGCGCCTCGGGCAGGAGCGTTCCGATGGTCGCGGTCTGCCGGTCCCCGGAGACGATGGCGATCCGTGGAACGTTGGCAGGAGACCGGTGGACGGTGACCTGGGTTTCGCCCACGTTGCCGCCCACGTCCGTCGCCCTCACGAGGATCTGGTTGTCGCCCGCGACCAGGGGCACCCCGGTAGCGAGGAAGGAGCGGTTCGAGACCTCCGCCGGGAGACCGTTGACGGTCACGGTGACCTGCCCGGCGTTGACTGTGCCGGGGACGATGTCGTTGACCAGCCCGGAGACGGCCACGTGGTCCTCGAAGATCGTGGCGCCATCCGCCGGAACGTACGCCTGGACGTGGGGCGGCGTCAGGTCGCGCACAACGCTCACGCTGTCGGTGCTCTCGTGCCCCTGCGAGTCGGTCGCTGTGGCCGTGAGGACGTTCCCGCCCTCGACCAGGGGCACATCGTGGGCCGTGAACGTACCGTCCGCAACCTCAGCGGAAACCCCATTGATCGAGACGGCCGCGTCAGCGGGCGAGACGGTGCCGGTCACGTCCACCGCCGTCGTCGCCAGATAGGCGAGGGTCGGGGGCGTCGTGATCGCCACCTCCGGCAGGCTGAAGCGGACGACGGTCACGGTGGCCTCGGCGACGTTGCCGGCAACGTCGGTCGCCCGGGCGACGATCGGGTTCTCGCCGTCGGAGAGCTGCACGCTGGCCGCGAAGCGATCGCCAGCGAGGGCTGCCGCCGTTCCGTTGACCTCGAGCGCGGCGACGCCGTTGCCGTCGCGCGCCGTCCCTGTAACGTCCACTGTGTCGCCGTTGAAGATCTGGCCCTCGGTAGGGTCCTCGATCGCCACCGTTGGCGGCTCGGCGTCAAGGGTGAACGGCCAGCTTTCCGCGGCCGAGTTTCCGGCGAGGTCAAGAAGCGAGAGCTCCACCAAATGGGTGCCCGGACCGAGGTCGACGGTGGGAGTGAACTCGAGGTCGCCCGACGTGATCGTCGCTTCGCTTGTGCGATCGAGGCCGTCGAGGAGGAAGTGGATGCTCGTCGGCTCGATACCGGAGCCGTCGTCCAGGAAGGTAGCTTGGATGTCAGGCCGCACCTGGTTGACGATCCGGGGCTCGGCGGGAGCTACCAGGGCGACTGTCGGCGATTGAAGGTCGATGACGAGCTCGAAGCTCAGGCTAGCCGAAGACTGGTTCCCGGCGCTGTCTCCTATTTGAGCCTCGATCGTATGTTGCCCCGCTGCGAGCCCGGTTGGAGCCGGGCAGATCGCCGACGTGTCTCCGAGAAGGCAGGACTCGGAGAGCTCGGTGCCATCCACCGAGAGCATGAGCGCTCCGGGTTGGACACCTGAGGTGTCGTCGGAGAACTCGACGGTGACGGGCGGCACAGAGTTGTAGACCACCGAGTCCGAAGGGGAGGTCACGGCGACTGCGGGCGGCACCGTATCGACGACGAAGGCCCATGACGCGGAGGCCTGGTTCCCGGCGAAGTCGGAGACCGAGAGGCTCACCGAGTGCGCCCCCTCGGCGAGGGTATCCCCTGGGGAGAGCACGATCTGGCTCGCGGACACGGTGGCCATCGCGGTCTCGTCGACGCCGTCCACGCTGAGGACGGCGCTCGCGGGATCGACCCCCGACTCGTCGTCCGCGAGATCGGCCGAGATCTGTGGCTGGGCGGACGAGCTGAAGGCACCGTCGGCCGGCATCAGGTTCGTGATCGCGGGCGGGGTCCCGTCGAAGGTCTCGAAAGTCAGGGAGCCGCCCGCTTGTACGATGACGTTTCCGTACGCCACGACCGAGCCGTGGACCGATAGGCTAGCTCCTTCGAGGATGACATCGGTCCCCGCCAGGGCCTGTCCGCGGAAGAGAAGCTTGTCCGTGATGACCTGGAGGTCCCGCGCGATCGTCACGGTGTTGAACGCGACCAAGGTGAGAAGGCTCTGCGGCTGGCCGGGCACCGGCGGATACACGTCGAGCGGCTCGGCGTCGATGTCTCCGCTGGCGATGACCATGCCCGTTCCCGACACCGTGTTCATGATCTGGGCATTGCCCGCGACGAAGACGACGTCATCGATGACGTCACCGTCGAACACCGTATCTCCCTCGAAGATGCGGTCCGCCGACGCCCGCGCCTCCTCCTCCGTGGGGATGGGAGGCAAGGGCTCGGGCGCGACCACGGTGGTCGAGCCGGTGATGGTGCTGTTGTGGTTGGTCAACGTGCCGACGAGGGTCACGTTTCCGTCGATCACGCTGGCCCGGGTGAGGCTGACATCCCCGTTCGAATGGACATCGCCTGCAATCGAGGCCTGGTCGACGGAGACCCTGACTCCGGCAAAGGCTGCAACACCCGTGGTGGCGGCCGAGGCCAGCGGCTCTCGCCCTTCGGCGCTCGCTTGCCCTCCCATTGCCAGGAGGGCTCCAACCAGGAGATTGGCCACGAGCATCGCCTGGCCGACCCTGAGACCAGACCTTCGATCGCGCCCGCCGGGCTCGCACGACCGCGGGCGACTCGAACGGCTGTGCCAGCTTGCGACATCTTTCACGCAGGCAACCTCCGCGCTCGAATTCACGATCCCGAACTTGCGAAGCAACTTTGCGATGGACGGTACGTTGTTTCCGTTCCCATGTCAAGCGCCCATAAATTGCTCCTACTTCATTGACTGGGCGACTCTGAGGAGAGACCTCTCAAGCCTCTGGTCTGCTCGAACTGCTTCGCGGTGGCCAGCAGCAAGCCGAGCCCACCCTCCTCCGCAACCGCAAAGGGGGAGGCTCCGGCCTCCCCCTTTCTGTATCCGGGCCAGACGCGGAGCTCCTCTGGCGCTCCCGGCACCCCTCCCTCCCCGACCTCGGACTGCTAGGCTTCCCCCACCATGAAACCGCTCTTCGAGCCCGTCGCGAGCCCCTTCCTCGTCCCCTTCGACGGGGACTTCCGAGTCAGCAAGGCGCCCACCGAGCCGCCGAAGCACGCGCCGCGGTCGAAGAAGGCGGAGAAGCTCCTGGAGGAGATCCAGGAGACGATGCGCAAGCTCCAGCGCAAGCTGTATGCCGACGACCGCTGCTCCCTCCTCGTCGTGTTCCAGGCCATGGACGCCGCGGGCAAGGACGGCACGATCCGCGCCGTCATGACCGGCGTCAACCCGGCCGGATGCCAGGTCTTCTCCTTCAAGGCACCCTCGAGCGAAGAGCTGGAGCACGACTTCCTCTGGCGCATCTACCGCGCTCTGCCCGAGCGCGGCCGGATCGGCATCTTCAACCGCAGCCACTACGAGGAGGTCCTCGTGGTCCGGGTGCACCCGGAGCTCCTGGCCGGCCAGCGGCTCCCGGAGAAGGAGTCTTCGGACGAGCTGTTCGCCGAGCGCTACGAGTCCATCCGCGAGTTCGAGAAGCACTTGGCCCGAAACGGCACCGCGATCGTCAAGTTTTGGCTCAACGTCTCCCGGGACGAGCAGAGGCGCCGGTTTCTCGACCGCATCGACGAGCCGGACTCAAACTGGAAGTTCTCCCCGAAGGACGTCCTCGAGCGAGAGAGGTGGGACGACTACATGGAGGCCTACGAGGTCGCGCTCCGCGAGACCTCCCGTCCCTGGGCGCCCTGGTACGCCATCCCCGCCGACCACAAGCCGTACATGCGCCTCCAGGTCGGAGAGATCCTGGTGGAAACGATGAAGCGCCTCCCCATCGCCTACCCTGAGGTCGACGAGGAAGAGCGCGCTCGGATGCTGGAGCTTCGCAAGCAGCTCGAAGCGGAGTGACGGTCCGCGCCACTCGTCGCCCGGAGGATCCGGAGGGCCTACAAGCTCAGCCTGGTCTTCAGTTGCGCGGAGCCGGCGACGTCGTCTCTGCTGCGGGAGAGGTGAGGCTCGGTTGCCGGCCGTCACTACGGGCTCAACGTGGAGTCGACCTTGAAGTTGTCGACCTTTCCGACAGTCTCCGCGGCGCCGCGCATGTCGAAGCCCGCGTAGGAAATGTCAAGCGGCGAGGCGAGTGTACCGGAGTACACCTGGACTCCGTTGATTAATACCACCGCCCGGAGAGTGGCGGTTCGGCCGGGTCGGCGGCATCGGCCGTCAGGTCAGAGAACTCGGCCGGCGCGAGCGAGGGCCCGAGGCCGGCATCGGGCTCCGGCCCTCCGTCCCAGGTCAGCTCCAGCACCGCGAGGGGACGCGCATCCCGCGGGTCGCTGGGGTGGAACATGGAGCTGTCGGCGAGAAAGAGCAAACGCCGGCCGCACCGGTCGCGCTGGCGAGGGTGCAAAGCACCGAGAACGCCAAGGGCACCCACCGAAGCCTGGGGCGAGGCCGAAGAGCCTGGTGGTCGCGTCTCGGGCGCCAGGGGCCGGCGCCTCTGCCCTGCCCGAAGTCGGTTTCGGTGGCCGCCCGCCCTTCGCCGGCCCGCGCACGGCCGCGTGTCCCCCGTCGCTTCCAGGAAGAAAATGCCCCGGAGGATGAGGGATCTCGAAGCCCTTCGACGTCTTCTCAGGTAAAGCGGTTCGACAAGGAGGTCCAGCTATGCGAGCCCCTACCATCGTCCGGATCACCCTCACCCTCGGTCTCCTGGCGTCCGGTGCCCACGCCCAGACGAAGGGAACGACCCTCCCGCTCTTCGACCGCGCCGAGATCACGCTGCCCCCGGGCTGGAAAGCGGGGAACCGCACAACGACATCGGTCGAGATCTTCATCCCCCTGTCGATGCAAGAGTCGACGACAGCTCCTACCGGAGAGGTCCCAAAGCCCTCGGACGAAGGCGGCGTGCGGCCGAATCCCAAGCCGGAAGAGGTGATCTCCGCCGAAGCCGGAACTCTGATCACCGTCGAGAGGCGTCGGAATCACGCCGAGGCCCTCCGCCGCCTCTCCGAGGTCGCCGCCGAGCGCCCGGAGAAGGTCGAGACCCTGGTGATCGACGGCTGGCCGGCGATCGAGCGCCGGTATCGCGCGGTCATGCCGCAGCCAGGCGAGTCCGATCAGGACTCCGGCACCCTCGTCACATGGTTCTCCACGACCGCCGTGGTGCTCGGGAAGGACTTGCTCCGGTTCGACACCACGTTGGCTCCCCGGGCCTCCCAGGAGCTCCTCGACCAGGCCCTGGAGATCGGCCGGTCCCTGCGGGCGACGGGCGGCGATTCCGACTTGGCGGGCCGCGAGCTGGAGAAGATTCGGAGCGCGCCGCGACCGCCGATGGCCGCCGCGGGTCTTCGCGAAGCGCCGGCCGCCGAAACGGCCACGCTGGAGCCGGAGAGGCGGAAGGCCGGGACAGCCGTCCAGGTGCAGGCCGGCGTCGGCGAGCTCGAGGTCGCGACCTCGGACGACGGATCCCACGTCGTGGTCGCCGCGAACAGCGGCTTCTCCTTCTCCGACAATTTCGGGGGCGCCTGGACCTTCGGCGGCGCCACGCCGTGCAACCAGGCCCTGTGCGACGGTGATCCCTCCCTCGCCGTCGGCCAGAGCGGAGCGATCTACTACTCCTGGATCGGAGGTCCGAGTCTCACGCAGCTCGGGGACGGCATCTCTCGCTCCACGGACAACGGCCACACGTTCCCGTTCCGAGGGATCGCCGTCACCTGCCCCGGCGCCTCGAACTGCCGGGTCGCCGACCAGGAGCACATCGCCGCGGACCGCGACAACGCCGGGGCCTCGGGCGACCGCGTCTACAACGTGTGGCGGAACTTCCCCGTCGCCGGGGCCTTCTCGATTCGCATCGTCTGCTCCCAGGACGGCGGCTCGACCTGGGGAGCCCAGGCCACGATCGGAAGCGGCGACTTCCCGCGCGTCCGGGTCGGCGGCGACGGCTTCGTCTACGCCTCGTGGGCCTCGGGCGGGAACATGATGCTGAACAAGTTCAGCGACTGCGACGCGGGCTTGGTGCCGCAACCCGGCTTCCCCGTCGTGGTCAGCTCGTTCACCAACGTCGTCTGTGCCGTGCCGGGGCTCGACCGGTGCAACGGACGCAACATCCTCTCGAGCCCGGTGGTCGCCGTGGACGACCTCGACCCCTCCCACGTCTACTACGTCTTCGCCACCTCGACGGGAGCGGGCAACGAGGACGTCATGGTCCTGGACTCGACCAACGGCGGCTTGACCTTCCCCCGATCGGTGAGGGTCAACGGAGCCGTGACCGGCCGGCGCTTCATGCCCTGGATCTCCACCTACGGCGGCGTGGCCGCGGTCTCTTGGTACGACCGCCGAAACGCCACGGCGGGCAACAACGACTTCACGCGCTTCTTCATCGGCAGCGCGGCGGTCAAGGGCGGGAGCCTGGTGGCCGGCACCGAGGTGGACCTTTCGGGCAACGACGACCCGGAGTGCATGCTCTGGCCATGCGCCACCAACGCGACGACCGATTCCGAAAGTTGCTCCGTCCAGCCGCAGCTCGCCGGGCGCTGCTCCGTGTCGGGCACGCCCTGCGACTTTTCCACCCCGACATGTTCGGTCGGCGAGACCTGCAACATCGGGCGCGGCTGCCCGAAGTTCGGTGACTACAACGGCAACGCCGCGCGCGCCGGACGCCACTACTCGGCCTGGGCGTCCGCGACCGCTCCAGTGGGCGCCGGCAGCCCGCCGGCGGGGATCCGCGTCTACACCTCCACCGACCTGGTGCCCTCGGACTTCTTCGTGCGCGACTGGACCACCAACGCCACGACCCACGACGGCGGCCAGCAGCCCTCGACCAACCCGGCGTTCTGGGCGACGAGCGACGTGTGGAACCAGAGCACCAGCACCGCCGCGCCCTTCCCGGCGAGCGACTGGATCCCCGGAGATCCCCCGTCGCGCTCCGGCTCGAACTTCGCCTTCGCGCGCGTCTCCCGGCGCGCCCCGGCCGCCGCCACCGCGCCGCCGACCATGGTCACGGTGGAGTTCCTCACCGCCGACTTCGGCCTCGGCTCCATGTTCACGTCGGCCGGCACCGAAAACGTCACCTTCGGCGCCAGCGACCTGACGCAGGTGACCCCGGGCCACTCCTGGCCGGTCTCCCCCACCGCTTCTGCGCACTTGTGCATCGCGGCCCAAATCACGGCTCCCGACGACCCGTTCGATCTCCCGTCTCTGGTCACCACGGCGCCCGGACCGGCGGACCCCCTGATCCTCCTGGACAACAACAAGGCCCAGCGCAACCTCGCGGAGACGGTCGGCGCCGGCGGCAGCGCCGGGTTCGTCGAGATCTGGGCCATCCTGCGCAACGCCGCCAGGGAAGCCCGGCCCATGGAGATCGGAGTCCGCCTGCCGCGAGACTCTCGCGTTCGGGGCCAGGTCTCGATCCTCGGCGGCAAAAGCGCGGAGCTGGCGCGGGACCGCGAGCCCCGGCTCTCTCTCGGCGTCCTTCGCCCGGGCGAGGTTCGCTGGCTGCGCCTCCGCGTTCTGCCCGAGGAGGATCGGCCGGTCACCGTCGACTTCTTCGACACCGCCCTCGTCGGAAACGCCCCCGAGAACGGTTTCTCGGTTCAGCTCTCCAAGGCTCCGGTGGAACTGGTGGCGGCGCGCAACACCCGCGCCCTGGGGGACGTGCTACTGCGCCTCGCGGCCCTCGAGGAGAGCCCCGGAGCACGACGGGAGGCCCAGGCGGCGATCGAGGCCGGCAAGGCAGGTCACATCTCGGTCAAAGCCTACCTGGCCTTCCTCGGCAGGCACCGGCGCGCCATCGCCCTCCTCGTCGCGAAACACCTGCGGGCCTCGCGGGAACGCGACCCCTTCACCATCCAGGACGCGCTAAAGGACCTGGCCGCCGCCCTCGAGCGACGGGACCCGGAGGCCGCCAGCGCGGCGGAGAACGCCCTGACCGAAAGGCTCGACGCGCACCTGACGTCGCTGGTCCGCTCCCGGGGAACGGAGCTCGTCCGGAAACGGTAACGGGGCGAAGGCCGGAGACCGTCCACGCGCGCCCGGAGGCCGCCGCCGGGGCAGGCTACGACCTGGCCGACGGCCCCTTCGGGATCCCGAACAGCGCTCCGAGGGTGGAGAGCACGAAGACCAGGGCTTCCCGGCGTGGGCGGCGGGCTCGAAACCCAGCAGATTGATGCCGATGCCGTAGGCGGCGGCCACCACAAAGCCGGTCAGCACTCCCAAAAGGCGTCTATGGCGCCAACACGCCATTAGGCCACCACCACTTTCCACAACCCATTGATTCCAAGCGGCTTAGCTCGCAGGATCCGGGTCAACGAAACGAGATCCGTAGGTCCCAGCCACCGCATCGACTGAGTCCGACCTGATCCGCGACGCGATCCGGGAGTACCTGGAGCGGCACGACTGAGTGGGGTGAGACTCTGCCGATGCCGGCACGGAGGGCAGGAGCTGCTCAACCCGCTTCGGCATGCGCCTTTTCGAGCAGCTCGTCGACTCCCAGCCGCTCGGCCCACTCTTCGAGGTAGGGCCGGTCCAGGCGATCGCCCTGCACCTTCAAGATGCCGAGAACGTCGGTCCACTGACGATCCGAGCCCTGGCCGCCCTCCCGGAACCACTGGAGCTTCCTGAGCAGGGTGTCCTCCGCGCTCTTGACTGGCACCTTCCGGTCCCCCACTTGGGGCAGCTCGGCCTCCACGCTTCGGCGTAGCTCGGCCTCATCAAACTCGCCCATCCCCTTAACGAAGAGGTCGATCTTGAACCCGGTGGACAGATGGATGATGTTGCAGCTCGTCTTCCGCTCGACGGCGTGGAGCATCCGCTCCTCATCGAGGTAGAAGCGGTCGCGGAGTCGGTCGGCGAACGGGAGGACCGCCGCCCTGGGAAGATCGACGACGAGGTCCGCGTCGAGCGTCTGTCGCGGTACGCCGTGGAGGGAGCTGGCGAACGAGCCACCCACGTGGTACCGGATTCCGAGCGCTTCGAGGGCACCGAGGACTTCGGCCAGTGCCGAGCCCGAGTCGGAAGAGCCGGGGCTCACCGCCCCAGGCTCGTGGACAGCGGACCATAGACCCGCTCGGCGAGATCCTCGCCCAGGGTCAGGTCCATCAAGCGACGGAAGAGCTCGTCGGGCCCGGCTTCTGGATAGCGCTGGCGAAGACCGGCGAGAGCCAGCTCCCGCGCGCTCCGGTTCGCCTCCTCCACGAGCTCGAGCTTCTTCCGGCCCGGCATCCGCCGGAAGATCTCGACTTGGACGGCCTCCGCCTCCGGGGTCGTGTCCCGGGAGAGGGTGCGCTTGGCGGGCTCGGACATGCGTACAAGCTAGCACGGCGGTGCCAGGGCTGCCAGCGGAACACGGGAAGGGGACGCCCGACAGGTAGACCCCGTGCTGTCCCCCGCCGCTCGACGGAGCTGTGGTTGATGAGAAGCCCGACGCAGAGCGCTCGACTCGCCCCCCGAGACCGCCGCGCACGCCTTCTGCAGATAGGGTCGCTTTGCAGTTAGCAGGCAGGAGGATGTTCTACGCGGCCTGGCGGCCGCTCTCGAACATCCTGGGCGGTTTCGCCTTCGGCTCAACCGGACCCCTACCCCACCCCTCGCTTCGCCCGTTCCTCCCCTGCGAGGGTCTGCGAAATAGTGGTGGACACCATCTCCCGAATGTCGGTGTCTCGCCGGTGTCTCGCAGGGAAGTTTTACGGTCGCGGATTCGCCGTAAGTCATTGAAAAAAATAGTGTCCCCAACGGGATTTGAACCCGTGTTGCCAGCTTGAAATTGTGGCTACACTGTCTTTGCCTGTCCGGGCGAGTTCACGCAAGCCGCTTGTTTGCAGTCACTTCGTCTACTTCAGTCCGCGCTTGACAATCCTTGTCCCAGGGCATAACTTTATCGCAGCTTTATCGCAGCTCGATCGCAGAGGAGCCCCCATGGGAAGACTCGCCGACCTTGCCACCGCCCACAGCCGGAGCCGTCTGCCCGAGCGTCCGGGCAGGCAGCCGCACTGGAGATTCCTCGCCCGAGGCAAGGCCCTGGGCTATCGCCCGGGCAAAAGTGGCGGCTCCTGGGCAGCCCGCTTCCAGGTGCCCGGGACGACGACCTACCGGATGAAGACCCTCGGCACCGCCGACGACGAGAGCCGGTCGGCCGATGGGGTGACCGTCTTCTCCTTCCAGCAAGCGCAGAAGGCGGCGATGGAGTGGTGCGAGGACCAGGAGCGGGCGGCCAACGGGCAAGAGCCCGTGGAGCGCGACCCCTACACCGTCAGTCGCGCGATGGAGGACTACCTGGACTGGAGCCGGGCGCACCGGAAGGCCCCCCACCAGGTCGAGCAGGTGAACGGCGTTCACATCCGCCCGAGCCTCGGAGAGATCGAGATCGCGAACCTCGGCCCGGTTCGACTTCGGAAGTGGCACGCCAAGATCGCCAGCTCTCCCCCACTGCGCCGGACCGCCAAGGGCGAAGCGCGGAACGTCGGCACGCTGGAGACGCCCGAGGATCGGCGGAAGCGCCAGAGCACAGCGAACCGCGCCCTCGCCGTCTTGAAGGCGGCCCTCAACATGGCCTACCGAGACGGGAAGGTGGCCTCGGACGACGCCTGGCGGCGGGTCAAGCCGTTCAAGGGGGTCGACCGGCCGAAGATGCGCTACCTCGAGGCCGACGAGGCCGTGCGGCTCCTCAACTCCTGTGATCCCGACTTCCGGCGCCTGGTCCGGGCGGCGCTCCTCACCGGCTGCCGCTACGGCGAGCTCTGCCGCCTCCGGGTCGGCGACTTCAAGGCGACGCCGGCGCCGCTCATCCAGCTCGGCGAGACGAAGAGCGGCAAGAGCCGGCACGTCTTCCTGAACGAGGAGGGCGCCGCCTTCTTCGGCGAGCTGGCCGCCGGGCGGCAGGATGCGTGAGCCGATCCTCGTCCGGGAGGACGGCGAGCCGTGGGGACGCTCCCACCAGACGCGGAGGATGGCCGAGGCGTGCGAGGCAGCCGGGATCGATCCGCCGGCGAGCTTTCACGACCTGCGCCACACCTACGCTTCGCACTACCTCATGAACGGCGGCGACCTCGCCGACCTCGCCCAGCAGCTCGGCCACGCCGACACCCGCATGACAATCCGCCACTACGCCCATCTCGCCGACCACTGGCGCGCCGAGCAGGCCTGGCGGCATGTTCCGAGCTTTGGCGGGGGCGAGGAGAATCCCCGGACGGGGCGACTCATCCCCTTCGAGAGCCGAGCCGTGGACTCGCCGACTGGCTCGGCCGGGAAGCAGGAATCGTAGGGGCGCCTCCCGAGAGCCTGCCCCTCAACCTGGCCCGCGCAGTTCTTCCAAGGCCCTGCCCGCTTCCTCGGCAACCGTGCCCCAGCCCTCAACCTGGGCCGAATCCCCTTGACTCAGCTGATCGAGAACAGGCTCAGCCCGGCGATCGCCGAGCTGGCCCAGGGCGAACGCCACCCAGTATCGGACCTCCGGCGACGGATCGGATGCAGCCTCGATCAAAGAGGTGAAGGCCGAGCGGTCCCTGAGATAGCCCAGCGCCTCCGCCGCCTGACCGCGAACGGCTGGCTCTTCCGAAGCCGAGTTGAGTACGCGGCAGAGATCAGCGGTCGCTTGTTGATCTTGGAGACAGCCGAGAGCGTAGGCAGCGGCCTTCCGCACCTGGACAGCCTGGCCGTCGAGTAGCAAGCGACGAAACAGCGCCGCACCTCGACCGAGCTTGCTGAGGGCCTTCGTGGCCTCCCACAGCAGAGCCTCGGAGGTGTCCTGGCGCTGGATGACGTCTTCGAGATGAGGCGACGAGGCTGGCTCCTGAAGAAGCCCCATGGCCCACGCGCCAATGGCTCGGAGATGGGCAGGTTCTGAGGAGCCCACAACCAAGCGAGCCAGTGCTTCCCTATCGACCACCCCGTGGTGTTCGAGCTCTGCCAGGTCGTTGAGCGCGGGTCCCCTGAGTTCCTCAGGCAGCTTGGCGACTGCCAAGCGAAGTCGTCCATGGAGCGTAGTCTCCACAGCTCACCTCTTCCAGCAGCGGGTGCACCGGCAGTGCCGGGTATAGGTCCCTCGCGGAGCTAGTTGCTGTGCAGCGCTGATCGCTGCCTGGCAGGCGACGGTCTCCGAGGGACCTGACCCTGTCGATGAGACGAACGGAGGAGCATTGGGCACGCCACTGAAGTTGTTCACGTGGCATTTCGCCTCGCAGGTCCATCGATCACGCCTTTTTTGGCGCTCCGGTGGTTCGCACCGGCAGTGGATCGTGCTGAGGATCGCACCTCCCAGAGCACCGCTGCTGGCACCTGCCGCAATCGAACCGAGGCCACACCCGACCAGCGTTCCGCCACCCGGCTCCACTAGTGTCAAGGCCGCCGCGCCAGCAAGACAACCTCCGATCGCGCCGCCTGCTCCGCCGACTAAGGCCCACTTCAGAGAGCAGAGAGCGTCATTCAAAGTCAGGCCCAGCGGGTCCACCCAGCGGAGTGGCTGGTCCGCAGCGTAGGGGTATTCGAACCCACGGAGCGGATAGAAATTTGGGGTGTTGATTGGGCCGGCTCCTTCGATCCCAGGATCACGGCGGGTGTAGCGGCCCGTCTGTGGTTCGAACC
>CAVUBL010000009.1:0-173146 GCA_963739795.1 uncultured Acidobacteriota bacterium | reverse complement strand
CAAGCAACACGCTCGGGCAGGAGGGCCTCTGGAAGTTCGGCATCTCGGGCGATCTCCCGATCGTCCTCGTGCGCGTCAAGGAACCGGAGGACCTGGAGCTGGTGCGGCAGGTCCTGATCGCCCACGAGCACTGGCGGCTGAAGGGGCTGACGGCGGACGCCGTGATCTTGAGCGAGCACTCGGCGAGCTACCGCGACGAGATGAACCAGCAACTCGAGCAGCTCATCGACGGCGGCCCGTGGGGCGCCTGGAAAGCGAAGCGCGGAGGCGTGTTCCCGATCCAGGCCGATTCCTTGCCGGAGGCCGACAGGATCCTCCTGAGCGTGGTCGCCCAGGCGGTTCTCTCCGCCGACCGCGGCACGCTCAAGCAGCAGCTCGACCACCCGGAGCCGGAGCCTCCGCTGCCGCTGGGCGACGCGCCGCGCGACGAGGTCTCGGAGACGGACAGAGCGGGCGACGCGGGGCGGCCGGAGGCGCCACCCGAGCCGCCGCCGCTGCGTCTCGCCAACGGTCTGGGCGGCTTCACCCGCGACGGCCGCGAGTACGTCGTGGTCCTCGAGGGCGAACGGGCGACGCCCCTTCCCTGGGTCAACATTCTCGCCAACCCGCGCTTCGGGAGCATCATCACCACGTCCGGAGCGACCCACACCTGGTCCGAGAACAGCCGCGACAACCGCCTCACATCGTTCGCCAACGACCCGGTCACCGACCCCACCTCGGAGGCGATCTTCGTCCGCGACGAGGAGAGCGGCGCCCTGTGGGGCGCCACGCCGGCGCCGCTCAAACGCACGCCGCGCTCTCCGCGCTGGGTGGTGCGCCACGCGGCGGGCGTGACCCGGTTCTCGCGCGCCGCGCGCGGGATCGCCCAGGAGCTCGCGGTCTTCGTGGCGCGGGACGAGCCGGTGAAGCTGTCCATCCTGACCTTGACCAACCGCTCCGACCGGCCGCGGCGCCTCACCCTCTTCTCGTACAACGACTGGTTGCTCGGCCCGCCCATGGCGAGCGGCCCGAGGTTCGTCGCGACAGAGCTCGACGGCGAGACCGGAGCGGTGCTGGCGCGCGACCTGTACGGCGCAGAGCGGGAGCGCGTCGCGTTCGCCGCCGCCAGCGAGCCGCTGCTCTCCGCCACCGGCGACCGCCTGGAGTTTCTCGGCCGCAACGGCTCGCTGCAGCGGGCGGGCGCGCTCGGGCGACCTCTGCTCTCGAACCGCTTCGGCGCCGGCCTCGACCCGTGCGCGGCGTTGCAGACCGCGACCGATCTCGAACCCGGCTCCACCCGGCGCGTCGTGTTCCTCCTCGGGCAGGGGCGGGACGCCGCGGAGGCCCGCGCCCTCGTGCGGCGGTTCGCGGGCGAGGACGGCGTCGCGGCCGCCGAGGCCGAGCTCGCCCGGGTGGAGGCGTTCTGGGAGGAGACGCTCGGCGCCGTGCGGATCACCACGCCGGACGACTCCTTTGACCTCCTGGTCAACCGGTGGCTGCTCTATCAGGACCTGGCGTGCCGCCTCTGGGCGCGCTCCGGCTACTCCCAGTCGAGCGGCGCGTACGGCTTCCGCGACCAGCTCCAGGACGTGCTGGCGCTCCTCTACACGCGGCCCGACCTCACCCGCGAGCACCTCCTGCGCGCGGCGGCTCGCCAGTTCGTGGAGGGAGACGTGCAGCACTGGTGGAACGCCCCGGGCGGCCAGGGCATCCGCACGCGGTGCTCGGACGACCTCCTGTGGCTCCCTTATGCCGCGGCCGAGTACGTCAAGGTCACGGGAGACCGCGCCGTGCTCGACGAGCGGCTGCCTTACCTCAAGGCACCGGCCGTCCCGCCCGGAGAGCCCGAGGCCTACGGGGTTCCCACCGTCTCGGGCGAGACGGGCACGCTCTTCGAGCACTGCCTGAGGGCCGTCGATCGGGCGCTCACCGTCGGCCCTCACGGCCTCCCCCTGATCGGGAGCTGCGACTGGAACGACGGCTTCAGCAACGTCGGGCCCGAGGGGCGCGGAGAGAGCATCTTCGTCGGCTGGTTCCTCCACGTCGTCCTGGGAGCCCTGGCCCCCCTGTGCCAGGAGCGGGGCGAGGCGCCCCGAGCGGCGCGCTACCGCGCCGAGCGCGAGCGTCTGGCCAGGGTTCTGGAGCAGAGCTGGGACGGCGAGTGGTACCGGCGCGCCTACTTCGACGACGGCACGCCGCTCGGGTCGTCGCAGAACGACGAGGGGAAGATCGACTCGGTGGCCCAGACCTGGGCCGTGCTCTCGGGCGCCGCGCCGGCCAACCGCGCCGAGCGTGCCATGAGCGCCGTGCGCGCCCACCTGGTGCGGCGTGGCGCGGGCATCGTGCTGCTCCTCTCGCCACCCTTCGATCGCACGGCCCTCGACCCGGGGTACATCAAGGGCTACATCCCGGGGATCCGCGAGAACGGAGGCCAGTACACGCACGCGGCGGCCTGGGTGGTCCTGGCGCTCACGCGTCTCGGAAGCGGCGACGAGGCGGTGGAGCTGTTCCACATGCTCAACCCGATCAACCACTCGCGGACGGAGAGCCAGGTCGAGCAGTACATGACCGAGCCCTATGCGGTGGCGGGCGACGTCTACGACCACCCGGCGCACCGCGGGCGGGGCGGCTGGACCTGGTACACCGGCTCGGCGGGCTGGCTGTACCGGGTGGCGCTGAACGGAATCCTCGGGCTCGAGCGCCGGGGCGCGTCCTTCGGAGTGAACCCTTGCATCCCATCGTCGTGGCCCGGCTACTCGATCGAGTGGCGCTTCGGCAAGACGACCTACACCGTCGTCGTCGAGAATCCGGAGCGGCTCTGCCGGGGCGTGGCGAGCGCCGAGATCGACGGCTCCCCCACCGACCCGGCGGCGATTCCCCTGGTCGACGACGGGCGCACCCATCGCGTACGGATCGTGTTGGGCCTGAACAAGCCGCAGGGGGGCTTTCTACCTAGGCGCGATGGCTCGTCTGGGTAGTAAGTGCTCTTACCCGTGGCGCGCTTTGGAACGAAGATAGAGACCGGTACGGAGAACGACGACGGGTCGTCGAACCCCTATCGGTAGTCCTCTCCGGAGGTCGTGTCACCGGCCCGCGCAACCGCGGGGCCGACCAGGAAAGAAACCTCCTTCCGACGACCTCCGGACCGACAAAGTCACTCTGTAACCGGGGGTAGGTCATGAGCCCGACAGTCTGGATGGTAGGCATCGCTCTCGTCCTCCTTCTCGCCGCGGGCCTCGCGACGATCATCTTTTTCCGCAAGCATCGAACCGAGAGACTGCGCAGCCAGTTCGGTGCCCCTGAGTACGCCCACGCCAAGAAAGAGGGCGGCGGCTGGCGGCAGGCGGAAGCCGATCTCGGCCAACGCGCCGCACGAGTCAAGGGCTTCGACGTCCAACCGCTCACGCCCGGGGATCAGACGCGCTTCGAAGACTCCTGGGCCAGGGTCCAGGCACGGTTCGTGGACAGCCCCGCCGGAGCGGTCGTCGAGGCCGACCAACTGCTGCAAGAGGTGATGTCCACCCGGGGCTATCCGCTGAGCGATTTCGAGCAGCGGGCGGCCGACATCTCCGTCGACCACCCCGTGGTGGTGGAGAACTATCGAACCGCCCACGAGATCACGCTTCGCCAGATGAAAGGGGAGGCCCGCACGGAAGACTTGCGCTTGGCCATGATCCACTACCGGACACTCTTCGGGGAGTTGGTCGGAGAGCGAACCGCCGCCTGACGCAGGCCGGTGCGGAGGTCCTTTCGAGTGGAGGCGGGAACCCGGTGAACGCAAGAATTCCCGGCTCGGTGGCGGCGGTGCGCGGCAGCGTCGTGGACATCCGCTTCGACGAGCATCTGCCACCCATCTACTCGTTGCTGCACGCGATGGAGGGAAGAGTCGCCATCGAGGTCCTGGCACAGCTCGACGCCCGGCGCGTGCGCGGCATTGCCTTGACCCCCACGCAAGGGCTCGCGCGCGGCATGGCGGTCGAGGACTCGGGCGGGCCGTTGCAGGCTCCGGTGGGCGACGCGATCCTGTCTCGGATGTTCGACGTCTTCGGGAGCGCCATCGACCGCCAGCCGGCGCCGACGGAGGTCGAGTGGCGCACGGTCCATCGAGCGCCGCCGGCGTTGGCCCGCCGATCCACCCGATCCGAGATCTTCCAGACCGGGATCAAGCTCATCGACGTCCTGGTGCCGATCGAGCGCGGCGGCAAGGCAGGGCTCTTCGGCGGGGCGGGTGTCGGCAAGACGGTGCTGCTCACGGAGCTGATCCACAACGTGGTCGGGGATCAGAAGGGCGTGAGCATCTTCTGCGGCATCGGGGAGCGCTGCCGCGAAGGCGAAGAGCTCTACCGCGAGATGAAGGAAGCCGGCGTGTTGCCGAACATGGTGATGGTCTTCGGACAGATGAACGAGCCGCCGGGGAGCCGGTTCCGCGTCGGACATGCCGCGCTGACCATGGCCGAGTACTTCCGGGACGACGCGCACCGCGACGTCCTGCTCCTCATCGACAACATCTTCCGCTTCATCCAGGCCGGCTCGGAAGTGTCCGGTCTGATGGGGCAGATGCCGTCGCGCCTGGGCTATCAGCCGACGCTGGGCACCGAGCTGGCAGGGTTGGAGGAGCGTATCGCCAACACTGATTCCGGTGCCATCACCTCGATCCAGGCGGTGTACGTGCCGGCGGACGACTTCACCGATCCGGCCGCCGTGCATACCTTCTCGCACCTATCGGCGTCGATCGTCCTGTCGCGCAAGCGGGCCAGCGAAGGCCTCTACCCGTCCATCGACCCGCTGCAATCGAGCTCGAAGATGGCGACCCCCGGCATCGTCGGCGCGCGCCACTACGCTCTGGCGCAGGAGATTCGGCGCACGCTCGCTCAATACGCCGAGCTCAAGGACATCATCGCCATGCTCGGTCTCGAGCAGCTTTCGCCAGAGGACCGCAAGGTGGTCGCCCGCGCCCGCCGGTTGGAGCGCTTTCTCACTCAACCGTTCTTTACGACCGAGCAGTTCAGCGGCATCCAGGGCAAGTTGGTCAGCTTGGAGGACTCGCTCGCGGGCTGCGAACGGATCCTGCGCGACGAGTTTGCGGACTACCCGGAACGAGCGCTCTACATGATCGGGACCATCGACGAAGCGAAGCGAACGGTCGAGGCCGGCCGGCCGGCACCCAGCTCTCCGCCCGAGTCCGGGGCCCGAGAGCCGGACGACCCGAAGCCCGCCGACGCTTCCCCGCCAAGAGCTGGCACCGAGCCGCAGCCGGAACCGGGAGCACCGACCTAGAGGAATCACCGACGATGCCGCAGTCGGCACTCATGGAGCTGAAGATCCTCCTGCCCTTCGGGATCTTCGCGGTCAAGACCGGGGTCTCGCGCATCGTTGTGGAGAGCCGCGCGGGCTCCCTCGGGCTCTTGCCCCACCGACTGGACTGCGTCGCGGCACTGGCTCCCGGGATCTTGATCTACGAGAACGCAGCGGAGGGGGAGGCCTACCTGGCCGTCGACGAAGGGGTGCTGGTCAAGACCGGCATGGAGGTTCTCGTTTCCGTGCGCAACGCGATCGGCGGAACGGACCTCGGCCGACTGCACGAGGCGGTGGAGCGCGAGTTCCTCGACCTCGACGACCAAGAGCGGAAAGTCCGCTCGGTGATGGCGAAGATGGAGAGCGGGTTCATCCGCCACCTGGCAGGGCTTCACCATGCGTAAGGACCCCGCAACCAAGCCCGGAGCCAAGCCCGGAACCGAGCCCGATGCCGGTGGGACTGCGTTCAGTCGGGAGGTCGCCGCCAAGGCGAGGCGCAAGCTCAAAGCGCGGCGCGGACCCACGCCCGGGGTCTGGTTCGGCCTGGGCATGATGGGGCTGATCGGCTGGTCGGTGGTGGTCCCGACGCTGGCCGGTGCGGCGCTTGGAGCCTGGTTGGACGGACGCCACCCGGGAGGCCACTCCTGGACGCTGATGCTGCTGCTCATCGGCCTGATCGTCGGCTGCCTGAATGCCTGGCACTGGGTGGCCAAGGAGGACGCGGAGATGCGGGAGGACCGGGAGGATGAACATGAATGAGACCCTGACCCTGCCGCTGGTCTTCCTGACGGGCGGTCTGCTCGGCGCGGTCTTTTTCGGCGGCCTCTGGTGGACGATTCAGCACCGGGCCTCGTGCCCACGGCCGGCGCTCTCCTTCGTCCTCAGCTTCTGGCTCCGATCGAGCGTGGCCGTGGCTGGATTCTTTCTGGTCTCCGGCCACCATTGGGAACGGTGGCTGCTCTGTCTGCTCGGCTTTGTCGTGGCACGACTCGTCGTGACGTGGCTCACCCGGCCTTCGCGAGGAGGCACAGGACACGAGGCCAGCCATGCACCTTAGTCCCGATGGGATCGTCTTCTGGCAGTACGGGTTCTTTTCGCTCAACGCCACCATTGTCTTTACGTGGGGACTGATGCTCCTGCTGGTCGTCGTCTCGAAGCTCGTCACGCGCAGACTCTCCACCGGCCTGCAGCGCTCCCGCTGGCAGAATCTCCTGGAAATCATCGTCCAGGGCCTCGAGACACAGATCTCAGAGGTCGGTCTGCATGAGCCGCGGAAGTACATCGGCTTTCTCGGCACCCTCTTCCTGTTCGTCGCGGCAGCGAGCCTGTGCACGATCATCCCCGGCTACGAGCCGCCGACGGGCTCGCTCTCGACGACCGTCGCACTCGCCATTTGCGTGTTCGTGGCCGTACCGTTCTTCGGCATCGAGGAGCAGGGATTGGGCGGGTACCTCGGGTCTTACGTGGAGCCGACGTTCTTCATGCTGCCGTTCAACGTCATCAGTGAGGTCTCACGCACGCTGGCCCTGGCGGTCCGCCTGTTCGGCAACATGATGAGCGGAGCGATGATCGTCGCGATCCTGCTCACCATTACGCCTTTCGTCTTCCCGATCGTCATGACCGCTCTCGGCCTGCTCACCGGCATGGTGCAGGCCTACATCTTCAGCATCCTGGCCGCGGTCTACATCGCGGCCGCCACGCGGGTACGCCAACCCGAGCCGCAACCCGACCCAGCGCACGAGCTCGTCGGTCACGGCAACGAAGGGAGGTTGCATGGATAGCATGACCACCATCGCGGTGGCATCGATCGTCATCGCCGGCATCACCACCGGTTTCGGCACCATGGGGCCCGCCTTGGCCGAGGGGAGGGCGGTCGCTGGCGCGTTGACCTCGCTGGCCCAGCAGCCCGATGCCTCCGCGACCATTACCCGGACCCTGTTCGTGGGCCTGGCGATGATCGAGTCCACGGCCATCTACTGCTTCGTGGTGTCGATGATCCTGATCTTTGCCAATCCATTCTGGAACCACGTCATCGCCCTACCCTAGAAAGTGCACCGATGTTGATCGATTGGTTCACCGTCGTAGCGCAGGCGCTCAATTTTCTCGTCCTGGTGTGGCTGCTGAAGCGCTTTCTCTACCAGCCCATCCTCCACGCCATCGACGAGCGCGAGCGGCGGATCGCCGCGGAGCTCGCCGACGCCGACGCGAAGCGGGCCGAGGCCCTGAAGGAGCGCGACGAGCTGCAGCGCAAGAACGAGGACCTCGACCAGCATCGCGCCGCGCTCCTCAAGCAGGCGGCCGACCAGGCGAACGCCGAGCGGGATCGCCTCCTCGACGAGGCGCGGCAGGCGGCCGACGCCCTGGCCCGCAAGCGGGGGGAGGCGCTGCGCAGCGAGGCCGTCCAATTGAATCAGCGGATCGGCCAGCGGGCTCGCCAGGAGGTGTTCGCCATCGCGCGCCGAGTGCTGGCGGATCTCGCCACGGCCAGCCTGGAAGAGCGCCTGGGCGAGGTGTTCATTCGTCGCCTGCGAGAGCTGGACGACCCGGCCAGGGAAGGCCTCGCAGAGGCCCTCGCGTCAGCTTCCGGCCCGGCGCTCGTGCGCAGCGCATTCGACCTGCCCGAAACGCAGCGTGCGGCGGTTCAGAAAGCGCTCGACGAGACGTTCTCGACCCGCGTCCAGCTCCGCTTCGAGACCGCGCCGGAGCTGGTCAGCGGCATCGAGCTCACCACCAACGGACAGAAGGTCGCGTGGAGCATCGCCGGCTATCTCACTTCGCTCCTCGAGGGCGTCGACGAGCTTCTGCAAGAGCGGGAAAGCCTCCAGGGCGGCGCCGAGGCGACCCCTGAGGATGCCGCGCTCGGAGCCGCGGGCCCATGAGCGTGGAACCGACGAGCCTCCAGGAGGTTCTCGAGCGGGAATTTGCCGCAATCGACTCCGTGCGGGGAGCCTTCCAGCCCGCGCTGACGCCCCGGGAGGTGGGCACGATCACCAGCGTCGCCACGGGCATTGCCAAGGTGTCCGGCCTCCCCCACGTGGGCTCTGACGAGCTGGTGATCTTTCCCGGTGATCTTCTCGGCATTGCGTTCAACGTCGACGAGGACGAAGTCGGCGTCGTCCTGCTCGGCGACTACACGCGTCTGCACGCGGCGGACGAGGTACGCCGGACCGGTCGGGTCATGGACGTGCCCGTCGGCGATGGGCTGCTGGGGCGGGTCATCGACCCGCTCGGCCGGCCCCTCGATGGCAAGGGACCCGTGGCCTCCAGCGAACGACTGCCCATCGAACGCCCCGCCGCGCCGATCATGGACCGCGCTCCGGTCACCGTTCCGCTGCAGACCGGCCTGAAAGCCATCGATGCCCTGATTCCCATCGGACGCGGCCAACGCGAGCTGATTCTGGGCGACCGCCAGACCGGCAAGACCTCGCTGGCGATCGATACCATCCTGAACCAGCGCGACCACGGGGTGTGCTGCGTCTATTGCGCCATCGGTCAGCGCGCCTCCGCGGTGGCGAAGGCGGTGGCCACCCTGCGGGACCGGGGCGCGCTGGACTACACCGTGCTCGTCGTAACCGAGGGCAACGACCCGCCGGGTCTCGCCTACATCGCGCCCTATGCCGCGACCAGCATCGCGGAGCAGTTCATGGAGCAGGGGCGCGACGTGCTGATCGTGTACGACGACCTGACGCATCACGCGCGCGCCTATCGCGAGCTC
This sequence comes from uncultured Acidobacteriota bacterium, assembly GCA_963739795.1. GTDB lineage: Bacteria > Acidobacteriota > Thermoanaerobaculia > Multivoradales > DATKCC01 > CAVUBL01. Next base: position 164,157 of record CAVUBL010000009.1, on the reverse strand, counting down.
TCGTTGCTGTTGCGGCGTCCTCCGGGCCGAGAGGCCTTCCCCGGCGACATCTTCTACCTCCACGCGCGCCTGTTGGAACGAGCCACGCACTTGCGGCCGGAGCTCGGTGGCGGCTCGCTGACCGCGCTGCCGATCATTGAAACGGAAGCGCAGGATATTTCCGCCTATATCCCGACCAACCTGATTTCCATCACGGATGGGCAGATCTACCTCTCGCCCTCGCTGTTCGAATTGGGAGTGCTGCCCGCGATCGACATCGGAAACTCGGTGTCTCGCGTCGGCGGCAAGGCGCAACGCGCCGCCTACCGCCTGGTGGCGGGCGACCTCAAGCTCGCCTACGCACAGTTCGAGGAGCTGGAGACGTTTTCCCGGTTCGGAGCTCGCCTCGATGCCGACTCCCGCAAGATCATCGAGCACGGAGAGCGGATTCGCGCCTGCCTCGAGCAGCCGGAATTCTCCCCGGTGCCCGTTCCCGCACAAATCGCCGTCCTGTTGGCGTTGACCGCAGGCCTCTTCGACTGCGTGCCGCTCGACCGGATGAGCGGCGCCGAGCAGGCTCTGCGCGAGGCAGCGACGACAATCCCGAAGGACGTGTGCGATCGCTTGGATACGGCAGAGAGCGTGAGCGACGAGGACCGCGAAACGATCCTCGGAATCGCTCGAGAGTCGCTGACCCGCTTTGAACCCGAGCTCGCACCCGACTCCGTGCCGGAGGTCAGGGCGGCGGCGGAGCCCGACCCCGAGCCCGGTCGCGAAGAGGCGTCATGAGCGACACCACGGCCAGTCTGCGGCGAAAAATCAGCGGTGCCGGGGATCTCCAAGCCGTCGTCCGCACGATGAAGGCTGCGGCCGCCTCGAGCATCGGACAGTACGAGGCGTCGGTGCGCGCGTTGGCCGACTACTACCGCACCGTGCAGCTCGGATTGGGCGTCTGCTTGCGGAAAACCGGGTCGGCTCCCGTGCGGGCAGAGCGCGGGCGGCCAGCCGTCGCGGGTGTGGTCGGCGCGGTCGTCTTCGGCTCGGACCAGGGCCTGGTGGGCCAGTTCAACGAGGTGGTGGCGGACTACGCGAGCCAGACGCTCGCAGGTCTGCCCGGAGGGCCGCGAGTGTGGGCCGTCGGCGAGCGTGTGCACGCGCGACTGGCCGACGTGGGCCTGCCGCCGCGAGGGCTCTTCGCCGTGCCGACCTCGGTCAAGACCATCACCCCGCTCGTCGGGCAGATCCTGCTGGGGAGTGAGACGCTGGAGAGCGAAGCGCTCCAGGGCCAGGGGGACGTCAGCGAGCTCTACCTCTTCTACAACCGCCCCACCTCCGGGCCAGCCTATGCACCCGTCGGCCAGCGACTGCTACCGCTGGACGAAAGCTGGCGGCGCGAGCTGGCCGGGCGTCCCTGGCCGAGCCGAAACCTGCCCGAGGTCATCGGCGGCGGCACCGCGACCTTGCGGGCGCTCCTGCGCGAATATCTCTTCGTCTCGCTCTTCCGCGCGAGCGCGGAATCCCTCGCCAGCGAGAACGCGAGCCGCCTGGCGGCGATGCAACGCGCCGACAGGAACATCGACGAGCTGCTGCAAGAGCTCACCCGGAGCTACCACCGAGTGCGCCAGAGCGGCATCGACGCGGAGCTGTTCGACGTGATCTCCGGTTTCGAAGCGCTATCGAGCTGAGGCTCGGCGATCCGCTCGAGGGTGAGGAGCCCGGCGGCGAGCAGCAGGGCCTCTAGCCTTCGTGAGCCGCGGCCACCGTTGGCTGAGCCGGTCCCCGCAGGGGTGGTTTCTACCTACGTCGCCAGTCCGTTCTTGCGTAGTTCGTGCTCTTCCCGGTGGAGGCTCCGAGGACTAGGTTGGAGCTACGCCCTCCGAGAGGACGGCACGTCATGGAACGACACGCACCAGGCCGCTCGCTCCCGACAGCCGTCGTGGGGCCACCGAGGCCACCCGACCCAGCCCGCGAGGCGCATCGGGCGCTGTGGGCGTGTGGGCGCTTCGCCCGGCGTCTGAACACACGGTGGAAAGGCTGGCGGCGACGGCGGGTCGTGTTCCTCGCCGTCACCTGCCTCCCCCTGGCTGTGCTCCTGGTACCGACGGCGTGGCTGGTCCACCATGTCTACTTCGACCGCAGGGGAGTTCCCGACCTCGAGTCGTTCCTCCGCTTCGAGCCCCCCACGACCGGCGTCGTCACCGACGCGCGGGGCCACGCGCTGATCGAGCTGGCCCGCGAGTACCGCCGGGTCGTGACCTACGATGAGGTGCCGGCGATCCTACGCGAGGCGATCCTGGCAGCCGAGGACAAGCGCTTCTTCGAGCATGCCGGCGTCGATTACCACGCCCTGCCGCGGGTGCTCCGGAAGACGGTGACCCGCTCGCTGGCCGAATGGTGGAAGGGTGGTCACGGCTTGCGTCTGCTCCTGCCCCAGGGAGGCTCGACGCTGACCCAGCAGCTCGTTCGCGGCTACTTCCTGAAGGACCTGACGAGCCGCTCCGACGGCGATCCGCTCTTCCACACGGGCGTGGCCCCGCCGCGGCTCCTCGCGGCGGTGCTCGGAGCCCCGGCGGTGAACAAGCTGCTGCGGAAACTGGAGGAGGTGCGGCTGACGCTCTGGCTCGAGGAGGAGATGGGCAGACGGTATGGATCGAAGGCGGAGGCCAAGCGGCAGATCTTCGCGCGCTACGCGAGCTTCATCTACCTGGGGGAGGGGCGCTACGGCTTCGCCGCCGCCGCCGAGCACTACTTCGGCAAGTCTCTCTCGGAGCTCACGCCCGACGACGCGGGGGACGCGGCGCTCCTCGCCGCCATCGGCAAGTCGCCGTATGAGTACACCCCCGAGCCTGGCAACCTGCGACTGTTGCGCCGCCGCAACCAGATCCTCGCCCTGATGGCGCGCAACGGCTACATTCCGGAACGCCTCGCGACCCGCTGCCAGGCCGAGCCGATCCGGGTCGCCCTGCGCAGCCCGATCAAGACCCGGGCGCCCTCCGCGATCGGGCACGTCCTCGAAGAGCTGACCCGGCACGGCGAGAGCATCGAAGACCTGTTCCAGGGGCGAATCTCGGTCCGATCGACGGTCGACGGGCGCATTCAGGCCGTCGTCAACGAGGCCCTCGAGAAGGGCCTGGCCCGGTACGAGAGTCGGCACCCCAAGTGGAAGGGGTTGGTTCAGGGCTCGGTGGTGGTACTCGCCAACGCGGACGCGGCCATCCTCGCCGAGGCGGGTGGGCGCGAGGTCTACGCCGACCGCCGGGCGACCTACTCCGACTACAACCGGGCCACCGAATCCCTGCGCCAGCCGGGCTCGGCGATGAAGCCACTGCTCTACCTCGCCGCGCTCGAGCGGGGCATGAGCCTCGACACCGAGGTGCTCGACGAGCCGATCAGCGTGCCCCTCGGACGCGCCGACCGCATCAAGTGGATCGCCAACTACGACCACCGGTTCAAGGGCCCGATCCCGATGCGTCAGGCGCTGGCCGAGTCGCGCAACGCCGCGGCCGTGTGGCTCACGCGCAAGATCGGCGTGCGCTCGGTGATCGAGACCGCCAACGAGATGGGCATCCACTCCCCGCTGCGTCCCTACCTGTCCACGGCACTCGGAGCGTCGGAGGTTCGGCTGCTGGAGCTCGCGGACGCCTACCGCGCCATCGCCTCGGGCCTCCTCGCGGTGCCGCACGTCATCCAGCGCGTGACCGGCGCCTCCGGCGACCTGCTCTACGCGGCGCCGCCGCCGGCCAAAGCGGTCCACCTCGCGGCCCTGCGCTGGATCCAGGAGGGGCTCCGGGGCGTCGTCCGCCTCCCGGACGGCACCGCCCACAGCCTCGCCGGTCGTGACTTTCCGATCGAGGTGATGGGCAAGACCGGGACGACGAACAGCTTCCGTGACGCGCTCTTCGTCGGGTCCACCTACGGGACCACAGGGATCACCGTGGCCGTGCGCATCGGATTCGATGACAATCGCCCCCTGGGAAACCGGGAGACCGGCGCCCGCACGGCGCTGCCGGTCTTCCGCGAGATCATGCTCGGCGTCTATCAGGACGACCTCCTGGGTCCGGCGCCGCGCTTTCCCCGCGAGATCGAGGACGGGATCGACCAGTACCTGGCGAGGCTGGCGACGCTCCCCGAGCCGCCTCCGGCGATGATCGGCGCCAGTGCGCCGGCGGCGGGAGCCGAAGCCCCGGCCCTGAGCACTCCGGCGTCGGGTCTGCCATCCGGTGGGCACGGGACCGAAACGCCCCCGGAGTCTCCCGTGGCGCCAGGGTCAGCGATCGGGGGAGGTTCGTGGCCGGTGTGTCTTCCACCCTCATCGCCGCCCGGCTCCGGCCTCCTACGGGGGTTCCAGACCGCGCAGGCTCCTCCCTCGCCGGCGATCCCCGGCGCCCCGAGAGCGCCGGGGGTCGCGCCTTCGGATTCCTCTGAGCCGTCGGCAAGGACCCCTCGCTTGGAGATGCGCTCGGGGAAGAACCGTATTCCATGAAGCCGGCTCGCCCACGCATTCTGGCGATCAACGGCGGATCGTCGAGCATTCGGTTCGCGCTCTATCAGGTGGGCGAAGAGCTGGAGCGAGGGCTCCATGGAAAGATCGACCGCATCGGCTCGAGCGGGACGATTCTGACGGTCGACGACCCGACGGGGCGCTCACCGGAAGACCACAGCCTCGCCGCCTCCGATCACGGGTCGGCGGCGAATTTCCTGCTCGACTGGCTCGAAGAGCAGGATGGGCTCGCGCGGGTTCGAGCCGTGGGACATCGCGTGGTCCACGGGATGCGACACACCGCGCCCGCGTGGGTCACCCGCGAGCTGCTGGACGAGCTGCATCGCATCAGCCCGTACGATCCGGAGCATCTGCCGGGCGAGATCGAGCTGATCGAGGCCTTCCGCACGCGTCATCCGAAGCTTCCCCAGGTGGCCTGTTTCGATACCGCGTTTCACCGCACCATGCCGCGAGTCGCCAAGCTGCTCGCCATTCCACGGCGCTACGAGGCGCAGGGAATCGTGCGCTACGGCTTCCACGGCTTGTCCTACGCCTATCTGATGGGAGAGCTCGCCCGCCTCGGCGACCCGGCCGCGGCGACCGGGCGCGTGATCCTCGCCCATCTCGGAAACGGCGCGAGCCTGGCCGCCGTGCGCGACGGCGAGAGCATCGACACCAGCATGGGCTTCACTCCGACGTCAGGCCTGGTGATGAGCACCCGCTCGGGCGATCTGGATCCCGGCCTGGCGCCGTATCTCGCCAGAACCGCGCAGATGTCCACACGACAGTTCTACGCCATGGTCAACCACGAGTCCGGGCTGCTCGGGATCTCCGAGACCAGCTCCGACATGCGCGATCTGCTGGAGCGCGAAGCGCGGGACGTGCGGGCGGCCGAAGCCGTGGCGCTCTTCTGTTACCAGGCGAAGAAATGGATCGGCTCCTTCGCCGCCGCGCTCGGTGGACTGGACGCGCTCGTCTTCGCGGGCGGCATCGGCGAGCACGCGCCCCCCGTCCGCGCGCGAATCTGCGATGGGCTGGGCTGGCTGGGCATCGAGCTCGACCCGAGGCGCAACGGAAACGACGCGCCGATCATCTCGTCGGATGCCGGCCGCGTCCGGGTGCGGGTCATCCCCACCGACGAGGAGCTCATGATCGCGAGGTCCGTCGACCACCTCCTCGCGCTCGAACCCACCCGGGAAAGGTAGACCATGACACCCGACACCCTCGCTCCGGAGCTGCTCCGCAGGATGGACGCCTACTGGCGAGCCGCCAACTATCTGTCAGTCGGCCAGATCTACCTGCGCGACAACCCGCTGCTCGAACGGCCGCTGGCGCTCGCGGACGTCAAGCACATGCTGCTCGGACACTGGGGCACGACCCCCGGGCAGAACTTTATCTACGTCCACTTGAACCGGGTCATCAAGAAGTACGACCTCGACATGATCTACGTCTGCGGCCCCGGCCACGGTGGCCCGGCGGTCGTGGGCAACACGTACCTCGAGGGCACGTACAGCGAGGTCTATCCGGACATCAGCCGGGACGAGGCGGGTCTCAAGAAGCTCTTCACGCAGTTCTCGTTCCCAGGGGGAATCCCCAGCCACGCCTCGCCGGAGTGCCCGGGCTCGATCCACGAGGGCGGTGAGCTCGGCTACTCGCTCAGCCATGCCTTCGGGGCGGTGTTCGACAATCCCGGCCTGGTCGTCGCCTGCGTCGTCGGCGACGGCGAAGCCGAGACCGGACCGCTGGCCACGGCGTGGCACTCCAACAAGTTCCTCGATCCGGTGACCGATGGCGCCGTGCTGCCCATCCTGCACCTCAACGGCTACAAGATCTCCAACCCGACGCTCCTCGCCCGCATCCCCCGCGGGGAGCTGGAGGAGCTGCTCCGCGGCTACGGCTGGACGCCCTACTTCGTCGCCGGGCACGAGCCCGAGCCGATGCACCAGGCGATGGCCGCGACGCTCGACACGGCGGTGGAGCGGATCCAGGAGATCCAACGCACCGCCCGCCTCGACGGCGACTCCGCGCGCCCGCGCTGGCCGATGATCGTCCTCGAGTCACCCAAGGGCTGGACGGGGCCCGAGGTCGTCGACGGCGTGCGGATCGAAGGCACCTTCAGGGCGCACCAGATCCCGATCGCCGTGTCGCCCACGGCGCCTCCCGAGCATCTCCGGCTGCTGGAGGACTGGCTGCGCAGCTACCGGCCGGAGGAGCTCTTCGACGAGCAGGGCCGCTTGCGACCGGAGCTGGCCGAGCTGCCGCCCACGGGTGAGCGGCGCATGGGGGCCAATCCACACGCCAACGGCGGCATGCTGCTCCGCGACCTGCGGCTGCCGGACTTCCGCGACTACGCGGTCGACGTGCCCACACCCGGCGTGCGCGGCATCGGCGACACCCACGTGCTCGGCCGCTTCCTGCGCGACGTGGCGAAGCTGAACCGGGAGCAGAGAAACTTCCGGGTCTTCGGTCCCGATGAGACGCTCTCCAACGGACTGGAAGCGATCTTCGAGACGACGCCGCGCCAATGGGACGCCGCGACCGTGCCGGACGACGAGTTCCTCGCCCCCACCGGGCGCGTGCTCGACTCGATGCTCAGCGAGCACCAATGCGAGGGCTGGCTCGAGGGCTATCTGCTCACCGGGCGGCACGGGCTGTTCAATTGCTACGAGGCGTTCATCCACATCATCGACTCGATGTTCAACCAGCACGCCAAGTGGTTGAAGGTCACCGACCAGCTACCGTGGCGGCGCAAGATCGCCTCGCTGAACTACCTGCTGGCCTCGCACGTCTGGCGCCAGGATCACAACGGCTTCACCCACCAGGACCCCGGCTTCATCGACCACGTGGTGAACAAGAAGGCCGACGTCGTGCGGGTCTACCTGCCGCCGGACGCCAACTGCCTGCTGTCGGTGATCGACCACTGCCTGCGCAGCCGCCAATACGTCAACGTCGTGGTCGCGGGCAAGCACCCGGCGCCGCAGTGGCTGACGATGGACGCCGCCGTCGAGCACTGCACCCAGGGCATCGGCATCTGGCCGTGGGCCAGCAACGACCAGGACGCCGCACCCGACGTGGTCATGGCCTGCTGTGGCGACGTGCCCACGCTCGAGACGCTGGCCGCCGTCTCCATTCTGCGCGAGCATCTGCCCGCGCTGAGAATCCGCGTGGTCAACGTCGTCGACCTGATGAAGCTGCAGCCGCGGAGCGAGCACCCGCACGGTCTCTCCGACACGGACTTCGACCAGCTCTTCACCCGGGACAAGCCGGTCATCTTCGCCTTCCACGCCTACCCGTGGCTGATCCACCGGCTGACCTACCGCCGCACCAATCACGACAACATCCACGTCCGCGGCTACAAGGAAGAGGGCACCGTCACCACGCCCTTCGACATGACGGTGCTCAACGACCTGGACCGCTTCCATCTCGTGATGGACACCATCGACCGCCTGCCGCAGACCGGCGACCAGGGCATCTACCTGAAGCAGGAGCTCGAGGGCAAGCTGATCCGGCACAAGCACTACATCGACCAGCACGGCCAGGACATGCCGGAAGTCCGGGACTGGCGATGGAAGGGATGAACCGGGAACGGCACTGCGATCGATCGAGATCGTAGCGTTCGCCCCGGAGGCCCCTCGAGTCTCTCTTTGCTGCCCAGCCTCCCGATCTCGACCGCGGCCCGAAGCCCGGCCAGCCGGGTGCCGGCCACCTCGTCGGCGCAGCGTGCGCTTGCGGCTCGCAGTAGCCGGATCATGAAGAGCCCAGGTTAGGGCTTCGGCGGTTCCTTGTGGGCGTGGGCCTTCTGGAGCAGATCGTCACTCCAGCCCTGGCGATGGCAGGTCTTGCAGAAGGTCGCATTCGGCAGCACGAGTCCCGCCGCCTTCGCCTTCTCGACGTCCTTCATCACTGAGAGCGACTTGTACTCGCTGCCCGCGCCGTGGCAACTCTCGCAATCGAGCGGGGGCTGGCGCTTGGCGTGGGCGGATTCGGACCACGAGGCGTACTGCAGCTTGTGACACACGCGGCACTTCGCGGGGCCGACCCGGGTCAGCCCGGGGCGGGTGGCCTCGACGGCGATCTCGCCACCCGGATCCACGACTCCGTTGGCGCCGGGCGCCGGTTGCGAGTCGGAGGCTCGCGGCGCGGCGGGCGGTGAAGCGGCGGGAGCCGGCGGACTCGGCGGCGCAGCGGACGGTGGGGCCGTGCTCGGCGGAGACGTCGCGGCGGGGAGATCGGGCACGGGCGCGGTGGCTGGCGAATCAGATGTCGACGCCGGCGGCGCAGCGGGCGTAGTGCTCGGCTTCGCCTGCTGAGGCTCGGTCATCGGCGTCGGACTCGCGTCCGGCGGCGACGAAGCCTCGGCTGGCGGCGACGAAGCCTCGACCGACGGCGCCGACGGTTGGGCCGCCGGCGTCGTCGAGGCGGGCGGGGGCGCGGGAGCGGCCGCCTCGCGAGGGCTGCAGCCGACAGGCACCAGGAAGATCACCGCGAGCGCGGCGGCCATGGCAACGGTGGCGACGTAGGGCGCTTCGGTCCTCATAGCTCTGCACCTCTCCGGTGGGGCTCCGTGTGGCGGTACTCTGACGCTTCCGCGCAGGCACCTGCCCTGGGGCCCCGGGTAGTTGACAGTCAGAAGGCTCATCCGCAGGCAGCCACCCGGCTGTTCCTCATCGGAGGCCCGATCTGAGACCCGATCTGAGGCCCTCCTTGGCAGCGAGGCCTCGATGAGACCCTACGGAGCGTAGTCCTCGGAGGCGGCAGCCGGTAGCGCACTTTCTACCCAAGAGGGAGAGGCCAGAATAGGTAGAAAGTGCGCTACCCACGACGGGCTCCAGGGGCTACTTTGGAGACACGCTCGGATGAGTTGACTCTGGAGCCCACGCGCATGCACGAGCCGCAGACCCGCAACGCCCTGCTCGTCTACCCCCGCTTCCCGCCCTCCTACTGGGGGTTCCAGTACGCCATCGAGCTGATGGGCAAGAGGTCGGCGATGCCGCCGCTGGGGCTGCTCACCGTAGCGGCGATGTTCCCCGCTCACTACCGGCTCCGCCTCGTCGACACCAACGTCGCCGCGCTCACTGACCAGGACCTCGACTGGGCCGATCTCGTCCTCACCTCGAGCATGGTCGTCCAACGCCGGTCGCTGCAGGAGGTGATCGCGCGCTGCCACCTACGCGGCAAGCCGATCGTGGTGGGCGGGCCGCACCCGACCTCCTTCGCCGACCAGATCGCCGACGCGGACTTCTACGTGCTGGACGAGGTCGAAGAGACCTTCCCGGGCTTTCTCGCCGACTGGGAGGCGGGCCGCGCACGGCGCGTCTATCCGCCGGAGGAGAAGCCGGCCATCGCCCTGACCCCGGCGCCGCGCTTCGACCTCCTCGACTTCGACGCGTACTCGTCCATGGCGCTCCAGTTCTCGCGCGGGTGCCCGTTCAACTGCGAGTTCTGCGACATCACCAAGCTGTTCGGCCGAGTGCCGCGGACGAAGTCGAACCCGCAGATGCTCGCCGAGCTCGACGCGCTCTACGATCTCGACTGGCGGGGGCCGGTCTTCCTGGTCGACGACAACTTCATCGGCAACCGTCGCGAGGCGCTGCGCCTGCTGCCGGCGATCACCGCCTGGCAACGCGAGCGGGCCTACCCCTTCGACCTGTTCACCGAGGCGAGCGTCAACCTCGCGCAGCACGAGCCGCTCATGGACGCCATGACGGCAGCCGGGTTCAGCATGGTGTTCATGGGCATCGAGAGCCCCAACCCGGCGGCGCTCGAGCGCACGCGAAAGTCACAGAACGTCCGCCGCGGCGACGACGACTATCTCCTCCACGCCGTACGCACGATCCAGCGCAAGGGGCTCGAGGTGTCCGGCGGCTTCATCCTCGGGCTGGACGGCGACGGCCCCGAGGTCTTCGAGGCCCAGATCGCCTTCATCCAGGAGGCGGGCATCCCCCGGGCCATGGTGGGATTGCTCTCGGCGCTGCGCGGCACCGACCTCTACGCCCGGCTCGAGGCCGAGGGCCGCCTGCTGGGCGAGGCGAGCGGCAACAACGTCGAGATCGCGCTCAACTTCCGGCCGCAGCTCGAGCCACGGGTGCTGATCGAAGGCTACCGGCGGGTTCTCGCGGCCCTCTACGAACCCAGCCTGGAGAGCTATTTCGCTCGCTGCTGGGCTCTGGTGTCGAACCTCGGCCCCGGGGTGGCCGGCCGGCGCCGCCGCTTCGAAACCGCCAAGCTCCTGGCCCTGCTGCGCTCCGTGCGGCGGCAGCTCCTCTCCCGCCAGGCGCCGGCCTACGTCGGCTTCCTCCTGCGCACGCTCCTACGCCGTCCGCGGCAGGTTCCTCTGGCGATCCGACTGGCGATCATGGGCCTGCACTTCGAGACGTACACCTCTCAGACCCTCGCAGCACACGACTTCTCGACGGCGGCTCGCACCGACTACGAACGGGTCGAGCGCGAAGCCATCGCGTCCGCCGGAGCGGGGATGGAGCTCCGGGAGACCCTGCGCGGCCACGCCGACCAGGCCCTGCGGCGGCTCCGTCGTCTCTACCGGCGCCTGAGACCCGAGTTCCGGGCCAGCCTGTCGCCGGATCTGGCCAAGATCGAGCAGGCGATCCGGACGTGCGTTCGCGAGGCCCTGCCGCCCCAACCAGCCGAGTCCCGGGAAGGCCGGTCTAGCGGCGGGCGGGGCCGACGTCGAAGCGAAGGCCGCGGGGCTGGCGCGGGCAGGCGGGAACGCCCGAGCGGGCCATGGATGCACGGCGGCGGCCAGGCGGCAGGAAGGAGGCTCGACGCGTGTCGGGAGCCAACGAAGAAGGTGAGATGAAACCGCAGGCGAAGCCTTCGATCCCGGGACAGGCTTGGGAGGCTGACCGTTCACCGGGTCGACGCGAGCGGTATCTCCAGAAACTGATCGAGGGCGGTTCCGACGTGTTCCTCGTGCTCGACCGAGAGGGGACTGTCCTCTTTCGCAGCTCGGGCGGCAAGCGCTTCACCGGTTGGGACGACGACGACGTGGTCGCCCAGTCGCTGACCAGCTTCCTGGCGCCGGAGTCCCTGGCTGCCGCCCAGGAAGCACTCGGCGAGATGTTGAGCAAACCGGACCAGGCCGTTCGGGCCGAGCTGCGCGTGAGGCACAAAGACGGCTCGTACGTGGACATGGAAGTTCGGGGAAGGAACCTGCTCGACGATCCGGATGTCGAGGGCGTCGTCGTCGCAGCTCACGACATCACCGATCGCAAGCGGGCGCAGGAGGCGCTTCGCGAATCTCAGCAGGTGCTCGAATCGACTCTCAACGCCCTACCCGCCAGCGTCTTTTGGAAAGACCGGAACCTCGTCTACCGGGGATGCAACGCGGCCTTCGCGCGAGATGCCGGATTTTCCGATCCCGCGGAGGTCATCGGTAAGGATGACTACCAGATGGGTTGGCCAGAGCAAGCGGACGGGTACCGCAGCGACGATCTCCAGGTCCTCGAGAGCGGCTGCGCCAAGACTCTGATCGAGGAGGCCCAGACGACCCCCTCGGGAGACGTCAGCACGCTCCTGACGAACAAGGTGCCCCTGCGCGATGCGAACGGTGAGGTCTGCGGCCTGCTGGGAACCTACCTCGACATCACCGATCGAAAACGCACGGAGGCAGCGCTCAGGGAGTCCGAGGCACGCTATCGGCGGCTCTTCGAGGCCGCCCAGGACGGCGTGCTCCTCCTCGACCCGGCGACCGCCGAGATCATCGACGTCAACCCGTTCCTGTGCGGTCTGCTGGGCATGTCGCGCGAGCAGATCCTGGGCAAGAAGATCTGGGAGCTCGGCCCCTTCCGAGACGTGCCGGTCTCCAAGGTCGACTTCCGGCAGTTGCAGCAATTGCAGTGCATTCGCTACGAGGACCTGCCGCTCGAGACGATCGATGGCCGCGAGATCGCCGTGGAGCTCGTCAGCAACGTGTATCAGGTGGGCGGCGAAGACGTGATCCAGTGCAACATCCGCGACATCACGGAGCGAAAGAGGCGCTCCGAGGAGAACGCTCGACTGATCCGGGCGATCGAACAGACCAGCGAGTCGATCGTCATGACCGACACCGAGGGCACCATCGTCTACGTGAACCCGGCCTTTGAGAGCATCTCGGGCTGGACGCGCGAGGAAGCCCTGGGGCAGAACCCGCGGATCCTCAAGAGTGGCCGGCAGGACGACGCGTTCTATCGCACGATGTGGGAGACCCTCGCTCGTGGTGAGGTTTGGACGGGGCGCCTGGTCAACCGACGCAAGGACGGGACGATCTTCGAGGAATCCGCGACCATCTCCCCGATACGCGACGCCGCCGGCGAGATCATCAACTACGTGGCGGCGAAGCGCGACGTCACCGTCGAGAGTGCGCTCGAAGAGCGGCTGCACCAGGCGCAGAAGATGGAGACGGTGGGACGCCTCGCCGCCGGCGTCGCGCACGATTTCAACAACCTCCTGGGAGTCATCCTGGGCTACGGCGAGCTGGTGCGCAACGGCCTTTCTGCCGACGATCCGCTGCGTGAGGACGTGGCGCATGTTCTCAAGGCCGCCGAGCGCGCGGCGGTCTCGACGCGGCAGCTTCTCGCTCTGGGCCGCAAGCAGCCCCGTCAAGTCAGGATTCTCGACCTGAACACCGCGATTTCCGAGTCGGCGAAGATCCTGTCGCGGCTGGTCGGCGAGAACACCGAGCTCGAGATTCGGCTCCAACCGGCGCTGGGCAGCGTCCAGGCGGACGCGGGCCAGATCGAGCAGGTCCTGCTGAACCTCGTTCTCAACGCCCACGACGCCCTGCCGGAAGGCGGGCGAATCACCATCGAGACCCGCAATGAAGAGCTGGATGCCGACAGCACTTCGACCCATGTGCTGATCCCACCCGGTTCTTACGTCCTGCTGACGGTGACCGATACCGGTTCGGGAATGGACGCGGCGACCCAGGCCAAGATCTTCGAGCCCTTCTTCACCACCAAAGAGACCGGCAAGGGCACCGGGCTGGGCCTCTCGGTCGTCTACGGCATCGTGCACCAGAGCGGCGGCGAGATCACGGTCTACAGCGAAGTCGGCGTCGGGACGACGTTCAAGGTCTACCTCCCTCGCCTCGACGACCCGGCCCTCGCGCCTAGAGACAGGACGGAACCGAGTCCGCTGGCGCACGGCGCCGAGACGGTTCTGCTGGTCGACGACGAAGCGGCGCTGCGCGAGCTGGTCCGGAAGGTCCTGGAGAGCAACGGCTACTCGGTGCTCGCCGCCCGGGACGGTGAAGAGGCAGTGCGGGTCTCCAAAGCGCATGCCGGGGCCATTCACATCCTGGTGACCGACGTGATCATGCCGGGAGTCAACGGCCCCAGGCTCGCGGAGATCATGGCCGCGGATCGCCCGGAGATGAAGGTCCTCTATGTCTCCGGCTACAGCGAAGAATCGATCGTCCGACGAGACCTCTTGGGGGCTGGCAGGTCGTTCCTCAGCAAGCCGTTCGGGCTCGCGCTCCTGCTTCGTCAGGTCCGAGAGCTGCTGGACGAACGTTGAGGAGGCCTCTTGAGTCTCTTTGCGCTGCTCAGCATCCTGATCTCGCTCGCGGCCGTCTCGAGCTACGTCAACTACCGCTACATCAAGCTGCCGACGACCATCGGGGTCATGCTGGTGGGCCTCGTCGTCTCGCTGGCGCTGATCTTCGCCGGTCCCTACGCCGGAGGGTTCCGCGAGCAGGCCGCAGCGCTGGTCTCGCAGATCGACTTCAACCAGACCGTGCTGCACGGCATGCTCGCCTTCCTCCTGTTCGCCGGCTCGATCCACGTGAGCCTCGACGACCTGGGCCGGGAGTGGCTGAGCATCGCCTTGCTCGCCGTGCTCGGGACGCTCGTCTCGACGTCGATCGTCGGCGGGCTGACGTGGCTCGTCCTCGGCTGGCTGGGACTGGGCATTCCGGTCCTGCACGCGATGCTGTTCGGCGCGCTGATCTCACCGACCGACCCCATCGCGGTGCTGGGAATCATGAAGTCCGCGGGTGCGCCCCGCCAGCTCGAGGTGCAGATGGGTGGCGAGTCCCTGTTCAACGACGGGCTGGGCGTCGTCGTCTTCCTGCTGCTTCTGGAGCTCTCCGGCTCGGGTGCAGGTCCTGGCGGCGAAGCCGCGATGTCGCACTCGATCGGGTTCGGCACCGTCGGGATCGTGCTGCTCAAAGAAGTGGGCGGGGCCCTCGTGCTGGGCCTGGCGGCGGGAATCCTCGCCTACCACATGCTCAAGAGGGTCGACAACTACCAGGTCGAGGTGCTGCTCACGCTCGCCCTGGCGATGGGACTCTACGCCTTGGTGGACGCGCTGCACCTGTCGGCGCCGATCGCCGTCGTGGTCGCGGGGCTGTTCGTGGGCAACCGGGGGCGGGCCTTCGCCATGACGGAGACGACGCGCGAGCACGTCGACACCTTCTGGGAGCTCGTGGACGAGATCCTCAACGTCGTTCTCTTCCTGCTGATCGGCCTGGAGCTCCTCGTCCTCCCGATCGAGCGCCGCTGGCTGGTCGCCGGGCTCCTGGCCATTCCCATCGTGCTGCTGGCCCGGTGGCTGAGCGTCGCGGGGATCATCGGTCCTCTCGGATGGGTCCGCTCGCAGTCGAAGGGGGCCATCCAGGTCCTCACCTGGGGCGGGCTGAGAGGCGGAATCGCGGTGGCGATGGCGCTGTCGCTGCCGGCGAGTGACTCGCGGAACCTGGTGCTCACCCTCACCTACTTCGTGGTCGTGTTCTCGATCCTCGTCCAGGGCTTGACGGTCGGCCGGCTCATCCGAAGGCACCTACCCGGCTGATTCCCGGAGCACCGCCTTCGCCGTCGCCGTCGCCGTCGCCGCGACGTGCTCCATGGCGAGCCCGTAGCGGGCCGTCCTGCCGTCAGAGCCGACGCGGGAAAGTCAAGCGGTCTCGTCGTCGAGGCTGGGATCGTGCCAGCCGCCGTCCGCGGCGATGAGCGCGTCGGACTCTTTGGGGCCCCAACTGCCGGGCGGGTACGGGCAGACCGGGGAATGGGTCTCGAGGACGGGGTCGACCGCGGCCCAGGCGGCCTCCACGGCGTCCTCGCGGGCGAAGAGCGCTCCGTCGCCGGCCATGGCGTCGCTCAACAGGCGCTCGTAGGGTGCCTCCTCCCCCGGCTGCTCATCGAGCAGGTAGAGCTCTCCCTGCTCGCCGACGAACTCCTTGCCGGCGCTCTTGACGCGAGCGGCGAGCGCCACCGCGGAGTTGGGCGAGAGCCGGAAGCGCAGATAGTTGGCTCGGCCGGTCGCCGGCGCGGAGTCGGCGAAGAGACGCTGCGGCGGGACCTTGAGCTGAACCAGCACCTCGGCGGCCGTCTCGGGCAGCAGCTTGCCGGAGCGCAGGTACCAGGGCACCCCGTCCCAGCGCCACGAGTCGATGAACAGCCGCAGTGCGCAGAAGGTCTCGACGTCCGAGCTCGGCGCCACGTCCGGCTCCTCGCGGTAGCCGACGTACTGACCGCGGACCAGGTCGGCGGGCGCGAGCGCACGCATGGCCTCGAAGACCGCCGCCTTCTGCGCGTGCACGGCGCCGAAGCCCCGGTAGGCCGGTGGCTCCATGGCCAGCAGGGCGACGATCTGGAACAGGTGGTTCTGGATCACGTCGCGCAGACAGCCCGCCGTCTCGTAGAACGCCCCGCGCCCATTGACCCCGAAATCCTCGGCGAGGGTCATCTGAACGCTGGCAACGTAGTTGCGGTTCCAGATCGGCTCCAGGAAGGAGTTGGCGAAGCGGAAGTAGAGGATGTTCATGATCGCTTCCTTGCCCAGGAAGTGATCGATGCGGAAGATCGCATCTTCCGGGAAGACCGAGTGCGCGACGCGATTGAGCTCGCGCGCGGAGGCCAGGTCGCGTCCGAACGGCTTCTCGACGATGACGCGCGCGTCCTCGGCCAGGCCGGCGGCGCCGAGCCCCTGGATCACGGTCTCGAACAGCGACGGCGGGATGGCGAGGTAGTGCGCTGGGCGCCGGGCATCCCCCAGCGCCGCCTTGAGCGCCGTGAAGGTGCCGGGATCGTTGTAGTCGCCTTGCACGTATTGGAGCCGTGAGAGGAGACCGCGCAGGGCCGCCTGATCGTCGATCCGGCCCCCGTTCCGGATGCCGTCCGTGGCGTGCTCGCGCAGCCGTGCCAGGCTCCAGGGTGAGGAGGCGACGCCGACCACCGGCACGGCGAGCACGCCCCGCTTCTCCATGGCGTAGAGCGCCGGGAAGATCATCTTGTGGGCGAGGTCGCCCGTCACGCCGAAGAGCACCAGCGCGTCGGACGGCTCCGGGCCGTCGGTAGGATGTGCCATGTCAGCTCCTAGGGGTCGCGCCGAGCAGAGGGGCGAGGTCGCAGGTGACCAGATCAGCGATCCGCTCGACCGTCAGATCGGCCGCGGGGTAGGCGGCGACGTTCTCGGGATCGAGCGCATAGTGGCCCTGGCGCGGGAAGATGGTCGTCAGCCGGTCGCCCCAGATCTCCTTCATCGCCGCCAGGATGCGTAGCTTGTCGTCCACCATGACGTAGTGCCGGGCCGGGTAGCGCTCGGCCACGGCGTCGAGCATTCGTTCCTTGTGAATGTAGATCAGCACGCGGCCCTCGACGGCCGTCCACAGCCCCGAGCGCTGGATCTTGCGCGGCTGAAAGACGACGTCGCCGTCCGAGAGGACCACCGTCGAACCCAGGGCCCCGAGATGCCGGATGGCGTCGAGCGCGCCGGGATACAGGCGACGCGCGAACGGATAGTCGATCAGGAAGGACGACATCCGCAGCAATTCCGGATCGCTCGCCACTCCGAGCCGGTAGCGCTGCAACGCGCCCAGGTAATCCACATACCCCAGCTCGCTGCGCAGCTCCTCGAGGATCGCCCAGTACCGGTCCCGGCTCGCGGCGCCGAACTCGCTAGCGAGATGGTCCCGGAGATCCTCCTGCACGCGGTCGTTGTCGAGCAGCGTATTGTCGCAGTCGAGGAGGAATACGACACGTTCGGGAGAGCTCACCGGGTCGCCCCCTCAGTACTCCGGCGGGTTGTGCGAAGGCGTGACGACGATGCCGTCGGCGAGGCCCGCGCTTCGCCCGCGATTGTGGGTGAGGATGGCGTCCGACACCGCGAGAGTCGGCGCGCCGGCCAGCGGGCTGATCTTCATGGCGCGTGGCCTCGCGCTAAGTACTCCGTGGCAGAAATACGGCCACGTACCAAGGGCGCCCCACTGTGTCAGGGCGCCGCCCCAGCTAGGCGCGCGACCGAGGCATACCCAAAGGTCTGTCGCAGGGAGCGCAACGCCGCTGGGGTGGATGCAGCGGCGCCCGAATGCGAGCGTATTTCTGCCACGGAGTACTAAGGTCGCGGCCCCTCGCCCGGCGAGGACGTGGGGCCGCCTACGGGATCCGGCAGAGCCCGTCAGCTCCGTCGATTTCTCCAGTAGAACCCACCGCCGCCAAACAGCAAGATCAACACGACGATTACGAGGATGGTTGTCACGATGCCTCCCTTTCCAGTCCCCTCCAAACTTACTTCCCCGAGACCCCGTTCGAGAAGCGCACTTTCTACCCGGGAGCCCCACCGCGCGACAGGTAGGAACTACCCACGTGCAGGAGTGGCACGGGCGTCGCGGGGGAAAGGGGACGCCCCCACCCGGAAGTCTCGTCAGTTTGAGGCGGAGCTTCACTGGTGGTCTGACCTGGGGGTCCGGGGCCGCGCTACGAATGGAGCTCGGTCCCTTCGGCGGGACGCGAAGAGGCCGAGCATGCGACACACTGCTACAGCATTCACAACCTGTGCCGGGCAGGGCGCCAGAGGACACGCCCTCCTCTCGGCTGCGCCGCCGGCGAGCCGTTCGACAAGGTGGTCTCGATCGGCATGTGCGAGCGCGTCGGTCCGAAGGACTATCGCGCCGGGTTCGCGGTCGTGGACCACCAGATGAGGAACGACGGGCTCTTCCTGCTGCACACGATCGGCACCGATCTCTCTGTGCAGCGCAACGAGGCCTTCACCCAGTTGCGGGAGTACCGGACCTTTCGGTAGGCGTCGTTCTCACTTTCGGCGGAGCGCGACGCGAAGGCGCAAGGGATTGTCTCGAGGCGAGAGAGGCCGACTCCGTAGAAAGTACCGCCCCGGCGGCATCGATTCCGGGTAGTAATTGCGCTTCACAGCGGGCCGCCACGGGCTTTAGGCTGTCGTCGTCGCCCCATCTACTCGTTCAACGTCGCGACCGGCAGCTCGGTGAAGCTCGCTCCCCAACAGGTCTTCACAGGCGGCCTCTCGACGAGCCAAACCTCATGGTCCCCATCCCAGCAAGCCACCGGACTCCGGCACCTGCCGACGGGACACCACCGACCCTGGTCGTCGGTGTCGGCGCCTCCGCCGGTGGGCTCGGTGCGTGCCAGGAGCTCCTCCAGGGAGCCCCGGCCGATCAGGGCCTGGCGTTCATCGTGGTCCTCCACCTGGCGCCCGCCGAGGAGAGCCATGTCGCCGACATCCTGCAGAAGGCGACTTCCATGGAGGTCTCGCAGGTCACCGGGAACGAACGCGTCGAGCCCGACCACGTCTACATCATCGCGCCCGCGACCTCGCTCGGGATCCGTGGCGGAGCCCTGGTCGTCGGCGCGCCCGAGGAGCCTCACTACCGCGCCAGGCCCATCGACGCGTTCTTCACCGCGCTGGCCGCGGATCAGGGGGAGAGCACGGTCGGCATCGTACTCTCCGGCACAGGGAACGACGGGTCCGCCGGCCTGGAGGCCATCCGCTCGGCAGGAGGGCTGTGCCTGGTTCAGGATCCCGAGACAGCCGAGTACGACGGGATGCCGCGAAGCGCCATCGACACCGGCGCGGCCGACACGGTCGTTCCACCGCGAGACATGGGGGAGATCCTCCTCCGCTACGCCGCCTCGCCCCGGGTCCGCCCCAGTGGCGGAGAGCCCGAGCGGCAGGCCGCCCGCGAGACGGGCGAAGGGGGGCTTCCGGGGATCCTGGCGCTGCTCGGCGGACGCTACCGCGTCGACTTTCGCAACTACAAGACGGGAACTCTCGAGCGCCGGACTCAGCGGCGCATCGAGCTCAAGCACCTCTCCGGGTGGCAGGACTATCTCGAGTACCTGCAGACAGATCCGGAGGAGGTCGATGAGCTCTATCGCGACCTCCTGATCGGCGTCACGAGCTTCTTCCGCGATCCCGAGGACTGGGAGACCCTGGAACGAGAGATCGTGCCGGCGCTGGTCGAGAAGAGCCGCGACGCCAGCGCGCTGCGGGTCTGGTCAGCGGGCTGCGCCACCGGCGAGGAGGCCTACAGCCTGGCCATTGTGTTCCTCGAGCATCTCGCGAGCGCGGGAAGCCGCCTCGACTTGCAGGTGTTCGCCTCCGACGCCAGCGAGCAAGCGCTGGCCGTCGCACGGCAGGGGCGATACCCCGCCACGATCGCAGAGTCCGTGTCCGCGGATCGGCTGCGACGGTTCTTCCGGCGCTCGGGCGAGGGTTTCGAGGTCGAGAGGCCGTTGCGCGAGGCGGTCACCTTCGCGGCCCACGACCTGCTCTCCGATCCACCGTTCGCCCACCTCGACCTGGTGAGCTGCCGCAACGTGCTCATCTATCTCCAGCCGGCCGCACAGGAGCGGTTGCTCGAGCTGTTTCACTTCTCGCTTCAGCCCCAGGGCACCTTGTGGCTCGGCTCCTCCGAGACGATCGGCGGGCGGAGCGATCTGTTCGACGAGGCGATTTCAGGCGAGCACAAATTCTTCCGACCCATCGGGCTCGCGGGAGCGCATCGGTACCACCGGGCTCGCCGGGCGGCCGGTCCGGGCCCGGCGCGGCTCGTGCGCAAGAGGGGGGTGCGACCGAACGAGGGACCGAAGACCACCCGCCTGATTGAGAACGTGGTGCTCGACCGCTTCACCTCCCCCTGCGTCGTGGTCGACCGGAGGCTCGAGATCCTCTACCTCTTCGGTCCGACGGCAGAGTACCTCAAGCAGCCGCAGGGCGCGGCCAGATCGGACTTGCTCTCCTGGGTGCGACCCGAGCTCTATGCCAAGGTACGCGCCGGTCTCGCCGAGGCCATCGAGCACGAGCGGCAGGTGACGGTCACCGGCATGCGGCTGGAGCGGGGCACGGCGAGCGCTCGGGTCGAGATCCTCATCGAGCCGCTGACCTCCGTCTCCCCTGCCGGCGGGCTCTTTCTCGTGGCCTTCCGAGATCGGCCGGTCTCGCGTGGGACCTCCGTCGCGTCGGAGGGCGGGGGCGGGGACCTCGGGGCGCCCCCCGCCCGGGTCCGACAAGAGCTCGAGGAGACGAGGGAGGAGCTGCGGACCGCGGTGGATCAGCTCAGGACCGCCACCGAAGATCACGGTGCGAGGTACGAGGAGCTGCTCTCCCTCAACGAGGAGTATCAGTCGAGCAACGAGGAGATCGAGGCGTCGAAGGAAGAGCTTCAGTCCCTGAACGAGGAGCTGACGACCATCAACCGTCAGCTCGAGGAGCGAAACGAGGAGCTACGCGCACTCAGCTCGGACCTCAACAACCTGTTGGTGAGCGCCGACGTTCCGACCCTCTTCCTCGACCGCGAGCTCCGGATCCGACGGTTCACTCCCGCGTGCGCCTCGGTCATGAGAGTCGTCCCGAGCGACGTCGGTCGCTCGCTGCGAGACCTGAACCTGCAGGTCCGCGACGAGAGCCTGTTCGCCGATGCGCTGCGCGTTCTCGAGGAGCCCGCGCCCATCGAAGCGGAGGTCTCCACCGACGACGGTCGATGGTTCTCGAGGAAAGTTCTTCCCTACCGCACCGTAGACGGAGGCATCGACGGCGTCTGCCTGACCTTTCACGAGATCACCGTGCAGAAGCGGGCGACCGCCGCGAGTGAGGACGCTCGCCTCTATGCCGAGGCGATCATCCGGACTTCGCGCACGCCCTTGCTTGTGCTCGACTCGGATCACCGCCTGGTCTCGGCGAACGCGGCGTTCTATGCCACGTTTCAGGTCGAGGAGAAGGAAACGGAGAGCCGCCGAATCTACGAGCTCGGCAACGGACAATGGGACATTCCCAGGCTTCGGGCTCTGTTCGAGGAAGCGCTCCTCGAAGGCCGGGAGATCCGCGACTACGACGTGGATCACGTGTTCGAGAAGATCGGCTGGCGCAGCATGAGACTCAATGCCCAGGTGATGCCGCGCGACGGCCACTCCGACCTCGTCCTGGTCTCGATCGAGGACGTGACCGACCTGCGCAAGGCCGAGATGGAAGCTGAGAGCCGCGCCGACGAGCTGGCGCTGGGGGATCGACGCAAGAACGAGTTCCTCGCCATGCTCGGCCATGAGCTGCGCAATCCGTTGGCGGCGCTCACCCATGGGCTCGATCTCATGCGCCGGGCCGACGGCCAGCCGACCGGGCTGGTCCGGACCATGATGGAGAGGCAGACCCGGCGCATGACCACCATGCTCGATCAGCTCCTCGACGTGGCCCGGGTGGTCTCCGGAAAGCTCGAGCTGACGCAGGAGGCGGCGGACATCGAAGCGGCGGCGAGGGCGGCGATCGAGAGTGTGGCTCCGATGATCGAGGCGGCCCGACACGAGCTCACCGTGGAGCTGCCACCGCCGGGGACGGTCGAAGTGCTGGGCGACGTGGTGCGCCTGGCGCAGGTGGTGGAGAACCTGCTGGGCAACGCGGCGAAGTACACCGAGGACGGGGGCCGGATCTGGCTCACCGTGAAGTCGACGGAGGACACGGTCGAGATCTCGATTCGAGACACCGGCATCGGAATGGAGCCGGCGGTGCTCGCCCGCGTCTTCGACCTGTTCACGCAGGCTCCGGGTAGCCTCGACCGCGCGAAAGGTGGCCTCGGGCTCGGACTTCCCCTCGTCCGTAGCCTGATCGAGATGCACGGCGGGAAGGTCGAGGCCTCCAGCCCCGGGCCGGGCAAGGGCACCGAGGTCGTGGTGACGTTGCCGCGGCTGCGCCGTGGTCGTCTCGCGACCACCCCGGAGAAGCCGGTCGCTCCTCCGCAGCGCACGGCCCGCAGGATCCTGGTCGTCGACGACGAGGAAGACGTCGCCCGGGCGCTGGTCGAGCTCCTGGCCCTCCAAGGGCACGAGGCCCGAGCGGCGTCCGACGGGCCCCAGGCGCTGGCGACCGCGGCAGAGCTGGAGCCCGAGGTCGTGGTCCTCGACCTCGGGCTGGTCGGGATGGATGGCTACGAGCTGGGCCGGAAGCTGCGCGAGAGGTTGGGGGCGGGGTTACTGCTCATCGCCTTGACCGGTTACCAGGACGACAAGGCGCGCTTGGCGGAAGCCGGTTTCGACGGGCACCTGCTCAAGCCGACTCCCATCGAGAAGCTCTACGCCATGGTAGCTCAGCTCGAAGGGAGAGATCGGGAAGCGGCATCTCCCGGACCCTCTCCGCCGTAGGGAGCGCAGAGAGCGCCCGGGAGCCCGCCGCCCCGCCGGCAGGACCGGATCAGAACGAGCTCGGAGGCGGCCTCTTGTCCTCCTTCTTCGACTTGGCCTTCGACTTGTCCACCTTCTCTGGCTTCGTCGCCTTCTTCGCCTGCGCCTTCGCAGGTTTCTTGGCCTGCTCCTCGGTCGCCTGCACCGCCTTGACCTCGATCTGCTGTCGGTTCCGTAGCTGCTGCTCGGCACGCTGACGTTCGTCCTGCTGCGCCTTCAGCTCGGCCGCCTGGCGCTGCGCCAACGCCTTTTCGTCGGTCTTGGTCTGCTTCGCTCGTGCCAGTTCTTGGCGATGGATCTGCTCCAGCGTTTTCAGTTGCTTCTGCTGGTTCTCCTCGAGCTTCTTCTGCTCGAGCTGGAACTGGCGCTCGTTGACCCCCCGCGCCGGAACCTTGGTCCGCGGAGCGACCAGAACGGGAATCGGAGCGTTGCCCTGACGGGGCGGTACCACCGCGGGCGGGCGGCCGGCCCTCGGGGCCGGTTCGTCGGACCGGTTCGGCTTGGACTCCAACCTCGGCAGGCCGGCGTTGTTGCGCGGTGCCACACCCACCGACTTCAGACTGCTCTCTCCGGGCCGGTAGATGCTGATCACATCGCGTTGCACGCCCGTGCGGCGAGGTTCCGGCGCGGCCACGACGCGCAGCCGCGGCGCCTTGCGGCCGATCGCCCGCTCGATGCGCTCGATCGGCACACCGTGATTGATCACCCGGTTGTTGATCACCGTGTAGTTGGTGATGTTGGTGGTCTGGTTGATGATCGTGATGTTGCGGGCCTCGGGCTCGAAGTAGTTACCGATACGGGAATCGAGGAAGCGGCGTTCCTGGACGAAGGCGTAATTGCGCGGTGCGATCCCGATGCTGAGGCTGAAGCCGCCGAGCTGGATACCCACTCCGACCTGGAAGCCGACCTCAGGCGGCAAGGGCGCCCAGCCGACGTACCCGTTGCCCTGCTGCCAGGACACCCACGCCGGGCCCCAGACGGTTCCGGGTACCCACAACCAGCCGATCTGCTGGTCCCAGGCCCAGCGGCCGTAGTGGTAGGTCGCCCAGCCGAACGGTTCATCGGAAATCCACGTCCAGCCGTAGTCGCTCTCGACCCAACGGCCGATGGCGTATGGCCGCCAGTTGGGGTACACGTTGCGCGGGAACCACACCCAGCCGTAGTAGGGATGCCTCACCCACTCTCCATAGGGAGACAGCGCGTCGTAGAAGAAGCCCACGTCGACGACCGGAGCCTGCCCGCGGTCGTAGCCGTACTGCGGTGGACGATTGTAGGGGTCGGAGGGTTGGCCCCGGTACGGGTCGTACTGTCCCTGGCTGCCTGGGTAGGGGTCGGCCGGCTGGCGCCCGTAGGGATCGTACTGTCCCTGGCTGCCTGGCGGGCCACCGTATTGCCCTGTCTGGCCATACGCCGTACAGGCGGTCACCCCGACCAGCAGAGCCAACACTGCGATTCGAATCACGCTCATCACGTCCTCCCTTGGTCCGGTCTTGTCGCAAGAAAGGCTCGTCGCCACGGCCGGCGGCCCGAAGGCATATGGAGCCTTGACCCTCAAGAGTAGCCCTCGGGCTCCGCGCGGAGAAGAGCACTTACTACCTGGGAGCCCGCATGCCCTGCGGCGTAGTTTCTACCCGAGTCGCGCCGTTGCCGCTGGGTAGAAACTGCGCTTCACGGGGGCGCCGCGGGAAGCTAGGCTCTGCAATGGACCTGCGCGGTGCGCAAGTCCTCGACACGGATCCTCGTCATCCGCAAAGGAGACACGATGGCAAAGCAAGAGACGCGCGGCAAGGTGAAGAAGGTCAAAGGCAGGGTGAAGGAAGCTGCCGGTATCCTCACGGGGGACAAATCGCTAGAGCGGGAGGGCTCGCATCAACGAACCGCGGGCGCCGTCCAGGAGAGCCTCGGCAAGGCGCGTCGCAAGGTCGGCGAGCTCGTCGACGGGGTCGGCAAGGCGATCGAGAAGTAAGGGCGAGAGGAGCTTGCTATGACAATGTCATTGTGGTCCATCGTGCTTCTCATCGTGATCGCCGCGGTGTGCGGCGCCATTGGGAAGGCCTTGGCGGGGAGCGCGCGCG
This sequence comes from uncultured Acidobacteriota bacterium, assembly GCA_963739795.1. Classification (GTDB taxonomy): domain Bacteria; phylum Acidobacteriota; class Thermoanaerobaculia; order Multivoradales; family DATKCC01; genus CAVUBL01. The sequence continues at coordinate 139,207 of CAVUBL010000009.1, read as the reverse complement.
GCGGGCTCATCGTCTCCACGGTCCTCGGCTTCATCGGCGCCCTCCTCGGGCCCTGGGTGGCTGGGAAGCTGGGTCTTCCAGAGCCCTTCATGGTCAACATCGGAGGGCATCCGTTCCCGGTCGTGTGGTCCATCATCGGCGCCGCCCTGTTCGTGGCGGTCCTCCACCTGTTCTCCCGCCGGAGGTAATGAGATGTCGATCGCAAAGGTTTCTGAGCTCAGCGCCACCTCGAACAAGGGCTTCCAGGATGCCATCGAGCTCGGGATCGCCCGGGCCAACAAGACGCTCCGCAACGTGAAGAGCGCATGGATCAAAGAGCAGCATGTCCGCGTGACCCAGGGCACCATCACGGAGTATCAGGTCAACCTGATGGTCACGTTCATCATCGACGACTGACGAAGCTCCGCCTCGATCCGACGAGGCGTCTCGAGTGTCTTGGGCGTACTGAGTCGCAGGTCCCCCGCCCACGGCGAGCGTCAGACCACTACAGCAGGTCGTGCTCTTCGGCGTAGCTCACCAGCTCGACCCTGCTGGAGAGGCCGAGCTTGCCCAGCAGGTTGGCGCGGTGGTTCTCGACGGTGCGCACCGAGAGGCCGAGCAGGTCGGCGATCTGGCGGTTGGTGTTGCCCTTGGCGAGGAGACGCAGGACGTCGAGCTCGCGGGGGGTCAGGTCGATCCCTCGCGCACCGCGCCGGTGCTCCGTCGTCACGGGCTGGTGAAGGAGCGCGCGGGTCATCGCCGGGTGCACGTAGATGTCGCCTTGACTCGCCGCGTGGATCGCCTGGAGGATCTCGGACTCCTCGGCCCGCTTGATCACGTAGCCAGACGCGCCTGCGCTGAGCGCCTCGTGCAGCAGGCCCTCGTCCTCGTGCATGGTGAGGAACAGCACGATCAGCTCCGGATGCTCGCCCTTCAGACGCTTGGCGGTCTCGATGCCGTTCTCCGGAGGCATGGTGATGTCGAGCAAGACCATGTCGGGGTGCAGCGTCTCGGCGAGGCCCAGGGCCTCCGCACCGTCTCCCGCCTCGCCGACGACCTCGAGATCGGGGTCGGCCCGGAGCAATGCCCGGAGGCCGGAACGGACGACGGCGTGGTCGTCAGCGATCAGGATGCGGATCGGCACTCGCTACCTCCACTACGATTGTGGCCCCTGCCCCGGGCGCGCTCTCCACCGTCAGGGTGCCGCCCAGGGCCTCGGCCCGCTCCCTCATCCCGAGGAGACCGAGGTGATTGCCGCGTTGGACCTGGTCCGGCTCGAACCCGACGCCGTCGTCCTCGACCATCACCATGACCCGGTCGCCGCGGCGCTCCGCCAACACGTCGACCCGGGTCGCGCCGGCGTGGCGCACGACGTTGGTCATCGCCTCCTGGGCCACCCGGTAGAGAGCCGTCTCCACCGCCGACGGGAGACGCTCGCCCGTGAACCCGCGCGCCTTGAACCGGACCGTGAGGCCGAACTTGGACCCAGCCGACCGCGCGTGCTGGCGCAGCGCCGCCACGAGCCCTACGTGATCGAGGCTCGCCGGTCGGAGGTCCGCGGCCAGCCGGTGCAGGCCGTCGATCACGGCGTCGGTCCTTTGCACCAGCTTCGCCACCCGCCCATCGACACTTCGACCCTCGCCGATCTCCCTCTCCAGCAGGCGAAGTCCATAGCGCAGCGACACCAGCGCCTGACCCGCCTCGTCGTGAAGCTCCCGGGCGATATGGCGTCGCTCGTTCTCCTGCGCTTCGACGAGGCGCCGTGAGAGCGACTGCATGCGCACGGTCGATGCCTGCATCTGCTCGAAGAGAACCGCGTTCTCGACCGCCACCGAGGCCTGCGACGACAGCGCCTCGGCCACCTTCACGTGCTCTTCGTTGAAGTAGCCGGGCTCGCGCTTGGAGAGCGAAACCAACCCGGCGACGTCGCCCCGAGCGAACAGCGGGACCCCCAGCCAACTCGCCTCCGACGTGCGATCCGCCGGCAGGCTCCAGTCGGTGCGGGTGCGGATGTCGGGAATCAGGACCGCGCTGCCGGTCGTCAGGATGGCTTGGATGATCGGGTGATCTCTCGCCTCGAAGAGCGGTCGCTCCTCGGCCGGGAGGGGAACCACGCGCTCGCCGTCGAAGATCGCCCGCACCGACACGCGCGACGCATCCTCGACCACCATGACGCGGGCGCGGTCGAAGGGGACCATCTGCAGCAGGCGATCGAGGAGGGTCGTCAGCACGGTCTCGCGGTCGAGGCTGCGGGTGAGCGCCACGGTCGCCTCTCGCAGCGCGTCCGCGACCTGCCGGGCGCGCTGCTCGGCCTCGTACGCGAGCCGTCGGTCGGTCACGTCCCGGGCGACGCTCAGAACGGATGGTGTCGCGCCATCCGGCCCGACTTCCGGAACCAGCCGGCAGTCGAAGTGCCGCGTCCCATCCGGGCCGGGGTACGCGAGCTCGAGCCTCTCGGGCCGTCCCGACTCGAAGGCTCTCCGCAGGGCCGTGTCCCACGCTTCGGCCAAGTCGGACGGCAACCCCATGTCCCGGTTCGTCTTGCCCACGTACTCCCGGGGAGAGCGGCCGGTGACCTGGCGGACCGCCGGGCTGACGTAGAGGTGTCGCAGGTCGGGGTCGAAGCGCGCAATGACGTCGGGTAGATTCTCGACCAGCGTCTTGAACATCTCCTCGGCCTGGCGCAGTTGCGTAGCACCCTTGCGCACTTGCCGTTCGAGGGCATTGCGGTTCTTCTCGAAACCGTTGACGGTGCGGCTGTTGAGCATCGCCCCGGCGGCCATCTCGGCGAACACCTCGGCGAGCTGGGAGTCGGCCGCGGAGAACCCTCCGGGCTTGTCGACCAGGCCGAGGAGCCCGGCCACCTCATCGGCGATGAGGATCGGCGCGAAGAGGGCGCTCCGCGGGGGCGTGGGGCGGCCGGGAGGGGGTGTCTTCGTCTTCCGTTTCGACAGGTCGTTGGCGATGACGGTCTGGCCGAGCTTCGCGGCACGCTCGCCGAGGCGGCGAAGCGGCACCGGAAGGGGGGTGGCCGAGTCGAGATCGAGGCTCCCGGGATCGAGGAGGACGACCTCGAGGCCCTTTCCATCCTCCGCGAGCACGGCGACGAGGCCGGCCTCGGCGCCGAGGATCGTCTTGCACGCCCCCGAGATTGCCCTCGCCGCGTCGCCGAAGGCGCGATTCTCCAGCACGGCGTGCGCCGCCGCCAGCAGCGCGGCGACCTCACGGCTGCGGCCATTCGCCCTCCCCTGCGCTCCCGGTGATTTCCTCATCGACCCACGCTCGCACGACGACCGGCAGAGCGGAAACCGCCGCCCAGCCGTCCCACCGTCGCGCGAAAGATGCAGAAAAGGGGACCTGGAGGCGGCTTCGCGAGGTTGATGATACCACCGCCCGGCGGTGGGCACCTCGGGCCGCCCGCCTCCGTGCTAGGCTCCGGCCTCCACCTCGGACAGCTCTCAGGGGAGCCTCGCATGGTCCAGAGCACAGCACCCCGCCGCTCGCGGTTCTCCCGAACCCGACGGCTCTTGGCAACCGTCTGCGCGCTCGGGCTCGGTGTCCTCACCTTCGGCTGCGGCCACAATCTCCAGCTCGCCGGCACCGTCGAGCGCACGGCCCTCGAGCTCGCGGCGCCCGACGCCGAGCTGGTGGTGGACGTGCCGGTCAAGGTGGGCGAGCACGTGGCCGCCGGCCAGGTGGTGGTGAAGCTCGACACGACCGTCGCCGAGGCCGACCTCAAGGCCTACCAGGCGGGGCGGGCGGCGGCGGCGGCGCTGCTCAAAGAGGCCGAGGGCGAGTACGCCCGGGTGGCCCGCCTGCGCAAGGCCGGCGTCTCGACCGCCCAGAGCCTGGACGAGGCCGAGCGCAAGCGCGACGAGGCCCTGGCCCAGGTGGCGGAGAAGGAGGCCCGGATCGCCCAGGCGACCAAGCGCCTCAGCGACCTCACCATCCGCTCCGCCACCCCGGGGGTGGTCGACCAGATCGCCTTCGACAAGGGCGAGCGCGCGCCGGCCGGGGGCGTGGTGGCCGTGGTGCTGTCCGACGAGGCGCCCTGGGTACGGGTCTGGCTGCCGGCGCGGGCGGCGGCCCGGGTAACCCCCGGCACCCCGGCCCGGGTGGAGGTCGTGGGTCTCGACCACACCCTCGAAGGGCGGGTGCGGGACATCTCCCGGGAGCCCGAGTTCACCCCCCACTTCGCGCTGACCGAGCGCGAGAGCGCCCACCTGGTCTACGAGACGCGAATCGACCTCGTGAACGCCCCGCCCCAGCTCCGACCCGGCCTGCCCGCCCAGGTGCGGCTGCGCCTGGGAGCGGGGCCGGCGGCGGCGGCGGCGGCCGGAGCGGGCGGGACGGGAGGCGGCGGGCGGTGACGGCGGCCGGCGAGCCGGTCATCGAGACCGCAGGCCTCACCCGCCGGTTCGGAAAGCTCCTGGCGGTGGACGGTGTGGACCTGGAGGTCCGCCGGGGCGAGGTGTTCGGGTTCCTGGGCCCCAACGGCGCTGGAAAGTCCACCCTGATCCGCATGCTGGTGGGGCTGCTGGCGCCGACATCGGGCCGCGCCCACGTCCTGGGATTCACCATGCCCCGGGAAGCCGAGCGCCTGCGTCCGCGCGTCGGGTACATGACCCAGCGTTTCTCCCTCTACCGGGACCTCTCGGTCGAGGAGAACCTGGACTTCGTGGCCGAGGTCTTCGGCTTGAGCGGCGCCGAGCGGCGGGCGCGGATCGATGACGTGCTCGAGACGTTCGGCCTCGCCGCTCGCCGCGACCAGCGCCCCGAGCACCTCTCGGGCGGCTGGCGCCAGCGCCTGGCCCTGGCCGCCGCGGTCCTCCACCGGCCGGAGCTCCTCTTCCTCGACGAGCCCACCGCAGGGGTCGACCCGAGCAGCCGCCGGGAGTTCTGGGAAACGATCTTCGGCCTGGCCGCCGACGGCATCACCGTCCTGGTCTCGACCCACTACATGGACGAGGCCGTCCGCTGCCACCGCCTGTGCATCCTGCGCGACGGGCGCACGGCCGCCATCGCCTCGCCGTCGGATCTCCTGGACGCGCTGGACGACCGGGTGGTGCGACTGGCGGCCACCTCGCCCGAGGACGCGATCCGGGTGCTCCGGGGAGTCCCGGAGGTGGAGAGCGTCACGCAGCTCGGGAACCACGTCCAGGTGCTCCTGGGCTCGGGGGCGCCGGAGGCGGCGGCCGCCTGCCGGCTCCTCGCCGGCCGCCTCGCCGCCGAAGGCGTCGCCTGTTCCGGGGTGGAGCCCGCGGAACCGAGCCTGGAGGACGTGTTCGTGGCCCTTCTGAAGGGCGAGCGCCTGGCCGGCGGCCCGGCCCACGTTGGCGCCGCCCCGGAGGCGGTGGGAGGCGCCACATGAGACTCCCCGCCTGGCTGAGCCGCCCGGCCGCCGCCCTCGCCCGCGGAGGGAGCTTCCGGCGCATTCGGGCGGTCGCCCGCAAGGAGCTGCGCCAGCTCTGGCGCGACCCTCTGACCCTGGGGTTCGTCCTGGGCGTCCCTGCGCTCCAGCTCGCCCTGTTCGGCTACGCCATCAACCAGGACGTGCGCCACGTGCCCACGGCCCTGGTCGACCATGTCAAGACCACGGTGACCCGCCGCTTCGCCGGCCAGCTAGAGGCCACCGACGCCTTCCGCTTCGTGCGCCGCCTCGACGACGAGAACGCCGCCCGCGACCTGCTCCGGAGCGGCGCCGTCCAGGCGGTGGTGGAGATCCCTCCGGACTTCGCCCGCGCCTACTACCGGGGCCGCGGCGCCGAGATCTCGATCCTGGTGAACGCCGGCGACCCCCTCGTCGCCCGGGCGGTGCGCACGGCCGCCGAGGGCCTGGCCGAGCGCCACAACCAGGGGCTCGCGCGGTCCGGCCTGGGGCCGCCGGGCTCCTTCGGGAACCTGCCCAAGGCCCGGGGGCTGGGCGCCGCGCCCGAGCTCGTCCATCCCCGCTTCCTCGACGTGGCCGTGGTCGATCTCTACAACCCGGAGGTGCGGACGGCGGTGTTCGTGGTGCCGGCCCTGCTGGGCGTGATCCTCACCACGACCATGATCCTTATGACCGCCCTCGCCCTGGTGCGCGAGCGCGAGCGGGGCACGTTCGAGTTCCTGATCGCGACGCCGGTGGCGCGCACCGAGCTGATGGCGGGCAAGATCCTCCCCTACATCGGGATCGGGCTCGTGCAGGTGGCGATCGTGCTGCTCGCGGGCCTCGCCCTCTTCCGGGTGCCGGTGGCGGGAAGCCTCCTGGACCTCGGGGTGGCCTCGGCGGTGTTCATCGCCGCCAACCTCTGCCTCGGGCTGGTGATCTCGGCCACGACCTCGACCCAGCTCCAGGCCACCCAGGTCTCGTTCTTTTTCTTCCTGCCCTCGGTGCTCCTGTCGGGCTTCATGTTCCCGTTCGAGTCCATGCCGGCGCCGGCCCGCTGGCTCGGGGAGGCCCTGCCGCTGACCCACTACATCCGCCTGTGCCGGGGCATCCTGCTCCGGGGCTCGACCCTGGCCGATCAGCCGGGCGAGCTCGTGGCCCTGGTGCTGTTCACCGCGGTCGGCTTCGCCGCCGCGACGCGGTTGTTTACGAAGAGGTTGTCCTGATCACCCCCGCATCCCCTCGATCCCCTTCCCGGAACATCTCGCACCCTGCCAGCCGACGAGGAGCTTCAGGCCGTTTCAGGCGCGGGGTCTGGGGTTTCGTCGGCGAAGTGGTCCTGGACCAGCCACTCGGCTTTGCGCACGTTGTCGGTGCCCTCGGTGATCCGGCCGAAGAGGGTGCGGTGGACGTGGCGCAGGGTCTCGACGTCGCCCTCGTCGAGGAGCTTGACCAGCTCGCGGAGCACCCGCTGGGAGGTGCGTCCGAGCTCGGCGTTGCCGACCTCCCGCTCGAGCAGGGTGTGGGCGAAGGAGAGGGGCTCGGGCAGGCCCGGCGGCTCCGCGACGGGGGCGTCGCCCTCCCCCGCTCCGGCGGGCGACGCCCCCGCCGGCCTCGGCTCGTCCGCCCTGCCGTCGGCGAGGGACCGGACCATCTCGGCGTCACCGCCCACCGAGGCCGGCCGCGGCGCCCGCCGCCGGCTCGAGTAGATGGGGAGGCTGCGCACCTGGTCGGCGAAGCGGGAGAACAGGAGGAACAGCTCGTCCTCGGAGTGGAAATTGCCCACCAGCCGGGCCCCGCGGCCGACGTCCAGGCTCTCGGTCTCCTGGAGCACGATGTGGGCCTCGGCCGTGTCGTCGAGGTGGAGGGTGCGGGCGATGACCTTCCAGGCGGTGAGGCTCCCCTGGACGTAGCAGGCGTCGGCGCAGCGCACGGTGGCCGCCTCGATCTCCACGCCCCGCTCGATGCGGATCGAGCCGTGGACCGACTCCAGGGTGCCGAAGGCGCCCGAGTTCTGGAGCACCAGGTTGCCCGGCGTCCGGATCGAGAGCTGGCCGTGGGCGTCGACCTCGATCTCGGTCCCGCGGGGGATGATCATCGTGGCGCTGGACGCGCTCTCGAGCTTCGCCATCGGCTGGCCCTCTCGGCTACCTTCCGGCGAGGGGCGGCAGGGGTTGGAAGTCGGTCGCCGGCGGCGCCGTGCGACTTCTCACCAGGAGCTGCTCCTCGTTGCGCCAGCGGTGGTCCAGGATGTAGATCCTCGGATCGACCGGCCGGAAGACGCCGCCACCGTCCTCGCGGCGCACCTCGTAGTGCAGGTGCGAGCTGGTCGACATTCCGGTCGAGCCGACCTGGGCGATCACATCGCCCTGGGAGACCCGCTGCCCACGCTTGACCAGGATCTTCGAGCAGTGACCGAAGAGGGTCCGGAAGTGGTCGCCGTGGCCGAGGATCACCAGGTTGCCGTAGCGCCACCACCCGACGCTGCGCTGGAGCGAGTAGCGGCCGGCGAAGAGCACCACACCGTCGGCCGGAGCGTGGATCGGCGTGCCGATGGGGGCCGCCAGGTCGAGCCCGGCGTGGAAGTCGTGGCGCTGGGTGAAGGGGTTGCGCCGGTCGCCGAAGGGGCTGGTGAGGACGTAGTCGCCGCCCCGCAAGGGGGAGATCGACGGCGTCTGGCGCACCTGGTCCTGGCGGGCGACCTCGAAGTCCTGGATCTCGTGGAGAAAGATCCCCGTCACCGAGAGCTGCTCGACGATGGAGGCCTTCAGGCGCTTGCCGTAGGCCAGGGGATCGCTCTTTGCCGTCAGGCCCTTGGCGTCGCCTACGAAGGGATAGCCGCCCTGGCCGCCGGCCGGGTCGCTCGACAGGCCGTAGAGCAGGTAGACCTTGTCGATCACCAGGCGCAGGTCGGCGCTCTGGGCGCGCAGCTTGTCGAGGCTCTGGACGAGGGAGCCGAGGCGCTCCTCCTGGTGCTTGCGCTCGGCGAGCAGGGCGTTGTACTCCCGGGTGCGCCAGAGATCCGCCACCACCCGGGGCGTGAGGATCACCGCGCTCACCACCAGGGCCACCAGGGCCCCCGCCGCCACCGCCCACCAGGCCACCTCGCGGCGCGACAGGAAGAGGTAGCGAACCTTCTTGCGGATGTCCTGCGGGTGGATCTGGAACTCGAGCAGGGCCCGGTCGGCCGGCCCCGGACGCTCACCGCCCGCCGACGGATCGTCGCCACCCCCTCCAGTCCACTCCGGCTCCCGCACGTGTCGAGACCGCACCCGATGTCTCCGCTCAGCCGGCGCCCACCGGGGCGCCGTGGGTCGCGAGATCCGCGGTGAGGGCGGCCAGCGCCGCTTCGCCGCCACGGCGCGCGACGACCCGCAGGAGCTCGGGCTGGACACCGGGCCCGCCGGCCACCACGTTGCCGCTCTCGAGGAAGCGCTCGCCGCCGTCGAGGTCGCTCACCCGGCCGCCCGCCTCGCGCACCAGGAGCACTCCGGCGGCCAGGTCCCAGGGGGAGAGGCGAAACTCGAAGAAGCCGTCGTAGACGCCGGCCGCGGTGTGCGCCAGGTCGAGGGCCGCGGCGCCGCAGCGTCGGATCGCCCGCACCTGGAGGAAGATCTCCCGGAAGGTGCCGAGGTAGAGGTCGAGGGCGGCGTGGGCCCGGAACGGGTAGCCGGTGGCGAGGAAGGCGTCGGCGAGGCCGGTGCGCTCCGAGGCTCGGATCGGCTGGCCGTCCAGGGTGGCCCCCTGGCCCCGGGCGGCGGCGAACATGCGGTCGGCGAGGGGCTCGTAGACCACCCCGGCCAGGAGCTCGCCCCGCCGGCGGCAGGCCACCGACACGCAGAAGACCGGCAGCCCCTGAAGGAAGTTGGTGGTGCCGTCCAGGGGGTCGATCACCCACTCGTGCTCGTCGTCGCCGGCGAGGACGCCAGCCTCCTCCGTGAGGATCCGGTGGTCGGGAAAGCGCTCGCGGATCGCGGCGATCACCGCCTCCTCGCTCTCCCGGTCGGCGCGGGTCACGAAGTCGTTGGCCCCCTTGCGCCGCACGTCGAGGGCCGAGTCGCCGAACAGGCGGCGCAGCACGGCGCCGCCGGCGCGGGCGGACGCGGTGGCCGTGTCGAGGAGTGGCAGCGGGGGGCTCATGGTGATCGCGGAGGCCGTCGCCCGAGGGGACGCCGGGCGCTCTCGGCGGCGGCTCCGTATTCGGGACAGCTTACCACCCGGATACCCGGGCGACCCGCAAGACTGCGGGCCTACGGAAGCGCGATCCGACGCCCGGCGACGATGGTGCCGGCCGCCTTGCCGCAGAGCTTCCAGCCGTCGAACGGGGTGTTGCGGGACTTGCTGCGGAAGGCGCGGCGGTCGACCGTGACCTCCGCGTCCAGGTCGATCAGGGTGACGTCGGCCGGGCTGCCGGGGGCGAGGGTGCCGCCGGGGATCCCCATCACCCGGGCCGGTGCCGTCGAGAGGAGCTCGACCAGGCGCGGAAGGTCGATCACTCCGGCGTGGACCAGCCGATCGAGGCACAGCGAGAGGGTGGTCTCCAGCCCCAGGATGCCGAAGGGCGCGGTGCTGAACTCCACGTCCTTCTCGTCCGGGTGGTGGGGCGCGTGGTCCGAGGCGATGCAGTCGACGGTGCCGTCGGCGAGGCCGTCGACCAGGGCCCGGCGATCGACCTCGCTGCGCAGGGGCGGCTTCATCTTGTAGTCGGTCGAGTACTCCGAGTCGGCCACCCCGCGGTCGGTCAGGAGCAGGTGATGGGGGGTCGCCTCGCAGGTCACCGGCAGCCCGTCGGCCTTGGCCCTGCGGACCAGCTCGAGGCTCCGTGCGGTGGACAGGTGCTGCACGTGGTAGCGCCCGCCCACGTCTTCGAGGAGGAGCAGGTCGCGGGCGACCAGGATGTCCTCCGCGGCCCCGGCGATCCCGGCCAGGCCCAGGCGCGTCGACCACTCGCCCTCGTGCATCACCCCGTCGCCGGTCAGTCTCAGGTCCTCGGCGTGCTGGATGACCGGCACGCCGAAGTGCCGGGCGTAGAGGAGCGCCCGGCGCATGAGCTCGGGATGGGCCACGGGCAGGCCGTCGTCGGAGAAGGCCACCGCCCCGGCGGCCACCATCTCCCCCATCTCGGCCAGCTCCTCGCCGTGGAGGCTCTTGCTCACCGCCCCCACCGGGTAGACCCTGGCGAAGCCCGCGCGCCGGGCCTGGGTGAGGATCAGCTCGGTCACCGAGGCGTTGTCGTTGACCGGAGCGGTGTTGGCCATGCAGGCCACGGCGGTGAACCCGCCGGCCGCCGCCGCCATCGTGCCGGTGCGGATCGTCTCCTTGTGCTCCTGGCCCGGCTCGCGCAGGTGGACGTGGATGTCGATCAGGCCGGGGGTGACCACCAGGCCCGAGGCGTCCACCACCTCGGCGCCCTCGGGCGCCTCGAGGCCCTCGCCCACGCCCGCCACCACTCCATCCTCCAGGAGGAGATCGAGCGGTCCGTCCAGGTCCTGGCTCGGGTCGACGAGCCGGCCGCCGCGCACCAGCAGGGCGTCGCTCACGCCACCTCCCGCACACCGGAGAGCAGGTAGAGCACCGCCATGCGCACGGCGACGCCGTTGGTCACCTGCTCGAGGATCACCGAGAACGGGCCGTCGGCCACCTCGCTCGCGATCTCCACGCCGCGGTTCATGGGCCCTGGATGCATGACGATGGCGTCCTCCTTGGCGCGGCGCATGCGCTCGGCGGTCAGGCCGAAGAGGTTGAAGTACTCCCGCGTCGAGGGAAAGAGCATGCGCCCCTGGCGCTCGAGCTGGATGCGCAGCATCATCACCACGTCGGCGCCTTCCAGGGCCTCGTCCAGGGAGTGGGTCACGGTCACCCCCATGGACTCCATGGCCACCGGCATCAGAGTGCGCGGGGCGGCGACGGTCACCTGGGCGCCCAGCTTGCCCAGCAGATGGATGTTCGAGCGCACCACCCGGCTGTGCTCGATGTCGCCCACGATCGCCACCTTGAGGCCCTGGATCCGGCCCTTGTGCTGACGGATGGTGAAGGCGTCGAGGAGGGCCTGGGTGGGGTGCTCGTGGGCTCCGTCGCCGGCGTTGATCACTCCCGCGGCGAGGCGCCGGGCGAGCAGGTGGGGCGCCCCGGGGTAGGCGTGGCGGATGACGATCAGGTCGGGCGCCATGGCCTGGAGGTTGAGGGCCGTGTCCACCAGGCTCTCGCCCTTGGAGAGCGACGAGGTCGAGGCCGAGAAGTTGAGGCCGTCGGCGGACAGGCGCTTCTCGGCGAGCTCGAAGCTCGAGCGGGTGCGGGTGGAGGCCTCGAAGAAGAGGTTGACCACCGTCTTTCCGCGTAGGGCCGGGACCTTCTTGATCGGCCTCTCGGCGACCTCGCGGAACGACTCGGCGGTGTCCAGGATCAGGCGGATCTCCTCGGGCGAGAGCCCGGCGATCCCCAGCAGGTCCTTGCGCGTCCAGCGGGTGACGGCCGCGGGCGAGGTCGGCACGCTCACTCCTCCACCCGCTCCAGGAGCCGGACGTCGTCGGCGCCGTCGGTCTCGGTGAACCGGACCTCGACGTGCTCGTCGGAGGCGGTCGGCACCAGGGCGCCCACGTAGTCGGCCTGGATCGGCAGCTCCCGGTGGCCGCGGTCCACCAGGACGGCGAGACGGACCGCGCGCGGGCGGCCGTAGTCGATCAGGGCGTCGAGGGCCGCCCGCACGGTGCGCCCGGTGAACAGGACGTCGTCGCAGAGCACGATCACCCGGTCGTCGATGGAGCGCGGAAAGCGGCTCTCCTTGACCACCGGTTGGGGCGCGATCGTGGAGAGGTCGTCGCGATAGAGCGTGATGTCCAGGAGCCCCAGGGGCACCTCGCCCCCTTCCATGGCCTGGATCTCCTGGGCCAGCCGCTCGGCCAGCGGCACGCCACGGGTGCGCACGCCGACCAGCATCAGGTCGGCGATGCCTCCGTTGGCCTCGACGATCTCGCCCGCCATGCGACGGACGACCCGACGAATCTGCTTTCTGTCCAGGAGGGTCTTCTTCGGTTTGAGTCTGGGCGGCAAGGCTCGCTCCCGAATCCGCGGCATGGTACGTCCGGGACGCGGAGTTGTCAATGAGGCCTCTCGCTGGACTCCGGCGCCGTCCTTCTCTAACATGGCCCGCCGAGCCCCGCCCACTCCATGACCGAAACAAAACCCCAGCCGAGCCCGCGGCGCCGGCAGATCGTGTTCCTGGTGCTCTTCCTCGTGATCTTGGCGGGGAGCTTCACCCTGCTGTCGGTGCACTGGGTCAACGACAACGTGGTGGTGCCCTTCACCGCGTGGGTCGCCTGGACCAGCGGCCACGCCCTCCGGCTCCTGGGTCAGCCGGTCACCCTCTCGGGCACGGTGATCCGGGGGCCGAGCTTCGCCGTCAACATCGAGAACGGCTGTAACGGCGTGGAGACCGTGGTGATCTTCGTGGCCGCGGTGCTGGCCTTCCCCGCCCGCTGGAAGGCCCGGCTGGCCGGCCTCGTGCTGGGCCTGGTGGCGATCCAGGTGATCAACCTGGTGCGGGTGGTCGCCCTCTACCTGACCGGAGCCTATCTGCCCTCGTTCTTCGACACCTCCCACACCGTCATCTGGCAGACGGTGGTGATCCTCTCCGGCCTCGCCCTCTTCGTGCTCTGGGCGAGCCGGGTGGGCGCGCCCGGATCTGGAGGTGGATCTGGAGGTGAGACCGGCGGGCCGGAGGACGGGGCGGAGCGAGGCTCCGAGGCCGGGTCGTGAGCTCCCGCGGCGGTCGCCGCGCCTCCTCCGGCGCACGAGGTGCCCGGGGCATGGACCGGAGCCGCTGGGCCGTGCACCTGGTCCGCAACGTCCTCCTCTGGCTGATTCCCGCGGCCGTGGTGTGGGCGCTTCTCACGCCCTTCTACAACCGCTTCCTCGAGGCGGCGGGGCAGAACGCGGCGCACCTGATCGAGAGCCCGAACGTCACCCGCCTCTACCCCAAGGATTCGGACTTCGCCCTCATCGGCCGCCTCGACTTCCCGCGCGAGCACGAGGTCGTCGGGTCGATGCGGGTGACCGACCTGCACTTCCCGGTGATCCTGCTGGTCGCCCTGTTCATGGGAGTGCCCGAGGTGCGATGGCGCGAGCGCCTGGCCAACCTGGGCTGGGCGCTCCTCATCTCGGCCTGCTTCGACGTGGTGCTCACCCTGTTCTGGATCGAGTTCATGTACGCCACCCAGCTCGGGGACTGGAGCCTCGCCCACTACGGCGCCTTCGCCCGCAACTTCTGGGGCCTGGGCAAGCACGTCCTCGACCTGCCGGTCAAGCTCGGGCTGCCGTTTCTCCTCTGGTCCTGGTTCTACCTGGGAAGGCTGCTGCCGGCCCGCGAGGTTGAGACAAAGGCATAGATCCGGCCGGCCGGCGGCCGGGCACCAGATGTCGTGGTCCGGCCGGCGCCGGGCACCAGATCTCGCCCCACGGCCCTTGTGGGCCACCGGGGGCTCTGGTAATCTTCGATCCTTGACGTCATGTTGAAGCTCAAGCGCCTCGAAGTCTCCGGATTCAAGTCCTTCTTGGACCCGGTCTCCCTGGATTTCGCCGGGGGAATCACCGCCATCGTCGGCCCGAACGGGTGCGGCAAGTCGAACATCTCCGACGCCCTCACCTGGGTCCTGGGCGAGCAGAGCGCCAAGAACCTGCGCGGCGACACCATGGAGGACGTGATCTTCAACGGCTCGGCCGAGCGCAAGCCCTTGGGCATGGGCGAGGTCACCCTCCGCCTCGAGACCGACCCCTCCTTCCCCGCGGCCGAGGACGGCGTGCTGACCCTCGGGCGCCGGGTCTTCCGGAGCGGCGAGAGCCAGTACCGCCTCAACGGCCGGCTGGTGCGCCTCAAGGAGATCAAGGACCTGCTCATGGACACCGGCCTGGGCATCCGGGCGTACTCGGTGATCGAGCAGGGCAAGATCGGCATGATCCTCTCCGGCAAGCCCCAGGAGCGTCGCCGGCTGATCGAGGAGGCGGCCGGCATCACCCGCTACAAGGCGCGCAAGCGGATCGCCGAGGTCAAGCTCGAGGAGGCGCGGGCGAACCTGCTGCGCCTGGACGACGTGATCGGCGAGATCGAGCGGGCGCTGCGCTCGCTCAAGCGCCAGGCCAGCGCCGCCCGGCGTTACAAGGAGAAGCAGGCGGAGCACCGCGAGCTCCTGGAGCGGGTGCTCCTGGGGCGCTGGCGGCGTCTCGCCGGTCGCATCGAAGGGCTGCGGGTGGAGCTCGAGGCCGGCCTCTCCCGGGACGCGGCCCTGGCCGCCGAGCTCCACCGCCGGGAGGCCGAGCTCGCCGCCGGGCGCGAAGAGCTCGACCGGCTCGCCGCGACGGTGGGCGACCGGCACAAGACAGTGGCCGATCTGGGAGCTCTGATCGAGGGCCGCCAGCAGCTCCTCAAGTCGGGCCGGGAGCGCCTCCAGGAGATCGCCGAGCGGGTGGCGGGGGGCAAAGCCCTCGCCGAGCGCCGGGGCCGCGAGGTCGAGGAGCTGGCCCGGATGTTGGCGGAGCTCACCGAGCGCCGGGACGAGATCGAGCGGGAGCTGGTCTCGGCAGCCGACGCCGTCTCCCGCGACGAGGAGGAGACCCAGTCGGCCGAGCGCGAGCTCCGCCGGGCCGAGGCGCACCGCGAGACCCTGCGCTCGGAGCTCCTCGAAGCCGCCGCCGAGCTCAACCGCCTGCGCCAGCGCCACCATCAGGGCGAGATCGAGCTCGAGAAGGCCAACTACCGCAGCCACCACCTCGACCACGACCTGGAGGCGCACGCCCAGGCCGCGGCCCAGGCCGCCGAGGCCCTGGCGGTCGCCACGGAGCGCGTGGGCGGCCTCGAGACGTCGATCGAAGAGCGCTCGGCCGAGCTCGAGCGCCTGGCCAGCGAGCTCGACGAGGTGCTGCGCCGGGAATCCAAGACCGCCGAGGAGGTCCGACGCCTGGAGACCGGCCTTTCCGAGGCGCGCCAGCGGCGGCGCCTCCTCGAGGAGCTCTCGCGGGCCCACGCCGAGCGCCGGACCGTGCTCGAGGAGGCCCTGGCCGCGGCCGGCATCCCCGAGCCGGTCTACCTCTCGGATCGGATCCGGGCGGTCGAGGGCTGGGAACGGGCCCTCGACCTCTACCTGGGCGAGCTGGCCGACGCCGTGGTTCTGCCCAAGGCCGAGGGCGCCCGGGAGCTCGCCGAGACGCTCCAGGGCCGGGCCGCCGCGCTCCTAGTGAGCCCCCGACCCGCTACGGCGGCCGCGGGCGAGGCGGCGCCCCGGGAAGTGGACGACCCGGAGGTGGTCCTCGCCCTGGGGGCGGCCCTGGGCGTCGAGCCGGACCTGGCCGCCGCCCTGCCGCCGGCGTACCTGGTGGCCTCCGCCGCCGGTGCCGAGCGCCTGGCCGGGCGCCATCCCGGGGCGGCGTTCCTCGCTCCCGACGGGCTCTGGTTCGAGGGCGGCGTGGTCCACGTGGCCGGCGAGCGCGGTGAGCCCGGAGTGCTCGAGCGCGAGCGGCACCTGGCCGAGCTCGCGCTGGAGATCCCCGCCCTCGAAGACCGGCTGGCGGGGGCCGAGGCCGCTTTCGAGGAGACCGTCGAGCAGCGCACGGCGAAGGCCGGCGAAAAGAACGCCAAGGAAGGCGTGATCGCCCAGCTTCGCCAGGAGCTGGCCGTCGCCCGGGCCCGCCGGGAGGACGCGGCGGCCCGCGAGCGCCGCCTGGGCGAAGAGGGCGAGCGGTTGCGCGGGGAGCACGACGCCATCGGCACGGAGGTGGGCGCCGTGCGCGAGCGCCAGGCCGCCCTCGACGCCGAGATCCAGGCCGCCGACGAACACCACGGCGCGCTCCAGGAGCGCTTCGACCGCGGCGACGCCGCGGTGCGCGAGGCCAAGGAGCGCCGCGAGGGGCTCCGGGAGTCGAGCGCCGGTCGCCGCGGGCGCCTCGACCTCCTGCGCGAGCGCCTCGACTCCCACGAGCGCGATCTGGAGCGTACGCGCCACCAGATCGACGAGGCGCACCGCCAGGCCGCGAGCTGGGAGGCGGAGGCCGAGCGGCTCGCCGGCCGCCGCCGGGAGCTGGAAGAGGAGATGTCGGGGGCGGAGGGCGAGCTCCAGCAGGCCCTCGAGCGGCGCTCCGGGGCCGAGGATGAGCTCCTCGGCGAGCAGGAGCGTCTGGACGAGCGTCGCGCAGCGCTCCGGGCCGAGGAGACGGGGATCGCCGAGCTGCGGGAGGAGCGGGACGCCGCACGAGAGGCGGTGGAGACCCTGCGCATCAAGGAGGCCGAGCTCAAGCAGGACGCCGGGCACCTGGCGGAGACGTTCCGCGAGGAGTTCCGCCGCGAGCTCTCGACCGAGGTGGAGATACAGGCCGCCGGAGCCGAACCGCAGGCGGCCGAGGAGGCGGAGGCCGGCGGCGCGCCCCCGGATCTGGCGGACCTCGAGGCCGAGCTCGCCCGGACCAAGGCGACCCTGGAGCGGTTGGGGCCGGTGAACGTGCTGGCGGTCGAGGAGTACGAGGAGCAGCAGGAGCGCCACGGCTTCCTGACCGAGCAGCGGGCCGACGTGGAGGCGTCGGTGGAGAGCCTGAAGCGGACGATCCGGGAGATCAACCAGACGTCGTCGGAGCGGTTCCGGGAGACGTTTGTGGAGGTGAACCGCTCGTTCGGCGAGATCTTCACCCATCTCTTCCGGGGCGGCGAGGCGGAGATGCGGCTTCAGGACGAGGAGGACGTGCTGGAGTCGGGGATCGAGATCGTGGCGCGGCCTCCGGGCAAGCGGCTCCAGAACCTGATGCTGCTCTCGGGCGGGGAGAAGGCGCTGACGGCGGTGGCTCTGCTCTTCGCCCTGTTCCGGACGAAGCCGTCGCCGTTCTGCATCCTGGACGAGGTGGACGCACCCCTCGACGACGCGAACACGGTGCGCTTCGCGGAGATGCTCCAGGAGATGGTGGGCGACACGCAGTTCCTGGTCATCACCCACAACAAGATCACCATGGAGGCGGCCTCGACGCTCTACGGCGTGACCATGGAGGAGCGCGGCGTCTCGAAGCTGGTCTCGGTCGAGCTCGACAACATCCATCCGCAAGAGGGCCAGGCGGCGACGGCGTAGGGGCTGAATCGCCGAGACCGCCGGGGAGGGGAGGGAGCCCGCTCCTGGGGAACGCCGCGCGCTGGTCGGACGGTGGAGCGCAGGCGCGCGGCTCGGCTTCACCCCACCCCGGCGCGGCCTCGGACTCCCAACGCTCTCGGGCCGGCGAGGCTCAGACGTCCCCCGGAGCGGACGCCCTCCCCTCCCCTACCGTCCGACGGACTTCGCAAGGTGGAGTACCGCTCCGTCGTTGCCCCGTCAGGGTGGATTCGGTAGACTCGGCTCCCCTCGGCGGCACGACCGCCGCCCCACCCGGGCCGACGTAGCTCAGTGGTAGAGCAGCCGCCTCGTAAGCGGCAGGTCGGCGGTTCAAATCCGCCCGTCGGCTCCAGTCTCCAGCCTGCCTCTCTAACATCCGACTGTACGGGTTCAATGTGTGGTCATTGGGCTGCCTACGAGCGGATGGCCGGGCTCGGCGAAACCTCGGTCGAAGGCGGGCTAGAATTCGGCAATGCCTTATGAGTTCCACTTCGACGAGACCACGGCTGGCAACTACGGATTCCAACGCGAAGCTTACGAAGAGCTTCACAAAGGCCTGTCGGCACTGCGAGCAGAGGTCGTGAAGTGGAATCGCGCGGCGCGCGACTCCGGAGGAGAACCTCCGTACGATAGAGAGGCCGAAACTCTGGCGAGGATGATCGAGGTCGGCTCGGAGGAGCTGCGAGATCAGAGATTCCTGGTTTCACTCCGAGGACTTTCGATTGGGAGTCTCCGCTTCCTCCGCGCGGGAGTCGAGCTCCGGGCGCAGCAGCTCAGAGCAGAAATCCGGTCCAGGCGAAGGGACGGCTGGCCGTCGGGAGTCCTCCAGAGCCTTGAGCGGCGGGCTGAAGAGCTTGCGACGATCGCTGGGGAAATCAAGTATGAGCCTGCAGAAATCCTTTGGGAGGTACTCCCGAAAGACGAGTCTTCAGATGTGGTGGCCCAGACTCGTGTACGGGAGGATGTGGAGCTCTGGGACTTCTTCATCTGTCATGCTTCCGAAGACAAGGAAGACTTCGTACGGCATCTGGCTGAAGAGTTGAGGTCCGCAGACTTCCGTGTCTGGTACGACGAGTTCGCGCTCCACGTCGGGGACAATCTACGCCGTTCCATCGACCGGGGCCTCAGCCAAAGCCGTTTTGGAGTCGTGGTACTGAGCCCCAGCTTCTTTGCCAAGGAGTGGCCGCAGCGGGAACTCGATGGACTCTTCTCGCGGGAGATTGAAGGCCGGAAGGTGATCCTCCCGATCTGGCACAACCTCGACGAGGACGAGGTCACCCGTTACTCGCCGACGCTCGCTGGGCGCCTCGCAATCAAGTCGGACCGCTCTCTTCAGGAGATCGTCACCGATCTTGCCCGAGCCGCAGAAGACGACAACAGCGGTGAGCGGAAGACGCGATAGGCCGCAAGGAGCTCAAACACAGTGAACCGCCCGGAGTCCACCGAACGCAAGGGGCGGGCCGGGGGCCCTCTCCCCAGGGGCGTCTGAACCCCGCCGGCCCGTCGGCGACGGGAGTCCGAGACCGCCGCGGGGCGGGGTGAAGCCGAGCCGCGCGCCTACGGCCCATTCTTCGAGCAGCGCGCGGCGTTCCCAGGGGAGAGAGCCCCCGGCCCGCCCCGGCGGTCTCGCCAACCCCGCCTCGCCTACCTCGTCTACCTCGCCTTCTCCTCAACCCCAGAGCCGCTCGATCCCCTTCACCAGCGTCGGGATCCAGGCGACCAGGAGGAGGGCTCCCAGGGCGATGATCCCGCGGTCCAGAAACCACCCCACCCGCTCGATGCGGCGCCGGAGGCGGCCCAGAGTCAGCCAGACGCCGTGGCGTGTGGCCTGAGCCAGGGCGTAGAGGAAAACCAGCCAGCCCAGGGGGTGGAAGCGCAGGCTCCACGCGAGATCCCCGTGGAGAAGCGCCACCCACGAGCGCGTGAGCCCGCACCCCGGGCACGGGATCCCCGTCGCCTCCCGGAACGCACAGACCCCGGGGAGCGGTACCCCGTCGATAGAGAGGTGCGCCCCGGCCCGCGGCGCCACCGGGTGCAGAAGCAGCGCCGCCACCACCGCCCCGAGACAGAGCGCCACCACCCCGAGCCGGAGCCACCACTCCCCCCGGGCCGTCGGGGCATCGTCCCTCCTCGGGTCGGTGTCGATCGAGATCGGGGCAGCTTCCGGCCGCCGGCGCCGGAGCCGAGCCTCCGCGCCCGGCTCCGGCCTCGGGACCGCCGCCGCGGCCTGCCGGGTCACGACGTGAACGCCGCCTTCACCTCCGGCTTCATCAGCACCACCAGCGCCCAGATGCCGATCGGAATCCCCACGATGCAGCACGGCCCGAGGCAAGGCACCATGGCGACGATGCTCCCCACCACCGAGAGCGTCCAGCCGCGAAGCTGCTTCATCTGGAGCGCGGCCCAGATCACGAGGAACGACGTGGCGAGGATCACGATCCCGAAGACGACGCCGGCTCCGCCCACGAAGTAGCGCGCATACTCCGTTCCGGGGCCGAGATCGCCCATGTTCCGAAAGTTCGCCAAGCCGACTCCGAAGAGGCTCCCCAGCATCCGGAACAGCGCCAAAAGGAGCCCGAGGACGCCCGTGATCACCAGGCCGATCGCGGGCCCCTGGACCTGCTGGAGGGGGTTGACGGCCGGCGGGGGCGGTGGGGCAGGCGGCGGGGGCGTCGAAGGCGGCGGCGGTGGGCTGATGGGTTCGCTCATGAATCTCCCCTTCTCGTGGGTCGGTTGCGATGATCCCCCGTTCCCCTCGCCGGCACCCTTCGGGCCCAGGGTGCGGCGCGCGCCGTCCTGGGCATGGCACTACGCGGCGGGCCACGACGGGAAACGAAACGGGAGCTGGGCTCT
Source organism: uncultured Acidobacteriota bacterium (assembly GCA_963739795.1). Classification (GTDB taxonomy): domain Bacteria; phylum Acidobacteriota; class Thermoanaerobaculia; order Multivoradales; family DATKCC01; genus CAVUBL01. Next base: position 118,891 of record CAVUBL010000009.1, on the reverse strand, counting down.
ATCTTACTCACTCCCGGCCCCGCGGGGACGGTCCGCTTCGAGGGCCCGGAGTGGCGTCTCGAGATCCGGCCGGCGTCGGTGGAAGCCGGTGGCGCGCTGGTAGGCGTCGGCCAGGGCGAGGAGGCGGTCTTCGGCGAACAGGGCGCCGGTGATCGTCAGGCTCCCGGGGGTGCCGTCGCTCCGAAAGCCGTCGGGCAGGGCGACCATCGGGTGGCCGGTGAGGTTCGTCAGGAGCAGGTTCGAGCCGCCGTAGGTCGGCGTGAGGTAGGCGTCCAGGCCCGAGAAGAGCTCGGCCATATCTCGGGCGAGGAGGGCGCGGATCCGGTTCGCCTGGATGTACTCCACCGCCGGGATGAAGTGCCCCTGCCGGAAGACGTTGGGCCAGGCGTTCTCCTCCTGGCGCACCAGCAGGTCGTCCCGGCCGCTCCGGGTCAGCTCGTCGAAGGACGCCGAGGCCTCGGCGGTCAGGATGAGAGAGAGGGGCGCGACCGGCCGGTCGGGAAGCGCGATGGGGCGGAGCTCGACCCCCAGCCCACGAATCGCTTCCAGGGCCGCGAGGTCGAGGGCGCGCTGATCCCGGGCGACGGGCGAGGCATCCTCCGCCAGGGGCGCCTCGAACAGCTCCGGGACGTAACCCACCCGTAGCGTCGAGACCTCCGCGCCGCTCAGCCCGCCGAACGGCCGGTCGACCGCCGTGGGGTCGAGCCCGTCCGCCCCTCGAATGGCGTCGAGCACCAGGGCGCAGTCCGCGGCCGATCGGCAGATCGTCCCCACCTTGTCCAGGGTCCACGAGAGGGCCATGACACCGTGGCGGCTGACCCGTCCGAAGGTCGGCCGGAGCCCGGTGGCTCCGCAGCGGCTCGAGGGCGAGACGATCGACCCGTAGGTTTCCGTGCCCAGGGCGAAAGGCACCAACCCCGCCGCCACCGCCGAGGCCGAGCCGGCCGACGAGCCGCTGGAGCCCTGGTCGGGGTTCCAGGGGTTGCGGGTCTTGCCGCCGAACCAGACGTCGCCCCAGGCGAGGGCTCCGGCGCTCAGCTTGGCGACCAGGATCGCGCCGGCCTCGTCCAGGCGGCGGACGGCGGTGGCGTCCTCGGGCAGCATCTGGTCCCGAAATGCCGCCGCACCCCAGGTGGTCGGGTACCCGGCGACCGCGAACAGGTCCTTGACACCCCACGGGACGCCGTGGAGGGGGCCCCGATAGCGCCCGGCTGCAATCTCCCGGTCCGCCCGTTCGGCCTGCTCGAGAGCCCTCTTCTCGGTAAGCGTGATCACGCAATGGAGCAGCGGGTCGAATCGCTGGAGCCGCTCCAGAGCGGCTCGGGTGAGCTCGACCGAGCCGACCTGTCGCGTCTCGAGAAGCCGGGCGAGAACGCCGATCGGGGCGACGGCGAGCTCGTCGAAGCTCCGAGGGTCGGCGGGCAGGGTGAGCGGCCCGCCGGCGGGCGGGCGGTGGCCGCGTGGAGCTTCCCCTTGGCCGGTCCCGCTCCCCGGCCCGCCGGCCGCGCTCTCCGGGTCGAACCGCCAGGCCGGGGGCACGCCGTTGGACAGAGCCACGGCCCGGATCGACGCGTAATCGCCGCGCAGCTCCTCGAGCCCCGAGAGCATGAGACGGCGCTCGTCGTCGGTGAGCTCGAGCCCGGTAACGCGCTCGGCTGCCACGACCGTGTCCCGATCGATGGGCGCACCAGCCGCCGCCGCCGACCAGAGGGTTCGGGCGAAGGCGGCCGAGCCGACGCCGGTCGCCGACACGAAGGCGAGGAAGCGCCGGCGATCGAGGTGCCGGGCTGGCCGCTCGGGAGGTGATTTCTCGGAGTCCAGGACGCCGGAGAGTCTACCAGCCGCCCCGAGCCGTTGCCGTGGGGGCGGCGTGCCGATACAATCATTCCCGAAATCGCGGTTCCGCCGTGACGCGGCGCGGCCGCTCCCCAGGGGGCCTACGAAGGCCTCCGACTCCCTGGCAGCGCCCTCCCATCGAGCCCATGGCCCGCGAGCTCCAGCCCATCTTCTGCCTGGCCGACAGCCAGCTCCTCTTCTGGCGCGAGCCCGGCAGCGATGAACCCTGGATCCTCCGTCTCCGGTCGCTGCTCCCTGCCGAGGCGCCGCGAGCGGCCTACGTCGGGGCCTCGAACGGAGACGACCCGGCCTTCTACGCCCTCTTTGCCGCCGCCATGGAGACCCTTGGGATCGCCGACCACCGGATGATCGTGTCGGCGTTCCCGTCCGAGGACCGGGCGTTCATCGAGGAGGCCGACCTGGTGGTGCTGGCCGGCGGCGATCCCGTCCGGGGTTGGCGGGTGTTCGAGCAGGGCGAGATGCGCGAGGCAATCCTCGCCCGACACTTCGGCGGAGCCGTGCTCCTCGGGGTCTCCGCGGGCGCCGCGCAGCTCGGCTGGCTGGTCGGCCCCGAGGAGACCGAAGCGATGGAGAGCGACGCGGTCTTCACGTTCCGGCTCGTACCGGCGGTGGTGGGCGTCCACGAGGAGGAAGACGACTGGCGGCGTCTCCGGCGGCTCATGGCGGTCGCGGGAGTCCCGGTGCGCGGCCTCGGCATCCCGGCGGGCGGTGGCCTCGTCTACCACCCCGACGGCGTCGTCGAACCGATTCGCCGGCCGGTCCACGAACTGGTCGTCCAGGACGAAGGCCTCCATCGGAGCCTCCTGCTTCCCGGCGACGAAACCGAAGACGGACACGCTTCGACCGATCCGACGCACTAAGGAAAGTGCACCGAGCACGACAGCTCGAGATCACCGAGACGACCCGACGAGAGGAGCGAATTGATGGCTGAGATGGGACGATACTGCAAGGCGTACCTGGCTTCCGACTTCGCCAAGTACGGGAGCTGGAAGCCCGACCTGGCGAACCTGCGTCAGCCCGAGCCGGAAAAGCCGGACCAGGAGCCGGAGACGCGTGCCGAGCTCGCCGACGACGACATCTTGTACCTCCAGGAGAGCCTGGCGGTGACCGACGGGATCTTCCTGGACGAAAACGTCCTATTCAGCGACGACAGCGAGGACTGGAAGCGCTTCTGCGAAGACACCCTGGAGTTCGCCGTACCCGAGGACGTGCTGGCGATCGGGGCCGAAGAGGCAGCCGAGGCCGAAGAGGAGAGCGGGGACTCGGCCGAGGGGTGAGCCTTCCAAGGTGAGGCGAGGGCCCGATCGCGCGGAGCGGGGCCCTCGCCAACCGCCGTTCTCCGCCGTCGGCGGAGGGATCGCTTCAGGAAGGTCGTTCGTCGACAGGCCGGGGCCGACCTTGGGAGCGTCGGATCAGGCTGGCCACCTCCTCGACCAGCCGTACCGAGACCGTCTCCATCTCCACCGCCTTCTTGAACAGCATGAGCGCGGCGAGTGCCTCACGATGGACGTCGCGGGACTCGAAGATCGGCACCATCTCGGCCGCGAGCTGCTTGATCTCTGCGGTGCGCCCCTGGCGAAGATACAGAGCCGCGAGCTCCAGGCTCACGGAGGCCGTGGAATAGCCGACCCCCTGCTCGGTAAAGCCCTTCCGCACCTCGAGCAAGGCCGCCTCCGCCCGAGCCTCGTGGCCCAGACCGAGCAGAATCCTGCCCTCGAGCCAACGAATGCGGAGAAGATCGCCTTGGCGACCGGTCTCGACGGCCATCCGCCGTACGAGCGGAAGGAGCGAGAGCGCTTCGTCGTACTTCCCCATCTCGGCGAGATACGACATCAGGTTCTGCTTCGCCACGAGGACCAGGTGCGGCTCACGCTCGCGGTCGATCATCCCGACGGCCTTACGAAGAACGGAGGTCGCCTGCTGGGGCTCGCCCTCGTCCTTCAGGGCCATCGCCTGGTTGATCATCATCCGACCCGCGAGGTGTTGCTCCCCGGTGGCGAGGTAGATGCTGATCCCCCGCTCGGCCATCTCTCGGCCCTCTGCAGGCCGGAACTGCAAGATCCGTAGGAACGACCAGAAGCCCAGCAAGCGCGCGCGCTCCAAGAGATCGCCAGTGCCCTTGGAAAAGAAGTCGTCGGCCTTGGAGAAGGCCGCCTCGGCGAGACGAAAGTCGGTCACCACCCGGAGGAAGTTGCCACGGAAAGCCCAGACTCGCCCTCGCAGGTCGTTCAGGACTTCCTCACCGACCAATCCGCCGTCGATCCGGTCGATGACCTCCAGCACCAGGGAGGTCCTCTCCACGGCCGCCGCCGGATCCTCGAAGCTGTCCTGCCAGACCTGCTCCAGCAGGAGCTCGGCAAACGGCGCGCTGTGGTATCGGGGATTGTTGCGGACCAGCAGGCGCTGGCGCTCGATCGGATGGCGAACCAGCTCGTCGAGGAGGGCCGGCGCCGCCTCTTTCTGGCGGTCGATCTGCTCGATGCTGGCCCGGAGCCGGTTGCGGATACGGTCGAAAGAGATCCGCTCTCCCTGGGGCGAGACCTCGGCGAGCGGCGCCTCGACCTCGGAAGTGTCTTCCGCCCCCTCCGAGATCGCCCACTCGTACTCGGCAACACGGGCACACGTCGGGCAGGCCTCTACGAGATGCCAGGCCAGCTCCCGAACTTCCTCGGCGGAGGCCCGACCCCGGAGGAGCCTGTCGAAGAGCCGCGGATCGAGGTGCTTCTCACTCATCTGCGATAACTCTACGGTTTTTTCGTCACGGATACAACCCCCCCCGCCCGGATCACCTCGGATCACCTCGAGATCTGGTGAATCCCACCAGCCGATCCACGACACGGAGAGGTGAGAGCCTGCGCGGCAGAAACACCTAGTGGTCCGTCAACCTTCAATTGACGGGTCCCACCGGTCCTTCACGCCGGATACCCTGTCAATTGAAGGTTGACGGACCCCTAGACGCACGCCCGGACCAACTCCCTTGGCTCCCTTGGGGAGTCGGTGCCGGTTGCGGCGGCCCTCCCGGGACCAGTCGCCGGCTACGTCGGCGACCGCTCCTCGACGATGGCTCGGCATCGCCTGCGGCGCGGCGCCTCGTATCCGGCAGGCACCGGCCGAAGGCTGGTCGGGCACTCGCAACGCGGCTGCGCGTTTCTGCCGCGCAGACTCCTAGAGGCCCCCGTGCGACCGAGGGTCACTGCCGTGCCGGTCCCCTGGACCGGTGGGCATGGCCTCCGTCGCCTACGAAGAACCGCCCACGAACACCGTGGTGTCGCCCGTCCCCGTGCTAGTGCTCGTCGCGCTCCCTCCGTCGGGGATGATCTCCGCACGGCCCGCCTCCGGGCTCCGCTGCAGCCCCGACTCCGCCGCCGGCGAGGCCGGCCGGGAGAGATCGACTCCGAAGAGCGCGCCGATCCAGTACAAGACCGAATGACTCAACCAGGAGGAGGTGTCAGTGCGGGCGATGCCGGGGGCTCCGGCCGCCTGGACAGGGGCCGCGAAGACGGCGGCGAGGGCAACGACGGCGACGACGGCGATGATTCGGGTCGGAAGGGAAAACCTCATGGTGGATCTCCTTTGCGCAGTGCGCGGGTTCTTCCGGGAGAAGCGGTACCGCGCGACCGGGACTCCTCGGGACACCGAGGCTCGGTCGGCGACTTGTGCTTCGCTCCGGGTACGTCGACGGGGTCGTCAGCGCGACCCCAGGCTCCTCCGTCGGGAAGCTAGAGACAACGCTATCCCTCAATAAATCGTAATGCCCAAGCTCTTTTCGGGACAGCTCGGGCCCTCCCGGGTCGCGCGAGAGGCTCGGGAGGCAGGGGCTCGGCCCGCCCCGACGGCCCCGCGGCGTCTCCCGGAATTCCCGCCGGCGAGATAGACTTCCCCCTCGAGGCGAGCGGAGTCGGTCGATACCGGGCGCTCCCCACCCTGAGCTCGCGGCCTCCTACACGGCCGTCCCCTTCACGATCCCACGAAAGACGATCCCCACGATGGTGACCGACGACTCCGCGACCACGACCGAGCTCCTCCCCGCCGCCTGGGACCTGAGCGAGCTCCTCCCCGACGCCGGCGATGAGACCCTCGAGGCCCGCTTCGACGAGCTGCGGCGGGCGGCCGACACCTTCGAGCAGCGCCGCGGCGAGCTCGCGGCGGGCCTCGCCCCCGGTCGCCTGCTCGAGGTCCTCGCCGAGTACGAGGAGATCCTCGAGCGCTCGTGGTTGATCGCCGCCTACGCGTCCTTGAGCTTCTCGGCCGACACCCAGTCCCGGGCGGCCCTGGCGCTCTCGAGCCGGGTCGAGGAGTTCCTGACCGGTCTGCACAACCGAATCCTCTTCTTCAGCCTCTGGTGGCGAAACCTGCCGGAGGACCAGGCCACGAGACTCCTGCCGGAGCGCGCGACCCACCCGGACCAGCGCCACTACCTCGAAGAGCTCCGGCGCTTTTCGCCCTACACCCTGGACGAGCGCAGCGAGCAGCTCATCAACGTCAAGGACGCCAACGGCGTCGACGCCCTGATCACCCTCTACTCCATGCTCACCAACCGGCTGGAGTTCCGGCTCGAGGTCGACGGCGAGGAGTGCACACTCACCCGCGACGAGCTCATGCGCCACGCGTACTCGTCCGACCCGGAGGTCCGCGCGGCGGCCTACCACGAGCTCTACCGGGTCTACGGCGGCGAGGCCACGATCCTCGGCCAGGTCTACGTCAATCGGGTGCGGGACTGGTACGCCGAGAACGTCGAGCTCCGAGGTATGGCCTCGCCGCTCGCCGTGCGCAACCTCGCCAACGACGTCCCGGACGCGGCGGTGGAGGTGCTCCTCGAGGTCTGCCGCGAGCGCCGCGACCTGTTCCAGCGCTACTTTCGCCTCAAGGCGGGCTGGCTCGGTCTCGAGCGGCTGCGCCGCTACGACCTCTACGCGCCCCTCGCCGGCTCGGATCGCGAGGTGCCCTACGACGAGGCGGTCCACCTGGTCCTCGACACCTTCGGGGCCTTCCACCCGCGCCTGGCCGAGGCGGCAGAGCGGGTCTTCGCCGAAGGCCACATCGACAGCCAGGTGCGCAAGGGCAAGCGGGGCGGCGCCATGTGCTCCACGGTGCTGCCGCGCCTGACTCCGTGGGTGCTGGTCAACTACACCGGCCGCCTGCGCGACGTGGCCACCCTCGCCCACGAGCTGGGCCACGCCGTCCACAGCATGCTCGCCGCTGGCCACTCGGCCCTGACCCAGCAGCCCTCCCTACCGCTGGCCGAGACCGCCTCGGTGTTCGGCGAGATCCTGGTCACCGACCGCCTCCTCGACCGGGAGCGCGACCCGCTGGCCCGCCGGGAGCTGCTGGTCAAGACGGTGGACGACATCTACGCCACCGTCCTGCGCCAGAGCTACTTCGTGATGTTCGAGAAGACCGCCCACGCGGCCGTCCACTCCGGGCGCTCGCTCGAGGACCTGGAGGAGCTGTACCTGGAGAACCTGGCCGAGCAGTTCGGCGAGAGCGTGGAGGTGCCGGGGGAGTTCCGCTACGAGTGGCTCTCGATCCCCCACATCTACCAGAGCCCCTTCTACTGCTACGCCTACAGCTTCGGCCAGCTCCTGGTGCTCGCCCTCTACCGCCGCTACCAGCAGGAGGGCGACGCCTTCAAGCCCGCCTATCTGCGCCTGCTCGCCCACGGCGGCGGCGCCCGCCCGGAGGAGATCCTCTCCGAAGCCGGGATCGACATGGGCGACCCGGCCTTCTGGCACGGCGGGTTCCAGGTGGTCGAGGAGATGATCGACGAGATGGAGTCCCTCGACCCCGCCGACGGGTGAAACATTCTCTCGGGGTGCGGCGTCTTGTCGGATGAACGCAGTCGACGACGAGACACTTCAAGGAGACCCCGAGATGACCAGCCGACGCTCTTTCGCCTTCCTCGCCCCCATCGCCGCCCTGGCGCTGGTCCTGGTGCTGGCCGCTCCCGCCGGCGCGGCCCAGGCCCCAGCCCGGGCCGAAGCCCACGCCCAGAACCAGAACCTGTGGCTCCACGTCAAGGTCCACGACCCGAGCGACGAGAACACCCGGGTCACGGTCAACCTGCCCATCTCCCTCGTCCAGAGCGCCCTGCCCATGCTCGAGCAGACCGGCGAGGTCCACGACGGCAAGGTGGAGATCGAGGGCACCGACGTCACCGCCGACGACCTCCGCCGGGTGCTCGCCTCCCTCAAGAGCTCGCCCGACGCGACCTTCGCCCAGGTCCAGACCGACACCGAGACGATCGTCTTCTTCAAGGAGGGGGCCTACCTGCGGGTCGAGGGCACGGCGACCGCCGACGGCACCGAGATCCACGCCCACTTCCCCATCGCGGTCCTCGACGCCCTGCTCTCGGGCCCCGGGAACCAGCTCGACCTCGGCGCCGCGATCCAAGCCCTGACCGCCGAGGGTGCCGGCGACCTGGTCACGGTGCGCGACGGCCAGAAGCAGGTCCGGGTCTGGATCGACGACGCGCCCGAAGCGGAGTAAGCCATGGGCCGCTTCGCCAGAGTCTTCATCGCCCTCGCCGTGGCCGTCGCGATCGTCTTCCTGGGCGTCGGGGTGGCCCTGGCCGCCACGGTGGCGCACTCGGGGATGGTGACGGTCCAGGTGCACGAGACCGGTCCCCAGGGCACGCACGTCTTCGTGCCCGTGCCCGCCGCGGCCGTCGACCTCGGCCTGGGGATCGCGTCCTTCGCCATGCCGGCCGCGGAGCGCGCCCGGATCGCGGAGCAGATCGCCCCCTACCGGCCGGCGCTCGCGGCCATGGTCCGGGAGCTCGAGAAGTGCCCGGACGCCACCCTGGTCGACGTCAAGAGCGACCGCCAGACGGTGCGGGTGGTCAAGCGGGGCGCGCGCTTCGTCATCGACGTGAACGCGCCGGACGGCCAGGTGCACGTCGCGGTGCCGGCCCACACGGTCTCGAAGATCGCCGACTTCCTCGACATCTGACCGCCTCCTCGCAGTGAGTCGACGGCGTCCTGGCCAGGCGGCCCGGGCGCCGTTTTTTGTCCCTTGACTTACCGCCTACATACCGCTTATCCTGGTCGTTCCGGCGGCGGGGCACTTCCGCCGCCGGAACGACGGCGAAGCCCACGACGGCGAATCGATGAGCGCCCGACTCCAGATCGCGGAATGGCTCGAGGGGGCACCGGCCGGGCAGATCGCCACGCCTACCCCCCGTGACACCGCCCGGCCGGCCCCCGAGCCAACTTCCGCGCCCCATGGTCTCAGAGCCTGTGAAGAAATCTCCGCATACCGCCGTGATTTGCGCCTCACCACCGCCGGAGAGCTTCTCCGGAACCGCGCGCGCGAGGACCGCCCGGTCCCCGCCCTGCCCACCTCCCTGCCCGGCCTCGACCGCCTCCTGGAGGGCGGCCTCGCCCGGGGGGAGCTCGTCGAGCTGGTGGGCAGGCGCTCGAGCGGCCGCTTCTCCCTGGTGCTCGCGGTTCTGGCGGCGGCCACCGGGGCCGGCGAAGCCGTGGCCCTGGTCGATCTCGGCGACGGCTTCGACCCGGCGGACGCCGCCGCGGCCGGTGCCGACCTCGAGCGCCTGCTCTGGCTGCGGCCCCGCCGGGTCCAGGAGGCCCTGGCCGGCGCCGAGATGCTCGTGGGCGCGGGCTTTCCCCTGGTGATCGTCGACCTGGGCGCGCCCCCCCTGGCCGGCGGCCGCGGCGCCCAGGGCGCCTGGCTGCGCCTGACCCGGGCGGCCCACGACCACCGGGCAGCGCTCCTGATCTCCGCCCCGTACCGGGTGAGCGGCGCGGCGGCGGCGGTGGTGCTCGGCCTGCGGGGCCGCGGCCTCCGCCGACGGCGGGCCCTCGGCGCCCCGTTCCTGCTCCTCGGCCTCGACACCCGGGTCTCCCTCGAGAAGGCCCGGGGGAGGGCCCCGGGAGAGACCGAGGAGCTGCGCCTCCGCGTGCCCGACGCCCTCGCCCACCTCCCCGCGGACGCTCCCTCCCGCCGGCGCCCGGCGGCTCGCCGGCGCCCGCTCCGCTCCACCGGCGCCGAGCCCCTCGCCGCCGCCGCGGGCCGGTGACCGGCGTGCCGCGGGACCCCTGTCGGGTCGCCTGTCTCGAGGTACCCCTCTTCCCCCTCGCCGCCCGTCTGCGCAGCGAGCCCGAGCTGGTGGACGAAGCCCTGGCGGTGCTCGAGGGCCAGGGCGAAAAGGCCCGGGTGACGGCCGCCACCCGACTCGCCCGGCGCGTCGGCATCCGGCCGGGCATGACCCTGCCCCAGGCCCGCGCCCGCCTGCCCAAGCTGATCGCCCGGAGCCGCGACCCGGAGTGCGAGCGGGCCGCCCGGGAGGCCCTGCTGGAGGTCGCCGAGAGCTTCTCTCCCCGGGTCGAGGAGGAGGACGCGGGGCGGGTCTACCTGGACGTCGACGGCGTCGAGCATCACTTCCCCGCCGACTCCCTCACCGCCTCCGAGGAGCGGGTCGCCCAGGCCCTGGCCGCCGCCGCCGACGCCGTCGGGCTGCCGGCCTGGGTGGGGATCGCCGCGAGCAAGCTGGCGGCGCGGGTGGCGGCCGAGACCGGCGCCTCCCCCACCGTCGTGCCCGCGGGCGAGGAGGCCCGGTTCCTCGCCCCCCTGCCGCTCGCCCGCCTGGCCCCCGAGGTGCGGGTCGCCACCACCCTCGAGCGCTGGGGGATCCGCTCGATCGGCGAGCTCGCCCGGCTGCCGGAGTCCGAGGTGACCAGCCGCCTCGGCTCGGCCGGACGCGAGCTCCACGCCGTCGCCCGGGGGGTCGACCCCCGCCCCCTCACCCCCCGGCGGCCCCCTCCGGCCTTCCGCGAGGGCATGGAGCTCGAGTGGCCCCTGGTCGCCCTCGAGCCCTTCCTGTTCGTCGCCCGCGCCGCCCTCGAGCGCCTCTGCCGCCGGGTGGAGGCTCGGGGGCTCGCCTGCTCGCGCCTCGAGCTCGCCCTGCGCCTGGAGCCCGACGGGTACGACGAACGGAGCCTCGAGCTCCCCGCTCCCACCACCGACGAGCGCGCCCTCCTCACCCTGATGCGGCTCTCCCTCGAGGCCCGGGCGCCGGGGGCTCCGGTGGCCGGCTTCTCCTTCTGCGCCCACCCCGACGAGCCGCGCACCGCCCAGCTCTCGCTCCTGGGCCCCCGGGCGCTCTCGCCGGACCGCCTGGCCACCACCGTCGCCCGGCTCTTCGCCCTGCTGGGCCCCCGGCGCGTAGGCTCGCCGCGCCCCGCCGAAGGGCACCGGCCCGAGCGCTTCGAGCTGGTGCCCTACGAGCCGCCGCCCCCGCCGCCGGTGCGCCGGGAGCCGCGGCGCGGGCTGGGGCTGCTCACCGTGCGGGTGCTCCGCCCGCCGCTGGCGCTCGAGGTGCTGACCGCCCGGAGCGAGACCGGCGAGGCCGGCGAGGCGGGGATGGTGGCCGAGGGCCCGGCGCCCGGCGACGGGCCGCCCGGAGAGGAGCGGGACACGGCGGGCTGGAGGCTCCTCTCCGTGCACACCCCGGCGGGCTCGGCGAAGGGGAAGACCCGGCCCCGGATCGAGGGCCGGGTGCGGGTGGCCGCGGGGCCGTGGCGCCTCGAGGAAGGCTGGTGGTCCGACGAGCCGGTGGCGCGGGACTACTGGGACGTGGAGCTCTCCGGCGGCGGCCTCTACCGGATCTACCGGGAACGGGAGAGCGGCGAGTGGTTCGCCGACGGGGTCTACGACTAGTGAAGCTCCTAGGAGTCTGCGCGGCAGAAACACGTAGCCGCGCGCAAGGGTCTTACGGGGTGGATCCAAGGCGCGAGGAGGAGGCGATGCGGGGACATCGTAGACGACGAGCAACGCCAGAGACACCCCGTAACCCCCTTGCGCCCCGACCAACTCCCTTCGGGAGTCGGTGCCCGTTGCGGCGGCGTGGGGCCGTCTACTTCGTTCCCGCTCCTCGACGATGGCTCGGCATCGCCTCCGTCGCGGTGCCTCGTATCCGGCCCCACGGCGCTCGCAACGCGACTGCGCGTTTCTGCCGCGCAGACTCCTAGCCGCGCAGACTCCTAGTGGACGATGGCCGGGCGGGTGAAGCCCTTGTCCAGGAGGTAGAGGTACATGACCGCCATGGAGTCCTGGTCCTCGCCGCTGGTGTTGTCGTAGACGCTCACCAGCCCGTACTGGTGGTCCTTGTAGACGGGGATGCCCTCCGGGCTCGACAGGTGATCGACCCGGTCGATGCCGATCCGCCCCCGGGCGGGATCGACCTCGGCCTTGAACAGGCTCCGACCCGTGGTCCGGTCGATGAGCTCCAGGGACTTGGCGAAGGGGTGCAGGTGCACCGCGATGTAGTGGATCGTGGTGTCGAAGGGCAGGTCCAGGAACTTGGTCACCAGGGTGTGGTTGACCTCGAGGCCGGGCTTGACCAGCCAGTGGGCGGTGAACTTCCGGCCCAGGGAGTCGAGGTCGGCGTCGCCGTGGATGGCGCTCGCCCCCACCGCGCACCCGGCCCCCTGGAGCTCGTGGTCCATGGCGCTGTCGGCCACCCCGTAGACCTTACCCGGCCCCTCCAGGGACTTGAGGCCCTCGACCGCCGACTGGAAGAGCGGCTTCATCGGGTGGTCCTTGGGCACGTCGCGGTCGCGCACGAACTCCACCGTCACCTTGTGGCGCACCACCAGCTCCGGGTCGTCCCGGTTCAGGTTCAGCACCTGGGTGGTCAGGTCGAGGGGCTCGGTCGAGAGGATGGGGATGCCGAAGCCGGACGGGAACTCGATCTTCTGCTGGCCCTGGGAGAGGGTGAAGATGCGCCCGGAGATGCCGTGACGCATCTTCATCTGCTTCATGTACGGCCCCGGCTTGACGTCCAGGTTGGCGTGGCACATGTACTCCTGGGAAACCTTCGAGCCGTCCGCGGGATCGACCACCTCGGTCTCGTAGCCGGTGATCCACAGCAGCTCGGGCTTGGACGGGTCGGCCAGGTAGACCTTCTGCTGGCCGTATGGGCCCTCCATGGAGCGGTACTTCTTGTCGATGTAGTACTCGGGCGACAGAACCGTCTTGCGCTGCACCGGCGGAGCGCTCGCCCGGGTCGTCGAGGTCGGGGGGCGGGCGGCGGCGGTGCGGGGCGCCCCGACGGTGGCGCAGGCGACAAGGGCGAGGCAGGCGGCGAAGGGAACGAAGCGTCGCATGAGATACCTCATCATAGCCTCCCTTGATTCCGCCTCTATACCGCTATATCCTGGACCTTCCATGAGCCGCCGCCTCACCCCCCGCTACGCCGAGCTGCGGGCGGCCTCGGCGTTCTCCTTCCTGCGCGCCGCCTCGGCGCCCGAGGACCTCGCCCTGCGGGCCGCCGAGCTCGACCTGCCGGCGGTGGCCCTCACCGACCGCAACGGGGTCTACGGAGCCCCCCGGCTCTACGCCGCGGCGCGGGAAGCCGGGCTCCGGGCGCGGGTGGGCGCCGAGGTGGTGCTGGCGCCGCCGGCGGGCCCCGGCCCCCCGGCCGGGCCCGAGACCCGCCTCACTCTCCTGGCCGAGAGCCGGGAGGGCTACCGCAGCCTCTGCCGGCTGCTGACCGCGGCGGCCCTCGACCGTTCCAAGGGCGAGGCCCGGGTCACCTGGGACCAGGTGGCGGAGCACGCCCGGGGGCTCCACTGCCTGACCGGCGGCGCCGAGGGCCCGGTCCGCCAGGCGCTGGCGGCGGCGGGCGGCGGCGGCGGCCCGGAGGCGGCGCGCCACCTCCTCGGACACCTGGCGGGCCTCTTCCCCGACCGCCTGCACGTGGAGATCCAGCGCCACCACCTGCGCGGCGAGGAGCACGCCAACGCCGCCCTCCTCGATCTCGCCCGCAGCCTGCGGCTGCCGGTGGTCGCCACCAACGGCGTGCGCTACGCCCGCGCCGAGGACAAGCCGCTCCACGACGTGCTCACCTCGATCCGCCACGGCACGCCTCTCGACGCCGCCGGCCGCCGCCTCGCCCGCCACCGGGAGCGGCACCTGAAGTCCCCGGGGCAGATGGCCGCCCTGTTTCCCGACCTGCCCGAAGCTCTCGAGGCCGCCGCCGAGCTCGCCGAGCGCCTCGACTTCACCCTGGAGGACCTGGGCTACCGCTTCCCCGACTACCCCCTGCCGCCGGGCGAGACGGCGGACTCGTACCTGCGCCACCTCGCGTGGAACGGCGCCCGCGCCCGCTTCCGGCCCCTGACCGCCCGCGCCCAGGCCCAGATCGAGCGCGAGCTGGCGCTGATCGCCAAGCTCGGTCTGGCCGGCTACTTCCTCATCGTCTGGGATCTGGTGCGCTTCGCCAAGCAGGAGGGGATCCTCGCCCAGGGCCGGGGCTCGGCGGCCAACAGCGCCGTCTGCTACGCCCTCTCCATCACCGCCGTCGATCCGGTGAAGATGGACCTCCTGTTCGAGCGCTTCCTCTCCGAGGAGCGGGGCGAGTGGCCCGACATCGACCTCGACCTGCCCTCGGGAGAGCCCCGCGAGAAGGTGATCCAGTACGTCTACCGGCGCTACGGCTCCCGCGGCGCCGCCATGACCGCCAACGTCATCACCTACCGGGACCGCTCCGCCGCCCGGGAGGTGGCCAAGGCCCTGGGCTACGCCCCCGCCCAGATCGACCGCCTGGCCAAGACCTTCGGCCGCTGGAGCTACGACCGGAGCCGGGGCGATGAGCGCTCGTTCGAGGTCGAGCTCGCCGCCGCCGGCTTCGACCCGGCCGAGCGCCGGGTGCGCCTGTTCATCGAGCTCTGGCAGCAGATCCAGCACCTGCCCCGGCACCTGGGCCAGCACTCCGGGGGGATGGTGATCGCCGCCGGGCGCCTCGACGAGGTGGTGCCCCTCGAGCCGGCGGCCATGGAGGGCCGGGTCGTGGTGCAGTGGGACAAGGAGGACTGCGCCGACCTCGGGATCGTCAAGGTCGACCTGCTGGGCCTCGGAATGCTGGGCGCCCTGGCGGAGGTGGTGCCGATGATCCGCGCGAAGGAGGGCGTCCACCTCGACCTCGCCCACCTGCCGCCCAAGGACCCGAAGACCTTCCGCATGCTGCGCGCCGCCGACACCGCGGGGGTCTTCCAGGTGGAGAGCCGGGCGCAGATGGCCTCGCTTCCACGCAACCGCCCGGAGCGCTTCTACGACCTGGTGATCCAGGTGGCGATCATCCGCCCCGGGCCCATCGTGGGCCGCCTCGCCCACCCCTACTTCGAGCGCCGCCAGGGGCGCGAGCCGGTGACCTACCCGCACCCGTCGCTCCAGCCGATCCTCGAGCGCACCCTGGGGGTGCCCCTGTTCCAGGAGCAGATCCTGAAGATCGCCATGGTGGCCGCCGGCTTCAGCGGCGGCCAGGCCGAGGAGCTGCGCCGGGCCATGGGCTTCAAGCGCTCGCGCGACCGCATGCGCCGGATCGAAGACCGCCTGCGCGCCGGCATGGCCGAGCGGGGAATCGTGGGCCCGGCCCAGGACGAGATCGTCCACGCCGTCACCTCGTTCGCCCTCTACGGCTTCCCCGAGTCCCACGCCGCGAGCTTCGCCCTGATCGCCTACGCCAGCGCGTACCTCAAGGCCCACCACCCCACCGCCTTCCTGATCTCCCTCCTGAACGCCTGGCCCATGGGCTTCTACCACCCCTCCACCCTGATCCAGGACGCCCGCCGCCACGGGGTCGAGGTCCGGCCGATCGACGTCAACCGCTCTGGCTACATGTGCACCTGGGAGGAGGGCCGGTGCCGCCTCGGCCTGCGCTTCGTCCACGGCCTGCGCCGCGAGGCCGGCGAGCGGATCGCGGCCGAGCGCGAGGCGGGCGGGCCGTACGCCAGCGTCGAGGACCTCGGCCGGCGCGCGGCCCTGCGCGAGGACGAGCTCGCCATCCTGGCCTCCCTGGGCGCCCTGGGCTCCCTCGGCCTCACCCGGCGCCAGGCGCTCTGGCAGGCCGCGCGGGTGGGGCGGCCGGCCGGGGAGCTGTTCGAGGGCGAGCCGGACTCGGAGCCCTCACCCCTCGTCGAGATGACCCCGGTCGAGGAGACGATCGCCGACTTCCAGGGTTCGTCCCTCACCACAGGGGTCCATCCGGTGGCCCATCTCCGGAGCCGGCTCAAGAGGAACGGCGTGGTGCGCACCGCCGACCTCGCCCGCTTTCCCCGCGGCACGCGCCTGCGCACCGCCGGCGCGGTGATCGTGCGCCAGCGGCCGGGCACGGCGAAGGGGGTGCTGTTCGTCACGGTGGAGGACGAGTCGGGGATGGCGCAGGCGATCCTGTCGCCGGAGCTGTTCCGGGAGCAGCGGAGTCTGGTGGTGGGGGCGGCGGGGCTGGTGGTGGAGGGGGTGTTGGAGGCGAAGGACGGATCGGTTTCGATTCGGGCGGAGAAGCTGTGGGCGCTGGCGGGGCTGGAGCGCGGGTCGAGCCACGATTTCAGGTAGTTGCCGAGCACACGGCCCGGTGGGCGGTGGCAGTTTCGGCGGCAGACTGCGCCGGCGAAACTCCACGCGCCCCCCGGGCCTGCGTGAACCGGCGGATTCAGCGCTCGGCCCGCGTTTGGGGGAGGGAATGGGTGAATGACCGGGATCGGACTCCGGAGGCGCTCGGCCCGTGCTCGGGCTTGCTCGGGGAGGGTATGCAGGGGGAATACCGGGGTCGAACTCCGAAGGGCTCGGCCCGCGCTTTGGGGAGGGGATGGGTGGATTGCCGGGGTCGGACTCCGTTGCGGCGAAGCGGGATGACCCTGCCGAGAACGGTGGAAGACGTTCCGGGCGGGGGCGTCCCCTTCCCCCCTCCGAGGGAGGGAAGGGGATCGAGGGGTTGCGGGGGTGATCCAATCGGGCGGGGGCGTCCCCTTCTCCCCCTGGGGGTGAGAAGGGGATCGAGGGGATGTAGGGGGGATGCGGCCGCTCTCTGCGCCGGTACAGGCCCGGGCCGTCAGGGTCTCGGCGATTCGATGGGCGCGGGCGGAGGAAGCCTTCCGTTCGCTCCGGCAAAACCGGTTCGAGTGCGCCACTGACCAGCGGCGAAGGTCTCCTAATTAAACGCCTTGCCCTGAATCACCGACGCGATGATCCAGCCGATCGCCAGGGGGCAGACGACCCTCAGTAGGAACTTCCACAGCCAGTGGAGGGGGAAGGGGCCGCCTCCGGCCTCGAGCTCGTCCCTCGTCAGCCGATCGCTCAGGAACCAGCCGGTGAAGACCGCGATGAAGAAACCGCCGATCGGCAGCATCCAGTTCGACGCCAGGTAGTCCATGACGTTGAACAGGCCCGCCCGGTCCGCCCCCATGGGCGCCCAGTTGCTCAGTCTCGGGCTCGCGCCCATGGAGAAGGCCGCGAAGCCTCCGAGGACCGTCATCACCGCGCCGACGACCCAGGTGGCACGAGGGCGGCTCCAGCCCCGGTGGTCGATGAAGTAGGAGACCACCACCTCGAGCAGAGAGATCGTCGAGGTCAGGGCGGCGAAGGCGACCAGCAGGTAGAAGAGGGGCGCCAGGAGGGTCCCCAGCGGGAGCTGGTAGAGCATCCTGGGGATGGTCGTGAACAGGATCGCCGCGCTCTTCGAGAAGGTCTCACCCCGCTGCGCCTGGGGCACGCTGAAGATGATCGAGAACATGACCACGCAGGCCATCAGGGCGATGAGCGTGTCGAGGACGCAGACGAGGGCCGCGTCCCGCCGGATGGAGTGGTCCCGGGCCACGTAGGAGCCGTAGGTGATCATCGCCCCCATCCCCAGCGACAAGGTGAAGAACGAGTGCCCCACCGCCTCGAGCACCGCATCCCGGCTGATCGGGCTGACGTGGAACAGGAAGGAGATGGCGGCGGGAAAGCCCGGCGACCAGATCGACACCACGCACAGCAGGGCCAGGATCACGAAGAGGACGGGCAGCAGCAGCTTCGTCACCCGCTCGATCCCTCCCTTGACCCCCATGAGGATGACCCCGATGGTCAGGAGCATGAAGACCACGTGGAAGAGCAGCGGCAGCCAACCGTTGGCCAGGAAGGCGCCGAAGAGGGGGCCCAGGTGACTCGCGACCTCGGGCGGGAACCCGTGCACCGACCAGCCGACGCACTTGCCGAAGTAGTAGACGGTCCAGCCGGCCACCACCGAGTAGTAGGAGAGGATCACGAAGCCCGTGAACACCCCGAGGTAGCCGACGGCCGCCCACAGTCGCCCACCTGCCACTCCGCGGGCGAGCTCCAGGAAGGCGCTCACCGGGCTCGTCCCCGTGCGCCGGCCGATCAGGATCTCGGCAATCATGATGGGTGCCCCGATCAGCGCCACCGCCGCCAGATAGACGAGCACGAACGAGCCGCCCCGGTTGGCGTAGGTGATGTACGGGAACTTCCAGATGTTGCCCAGGCCGATCGCCGAGCCCGCCGCCGCGACGACGAATCCGAGGTGACTGAACGAGGCGCGTTTCTGCACTATGAGCCCTCCCGGGGACAAGCCGGTCCCCACCCCTGATCTAGGAACATTGGAGATTCAGAAGATCAAACCAACGGTCGGAAGAATTGTAACCGAGACGTCACAAACTTCCCGGCACGCGCGACCTCACGCTCCTTCCACGCGCTCTGGGTGGCTGTAGACGTTGAAGCGGCCGTCGCGCACGAAGCCCACCAGGGTCACCCCGAAGCGCTCGGCCACCTCCACCGCCAGGCTGGTGGGCGCCGACACCGCGCAGACCATGGGAATGCCCGCCGCCACGCTTTTCTGGAGGATCTCGAAGCTCGCCCGGCCACTCACCAGGAGGACGCGCCGGTCCAGGAGCCGATCCGGCCCCAGCTCGCCGTCGAGCACCGCCCGGCCCACCAGCTTGTCGAGGGCGTTGTGCCGGCCCACGTCCTCCCACACGGCCAGTTGCCGGCCGGTCTCGTCGAACAGCCCGGCGGCGTGGAGGCCGCCGGTGGCCTCGAAGCCCCGCTGGGCGGTGCGCAGCACCCCGGGTAGAGCGGAGATCTGCGCCGGCGCCAGTCGCGGCCCCGGCCCCACCGGCGCGCAGCCGGTGACCAGGAGCTCGTCGAGGGCCGCCCGGCCGCACACGCCGCAGGCGCTGCCGGTGAAGAAGTGGCGTTCCAGCGAGCGGAGGTTCGGGAGACGGCGGGCGGCGAGCTCGATCTCCACCACGTCGCGCTCGATCTCGGTCTCGGGGTCGACCTCGGTGCCCGCCGCGAGGCCCGCGATCAGCTCCCGGTCGCGCACCAGGCCCTCGCCGTAGAGAAAGCCCACCGCCAGCTCCTCGTCGCCGCCGGGGGTGCGCATGGTCACCGCCAGGGTCCGGCGCTCGCCGCCGGCGGCGACCCGGATTTCCAGGGGCTCCTCCACCGCCACCGGATCCAGGCGCTCGCGGGTGGGACGAGGCCCCATCTCCCGGATCGTCACCATGGCCGGCGCATCGCCGGGCCTCCGAGGGATCACGACAAAACCCCCGGAGGCGGCAAAGGAGGCGGCGGAGGCGGCGGCACGGCCGGGGCCGGGGCCGGGGTCGGGGAGCGGGCCGGAGCGTCCTCCCGGGGCGGCTCGGCGGGCCGCTCGACAGCGATCATGGGAGTCGTTTCTATCACTCTCCAGCGCCGAGCGAGCCTCGGCCAGACCTCGAAGGCGACCAAGATCGCGGCAAACGCGGCGGGCCCGGACGCCGCCGGGCCTGACTCCGCCGGGCCACCACCCGCCAGGGGCGCGGCGACCAGGACCACGGCCAGGTACGCGGCGGCCGTCGCCACCGAGCCCCCGGCCACCAGCGCCAGGATCCGGCCCGCCGTCCGGGGCGGCCGGAAGCGGACCTGGGACAGGAGGCAGCCGGCGGCGAGGGAGCCGATCTCGGGGTAGACGCCGCCGGCCCACCACAGGGCGAGAGCCGCGACGCCGGCCGCGCGGCGCAGCCAGGGCTCCCAGCCCGGCAGCCGCGGGAGCCCGACCCCGACCGCCAGGGCGACGCCCAGCCCCACCACCACGCCCCCCGCCACGTCGTGGACGAAGTGGACGCCGAGGAGCACGCGGGTCGCCGCCACCAGGACCACGAGCACCGCCGCCAGGACCCAGACCCACCGCCGACGCGCGCGGAGCGCCACGAAGCCCCACACCGCGGCGGTGTTCTGGGCGTGGCCGCTGGGCCAGGACGAGCCCGCGGCGGTGGCGCGGACCCAGCGCGAGACGGCGCCGCCCCCGGCCTCGAACGGCCGCGGCTCGCCGACCACGCCCTTGAGCCAGGTGTTGGCACCGAAGGAGGCGGCCAGGACCAGGCCGAGGCGGCGCCCGGCCTCGGGCGAGACCAGCCAGTAGCCGAGGGCCACGAGCGCGAGCTGGACGTAGCCCGAGCCCAGCCAGGTGAGGACGAAGAGGATGCGGTGGGCGACGTCCATCGATCGGTCGGGGCGAAGGCCATCACTCTACCCCGAGACTCAACCCGGACCCGCGGGTGGCCGCGGGCGCAGCGCGGTGCGAGAATCGCGCCCGTCCGAGGAGGGTGCACGGTGACGGATCGTCGAAACGGCAAAGGCTCCCTGAACAGGACCCCGAACGAGGCCCCCCTGGGCGTGGTGGCGTCCCGCCTGGCGGTCGTTGGGGCGGCGCTGCTCTTCTCCACCGGCGGCACCGCCATCAAGCTCACTTCCTTCAGCCCGTGGCAGGTGGCGAGCTTCCGCTCCGGGATCGCTGCCCTGGCCCTCGCGATCATGGTGCCCCGGGCGCTCCGCTCGCTGTCGCGGCGGACCCTCCTGGTGGGCGTGGCCTACGCCGCGACCATGATCCTGTACGTGGCGGCGAACAAGTACACCACCGCCGCCAACGCCATCTTCCTCCAGTCCACGGCACCCCTCTACGTGCTGATCCTCTCGCCCCGCCTCCTCGGCGAGCGGACCCACCGCAGCGACCTCGGCTGGATGGCCTTGATCGGCCTCGGCCTCGCCGCCTTCTTCGTGGGCCATCCCCAGGCCTTCGCCACCGCCCCGCGGCCGGGCCTGGGCAACCTCCTGGGAGCCGTCTCCGGCCTCAGCTGGGCCCTGTGCATCCTCGGGCTGCGCTGGCTGGGCAGCCAGGAGATGCGCAGCCGCGGCGGGCTGCGCGAACGGCCGGGGGCCGCCGCCGCCATCGCCGGCAACCTCATCGCCTGCCTCGTCTGCCTGCCGTGGGCGCTGCCGGTCTCGGGCGGTAGCCTCGGAGACTGGCTGCCGGTCGTCCACCTCGGGGTTCTCCAGATCGGCTTCGCCTACGTGCTCCTGACCCGGGGCCTGGAGCGGGTCCCCGCCCTCGAGGCCTCGCTCCTGCTGCTCGTCGAGCCGGCGTTCAGCCCGATCTGGGCCTGGCTGGTCCACGGCGAGGTGCCGGGCGCCTGGCCGCTGGTGGGGGGCGCTCTGATCCTCGTCGCCACCACCGGTAAGGCGCTCGCCGCCGAGGCCCGCCGCCGGAGCGACCGGAGCCGGCAGGCCCGCCGGCCCCTCTGATCCTCCCGCCCGTCGCCCCGCGGCCGATCCCGGCGATCCCGGCGGGCCCGGCGGAAACGGTCCTCCCGGAATCAGTCTTGCAGTGACCCTCAAGCGAACGGGCGGGCCGGGAGTCGGCTCGCGCCGGATTGGACACTGCATCCCTGTGGCTCTGGAGGTCTCATGCGTTCTTCAGCGTTCGTCTTGTTGATTCCGCTCTCCCTGGCGGCCCTCGCCTGCTCGAAGGATGCGAAGGCTCCGCCCCCGTCCGCCGTTCCCCACACCGCGCTGGCTCCTACCGTGGCCGCGAAGCCGCCCGCCACCGCGGCGAGCGCCGGGAGCTCCGCTCTCGACCGGCCTCGCCCTCGCCGCCTCGAGTACCGGAGGCTGCGCACGGCGCTCGAGCGCTACCGCCACATCGCGAGCACCGGAGGTTGGGCGCGGGTGCCGGACGGCCCGGTGGTTCATCCCGGAGACCGGGTCCCGCGCGCCTACCTGACGATGCTCGCATCCCGTCTCGAGGCGGAGGGAGACCTGGCGCCGGGCGCCGCGCCGCCGCCGGCACCGCGGCCCGCCGTGGCGCAGGCCCTGCCGCCGGCCGGAGGACCGGCTGCGG
Organism: uncultured Acidobacteriota bacterium; assembly: GCA_963739795.1. Classification (GTDB taxonomy): domain Bacteria; phylum Acidobacteriota; class Thermoanaerobaculia; order Multivoradales; family DATKCC01; genus CAVUBL01. The sequence continues at coordinate 97,083 of CAVUBL010000009.1, read as the reverse complement.
ACGCCGCGGCGCCCGCAGAGGCCGAGGTGGTGTACGGCCCCGACCTGGCCGGGGCCGTGCGCCGCTTCCAAGGCCGCCTCGGCCTCGAGGTCGACGGCAACGTCGGCTCGCGGACGCTCGAGGCGATGAACGTCCCGGCGCTCGAGCGGATCCGTCAGATCGAGCTCAACATGGAGCGCTGGCGCAGCCTGCCCGTCGAGCTCGCGCCGCGGCGGCTCGAGGTCAACATCCCCGCCTTCATGCTGAGGGTCGTCGACGACGGCCACACCGTCGCCACCATGAAGGTCGTGGTGGGCACGACCCACGCCGCGACTCCGGCGTTCAACGAAGACATGACCTACGTGGTGCTCAACCCGTACTGGAACGTCCCCCGCAGCATCATGCGTCACGAGATCGCGCCCGCGGCCGCCCGGGACCCCGGGTACCTACCGAGCCATCGCTACGAGGTGGTCGACGGCTGGGGCGGCAAAGGCGCCCGCCGGGTCGACCCGGCTTCGATCGACTGGGCGTCGGTCGCCGCGGGCGGCAGCTTTCGGTATCGCGTGCGCCAGCTTCCGGGGCCGGGCAACGCCCTGGGGCGGATCAAGTTCATGCTGCCCAATTCTTACAACGTTTACCTCCACGACACGCCGTCCGAGAGCCTCTTCGACCGGGCGCAGCGGAGCTTCAGCCACGGATGCGTCCGGGTCCAGCACCCCCTGGACCTGGCCCGCTGGGTCTTCCGGGACGATCCGGCCTGGCCGCCGGACCGCCTCGCCTCGGCGGTGGCCAGCGGTCGCCGCAAGTGGATCGTCCTGCCGCAGCCGATCCCGGTCTACCTGCTCTACCGCACCGCCTGGGTCGACGGCGACGGGACCACCCACTTCCGCAACGACCTCTACGGCCGGGACCGGAAGCTGGCGCGGGCCCTCGACTCGCGGCTCCAGAGCTGACGGGCGGCGGCAAAGGCGAAGGCGAGGGCGAGGAGGACCGTGAGCGGCAGCGACCGTCGGGGGCGCGGGCTCACGATGGCGGCAAGAAGTAGAAGACGATCGCCAGGATCAGGTAGACCGCCAGGAGCTGGACCCCCTCGAGCCAGTTGGACCGGCCGTCACCGGCGATCTGGCCGGTGATCAGGATCGCCAGGCCGACGGCGATCACCTCGGTGGGGGTGAACACCAGGTCCATGGGCGCCGGGCCGATCAGGAGGCTGGCGAAGACCAGGAGCGGTGCGACGAACAGCGCGACCTGGATCGAGCTGCCCACAGCGATCCCCATCGCCAGGTCCATCCGGTTGCGCAGCGCCATCATCACCGCCGTGGAGTGCTCGGCGGCGTTGCCCACCACCGCCACCACGATCACGCCCACGAAGACCTCGGTCATGCCCAGGTCGCGGGCCGCCACCTCGACCGAGCCCACCAGGATCTCGCTCACCCATCCGATCAGGGCCGCCGAGACCACGAGCACACCGAGGGAGCGCTTGACGCTCCAGGTGGCGTGACCGGCGCGCTCCTCGACCGCCGCCGCCCCAGTAGCCGCAGGGTCCTCGATAGGGTCCCCGGCCCCGGTCCCGTCGAAGAGCTGCCGGTGGGTGCGCAGCGAGAAGAGGAGCATTAGGCCGTAGGTGATCAGGAGGACGACCGCGATCTCTTCGGAGAGGGTTCGCTCGGAGCCGGCGGCGCCGGCCCCGGCCCCGGCCAGGTGATGGAAGGCGGCGGGCATGACCAGGGCGATGGTGGCCAGGGTGAGCATGGTGGCCTGGATCCGGGCGCCTCCGACGCTGAACTCCTGGCTCTCGAAACGGAGGCCTCCGGCCAGGATCGCGGCGCCCGTCACCAGCAGCACGTTGCCCAGGATCGAGCCGGTGATCGACGCCTTGACCACGTCGGTCAGGCCGCGGTGCAGGGCGAACAGGGCGATGATCAGCTCGGCGGCATTGCCGAAGGTGGCGTTGAGCAGGCCTCCGAGTCCCTCGCCGGTGCGCTCGGCCAGGTGCTCGGTCGCCTTGCCCAGCCAGCCGGCCAGCGGGACCACCGCGACGCAGGAGACCAGGAAGATGGGCGTGTGGAGCTCCGGGGCGACGAGCTCCAGGGTGATCGCCGCCGGCACGAAGACCAGCAGCCAGTCGAGGGACGGTTTGAGGGTCATGGCTCCGCGTGGGGCTTGGTGACCGATCCACTATACTTCCCGGATGCTGAGCGAGCGCCCCGACGCCGACCTTCTGGAGCTCGCCGTCGACCTGGAAGACTTCGTCGGGCGGGTCGAGGAGGCCCTCGCGGAGGCCCTCGACGCGGGCACGACCGCCGGGCCCGAGGGCCCCGAGGTCCTCATGGAGGCGGCCCGCAACCTCTGCCTGGCCGGCGCCGCCAAGCGGGCGCGCCCGCGGCTGACCTATCTCTTCGGCCGCGCCATCGACGCCCCCATCGACGCCCTGGTGGACGTGGCGGTGGCCGGCGAGCTGATCCACGCCGGGAGCCTCCTCCACGACGACGTGGTGGACGGCGCCGAGACCCGGCGCGGGCGCCCCACCGCCAACGCCCTGTGGAGCGCCACGGCGGCGGTCCTCGCCGGCGACCTGGTCCTCACCCTGGCCTTCGTCCAGCTGCGCACCCGCCCGCGCGTCATCACCACCGAGGCGGTGGAGACCATCGCCACCATGACCCGCGGAGTGATGGCCGAGGTGCTCGCCCGGGGCCGGGTGGAGCTGCCCCTCGCCCAGTGGCGCGCCATCGTCCAGGGCAAGACGGGCTCGCTGTTCGGCTGGTGCGGCCGCTCGGCGGCCCGCCTGGTGGAGGACGGCGAAGCCGCCCGGCGCTTCGGCGAGTGCGCCGGCCACCTGGGCGTGGCCTTCCAGCTCGCCGACGACCTCCTCGACCTCCAGCGCCTGGGCACCGGCAAGGACGCGTTCTCCGACATCCTCAACCGCGAGCCCACCTTCCCCATCCTGGTCGCCGCCAGCCGCTCCGACTCGGTGCGCCGGGAGGTCACCCGCCTGTGGAACGCCCCCCGGGTCACCCCGGAGGACGCCGAAGCCCTGGGACGGGCCGTCCTCGCCACCGGCGCCGGCGTCGAGACGGTGGAGCGGCTGAGACACGAGATCGACCAGGCCCTCGAGGCCCTCGCCCCCTTCGCCCACCGCCCCGGCGGCCGGGAGATCGTCGCCTGGAGCCGCGAGCTCGAAGACCGGGCCCACCGGTCGTTGATGTCGAAGCAGGCGTAAGAGCTTAGATCCCTTCCTCACCGCAGTCCCCGCGGCGCCCCAGCGACCTCCAATCGCTTCCCGAGGGCTACCTCTCTCCAACCAGCTCCGAACGCCCATCCCCCCAACCGCCACCAAACGGAGGGAGGGCGGGGGTGAGGGCCTCCTGGAAGGGGGCGTCACGGAACGCGCACGCTCAAGCCTCCCGGAGTCCGAGCCGGACGAGCGCGTTCCGTGCCCGAGGCGCGACGCCTCCGCCCCACCGTCCGAGCCCGTCGCGCCGTCCCCCACCCAGGAGGCCCTCACCCCGCCCTCCCGGCCCGACTCTCCACCCCTACCAATCAACCGGCAACCGCACCCGCCCCCGCTCCCGGTGCCGAAAGTACACGCACCCCTCCCGCCGCCCGTGCAGGTAGAGGTCCCGGGTCAGCTCCACGTCCTTCCGGCAGTACGACTCCACCAGGTCGAGGCGCCCCTCCCGCACCCACTCCAGGCACTGCAAGCCGTCCCCCGACTTCTCCGCCCCCAGCGTCTCCTGGGCCAAGTGGTCCAGCCCCACCCGGAACCCGATCCGCCGGTGCACCTCCTCCAGCAGGTCGAGCGTAGGCAGGATGCGAGCGTAGTCCACCCCGGTGTAGCCCGAGAGCACCCGGTAGTCGAACCGCTTCACGTTGAACCCCACCACCAGCGTCGCCGACCCCAGCAGCTCGGCCAGCTTCGCCACCCGCTCCTCCGGGAACACCTCGAAGCGCCCCTCCTCGAGGACCAACGCCACCCCTATGGAGATCCCCATGCGGTGGCTGTTGCCCCATCCCCCCACCTCCTCGGCCGAGCGCAGCGTCTCGAGGTCGAAGACGACGGTGACGGGCAGGACCTCGCGATCGGCACCCCGCCGGGCGGGAGGGCGCGGCTCCGGCGGCCTCCGAGGCGCGGGCCGGGCCGGCCCCGCAGGCTCGATGGCTAGGGCCCGCTCGGCCGGCTCGATCGGTTCGGCCGGATCGATCGGATGGGGGGTTCCGCGGGCCTCGAGGGGCGCTCCATGCGTGACCGGCGCCGCCACCGCCGCCTCCTCCGGCACCTCCACCGGCTCCTCCCGGCCCAGGAGCAGGCGCAGGATTCGGGCGGCGCCCCCCTTGTCGAGGGGACGGTTGCCGTTGCCGCACTTGGGCGACTGGATGCACGACGGGCAGCCCGTCTCGCAGGCGCAGCCCGCGACCAGGTCGAGCACCCGCGCCAGGAGCTCGGGGAGCTCGCGGAAGCCCCGCTCCGCGATCCCCACGCCCCCCGGGTGGCCGTCGTAGATGAACACCGCCCCCTGCTCGAGCTGCGGGTGGCGGTGGTAGGAGATGCCCCCGATGTCCCCCCGGTCGCAGAGCGCCAGGAGCGGAAACAGGGAGATCGCCGCGTGCTCGGTGGCGTGGAGGGCGCCCAGGAAGTGCTCCTGCTCCCGGCGCAGGGTCTCCTCGAAGCTCCGGGGGGCGAGCCACCACAGTCCCACGGTCTCGAAGCGCACCGGCGGCAGCTCGAGCACCTGTTGATCGAGCACCTCCTGGCCCTGAATCCTCTTGCGCTCGAACCCGACCACCCGCTCGGTGACCCGCAGGCGGCCCAGGAAGGCGTGGAGGCCCCCGCCTCCGGGCCGCTCGTCGTGCCGCTCGTCGAGCGTCTCGAGGACTTCGGTCTCCTTCTCGGTCAGGGGCGTCGTGAAGTGGTCGAACCGCCCCCGTCGCGCCACCACGTGCCGGTGATCCAGGTCGAGCACCTCGACCTGGTACTGGCGCCCGCCGTGGAGGTAGACCGCCCCCGGGTGGCACTCGTGGAGCACCCTCACGCCGTCGACCGTCCCCACCAGCTCGCCGGTCTCCACGTCGACGATGTCGTAGGTCGAGCCGGTGCCCCGGAGGTTGACGTGGCCCTGGGGCCGGCGCCGAGGCGAGAAGATCTCGCCGCCGTCGGCCGAGGCGAGCAGGCGGCTCTCGGCCACCAGCCGGTCCACCAGCGCCCCGTGGCGGCCCAGGTAGCCCCCCGCCGCCCCGTCCCGCTCCCGGGTCAGGGAGAGCTCCGCGGCCGCGCACACCAGGTGGGCCCGGGTCACCGGCTCGTTGCCCGGGTCCACGATCAGCCGCTCGCACGGCCGCTCGAGGAACTCCTCCGGATGGTCGAGGAAGTACTGGTCGAGGGCGTCGGGCAGGGCCACCAGGGCGGTGAGGCTCTCGCGCGCCCCGCGGCCGGCCCGGCCCGAGCGCTGCCAGGTGGCCATCATGCTCCCGGGGTAGCCCACCAGGATGCAGGCGTCGAGGCCGCCCACGTCGATCCCCATCTCCAGGGCCGAGGTGGAGATCACGCCGGCGAGCTCGCCCGAGAACAGGCGGGCCTCGATCTCCCGCCGCTCCTCGGCCAGGAACCCGGAGCGGTAGCTCGCCACCCGGCGGGCGAGCTCCGGCCGCTGGCGGCGCAGCCACGAGTACATGAGCTCGGTGACCCGGCGGGCCTTGGTGAAGACGATGGTCTTGGCCCCCGAGTCGAGGAGCTCGACGAACAGGTTCAGCGCCGTCGTGTACGGGCTCGCCTCGGGCCGGAAGAGGAGCATGTGGCGCCCCTGGCGCGGCGCCCCCGAGCTGTCGATGACATGGAAGGGACGACCGGCGAGGGACTCGGCGAACTCGGCGGCGTTGGCGGCGGTCGCCGAGGAAGCGATCAGGACCGGCTCCGAGCCCTCAGAGCGGCACAGGCGGAGGAACCGCTGGAGCACGTGGTGGAAATGGGAGCCGAAGATCCCCCGGTAGGTGTGGAGCTCGTCCAGGACCACCCAGCGCAGGTCCCGCAGAAAGCCCGACCATCCGGTCCAAGCCCCCAGGACCCCCAGGTGGAGCATGTCCGGGTTGGTCACCAGCACCCGCGGCGGCGTGCGGCGGATCTTCGCCCGCTCCGACCTGGGCGTGTCTCCGTCGTAGATCGCCGCCCGGGCCTGCCCTGGCGCCAGCCCCGCCGCCTCGGCCAGGGCGTTGAGCTTGCCGCGCTGGTCCTGTCCCAGGGCCTTGAGGGGGAAGAGGTAGAGCGCCCGGCCGGGCCCGCCGCGGAGGGCTTCGAGAAGCGGCGGCAGTTGGAAGACCAGGGACTTGCCCGAGGCGGTGGGCGTGGTGATCAGGACGTCCTCGCCCCGGGCCACCGCCTCCAACCCTTCGACCTGGTGGGAGAAGAGGCGCGAGACCCCGCCGGCGGCCAGCGCTCGGGCCAGGGGCTCGGGCAGGGGCTCCGAGAGCTCTGCGCACCGGGCCTCCTCGGCCGGGAGCCGGGTCGCGTACACCAGCTCGGGCCCCAGGCGGTCGTGGGAGCGCAGCGACTCGATCAGGCCGGCCAGCGAGATCTCACCCGTGTCCATCAACGATCCAGTCTACCCGGTCTACACGCCGGGGCCCCGGGACACGACCCGCGGGCGGCGGGGTGGGCCGGGAGAATCTTCGCGGGGGCTTTCGTGTTCTGGAGCGGGAACCGTCACCCGCAGGAGCCCCCGCCATGACCGAGCCCGACGAGCCCACCGCGCCCACCACAGCCACCGCCGAGGCTGCCGATGCTGCCGATGCCGCCAATGCCGCCAATGCCGCCAGATACCGCCTCCGAGACCGAGCCGCCCGCTCGCCCGTCCCGCATGCGGGTGGTGTGGGACTGGGCGCGGCCCCTCATCGTGCTCCTCGTGGCGCTGTCGTCCTTCCGCTCCGCGGTCGCCGACTGGAACGACGTGCCCACCGGCTCGATGAAGCCGACGATCCTCGAGGGCGACCGGGTCTTCGTGAACAAGATCGCCTACGACCTGAAGGTCCCCTTCACCACCTGGCGCCTCGCCGAATGGGACAACCCCCACCGGGGCGACATCGTGGTCCTGCTCTCCCCCGAGGACGGGCGGCGTCTGATCAAGCGGGTGATCGGGCTGCCCGGGGACATCCTCACGCTGCGCGGAGATCGCCTCTTCGTCAACGGCGAGCCGGCCCAGTACGCGGCCATCGATCCGTCGATCGCGGCCCGCCTGCGGCCGAACCAGCCCCTGCGCCGATATCTCGCCTGGGAGGAGCTCGACGGCGAGAAGCATCCGGTGATGGTGACGCCGGCCCTCCACTCCCCCCTCGAGAACTTCGGGCCCATCGCCGTGCCCAAGGACGAGTACTTCATGATGGGGGACAACCGGGACGAGAGCCGGGACTCCCGGGTGATCGGGTTCGTTCCCCGGAAGCTGATCCTCGGCCAGGCGCTGGGGGTGGCCTTCTCGGTGGATCACCACAAACCGGGCCTCCATTTCCGGCCGCACCGGTTCTTCGAGGCCCTCGAATACTAGAGTCGCCTACTACGAGCCGCGATTGCATGCGATCTCAGGGCGTACTCGCTCTTCGCTCCTCAACGTACTGTGCAGTACGCCTGCGTCTCTCATCGCTACGTGCGCCCTGATCTCACACACACTTGCGCCTCTCGCTACGGCGCCTCATGAATAGTCCAGGCTGGCCACCTCTCCGGGGGTTCAAGGCGCCTCCAAACTGTGGTAGAACCGCGCCATGATCGCCACTGACGAGCTGAAGACCACCGCCGACTACATCGCCCTCGAGGACCGCTACGGCGCCCACAACTACCACCCTCTGGACGTGGTGATCACCCGTGCCGAGGGATGCTGGGTCTGGGACGTCGACGGCCGCAAGTACCTCGATTTCCTCGCCGCCTATTCGGCGGTCAACCAGGGCCACTGCCACCCGAAGATCGTCCGGGCACTGGTCGAGCAGTCCGGACGCGTCGCCCTGACCTCGCGCGCCTTCCGCAACGACCGCCTCGGGGAGTTCTACCGCGAGGTCTGCGAGCTCACCGGCTTCCCCAGGATGCTGCCCATGAACACCGGGGCCGAGGCGGTGGAGACGGCGATCAAGGCCGCCCGCAAGTGGGCCTACACGGTCAAGGGAGTGCCCGCGGACCAGGCGGAGATCCTGGTCTTCGCGAACAACTTCCACGGCCGCACCACCACCATCGTCGGCTTCTCGACCGAGGAGCAGACGCGGAGCGGCTTCGGCCCGGTCACACCGGGCTTCACCATCCTGCCCTACGGCGACGCTGACGCGGTGGCGGCGGCCATGAACGAGCGGGTGTGCGCGGTCCTGGTCGAGCCGATCCAGGGCGAGGGCGGGATCATCATCCCGCCGGAAGGCTACCTGCGGCGCCTGCGCGAGATCACCACCGAGCACAACGCGCTCCTCATGCTGGACGAGATCCAGTCGGGCCTGGGGCGCACGGGCAAGATGTTCGCCTACGAGCACGAGGGCATCCGGCCCGACGTGCTGATCGTCGGCAAGGCCCTCTCCGGCGGCCTCTACCCGGTGTCGGGCATCCTCGCCACCGAGGAGGTCATGGACGTCTTCCACCCCGGCGATCACGGCTCGACCTACGGCGGCAACCCGGTCGCCGCCGCCGTCGGCACCGCCGCCCTCCAGGTGCTCGTCGAGGAAAAGCTGGTGGAGCGGTCGGCGGAGCTGGGTGACTACTTCATGGACCGGCTGCGGAAGATCGACTCGCCCCACGTCAAGGAGGTCCGCGGCCGGGGGCTGTGGATCGGCGTGGAGCTCCACCCTTCGGCCGGCGGCGCGCGGCGCTTCTGCGAGGCTCTCCAGCACGAGGGGATGCTGTGCAAGGAGACCCACAAGCACGTCATCCGCATGGCGCCGCCCCTGGTGATCGAGAAGGACGAGATCGACTGGGCCCTGGAGCGGATCGAGAAGGTCCTCACCGCTCCCTGAACCGAGCCCTTCCGGGCGGGGAGGCTTGAAACCTTTCCGCCCGGCCCCTCGTCGTGTCGCCTGACGGCCCCCGGCGAGGCACGCTGGGAGGGGGCGTCCCTCTCCCCCCGTGAGGGTGGGAGAGGGATCGAGGGTGTGGGGGGCGATCCAGTAGATCTCTGCGGCGACCGAGGCTCGGGCCGGGGTGGTCTCGCCGAGCCGTCCGTCGCGGGCGGGGGGTCGGCCCGTCGCAGGCAACCGACGTCCCTCTCGTTCGTCATCGGTCGAGACTCGAAACCCGCGGAAAGGAAGTCGCGATGCTCGGATTCTTACTCTGGTGCCTGCTGCTGATCGTCTGTTGGCCGGTGGCGATCCTCGCCTTGATCCTCTATCCCTTCATCTGGCTCCTGATGCTCCCCTTCCGGCTGGTGGGGATCACCATCGAGGGCCTCTTCGCCTTCATCAAGGCGCTCTTCCTCCTGCCATCCCGCGCCCTGGGCGGGCGCTGATCGATCGGCCGGGCCACTCCTCGGTCTCGGTCCTCCGCCCTCCCGACCACGCCGTTCCGCGGCCCGGTTCCCGGGGCAACGCTACGCCCGTGTAAACTCGGGCACGTCGGCTCCGCCCGGTCCGGCCTCCATCCTCCCCCTTCCCGGAGACACGCCCATGACTCTGATCTCCGCACCCGCCCCGCCCTCCGCGCTCCTCGGCCTGTGCCTGGGCCTGTGCCTGGGCCTGTGCCTGGCCCTCGCCGCCGGCTGTGGAGGCGCCGAGCCGGCGGCCAACGGCGAGACCGCGCAAAGCGCCGACGGCGCCTCCGACTATGCCGCGGCCATGGCCCGCGAGCACGCCGGCGACCGCCCGGAGCCGAGCGCCGCGGCCGAAGCCGCGCCGACGGTCGCCGTCACCGGCGACCCGGTGGTCTACGCCTCGATCGGCGGCCGGGAGATCACCGGCTACCTGGCGCGGCCGACCCACGCGGACCATCCGCTGCCCGGTCTGATCGTGATCCACGAGTGGTGGGGCCTCAACGACAACATCCGTGCCATGACCCGGCGCCTGGCCGGTGAGGGCTACGTGGCGCTGGCCGTGGACCTCTACGGCGGCCAGACCGCGACGACCCCCGCCGAGGCCCGGGAGCTCATGGGGCGAATCGACTCCGAGCGCACCCTCGAGAACCTGCGCAGGGCGCGGGCCCACCTCGCCGACCGGCTATCGGCCACCGGCGACCTCGGGAACCGGATCGGGGTGATCGGCTGGTGCTTCGGCGGCGGCTGGTCGCTGCGCGCCGCCCTCGACATGGGCGACTCGATCGACGCGGCGGTCGTCTACTACGGCCACCTGGTCACCGAGCCGGCCGAGCTCGGCAAGCTGAAGGCGCCGCTCCTCGGGTTCTTCGGCGCCGAGGACCACTCGATCCCGGCCGATCAGATCCACGCCTTCCAGACCACCCTCGAGGGGCTGGGCAAGTCGGTGGAGATCCACGTCTACGACGGCGCGGGCCACGCATTCGCCAATCCCTCGGGCACCAACTATCGGCCCAAAGCGGCCGAGGACGCCTGGGCCAAGACGGTCGCCTTCCTCCACCGCAATCTCCAGAGCCCTCCGAAGGGATGACGCGATGAGCCCCGGCATGCTCCGCCCGGCCCTCGCTTCCCTCGTGGCCGTCGCCCTCCTCGCGGCGGGGCTCGCGGCGTGCTCGCCGGCGCCGCCGAAGGACGACGTCCATCGCTACACGGTCCGGGGGGAGGTGTCGGCCCTGCCCCGCGCCGGCCAGCCGGGCTCGGAGCTCCTGATTCACCACGAGCCGGTGCCCGAGTTCGTGGACTCCTCGGGTAAGACGGTCGGCATGCAATCCATGACCATGCCGTTCCCCCTGGCCGACGGGGTGAGCCTCGCCGGCATCGCCCGCGGCGACAAGGTGGAGATGACCTTCGAGATACGCTGGCACGGCGCTCCGCCGCTCCAGCTCACCGCGATCCACAAGCTCCCCCCGGACACCGAGCTGAACTTCAACTAGAAGAGAGCCTTTCCACGGGAAGGCGCGGGCCGGTTGCGAGCGCCGTGCGGTCGGTTGCGAGGCACCGTGACGCAGGCGATGCAGGGCCATCGTCGAGGCGCGGGAACGAAGTCGACGACCGCACGCCGTCGCAATCCGAAACGCTTTCGCCCGTTGTGCCACGCAAGAGTGGGGAACCTCTCCGGCGCAAGCCGGATCCCTTCAGTCCTCCGAGCCGGTAGCCGCGCGCCTGAACCGAGTCGGGCCCGCGACTACCGGTCCTTTTTTTCTTCCCCGAGCGGATCCTTGACGAAGATCCCGCGCTCGCGGCGGAAGCCGGCGCCAGTGTAGAGGGCGTCGTGGGTCGCCGACGCACCCGCCGCCGGCGTCACGCGGGCCTCCGCGTATCGGGCCTGAAGCTCACGCAGAAGCGCCTGGAGGAAGGCTTCGCCGACCCCGAGGCCCCAGAGCCCGGGCGCCACGAAGAAGTCCTCGTGGCGCCAGCTCGCGCTCCGCGGGGGGCCGGCCTGGGGCGAGATCTCGACCAGGGCGGCGTGGAGGTCCTGCCCACCTCCGAGGTGCAGGTAGAAGCCGTAGAGCTCCGTCTTGTCGCCTGGGGCCCGGGCCTCGCGGCCGGCCTGGGCGAGCTGCCATCGCTCCCAGGTGTAGCCCTCGCCGGGATCCTTCCCGAGCCGGCGCACCGAGCCGTCCTTCTCGAGATTCCACCCGAGCTCGAAGGCGTTGGCCATGAAGTGTGCGAGCTCGCGCGAGTGGAGCGGCGAGAGCCACGGCCACCAAGCGCGGAAGAGAGGCGCCGAGGCCCAGAGCCCGAAACGGTTGAGCCACCCCATGTAGCGCGAGCTGCTGGGGGCCCAGTCGTCGGACGCGAACCCGGTGCGCAGGCACACCGCCTCCATGATTCGGATCGCTTCGCGCACGACGGGCAGGGCGACCACCAGCTCCTCGTCCGTCGGCGAGGCCGCGGACGTGGCCGCCTCGGTGCGGAACGACACCTGCCGCCGGAGAGGTCGCCAGCTCCGGGGTCTCGAGGCGACCGCACAGATTCACCCAGGCGGCGTTGAGCTTTCGATCGCGGGCTCCTCGGCCGGCAGCGGAGGCCAGTTGTAGCGCGCCCGCAGGAAGAGCTGCGCCGGATTCCCCGTCCAGGCCCGGACCGGCCGCAGGGCCTCCTCCACGACGTGCTCGCCCAGCCGCCGGTAGGACTCCCACTGCGCCTCGTCGTAGAACTGATCCAGCGTCGTTTCGTGCGGGAAGCGCTCGTTGCGCCGGGCGTACTGGGTGATGTCGGCCGGCTCGTCGCCGGTCAGGGTCGGCTTCACGTAGAGGAGGATGCCGACGTCGCCGTCGCCGTCGGGCTCGGTGGGCGGATAGTAGATGTCGCCGGCCACCATCGGCTGGCGCGACAGGCGCTCACCCGACCCCGTGCCGGGCCGCAACGGCGAGACGTCGATCTTGATCTCCACGCCGAAGTCCTCGCGCACCCGGCGCACGGCGTTGCCGAAGTCGTCGAACGCCCGGTCGGGATCGGCGCCGCAGTCGGAGAGCAGGATGAACCGGCAGTGGCGCCGCACGAGCTCGTAGAGCGCCAGGTTCTCGAAGTGGGCACCGTCGGAGAGGTAGACCCACGACCCGTCCGCGTGCGAGCGGCCGAAGAGCTCGCGCAGGAAGAGGTAGCCGGGGGCGCGGCCCTTGCCGCCCGCGTCCGGGATGGCCGAGCCAGAGGCCCAACCGCAGGCCGAGGGCGGTGAGCAGGAAGGTCACCGCCTGACCGAAGCGCATAGAGAGCTGGCCCATGTGGGAGTTGAAGGCGGCGCCGGAAGCGGTGATCGCGCTCCCCAGGGTCGGGTCCCTTTGCGCCGCGTGCGCCAGCGGTCGCCAGCGGTCGCCGACCTGGAACCCGAGCTTAGACAGAACGGCGCTCGCCGCCCCGCGGTGAAGGCCGCCGAGGGGTCGCCCGCCAGGTCGTTCGCGGCGCAGCAAACCAGGTGGAGCGGTCGGCCCGTCGCCAAGTCGGTCGAGCGCGACGTCGTCGCTCTCGCACTCCTCCGTCGCGCGCCGGACCTCCGGGAGTTCGAGGCGCCGAGGTAGGCGCGGACCAGGCGGCTGCGGTAGAAGGCGTGGAAGCCGATCTCGTGGGGGTCGACCGTCAGGCTGAAGAGCAGGCAGATGCCGGCGACGATCGCAGCGCCCAGCCGGCGCCACAGGGCCCCGCGGCGTGCGGTGAGGAGCACCAGGCCGCTCGCCACCGTGGCGACCGCCGCGCCGAGGGTGACGTAGGCGAGCGCCTGGAGGACCCACCGCTTGCCCAGGACGCTCAGCCGACCCCCGCTCGGCTTGCTCGCTTGCCGCGACAACAGGCGCCGAACCCAGGTGAAGGCGCCCCCGCCCGCGGTGCTCACCCCGGCGGCGCTCAGCACGCCGACCGGCCCGCCGCCGGCCAGGAGCTGGCCGAGGATCCAGACCGCTCCCACCACCGTCCAGGCCGCGGCGCAGAGCACCATCCGGGCGAGGACCCGGTCGCGGGCTCCGCGCTGGCGCGCGCGCGCCGTGAGTCGAGCTCGGCGCGGACGCTGAAGACCTGCGGCTAAAGCCACCATCAGGAGCACCGTTACCAGCCAGGCCACGACCGGCAGCAGCGCCGCCCCGGCGCCCACCCCGAGGCCCCTCGTCCAAGCGGGCGGAGCAGGAGGCCAGCCGGCAGCGCGCAGGCCCAGAGGAAGGACCAGACCGCCCCGGCGGCGACAGCCGTGCAGGATCGCGTACACGAAGAACGCACCGGCGGCCCGGCTCGCCGGCTCCTCCCCGCCGACGCCACCAGAGGTGCTCGAAGTAGCAACTGCACGCCGAACGTCGAGAGAGCGAGGATGAGGCCGCGAGCAGCGGCAGGTTGCAGACGAAGAGGAGGCGGTCCGGGCCCTTCCCAGACCAGCAACCAGTCCAAGGGACCACCAGAGCGAGGAGGAGGACGACGAGGACCGCCACCGCCGTGGCGATGCAGGGCAGAGCCCCTCCGACCAGGGCGGTGACCAGGCGGCCGGTCTCGGCGCTCAGCAGCTGCAGGCGCGGGCGCAGGAAGTTGCCGAACTCGCGGAGGTGGCGGACCTCGTACGGCTCCGGCGCCTCCCGAGTCGGGCCGCTCGCCGGGAACAGCTCTCCATCGGTTCGCTTCGGCTGCGCGACCTCCAGGCACTCCAGAAGCCGCCGATGTAGCCGCCGCCGGAGACGGTCGCCAGGTAGTGGAAGCAGCCGAGCAGCCCCTCTGCGGTGGAGCCCCTGCAGGAGGCCGAGGTTGAAGGTGGCGCTCCGGATGCCTCCCCCCGAGAGGGCGAGGCCGAAGAGCTCCTCGTGTCGGCGGCTTCCGCCGCCAGGCGCTCTCGGGCGGCCCGCTCGAGACCTCGTGGGGCGCTTGGCGCGCTGCCAGCAGGCAGCGGAGCCAGGCCCACAGCGCGCGCCAGAAGCCCGGCCCGCTCTCCGCGCATTCCTCGGCCTCCGGCGGTTCGAGGCCCAAAGCCTGACGCTCCGCCAGGTCGAGAGCGTCCCAGTCCGTCCGCGCTCGCTCATGGCTGTGGACCTCCGAAGTCGTAGTCCGGGCACTCGGCAGCGCAGGACCGCCGGCTCGAAGACCTGCCCGAGGACCAGGTCGCCGCCGACCGGCGCCGCCACCGAAGAGGCGCTGATCAGGCCACCCGGCTCATCGAAGACCGGTTCGGCCGCTCCTCCTCCGTCATCGCAGACACGATCTCGACCACCTCCGACGGGGAGGGCACGTCGGGTGACCGCGCCATGTTGGAGGAAGCGCCGGAGGTCCGGGTGGGCGGCCGCCAGGAGCCGGTTGCGCTCGTCGTCCTGCCAGGTCAGGTTGTCCGGGTTGGCCTTTGCCGGGCATCGGAGATCACCTCTGCACCATCGCAAAGCTCCCGTCGCGGCTCGACCAGCGAAGTGGTGGATCGCGCCGCCGGCCCCTGCGGCCACGTAGAGCTCGCCGGCGCAGCCATAGCCGGCCGAGGTCGTCGCGCACGGCCGCCAGGCGATGCCGTTGGCCTCCGGGATCGGCGGCGGTGGCGCCCGATCGGTCGATCGTGGCGGTCCTCCAGGCACCGGTGCATCTGCCCGTCGGCGGTGTCGTGGGTGCAAGTGAAGTGGTCGATCTTGGAGCTGGCCGGAGCCAGCCGGTGGCGTCGAGCCAGAGTCGCCAGCTCCCCCGGGCGGCGGGTTGGTCACCCAGACGTCGCCGCTCCGGGAGGGCCACCAGGTCGTTGCCGTGGGTCAGGACCGCGCGGGTCCGCCAGGCGCTGAAGAAACCGCAGCCGCGTGCGCTCCACGGCGAAGACCTCGATGCTGGTGACCGCTGAACGGTGCACGCCGGGCAGCCCTGCTCCGGCGAAGCAGTCGTGCGACGGGCTCCAGTCATCGGCCACCTCGTGGTTGAGGACGTAGAGCAGCCACTGGCCGTCCCGGCTCTGGACCAGGTCGATGCCGTGGGGGTGGAACGAGCAGCCGTCCTCGCGTCCTGCGAGCTCGAGCTCGCAGGGCTCCGCCTGGCCATCCAGGGGCACGGACCAGATCGCACCTTTGGGCCGGGGCTTCTCGCGCCGGTCCTGGGACGAGACCAGGAGCCGGCGGTTGACCGCGTCGACCACCAGGTCTTCGGGGCCGGGTACGTGGGCCAGGGTCCAGCATGCCGGCGGCTCTGGCGGCTCCGCCGGCTTGCGCGGGGCTGCCAGATCGTGCCTACAGCCGAGCGCCACCGAGGCCAGCGCCAGGGCGAGACCGCCACCCGCGAGCCACCGCGGCGGGGCGGTGCGCCTCGTGATCGCACGAATTCCAGGGATCCGTCTCATGACGCCTCCAGATCGAGCCACCGCTCCGGGCGAGCCGCTCCGGGCGAGCTTTCCCGATAGGGACGGACCCGAGCCTTCGAGTTCCGACGACTTCGCGAGATGACGAAGGTTCGCACCGAAGGCACCGCGGAGTCAACGCCGACAGCCGAGGGCGCCTTGCCCGGGGTCGCCCGGGCGTGGGAGGATCGGCGGCCGAGGAGGGCCCCGAGGGCCGTGGAGAACGAGGTGGGCAGTTCGGTGATCGATTCGAGCTCGGTCGGAGACCCGGCCCGGTTCCTGACTCTGGAGCACCTGGAGCGGGAGCTCGCCGCGTACGGCCGCGGGCCCCGGGACGAGGGACGCGTCGTCCTCGTGGTGCGCCGGGTCGAGGGCGGCCGGCGGGAGACGCCGGACCGCGTGCGACTGACCCCGGAGCTCGGGGTGCCCGGCGACGCCTGGGGCCGCCGGCGGGAGCCCGACCCCGAGACCCAGCTCGCGGTCATGGAGCGGGCGGTCGCCGAGCTCGTCGCCAACGGCCAGCCGCTGCCCCTCTTCGGCGACAACCTGTTCCTGGACCTGGACCTTTCGCGGGAGAACCTCACCCCCGGGTCCCGCCTGCGGGTCGGCGGGGCTACCCTCGAGGTCACCCCCGTCCCCCACACGGGCTGTAAGAAGTTCCATGCCCGCTTCGGCGCCGACGCCCTGCGCTTCGCCTCGAAGCGGGAGCTGCGCCACCGGAACCTGCGCGGGATCTACCTGCGAGTCATCGAGACCGGCGAAGTCGCGGTGGGCGATCCGGTGGAGGTGCTCTTCCGCCCGGCTCCGGACAATCCTTCCGACGGTTCGGGGTTAGACTGACCTCCCGCCCGGGCGGCGCTTCGCCGTCGGGCGGTCATCCCATTTCATTCATCCGCAGGAGGTGGATCTATGCCGACTCGCAATGCCAGTGCCGTGTGGAACGGCTCGCTGAAGGACGGACAGGGGACGATGAAGCTCGGGAGCGGTGCCTTCGAGGGCCGCTACTCGTTCGGCAGCCGCTTCGAGGAGGCCGGCGGCACGAATCCGGAGGAGCTGATCGGGGCGGCCCACGCCGGCTGCTTCTCCATGGCTCTCGCGGCCGGCCTGGGCCGGGCCGGGTTCGAGCCGGAGCAGGTCGCGACGCGGGCCCGGGTGCATCTGACGAAGGACGACGTCGGGTTCAAGGTCTCGAAGATCGAGCTGGAAACCGAGGCGAAGGTGCCGGGGCTGGACGACGCGGCGTTCCAGGAGCACGCCAAGGGCGCCAAGGAGAACTGCCCCGTCTCCCGAGCCCTCGCCGGAGCGGAGATCACCCTCCAGGCAAAACTGGTCTGAAACTTGGCCGGGGGTTCCGCTCCGGCGGCCCCCCGGCCGGGTCCGACTTACCGTCCTCCCCCAGACTTCTTCTTCCCGAACAGGCGGCTGAAGGGGTTCTTCTCGCCCTGGTCCTTCCCCTTCTCCTGCCCCTCGGGCATCATCTGCGTCTCGGTGTAGCCCTTCGGAATCTCGAACGTCGAGCCCGGCACCCCGGTTTTTTCGAGCTCCGTGACCACCGTCTCCTGCCGCGCGGTCGACTCGTGCTTGCCCTTCTGGCCCGTGGTCGTGGAGACCGCGACCGTCTTCAGCGGGAACCCCTGGATCTGGGACATCTGTGCAGAGATCAGCTTGTCGAAGTGCTCGTTCCCCGTCGCCGGCGGCTCGCTGCGCAGCCATACGCCGAGCCCCGAGTCCCCGAAGGCGTCGGTCGTCCAGAGATCCTGGACCGTCTCCGTGCTGCTCTCCCGGTGGATGCCCAGGACCTTGATCTTGGTCGTGTAGCTCGTGCGATAGCGGAAGTGGGTGGTCGGGTAGCCGAGAAGCGTCCCGCCGCTCTCCTCGGCCAGCTTCTCCACCTTGGGGTCCGAGAGATCCAGGTTGACCAGCCCCTTCATGCTCTCCATCACGTTGCCGAAGGCGGCGAACATGCCCTCCAGGTCCCACTTGGAGTAGGTCTTCTCCTGGGGATTCACGAGGTACAGGGTCTTGCCCCCATCCTGGGTCAACAGGTAGTCGCCGGCCTGCATCATCGGCTGACCGCTCTCCCGGAACTCGACCTTGGCCCGCGGGCCGTCCACCCAGGCCTCGACCTTGGTCACCTGGGGTCGGCCCTGCT
Organism: uncultured Acidobacteriota bacterium; assembly: GCA_963739795.1. Classification (GTDB taxonomy): domain Bacteria; phylum Acidobacteriota; class Thermoanaerobaculia; order Multivoradales; family DATKCC01; genus CAVUBL01. Next base: position 79,148 of record CAVUBL010000009.1, on the reverse strand, counting down.
GCGGGGTGAGCGTGGTGTCGGCCTTGTAGTGGATGCCGGCGTGGGCCGCCGGGGCGGCGGCGAGGGCGGCGACGAGGGCCAGGGCGGCGACCAGGACGGACAACGAACGATGGACTTTCATGACGTGATGGCTCCTTCTCGGCTAGAGATCTCCGTGCCCTCGGTGCGGGCCGTATTCCTGCACCGAAGTACTCCCAGAATCGCACAGCCCCCGGAGGCGGCGCAACCGGCGCAGGAAACCTCAAGCCCAGTCGCGGGGTACCAGGAACTCCTGGTAGAGGCGGTCCTCCGGGGTGCCCGGCTCGGGCCGCCAGTCGTACTCCCAGCGCACCAGGGGCGGCAGCGACATGAGGATCGACTCGGTGCGTCCGCCGGACTGAAGGCCGAAGAGCGTCCCCCGGTCGTAGAGCAGGTTGAACTCCACGTAGCGCCCCCGGCGGTAAAGCTGGAAGCGGCGCTCGCGCTCGCCCCACGGGGTCTCCCTGCGTCGCCGGACGATGGGCACGTAGGCGCCGAGGAAGGCGTCCCCGACCGCGCGTAGGAACGCGAAGGAGCGCTCGAAGCCCCACTCGTTGAGGTCGTCGAAGAAGAGGCCGCCGACGCCGCGGGCCTCGCCTCGATGGGGTAGGTAGAAGTACTCGTCGCACCACCGCTTGAAACGCGGGTAGACCTCGTCGCCGAAGGGCCGGCAGGCCTCCCGGGCGGCGGAGTGCCAGTGCCGGGCGTCCTCCTCGAAGGGGTAGTACGGGGTCAGGTCGAAGCCGCCTCCGAACCACCAGATCGGCGCCGCGCCCTCCTCCTCGGCGAGAAAGAACCGGACGTTGGCGTGGGTGGTGGGGACGTAGGGGTTCTCCGGGTGGAGGACCAGGGAGACGCCCATGGCCCGGTAGCCTCGGCCCGCGAGCTCCGGGCGCTGGGCGGTGGCCGACGGCGGCAGCCCGTCGCCCCGGACGTCGGAGAAGTTGATCCCCGCCTGCTCGAAGAGGGCGCCGCCCCGGAGCACCCGGGAGCGTCCGCCACCGCCTCCGGGCCGATCCCAGGCGTCCTCGCGGAAGCTCGCGCCCCCGTCCTCGCCCTCGAGCTCGGTGCACAGCCGCTCCTGGAGGTCGCCCAGGTAGGCCGCCACCGCGTCGCCGTCGACTTTGTCGATCGTGTTCGCTTCTTCCCCCATGGAACGCGAAGGCTACCAGCTTCAATCGGATCGCCCCCGCAACCCCTCAATCCCCTTCCCTCCCTCACGGGGGGAAGGGGACGCCCCCGCCCAGCGGTCGCTTCGTTCCGAAGATGCCGGGAATGGCCGGGGCCTTCGCACGCGTTACCTGGACGGCTGGCCTCCTCCGCGGGCTGACGCCCCGGATCCCCTTTCTCCCGACACCACACGCCGCACCCTACGATGGCTTCCACCACCAGAGACGACCTGCGCAACCTGGCGATCATCGCCCACGTCGACCACGGCAAGACCACCCTGGTCGACGCCATGCTTCGCCAGGGCGGCGCCTTCCGCGAGCACCAGGAGGTGGTCGACCGGGTGATGGACTCCATCGACCTCGAGCGCGAGCGGGGGATCACCATCATGGCCAAGAACACGGCCGTGACCTGGAACGGCGCCCGCATCAACATCGTCGACACTCCCGGCCACGCCGACTTCGGCGGCGAGGTCGAGCGCATCCTGGAGATGGTCGACGGCGTCCTGCTGCTGGTCGACGCCGCCGAAGGGCCGCTGCCCCAGACCCGGTTCGTCCTCCGCAAGGCCCTCGAGGCAGGGCTGCCGCCGATCCTGGTGGTCAACAAGATCGACCGGAGCGACGCCCGGCCCGCCGAAGTGCTGGACGAGATCTACGACCTGTTCATCGACCTCGACGCGAAGGACGACCAGCTCGAGTTCCCGGTCCTCTACACCAACGCCAGGAAGGGCCTGTGCCGCACCGAGCCCGACGGCGAGGACCACAACCTCGCGCCGCTCTTCGAGGAGATCCTGCGCACCGTCCCGGCACCGGCGTACGACCCCACCTTCCCCCTGCAGCTCCACATCACCAACCTGGACTGGGACGACTACGTGGGCCGCCTGGCGATCGGCCGGATCGCCCAGGGCCGGATCGCCAAGGGCCAGGACGTCGTCCTCGCCCGCCCCGGTACCGAGCCGCGGCCGGCGCGGGTGACCAACCTCTACGGCTTCCAGGGGCTCGACCGGGTCGAGATCGCCGACGCCGGCCCCGGCGACATCGTCGCCCTCACCGGACCGCAGGAGGTCTGGATCGGCGACACGGTGTGCGCCGTGGACGACCCTCGGCCGCTGGCGGCAATCACCATCGACGAGCCGACGCTCGCCATGGTGCTGTCGATCAACACTTCGCCCTTCGCCGGCCTCGACGGTCGCTACGTGACCTCGCGCAAGCTCCGCGAGCGCCTGCTCAAGGAGGCCCTGACCAACGTCTCGATCCGGGTCTCCGAGACCGCCTCGCCCGACGCCTTCGAGGTCAACGGCCGCGGGGAGCTGCAGCTCGCGATCCTGGTCGAGATGATGCGCCGCGAAGGCTACGAGCTCTCGGTGGGCCGGCCGACGGTGATCACCCGCGAGATCGACGGCCGCCGGCACGAGCCGGTGGAGCTGCTGATCGTCGACTGCCCGGAGCAGTTCGTCGGCGCCGTCACCCAGATGACCGGCGAGCGCAAAGGGCGCATGAACCGCATGATCAACCACGGCTCGGGCCGGGTGCGGCTCGAGTTCCGCATCCCGTCGCGCGGGCTGATCGGCTTCCGCACCCAGTTCCTGAGCGAGACCCGCGGCACCGGCATCATGAACCAGCTCTTCGACACCTGGGAGCCCTGGCAGGGGGACATCGCGCGACGCCCCACCGGCTCGATGATCGCCGACCGGCAAGGCAGGGCGACCGGCTACGCGATCGAGAACCTCCAGCCCAGGGGCACTCTTTTCGTGGGCCCGACCGAGGAAGTCTACGAAGGGATGATCGTCGGCGAGCACAACCGGCCGGCGGACCTCGACGTGAACATCACGAAGGAGAAGCGGCTCACCAACATGCGCGCTTCCTCGGCCGACGAGCTCATCCGCCTGGTGCCGCCGCGCCGCCTGTCGCTCGAGCAGGCGATCGAGTTCATCGCCGACGACGAGGTGGTGGAGGTGACACCCGAGGCCTTCCGCATGCGCAAGAAGATCCTCGCCGCCAACCGCCGGAAGTAGCGCCGCGGTCGTAGCGGAGGCCGCAGGGAGGGGGCGTCCCCTTCCCACCTCGAGGGTGGGAGAGGGACCGAGGGTGAGGGGGGTGATCCGGTAGACTTCCGGCCCGTGGCTCCCGAGCAGCTCAGCCTCTTCGCGCGCCTCCTCGCCCCACTACCCGAGCCCTCCCCCACCGCTCCGGCCGCCCCCACCCACGACCTCGAGGCGATCCTCGACCGGGTGAACCGGCGCTACTTCGGAGGGCGCCTGGAGGTGGCCATCGCCTGGAGCCGCTACGGGCGCCCGGCCCGCCGCCGCCGGCGCCGCTTCCGCCCCCGCGGCCCCCGCCGCTCGACCCTCAAGCTGGGGAGCTGGTCCCCGCGCGACCGCCTGGTGCGCATCCACCCGGTCCTCGACCATCCGACCGTGCCCGAATACGTGGTCGCCTCCGTCGTCCACCACGAGCTGCTGCACGCCGAGATGGGCCAGGAGATCGTGGCGGGGCGCCGCCGGCTCCACACCCCGGAGTTCCGGCGCCGGGAGCGGGAGTTCGAGCACCACGAGAAGGCCCGGCGCTGGGTCCGGGAGCGCCTGGAAGAGCTGCTCAAGCGCCGCTCGGAGGCCGCCCGACGCGGGCGGTGAAGCGCCGCATCACGCCGTCGGCCCGCCGGCTCTCCGGGTCGATCCGGAAGCCCGCGGCCTCGACGGTCGCCTCCGTCTGCCGGTTGGGCCGGCAGCCCCCCGCGATCCAGGTCCAGAGGGGTTGGGTCCAGTCCTGGAGCCGTCCGACCAGGGCGCGCTCGTGGCGCACGTGCTCCAGCATGCGCAGCTCGCCGCCCGGGGCGAGGACGCGGCGCACCTCGGCCAGGCCGCAGAGCGGGTCGGCGACGGTGCAGAAGACCAGGCCGGAGACCACCGTGTCGAAGGCGGCGGCGGCGAAGGGCAGGGCCTGGGCGTCCCCCACCACCAGCGGAATGTCCGGGGCGCGGCGGCGGGCGGCGGCGAGGCTGTAAAGCTGCGGCTCCAGGCCGACCACCCGGGCGCCTGCCGGGAAGAGCGGCAGGTTGCGGCCGGTGCCCGTCCCCAGGTCGAGGACACGGCCCCGGGCGCCGGCGGCGAGCCAGCGACGCCAGCGGCCCAGGCCGCTCGCCTCGACCAGGTTCATGAAGGCATCGTAGAACCAGGGAATCTGCTCCACACCGCGCATCGAGTCGCCCCCGTCGTCGCACCGCCGGCCCGGCGGGACCGACGACCCCGAGTCTACGGCGGCCGCCGGCTCCGGGCCACGCATACAATCTCAGCCACTGGAACCATGGAAGAGAGGCGCCCACCATGATGAAGGACCTGCTCGCCCAGCTCCCGGGCAGCCCGACGATCCACGCGGTCCTCCTGCTCGCCGGCTCCCTGGTCCTCGCCTGGCTGATCGACCTGGTGATCTCCCGGGCGGTCGGAGCCTGGGCGCGCCGCACCAAGACCGCCCTCGACGATCGGATCGTCGCCCTCGTCCACCGTCCGATCTTCGTCACCGTGGTGTTCGCGGGCCTCTGGGTCGCCGCCCTCGCCCTCGAGATCCCGGACGAAACCCGCCACTCCATCGTTCGCCTGCTGGCGACCCTCCTGCTGCTCCTCTGGTTCGTCTTCGCCCTACGCGCGACCTCCCTGGTGCTCGCCGCCCTGAGCGGCCGCCAGGACACCAGCGCCGTGGTCCAGCCCCGGACCCTTCCGCTGATCGACAACATGGCGAAGCTCGTCCTCCTGGGCGCCGTGGTCTACGTCTTCCTGGTGATCTGGCAGATCGACGTCACCCCCTGGCTGGCCTCGGCGGGCATCGCCGGCATCGCCCTCGGCTTCGCCGCCAAGGACACCCTGGGCAACCTCTTCGCGGGCCTGTCGATCCTCGCCGACGCGCCGTTCAAGGTGGGCGACTTCGTGGTGCTGGAGAGCGGCGAGCGCGGCCAGGTGACCCACATCGGCCTGCGCAGCACCCGCATGCTGACCCGCGACGACATCGAGATCACCATCCCCAACGCCACCCTGGCCACGGCCAAGATCGTCAACGAGAGCGGCGGCCCGTGGGAGAAGGAGCGGATCCGGGTGAAGGTCTCCGTCGCCTACGGCTCGGACGTCGACCAGGTCCGCCAAGTGCTCATGGAGATCGGGAAGGGCAACGAGCAGGTCGCCGCCACCCCCGCACCGCGCGTGCGCCTCAGGAGCTTCGGAGACTCAGGCGTCGACTTCGAGCTCCTCTGCTGGATCGACGAGCCCGTCCTCCGAGGCCGGGTCCTCGACGCCCTCAACACGGCGGTCTACAAGCGCTTCCAGGCCGAAGGGATCGAGATCCCGTACCCGAAGCGGGACGTCTACCTGCATTCCGCGGCTCCGCCGGAAGGCGGAGGCGAGTAGGCCAGATCGCACTCTCGAGTGGTCGTGCTAGCCTCAGCCGAAAAGCCGATCGCTATCCGTGCGTTCCATCCCGTCCGGGATTCGGTCCACGATGAAGCCGACGCTACCAGCGGCAGAGGTCCGTGGCACGAACAGGACCGCCGTGCGGCTTCGCACCTGCGGGTGGCGTGGTCTGGTGGTGACTTGGGCCGCGATCGGCGCCCTGGGTGCCGCTCCACGGCCGGTGACGGCGGAACGGCTGCCCGTGGCGCGGTTCACACAGGCGGACGGCCTCGCGGGCGATAGCGTTCACGACATCTATCAGGATCGCGCCGGGTTCTTGTGGATCGCGACGACCACCGGGCTGTCCCGGTTCGACGGGCGGCGCTTCGTGACCTACGACACCCGGAACGGACTGCCAGATCCCTCCGTGCAGCGGGTATTGGAGACGTCGAACGGCCGGCTGTGGGTCCTCACCGGGGGCGGGCTCGCGCGGCTCGAATCGCGGCCCGAAACGGAGGACGCAAAGTTCGCCGTCTGGCGCTTTGGGCCCAATCCCGGGAGTCACGTCACGGCCCTGCACGAGGACTCTCGCGGGCGCCTCTGGGTCGGTACCGACTCCCGATTGTTGCGCGTCACCGAAACGCCGGGGACCGTCGACGCCGAGACCCTGCCCTTCCGCGTCGAGGCCGTCTGGGCCGAGCATTCCATCAGCTCGATGATCGACGGGCCGGACGGGGATCTCTGGGCTTCGACGTTTCACGGGCTCCTTCAGGTCTCCGGCGCTGGGAAGCAGCGTTTCTACCCTACCGGTGGCCTCGACAACATCGCATTTGACGAGAGGGGCACGCTGTGGGCAACATCGCAGGCGCAGCGCGTCGTCTATGCCCTGCGACCCGAGCTCGCCGACGGCGGACCGACAGTGGACTGGGGCGAGCGCATCGCCATGGCGCGGCGATCCCGAGAGCCGTCCTGCAGGGTGCGCGAGGTGGGTGACGTCTGCGTCTATGCGCACCCGGACTCGCTTCCCGTCGCCCGTCCGATCGATGTTCTGGCCGGGGGCGGGGGTGTCGTGGTCGTGGGCGAGCATGGGCTGGCGCGCTTCGGAGAGGATGGCTTCCGTCCCTTCGGTCGGGGACAGCCTCCTCTCGAGTCTCGCTTCAACACCGTCTTCAGAGACGCCGACGACAATCTCTGGCTGGGCAGCGAGACCGGCGGGCTGATCCGCATCGCCGCCGGCGGGATGGTCAGCTTCGAGGGGGCAGACGGTCTGCGTGGTACCCACGTCGTGCAGATCCTCAACCCTCCTTCGGGCGAGATCGTGGTCGTCACCCTCGGTCCCGACGGCTACTGGCTGCACGTGCTGGGCAAGAACGGGCGCTTCCATCCCTTCCGACCGCGTGGCCTCGGTGCTGCGTGGGAGGGCTGGGCCTGGAACCGATGGGTGGTTCGAGACCATACCGGCGAGTGGTGGATCCCCGCCGAAGGCGACAGTCTCTATCGCTATCCAGCCGTCGAACGAGCGGAAGACCTCGCCGACACCGAGCCGATCGCGCGCTATACGACCGCTGACGGCCTCCCGGGGCTCTTATTCTTTCGCAGCTACGAAGATCAAGACGGGGACCTCTGGCTCGGGCTCATCCACGCGGACAAACGCACCGTTGTGTGGCGACGGACCGACCGTCGATTCGAGACCTTGGATACCGAGGCCGGGCTGCCCGCGTCCGACCTGTCCGGCCCCCCCACCGCCTTCGCCGAGGGCCCCGGTGGGCGGCTGTGGCTCGGGTTCTACAACGGCGGCCTGGCTCGCTCTCTGGATCGGACGCACCGACGGTTCGAGCTCTTCGGAGAAGCGGACGGGGTGCCGCCGAGCTTCGTGCAGGACCTCTTCTTCGACTCGCGAGGCTGGCTATGGATCGCCGCGAAAGGGGCCGTCCTGCGGGTGAAGGATCCCGGCTCGCCGCGGCCGGTCTTCGAGCGGTTGTCGCAGCAGGACGGCCTCTCCGCGGCCGGGGCCTGCTGCTTCGCCGAGGACCGTTTCGGTCACCTCTATGTCGGCAACGATCGTGGCGTCGACCGCCTCGATCCGGCGACCGGCGCTTCGCGGCACCTGACGACCGCCGACGGTCTGGCCAGCCACGGGCTGCGCACCGTCCTGGCGGCGGCCGACGGCGACCTCTGGTTCGGCACCTGGAATGGCCTGTCGCGGCTGCATCCGCGAGTCGAGAGGCCCAGTCGCCCGCCCGCGACGCGCATCGGGGAGGTGCGCGTCGCGGGCGTGCCGTGGCCGGTGCCCGAGCTGGGCGCGGAGCGTTTGACGGGGCTGACGCTGCGTCCCCAGGAGCACCGTTTGACTGTGGGCTACTTCAGCATCTCGCTCCGTCCCGGGGAGGTCGTGCGCTATCAGCACCGCCTCGAGGGCACGGGCGACGAGTGGAGCCCTCCGTCGAGCGAGAGGTCCGTCACCTTTGCCGGCCTTCCGGCGGGAAAGCTCACCTTCCAGGTGCGGGCGGTCGGCGAGGACGGCTCGGTGAGCGCCGCGCCGGCGACGCTCACCTTCGAACGCTTGCCGCCCATCTGGCGACGGGGCTGGTTCCTCGCGGTCGTGGCGATGCTGGCCATCCTCTCGGCGTGGACCTTCGTGCGTCTCGGCTCCGCGCAGCGCCGGGCCCTCGAGCGCCAGCGCACGAGGATCGCCTCCGATCTCCACGACGAGCTGGGCTCCGGCCTGGGCGGCATCGGCATCGTCGCCGAGCTGCTGGCCGGCAACGGGGAGGTTGGAGTTGCCGCCAAGGACGCGGCGACGGAGATCACGACCGCGAGTCGCGAGCTGGGCGCTGCCCTGTCGGACATCGTCTGGGCCCTGGATTCGAGGACCCGCTCACTTCCGGAGGTGGCCGGTCGCCTGGCCCAGCGAGGCGCCACGCTCTTCAGCGGCAGCGGGACGGAGCTGATCTGTCGCTTCCCGGAGACGTGGCCGAAGACGAGACCGAGCGCCGCGGTACGCCGCAGTGTCCTGCTGATCGGCCTGGAGGGCCTGTACAACGCCGCCCGCCACGCAGCCGCCCACCGCGTCGAGCTGAGCCTCGAGCCCATCGGTGGCACGTGGTGCCTCTCGATCCGCGACGACGGTCGGGGCCTACCCGCCGCCGGCGAGCTCGACCCCGGTCACGGCATCGCGAGCATGCGGCGTCGGGCCGCGGAGATCGGAGCCCGGGTCGCCTGGCGGGAGAGCCCTGGAGGGGGAACCACGGTGGAGCTGATCTTCGCACTGCGTCCGCCGAAGTGGCGGCGAAAGATCACATGATCGGGTGAGTGACCGCCGCCCCGTGGGAGTGAGAGGCTTGTTGCGGATGGGCTTTACGTGATGAAGTTCCGAATCGCCATCGTCGAGGACGACCGGCGATACCGCGTCAGCCTGGAGCGACTGATCGCCAGCGCTCAGGATCTCGATCTCGCGGGCAGTTACGGCTGCGCCGAGGACGCCCTGCGCGCCGCCGACCGGCAGGCCGGCTCGACGCCGTGGGACCTGGTGCTCATGGACATCGAGCTTCCGGGCATGAGTGGCTTGGAGGCCACCCGGCGCCTCAAGGAGTGGTGGCCGCAGGTCCAGGTGGTCACGCTCACCGTCTTCGAAGAGCCGAGCACCGTGCTGGAGGCGATCTGCTCCGGTGCGGACGGGTATCTGTCGAAGAGCGCGGCCGGCGGGGAGATCCTGGATCAGGCGCGCGTCGTCCTGGCCGGCGGAGGCTCGCTGACTCCCGGGGTGGCGCGCACGCTGCTCGAGCTGGTCCGCAACCCTCTGCCACGCCCACAGGCCGATTCCGCCGCGCCCAGCCGCATGGATCTCACCGAGCGCGAGCAAGAGGTCCTGCGCGCCCTGGTCCAGGGTCTCGCCTACAAGCAGATCGCCTCGACCCTGGGCATCGCCATCGACACCGTGCGCAGCCACGTCAAGCACATCTATCGCAAGCTCCAGGTCCACGGCGTGGCCGAGGCGGTCGGTCGAGCCATCCGCGAGAAGCTCATCTAGAAACCTGGCGGGCCGCTGGCGCTCACGCCATCGCCCTGAAGGATCACACGACCATGTGATTGTGGCGGGCCCACCGGCCCACCTACATTCCAAGGGAGAGTTGTCTTGTCTGAACGGGCGAATGAGTCAATGAGTCCCTGACGCGAGAGGGAGACCAGTCGATGTCAGACCGCGGCTTCCAGTCCCTTCGACAGCACCGTCCAGCTCTCCCCGGCCTCGCCACGCTCAGCCGCCCGGTTCTGCGGGCGATCGGTCGCGGGCTGGCGCTGTTCGTCGCCATCCTGGTGCTCGAGCCTGCGGTGCATCCACAGCACCCCCTCCAGCCTGCGACGGGGACGCGGGACTTGCTCGTGATCCTCTGGGACCCCCACCGTCCGGGGAATGCGCCCCAGGCGGCTCAGGTCGTCCACGACATGATCTTCGGCGCCCAGGACAGCGTCGCCGGCTACTTCGCGGAGAACTCACGCGGCAAACTACGGATCGCAGAAGCAGGCTTTCTCGGTTGGTACGACGCCAAATACCCGTGGCAGCTCTACTGGCGCCAACCCCCGTACTCACCCGCCGACGCGGTGGGCACACCTCACGAGTACACGGACGCCGATGGCAACCCGCGCTACCTGGACGACGAGGGATTCTACGGAGGGCACTCTCACAAGTGGGCCGAGGCGGTCAGGCGCGCCGACCAGGACTTCGACTTCAGCAAGTACGACTCGAACGGGAACGGCGACGGGGTGATCGAGCACAACGAGCTCGTGATCCTCGTGGTCATCCCTCAGGCGCAAGCCTTTGGAACCCGTCGGGCCGTCGTCGGCAGCCACGTGCCGCCGAAGCCGCTGATCGTCGATGGCGTAGAGATCACCGAGATCACCGAAGCCTACATCAGCAATCCCGGGGACATGGGCGTCGTGGCCCATGAGCTGGCGCACGGCTTCGTCGATGCGCCGGATCAGTACTTTCAGTGCAGCTCCGGACGCTTTGGTCACCCTTTCCAGGCTGGTGCCTTCTCCCTGATGGACCTGCACTGGCGACACCCCCATCTGGATCCCGCCCAGAAGTCGATGTACGGGTGGATCACGCCCTCCCTTGTGGACGTGAGCGGCCCGCTCGTCCTCCACGACATCGAGGAGACGGGCCAGGTCTTTCGACTCTCTCGACCCGGGTACGGAGATCGCGAGTACTTTCTCCTGGAGAACCGGTGGGCGGGGAATTCGTACGACGCCGGACCGTCGGGGAGGGCCACGCCCATTCCCGATCAGGGTCTGGCCATCTGGCATGTCATCGAGGATCGGGAGTTGTCGAAGAACCTCTACGACAAGACCGGTGTGGATATGAAGCACCTCCCCTGCGTCTGGAGTGATTGGGGGCGCAGGGGAATCCGCCTCATTCGACCTGTGCGCGGCAGTGCCAGCGATCGCGAGGCTCTCTGGGACGGCAAGGACCCCAGGACCGGCTACGACATCTCGCCCTTCTACGATCCTGGTCACCCCGACCGGGTGATTCTGAGGTGGGCGGACGGTGTTCCCAGCGGCTACGGGATCCGAGATCTATCGGGAGCGGGACCGTCCATCACATTCACACTGAGCGTGCCGACCCGTGTGAGCCTGCGCTCGACGCTGAGCCAGAAGGTCGTTCGAGCTGGAGTCGGGCCCGACAGCCACCTCGCCGCCGTATCGGATCAGCTCCGAGGCTGGGAGAGGTTTCGCGCGATTCCGCTGGGTGGAACCCGCATCGCCCTGGTGTCCGAACAGTCGGGGAAGGTCGTCCGCGCCGGGGTCGGTCCGGACAGCCACCTCGCCGCCGTCAGTGACCACATAGCGGGATGGGAGACCTTCGAGGTCTCCGAACTGAGCGGGAACAAGGTGGCCTTCCGCTCGACTCAGAGCGGCAAGTACGTTCGTGCCGGTGTCGGGCCTGACAGCCATCTCGCCGCCGTCAGCGACCAAGTGAAGGGTTGGGAGACGTTCGAATGGATCGCGGATACGGCCCCGCCGTCCTCCCTCTCTCGGGCCGAGATGCAGTCGGGCACGAGGCAGATCGTCCCGCCGCCGCCGCCGCCTCAGGCCGAGATGCAGTCGGGCACGAGGCAGATCGTCCCGCCGCCCGACGAGCACTGTGAGCGCTACGCGGACCAGGCCGTCGCTCTCGTCGAGCGTGCTCGGGAGCTCGGCTGCGGCTTCTCGGGAGGCCGCTGGACCGACGACCGCACCCTGCACCGCGACTGGTGTCTGCGCCAGCAGGGCGCCACGGTCGACGGCGAGGCTCGAGCGCGCGAAGACGAGCTCGTACGCTGCGCGCACCGGGCGGAGGGCGCCCAGGCGACGGCCAGGGCCCCCGAGGCGACGGCCAGGGCCCCCGAGGCGATGCCCAGGGCCCCCGAGGCGATGGCCAGGGCCCCCGAGGCGACGGCCAGGGCGCCCGAAGCGACGGCCAGGGCGCCCAAGAAGCTCGAGATGATGCAGGGTCAGTTCAGCATCGTCGGGTCCGCGGCGAAGAACTGCGAGCTCTATGCGATCACGGCCGTGGCCCAGGAGCGCCAGAACCGCGAGCGGGGCTGCCACTTCGTCGGACCGGGATGGAACCCCGACGCCCGATCCCATCGCACCTGGTGCGAGCGGCAGAGCTCGGACGTCCTGGCCGCCGAGACCAAGACCCGGGGCATCGATCTCGAGCGCTGCCTGGCCGGGCGGGAGACGGCGGTCGGGAAGAACGATCGCTGCACCACCTACGCCGCCACCGCGGTCCTGCAGGCCCGGCTCAACCAGCGGCAGGGATGCGGCCAAGCCGGGCCGCGCTGGAACACCGACTTCCTACTCCACTACCACTGGTGCGAAGGGCAGCCGCCGGCGATCCCCGACGCCGAGACGGCCGAGCGGCGGCACCTGCTCACCCAATGCGGCGTGCCGGTCGTGCAATGAAAGAGAGGTCACTATGCGAACCCCACTGACCACCGCCCTCCTAATCACCCTCGCCCTGCCGGCGTCGTTACCCGCCGAGGTCGTCCTTCGCCACTCCGACCCGAAGGCTACCGCGCCGCCCATCCGCCGGCGAGCGGGGGCGGCGTCTCTGGTCGAAAAGGTCGATGAGCCGCAGGAGGCCCTCATCGTTCCCTTCTACGAGGTCGATACCACCGATCCAGCGGGCACGACGACGCTCTTCGCCGTGCGCAACACGTTCTCTCAACCCGTCGATATCCAGGTTCGCTATCAGGCACCGGACGGCACGCCGCTGCACCAGAACGCGATGACGCTCGCGGGCCGCGCGACCCTGACCCGCAACGTGCGGGACGTCGCCGGCTTGCCCGCGGACCCCGACGGCTTCGCACGAGGCTTCATCGTCATCCTCCAGACCTCGAGGCCGGGCGCCGGCCTCCTGGTGGGCGACTACCTCCAGGTCGACGTCGGCAACGCCTTCGCCACCGGCCAGCGGATGGCGAGCCTGGACGAGTTGTGCGACTTGACGGAGGTGCGCTTCGTCGACTTCGGTGCGGGCACTGAGCTCCGGCTTCTGATCAACACACCGCAAGGCTCGGATCCGGTGTTCGATCCACCGTCGGTGGTAGTTACTCCCATCCTCGAAGATGGAACACTCTTACCGACGACAAAGATCTATACGAATGATTTCGCCATCGTGGTCTCCGCCTCGGACTTCACGGGGGCGGCCTTCGGAACCTTCATCTTCGACTTCCAGAAGAGCGGCGGCGGTCTCGTCTACGCCGAATACAGCGCCGAGGGCCGGTACTCTGTCGGGCTCAACGGCGCTTGTCTTATTCCGGTACCGTAGGGGATCGTCCGGCCCGGAGTGGTCAGATGGGCTTGTGGTAGCGGCCGCCGCTCATTCCGTTGCCACCCTCACCACTCCAGAAACACCAGCTCCGAGCCGAACCCGGGGCCCATGGCCAGGAAGCTCCCGGCACCTGGCCCGGGCCGGCACCTTGTGATCCCCCTCGGACGGGGGGATCCACTCCGGCGCGAGGGCTACGCTGCGGAGATCCGCCGCACGGCCATCCCGGCGAGCAGGAGACCGAAGGCGGTCAGGGCGAGGGTACCGAGCGTAGGGACCTCGGCGAGGCCGGAGACCTGGTGGGGCTCGGTGTCGGTGGCCGCGGCGTAGGTCGCGTCGCCGGAGTAGCTCGCGGTCAGCGTTCGAGCGCCCCCGTTGGGCAGGACAATGACGCAGGAGCCCACGCCCACAGCCGCGCTACAGGTCGCGGCGCTCGCGCTGTCGGTCACGGTCACCGTTCCGGTCGGCGCGCCCGCGATCCCGGAGATGCTCCAGGCCACGACCACCGACTGGCCGGCCACCGAGGGATCGCTCGCGTCGGTCGTGATCTCGAAGGACTCCAGCGGATCCTCGTAGGCGCCGACGTCGACGCTGGCGCCGACGATCCTGGGATTGCCACCGAGAGCCGGCAGGACGGGCGGCGAGTTGGCGTCGATCCCGCCGTCGACGCCGACGCCGCCGGCGAGCCGGAGGTCCCCCCCGTGCTGACGGTGGTGAGCGTGCTCGGGACGTCCTCGCGGAAGAGCGGGTCGAGCGGTGCGGCGGCGGTGCCGACGTAGTCGCCGTTGCCGTTGGGCAGGCCCGCGGGGAAGGTGGTGGCGGCGCCGGTGTTGTCGCCGATCAGGTTGCCGCCGAGGCTATGGGTGGGGGTCGACTCGTCGACGTCGCGCGCCGGGTCCGTCGACAGGTTGCGGGCGACGATGGTGTTGCCCATGTTAACCGTGCCGCGGACGTTCAGGGCGCCGCCGGTACCCGAGACGTTGCCGCTCAGGGTGCTGTTCAGGAGATCGCCGCTGGCGGCGGGGCCGATTCTGAGCCCGGAGCCGGACTCCACCGAGCCGTTGCCGCTGAACACGGAGTTGACGATCTCGAACGACCCGTCGGTGATGATCACGCCGCCACCTTGGCCGTGGGTCTGTCCGGCGTCGGAGGCGACGTTCCCTCGGAAGACGGAGTTCTCGATGGTGGTCACGTTGCCGGCGCCGCCGCCGGCGCTGATGGCGCCGCCGTAGTTGTTGGTGGAGTTGGAATCGAACACGCACCGCGTGACGGCGAGCGTCGAGTTGTCGCCCGCTCGGATCGCGCCGCCGTTCTCGCTGGAGTTGTTGAGGAAGTACACGTCGAGGGCCGTCAGCCCGGTGTACTGATCCAGGGCGACGGCGCCGCCGCTGGTGCTGGCGGTGGCACCCCGCAGTGTCATATCGCGCAGCGTCATGGTGGAGCCGTCCTCCACCGAGAAGATGGTGCTGTTGAAGCCGGATGCGTCGAGCACCAGGTCCGCCATGCCCAGGCCCACGAGGTCGACGTGCGTGAAGTGGAGCGTAATGCGGCTCCCGAGCGAGATCACGGTCGGCGAGGGCAAGGCGCTGAAGTCGATGACGTGCGGGCTCGCAGCGGTCGCGGAGGCATCGGCTTGGGCGGCAGTCAGCGCGGCCCGGAGGGTGCCCGGGCCGGTGTCGCCGCTGACGGTCACATAGAAGGTCGTGGCGCCGGCACTGCCGGCGAGGAGAAGGCCGAGCGCGAGACCGGCGGTGGCGATTCCGACGCTGCGGATTCCGAAGCGGGAGCAAGCTTGTCCGTTCACGGGTCTCCTCGCAGTCTGTCGGAAATGGGCTGGGCCTTCCGCGGTGTGCGGCCCCGATCAGAGGGCCGCGTTGCGCGGCGACGGTACCACAGGCTACGGAGAAAAACGTTTCGCAAAGAGCGAACGGCTGGCGCAGGTTCCTCGCGCTACTCGAGGCCGCGATCCTTCAGCATCGGCTCGATCGAGGGGTCGCGCCCCTCGAAGGAGCGGAACATCTCGCTGTAGTCCTCGGTGTTGCCCCGCGACAGGATGAGGTCGCGGAACCGCTGGCCGTTGGCGCGGGTCAGGCCGCCGTGGTCCTCGAACCACTGGAAGGCATCGTCGGAGAGCATCTCGGTCCACAGATAGGCGTAGTAGCCGGCGGCATAGCCGCTGGCCCAGATGTGCTCGAAGTAGCTCGAGCGGTACCGCGGAGGCACCTGGGACAGAAAGAGATGATCCTTCTCGAGCGTCGCGAGCTCGAGCTCGTCGACCTTCTGCTCCGGGGCGCTCGCGGGCAAAGTGTGCCAGCCCATGTCGATGTCCGCCGCTTCGAGGAGCTCGGTCAGCGCGTAGCCCTGGTTGAACGTCGAGGCCTTCTTGATCTTCGCGACCAGGGCTTCGGGCATCGGCTCGCCCGTCTCGTAGTTCAAGGCGTAGTGCTTCAGTACCGAGGGATAGAGAGCCCAGTGCTCGTTGAACTGGGAAGGGAACTCGACGAAGTCGCGCGCCACCGAGGTGCCGGAGAGGCTCGGATACTCCTGGCTGGCGAAGAATCCGTGCAGCGCGTGCCCGAACTCGTGGAACATGGTGGTCACGTCGTCATAGGAGAGGAGCGCCGGCTTGCCCGGAGCGGGCTTGGTGAAGTTGCAGACGTTGTAGATCACCGGCTTCTCGCCCAGGAGCTTCGACTGGTTGACGAAGTTGTCCATCCAGGCGCCGCCCGACTTGTTGTCACGCTTGAAGTAGTCGGCGTAGAAGAGCCCGACCGAGGAGCCGTCCTTGTCGAAGACCTCGTAGACGTGCACGTCCTCCTGGTAGACGGGGAGGTCGTGGCGCTCCTTGAAAGTCAGGCCGTAGAGCTGGTTGGCGGCGTAGAAGACGCCGTCGTGGAGCACGTGACCCAGCTCGAAATACGGCTCGATCTCGGACTCGTCGAGGTCGTACTTGGCCTTGCGCACCTTCTCGGCGTAGAAGTTCCAATCCCAGGGTTGGAGCTCGACGTGGGCACCCGACTTGTCGATGAGGGCCTGGATGTCCGCGGCCTCGCGGCGCGCCTTTGCGGTGGCCGGGGGCCCGAGCCTGGCGAGGAAGGTCTCGACCGCTTGCGGGGTCTTTGCCATCTGGTCGACGAGCTTCCAGGCGGCGTAGCTCGGATATCCCAGGAGCGCCGCCTTCTCGGCGCGGATCTTGGCCAGACGCTGAACGTCGCCCCGGGTGTCGTTCTCGTCGCCGTGCTCGGTGCGGGTCCAGGAGCTCTCGAAGAGCTTCTCGCGCGTCGGCCGGTTCTCGAGCGACTCGAGCGCGGGCTGCTGGGTCGTGTTCTGGAGCGGAAGGACCCACTTGTCCTCGAGGCCCCGTGCCTGGGCGGCCTGCTGGGCCGCGGCGAGGTCGCTCGGCGAGAGGCCGGCGAGCTCCGCCTTGTCGCTCACCACGAGAGCCCCGGCCTTGGTCGCGGCGAGGAGCTTGTTGGTGAACTTGGCGGAGAGGGTCGCCTCCTCTTCGTTGAGCTTCTTGAGCTTCGCCTGGTCGGCGGGAGAAAGCACGGCGCCGGCGAGGACGAACTGCTGGTGGAAGTAGTCGAGGAGCCGTTGCGACTCAGGGTCCAGCTTCAGGCTCTTCCGCTTCTCGTAGAGCGTCTCGATCCGGTTGAAGAGCTTGCCGTTCAAGAAGATCGCGTCGTGATGGGCGGCGAGCTTCGGGGCCTCCTCCTCTTGCACCTTCTGCAAGGTCGGGTCGGTGTTGGCGCCCGACAGGCCATTGAATATCAGGTTCACGCGGCTCAGGAGCTGGCCGCTCTTCTCGAGCGCCACCAGGGTGTTCTCGAAGGTCGGCGGCGCCGGATCGTCGGCGATCTTTTCGATCTCCTCGATCTGCTGCTTCATCCCGGCCTCGAAGGCGGGCTGGAAGTCGGCGTCCTCGATCTTGTCGAACGGCGGCGCTTCGAAAGGGAGCTTCGAAGGGGTCATGAGGGGGTTCTGGCGCATGTCGGCGGATCCCTTGGCGGCGTCCCCGTTCGGTGGTGCTCCGCTGGCGGCGACCGCGGCTCCGGCCGCGAGAAAGGCAAGCAGGCTCAGCATGGCGGTTCGAATCATTTAACGAAATCCTCGTGGTGATGGACGAAGAGTACCGAACGGCCGCGCCCGGCGGCCACTGGCCGACTTTACAACAGCGGCGGGTCTAAAGTCCGAGGGCGCCGCCGGATGGTTGTACCCATCATTTGAAGATTGAGAGGCCACTGGCGGCAGTCCACGATCTCCACGTCGGAAGCCTCTCCGTCCGACCAGAGGCAGCAGATCCGCCAGAGGTCGTGGATCCGGAGGCTCTACGCCCAGCCTCCACGCGGAGGCTACCCCGCCTTCTGCAATGGAGGAACCGAACGGTCGGGCCGGTTGACCACCAGCTCGTGGTTGGCTTGCAGGTTGACCCAGAACTCCGGACTCGTGCCAAAGGCCTGGGCGAGGAGCCAGGCGGTTGCCGGCGTGATGCCCCGCTTTCCACGGACGATCTCGTTGATCCGCTGGACCGGAACTCCGAGATGCTCAGCCAGGGCGACCTGTGTCAGCCCCAATGGTTTCAGGAACTGATCCCTCAGAATCTCGCCGGGATGGGTTGGGACTCGATTCTCTGGAAGCATTCTCCTACCCCTTCACCCAGTGTGAAAATCGACGATCCGAACTTCGCTTGCCTCGGCAGCCTTCCAACGGAAGACGATCCGCCAGCGGCGGTTGATTCGGATGGAATGGAAGCCGGCGAGGTCGCCACGCAACGCCTCGAGGCGGTTGCCGGGAGGTGACCGTAGGTCCTTGAGATCCCGGGCCGCATTGAGCATGTCGAGCTGCTGAAGCGCAGGCCGCAAAATCTCCGGTGGATAGCGTCGCACCCTGCCGCCGGGACGGTCATGAAACAAATCCTCGGTAGCCCTGTCGCCGAACGAGACAATCACGCTCCCTTCCCCCTCCGACGACCATAACGCTTTCCCGGCATCCATGCAAAGTGCATGTGCTGCCGCCCCGACGTGCCTTCCGTTCCCCCAGATCTCCCGCTCCTCACTTCCACGCCGCGACCCGAGAGGCGTGGCAACGACTGCGAGACGCCCACCGCGAGCTCGCGGAGGCCTTCCGGAACGCCGTCGCGCTCCGGTCGAGCCTGGGGAGGATCCTGGTAGAGGTCAGCCTCCTCACAGGCAAGAACTAGGCGGGGTGCATCGGCATCGGCGTTCCGCCCTCTTGAAGTGAGCGGCACCTACTCGGCAGCGAGGAAGGCACCCCGACGCTCACTCAGGAGGCGCGCCGAGGGCGACGCCGTAGGGTCCCGATCCCAGAGCCGTTGTCTCGCTGACGGCTATACTGCCCCCGATGTCCGTGGACCGACAACTCGTGGACGCCATCCGCTCGGTGATCGAGCGCCATCCAGAGGTGCGCGTCGCCCTCCTCTTCGGCTCCCGGGCCCGGGGCGGGGCGGGGCCGGAGGCTGACCTCGATCTCGCGATCGAGTTGTTCCGCGGCGAAGAGCTCGACCGCCTGGACCTGATGGCGCAGCTCCGCCAGGCCACAGGCCTCGACGCGGACGTGGTGGACATCACGCCGGGGCGGAGCCTCGGCTACCCCCTGCTCAACGCCCTCAACCGGGACGGCATCGCGATCTACGAGGCCGAGCCCCATGCCGAGGCCGAGTTCCGCACCCGCGCCCTCCTCCAGCTCTCCCTCGACCGCCCCGGGTACGAACGGATGCGCGACGGGTACCTGGATCACCTGGCAACCGAACGAGCGGGAGGCGCCGATGGTTGATGCCGATGTGATGGCGGCGAAGCTCGCCGAGCTGGCCGACCGGGTCGACCGGATTCGCACCCATCGCCCGGCGGATGCCGAAGCCCTCGCCGACGACCGGGACGTCCTCGACCTCGTCTCCTTCAACTTGATGCTCGCGGTCCAGGCGTGCACCGACATCGCCAGCCACTTGATCGCGGACGAAGGCTGGCCCCCGGCCAAGGACCTGGCCGATGCCTTCCAGCGCCTCCACGACCACGGCGTGATCGCCGAGGAGACCAGCCGGGCCCTGGCCCGGGCGACCGGCCTGCGGAACATTGTCGCCCACGTCTACGCCCAGGCCGACCCCGAGCTCGTCTTCCGCGCCGCCTCCTCGGGCCTGGACGACCTGGAGCGCTTCAGCCGAGAGATCGCGGGGTGGGTCCAGGAGCAGGATCGTCGTTGACGGTCGGCTGCTAAGGAATTTGGAGCTGGTGGACCGAAGGGCCCTGCTCCGGCCGAGCCCGAGGTCAACCGGAGGGACGTGACAAACCCGGGATTGGACGTCGAACCTCTCACTCTCTGACGAAGTACGGGACAGCCGCGACCGCGACACCAACGATCACGAGAAGAATGGCGTTCGAGATGAAATATGGCAGTACCATCAGGGCGATCCCGCAGACGAGCGGAACGATGGCCTGCTCCTTCCTGCCGTAGACGAAGAAGCCGAGCCCGACGGCGCCGAACAGGACTCCCCAAAGAAGCAGCGAAGCACTCACCCTTACCCCTTGTCGCGCCGAACGCCCCGCGACCAGCCGCGAGGCCCGCGCTCGAAGGCTACACCAAGCTGCCCGGCGGCCGGTGCGCGCTGCCAGAAGAGGTCGCCTTCGCTTCGCTCGGACGGCGTCGAGGTCGCCGAGCTCGCGGTCGAGAACGTGACGGTACAGGAAGAGAAGGGCGCTCAAGGCCTGGTTCTGGGTGGAAGCGCTGACGTGACGCTTCGTGGCGAGGTGCGTGACGCGATTCGTGGGCGGAATCTCCCGCCGCATGCTTCAAGAGGATCTTGAATTCTGTGCCGAGATGGCGTAAGTTGGGCGTAGATCGGATGAACGGGAGAGAGGAGGACGACGACAGGAGCCGAGCCGGAGCCGAGCTGCCCTCCTGAGTGAATCCAAGAAGCCCGCGATCCGGCCGCGCCTCTGACCTCCATCTGGAGGCCCTACGCCGGGACGCCACAATCCACCAGGCCACGAAGCGGGCACGGCGTGGGAGCGAACCCACTGCCGCGCCCTGGCCGACACATGAAGCGAAGCCATGAGTCAGCGTGATCGTAAGTGTAGCAACCCGCAGCATTCCAACGACAATCTCGAAGGCCGCGACCCTCGGGCGGGGGCGCCCCCTCCTCCGGGCACCGCGCCGCGAAGCGGCGTGGTCCGGGGTGAGGAAAGGGTCGGGGAGAAGGAGCGGGGATCCAGTCAATCCGCCTTCTCCCCCGACTTCCTCGCGGAGGTCTCACGGCGCGAGCCCGCGCCGGCGACGCTGGAGGCCGACCTCGCCGGGCCGTGGCGGGTGACGCCACTCTACGGCGCCGGTGACCAGCCCCGCTGGGCCTGCGTCGCCGCGGGCGAGTCGCAGCCCCGGCTCATTCTCCAGGCGCCGGACCTCGCCTACCTCGCGGCGGCGACCCTGGCCGTCGCCGAGCGGCCTCCTGTTTTCCGCTTCCAGGACGGCGCCGACCGGCGGCTCCACCCGCTCCACCATGGCCGGCCGGTGGGGACTTCCGTCTACCGTGGAGATAACCTCCCGCGCATCCTGAGCGGGTTGGCGGACCTGCGGGTCCAGCCGCTCGCCTTCGCCCACTTCCTGCTCTCCGTGCCGGACGAGACCCTGCGGCGGAGCGGGCGGATCTTGATGGAGCCTCTCCGGGACGCCGGGCGATGAGCGGCGGCCACTCGACGAGTCCTGCCGACAGGGGCGCACCGGCCGCCCGGCCGAGCCTCGAGACCGCCTTCCGCGAGACGTTCTTGGGGTTCTTCACCGAGCCCGAGCACGTGGAGCTTCTGCGCCGTCTCGGCGCAATGCTCCACGACGTCGCCATGGAGAGCCCCTACTGGGACTGGGGGGCGAGCCACGGGCTTCCCGCGCCGCGCGGCGACGCGACCGCCGCGGCGGCCGATCTCGAAGACCTAGCCCGCTACCTCCAGAGGATCGCCGAGCAGCCGGCGGCGCTGGGCGTCGCCCGCGAAGACCTCGGCGTCTGCCACGCCGCCGCCGGCTGGGCGGCGAGAGCGAGGCGGCTGGTGGTGGAGATGCGGGAGGTAGCCAGGCCAGGTGAGGAGGAGAGCGAGAGCGACGACCGGTAGGGGTGTCGGGCCCGGCTCCGGCTTGGGGCCGAGCCCCTGAGGTTCTTCAGGCTGCGTCGTGAGCCAGGCTGCGGACCGAGATCAGGTCCTCGTCGCGGACGGCCCGGACGTCGCCTTCCTCGAGCGTCACGAGAGCCTGCGTCCGCCCCGAGGCGGTGACGAACTCGACTTCGAGGGCTCCCGGCTCGTAGACCAAGACGATCGCTCCGACATCGCCCTTGCGAAGGCCGAGCTCCGGAAGGTCCCGATCGAGAACGACGGTATCGAGCTCTTTGAATCTCATGGCTTGGCCCCTGGGAAGGCCGTGACGAACCGAGGAACCGTCTCGCCGGTCCGGATGATCCACACAGTCACGACCTCTGCCCTCCGACCCGCTGGCCCCTCAAGGCTACCACGCACCTCGTACTTGGTCCCGAACTCACTGGCGTTCCCAGGAACCGCATCCTGCGACGCGATCAGGCGCCGGAATCCGTCTTCGAGCCGGGGCCAATCTCGTCTGGAGTAACCGAGCGCATGGAAGAAAGAAGCCTTGTGCCGGCCCACCAGATGTTCCGGCGAGAGGAGATAGTCGCGGATCTTGGCGGGATCCACGAGTGCGAGATGGGCCGCGGGAAGCTTCATCAGCGCAGGCGATTGTACCGAGCAGCCGTGGCAGCGGCGGAAGGCCCCCAGGGGTCAGCGTCAGGCCAGGACGCCGACGGCGCCGAGGTTCACCCAGTAGACCTCGCCCTGCCGGATTACCACTCGCCCTTCACAAGCTCCCGGTGGCGGGCGCGGCGAAGCTCCTTCTCCTGCGGCTCACGCTGCTCTGCACCCTCCTCATTGAACGCCCGGTCGAGGCGCTCGAGGATTTGCCGGCTCGCTTGCCCGCGGAGGTGCTCTTCGTTCGAGGAAATGGCTGTCCCGTTGGTACCCATGGTCCTGATCTCGCTTCGTCTTCATGGTACTCCGAGGGCGCCAAGCGGCAAGGGTTGGAAGGCAACACACCCGCTGAGGTTTCTCCACTTCGCTTCGCTCCGGTCGAAACGACAAGTAGAAAAGGGGGAGTCCGACCGTGGAAAACCGGGGATTCTCTCCCCTCAAGGCACCGCTGAGGAGTCCGACGACGAAGGGCCGGGGGCCACCCCATCACGGAGGCCGACCCCGAAGAGGCCGACCCCGGAGGGCCGAGGGGTCTCCTCCGGAGGACCCATTCGACTCGCTGCGCTCGCTCAGGGGGGACCGTTGAGGACCGCGCTCAACGGGACCTCACGCAGTCCGAGCCGGCCAGTCCCGGGCCCGGCCTCACTGAATCGGCGGGATCGCCGGATCCGGCCACAGCAGGTGCCGGTGCGGCGGCAGGTGGCGGCGGTCGAAGAGGTCCTCGTGGGTACCGGCCCTCTCGTGGTGCACCAGGCGCCCCGTCCGGTCCTGAATCCAGCGCTCCTCCACGTCCCCCGGCGCCCGCACCGCGAGCGGCGGCCGGGCCCTCGCCGCCCGGTCCATGAACCCCCGCCAGATCGGGACCGCCGCCTTCCCTCCCGTCAGCCCCAGCGGCGTGTCGTCGTCCACGCCCACCCAGACCGCCGCCACCACCGACCCCGCCCCGCCCACGAACCAGGCGTCCCGGTAGTCCGACGAGCTCCCCGTCTTGCCCCACGCCGCCAGGTCCGGGAGCGCCGCCCCCCGCCCCGTCCCCCGGCGCACCGCGTCCAGCAGAAGGTCCCGCACCAGGTAGGCCGCCGCCGGCCGCGCCACCCGCTGCTCCTGCCCGTCGAATCGGGCGAGGCGCGCGCCGTCCGGCCGCGACACCGAGAGCACCGGCAGCGGCCGGAGCGCCAGCCCCAGCGTGTCGAAGGCCGTGTACGCCCCCGCCAGGTCCACCGGGCGGGTTCCCAGGGCCCCGAGCACGAACGCCGGCGGCGGATCGTCAGGAATGTCGAGACCGGCGTGGCGCAGGGTCTCGGCGGTGCCTCCGAAGCCGCACCAACGGGCGATGCGCACGAAGGGAACGTTGAGCGAGTGGACCAGGGACTCGCGCACCGTCACCGGGCCGCGGAAGCGCCGCCCCAGGTTCTCCGGCTCCCAGGGCCCCGACGGCAGCTCCACCCGGACCGGCTCATCCAGCACCCGGCGGGCCGGGAAGAGGGGGGCACGGTCGCCGCATTCGTCGAAGGCCTGGAGCAGCACCAGGGGCTTCAAGGCCGAGCCGGTCTGCCGCTCGGCCTGGCGGGCGCGATCGAAGTCGTCCCCGCGGTCGCGGGGGTCGCCGCCCACGTAGGCGAGGACGGTCCCCAGGGTGCCGTCGACGGCGACCAGGGCCGCCGACAGGGGGCGCCCCGCGAGGTCCGGGTGGGCGCGCCGCAGCCGGTCGAGGCCGGCGGCCACCGCTTCTTCGGCCCAGGACTGGAGGAGCGGGTCGATGCCGGTCTGGACGACGACGCCCCGCCCGCGCCGGACGCGGCTCGGGGCGACGTCCTCCACCGTGCTCCGCACCCAGCCCAGGAAGCGCCGGCCGCCCGGCGCCTCAGGCGCGCGCAGGTGGAGGCGCGGCAGGCCGCGGGCCTCCTCCCGCTCGATCGCCGCAGGATCGGCCCAGCCCAGGTCCCGGAGGCGCGAGAGGACCCAGAGCTGGCGCGTCCGGGCCGCCTCCGGGTGGCGGATCGGCGAGAGCCGGTTGGGCCCCTGGATCATGGCGGCGAGGAGGGCCGCCTGCCCTAAGTCCAGGTCGCGGGCGTCCTTGCCGAAGAAGACCCGGGCGGCCGTTCCCAGGCCGTACACCGAAAGGCCGTCCACGTGGCCGAAGTAGATGTGGTTGAGGTAGCTCTCCAGGATCTCCCGCTTGTCGTACTCCGCCTCGAGAGCCAGGGCCCGGGCCGCCTCGGAGACCTTGCGCCCCAGGGTGCGCTTGGGCGAGAGGTCGCGCATCTTCACGAGCTGCTGGGTGAGGGTGGAGCCGCCCTCGGCGACCCCGCCCGCCATCACGTTGGCGAGCAGGGCCCGGGCCACGGCGATGGCGTCGATCCCGGCGTGGTCGAAGAAGCGGTGGTCCTCGGCGGCGAGCACCGGGCGCCAGACCCGCTCGGGCAGGGCGGCGAGCTCCACCGGGATGCGCCGGGCCCGGTCGCCGGTCAGCGACTCGGAGAGAACCTCCGGCTCGATCCAGAAGCCGTCCGCTCCGGCACCGTCGCCCCCTTCCGAGGGCTTGCGGTCGGCCCCAAGGAAGCCGGTGATCCGGCCCGATTCCCCGTCGAGCGCCAGGCCGAACAGCTCGGCCGGCCAGCTCCGGCCGGCGAGGCGGTGGGCGCGCCGGAAGATCCAGAAGACGTCGTGGCCCCAGAAGTACTCCCCCGGCGCGTCGGGCACGCGGTGCACCCGCCGGTAGCCCAGGCGCTCGAGGCGCTCGGGCACGGCCGCGGCGGTCACCGTCGTGCCAGGAGTGAGCGGGACAGGTGCCGAGACGACGCGGGTCTCGTTGCGCCCGAGCTCGTCGGCGAGGCCGGCGGCGCGGGCCGCGCCCGGAGCGACCGCCAGGCAGGCGATGAGGGCGGCGAGAGCGATCCGGAGGTACGACATGGCAGAGTCGGGAGGCGCGATGCTACCAGCCGGTACGAGGTGTGCATCGCCTCGGTTTCACCATGAATCCCGAGCGACCGCCGACCCGCCCCGTGCGCAGGGCCTCGTCCGAGCCCGGCGGACGACCCGCCGCCGACATCCCCTACCCGCCCCTGGGCGCCACCGCCCCGCTGCCCCCCGAGCCGCCCCGGCGCTCCCGCCCCGCCGCGTCCCGGACCTCGGAGCCCGCCAAGGCGAGCGGGCCCAGGCGCCGGTCCGAGCGCCGGCCCGGACGACGCCTCCTGGGCCTCCCCGGGCTGGCCGTGAGTGCAGCGGCCGGGGCGGCCGCGGTGGCTGCAGTGACCGCCCTTGGCCGCCTCGGCCGGGACACGCCGCCCCTCGACCGCAGCCTCCGGGCGACGCCCCGCGAGCTCTCCTGGTCCGGCTTTCGGGTGGTCTACTACACCGCCGGCCCCGAGGAGGCCGAGCCCGTCGTCCTGGTCCACGGCGTCCACGCCGCCGCCTCGGCCTGGGAGATGCGCGAGCTCTTCGCCCGCCTGGCCGCCGACCGTCGGGTGATCGCCTACGACCTCCTGGGGTTCGGCGCCTCGGACCGCCCGGACGTGGACTACGACGCCGACCTCTACCGCGACCTCCTGCGCAGCGTCCTCGCCGAGATCGCCGGCGGCCCGGCCCACGTGGTCGCCTCTTCCCTGTCGGCGGCCCACGCCCTCGGGCTCGCCGGCGCCGAGCCCGAGCGCTTCCGCTCCCTGGCCTTGATCAACCCCACCGGGCTGCTGACCCAGGCGGAGAGCCAGCGGACCGCGGGGCGCTGGCTCCAGCTCGCCCTGCGCTCGCCCTGGCTCGGAGAGGCCCTGTTCAACCTCCTGGTCTCGCGGCCGTCGCTGCGCTATTACGCCGGCAAGCTTCTTCAGTTGGAGGAGGGGGGCCCGAAGGAGGAGCGGCGGGGCGAAGAGATCACCGACCAGGGCTACACGACGGCCCACCAGCCGGGCGCCCGCTTCGCCCCGGCGGCGTTCCTGGGCGACGCCCTGGCGGCCAACGCCTACATGGCGCTACGCACCCTCGAGGTGCCGGCGCTGGCCGTCTGGAGCCGGAGCCCCTTTCAGGAGACGGAGCGCGAGAGCGACGCCTTCGCCGGCGTGGCCCCGGGCGTGCGGCAGGTCTGGATCGAAGAGTGCGGTGCCCTCCCCCACGAGGAGCGGCCGGACGAGGTGGCCGGCGAGCTCGAAGGCTGGTGGGAGAGCCTGGGCTGAGGGACCTTCTCAGCGATACACGCCGGCGATCGCCCGGGCTTCTAGATCCGGGTTCACCATCTCCACCTTGACCCGGCGCCAGGTCTCTTCCGGTACGTCCTTCGAGTAGTAGGCCAGCAGGTACTGGTTGCGCAGCTCCTGGCCGATCTGCCGGTAGACGAGGGAGAGGTCCTCGTCGGCGCGCACCATGTAGATCTTCCCGCCGACCTCGTCGGTCATGCGCCGAACCCGCCCCAGGAACCGCCGCACCCCGAGCCCCTTGCCGCCGGTGCGCACGATCTCGTTGTTGGTCAGGATGAAGTAGATGGGCACCCCGACCCGGCGGGCGAAGCGCAGGGCCGTGCGGTAGGGGAAGTCCCGGTCCTCGTCGGCGCCGTCGGTGTAGACGATCACCGCCTTCTTGCCCGGCGCGCCCTGGAGCTGGACCAGGGAGTAAACCACCGACGCCCAGATCCCGGTCTGGCCGTCCGCCTTGAGGCTCGCGATCGCCTGGAGCAGTGCCTCGTCGTCGGAGGTCGTGGTCTGGACCAGCTTGGGCTCGCCGCCGAAGCCCACCACGAAGGCCCGGTCCTTGGGCCGGAGGGATTTGCGCACGAACTCGCCGGCCGCCAGCCCCACCGACGGCAGCTTGACGAACATGGAGGCCGAAGAGTCGATGTCCAGGCCGACGGTCAGGGGCAGGCTCTGGGAGTCGCCGAAGGTGGCGATCTTCTGGGGCTGGCCCTCCTCGTAGATTCGAAAGTCGTCGGGGCCCAGGCCGGAGACCGGATGGCCGCGCCGGTCGGTGACCACCACGTACATCTCCACCAGGTTGACGTCCAGCCGCTCCCCGCCGCCCGGCTCGTTGAGGAAGACCACGTCCTCGGTCGTCGCCCCGTCGGACAGCCGGGCGACCACCCGGACGAAGCCCTGGGGCGAGGCCTCCGGCACGACCACCCGCTGGCGGTACGGCGGGGCGAAGCGGCTCGCCACCAGGGAGGTGTTCCAGTAGAAGTCCACCCGCGCGACGGGCGTGTCGGCCGGGGCCTCGACGTCCGCCACCACCTCCACCGGTCCGGTGAGGGGTTTGCTCGACGTGCCGTCGGACGACTTGGGCGCGGTGATGCGCACCCGGAAGCTGCCGCTGCCCTGGTTGACCTCCAGGGTGTCGCGGCCCAGCACGTCGCCCCCCTCGCCGTAGGCCACCGCCTCCACCCGGCGGCTCCGGGGCAGATCGCCGAAGTCCAGGTAGGCCCGGAAGGGCGGCTCGGCCCGCACCGCCAACCGCTTGCCGTCGAGGAGGAAGTCGACCCGGCGCACCCGGGCGTCGGAGACCACGGCCTGCATCTCGACACGTCCCATCACGAACGGCTCGCGGGGCGCCAGCAGGCGGACGACCTGGGGCGACGGCAGCAGGTCGAGGTCCGCCGCCCCCCCCGAGTCGCTGTCGGAGCTCGCCTCCAGGTAGGTCGCCACCGCCGTCCCCCACCGGTGGTCGGTCAGGTCCTCGACCACCACCGCGATCCGGGTCTCGGCGCCGGCGGGCAGGGTCACCGGCATGCGGAAAAGCCCGGCTTCGAGCGAGGCGTCGGCGCGAAGGATGCGGTGGAAGACGAGGGGCTCCTGGTCCTGCCGCTCGACCCCGACCGTCGCCCGCAGACGGTCGCCGGCGGGCGGGGTCGGCTCGCCGGTGACGCCGCCCACGCGCAGGGTCAGCCGCCCGTCGCCCACCCCCGAGGGCGCCGTCTCGAAGGCCGCTTCGACCGGCAGGTCGCCGTGGGCGTCGAGATCGTCGTCGAGGAGCTGGCGGGCGCGCACCGAGGCCACCGCCTCGGGCGTCGCCGTCGACACCCAGGCCCGGCTGCGCACCGTGTAGCGGTCGGCGTGGGCCACCCCGGCCGCGAGGCGGACCTCCACCGGCTGGGGGTCTCCCTCCGGGGTGGAAACGATCAGGCGCAGGCGCTGGTGGAGCCGCTGGGCGAGATCGCCGAGCTGCAGCGGGTCGGTCACCAGCTCGGCGCCGGTCGCCCCGGCGACGGAGGCGAGGGCGTCGTGGCCGCCGGCCGTCGGCGGCAGCCCCGGGGCCTCCTCCGTCTTCGCCTCCCGGTCCTTGCGCCGGCCGAGATGAGGTGTGATCAGGGCCGGACGCCCGACCTCGCGTCCGCCGCTCGGGATCGAGCCGGGCGCCGGCTCGAGGTCGCGGATGGACGGGGCGGGCTTCGTCGGGGTGGGGACGAGCTCCGCCCCTTCGCCGCCGGGCAGCATGGGATAGGTGAGCCAGCCGTAGGTGGCCAGCACCTTGCCCAGCTCCGCGGCCGAGGGCAGGATCACCGGCCGGGGCAGGCGGTCGGCCAGGGCGTCGAGGCCATAGGCCTTGAGTGCCGCCCCGTAGAAGACGAGGGGGTCTTCGTCCCAGCCGCCGGTCACCAGGAGCAGAGCCCCCGCCGGCGACGTGGCGCTCACCGCCCCCTGGTCGGCAACCCAGGCGATCAGACGCTGGCGATCGAGGCGCAGGATCTCCGCCTCGTGGGCCACTGCGTCGCGGGTCACCTGGTCGATCCGATCCTCGACCTCGGGACCCAGGCGATGGCCCAGGCGGCCCGGGCGCTCGACCCCGGCCTCGGGCGGGCCGGCCAGCCCCTTGAGCTCCTCGAGGTAGTCCCGGCGCGCCTCGACCAACTCGTTGCGGCCGCCGTAGCGCACTCCGACGCCGGCGAGGGACTGAGAGACGATCTCCGGGTCACCGTTGGCGGGGAGCACGGTCCGGGCCCGGTCGTCGGCGATGACCACCTCCACCGGCGCCACGCCCACCAGCGTCGCCGCCCGGTCCGACAGGGCCGAGGCCGTCGCCAGGACGTCCTTCGAGGCGAGCAGCGGCAGGTCGAAGTAGATCGCCAGCCGATCCGGCCCTCCGCTCCCCAGGGCGGTCGGAGCGGCGGGCGCGCCCGCCACCCGGACGTCGAGGTCCTTCGGCGCCAGGTTCCGGGCCGGCTTGCCCCCGGGCCCGCTCACCTCCACCAACAGCTCGGCCCGCGCCGGGGCCGGGGCTGGGGCTTGAGCTTGGGCCGGGTCAGGCGCCTGGCTCTGCGTCGGAACCGGCGCCTGCCCCGGAGCCGGGGCCGCGGGAGCGAGGGTGAGGGCGAAGGCGAGGACGGACAGCAGGGAGCGGCGGCGGAGATTCATCTGCGATACGGCGCGGTCTCGATGGGTGAGGTCTTCACTGCGGGGGCGGACACGGCACGAAGACCCATTCTTCCACGGATCGCCACGCCCCGCCCCGTCCCGGAGGATCTCGGGCTCGAGACCCCGCAGACGCTCGAACCGCGGCCCTCACTCGCTCGCGCGCAGCTCCACCGTCGTCGAGAGCTTCCCTCCCTTGAGGCTGTCGTAGGTCACCTTCACCTGGCCGTCGCCGTGGAGGAGGAAGAACAGCCTCCGCGTCGAGAAGGCTTCGACGCCGGGCACCGTGAGGCGCTCCGGCCGGTGCTCCTGGAGGGAGACCTTGTCGAGCCACGGGTCGTCCACCAGCCCGCTCGCCACGACCTCGGCCCCCGCGACCGTCGCCAGGTCGGGGCGGGTGAGCTTGTTCTTCTGGGCGATGGCGGTCATGGAGGAGATGCCCCGCTCGTTGACCACCGGCACCTCCACCCGCCACAGGCCCTTGCCCAGGCGCTCCACCTTCGCCTCCCCGAAGGAGAGCTTCGGGAGCTGGCGCGCGTGGTAGAGGACGAAGGCGTTGTTGCGGTGGATCTCCTCCTCGAGGGCCCAGCCCTCGGGGATCCGGCCCACGTCCTGGCGGTAGCCGCCGACCTCGATGTCGCCGTACTGGGGGTGGTGGACCGGGTGCCAGTCGATGAACTCGCGGCCCAGGGTGAGGAGGTCGTTGAACTTCATCTCCTCCTCGTCGCTCACCTTGCCGTCGCCGTCGAAGTCCGCCGGCACGTCGTAGAGCTCGTTGGTCAGGGCGATGGCGCCGGCGACGTTGTAGAAGTGGTCGGTGGTGTCGCCGAAGGTGGTGTAGAGGTCCTTCCAGGTCACGTAGTAGTGGTAGCCGGGGAGGAGCTTCTCCCCCTCCTTGCCGATCAGGTCGTAGGCCTTCACGTCCGGCCCCGGGTAGTTGGGCTGGAGCTTCGAGCCCGGGCCGCGGAGGATCATCCGGCCGTTGTTGTGGTAGCTCTGGACCGCCCCGATGTTGGGGTGGTCCAAGGCCCACAGGGCGATCGACCGAGTCTCGGGGATCTCGAGCGGGTAGTCGCCGGCGCCGGCCTGGACGTAGGTCGGCTGCCAGAAGAAGCCCCAGGTCCGGTTCGGGTCGACGTAGCCCACCGTGTCCTCGTTCACCTTGCCGTCGCCGTCGTTGTCGATCCCCTCGGGCCCCAGGAGCACGTAGTCGCCCAGCTTGCCGTCCTCGGCGGGCACCATGATGCGCGGGTCCTCAGGATCCAGGCGGTGGGTGCCCGAGCCCAGGGGCACCTTCTTCCTCATCTGGGTGATGACGCCGTCGCCGTCCAGGTCGTCGTAGCCGTCCTCGTCCGCCACGCCGTCCCGGTCGTCGTCGACGGGCACCATGACGGTGCGCGGGAAGTGGGGCGTCGAGGGGCCGGAGAACCAGTGGGCCCGGCCGTCCGGGTTGACGATGGGGATGACGTAGAAGGCCTCCCGGTCCAGGAGCTCGGTGACCCGGTCGAGCTTGCCGTAGTTGGTGAGGAGGAACTCCACCGTGTAGAGCGCCGTCTCGGCGCCTTGCACCTCGTTGGCGTGGGTGTTGCCGTCGATGTACATGGCCGGCTTCGAGAGGTCGTCGCCGGTGGCGCGGTTGTTGAGGGTCAGGAGCCACATGTCCCGCCCTTCGCGGCTCTTGCCGATGGACTCGAGCTTCACCCACTCGGGGTAGGCGCGGGCGTAGGCGCGGAGGAGCTCGGTCATCTCCCCGTAGTCGTAGAGGCGGTCGAAACGCGGATGGGGCGCCTCGCCGCGGGCCTGGATCGGCTCGGCGGCCGAGGCGGGGGCCAGGAGGCCCGGGGCCAGGCCCAGGGGCAGACAGAGCGCCAGGGCCGAGATGAGGATCACGTGGTGGCGTCGCATGGTCAGGCTCCCTTCCCGACGGTCAGGGTCTTGGTGTCGCTTCCGGCGTTGTCCGAGGTGACGGTCACCCGGATGCTCGCGCCCGGCTCGGCGCGCACCAGCCAGGTGCCTTCCAGGGTGCCGGTCGAGCCCTCCAGGCGCTCGGTGCTCGTGGCCTTGTGGCCGGTCACCAGCTCCACCCCGTCACCGGTCGCCAGCTCCAGGCGCACCGGCAGGTGGTTCTTGGCCCGCTCGGCCATGGCGGTGTGGGTGGGCAGGAAGCCGCGGTTGCCGGCCACGGCGTGGACCCGCACCACGCCGGAGCCCAGGGGCTCGGCGTCGAGGGTGAGGACCTCGACCCGGGCGAGCTTCGCCGCCAGGTCGAGGACGGTGGCGGTGTGGACGGCGAGGGCCGGCGCCAGGAGGGCGTAAGGCGGCGCGACCTCGGCGAAGGGGTCGAGCCCGCCGACCTCGGCCTTCGTGCCGTCGGGCAGAGTGACCGGCGTCCAGGGAGCCACCGAGCCCGGCGCGTGCTCGTCGAGCCAGGCGAGGACCTCGCGCCTCCGCTTGGTGGCGGGATCGTCGTCGTCCTTGCCCGAGGCGCCCCCGCCTCCCCCACCGCCCATCTTCTCGATCATGCCCGCCATCTGCTCCGGGGTGACTTGACCGGACTGGAGGGCGGCGATCACCCGCGCGGCGTCGAACTGGGCGGGCACGGAGTTGGCGCGCAAGAAGGCGTTGATCGAATCCTCGCCCAGGGCGATCACCTGGTCCGCGCTCATCCCCTTCAGGCGCTCGAGGGTCAGGGGGGCCGCCTCGACCGCGGATTCGGCCTCACCTGGGCCCTCGGCCCCGGCGTCCGGCTTGGGCGCCTCGGCCTTGGGAATGCCCCAGACGTCGAGCTCCAGGGCGAGGACGCCGTACTGGTAGTAGAGCCACGGAGTGAAGCCGCCCTTGCCGTACTGCTCGGCCGGCCGGTCCTTGGGCAGGCCCGCCGCCTCGAGGCGCTTCGTGTATTCCTTGGCCAGGTCGTCGATCAGCGCCATATCGTCGTCGGCCACCTTGGTCGCCGGGCCGGCGCCGAGGAACTGGGCGACCTGGTCCTTGGTGATGCCGTTCTGAATGATGAACGGCAGGTCCTTGGCCGCCTCCCAGACCTCGTCGATGGTGTACTGCTGCTCCGCGTCGAGGCCCAGGAACTCGGCGGCCTCCTTGGGCACGTCGAACTTCTGGGTGCCCAGGTCGCCGCCGCCGCCCAGGCTCTTGGGCTTGGCGAGGAAGTTGTTGGCCGGCCCGTAGACCACCGCCAGCGCGACGTTGCGGTGGGCCAGGAGGAAGTCCATGATCGCCTTGGACTCCGGGGCGTAGCTCGGCCAGGGCCCCGCCTCGGGCCGCGGGTAGGGGAACTGGTGAGCGAAGTTCTCGTCCGGCACCACGCCGGTCGCCGGGTCCTCGTTGTACTCGCCGTCGCCGTCGTCGTCCCGGCCCTCGGTCACGATCCGGTAGGCGCCGGCGCGCTCCTTGAGCGGATCGGCCTTCACCATCACCCGGGGGTCGGCCGAGTCGGGCAGCCAGCGGCCCGTCGGGTCGGGGATCCGCATGCGGGTGATCCGCCCGTCGCCGTCCAGATCGTCCGGCCCGTCCTCGCCCACCAGGCCGTCCCGGTCGTGGTCGACCTTCTGGCCGTTGCCGGCGCGCCGCACGCGGACCGCGGCGAACAGGGCGTCGTGGGCGTCCGGGTCGAGCACCGGCGCGACGTAGAAGGTGCGGCTGGCCAGGAGGTCTCCCGCCTGGCCCGAGAGCAGCGTGCGGATCAGGTCGAGGGCTGCCTCGGTGCCGGTGTTGTGGTAGCCGGCCATGTTGGCGCCCACGAAGACCGCGGGCCGCTGGTCGGGGGGCACCTCACTGGAACCGGGCCCGGTACCGGCGATCCGGGCGACCCAGATCGCTCGGCCGCCGGCCGAGCGGCCGATCTCCACCAGCGTCACCTCGGGCCGATCGGCCCAGGCGTGGAGGCTCTGCTCCACCTCCGCGAAGTCGTGGTAGTCGTCGAAGCCCGGAGCCGCCGCGCGGGCCGCGGCCGGCGTCAGCAGGCCGGCGAAGGCGAGCGCCAGTGCCAGGACCGGGATCAGGACCGGGCCCAGAACCGGGCGGGGGGCGAGCTTGTGCGGGGTGGAACGGGGTCGTCTCACGAAAGCCTCCTCGGTCGCTTGTGCCAGGGGTTTGGGCGAGCCTTCTCCGCCTGCCCGTCTATACGCCGGATCCGCGCCGAGGTTTCGGGCTTCGGCAAGCGCCCGGCCGGGAAGGGTGTGGGGGGCGATCCCGTACCACCTCGCGATACGATCCCGCCGTGCTCGAGCGCCTCCAGACCGTCGCCACCGTCGCCGCCGTCGCCGCCCTGGGACTGGGCCTGCTGGCGAGCATCGGGGTCCACGCGGTGCCCCTGCTCGGCCCGTCCGGCCTGTGGGTGAGCACCGTCCTCCTCCTGGCCTACGGGATCTTCGGCGGCGCCGCCACCGTCCTGCGCGCCCGGGAGATCGACCGGCGGCGCTGGGAAGCGGTGGAAGACCCCCTCATCACCTCGGGCGAGCGCGAGTACGCCCACAAGGAGGCCGAGCGGGATCGGCGCTGGGCGGGGACGGTCTTCTTCGCCTCGCCCATCGCCCTCAGCTACTGGACGGCCTACCAGCTCGCCCCCGACGCCGGCCTGGGCGCCCCGCCCCTCCTCGCCGTGGTGCCCCTGGGCGGCTACCTGGCCGGCCTCCTGGCCGCCTACGCCCGCCAGCGCCGCCGATGACGGGCCGCCGTGGCACCGGGGTTGCTTCCGTCCAGGGAGAACCGGGGGACTTCCCCAGGAGATCGCCATGACCCAACGATTCCGCTCCCATCGCCTCGCCAGCCACCTGGCCGCCTGCGGCCTGCTCTGCCTCGTGCCCCTCGCCACCGCCTGCGGTCGTGATCGCTCCGCCGACGCGACACCGGCGCCCCCGCCGGAGGACACCCGCCCCGCGACGCCGGAGCCCCAGGACGTCCAGCCGGCAGCGCCCGTGACCTCGGCCCAGTCGGAGCCGTCGGGCCAGCCGGACCCGTCGAATCAACTGGCCGCCGACGCGGTCACCTCGAGCGCCGGAGCGCCGGTGCCGACCGAGGCCCAGCCCGCTCCCGACCCGGCCCGCCTGGCCGAGAAGCAGCGCGAGCTCGACCGCCGCGAGGCCGCCCTCGATGCCCGGGAGAAGACGCTGGAGACCCCGACCCCGAGAAAGCCGGCTCCGGCCCGATCGGCCCCCGCCGAGCCGGCGGTGCCACAGCCCGAGGCCGCCCCGGAGACCGCCCCCGCTCCGGGTCCGGACGAGGCCCTTCCCGGCGACGAGAGCTGGCGCCGGCGGCCCGCCGACGACCGCCTCGAGGGCTCCGCGGACGACCAGAGCGCGCAGGCTCCGGCGGCCGCTCCCGAGCCGCTCCGCACCTTCACCCTGCCAGCGGGAACGCGCCTCGACACCGAGCTCCGGTCCAGTCTGTCGAGCGCCACCGCCCGCGCCGGTGACGAGGTCCGGGCTCGGCTCCGCCAGCCGGTGGTGATCGACGGCACAGAGGTGGTCCCCGCCGGCTCCGAGGTGGTGGGCGAGGTCACCGAGGCGGTGCCCCTGGGCAAGGTCGGCGGCCAGGCCCGCCTGGTCCTCGACTTCCGCCGCCTGGAGCCCCGGGGAAGCGACCCGGTGCCCATCGACGCCGAGATCGCCACCAAGGGGGAGAACGAGACCGCCCGGGACGCCGCGACCATCGGCGGCGCCGCCGTGGGCGGAGCCGTGCTGGGCCGGGTGCTCAACCGGGGCCACAAGGGGAAGGGCTCCCTCATCGGCGCCATCGTCGGAGCCGCCGCCGGCACGGTCATCGCCTCGCGGAGCCAGGGCGAAGAGGTGGTGCTGCCCGCGGGCGCCCAGCTCCAGCTCACTCTCAACCAGCCGGCCGACGTCGAGGTCCGCGGCACCCCGCCGCCGCGCTGAGGCCCCGGACCCTGGAACCTGACGATCCGGTGGCGACCAACCGCCTCGATCCACCGGGGTGGGGCGTCCGGGCCGAGGCCCGCCGCCCCACCCTCCTCGAGCTCTATTGCGGGATCGGGGGCTGCGCCGCCGCCGCCGCGCCGTTGGGCGCCCGGGTCGTGGCGGCTCTCGACATCAACCGCGTCGCCCTCGGGGTCTACGCCCGGAACTTCCCCCACCCGGCCTCCGCCTGCACCCTCGAAGGGCTCGGCGCCGCCGAGCTCGCCGCGTTCGGCGCCGACCTGTGGTGGCTCTCACCCCCCTGCCAGCCGTTCACCCGCCGGGGGCTGGGCCGGGACGCCGACGACCCCCGGGCCCGGAGCTTCCTGGCCCTCCTCGACCGCCTCGCCGAGCTGGGCGCGGCGGGACCTTCCCGGCTGGCCCTCGAAAACGTCCCGGGGTTCGCCGGCTCCCGCTGCCACGCCCGTCTCCTCGAGATCCTCGGGGCCGCCGGCTACCGGGTGCGCGAGCGCCTCCTCTGCCCCACCGAGCTCGGCGTCCCCAACCGCCGGCGACGCTACTACCTGGTCGCCCGGAGGGGCGAAGCTCCAACGGGTTGGCCGGATCTGGGGCCGGATCTGGGGCCCGGGGCGCCGGCGGCCGGCGCGCCCCTCGCCGCCTACCTCGATCCGCCCGGCGCGCCCCCCGCCCCGGAGCTCCGGGTCGACCCCGATCTCGCCCACCGCTACCGCCACGCTCTCGACGTAGTCGATCCCGACGACCCGGCCGCCGTGGCCGCCTGCTTCACCGCCGCCTACGGCCGCTCACCGGTGCGCAGCGGCTCGTACCTGGCCCTTCGCGGAGGGGGGCCCGGCGGCGGGCTCCGGCGCTTCTCACCCCGGGAGGTCCTCCGGCTCCTGGGCTTCCCCGAGGGCTTCTCGCTGCCGCCCGAGATGCCCCCCGCCCGGGCCTGGCCGCTGATCGGCAACAGCCTCTCGGTCCCGGCGGTCCGGTACGTACTGGCGACGCTGATTTGATCCGATCTGATCTGATCACCCTCCTCACCCTCGATCCCTCTCCCACCCTGGACGGCTCTCGGCCGGGCGTTGCTTCACCGGATATCATCTGGCTCCACCATGATCCGCACGCTCACACTCCAGGTACCCGGCCCGGGCCTCCACGAGATCACGTCCCAGGTCGCCGACGCGGTCTCCGAGGCCGGCGTGGCCGAGGGCCTGTGCACGCTCTTCCTGCGCCACACGTCGGCCAGCCTGACCATCCAGGAGAACGCCGACCCCTCCGCCCGCCGCGACCTCGAGGGCTGGCTCGACCGGCTGGTGCCCGAGGACGACCCCCACTTCACCCACAAGGCCGAGGGACCCGACGACATGCCTTCCCACGTCAAGACGGCCCTCACCGCCACGTCCCTGGGCATCCCCATCGTCGACGGCCGTCTCGCCCTGGGGACCTGGCAGGGCATCTTCCTCTGGGAGCACCGGCGCAGCCGCCACCGCCGGGAGCTGGTGGTCCA
This sequence comes from uncultured Acidobacteriota bacterium, assembly GCA_963739795.1. Taxonomy (GTDB): domain Bacteria; phylum Acidobacteriota; class Thermoanaerobaculia; order Multivoradales; family DATKCC01; genus CAVUBL01. The sequence goes on along the minus strand of CAVUBL010000009.1, from coordinate 42,296 downwards.
CATCGGCGGGTAGATCGGGTCCCCCCCGCAACCCCTCGATCCCCTTCCCACCCCGAGGGGGGAAGGGGACGCCGCCGCCCGCCCCGGGTCCCCCCCGCAACCCCTCGATCCCCTTCCCACCCCCGAGGGGGGAAGGGGACGCCGCCGCCCGCCCCGGGTCCCCCCCGCAACCCCTCGATCCCCTTCCCACCCCCAAGGGGGGAAGGGGACGCCGCCGCCCGCCCCGGGTCCCCCCCGCAACCCCTCGATCCCCTTCCCACCCCCAAGGGGGGAAGGGGACGCCGCCGCCCGCCCCGGGTCCCCCCCGCAACCCCTCGATCCCCTTCCCGGCTTCCGGCAGTTGCGCGCGGGCCCGGCCCGTGGCAAATTGTCCGGGTCGTCTCCACGAATCGGCCACCTCTCCGGGTAGGCACCTCCCGCCCGGGGGGAGGTGGCGTGGAGTGTTGGCGTATGAGAAACCGTCGGAGGCACCCGATGGTACGGCGATCGCCGCGCGATGAGCCTCACCCCGCGTCCGGACCCGGCCGGAGACCATGCGCGATCGCCAGACGCTCGTGAAGGAATCTCGGGCCGTAGCGAGGGCGCCATCCGAGCGCCCCTCGCAAGGCGCGGCGACGCAGGCATAGCGGGGTCTATGTCGAGGAGCCGCAACACAGCGAGGGGTGATTCGGGGGCGCCCGCAGCAGGGCGGAGATTCCTTCACGAGCTCATAACCTGGCCGACCGGACCGGCCGGAGAAGGGGATGGCCGATGGCCGAAACAGGAGTGAGCCGGAGACGGTTCGTCAACTGGTTTCTGGGATCCTCGATCGGCGCGCTGCTGGTGGCGATCATCTACCCGGTGATCCGCTTCCTCAGCCCGCCGGAGATCGCCGAGGCTTCCGCCAGCCAGGTCGAAGCCGGTCTGATCAACGACCCGGACTTCGTCGACAAGGGCTTCAAGATCATCTCGCTGGGGGTCGAGCCCGTGATCGTGATCCGAGTCGGGCAGCAGGACTTCCGCGCCTTCTCGGCGACCTGCACGCACCTGTCGTGCATCGTCGAGTACGAGAAGCCCAAGAAGATCATCTACTGCAACTGCCACGGCGGTGAGTACGACCTCACCGGCAAGGTGATCGCGGGCCCGCCGCCCAAGCCCCTCGCCGAGTACACCGTCCACCTGGTCTCGAAGGTGCCGTCGCAGCCCGAGACCGTCGTCGTCTCGAAGGCCTGAGCCATGGGTGCACGACGAGACGCCATCCGCCGCTGGCTCGACGACCGGCTGTACCTCGACCGTCTCCGCGAGCTCGCCTCCCACAAGACGGTGCCGGTGCACCGATTCTCGGTCATCTACTACTTCGGTGGCATGACCCTGTTCTTCTTCATCATCCAAGTGTCGACCGGCATCCTCCTGATGCTCTACTACCGGCCCTCGGCGGAGAACGCCTTCGAGTCGGTGCAGTTCCTGATGACCAGAGTGCCGTTCGGCTGGTTGATTCGGTCGATCCACTCCTGGTCGGCGAATCTGATGATCCTGACCGCCTTCGTCCACCTGACGACGGTCTTCTTCTCCAAGGCCTACCGCCCGCCCCGGGAGGCGACCTGGGTGACCGGCTGCGCCGCCCTCTTCCTGGCCCTGGCCTTCGGGTTCTCCGGGTACCTCCTGCCCTGGAACCAGCTCTCCTTCTTCGCCACCAAGGTGGGCACCGAGATCGCCGGGGTGGTCCCGGGCATCGGTCCGTGGATGCTGCGCTTCCTGCGCGGTGGCGACCGGGTGACCGGGGCGACGCTGTCGCGCTTCTACGGCTGGCACGTGGCGATCCTGCCGGCGATCACGACCCTGATGGTGGGTCTGCACGTGCTCCTCGTCCAGCTCCACGGCATGAGCGTGCCCCCCGCCCTCGAAGCCGAAGCCAAGCGCCGGCGCCCGATGCGCTTCCTCCCCCACTACGCCCTGCGCGACCTGTTCGGCTGGCTCCTGGCCCTGGCGGTGCTCGCCGCCCTCGCCGCCCTGTTCCCCTGGGAGCTGGGCGAGAAGGCCAACCCCTTCGCTCCGGCCTACGCGGACATCAAGCCGGAGTGGTACTTCATGTTCATGTTCCAGACCTTGAAGAAGGTGCCGGGAGGCCAGATCTTCGGCATCGAGTACGAGGTCTTCCCGATCCTGCTCTTCGGCCTCGCGGGCCTGGTGCTGCTGCTGGTGCCGTTCCTGGACCGCAACGTCGTGCGCAAGGGACGGAGCCGGGCGTTCACCGCCGCCGGAGTTCTGGTGCTGATCTACATGGTGGGGATGACCGCCTGGGGCTACCGCTCCTGGACGCCGGTGTGGGTGGTCGTGACCACCCTCATCCTGATCGGGTTGTTCGCCTTCGTCGTCCGTCACCAAGAGGTCGTGGAACGGGAGGAGCGTCCGTGATGCACCGAAGTGTGTTGATCATCCTGGCCGTCCTTCTCGGATCGGCCCTCGTCGCGGCCCCGGCCTCCGCCCAGAAACAGGCCCCGCCCCAGACTCCGGCCCAGACTCCGACCCAGGCTCCGGCCCAGGCTCCGGCCTCCCAGCCGGCCGCGGCGCCGGATCAGGCGGCGGCCCCGGCGCCCCAGGTCGCCAAGACCTCGTGCACGATCTGCCACTCCAGCACCGACTGGTTCGACAAGGACGACGTGCACAAGGTCGTCGACGGGTTCGCGGGCGGCGTCCACGCCGCGGCGGGCCTGACCTGCAGCGACTGCCACGGCGGTAACCCGGACCCGGCCCTGGGCAGCGACCTCGAGGCGGCCATGGACACGCACTACGCGCGCAGGCCGTTCATCGGCGCCCCGGACAAGGCCCAGATCCCCGCCTTCTGCGGGCGTTGCCATTCCGACCCCACCTACATGCGCCGCTTCAAGCCCGACGCGCGGGTCGACCAGCAGCGCGAGTACGCCACCAGCCAGCACGGTCACCTCCTGGCGAAGGGAGACAAGAAGGTCGCCACCTGCGTGGACTGCCACGGCGTGCACGGCATCCTGGCGCCGGACAATCCGGACTCGCCGGTCTATCCCACGAAGGTGGCCCTCACTTGCAAGAAGTGCCACGCGGATCCCAAGTACATGGCCGGCTACAAGACCGAGGACGGTCGGCCCCTGCCGGTCGACCAGTACGCCCTCTGGAGCCGGAGCGTCCACGCCGCGGCGATGTTCCAGAAGGAGGATCTGTCGGCACCGACCTGCAACGACTGCCACGGCAACCACGGCGCCGCACCGCCGGGACTCGACTCCATCGCCTTCGTCTGCGGCCAGTGCCACGGGCGAGAGGCGGACCTGTTCCGCAAGAGCCCCAAGCACGCGGGCTTCCAGCAGCACAACGAGCTGATCGCGGGGCTCGGACCCGGCGCCTGCGCCAACTGCCACGAGCCCCCCGAGCCGCAGGCGAAGCTCACCGACTTCCGCTCGTTCTCCGAGTGCATCACCTGCCACGGCAACCATGCCGTCATCCGCCCGACCATCGCCATGCTGGCGCCTCTACCGGAGGTCCCGTGCGCCTTCTGCCACGAGGGCACCGGGCCGCTGGCCGACGGCCAGGCCGAGGCCGAAGGTCCGGCGTCGGCGGATCCCCTGACCGCGACGGCCCCGCAGGAGCCCGAGAAGGTGCGCCAGCATTACGAGGCGACCCGCGACGGGCTTCTCGCCGAGGCGAAGACGAAGCACCTCGAGGGGACCGCCCTGTTCGACTGGATGGTGGACCAGGCCCTCGCCCTACCGTTCCACAACCTGCCTCAGAGCGAGGCACAGGCCAAGGCGGCTGAAGGCGGTGCCGCGGGAATCCGGATCGGCGGCGAGGTCGTGGGCAAGACCTTGCGGCCGGAGTTCAAGCGGCTGTTCGAGAAGTTCCGGATCGGCAAGACCTATTTCACCTACGAGGACCCGAAGACGGGCAAGCTGGTTCAGGGCAAGATCCGCCGCTGCAGCGACTGCCATTCGCCGCAACCGCAGCTCGCGGACGCCGCGGTGGGGTACGACACGAGCGAGGCGTTTCTCACCGGGATGCGGGAGCTCACGGGCCTCACGGCCCGCGCCGAGCGCATTCTCCTCGCCGCCCGGCGCGGCGGCGTGGAGGTGCAGGACGCGTCGCTGGCCGTGGATCACGCGGTGGACGCCCAGATCCAGCTCGAAGTGATGGTGCACACCTTCTCGGACGCGAAGGACGGTGCGTTCGAGACGAAGCGCCAGGAGGGAGTGAAGCAGGCGCGGACGGCGGTCGCGAAGGCCGAGGACGCCCTGAATCAGCTCGGCTTCCGGCGCCGCGGGCTGGTGGTGTCTTTGGTGCTGATCCTGCTCGTCTTGGTGGGGTTGGCGTTGAAGATCCGGCAGCTCGGGTCGGGGTAGGAGCGGGAGGGGTGGGCCGGGCCGGGGGGCTCCCGCCGGGAGGAACGGCGCGGCTTGCTCGGAAGGTGGGCCGCAGGAGCCGCGCCTCGGCTCGGACCGCGCTCGGCCGCCTCGGACTCCGCACGGCCTCGTTGGGCGCGGTCCTCGACGTCCTCCGGGCGGGAGCCCCCGGCCCTCCGGAGTCGGACTCACGGTCCGGCTGCCGGGAGGAAGAGTGTGGGGGGAATCGTCGTCGCAGCCCTGCGAACGAAGGACGCCCCCGGGCCGGCGCGGTCTCGGCACGACGGCACGGCGCGGGCGGGGGAGTCAAAGATAGCCGAGGCGAGCCCGCTGCGGAGGACTCGCTCTCTACAACACGAGCACTAACACAAACACCATCGCGGCGGTGACGAAGGCCATGTGCAGCCAGAGTCTTTGCGGGCTGTCCGAGTACCAACGGTCGAGCTTCTGGGGCAGGGATTCCTGACTCATGCTTCCTCCTTCGCCTCTATTGTCTCAGAACCGGGCTCGCCGTGGTGGTGTCCGTGGTGATGGTGGCGGGCGAGGCGGGGAGCGGCGATGAGGGCTCCTCCGTAGAGGGCGAGGGCCACGAAGAGCTCGGCCGCTCCCGCCACCCGGAAGTCTTCGATCGCCAGCTTCACCCCGCCGGCGACCAGGACCGCGAAGACCAGCCACCGGGCGGTCCGGAAGCGGCGCAAGTGGGAGGCGACCGCCAGGAGCATGGCCGCCGCGGCCAGCACCAGGGTGCGCACTCCGGCCACCAGGGCCGGCGTCGCGCCGGCTCCCGGCTCACCGGCCACCGCCGGAGCCACGACCCGGAGGAGAGCCCCCGCGACGAGCCAGACCGTCACCGCCAGGAGGACGAGGCCGGGCACGGCCGTCGCCGGGCCCCAGTAGGGCGAGGTGGCGGGGAGCTCGAACGAGGTGGCTACCACCGCCACCGCCAGCACCAGCCAGGCCACCGGCACGACGGGCGGCCAGGCTGTCGAGGCCGGCGCCCACAGCCCGTAGGACGCGGCCACCAGCAGCCCGGAGGAGACCGCCGCCGCCAGCAGGTAGATGCCGGCGTGGAACCCCAGGGTCACGCTGTCGCGCCGCGAGGCCAGCCAGACGGTGGCAACCGCCAGAGCCGCCCACAGGAACGAGCGTCCCGGGGCGGGGAGCACCAGGGCGGTGCCGCCGAGCACCAGGACCAGCCCCAGGGCTCCGAAGAGGAAGAAGGCGTGGCGCCGGGCCGGCCGCTTGCCGAGCAGACCGAGGCCCAGGGCGAGGCAGGCGGCCGCGACCACCAGGCTGCCCAGGCCCAGGGCGAGGGGCGCACCGGGCAGCTCGCGGACGAGGCGCAGCGCGCTACCGTAGCCGATGAGCGTCGCCATGGCGGCCTGGGCCAACTCGAACCGCCGCGCCCGCCACGCCGGCTCGAACGCGCGCACCGCCACGCTCCCGGCTCCCAGGATGAAGAGGGCGAGAAGCACCGCCAGCTCACGCCGGCCGACCGTCTCCTCGCCGAACAGGGCGCGCATCACGACGAACGCCACCGTCAGGTCCACCAGGCCGGCGCTGACCCAGGGCAGCGCCCACCAGTCGGTCAGCGCCGCCAGCCAGTCGTCGGCGGTGCGCACCAGGACCAGCACCAGGACCGCTGGGAGGATCGGCTCGACGCTCCCCATCAACGCCCAGGACGCGAGCACGGCCCCCAGGCTCGCCAACCAGGCCACCGCCCGCAGCCGCCGGTGCCAGGCCAGACCCAGGGCGAGGGCCGTGACCACCACCAGGGCGGCGGCGGCCCCCTCGGCCGAGAGCACGTGGAACCGGCTCGCCGCCTCCCAGGTCAGGGGGGACGCGATCATCACGAACGCGGCGCCGTGGAAGCCGGCGCTCAGGTGTCGCCCGCGCACCGCCGCCCGGTCGGCGAAGACCAGCCAGACCAGTGCGTAGAGAAGGCCGAGGGCGATCCCGAGGATCACCGGCACGGCGCCGCTCTCGGTGAGGGCGCGGAAGAGGAAGGCGCCCCCCAGGACGATCAACGTCCGGCCCAGGAGGGCCAGCGAGCCGCCCCCCTCCGCGGCGGGCCGCTCCCGGGCCTCGACGCGGGCGACGCGGGTGAGCTGGGGCCAGAGCGGCTCACTCGGCGCCTCGGAGGTGTCCAGCCCCCGGGTCTCGAGCGCCGCCAGGCGCTCGTCGAACCCTCGAAGCGCTCGGGTCAGCTCCCCCACCTGCTCCTCGAGCCGTGCGACGCGGTCCTCCATGCGACCTCCTTGCTCAATTGTTCCTCACGATTGTTCCGGCTCGGGGGCCACCCGGGCACCACCCGTCGGGGTGGGTGAAATCACGCCTCACGGGTGGTTACAGGCCTCCGGCGCCATGGGATGCTGCCCAGCGAAGGGGCCCCCGAGCAGCAATCTCCAAGAGATCGACCGGATGGGAGGCCCCGCGGGAGCGGGCGATCGAAGGAAGATCGACGACGCCCGATTGTGACTCGAAAAGGAATCTAGACTATGAAGAAGCTTGCTTCGCTGATCGTAGGCCTGGCGGCGATCGCGCTGCTCGTCGTGCTCTTCTCACTGCCCCTGATCGCGGTGCCCCTCGCGGCGCCCGGCGGCCAGGGTCCCACCCACTCCACCCTCGCGCACCAAAAATAGGCCGAGCTCGTCGATCGAACGTTCGATCGATAGGATGACGGATCGCAGCGGGATCGAGGCTCCCGGGTCGGCCCCGCGCCGAAGGGAGCTCGCGACCCCGCCTCGCGACCAGGGAGGCGTGTGAGATGAGACCCCAACGGAGACCCGGCTTCTGGATCGGCGCGGCCGCGGCGCTGATCGTGCTGAGCGCACCGGCGGCCCGCGCGGCGGTCGACTGCTCCGAGTGCCACGACGAGGCGCCGGCGGCCGCCTCGGTCCATGCCGATCTCGGCTGCACCGACTGCCACTCGGACATCGAGGCCTACCCCCATCCGGAGAAGCGCCTCAGCGGCGACGCCATCTGCAGCCAGTGTCACGACGTGGAGCCGACCCTCGAGGAGAGCGTCCACGGCGGCGTTCTCGGCTGCCAGGACTGCCACGGCGCCGGCCACGACATCCTCCCACTGGACGACCTGAACTCGGCGATGTCGCCGGTCAAGCAGGTTTCGACCTGCGGGAACTGCCACGAGACCGACGACGGGCTGATCGACGGCTACCTCACGAGCGTCCACGGGCGGGCGCTCCTGCGCTCCGGCCTGGTGAACGCGGCACCGTCGTGCAGCGACTGCCACGGCTCCCACGACATCAAGCCGGTGGACGACCCCGACGCCCGGGTCTCCCACTTCCACATCCCGGAAACCTGCGGCAAGTGCCACTCCGCGATCCTCGCCGAGTGGAAGGGGAGCGCCCACGGCAAGATCTGGGAAGAGGGGGGCGACCAGGGCCCGGTGTGCATGACCTGCCACTCGTCGCATCGCGTGGAGCCCCCCCGGGAGCGCAAGGCCCGTCTCAAGACGCCCGAGACCTGCGGCCACTGCCACGAGGCGCGGTTCCAGAGCTACCGCGACAGCTTCCACGGCGAGGTCACCGACCTCGGGTTTGTGACCGCCGCCATCTGCTCGGACTGCCACACGCCCCACGACAACCTGCCGCAGACCGACCCGAAATCGAGCATCAACCCGGCGCACCTGGCCGCCACGTGCGGCCAGTGCCACGGAGCCGTGTCGGCCAAGTTCCTCTCCTTCGACCCCCATGCCGATCCCGAGGACCCGAACGGCAACCCCACCCTGCACGGGATCTGGCTGGCGATGACCACGCTGCTGATCTCGGTGTTCTGCTTCTTCGGCCTCCACGACCTGCTCTGGCTGCAGCGCTCGGCGGTCGCCCTGGCGCGCGGCGAGCTGGCGGCCGAGCGCTCGAAGGAGGGGCCCTGGGTGCGCCGGTTCAGCCCGGGCCAGCGCAGAATCCACCTGGTGGTGATCCTCACCTTCCTGACCCTCGCCGCCACCGGCCTGCCCCTGAAGTTCCACTACCTCGAGTGGGCCCACGCCCTGGTCGCCTACCCCGGCGGCGTGGCCCTGTCCCGCCTGCTCCACCGGACGGCCGCCGTCCTCACCTTCGGCTACTTCCTGATGCACATTCTGATGGTGGCCAAGCGGGGGGTCGTGAACCGGGAGCCGGGCCTGCTCTGGGGATGGAAGTCCATGGTTCCCAGGCCGAAGGACCTCACCGACATGTGGCGCAACCTGAAGTACTTCCTGTACGCCGGCCCGCGCCCGCGCTTCGACCGATGGACCTACTGGGAGAAGTTCGACTACTTCGCCGTCTTCTGGGGCGTCGCCGTGATCGGCGCCTCGGGGCTGATGCTCTGGTTCCCCAAGGTCTTCTCCCAGGTGCTACCCGGCTGGCTCCTCAACGCGGCCTTCATCGTCCACAGCGACGAGGCCCTCCTCGCCGTCGGGTTCATCTTCGTTTTCCACTTCTTCCACACCCACCTGCGGCCGGAGAGCTTCCCTCTCGACCCGGCCATCTTCGTCGGCGCCATCCCCCTGGAACGATTCAAGGAGGAGCGGCCCGAGGAGTACCAGCGCATGGTCGAGCGCGGCGAGTTGGAGGCGAGACTGGTTCCGGCGCCCTCACCGCAGCAGCTCCGCAAGATCCGGCTCTGGGGCTTCCTGGCCGTCGCCATCGGCCTGACCCTGGTCGCGGGTATCCTGTGGGGGTTCGTCCACTGATCCGCAGCCTGTCACCTGTCTGAATGGAGGAGGCACGATGAACGCAGAGGCACCCGCCGGGGAACGCTGGAACCGAGACCTGTTCGGCCGGCTGTTCAACTACGCCAACAACCCGACGACCCTGGTCGGCATCGTCCTGACCACGGTCTCGGCGATCTCGATCATCATCTTCATCATCGGCGAGATGGCGGGGGGGTTCCGCAACCCGTACACGAACATCTTCGCGTACATGGTGCTGCCGGCCATCTTCGTCCTCGGCCTGCTCATCATCCCGGTGGGCATGCTGCTGCGGCGCAAGCGCCTGGTCGCCCAGGGCGTGCCCCTCAAGGAGCGTGTGCGCTACCCGCGCCTCGACTTCAACGACCCGCAGCTCCGCCGCGTGGCGACCATCATCTTGCTCCTGACCGGGATCAACGGCATCCTCTTCGGCGCCAGCTCCTACCTGGCGGTCGAGCACATGGAGACCGTCCAGTTCTGCGGCGAGACCTGCCACCTGATGCTGCCCGAGTACACCGCCTACCAACAGTCCCCCCACTCGCGGGTGGCCTGCGTCCAGTGCCACATCGGTCCCGGCGCCTCCTGGTTCGTGCGTTCGAAGCTCGACGGCATCCGGCAGGTTTGGAAGACCGCCCTGGACACTTACCACCGCCCCATCGAGACGCCGATCCACAACCTGCGACCGGCACGCGAGACCTGCGAGCAGTGCCACTGGCCCGCCAAGCAGCACGGCGACAAGATGAAGGTGTTCGCCCGCTTCGCCACCGACGAGGCCAACACGCCGAGCTACACCGCCATGATCATCAAGACCGGCGGCGGCCGTCTCGACCTGGGTCAGCACGGCGGCATCCACTGGTGGCACATCTACTCGGACAACAAGATCCGCTACGTCTCGAAGGACGCCAAGCGCGAGGACATGATCTGGGTGGAGCTGACCACGCCGGACGGCGAGAAGCGCGTCTACACCCGCGACGGCGAGAAGCTGCCGCCCCCGGCCGAGCTTCAGCGCAGAGCCCGGGTGATGGACTGCATCGACTGCCACGACCGGCCCACGCACCTGTTCAAGGAGCCCTCCCAGGCCCTGGACGAGGAGCTCGAGGCGCGGCCCGAGCTGGTCAAGCTGCCCTTCTACAAGAAGCAGGCCCTCGCGGCCATCAAGGGCGAGTACCCGACCCACGACGCGGGCATGGAAGCCGTAAAGGAGGCCATGCTCCGCTTCTACCGCACCGGCTATCCCAAGGTCTGGGCCGACCAGCAGAGCGCCGTTCAGACCGGCGCCGAGGTGGCGTCCGACGTCTACGGCAAGAGCGTCTTCCCGGAGATGAAGACCAACTGGGAGACCCACCCCCAGGACATCGGCCACGAGCAGTCGCCCGGCTGCTGGCGCTGCCACGACGACGAGCATTCCACCGCCGACGGCAAGCACACTATCTCCATGGACTGCGACCTGTGCCACGTCTTCCTGGTCGAGGACAGCCCCACGCCGCCCACTGAGGAGCAGCTCCTGGTCGGCGCCGGGGGCGGTTGATCGAGATCTCCGACCTCCCGACCTACCCCGCGGGGTGGGTCGGGAGCCACTCGTCGAGGCGGGGCGGCGCCAGCCCGAGGAGCTTAGATTTCCCACCCGAGCAGGTCTCAATCTTGACAGGTTCGATCGCTAAGCTCTACAGCGACGCAAGGGACCGAGACTACGGCGAAGAGCGACCGGCGAATCAATGGTATTCTTGCGAAAGCTCACAGGACCCGAGCTCGACTCATCCTTCGATGCCGATACCGGCGATCGAGTTCCCTGCGGCGCCCGGCGCCGCGCATTTCAACAAATGAGGTCGACGATGCGAAGACAACTCCCAAGCCTCCCCACAGTCGTCGTGGGGGCTCTCTTGCTCGTGCTCGTGGGCGCCGGAACGACGCTCGCGGCACAGGAGAAGAGCGAGCCCCTCGACTCCTCGACATGTGCCGCGTGCCATGAGGACCGCGTCGCCGCCTTCCAGGCCAACAACCCCCATGCGGTGCTCGAGTCCGCGCAGTGGAACAAGGCCGGGATCAAGGGCGGAAGCTGCACTTCGTGCCACACCGGCGCCGCCAAGCACGTGGAAGAGGGCGGCGGGCCCGGCAACATCATGGCCTTCGGCTCCGACGTCTCGGCAGCCGACATCGACAAGGCCTGCCTGAGCTGCCACACCAAGACCCACCCGCGGTTCGCATCGAGCCCCCACGCCAAGGCGGGCATCGCCTGCACCTCGTGCCACCAGATCCACCAGAGCGGCACGACGGCGGTGGACCTGCTCAAGGCCGGCCCGATGACGGCCTCGGACCCGGCGGACAAGCTGGGACCGAAGTCCGCCGTATGCGCCAACTGCCACGGTGACGTGCTCACCCTGTTCCAGTACAACGAGCACCACCGCCTGCGCGAAGGGATCCTGGACTGCACCTCGTGCCACAACCCGCACGAAGGGGCCACCCGGGCGCGGCTCGGCGGCTTCAAGCAGGAGGCCTGCCTGAAGTGCCACACCGACAAGGGCGGACCGTTCCTCTACGAGCACGGCTCCGTGCGGGTCGAGGGCTGCACGGCCTGCCACGATCCCCACGGCGCGCCGAACCGGCACCAGCTCAAGTTCCAGCGCGTGGCCGAGCTGTGCTTCAGTTGTCACACCACGCCGCCCAGCTTCCACTCGCGGTTCACCCTGGACACGCAGTGCACCAACTGCCACTCGTCGATCCACGGGTCGAACTTCTCCCCCTTCTTCCTGAAGTAAGCGAGGCCCACCATGAAACGAATCGCACGCGGCACGACCATCGCGCTCGTTCCGGCCCTCGTGCTCGGCTTGGCCCTCGTCCTGGGCCTGTCCTTCTCGCCGGCCGCCAGCGCCCAGGGAGACGAGGGAACCAGCACCACCGGCCGCTTTGTCCTCGGCTACCGCAACGTGGACCTCAGCGGTACCCAGTCCAAGTACAAGGAGGACTACAACCTCAACGACGGTCCCCGCCTCATGGACCTGGACTTCGACCTGACCCCGCAAGGAACCCTCAAGGACATGGTCGACCGGATCCAGCTCACGGTGAGCGACTTCGGTGACGACCCGTTCCAGAGCCTGCACCTGGCGGTGGACAAGTACGGCTCCTACAGCTTCCAGTTCAACCACTGGAAGTCGACCTACTTTTACAACGACACCATCTTGCCCGCGGAGCTGGCGAACGAGCGGCTTTCGACGGGCGGGGACTTCCACACCTTCAACTTCGACCGGGTGCGCGACGAGGCCAAGATCAAGCTCAACCTCTCGCCCCGGGCCGAGCTCAACCTCGGCTTCAACGAATACACGAAGACCGGCTCGGCGACGACCACCCTCGACCTTCAGCGCCTGGAGGTGGAGCTCGACAAGCCGATCGACGAGAGGCAGTTCGACTACAACGGCGGCTTCCAGTACTCCTGGGACAAGGCCACCCTCGTCGTCGACGAGCAGTACGGCCAGTACAAGAACTCCATCGAGCTCTTCCTCCCGGGACAGGCCACGGGCGGCCTCACCGAGCTGAACTACTACTTCCTCACCCAGCCGTACGACTACAGCACCTGGAGCCACACGGCCCGCGTGATCCTCACGCCCACCCCGGCCTTCACCGTGCGGGCGTCGGGCACGCTCCAGCGCCTGTCCATGAACGCCTCGGCGAACGAGCGCTCGGGCGGAGTTGGCTTCACCGGCGCGCCCCTGAATCAGAACGACTTCGGCAAGGGCTCGATCGACCGGAACCAGGACCTGTACGACCTGGACCTGAGCTACGCGATCAACGAGCGCTTCTCGGTGGTGGGCGGCTACTACTACCGCAACCTCACCCAGGACGGCTCGTTCCTCTTCGCCGACGTCAACAACCTGGGCAAGTACGACATCGAGACCAACGGCGGCGAGGCCGGCCTGCAGGTGACGATCTCTCCGGCCCTGACGCTGACCGGTGGCGTGCGCTACGAGACCCGTGACGCCAAGCTCCGGGACACCGAGAACGGCGGCGAGCTCAACACCTTCGCCAGCGTGAGCACGGACCACAAGGGCTACTTCGCCAACCTCGGCTGGCGGCCCTCGAAGGTCTACGGCGTGACGGTGGACTACGAGGACAGCACCTTCAACGACCCGTTCACCCTCGCCTCGCCCACCGACCGGTCGCGCCTGCGCGCCACCGGCAAGGTGAACCTGGAGAACGGGTTCTGGGCCAACGGCACCTACAGCCGGACCGACTACAAGAACAGCGACTCGGGATGGGACGCCCTGACCGAGCAGTACCTGGGCCGGATCGGCTACCGCATCAAGAAGGTGGACGCGTCGGTCGGGTACAGCCGGGTGAAGCTGGACCGCAGCATCGACCAGACGGTCTTGTTCGGCTCGGCCTCGCAGCTCTTCCTGATCGACTACGCGGCCGACTCGGACTTCTACGACGGTCTGCTGCGCTGGCAGGCGACGAGCGCGCTGTCGCTGGGCGGCGAGTACCGCGTCTACAACAACGACGGCAGCTTCGCCCTCGACCGTGACGACTACAAGGCGTTCGGCGAGTACAAGTTCATCCAGGGCTACCTGCTGCGCGTGTCGTACCGCCATATCAAGTACAACGAGAAGAACTTCAACTTCGACGACTACCGCGCCAACATCTTCGACTTCGGGGTCGGCTACACCTGGTAACCACTTCATTCCTCCCCGGGCTCCCGCTCGAGCCCGGGGAGTGAACCGATCCCGACCGTTCACCCGCCGGGCGGCTGTCGAGCCGCCCGGCTCTTTTTTTCTTCGGCCGGCCTCCGACGAGAAGGTCCCCCCTTCACTTGCCGGCCTGAGCAGCCTGTGGGACGATGAAGCTCCGCTCCAACTCCTCTCAGGCGGTGCATCATGCTCTCTTCCTTCGCCCCGATCCTGCTGCTCGGCACTCTGCTTCCCGCCTTCGCTCTTCCCGCCTCCGCCGCACCTCCGGCGGTCGCCTCCGCCGCGCCGGTCGAGGACGCCGTCGCCCTCGGAGGCGAGGTGCCGGACGACCCCGCGCTGCTCACCGCGGCCCGCCTCGGGGCGCCGCGGTCGGTGGGCGCCATCACCGACATCGGGACGTTCCTCGATCAGTGCCCGACGCAAGACCCGGTCTACCCCCAGCTCCGGAGCGACTTCGAGCTCCTCCGCAACGGCGTCCCGGTGGGCGCCATCCCGTGCTCCGAGCCGGTCTCCGCGATGCCCGTCGCCCAGTACAGCGACGAGCTGATCGTCGTCCAGAGCCTGCGGGCGGCCTACTACATGGACATCGGGAGGTCGGGCCACCTCCCGTGGACACCGGGCACCTTCTACGCCTGGATGCGCGGCAAGATCGGCGGCATCGACATCGTCGACGGTGGCGGAGACTCCTGCTGCCACACCGTGGGCGGCCGGCGCTTCATGACCCTCCGCGCCGAGGACGACTTCAACCGGGACTTCGACAAGACCTGGGCCGGCATCTCGGGCAACATTGCCCTCTTCGGCCACGAGACCCGCCACGCCGACGGCTTTCCCCACGTCTCGTGCTGCGGCATCGCAGGCGGCTGCGACCAGACGTTCGACCTGGCGAACCTCTCGCCCTACGGCATCCAGTGGTTCCTCTCCGACGCGTGGCTCACCGGCGACATCAACGTGGGATTCGCCTGCCTGCCGGCGGGACAGTTTCAGGACACGGTGGGCTTTCTCCGGAGCGCGCTCGGGCAGTTCTCCTCGCGCTTCTGCAGCAACTCGCCCCCTGCGGACGCGAACCCGGCCCAGCCGGGTGGCCCGTGCCCGGAGAACCCGCCCGCCGGGCCGTGGCTGAGGAGCGGCCAGCTCCCCGGCTTCGAGGTCAAGGTGCGCATCGGCGGCCAGCGCGCCGGCACGCTCCTGGCGCAGTGCATCCCCGAGACGATGTGCATCGCGGGCGCCCTGCCCGACCGCGCCGAGGTGTTCGTCCGCGTCGTCGGACCGAAACCCAACGGCTACCTCTGGCCCACCCTGGTCAAGTTCTCGACCTCGACGATCGAGGTCTGGATCCGACAGCTCCAGACCGGAGTGGTGCGGTACTACCGCCTGCCGGGCGCCAGCGGCCCGGACGACGACACGCTGCCGGGCCTCTTCGACCGCACCGGCTTCAAACCCTGATCACCCGCGGCCCCCACGCCGCCCCTCGGGTGCACCCGCAACCGCGAAGGCGGGCCGACTCCCTTGACACCCGCGGGAGCCGGGCGGGACAATCCGACCCGCCATGGCTCCCGGCCTCACCACTCTGACCCTCACGGTCAACGGCGAAGACCACCCGGTGGTCTTCCCGACTCACCACACCCTCCTCGAGGTGCTGCGCGAGGAGGGTGGGCTGACCGGCACCAAGCACGGCTGCGAGCTCGGCGAGTGCGGGACCTGCACGGTGCTGGTCGACGGCCGGCCGGTGCTCTCCTGTCTGGTGCTGGCGGCCGAGATGGAGGGGCACTCCATCCAGACCGTGGAAGGCCTCCAGGAGGGCAACCGCCTCCATCCCCTGCAGGCGACCTTCGCCGACCTGGGCGCCGCCCAGTGCGGCTACTGCACGCCGGGCATCCTGATGGCGGCCAAGGCCCTTCTCGAGGAGCGGCCCGACCCCAGCGACGAAGAGATCGAGCAGGCCCTCGCCGGAAACCTCTGCCGATGCACCGGCTACCGTAAGATCGTAGAGGCGGTGCACGGCGCCGCGGCGCTCCTCCGGGGTGAGGCCTGGGAGCCGGATCGCGCAGTCTGCTACGGCTCCCCTTCACCGCTGGACGGCGGCCCCGAGTAATCCGTTCACCCCATCCTCCCGTGCCGGGGCGACACGGAACCGGTGTCGGCGACACTCCCGGTCGAGCCGTGCGCTGCCTACGAGCGGGGAGGATCCGCCGGACGGCGCTGGCACGGCTTCTGCGTCCCCTGTCCCGTGGAGGTCTCGAGCCATGCGATTCCGACTCCCCCTTCTCCTGCCGGCCCTCCTCTTGGTCCACGCGGGAGCCGCGCTCGCCCAGGACGACGTCAAGGTCCGAGTTCTGGCCGAGCCGATCACCGACCTGCGCGCCTACGCCGATTCCCTCCAAGCCTCGGTGACCCGGAAGACCGGCGTCGCCGGCCTCGCCAGGAGGGCGGCCGGAGGCACTTCCGACGTGCTCCTCGTGCCCTACTACGAGAGCGACCACAGGGATCCCTCGGGTGCCGACACCCTCTTCGCCGTCCACAACGAGACCGACCAGACCCTCCCGGTCCGGATCCTCTACCTGACACGGGCCGCGGCCGAGGAGCAGCAGGTCCAGGAGACCACCCTCGCGCCCCGGGCCACGAAGACGATCAACTTGCGCGACGTGCCCGGCCTGGCGGTCGATGGCGACGGCATCGCCCGCGGCCTCGTCATCCTGGGGGTCGTGGGCCCGGCACACCAGGCCAGCTCGAACCTGCTCACCGGCGACTTCTTCTACCTCGATCCGCGGACCGGGCAGTCCACGGGCGGCAACCTGGCGAACCTCTCCCTCGACGACCCGGGCAACGAGCTCTGCGCCGAGTGGAGCACCCGGTTCTTCAACGGCGGGTTCCTCGGGGGCCACACCGAGTACCGCGCCGTGGTCGACGTGCCCCAGGGCAGCGCGGACTTCGACAGCCCGACCGCGGTCGGTACCGTGTACGACGAGGCGGGAGACCCGATCCAATCGTTCGAGATCCGCACCGACCTCCACTCCTTCCGCCTGCCGGCGGCCGACCTGGCCCCCCACGGCATGCCCTTCGGCTCGCTGGCGATCCGCTTCCTCTTCACCAAGGGGTTGCTCCTCACCGAGCACAGCGGCCTCGACCGGTTCTCGGTGGCACTGAGCGCGGCGTGCCGGGACGACGTGCAATAGGAGTCTGCGCGGCAGACTCTTAGGGCCTCGGTGCGCGAAGCCCGAGCGGGGCCTCCGGTACAATCGGGCGCCGGAGGAACGATGGCCGAGCCGATCCGCGAAGACACTCCCGACACGCCGGAGATCCGTACACCGAAGAACCTCGTGGGCACGCCCTTCCGGCGGGTCGACGGCCGGGCCAAGGTCACCGGGGCCACCCGCTTCGCCGACGATCTCGCACTGCCGCGCATGGTCTACATGCGCCTGGTGCGTTCCACCGTGCCCCACGCGCGGATCGCACGGATCGACCTGGCCGAGGCCGAGGCCGTGCCCGGGGTCCTCGGCTTCCTCACCGGCCGCGACCTGCCGATCCCCTTCGGCATCCTGCCGGTGTCCCAGGACGAGCACGCCCTGACGCCCGAGACCGTGCGCTTCGTCGGCGACCCGGTGGTAGCGGTGGCGGCAACCACCGAGGACGCGGCCTGGGAGGCGGCGCACAAAGTGCGGATCGAGTACGAGCCCCTCCCCACCATCGCCTCGGTGGAGGAGGCCCTCGCCACCCCCGAGCCGCAGATGCACGACTACGGAGACCGGGGCAACCTTCACAAAGTGGTCTCCATGCGCTTCGGAGAGGTGGAAGCTGGGCTCGCCGAGGCCGACATGGTCCTGGAGGACACCTGCTTCTACGAGGGCAACACCCACCTGCCCATGGAGCAGCACGCCACCGTCGCCACCCCCGAGGGCGAGGGGCGCATCACCGTCTACTCCTCGACCCAGACGCCCCACTACCTGCACCGGGCCCTGGCCAAGGTGCTCGAGCTCCCCGCCTCCCGGGTGCGAGTGGTGGCGGCGCCGGTGGGGGGCGGCTTCGGTGGCAAGAGCGACCCCTTCAACCACGAGATCGCGGCGGCCGCCATGGCCCTGAAGCTCGGCCGGCCGGTGAAGGTGACCCTGACCCGCGAGGAGGTCTTCTACTGCCACCGCGGGCGCCACCCGGTGCTCATGCACGTCAAGACCGGTTTCCGCCGCGACGGCTCGATGACCGCCCAGCACCTGGAAACCGCCCTCGACGGCGGCGCCTACGGCTCCTACGGCGTGGCCTCCACCTACTACACCGGCGCCCTCCAGACCGTGACCTACCGCCTCCCGGCCTACCGCTTCGACGGCCTTCGGGCGTTCACCAACAAGCCGCCGTGCGGCCCGAAGCGGGGCCACGGCACGCCGCAGCCCCGTTTCGCCTTCGAGGTCCACCTCGACAAGGCGGCCCACCGGCTGGGGATCGACCCGGCGGACCTGCGCCTCCGGAACCTGGCGCCGCCCGACTCGGTGACCGCCAACTGGCTCAAGATCGGCTCCATGGGCCTTGGCCCCTGCATCGAGGCGGTGGTCGAAGGCTCCGGCTGGCGCGAGCGCTACGGCAAGCTGCCCGAGGGTCGGGGGCTCGGTCTCGCCTGCGGCTCTTACCTTTGCGGCGCGGGGCTCCCCATCTACTGGAACCACATGCCCCAGTCCGGCGTGATGATCAAGCTCGACCGCTCGGGCGGGGTGGCCGTCTTCTGCGGCGAGGCCGAGATCGGACAGGGCTCGGACTCGGTCCTGGCCGCGGTGGTCGCCGAAATCCTGGGCGTGGGCCTCGACGACATCCGGCTATGCGTGGCGGACACCGACCTGACGCCCGTCGACCTGGGGAGCTACTCCTCGCGCGTGACGCTGATGGTGGGCAACGCCGCCCTCCAGGCCGCCGAGCGGGCGCGCACGCTCATCGCCGGCGCGGTGGCGGATCACCTGGAGATCCCGGCCGGCCGCCTGGTCTTCGCCGAGGGCCGGGTGTTCGACGCCGAGGACCCGGAGAAGGGCCTCTCCTTCCAGGAGGCGGTGGTCATCGCCGAGGCGGTCCACGGCACCCTGGCGACCACCGGCTCCTACATCCCGCCCCGCTCGCCGGGCCGCTACCGGGGCGCCGGCGTCGGTCCCTCGCCGGCCTACTCCTACTCCGCCGCCGTCGTCGAGACGGTGGTCGATCCGGAGACCGGCCTCTTCCGCGTCGAGCATGTCTGGATCGCCCACGACGTGGGGCGCGCCATCAACCCGGTCCTGGTCATGGGGCAGATCGAGGGAGGCGTCTACATGGGGCTGGGCGAGGCCCTCATGGAGGAGCAGGCGTTCCGGCGCCTGCCCAAGCACCTGTCCGGGGCCCTGGTCCACCGGGAGCCCTCGCTCCTCGAGTACAAGAGCCCGACCTTCCTCGAGATGCCCGAGATCACCACCTACATCATCGAGGATCCGGACCCGGAGGGGCCCTTCGGCGCCAAGGAAGTGGGCCAGGGGCCGCTCCTGCCCATCATGCCGGCGGTGGCGAACTCGATCTTCGACGCCGTGGGCGTGCGGATCGACCAGGTGCCGATCCATCCCCACATGATCGCCAAGGCGCTCGCCGCGAAGGCCAAGGGCGAGGAGGCCCGATTCGGCCCCGACCACTTCCCCGAGGTCGACTTCGGCGAGACCCTCGTGGTGCCCACCCCGGAAGAGGGCGGCGACGGCCGGGCGATCAACGACTTCAAGGAGCGCCTCCGCGGCGGCCTCCGAGCGGCCTCCGGGACGATGATGGAGCGCGAGGAAGCCCTCAAGAAGAAGGCCGCCGAGGCCCTGACCACCGACTGAGCTACACTCGCCCTCCCCATGCTCCGCCTGCCCCGCTTCGCCTTCCTCCCCGCCTCCTCGCTCACCGAAGCCGCCTCGATCCTGGCGGCCGAGGGCGCCGCCGAGGGGCGCGCCCGGCTGGTGGCCGGGGGCACGGACCTGTGGCCCAACATGAAGCGCCGCCACCAGCACGCCGAGGTGGTCGTGGGGCTACGCACGGCGGCGGACCTCCACGGTGTCCGGGGCGTCATCGAGAAGGGCGAGGTGCGGATCGGGGCGACCACCACCCTCTCCGAGGTCGCCGGGCACCCGGTGGTCCGCGAGCGCTACCCCGCCCTCGCCCGGGCGGTGGAGTCCATCTCCTCGCCCCCCCTGCGCAACATGGGGACCCTCGGCGGGAACTTGTGCGTCGACACGCGATGCACTTACTACAACCAGACCGAGGAGTGGCGGCGCTCCATCGACTTCTGCAAGAAGGAGGCGGGGGAGATCTGCTGGGTCGCCACCAGCTCGCCCCGCTGCTGGGCCCACTCGGCGAGCGACTCGGCCCCCATGCTCGCCGCCCTGGGCGCTCGCGTGCGCCTGGTCTCGGCCGCCGGTGAGCGCGCCGTGCCGGTGGAGGACCTCTACCGCGACGACGGGATCGACTACCTGGCCAAGCGGCCGGACGAGGTGGTGGCCGAGGTGCTCGTGCCCGCCGAGGCGGCCCGCGAGCGGGTCCGGAGCGCGTTCTGGAAGCTCCGGCGGCGCGGCTCCATCGACTTCGCCGTCCTCTCGGTGGGCGCCGCCGTCCGGACCGCCCCCGACGGCACGGTGGAGGACGCCCGGATCTTCCTGGGCGCCGTCGCCTCGCGACCGGTCGCCGCGGAGAAGGCCGCCGCGGCCCTCGTCGGCAAGCCCCTCACCGCCGAGACCATCGCCGCGGCCGCGCCCCTCGCCCGCCGCAACGCCACCCCCATGGACAACACCGATTTTCAGGCCCAGTGGCGCGGCGCGGTGGTGCCCAAGTACGTGGAGGCGGCGCTACGCGAATGCGCCGACCTGCCGCCCGGGCGCCTGCTGCCGAATCACCCACTGTAGCGGCGCGTCACCAGGCCGCTTGCATGCCAAGCGGGTCAGGGGCGGGGGCGTCCCTCGCCCACCTCGAGGGTGGGAGAGGGATCGAGGGTGAGGGGGGTGGTCCGATTCAGGCGCTCGCTCTCCGGGTACGGGAAGAAGTCGATCACCTCTCCCTGCCGGTTGAGCTCCTGCCGGGAGTGCCAGAAGTCCACGTCCAGGAGGTCGGCGTGGTGCTCGAGGAAGACCTCCTTGAGGTGCCCCTTGACCTCCAAGAAGCGCTCGAACTCGGCCGGGAAGACGTCTTGGTCCCCCACCGAGAACCAGGGCTCGGCCGCCATCTCGTCGTAGGCGTCCCGGTCCGGTGGCATGCGGCGGAAGCGGCACTCGGTCACCGCCACCAGCTCGTCGTAGTCGTAGCACACCACTCGGCCGTGGCGGGTCACCCCGAAGTTCTTGAGCATCAGGTCGCCCGGGAAGATGTCGGCGGCGGCCAGGTCCTTGATCGTCTCCCCCCAGTCGATCACCGCCGCCTCGCACTCCTCGGCGGGCGCCTCGCGGAGGAAGAGGTCGAGGGGGCGCACCCGCCGGCCGACGTACGTGTGGCGGACCTCGACGCCGGCCGCCTCCACGCTGACGTTCTTCGCCGCCACCTCGGAGAGCTCGGCGAGGAGCCCGGGGGAGAAGCGCTCGCGGGGAAAGAGCAGGTGGTCGAACTCCTGGAAGTCCACCAGCCGACCCACCCGGTCGTGGTGCAGGACCTGGCGGTACTTGTCCCGCACCTGCCCCCGGGTGGTCTTCTTCGACGCCGGGAAAGCGTCCTTGATCACCTTGAACACGAACTCGTAGCTGGGCAGGGTGAACACCGACATCACCAGCCCGGGCTCGCCCGGCGCCCGCTCGAAGCGCTCGTCGGTCTCGGCGATCACGCCGGCCAGGTCGCTGTAGAACTCGCTCTTGCCGTGCTTGTGGTAGCCGAGGGAGATGTAGAGCTCGGCGATGCGCTTCCTGGGCAGGATCGAGTGCAGGAACCCGATCACCTCCCGCGGGCTCTCCACCTCCGCATGGAAGTACCAGCGGGCGAAGCTGAACAGCACACTCACCTGGTCCTCGGTGGTGAGCACCGCGTCGATCCGCAGGCCGCCCGGGTCGTGGAGCAGGACGAGCACCACGGGCACCGCCTCCGGGCCGCGCCGCGCGCGCCCCACCAGGTAGGCCGCCTTGTTGCGGATGAACAGGGGCCGCAGCACGTCGAACGCCTCGATCTCGGGCCCGCCGAAGGCGCCGGTGACGGCCGATTCGAGGCGCCCGACGACCGCCGCCACGTCACCGTCGAGGTCCACGAAGGGGGCCCGCAGACCCGCGTCGCGCAGCACCTTGCGGACCAGGGCGGCGTCGACCCGGTGGACGCCGTACATGCGGGCGCTCGCCATCTCCCACCCCTTGTAGGGCACGGGAAAATCACGGGAGAGGTAGTCGATCCGCGCTTCGAGGCCGCGGTGGGGCAGCAGGCGCCGGCTGACCGAGTTGAAGAAGGTCTGGGCGAGCTCGAAGTCGTCACGCCCCAGGATCGCGTCGGTGAACGCCGCCTTGATGGGGCCGAAGTGCTGGGGCGTGGCCACCCCCTCCCCCATCCGAGCCCGCAACGAGGAGACCGTCTCGGCCACTGATCGCTCGTAGAGCTCCAGGCGCTCGACGGTGTCGCGGTGGATGCCTTCCCACTCGCGCCGCTCGAAGCGCTCGCGGGCGCGGCGGGTGACCCCGCGATAGCGCTGATGGTAGTCCTCGAAGCTTCTGAGGAGGATGTCCGCCGCCTGAGCGGGACTCGCCGCCGCCCCCATGAGCCGAAGCTACCACCGCCGGCCGCGGACCGGCACACCCGCCGGGGCGGGGTATACTTCTTTCGACGATTCTTCGATCCCTATGAGTAGGCGACGAGGGAGCTGCGCACCCGCCAGGTCGCCGGCGCGGGTCCTTCGCGATCCCACCGCCGACAGGAGCTCCGCCCCATGCCCGAAGGAACCACCGAGCCCGATTCCACCCAGACCCTCCGCGTGGGGCTCCTCGCCCCGGTGCACAAGCTCGACCCCCACGGCGGCCGGGACTTCGTGAGCGCCACCGTCCTCGAGCAGATCTTCGAGACCCCCTTCGCCCCCCCGGAGAAGATCGACCAGGCGGCCCGGCCCGTGCTCTTCGCCGAGGCCCTGCGCCGGGAGCCCGGAGCCGTCGCCGGCCGGACGCTCTCGGCCCCCGTGCGCGAAGGCGTCCGCTTCTCCGACGGCACCCCCCTGACCGCCGAGCTCCTCGCCGAGATCCTCTCCGGCGCCGGCCGCCTGACCGAGCAGGCCGCGATCGAGGCCCGGGACGACCGCGTGATCTTCCGCCTCGAGCGGCCGGCGGCCCGCTTTGACCTGACCCTCACTCACCAGTACTGCCAGGTCGGGCTGCGGCGCGGAGGCGAGACGCTGGGCACCGGCGCCTACCGGCTCGCCGCCGACTCGAGCCCCGAGCACATCCGGCTCGAGCGCAACCCCCACTACCGGAACCCGACCGCCATCGGCGAGATCCTGTTCGTCGCCTATCCCCCCGACGACGACGGACGGCCCACCGCCCTGCTCGAAGCCATCGACGCCGGTGACGTCCAGTTCACCAACGTCCTCGCGCGCGAGGACCTCGCCCAGCTCCGGGGCGTCCGCAAGTGGCTCGAGCCGGGCAGCGGCACGGCGATCCTCTACTTCAACACCGAGCGCCCGGGCCTCTCGGACGCCCGCGTGCGCCGGGCCCTGGCCTTCGCCCTCGATCGCTCCGAGGTCGCCCGGATCTCCTACCACAACCCCATGGCGTTCACCGCGACGGGCCTCCTGCCGCCCATGATGGGCACCTGGCGCGACGGCGTCGTTCCCGATCCGAAGCGCGCACTGGCCCTCCTCTCGGAAGCCGGCGACGCGAGGCCCACCCGCCTGTCGCTGCTCCTGATCTTCGGCCCACGGCCCTACCTGCCTCAGCCCCAGGCGGTGGCCGACCACATCGCCCGATGCCTCGCCACCCTCGACATCGAGGTCGCCGTCCACCAGGCCGAGAGCATGGAACGCTATTTCGAAGAGGCAGCCAGCGGGCACTACGACCTCGCCCTCTCCGGCTGGGTGGCGGACACGAGCGACCCGGCCGACTTCCTGGAGGCGATCCTGTCGCCCGAGTCGATCCCCAGCCCGAGCCGGCGGATCGTCTTCGACGGCAACCTCGCCCGGTGGGCGAACGCCGAGGTCGGCGAGGCCCTGCGGCGCTTCCGCGAGCAGCCCAGCGAGGCGAACAAGGAGCGGATTCTAGAGCTCATGCGCGACGAGATGCCGCTGCTCCCGCTCATGTACGGCCCCACCATCTACGCGTACTCGCCGAGGCTCCAGAGCTTCCGGCCCTCCCCCCTGGGCATCCCTCGGTTCGCTGAAATGACCCTCACCGAGGGTCCGTGAGCCTCACGCGCCTGTGCTAGAATAGTCGTTCCGGAAGTTGCTTGAGTGATCGACGGTGGCCGTCCCCGGGGCGGCTCGCCGGTTTCTTGGTCGTCTACAGAAAGGGTGCACGTCGTGAGTGATCTAGAAACGCCAGACGGTCCGTCGAAACGCAACCGGATGCAGCAGGACTTCGAGGCGCAGGCCGAGGGCCTCGGGCTGGCATCCAGCAGCGGAGCTTCCCGGCCCCAGAGGATGAGCCAGATGGTGGGCATCGCCGCCGCCGGGACCCACTCCCTCGTCGACATGGACGGAGGGGCCGATGCGGGACCGGTCGGGGAAGAGGACCGCCAGGCCATCACCGAGGTGATCGAGAAGTTCGAGGGCCTGCACCCGGACGAGTTCCTCCGGGAGTGGAAGAGCTACGCCACCAACCCCTACGTGGCGATCGGCGAGTCCATGGTGGGTACGGTGCAGGAAGACGGGCTCGAGACGTTCTTCAATCGCAAGGCGTTCATCGACACCCTGAAAGCGTTCCCGCCCTTCAAGCCCCGCAAGCTCGAGATCGCGAACCTGCAGATCGTCTTCATCGGCGACATTCGCGCCGCCGCCATCTACCGCGTGTCCGAAGAGTTCAAGAACAGCAAGCAGAAGGTGGACAACTGCGCGGCGATCCTGGTGAAGCTCAAAGAGGGCTGGCGCGTGGCCGCCGTGACCACGAAGGACAAGGGGGAGGCACGCTAGCAGCCGATCCCGCCGCGATCAGAGGACCTGACGTCCTCAAGCGCTTCCGCCTGGGCACCCATCGGATCCGCCCCCCGGAAGAGACCTGGAGGGCGGTCGGCCCCCTCCTCGGGAGGGCCGGCATCACCCGGGTCGCCGAGGTCACCGCCCTCGACCGCATCGGGATCCCGGTCTTCCAGGCCATCCGGCCCGCCAGCCGCAACCTCTCGGTCTCCCAGGGCAAAGGGGCGACCCGGGAGGCGGCCCGGGTGAGCGCCGTTATGGAAGCCTTCGAGCTGTGGTGCGCCGAGGATCTGAGCGCCCTGCCCCAGGCCACGGCGACCCTGCGGCAGATGGACTTCGGCAACCCGGTTCCGGTGGCGGCGCTCCCCTGGGTCGAAGGGGCGGTCGTCCTGGACGCGGCGCCGATCCCCTGGCTCCCGGCGACCTCTCTCGTCTCCGGCCGCCGCGCCTGGCTCCCCCGCCAGCTCCTGGAGGTCGACTTCACCGCCCCGGAGGTGCTCCGGCCCCGGATGTTCTACGCCACTTCGAACGGCTTGGCGTCGGGCAACTGCCTGGAGGAAGCCCAGCTCCACGCCCTGTGCGAGCTCATCGAGCGCCACGCCCTCCACCACGCGCGCCGCGAGCCCGAGGGGCGCCGGCCCGTGGATCCGGCCTCGGTGGACGATTCCGCTTGCCGGCACGCCCTCGAGGCCATCGCCGCCACTGACATGAAGGTGGCCCTTTACGACATCACCTGGGAGGTGAACGTGGCCAGCTTCGTGGTCGAGCTGGTGGCCGCCGACCTGCCCAACGTCTGGCTCGGCGCCGGTACCCACCCCTCCCCCGCCGTCGCCCTGTCGCGCGCCCTGACCGAGGCGGCCCAGTCGCGCCTCGCCTACGTCTCGGGCGCCCGCGACGACCTGCCCCGCCTCGGCCGGGAGGGCGAGTACCACCGCGCCTACGGGGGCTACCGCCCCCCCACCGCGGGCGGTCCCTTCGACACCGTCGCCGACCTGGCCACTGACAGCGTCGCCCGCGACCTCGAGGTCGTGGTCGATCACCTCGAGCGCACCGGGCACGAGCCGTTCTGGGTGGACGTGGGACGCCCCGAGCTCCCCGGCCTCTCGGTGGTACGCGCCTTCGCCCCGGGTCTGCGGGAGGTGCGCCATCATTAGAGAAGCTTCGGCACAAGCCGGATCAAGGATGGCATCACCTGTCTCGTCGATGACCTTCCCGACTGAGCCGCGCCTCTGCGACTCTGCGGCTCTGCGCGAGGCTTGCCCAGCTCGAGTCATGGGGTATGGGCAGGGCTAAGCTCAAAGACAGCCGGGCGCCTCGGGTGATCGCCTTCGCCGGCCCCTCCCTCTACGGCCTCGAGCCGGCGGTGCGGGCGGAGCACCTCGCCGGGATCGAGCTGCGGCCGCCGGGCGAGCGCGGCGACGTGCTCGCCGCCGTCGCCGAGGCCCCCGACGTCCTGGTGCTCCTGGACGGCATCTACTTCACCGTCCCCACGATCACCCACAAGGAGCTGCTCTACGCCCTCGACTCCGGGGTGCACGTGATCGGCGCCGCCAGCCTGGGAGCGCTCCGCGCCGCCGAGCTGGAAGCGTTCGGGATGGAGGGCGTCGGCCGGGTCTTCGAGTGGTTCCGCGACGGAGTGCTGGACGGCGACGACGAGGTCGCCGTGCTCCACGCCCCGGCCGACCTGGGGTACCGACCGCTGACCGTCGCTCTCGTGGAGGTGCGTTCCGCCGTGGCACGCCTCGAAGCCGGAGGGAGTGTGACGCCGGCGGCGGCGGCGATGCTGCTCTCCAGGGTCAAGGCCCTCTCCTTCGACCGGCGCTCTGCTGGGCGGATCGAGACCCTCGCCCGCGAGGTCCTGCCGGAGGACGGGGCGAGCCGCCTCGCCCGCCTCCTCGAGAGCCCCGGCCTCAAGCGGGGCGACGCCGTCGCGGCCCTCCGCCAAGCCCGGCGGCTCGGAGGAGGGCCGGACGCTGACGGGGCGGTCGACCGCCGGCCGATCGTGAACGTCGACACGGAGTTCTCGGCCTTTTTCAAGGAGTCCTACCTGCGCCCTCCGGGTCCGCGGGTCTCGTCCGAGGGGCCGGAGGCACCCGAGCCGCCAACCCTCTTCGAGGCCTGGCAGGCCGTCCAGGCCCTCCACCCCGGTGCGCCCGAGCTGGTCCGTCGGCTCCGCCTGCGCTTCCTCCTCGCCTCGGAGGCGGTGTACACCGGCCTCGATGCCGCCGGCGAGATCCCGGAGACTCCGCGCGGAGAGGCCGCGGACGGGGCGGTGCTCCCGGCACGCGAGCTCGGGGCGGAGGCGCGGACCCGCGCCCTGGCGGAGGCGGCCGTCCGGCACCACGGTGGCGCGACGCCGGCCCTCGCCTCCCTGGCGGCGCGGATGGGCCTCGATCGGGCCCAGCAGGCCGACTCGGCGGATGGAGCCGATGGGGCCGATGGGAGTGTTGCCGCCGAGGGCCTCCTCGGTCTTCTGGCGGCGCAACGCAGCCTGGTGCCGGCCTGGAGCTTCGCCCGGGCGTTCGCCGCCTCGCCCCTGGTCGACGCCGGCCTCGCTGCGGCCTCGGCCGCGGCCGAGGTCCATCGCTGCTACGAGCGCTGGCGGGGCGAGCGGCCGACCTCTCCCCGGGCCCTCTCGGAGGTGGCCGCCGGCCTCTGGCGGTGCAGCCCGGGGGAGGCCATCGCCGAGGCGGCGCGCCGCGACCTCTTCCCCGCCTCGGGCTTCGCCCCGGGTCTCTGGGAGGTGATCGAGCGCCTGGCCCCGGCCGAGCGCCTCGCCCGCCCGATCAACGACTACCCGCGGGCCAAGGCCGCCCTCCTGGCCTGCGACCTGGCCGTAGTCTGCCCGCCTCCGAGCCTCGGAGAGACGCCTCAGGAAGCCCTCACCGCCAGGACTCTGCGCGTTTCTGGTGCGCGGACTCCTAGGTAGAAGTACCGGCGGACGCGCCCCGCCTCGACCCACTCCAGCGTCCGTTCCGCCTCCGCCAGGCGGAGTCGCCAGAGCTCGAGGCGGCCCTCGGCCTCGAAGGCCCCCCGCAGGGCCAGGGCGGCCTCGCGCTGGCGACGCCAGAGGGCGTGCTCGGCGGCGCTGAAGTCCCGGACCTGGAAGGTGAAGCCGTGACGATCGAGGGCCCGGGCGATCCGCGTGCACCGGGCGACCTCTTCCGGGGCCTCGTTCCCCATTCCCGCTCCCTCGGGCAAGAGCTCGCTGGCGAAGATCGCCGCCCGGCCGCCGGGCGCAAGCAGACGGGCGATCCAGCCGACGGCGGCGTCCAGGTCGTCGAGGAAGTACAGGGTGTCGATGGCGACCGCCGCGTCCCAGCCGCGGCCGGCCTCCGCAACCAGCCCGGAGAGGTCCCGCAGATCGCCCTCCCGGAAGGAGGCCCGGCCGCCGGCGCCCGAGGACTCCCTCTCCCGGTCCCGGTTCCGCTCCCGAGCGCGGCGGATCGCCCCCGCGCAGCGGTCGATCCCCAGCACCTCGGCGCCCGTCGCCGCGGCGAGATGCTCGGTCAGCCGGCCGGCTCCGCAGCCGAGGTCCAAGACGCGGTAGGGGGCCCCCGCCGCCGCCGAAGCGAGGCTCGCCACCAGGTGGTCGAGCTGCTCTGCGTCCAGGACGTCGAGCTGACGGAGATCGAGGCCGTGGACGCGCCGGCAGAGACGGCCGTACGCCGCGCTGGCCTCGCAGGCGAGGAGGAGCTCTTCGAAGCGTCGATCCGCCTCCGCCTCGAGAGCTCGGGAGCCGGCTTCCCGGCCGCGCTCGCTCAGGCGGCAGACGCCTTCGGCAACTTCCAGGAGGCCCTGCGCCACGAGCGCCTGAAGCCCCTCCTCGAGGGCTTCCGCCCCCCCCCGCATCGCCAGCGGGCCGGCCTCCTCCGCCAGCCGGCCGGCGTGGGCGATCAGGGCCGGCGGCGGCACCACGCGCTCGGACTCGCCGAGCTCCCAGGGCCGAAGGTCGAGAAGCCGGGCGGCGACGAGCAGGAGGCTCTCCGCCCCCTCTGCCTCACCCACCGGGTCGAGACCGGCCGGGCTCACGTCGCCGCGCCCTTGCCCCCCGCCGGAGAGAGCTCTTCCATCAGGCTCCGCGCTTCGCGGAAATCGGCGCCGTCGAACCCGGCGCCGAAGTCGTCGAGCACCGCCGCCAACGGCGCCACGCCCCCTTCCTGCCGACCCGCCCCGGCGAGAAGGCGCGCCCAACGGGTCGCGGTCCGCAGCTCGAGGAGCTTCGCCCCCTGGGAGCGGGCGACCTCCAGAGCCGCCGCCAGGCTGGATTGCACCTCGTCCCAGGCCGCCTCACCCGAGAGCTCCCACAGGGCCTCGCCGCGGATCCGATAGAGGTCGGCCTCGTGGAAGCGCTCCCCGGTCACCCCGCCCAGGACCTCGGCCTTCTCCAGGAGCTCCAGGGCCAGCTCGGTCTGGCCGTCGCCCAGGAAGGTCTCGGCCATGTAGGTCAGGAACCGGGGCCGGAGGATCTCGGCGCCGCTCGCCCGCCAGCGATCGAGCCCTTCGTCCATGAGGGCGATCCCCTCGGCCGGGTTCCCCAGCTCGGCGCGCGCCCACCCCTTGACGAACTGGCCCATGGCCAAGCGGTGGGGAAACCCGTGGTGCTCGGAGGTGAAGATCACCTCCTCCGCCGCCGCGAGGGCCGCCTCGGCCGCCCGGTGGAACTGGAGCAGCACGGCGCGGAAGCTCAGGGCGTGGGCCAGGGTGAAGGGGTGGTCGAGCTCGCGCGCCCGCCGCAGGGCCGCACGGTTGCGCTCCAGAGCCTCGCCGGGGTACCCCAGATGCCAGAGGGCCCACGCCAGGTTGTCCAGGCAAAAGACCTCGGTGTCCTCGTTGTAGAGGTATGCGTGGTCGCCGTGCTTGACGGGATCGAACAGGGCGAGGGCCTCGGTGAGGTGCTGGCGGGCGCTCTCGAGGGAGCCCATGTGGAAAGAGATCGCGCCCAGGAAGCGGTGGGCCTCGAGCACAAACTCCTCGGCACCGCTGCGCCCGGCGAGGTCGAGCAGCTCGCCGCCGTAGGCTCGCGCCCGCACCAGGTCGGCCCGGGCTCCGTGGAGCCGGACCAGTCCCATCAACACACCGATCTGCTGCCGGTTGTCGCCCACCTGGTCCGCCAGCTCGCGAGCCCGGCCGAAGACCTCCACCACCTCGGAGGCGGCGTAGCCCTTGACCGCCATCAGCGCCGAACCGAGGACGGTCTGGAGCTCGAGCTCGCGGCGCGCGCGCTCCCCGGGGTCGTCGAGGGCCGCCATCAGCTCCAGGCCGGCGCGGATGTGGCGGGCCGCCTCGACGTTGGCCGAGCGCTCGAGGGCCTTGCGGCCCGCCTCGTGCCAGAAGCGCACCGCTTCGGCCGGCCGGGCGCCGAGGGTGAAATGGTGGGCCAGCAGCTCGGCCCGGGGCCCGTCCTCGGCGCCATAGGTCTCCTCCAGCATCTCGCCGATGCGCGCATGCTGGACTTGCCGATCAGCGCGCAGGAGCGACTTGTAGGCCGCCTCCTGGATCAGCGCGTGGCGGAACACCAGGACCTCGCCGACGGCGCCCTGGCGCCGGCCCAGCAGATCCGCCTCTACCAGGCGGTCGAGCTCCCGGTCCAGGGCCTCGTCCCCCAGGGGCGAGAGCCTGGCGAGCAGCTCGCGGGGGATCTCGCGCCCCACCACGGCGCCGAGCTGCGCCACCTCCTTGGCGCTCGTCAGGCGGTCCAGGCGCGCCAGGAGCGAGCTCTGGAGGGTCGACGGGATGTCGAAGGAGGGCAGAGGTTCGGCGAGGTCGTAGCCCGAAGGCCCGGCGCGCAGCAGGTCGGACTCGAGCACCGTCTTGGTCAGCTCCTCGACGAACAGCGGCACGCCGTCGGTCCGGGAGATGAGCTGATCGACGAGCTCCAGCGGCAGCCGCTGGCCGCCGGCCAGGCTCCGGATCATGCTCGCCACCTGCACCGGCTCGAGCTTCTCCAGGGTCAATCGGCGAAGCGTGAGGGACTCGGGCCAGGGCGGCTCGAACTCCGGACGATGGGACAGGAGGAGGAGGATCTTCGCCGGGCGATCGAGGGCCACCAGGAGGTCGAGGAGCTCCAGGGTCGACGGGTCGACCCAGTGGAGATCGTGGACCATCAGGAGCAGCGGCTCCCGTGCGGCGAGGCGCACCAGCCATTCCACCACCGCCCTCAGGGTCGCCGCCTTGCGCTGGGGCGCCGACATGCGCAGCTCCGGATAGCGGCCTTCGAGGGGTACCGAGAGGAGCGAGGCCCAGAGCGGCACCGACTCCCCGTCGGCCGGCAACCCGGCCTCGGCGAGGAGGCCTTCGATCCGGTCGAGCTTCTCGCCGCCCGGAATCTGGGCGGTCAGGGCCAGCTCGGCGCGCAGGGCTTCGACCAGGGGGTAGAAGGCCGAGTTGCGGTAGAAGGGAGAGCTGTGGAGCTCCTTGCGGCGGTGGGGAATCGCGCCGAGGCGCGCCGCGAGGGTCTCGGCCACCCGCGATTTGCCGATACCCGCCTCCCCACCCAGGACGACGACCTGGGGCGCGCCCTCACGGGCCCGGTCCCACGCCGCCAGGAGCTCGTCCAGCACCACCTCGCGGCCGGTGAACGGCGTCGAGCCCCGGCCGCGGGTCACCTCGAGGCGATCGTGGGCGGAGCGCTCCCCGAGGACGCGGAAGACCTCGATGGGCTCGGAGACGCCGCGCAGCTCGTGGCGGCCCACGGCGGCGCAACGGAAGGCCCCGAGCACGAGGCGGTGGGTGGCCTCCGTGATCATCACCGTGTCGGGCTCGGCCAGGCTCTCGACCCGCGCCGCCACGTTCGGGGTCTGGCCGAGGGCGAGGCGCTCGCGGCGCGCTCCGGAGCCGATCTCCCCCACCACCGTGAGGCCGGTGTGGATGCCGATGCGCAGCGACAGGGTGGGGCCGCCGCGCTGCTGGGCGCGCTCGTTGAGGGCCGCGATGGCCCGGACGATCCCGAGACCCGAGCTCACCGCGCGCTCGGCGTCGTCCTCATGGGCCCGGGGGTAGCCGAAGTAGACCAGGAGCCCGTCGCCCAGGTACTGGGCCACGTGGCCGTCGAAGCGCTCGATCACCTCCGCAGAGGCCGACTGATAGGCGTGGACGACCTCGCGGAGCTCCTCCGGGTCCAGGTGCTCGGAAAGACGGGTCGAGCCCACCAGGTCGCAGAACATGACCGTGAGCTGCCGGCGCTCGGCGCGGGAGGCGGGCTCCGGGAGCGGCGGTGGAGGCGGAGCCGCTTCCCGGGGCGCGGCGCTCAGGGAGGCGCCGCAGTGGCCGCAGAAGGCGAAGCCGGGTGGGCTCGGGGCGCCGCACGACGGACAGGGGGCACCGAGCTCGGCTCCACACTCGGGGCAGGTCGCCGAGCCGGGAGGGCTCTCGAGAGAACAGCGGGGACAGCGCATGCAGTCGTGGAGACTCCGCGGCGCAGGCTACCACAAGGTACGAATCCTCCGGACAGACGCCGCCGCTCCGTGGCCTGCCCAACCCGCGATCCAGAGCCCCGAGGCGGCCAGGTGGAGGCCGACCCAGGCGGCGTGCCAGCCCGTGCTGACGGTGGTCTGGAGCAGATAGCCGGAGGCGACCATGGGGGTGAGGGCCAGGAGCATTCCGAGCCCGCTGCGGCGCCTCCGGGGGATGCCGGCGCGCCAGTGACGCCAGGCGTGCCCTCGCCAGACGAGCCCCGCGGCGAAGACCAGCAGCGGCGCCGTCAGCACGTGGAGGTGCTGGACCGCCGGCTGCAGCGGGCTGTGAACCACGGCGTAGGGGTCGGCCGGCTGGAGCAGGTAGCGCATCCAGGCGTAGACCAGGCCGGTACCGCCGACGGCGACCGTGGAGAGATGGACCGTCCAGGCCTCGATCCGGTCGACGCGGTTCACGGGGGAGCCCCCCCGGATGGGCGCTCCTCCCCCCGCGCCCGGATCACCCGGTCGACGGCGAGGATCCGCCGCACCGCCTCGGTGGTCGCCCGGGCGGTGAGGCTGGCGCCGGTGACCGGCCGGATGCCCTGCTTGAGCTCCAGCTCGGGGTCGAGCCTGCGATGGAGGAACTGCTCGTACCAGGCCCCTCGGGGCAGGTAGTCGGGGGGCTCCTCGAAGGCGAGCACCTCGACGCGGGCGACGGCGCCGTCGGGGCCGACCACCACCATCAAGGTCTCGGGCAGCGTGCGCACCCGGTGGGTGTCGAAGTAGGCGGTGCCGCCGGGCCGGCCGTCGCAGGTGGCGGCGTACGGATGGACGAGGGCGCTCGGGATCTCCCGCCCGGCGAGGCGGCGGGCACGGGCGAGCTCGTCGTCGGTCAGGTAGACCGTCCGGTGATCGACCCGGCAGCCCGGGAAGGCGAGCTCGAGGGCCTCGCCCACCGACAGGAGCACCCGCCCCCGGGCCGCGCCGGCCGTCACCAGCAACACGACGACCGGCACGACCACCCACCGAAAGACCCTCGCCGCCCCGGGAGGGGGCGTCCCCTTCCCCCCGCGAGGGCGGGAAGGGGATCGAGAGCTTGCGGGGGGGATCCGATCAGAAGATGTAGCCCAATGCCACATTGAACCGATCCAGTCCCGTTCCCGCCTCGTTCCGGTAGTCCTGGTAGTCCGCCTTGAAGACCACCTGGTCGATGGGCTTGAAGGCCAGGCCCAGGGTCAGGCTCCGCACCCGGTTGGCCGGGTCTCGGGCGTAGCCGGCCGGCACCGAGGCCTGAGTGTCGAGGGTCTCCCAGCGCGCGTACGGGATGAGCTGGTGCCGGGTCGCCCGGGAGGCGAGCAGGTCGTAGCCGGCCTGGAGGTAGCCGCCGGAGAGGCGGCTCCCCACCGACTCGTCACCCACCAGGCCGAGAGCGCGGTCGAGGCGCGCCACGTCGGAGAGGTCGGCGCGGACGCCCAGCGCCCGGAGCTCGAGGCCTCGCCAGCGCCACTCGGCGTGCCCTTCGTAGATCGTGGTGCGCAGACCGATCCGGCGGCCCCGGGAATCCTGGAGGCCCTGGCCCGAGTCGCCGACATAGGCCGACGCTCCCACCAGGGCACCGGGCACCGGGTTGTAGTCCAGCCTTCCGACCCAGGCGAAGTCCTCGGCCACGGCCTGGGAACCGTCCTGCTTGCCCTCGTGGAGACCCTCGGCGCCGAAGCGCGAGCCGTCGAAGCCGTTGACGACGTACGTGCGATAGGAAAAGGGTCCGGCCTCCCCGAACAGGCCGAAGCCGTTCTCGCGCCAGGTCGTGGGGATGATCCGGTCCTCCACGTCGGGGCGCCGGGCACCCAGGAAGACCGTGGGCTCGTGGAGCTCGTTCAGGAAGCCCATGGGCATCAGGACCAGGCCGGCTCGGAAGCTCGCCTGGGGCTTCCACAGGTAGTCGAGGTAGGCGAACTCCACCCCCACCTCGCCCTCGTGCTCCTCGCCCACGGCGCCGTGCTCGTACTCGATCTCCGAGTTGAAGAGCCAGTCGTCGGTGAGCTTGTAGCCCACGTAAACCACCGCCCGCTCCAGGTCCAGGGTGTCGCGCTCCCCGGCGGCCGAGCCGTCGTCCCGGGCCCCGTCGAAGCCCTGGTAGAGGACCTCGCCGTAGCCGCCGACCGAGAGCCCCTGGCTCGTGCGGTACACCTTCGACGCCGCGGGACCGTAGCCGTGCTCGCCCGACTCGGCGCGGACCGCCGTCTCCCCCAGCTCCCGGCGCTCGAGCTCGCGGGCCAGAACGTCGAGACGCCGCTCCAGCTCCTCGACCTGGCGCCGGAGCTCCTGGACCTGCGTCTCGGCGTCAGCCTTGGAAGCAGCCGCCTCCGGCGCGGGCGCCTGAGGGGCCTCGCCCGCAGCCAGGGCCGGCGCCGCCAGTGCGGCGGCGAGCAGCCCGGCACCCGCCAAATACCTCAAAGAACGGAACATATATACTCCTCATGGTTCGTGTGGCCGCCGCGCGCCAACGCGGTGTCCACACGTCCAGCAGGGGGCGGGAAGCCGCAGTCTCCGGTCCACGGTCCTCGGCTCCCGCTCCCGATTCAAAGTTTCTTCGGCTTCGAACGACGAAGCCTCTTCAGCCTCCCCGACTCCGGGAACCGCTGCTCCCCCTCCCACGTCCGCCGATCGAGCCTGCGATCGGCCGGACGGCGACTCCAGAACGCTCGATCCATCGGGTCCCCCCTGGAACCCCTCGATCCCCTTCTCACCCCCGAGAGGGAGAAGGGGACGCCCCCCGCCCGGTCTCTGCCCGGTCTCTTGGTGCCTCCTTCAGCTCGATCTCGCTCCTTCCTTCGACCGCCTGAAGGCGGCCGGCGAGACCGGCCGAAGCGGAGATCTTCACGATCCCGTCGGCGCCCGGACGCGCGACGATCACCTCGACGCCGCGGTGGGCCGCCGCCCAGGCCAGAGCCTCCCTGGGGCCCAGGACGTAGAGCCCGGTCGAGAGGCAGTCGGCCTCGAGGCCGGTGGGCGCCCAGACCGTCAAGCTCCCGAAGTCCGGCGCCGGACGGCCCGTACGGGGGTCGAGCAGGTGCCCCACCCGGCGGCCCTCGACCACCAGGCCCCGCTCGCTGTTGCCCGAGGTGGCGACCGATCCCGAGTCGACGCGGAGCGTGGCCACCGGCCGGTCCCGGAGGCGCGGGTCGGCGATCTCGATCTCCTCGCCGATCTCCCGCCGGCCGCCGCCCAGAAAGCCCACCTGCCCCCCCAGGTCGAGCTCGGCGCCCTCCACCCCGTCCACTCCCCCGGCTGCGGCGAGGGCGGCGTCCAGGCCCGCGCCCTTGCCGAACCCGCCCTCGTCGATCACCAGATCCGGCCGGGTGCGCACGGCGGTGCCGTCGGCCCGGAGCTCGAGGCCACCCGGCGCCGAAGCGGCCCGCGCCCGGGCGATCGCGGCGGCGCTCGGCAGACGGCCGCCACTGCGCAGGCCCCAGGCCGCCACTAGCGCTCCCACGCCCGGGTCGAAGGCCCCGTCCGTCGCCCGAGAGCACGTCTCGGCCCGCGCCAGCTCGGCCGCGAGCTCGGGCGACAGGAGGACGGCCTCCCCCGCCGGAGCCCGGTTGAGCCGTGCGAGCTCCCCACCGTCGGTCCAGGTCGAGAGGCGCCGCTCCGCCGCCTCGAGCGCTCGGACCGCGGCCTCGCTCCCCGCCAGGGCCGCGCGGCGGTCGCCGGCGGTGATCCGGACCTCGGCCCGGGTCCCCATGAGCACCACCTCGCGCTCCACGGTGGCCGGGCCCGTCGCGGCAGGAGCCGGCGGCGCGAGGCCCGGGGCCGGCGTCATCCCGGCCGCGAGGAGCGCGGAGACGAGGAGCGCGAGCATGTCGTCACTGGACGAGCTGGATGGACGACGGCGCCGAGCCCGCCTCCCGGGCGCTGTCGGCCACCAAGCGGCCGTGCTCGAGCTGGACGACCCGGTCCGCGAGGGCGGCGATCTCGGGGTTGTGGGTGACGACGACCAGGGTGTAGCCCTGGCCGTGGAGGTCGGCGAGGATCTCCAGGACCTGGCGCTCGTTGGCCTCGTCGAGGTTGCCGGTGGGCTCGTCGGCCAGGATCACCCGCGGGTGGTTGATCAGGGCTCGGGCCACGCACAGGCGCTGCTTCTCCCCGCCCGAGAGCTGGCTCGGCAGGTGCTCGAGGCGCTCGCCCAGCCCGACCCGATCAAGTGCGGCGCGGGCCTCGTCCCGATCGGTCAGGCTGTGGACGTACTGGGCCAGCATCACGTTCTCGAGAGCCGTCAGGTAGGGGATGAGGTGGAACTCCTGGAAGACCAGCCCCACGGCCTCGCGCCGGAAGCGGGCCAGCTCCCGCCCGGCGAGGCCGGCCAGGCACGTGCCGGCCACCCGGACCTCCCCCGAGGTCGGCGTGTCGAGGCCGGCGAGGAGGTTGAGCAGGGTGGTCTTGCCCGAGCCCGACGGCCCCATGACCACCAGCCACTCCCCCTCCTCGACCGCCAGGGAAACACCGTCCAGGGCCTTGACCTGGCCGTGGCGGCGGGTCGCGTGTTCCATCTCGATCAGGCTCGGCATCGCGATTCTTCTCCCAGGGAGACTCCGCCTCGAAGAGGTGATGCCGCCGGGAAGCCATAGGCATCGGGTGCCGGAGCTCCCCCCACCCACGCCAACCTTCCCCGACTTGCCCCACCAGCCTGCCTTCTCCAGAACGGTGGATCCACTGGACGCCCCCCGCATTCCCTCGATCCCCTTCCCACCCCAAGGGGGGGAAGAGGACGCCCCCGCCCTCTATCCTCGAGCCTGTCTGTGTGGTTCGTGTCCTGAATGGGCATCGCGCTTCCTTCCGTTTCAAGTGCCTTTTCAATTCCCTTGCAGCACCACCGCCGCGTCCAGATGCTCGACCCGCCGCCGGACCAGCGCCGCCGCCGCCACGATCACCAGGGCGACCGCCGCGCACCCGGCGCCGAGGCCCGCGGCGCTCACGCCGTAAGTCACGGCGCCGCCCAGGAGCACCCGGGCGAGGAGCGCGGCGGCGGCCTCGCCCAGGAGGCCGCCGGCGACCACCGAGGCGAGCCCCACCAGGCCGAGCTCGGCGCTCACCAGCCCCTGGACCCAACGCCCGGTGTAGCCGAGGGCCAGGAACAGGGCCATCTCCCGGCGCCGCTCCTCGAGGAGGGCCAGGGTGGCCGAGCCCACGGTCACCAGGGCGAGGAGCAGGCAGATGGCCCCGACCCCGGCCATGAGGAGCTGGAGGTTGCGACCGACCCGGGCCTCGGTGGCGGTGACCCGAGCCAGGGGCCGGGCCTCGACCCCAGGGATGCGCGCCTCGATGGCGCGGGCCGTCGCCTCGAGCCGCCGCGGCTCCGCTCGCACCTCGATCCGCTCCACCTCCGGCGCCCCGCCCCGGGCCCGCGCCAGGTCCGCCAAGCGAACCACCGCGCCCCGGTCCGGCGCCTCGCCGGTGGAGAGGATGCCCACGGTCCGCAGGACGATGCCGCCGCCCGTGGAGCTCGCGGCCGGGGGAGGATGCGCCGCCCTGGTGGCCGCCTGCTCTCCGAGCAGGGCCTCGCCCGGGCCCAGGTCCGGGACAGCACGGCGGCCGGTGAGCTCCCAGGTCGGGTGCAGCTCGAACAGCCCCGCGGTCGCCGCCGTCACCGGCAGATCCCCCGCCCCCGGAGCGGTCAGCTCGACGCCCGAGGCCAGGCGGCGCGCGCCGGCGGCCTCCTCGGCCACCCCCGCGGCGGCCTCGACGCCGGGCACCGAGCGCACGGCCTCGACCTCGGCGGCCGGCAGGCTCTCGGGCCCTCCGACCTGGGGGCGCACCAGGAGATTGGGGCCGGCGGCGTGGAGGCCGGCGGAGATCCCTGACGCCAGCCTGGACCCGAGGCCGGCGGCGGCGGTGACCGTAGCGGCGGCCACCGTCGCGGCGACGGCGATCAGGGCGAGATGCCCGGCGCGCCGGCGGGCGCTCCCCAAGAGCAGGCGCGCGATCACGCCCGGCTCCGCCCGAGGCCCCCGCGCCTGCCGCCCATGCCGCCACCCAGGATCAGGGCCGGAGGGTTCCGGAGCACGCCGGAGAGGGGCTTGAGCGTCCCCGCCACCGCCACGGCCAGCCCTAAGAGGACGGCGAAGGGCAGGAGCGCCGGGTTCCACGCCGTCCCCAGGTCGAACAGCCCCCGGGCTAGCAGGCGGCCCGCCACCAGCCCTCCCAACCCGCCGGCCAGGCCTCCGGCGACCCCGATCAGGCTGGCCTCGGTCAGGAAGAAGCGCACGATCCAGCGCCGCTCCGAGCCCAAGGCCGCGAGCAGAGCCAGCTCCTTCATCCGCCCCTGGACGGTGGCGGTCATGGTGGAAGCGACCCCCAGGAAGGCGCCGAGCAGGGCGATGCCGCCCAGGGCCAGGAGGACCACCCGCAGCTTGAGGAGCACCGCGCCCGCGGCGCCGGCCGCCTGGCGGACGACCTCGGCCCGGCCCGAGGGGAGCGTCTCGCTCACCGATCGGGCGACGGCGGAGGGATAGGCGGTGCAGTACCAGGCGTCGTACTCGGCCGGGCTCATGGCCTTCGGGTCCTTGCGCTGAAAGGCGGGCTCGGGGACGGTCAGGGCGAAAAGCTCGGCCGAGGTGATCCGCCCGGGGTGGCCGGCGAGGGCCTGGACCAGGCCGAGGGGAGCTACCCCGGAGTCCTCCTCCTCGCCGCCGCCGCCCACCACGCCGACCACGGTGGCGGCCCGGCTCGCAGCGCCGAGCTCCAGGCGCACCCGCTCCCCCACCGTCACGCCCAGGCGCCCGGCGAGTCGCCGGCCGAGGGCGATCTCGGGAGGGCCGCCCTCGGCGGGCCAGCGACCGGTCACGGGGAGACTGGGGCGGGTGGCGGGCAGGCCGGTGGCCTGCCAGTGGCCCAGGCGGTGGCCGAACCAGGTGCCGACGACCGGGGCCACGACGCCGGTGGGAGCCTCGGCGGGGCTGGAGGCGAAAGTCGGGGCCGAGGCGGGCCGGTTGGCCTCCGATCGGTACCGGACGCGGATCTCGTAGAGGGGCGCGATCGCCACCAGGTTGTTGCGCCAGAAGCTCTCGTCGAGCTTGGCGAGCTCCGCGGCCGGCAGGGTGTCGCCGGCGGCGGGAACCACCCGGACATTGGCGCCGTAGGTGGCCAGGGCGCGGGCGAAGCGGTCGCCCGAGTCGAGGACCAGCACGCCGAGGGCGGTGGCCGCCAGCGTGCCGAGGGCCACGGCCCCCAGGGCCAGGAGCTTGGCCCGCCGTCCGCGGCGGAAGGACTCGAGGAGGAGGCGGGCGAACATGACGGAGAAGGGCGCGGGGAGCGTCGGATCGGGAGCGGGGTCGGCGAGATCGAAGTCGGGGACCGGTGGCTAGCCGAAGATCTTCTCGTGGTGCGCGAGGTCCGCGACCCGGA
This sequence comes from uncultured Acidobacteriota bacterium, assembly GCA_963739795.1. Taxonomy (GTDB): domain Bacteria; phylum Acidobacteriota; class Thermoanaerobaculia; order Multivoradales; family DATKCC01; genus CAVUBL01. The sequence continues at coordinate 2,736 of CAVUBL010000009.1, read as the reverse complement.
CCACGAGCTGAGAATCCTCGACCAGGAACTTCAGCGGGATCGGGTTGCAGCCGCCCCCTTGGCCGATGGACGGCGGGTAGATGATCGACGCGCAGTGCAGGCAGAAGACGTCGTGGCCCCGCTGGCCGTACCCCTTGGCGCCGCACAGCACGCAGGCGTCGAGGCCGACGACGATCTTGCCCGAGCCGAGCTGCATGGCGATGAAGCGCGCCCGGTGGCCGTCGGCGAGGGTGACGCCGTAGCGGTGGAGGGTGTCCTCGCCGAGGGCGGAGAGGGCCACCTGGACCGTGCCGTCGGGGCGGACCGCCAGCGGCTCGACCGGCGTCGGGTCGGAGGTCGCCTTGGTGTAGGTGAATCCGAGGCCGAGCAGGGCCACGATGGCGATGCCCACGCCGCCGGCGAGGGCCCGCACGCGGCCTTGGCGGCGGGCCTGGAGCTTGGCCAGGCGGCGCTGGGCGGGATTGAGGTCGGTGGCCGCCGCGACGGCCTCCGCCGGCCGGCGCCTGTCCCCCGGGAAACGCCAGAGCGAGCAGGGGCAGGGCGAGCACGGCGACGATGAAGAAGAACTCGTTGCGCACCAGCGGACCGATCGTCCCCATGGTGGTCGGGTTGGCCGGCAGCCAGCCGCCCTCGGAGAGCTCGTGGTAGCTGCCCAGGAGGAGCTGGACCACGAAGATCAGGAGGGCCGCGCCGGTGACCTTGAAGAAGCGGGAAAGGTCGAGGCGGACGCTCCCGCGGATGAAGAGCACCCCGAACCAGACGGCGAGAGCCAGGCCGGCGAGGGAGCCCAGCAGCGTGACGAGGCCGCTCGTGGTGAAGGAGACGGCGGCCAGAAAGAGGGCGGTCTCGATCCCTTCCCGGAAGACCATGAGGAAGGTGAAGAGGAAGAGGCCGGCGAAGACGGCGGGCGAGTTGCCACGGTCGACGATCTTCGCCAGGGTCCCCTTCATCTCGCGGGAGACGTCCTTGGCGTGGCGCCACATCCAGATGACCATGGAGGTGACCATGGCGGCGGAAGTCAAGTAGAGGAGGCCCTCGAAGATTTCCTCGTTGATCGCCACGGAGTGGAGGGCCCAGGCGCCGGCGAGGCTCGCCAGGACGGCGGCCACGAGGCCGGCCCAGACGGCCTTGAGGTGGCTGCGGAGGCCGTTCTTCTCCAAGAAGGCGTAGATGATGCCCACCACCAGGGCGGCCTCGATGCCTTCGCGCAGGGTGACGATCAAGGACTCGATCATGGGAACCTCTCTGAAGGTTCAGGCATGGACGCCTCCGGCGGCGGCGCGCAGGGGAGCGGCCTCGGCGGCCGGTTCGTGGTCTTCGGCCTTTTCGGCCTCTTGGGCCTCCTGCGCCAGGGCCTGGGCACAGGCCTCGCAGAGGCCGAGGATCTGGATCTGGCGCTCTTCGCGGGAGAAGCCGTGGGCGCGGCAGATCTCGCCGAGCATGGCCTGGATGGAGGGGCTGACGAACTCGACGACGCGCCCGCAGCGCCGGCAGGCGAGGTGGTCGTGGCGCTGGCCGATGTGGACGTGCTCGTAGAGGTAGCGGTTGCGGCCCAGGCGCTGGCGCTGGACGAGGCCGATCTCGACGAGGAGGTCGAGGTTGCGGTAGACGGTGGCGCGGGAGACTTTCTGGCCGGCGTCGCGCAGGCCGGCGAGGATCTCTTCCGCGTCGATGTGGCCGTGCTGGCGGTAGATCTCGTCGAGCAGGGCCAGGCGCTCCGGGGTCAGGCGCATGCCGTGGGCCCGGATGTACCGGATGAACTGCTCGCGCTCGGCTAGGGCGGCGAGGGGCATGGAAGGCGGCGTCTCGGGTGGTCCAGTTGCTATTGAGACTCAATCTCAACAATCACCGGAGACATTCTGGACTGATTTAGTCCTGTTTGTCAACCACCCCGGTGACGGGGGTCCACGCTGGAGGGTTGTGCCGCTGGGGACTAGCCCGGCGCCACCCCTTGGACGTGGAGAGCTACCTGCTCTTCCCGCTGAGGATCAACGGGCGCTTCCACCGGCGGCTAACCTGACCTCGACGAAGCCGGCGGCGGTGAAGTCTCCGTCGAAGGCTAGAGCGTTCCGAACCCGAAGCGCACGCATGAGAGCAAAGCTCGTGGCGTCGACGAAGGAGTACTCCCGCTCGTCGTGCTGTCGGAGCCATCGGAGGGCGGAAGCCTCCTGGGACGCCTCGACGCTGACCAGACGGAGCCTGGGTGAATGATCGACCATGTCCAGGAAGCCCACCGCCGCCCCGTGCCCGGCCTTGCGGCGGAGGTAGGTCCAGGTTTCCCCGCGGACGTGGTTCGAGCAGACCAGGCCCGCATCGGCGTGGAGACGGTACAGCGCCTTGGCCTTCTCGTGATGGGGATCGCGGCGGTTGCGGAGGGCGATCCAGAAAGAGGTGTCGACGAAGATCACCGGTAGACCACGTCGTCGACGGGCTCGGCCTCATAGTCGTCCACGCCCACCATCTGCCAGATCGGGTCCGACTCGGGCGGTGGCAGGGCTTTCAGCCGATCCCGCACGAAGCCTCGAATCAGAGCTGCCTTGGAGGTGCCCTCCGCCTGCGCCTCGCGTTCGAGGGCGGAATCCAACTCCTCTTCGATCATCACCTGGAGCCGCTTCATGGGGTGAGCTTACACCACTTCAAGGATGGATGTGTAGGCACGGAACCACAGGGCCAGCGCTGGGCCATCGTCCACCGGGCCGAGCCGGCCCGCGAAGATGGCTGCGCCACGGCCGCCTT
>CAVUBL010000008.1:0-438065 GCA_963739795.1 uncultured Acidobacteriota bacterium | reverse complement strand
TGACTCTACCCCTGAGTTACTCCCGCGTCGCTGGTGCAGAATGGTGGAGGTGGATGGATTCGAACCACCGTAGGCATTCGCCGGCAGATTTACAGTCTGCTGCCATTGACCGCTCGGCCACACCTCCACGCGTGTCAATTCACCTCGATCGGGGACTCCCGGGCGGAGCCTGGAGCCGGCACCCGGATTCGAACCGAGGACCTACGGTTTACAAGACCGTCGCTCTACCGACTGAGCTATGCCGGCGCGTCTCCCGGCGACCTCGGTCGCAGCCCGACCCCGTCACCCCTCACGGGGCGAAGGCGAAGTCTAGCCGACTCCCTGCTCCCTGACAAGCCCGGCGACAGGCCCGAGCTGGGCCGCGACGTGAAACGGACCGACACCGGAGCCTATTCCCCGGAACGCTGTCGCAGTGCCTCGTAGAGGACGGCCGCCACCGCCGTCGCCAGGTTCAGGGATTCGACCCGGCCGCGCATGGGCAAGCCGATCCGATCGTCGCAGAGCTCCCGGGTCAGTCGCCGCATGCCCTTTTCCTCTCCACCGAACACCAGCAGCACCGGGCCGCGGAGGTCGATCTCCCAAGGCGCCCGGCCGCCGGCCTCGGCACCGTAGACCCAGAACCCCTCGTCCTTGAGGCGCCGAAGGCTCTCCGCCGAGTTGGTGATCCGCTCGACCGGCTGCCACTCGGCGGCCCCGGCCGAAGCCTTGACCGCCGCCGGCGAAAGGGGCGCCGAGCCCCGGTCGCGGATCAGGACGCGCCCGACGCCGGCTCCCTCGCAGACCCGCAGGAGCGCGCCCAGGTTGCGCGGGTCCTGCACGTCCTCGACCAGCACCAGGAGGTTCGGGTCGCCCACGGGCGCCGACTGCGCTGCCCCGGGGTCGGCCTCGAGCTCCGCGAGAAAGCCGTTGTGGGGTCCGCCGGCGGCGACCTCGTCCAGGCGGCCCCGCGGCGCGGTCTCGCAGGCGACACCGCAGCGCCGGCACAGCTCCTCGATCTCCCGCCGCCGGCCGCCGCCGCGCCCCCCCGCCACCAGGACCCGCCGGACCTGGCCCGGGTGCCCGCGCAGCGCCTCACGCACCGGATGGAAGCCGTAGATTCGCACCGGGCGACCTTAGTACAACTCGGCGTGGGTGTCCCGCCTCCCGTCGCCCAGGTCCCTGTCCACGATGGGCACCAGCCTGGACTCTTCACGAGACGGCGTAGCGAGAGCCGCAAGTGTGCGTGAGATCGGGGCAGCGCAGCGATGAGCGACGCAGGCGTACTCGAAAGTACGTTGAGGAGCGAAGAGCGAGCACGCCCCGAGATCGCGTGCAATTGCGCCTCGCAGTAGCCGGATCATGAATAGTCCAGGCTAGCGGTCCCGGCTGACCGTGCCCTGGATCACCGTCTCACCAGGGTGGTGGCTCCCCCGCCCGGGAAGGCGGGCCGGCGCCGCCCGGCAGCGTATGGCGCGGGGCCGTGGAGGCCGGTCTAATCTGATCTGGCGCGGTGCCGCCGACCGGCCCGCTCCGCCGACTGAACGGAGGATTCGCCATGAACGCGGGAGCGAGCCTGGGGACGAAACCCCTCCGCCACGTGGTGGCGGCCACTGACTTCTCGACAGCCGCCGAGTGCGGCGTGGCGTGGGCCCGAGACGTCGCCCGGGCGCACGGCGCACGGCTTCACCTGGTCCACGCCGTGTACCCGGTCGAGCCGGGGCTCGCGGGCACGGAGCCGCCGTTCGACCTCACCGAGGCGGTGACGAAGTACTCCCGTGAACGCCTCGAGGAATGGGCCCACGACCTCACCGCCTCGGGAGTGCCCACCGACTACGTCGCCGACTTCGGTCAACCGTCCCAGGTCATCCGGCGGGCGGCGGAGGACCTCGAGGCCGATCTCGTCGTCGTGGCCACCCGCGGCCTCGGCGGCTTCCGCCACCTCCTGCTCGGTTCCACCGCCGAGCGGGTGGTCCACCAGGCCGAAGAGCCGGTGCTGGCGGTGCACGCCACCGACGGCACGGCCGCACGCCCGGTGCGCCAGGTGCTTCTGCCCACCGACTTCTCCGAGGACGCCCGGCTCGCCCGGGAGGCCGCGCTCCGGGTGTTCCGCCTCGGGGAGGGGGCCAGCCTCCACCTCCTTTACGTCTTCCATTTCCCCCCGGAGTACCAGGTGCACCGGGCCGAAGGGTTGTCCGCCCTGTCGGGGAGCTTCCGGGACCGGGCCTTCCAGAGCTTCGGGAACGAGCTCGAAGACCTGGCCCGCGAGCTGGGCGGCGCCGGCGTGACGGTGAAGACCGAGGTGGCCGAGGGCGATCCCGCGGAGGTGATCGTCGGCCGGGCGGCCGAGCTCGGCTCCGACCTGATCGCCATGGGGACCCACGGCCTCTCGGCCCTGGGCCGGGTCTTCCTGGGCAGCGTCGCCCGCCGGGTGGTCCAGCACGCCCCCTGCCCGGTGCTCACCGTGCGAAGCCCCGGGTGACAGGGCTCGCGGACGCTCTCTCGACCCCGGTGCTCACCACAGAGGGGCACCGGCCTCTCGCCGTCTTCAGGCCGAGGCCGGGCCGCCCGCCTCGTAGACGTCGACCAGAGTCTCCTCCTCGCCGAAGTGGACCTCGAGCACCGCAGCGAGGCCGTAAAGGAGACGGCGGAGCTCGCGGCGGTCCTCGGCGTCGGGTCCCTCGGTCCCGGTCTCGTCCAGGATGCGGGCGAAGTAACGCACCAGGTGCTCGATCTCTTGGTGGGTGCGCCCCATGGGCGCCAGGCTCTTGCCGTCGCCGAGGACCCGGGTGATCTCGGGATAGAGGCGCTCGTCCTCTTCCCGGTGGTGGGCGAGGATGTCCTGCTCGAGGAAGCCGAGGGCGCGGTGGAGCCCGGCCCGGGCCTCCTCCCCCGGCAGGGTGTCGAGGCGGTCGGCGAGGCGCCGGAGGCTCTCGAGCTCGGGGCGGAGCTTCTCGTGCTCCTCGTGGATCTCGGCGCGCACCCGCGCGAGGGCCGGCGACTCCCGCACCTCGCCGCCGCCGCCCCAAAGGGCCCGCAGGGCGTTGAGGATCGACGCCACGTCGATCGCCTCCTGGACGAGGGCCCCCAGCACCGGCGTAAGGTACCCGGCGGCGGCGAACCCCATGCCGACCCCGGAGAGCGCCATCCCCACGCCGATGCTCTGGAGCGCGATCCGCCGCGACCGCTGGGCCACCCGCGTCGCGTCCGCCACGCAGTCGAAGCGGTCGGCCACCACCACCGCGTCGGCGGCCTCGGACGAGACACTCGCCCCCCGGGCGCTCATGGCGATCCCCACGTCGGCCACGGCGAGCGCCGCGGCGTCGTTGATCCCGTCGCCGACCATGACCACGGCGCCCTTGGCGGCGGCCTGGCGCACCGCCTCGACCTTCTCCACCGGCGAGCGCTCGGCCAGCACCTGGTCCACGCCCAGTGCGTTGCCCACGATCCGTGCCAGCTCCAGATGATCCCCGGTGAGCAGGGTCACCGACTTGAAGCCGAGCTCGCGCAGACGACGGATGGTCCGGGGAGCCTCGGGGCGCAGGGGGTCCTTGAGAAGGAGTGCCCCGGCGATCTCCCCGTCCACCTCTACCAGGACCATGGAGAGCCCCTCCAGCATGCTCCGCCGCCGGATGGCCCGGGCCTCGGAAGGAAAGGGGCGGTCTCCCCGGATCCACTCCCCCTGGCCCAGACGGACGGCGCGGCCGTCCACCCGCCCGGCGATGCCGTACCCGTACTCCTCTTTCGGGTCCTCGGGGAAGGCGAGCTCCAGGCCGCGCTCCCGAGCCGCCGAGACGATGGCGGCCGCCAGGACGTGGGGCGAGACCAGGTCCAGCGAGGCCGCCAGACGGAGGAGCTCGTCGGGGGCGAGAGAGCCGAACGGGCGGCTCTCGATGAGCACCGGCCGCCCGCGAGTCACCGTGCCCGTCTTGTCGAGGAGGAGCTGCCCGGCGCGGGCCAACGTCTCGAGCGCGCCTCCCCCTTTGACCACGACTCCGAGCTTCGCCGCGCGGGAGATTCCCCCCATCAGGGCGATGGGAGTGGCCAGGATCAGCGGGCAAGGAGTGGCCACCACCAGGACGGCCAGCGCTCGGACCGGATCGCCCGTCAGCGCCCACGCCCCGCCGGCCACGGCCAAGGTCACCGGCAGGAAGACGGCCGCGTAGCGATCCGCCAGGCGGACCATGGGAGCCCGCGTGGCCTGAGCCTCCTCGACCAGCCGCACGATGCCGGCATAGGTCGATGCCGCCGCGGTGGCGGTGGCCCGGATCCGCATGGGGCCCCCGGCGTTGACCGTGCCGGAGGCGACCTTCTCCCCCGGCTCGAGGACCACCGGCCGCGCCTCGCCGGTCAGAGCCGAGGTGTCCAGGACCGCCCGCTCCCCCTCCACCATCCCGTCCAGAGGTATCACCTCGCCCGGGCGCACCAGGAAGGTGTCGCCCGGCTCGACCTGGTCCAACGGCCGCGTGACCAGCGTCTCCCCCTCGTAGCGCTCCACGCTCCGGGGCTGGCGCTCCACGAGCAGGGCCAGCTCCCGCCGGGCCCAGCGGTCGGCGAGGGACTCGAGCCACGCTCCGCCCGAGAGCATCAGGGCGATCACCGCCCCCGCCAGGTACTCGCCGAGCAGGAGGGCCCCCGCCATGGCCAGAAGCGCGATGGCGTCGACCCCGATCCTCCCCCTGAAGAGCTCCCTGCCCGCTGCCCACGCCAGGGGCAGCAGGGCCACCCCCGTAGTCAAGGCCCAGGCCAGGTCGGCGAGACCGCTCCGCCCCAGGAACCAGGCGAGCGCACCCGCCGCGAGGCCGACCAGCACGCCGGCCGCCACGAGCCGCTCGGCCCGGGCACTGCCGGACGCACTCGGCCGAGAAGGGGGGACCCGCGGAGGCTCGGAAGGCATATCGGCTCGATCCTATAGGGTCCTATCAGCGGAGAGCGCCTCGTCATGGGCCGCCGCGCCGCTCCGGCACCTGTGCCAGAGCGCGCGAGCGGCCGCGAGGCCCCCGGCTCCGGTCACCAGGCCAACCATCGCGTCCAGGGTGTAGTGGTAGGTGCAGAGGACGGTCGAGACCACGATCCCGAGCACCCAGACGGCGAAGACGAGCCGGCGGCGCGGGAAGAAGCGGGCGGCGTAGACGCCGGCGATGAGCGCCGCCGCGGCGTGGGTGCTGGGAAAGGCGAGCCCGCCCCGGTCGAAGGCGCCGTAGAGATGGTTCATCAAGGGGATGAAGAGCCAGCCCTCGGGCATCTCCCCATACCGGAGGCCGACCGGCCCGCTCACCGGCAGGGCCAGCGCCAGGACGTAGTGGGCGAGCATGACCAGGGTCAGGACGAAGACGTACTCGCGGACGAGCTCCCGGCGGCGGCGCCCCGCGAGCAGCCCCGGCAGGGTCAAGAGCAGGTAGTAGCTGAAGTAGCTGGCGTGGAGGATCTCGAGCACCGCCACCGGGAGCCGCGGCGGGACCGTGAGATACCACTCGGGGAAGAGCGCCCGGTCCCAGCCGGCGATCAGGGGGTCGAGGTCCGCCGGGACGAAGAGGTGACGCAGGGCCCCGGCCTCGCCGTAGAGCCAAGGCAGCAGGAGCACGGGGTACCAGAGGTGGAGCCACTCCCCGAGCCGGCCGCGACGGGACCAGGCGAGGAGCGGGACGGCCGCCAGGACCAGGAGGTGGAACGAGATCCAGCCCGCCCGGCCGGGAAGCGGCGAGACAGCCACCGCAGCGAGGGCCAGGAGGTCGTAGCCGAGGACGATCCAGTCGGTGAGGCCGATCCCGGACAGCCCGAGCCCGAGCCTGCCTGCGCGGGGCGTCACAGCGCCTTCTCGTAAATCCGGTAGGTCTTGTAGTGCCGGGTCCCCAGGCGGTCGAGGACGCGTCGCATCGAGTCGTTCGACTCGAGGATCCACGACATCTCCCCCCAGCGGTACCCCTTCGGCGGCGCCGCCTCGATGGTCGCCGCGTAGAGGGCGGCGTCGATCGCCTCATGCCGGTGTTCGGCGAGGACCCCCATGATCAGCACCCGCACGGCATCGATCCGCCGCCGGTACCAGAGCAGCTTGCCGAGCCCGAGCGGGAAGAGGCGGCCGTTGAGATGACGCAGGGCCTGGTTGACGTCCGGGATCGAGACCATGACCCCGATGGGCTCGCCCGCCTTCTCGGCCAGGAAGACCAGGTCGGGATCGACCACCGGCAGCAGATGCTTGCCCAGGTCGCGCAACTCCTCCCAGGTGAGGGGAACGGCGCCCCAGTTCTCGGCCCAGGCCTGGGAATGGATGGCGTGGATGCGGGCGAGCTCCTCGTCGAAGCGGGAGAGGTCGACCTTCCGGATCACCGTGCCGCGGGCCTCGACGAGGGTGCGGGCCGCGCGCAGACGCTGGGGCATCTCGCGGGGCGTCTCCATGCGGTAGGCGTAGAGGTCCTGAGCCTTGCGGAAGCCCTGCTCCTCGATCCGGCGCGGGTAGTACGGCGGGTTGTACGGCATGAGGACGACGGGCGGCAGGTCGAACGCGTCGAGGAGCACGCCGCACTCGTCATTGATCGTGAAACTGGTGGGCCCGCGCAGGCGCCGGAGGCCCCGCTCGCGCACCCAGCCCGCCGCCGTCTCGAGAAGGGCGCCGGCGACCTCTCCGTCATCGACCGATTCGAAGAACCCGAAGAAGCCGGTGCCGTCGTCGTAGGTCTCCAGGTGCCGGCGGTTCTCGATGGCGGCGATCCGCCCGACCACCTCGCCGCCGCGGCGGGCGAGGAAGAGCTCGGCCCGGGAGTGTCGGAAGAAGGGGTTGCCCTCCGGTGTCAGGAACCGCCGCTGCTCCCCGATCAACGGCGGCACCCAGCAGGGGTTGCCGGAGTAGATCCGCCAGGGGAACCGGACGAATTGCCGGAGGTCGCGCCGCCCGGCGACGCGGCGTACCTCCAGGGACCGGGAGCTCGCCATCTTAGTGAAGCACCGCCGCCAACCGACGAGGCACTTGGGCCTCCGTGGGCTCCGCGCACCGTAGCTCCCCCGCCCACGTCGAGCGATCGAGCCTAAGCTCACCGAAACGGCTACTCCAGACCGCTGCATTCATCGGATCGCCCCCCTCACTCTCGATCCCTCTCCCACCCTCACGGGGGGAGAGGGACGCCCCCTCCCGGTCTTGCCGAACCGGGGACTCGGCTCGTTCGCCATGATTTCGGCCTGATGAGACGTCAGTCGCTCAGAAGCGCAGGCCGATCCCGATCCAGTAGTTGGGCCCCGTCGAGTCGGTGTCGGCGAGCACCTCGGGGGCGGGCGCGAGATCCCCCCGGGCCGGAACCTGGTGCTTGAAGCGACCCCAGAAGTAGGCGGCGCCCGCCTCCAGGTACCAGGCACCGTTCGCCGGCACCGGCACGTCGATCCCCAGGCCGGCGGTGTAGACCGGGAAGGTCCCGTCGCTATTCGCCCGCAGCCCCGAGTCGAGGAACTCGTTCCTCAGGGTCAGGGTGGTGGTGTCCTTCTCGTAGGCCACCCCTGCGCCGAACAGGACGAAAGGGGTGATCCTCCGGCACGAAGGGCACGGCAGGAAGTGGGCGACCGCAAGGAGGTCGGCGTAGAGGTCGTACTTCTGCTCGAACTCGAGCTCGGCCGGGCCCGCCTCGGTGAGCACGGTCTCGGTGCCGCCGATCGAGCCCCGGCTCCCATCCACCTCGAGGCCGAGCTGCCAGCGGGGCGAGACCCGGCGGAAGAGCTGAAGGCCGACGCTCAGGTTGTGGGTGTCGCCCCAGTCCTCGAAATGCGTGCCGAAGGCCCGGTTGATCTCAGCGATCTGGTCGTTGGTATTGGTCTGCTTGGGGAAGCTCTCCTGGCCGTAGAGCGTCAGTGACCAGAGGCCTCCGCTCTGGTCGGTCGTCTGGGCCTGGGCGGGGGCCGTGGCGGCGGCCGCGGCGAGGGCCAGGGCGGCGAGTGTTGGGCCAACGCGGTGAGTCATGCTCCGTTCCTCCGAGGGCGACCGGCGGGCGAGCCCCGCTCAGGCCACCACCGCCGGCGTCTGGTGGACGTTGATCGCTTTCAAGGTCCGCGTGATGTCGGAGTAGAAGGGCCCCTTGAAGCTCTCGGTCTCGATCGCCTGGGCCTCCAGGACCACGTCGTCCAGGGACAAGATGCCCTCCAGCCGCTTCCCGGTGCCCAGCACCGGCAGGCGCCGGACCCTGTGCGTCCTCATGACGGCGAGAACCTCGCGGATGTCGTCGTCCGCGGAGCAGGCCCAGACCTCCCCGCTCATCACCTGGTCCACCTGGATCTCCGACGGCTTGCGGTCCCGGGTGGCCACCGCCAGCGCCAGGTCCCGGTCGGTGATCACGCCCACGACCCGGTCCTCGTCCCCGACCACGGGCAGGAAGCCACAGGCGGCCTCAGCCATCGTGGTCCCCACCCTGGCCAGGTGGGCACCCGGGGTCGTGAAGCAGGGCTCGTGCTTCATGATGTCGTGAACCTTCATGGCCTCGTACCTCCTCCCAGGGGTGGAGCCACCCGATGCTCAGCGTAAGCCCCAGACCGCGTGGCTGCGACCACCGGCCGGGTGGCGGGCCTGTCGCTTCCGGGTGGGTTCGCGCCCGCTCACCGGGGCGGTCCCGGCACCACCCGTCAGCGAGCTCAAGGAGGAGGAGACCGAGGTCGAGGAGGAGAACGTCTACCGCTGGGAGCGGAACTACGGCTCCTTCTACCGTCGCCTCCCACTCACCTTCGGGGTGAGGCCCGAGATGGTCGAGGTCTCGTTCAAGGACCGTTCCCCGGATGGGCGCAAGTCCCCACCCCCCGGGGTGTGGCACGCGCCCGGACTGACGCCCATTCTTCAGTCTGGCAGAAATTTCCTGCCTGCGAAGATGACGGGGGGCCACGTGAGCGTGGGCGCGGACACCCGGACCGGCCCGCGGGAGGTCGTCGAGCCATGGAGTCCACTCTCGCCTTTCTGGGGTGGCCGCCGGTCTGCGGGTCACTCGTCTTCCTCGGCGTCGCCGCGCTGCTGACCGGCAGGTCCGCCGTCCTCCGCGCCGCGTTCGTCCTGCTCGGCGCGCTCTGGTTGGTCTACGCCGTCGCTCACTGGGGGCCTCCCGCCGGCTGGCTCTGGCTCCTCACGGCGACCGCCGAGTCCGTGGGCCTCGTAGTCCTCGCCGCATCGCCTGCCACGCGACCGGAGAACCGCCGGGAGTCCGGCCCCCGGCCTGTGGCGAGCGGGTCTCTGCTGGCAGTGGCGGCACTGGCGGCGGTCGCTCCCTGGCTGGGCCTTCCCCGCTTCGACGGAGTGGCCGACGCTTCCGGCCTGCCGTGGCTCGAGCTCCTGACGCTCGGGTTCCTCCTCGGCTCGCGACGGCGGCGGGGACACCTCGCGATCGCCGCCGCCCTGCCCCCCATGCTGTCCCTGGGCACCTGCCGATTCGGTCTCCTAGCAGGCGGGCCCTGGCTCCAGGGCCTCTGGCTGGCCGGGTTCGCCCTGGGCTTGCCCGCGCTGTTTCCCAACCCTCGGCTGCGGCCGGAGAACGAAGGTCCCGCGGAGGTCACCGATGGCCGCGACCGGCTCAAATGCGACAGCGTACCGGGGTGGCTCGCCTGGGCCGGCCTGGGTGCCTCCCTGGGAGCCGGGCTGCTGCTCCTCGGCAACCCCCGCATCGCCACCCTCACCGAGCCGACGACGGAGGCCCTACGGCAGGCCGCGGCGAGCGGCCTCGTCCTGGCGCTGGCCGCCGCCGGCTCGTCGCTTCGGTTCTCGGCCTGGACCTCCCCCGCTTTCCGGCACCTGGCGTGGCGGGCGGCCCACACCCTCGGCGTCTTCCGCGCCTGGCTGCGGGTGGGATTGCACGGCTGGGTGCTCGCCGGGGCGACGACGGGAGCGGCACTCGGCGTGATCGTGGCTGGGTACCCGGAGCTCCGGAAGGGGGAGTTCTGGAGCGCGCTGACCCAGGCGCCCGGTGAGGAGTTGGTCGTCCCCGCCGCCCTGGCCACCCTCTTCGGTCTCGGGGTCGCGATCTTTCGAGCCCGGCGGAGGATCTTCGTCGAGGACTTCACCTGGGAGAAGCCGGCAGGAGGGGAGGTGTCCGGCGCCGCCCTCGCCGCCTGCCTCCGGCACGAGCTGGCCGCGATCACGGTCGTGCATCGAACGATCGACGAGGCCCTACCGACGTCCGACGGGCGGATGCCCAGGCTCGAGGTCACGGTGGAGGACATCGGAGGCCAGCTCGAGAAGACCGTTGGCGCTGTGCCGCTCGGCAAGTGGCAGAAGATCGTTACATTCCTTCTGGGCGCGACGGGGCTCCTTCACGGGCCTCATCTGAAGGGGCGGTTCCAGGAAGAGGGATCCGAGCTGGTGCTCACCGTGGAGCTCTCGGGTGGCGGCGGGCGGGGAAGCTGGCGGATGAGCCAGGACGAGCTGCCGGCCGAAGAGAAGAACCGCTCCGAGACTCCGGGCACAGAGGCCCCCGAGTCAGCCCTCGCCTCCCGGATGGTCCGCCAGATGGCTTACCGCATCGCCGCCAACCTGGCCTCCCTGGGGTCGCCGCGATGGGAGGCGGTGCGGAGCTTCACCGACGGCTTGCGTGCCTACCGCGGCGTCCGGCTTTCGGTAGCCGATCGCGACCGCGAGCTTCGCAAGGCGGAGCGCTGTTTCCGGCAAGCGCTCCGGTACGACAGGACCTTCAACCAGGGCCACTACAACCTGGGAGTCGTGTACTCCAAGCTGGGTGAGTACGAAGCGGCCCTGTCCACCTTCCGCCAGGCGATCGCGGCCGATCCCTCGTCCTTCTCCGCGCACCTGGCGGTCGCCATGGCCTACTTCGACCGCGCCGTGGACCGCTTCTACCGGGGCCACGCCCGCGAGGCGGTCGCCGAGGACTTTCTCCAGTCCCGGGTGTTCGCCGGCCGGGCCATCGCCCTGGCGCCTTCCGAGCCACGCCCTTGGAACGTCTACGGAGCCGCAACGATCTGCTGGGCTTGGAAGGGTCTGGCTCCGCCCGCGGACACGGATCCGAAGACGTGGGACGACGAAGCCTGCCAGGCACTCGACGCCTTCCGCGTGACCGCAGCGCTTTCCCGGCGAAAGCTCTGCCGGGCCGAGCTCGCCGTCGACCGACCCGCGATCGAGGAGGCGAGGCTGGTGACCCTGATCAGCCTCGAGAACCTGGCGGAGATCGAGCTCGAGCGGGGCCGGCCGGCGTCGAGCGTCGGCGCGCTCCGGGAGGCGCTACGACTCGCCGCGCGCAAGCCGTCGCTCCACCTGGCCCTCGGCAAGGCCCTGGCGTGCTCCCCTCCCGGGCCCGACGGCCCCGAGGCGCGCCTGGTCGAGGCGGAGAACGAGCTCTACGACGTTCACGCGGACGGCCTCTCTCTCTACGAACGGGCCGGGCGGTGGGCCTGGCTCCTCGCCGTCCACCGGGAGCTCCTACGTCACGCGACGGCCCGGATCCGCGGCTCGGTCCCCGGCAGCGAGGCGCGGGCATCGGCGGAGCGGCGGCGGCAGCTCGTGGGCATAGACCGGGCCTGGCGGGCCGCCCTCGACAGCGCCGCGCCGCCGGAGGACTTGCTGATGGAGATTCCTCCGGAGGCCGAGGATCGGGACCCCAGCGGCAGAGCCTCGCGCTACCGCAAGCAGGTAGAGCTCTTGCGCCACGAGCTCCGGCGCTTCGGGCCGCGCACGCCCTTCTTCCGGCGCAACGGAAAAGAGGCCCCGGCGGTCTGGAGCGCCCTCGATCGACGCCTCGCCGCCCTGGTCCGGACTGAGCAGGGGGCGGACGCCGCCGCCTCGAAGCGGCCCAGCCGATGCGGGTCCTGGAGCCAGGCCCAGTCGAAGATCCGGAAGGCCCGAGAGGTCTTGAGCGCGAACCCCGGGAAGGCGGCACTATTGCTCGGCGGGGCGCTCGGCCACTTGCAGCGGAAGCACTACCGACAGATCCGCGACCAGGGGCTCTACGCCTTGCTGGCGCACGCTTATCTCCGGTTCTCGAAGGAGCTGAGACCATCGAGGCGACGTCGGAAGACCCCCTGGGCCGTCCGGCTGCCGGCGAAGGGCCACTTACCCAAGGATCGCGCCACCTGTCTGCACCTGGCCCTGGACTACGCGCTTCGAGGCGTGGCGGAGAAGCCGGAGAGCGCCCTTCGGCACGAGCTGCTCGCCGAGATCTACGGGGCACTGGAGGACTATCGCATGGCGGACGCCGAGCGTACCGCGGCCCTCGAGCTCGGCGCTCCCGTCGACCGACTGGGCGACGCGGAAACGCTCAAGGCTCTGTACACGATGTGGGCGGCGCGCATCGAGCGGGCCGGTCCGTCGAAGGAGCCGCTGGGCGAGGCAATCGAGCTCTTCGACCATCTCCGGGAGCTCCTCGAGAGCGCTGCGGTGGCGCCGCCGGACCCCACGGGGAAGCCTCGGGAGCTGAGGTCGGCCGAGCACGCGCAGATCCACTACTACCTGGGAAAGCTCCAGCAGACAGATGCCGCCAGGCTCGCCGAAGCCGAGGCGAACCTGGCGATCGCCCGGGCCAACGGCTACCTGGCCGCCGAGAACGGTACCAAGCGCCGGCGCTCGACGAGAACGAGGTGAGACGCCTCACCGGTACCGGGCGGTGCGAAGGCACCGGATCAGCGGTTGTCCAGGTAGGCCCGGAGCAGGTCGAGGCTGCTGATGATCCCGATGAGCTCGCTGTCCCGGGTCACCAGGATCCGGTGGATGTGGCCGTCGACCAGGGTCCGGGCGACGTCGGCGATGGGGTCGTCCTCGGCGACGGTGAACAGGGCGGGCGTCATCACGTCGCGCACGGTCAGACCCGCCTCGTGGACCCGCAGCTTGCGGAACTCCTCGATGCTGAACTGCTCCTCCCACCCGCGGACGAAGAACTCGGGGTTGCCCTGATCCAGGCCGACGCTCGAGTCGTCCGAGCTCTGGCGGGCGATGTCCATCACCGACACCACGCCGACGAGGCTGCCGTTGGCGTCGACCACCGGGGCCCCGGAGATCTCGTTTTCCATCAGGACATCCGTCAGCTCGCCCAGCGTCAGGTCGTCGCGCACGGTGACGACCTCGGTGGTCATGACGTCCTCCGCCTTGAGCTGTTTCATCCCACTTCTCCTCCCGGAGCTCGTTCGGGCTCCTAGCGGCCCCGGCCCGTTCGGCTGCTCGAGGATCCGAGGAGTCGGAGGGTGCGGAAGCCGCTCAACACGTAAAAAGGACACCAGCCGGCAAACCCGGTGACCACCGGGAACCAGCCGAAGAGTTGCAGGGCGGCGCCCCAGATCCCGGGCACCACGGCGAGCCAACCCAGGAGCAGCATGCCGATCCCGACGACGACCCGGAGGGTACGGTCCCAAACGGCCAAGTTGGTGTAATGGCGCATAGTTCGCGGGCGATTCGCGGCGGACGGGGCCCGAGGCTCCCGAGAGCGGATCGCCACGGCTAGGATGTACGCTCGCCCCGAGGCTGTGCCACGATCCGACGGGTGGCCGGCGGGCACCGGCGGGCAGGGTGGACCGCCGCCCGGAAGGGTGGCGGGAGGGACGTGGCGGCCGAGGGCCGAGAAGGAGGGGACGCGGTGGGGCGCGGAGGGGGTCAGCCCTCCATGATCTGAGTCTCTTTGGCCTGGACGGCCTGGTTGACCTCGCCGATGTAGTGGTCGTGGAGCCGCTGCATCTCGTCGTGCCCCCGGCGCTCGTCGTCCTGGCTGATCTCCTTGTCCTTCTCCAGCTTCTTGAGCTGGTCGTTGCCGTCGCGGCGCGCCTGGCGGACAGAGTTGCGCGAGGTCTCAGCCATGTCGTGGGCCTTCTTGACGATCTCCTTGCGGCGCTCCTCGGTCAAGGGCGGCACCGGGATGCGGATGACCTTGCCGTCGTTCGACGGGTTGAGGCCCAGGTCGGCCTGGATGATCGCGCGCTCGATGCCACCGATCTGGGACGGATCGTACGGCTGGGCGACGATCAACGTGGCCTCCGGGACCGAGAGGTTGGCGAGCTGGTTGAGGGGCGTGGGCGTGCCGTAGTAGTCCGCCGTCACGCCGTCGAGGATCGCCAGCGACGCCCGCCCGGTCCGCAAGGTCTTGAGCTCCTTGTGGAGATGGTCTACCGCGTGCTTCATCATGAGCTCGACGTCCTGGAAGACCTCTTTCATCGCCTCTCCTCCCGGTTCGTTGAGGAAGTATCGAAGATCGAAGCCCGGGCCTCGGCGCGACCGTCAAGCTGGTGCGCGGAGGCGGGCCGGAGCCCGGCAATCATATACGGAGACGTGCGGGCGGCCGGGCGAGCCGGAGCCGGCTCACCCGCGGACGAGGGAGCCGACTCGCTCGCCGCAGACCACGCGCCGGATGTTGCCCGCCCGGCCGAGGTCGAAGACCGCGATGGGAATCTTGTTGTCGCGGCAGAGGCTGATCGCCGCGCCGTCCATGATCCGCAGGTCCCGCTCCAGGACCTCCTGGTAGGTCACGGCCTCGAGCAGCTCGGCCTCCGGATCGGTCTTGGGATCGCCGGTGTAGATGCCCTCGACCTGGGTCGCCTTGAGGAGGATGTCGGCACGGATCTCGGCGGCGCGCAGGGCCGCGGCGCTGTCGGTGGTGAAGAACGGGTTGCCGGTGCCGGCGGCGAAGATCACCGCCCGCCCCTTCTCCAGATGGCGGATCGCCCGGCGCCGGATGAAGGGCTCGGCCACCTCGCGAATGTCGATCGCCGTCTGGACCCGGGTGGTGACCCCGCGCTTCTCCATAGCGTCCTGCAAGGCGAGGGCGTTGATCACCGTCGCCAGCATCCCCATGTAGTCGCCGGTGACCCGGTCGATCCCGCGGTGGCTCGCGGCCAGGCCGCGGATGATGTTGCCGCCGCCCACAACGACCGTAAGCTGGATCCCCAGGCCGTGGACCTCGGCCAGCTCCTCGGCGATCTGGGCCACCACCTGCTCGTCGATGCCGAAGGGCTGGGAGCCCATGAGGGCCTCCCCGGAGAGCTTCAGCATCACCCGCCGGTACGCGGGGGCGTCGTGGCGTGCTGCCATGCTTCACGAACCTCCGTCGCGAAACGTCGCAGATGCCCGCAGATGCGGCGTTGCAACAGGCGGTTCGTGAATCATGCCGACTAACCCGCCTGTCCGACCTGCGCCGCGACCTCGGCGGCGAAGTCGTCGACCTTCTTCTCGATGCCTTCGCCGAGCTTGAAGCGCGCGAACCGGCGCACCTGGATGTTCTCGCCGATCTTGGCGATCTTCTCGGCCAGGAGCTCCTGGATGGTGGCGTCCGAGTTCTTGACGAACGGCTGCTCGAGGAGCACCGCCTCGGAGTAGAACTTGCCGAGCTTGCCCTCGACGATCCGGTCGACCACGTTCTCGGGCTTGCCCGACTCGATGGCCTGCTCGCGGTAGATCCGGCGCTCCGTCTCGAGCACGTCGGGGGTGACCTCGTCGCGGGAGACGAAGCGCGGATCGGCGGCCGCGATGTGCATGGCGATGTCCTTGACCAGGTCCTGGAACTCGTCGGTGCGGGCGACGAAGTCGGTCTCGCAGTTGACCTCGACCAGCACGCCGATCTTGCCGCCGGCGTGGATGTAGGAGCCGACGGCTCCCTCCGCGGCCACCCGGCCGGCCTTCTTGGCGGCGGCCGCCAGCCCCTTCGTGCGCAAAAGCTCCACGGCCTTGTCCATGTCGCCGGTCGCTTCCTCAAGCGCCTTCTTGCAGTCCATCATGCCGGCGCTGGTGCGCTCGCGCAGCTCCTTGACCATCTGCGGGGTAATCTTCATGGCTCCCATGGGTCCAGACTCCTCCCGAGCTCTCTCGATCTCACGAACGGCCGGCCCGGGCTCGAGGCCGGTCCGGAGAGGTTCCGGACCGGTCCTTCCCGGAGGAAACCGGCCGCGACGTACAAAGTGGTGTGCGCGCGTGGAAGACGGCCGCCCGGTCGCGCGCACCGGCAGCCGTTCGGTGGGCCCGGCGACCGGCTAGGCCGGTACGCCTTCGCCGGCCGCTTCGGGGGCGCCCTCGGCCACCACCGCCGGCACCTCTTCCGCCCCTCCCTCGGCTTCCATCATCTGCGTCTCCTGGAGCTGGCCGCTGCCCGTGTTGTAAGCGTCGGCCATCTTCGAGGAGAACAGGCGAATCGAGCGGATGGCGTCGTCGTTGCCCGGGATGACGAAGTCGATGAGCTCCGGGTCGCAGTTCGTGTCGACGATGCCGATCACCGGGATGCCGAGCTTGTTCGCCTCGGCGACGGCGATGTCCTCGCGCTTCGGGTCGACCACGAAGAGGGCGTCGGGCAGACCGTCCATGTCGCGGATGCCCTCGAGGTTGCGCACCATCTTCTCGCGCTCGCGCTCGAGGCGCAGGAGCTCGCGCTTGGTCAGCGGGCTGTCCACCTCCGACAGCCGGTCCTCCACGTCCTTGAGGCGCTGGATCGAGCCGCGGATCGTGACGTAGTTGGTGAGCGTGCCGCCCAGCCAGCGATGGGTCACGAAGAACTGACCGCAGCGCCGCGCTTCCTCCGAGATGGCGTCCTGGGCCTGCCTCTTGGTACCGACGAACAGCAGTTGCTTGCCCCGGGCCCCCAGATCCTCCACGAACTCGGCGGCCTCGCGAAACAGCGCCACCGTCTTCTGGAGGTCGATGATGTAGATGCCGTTGCGCTTGCCGAAGATGTACGGCTTCATCTTCGGATTCCAGCGCCGCGTCTGGTGTCCGAAATGGACCCCGGCTTCCAGCAGCTCCTTGAGTGTGACCTCGACCACGAAACTCCTCCTTACCGCTTGCTGAACTGGAAGCGGGCCCGGGCGCCCTTCTGGCCGTACTTCTTGCGCTCCTTCATGCGCGGATCGCGCGTCAGGAGGCTGGCCGACTTCAGGCGCTCGCGCAGCTCGCCGTTGAACTCGAGCAGGGCTCGGGCGATTCCGTGGCGGATCGCACCGGCCTGTCCCGAGCTGCCGCCCCCTCGGACCGT
This sequence comes from uncultured Acidobacteriota bacterium, assembly GCA_963739795.1. Classification (GTDB taxonomy): domain Bacteria; phylum Acidobacteriota; class Thermoanaerobaculia; order Multivoradales; family DATKCC01; genus CAVUBL01. The sequence continues at coordinate 421,188 of CAVUBL010000008.1, read as the reverse complement.
GGCGTGGATGTCGAACTTCTCGCCGGTCTCGGTGAGCTGCAGAGGCTGCTTGATGACCATCTTCAACACTTCGTTCGGAAAGTATTCATCCAGGCTGCGGCCGTTGACCTGCATCTCACCGGCTCCGGGCCGCAGAAAGACCCGAGCCGCGGCGGTCTTGCGCCGGCCGGTGCCGTAGTACTGAACGTCGTTCGCCAAAGCGTTCTCCTCGTCTCCTCGCGGCCGGCTCAGCCGACCAGCTCGTACGGCTGCGGCTGTTGGGCCCGATGGGGATGGTCGGGGCCGGCGTAGACCTTGAGCTTGGTGTACTGGCGGCGGCCCAGCTTGGTGTGGGGCAGCATGCCGCGGATCGCGCCCTCGACCATCTTCACCGGTCGGCGCTGACGCAGCTTGCCCGCCGCCTCGCTCTTCAGCGAGCCCGGGCGGGTGGTGCTGCGGTAGTAGATCTTCAGCTCTTCCTTGCGCCCCGTGAGGACCACCTTCTCGGCGTTGACCACGATCACGAAGTCGCCGGTGTCCATGTGCGGCGTCCAGGTGGGCTTGTGCTTGCCCGTGAGCAGGCGCGCCACCTCGGAGGAGAGCCGTCCTAGGGTCTTGCCCTCAGCGTCGATCACGTGCCAGGAGTGCTCGATTTCCGACCGCTTCGGGCTGTATGTCCTGTTGTCCATCCTCGTCGCTCCGTCAGCTCGGTCCCCCGAACGCAAACACACCACGCCACCTTTCGCAGCGCGAAGGACCTCCGATCTTAGGGTCTGCCCCCTGCTGATGTCAAGGCAAAACCGAAGGTTGCCGGGAGGGGGCCACGGACGCTCCCGGCGGGACCGCCCGCGAACCGGCGGACCATAGCACAACCGGGCCGAGAGAGTACACCGTGGCGTGCGGGGTATGCTACCCGGCGCCATGGGCTCCGAGGCCGCCAACCCGCTCGACAAGCGGGGCAGCACGATCCGCGACATGTTCGCCGGGGTGGCGCCGCGCTACGACCTCCTGAACCGTCTCATCTCGGTCTTCCTGGACGAGGGCTGGCGGCGCCGGGCGGCGGCGGCCCTCGACTCGGATCGGGCGCCGGCTCCGCCCGGTCCGATCCTCGACCTGTGCTGCGGCACGGGGGACCAGTCCCGGGCGATCTATCGCTGGGGGCGCGGCCGGCGGCGGGTGGCGGCGGTGGATTTCACCCTCCCCATGTTGGCCCTGGCCCGGCGCAAGCTCTCCGGGCTCGGCGCCGTCCCCCCGGCCCCCATGGCGGCCGACGCCCTGGAGCTGCCCTTCCCCGACGGAGCCTTCGCCGGGGCGGTGGTCTCCTTCGGCCTGCGCAACGTCGCCGACCTGGACCAGGCCCTGGCGGAGCTCGCCCGGACGATCACCCCCGGCGCGCGCCTGGTGGTCCTCGAGGCCGCCGTGCCCAGGAACCGGCTCGTGCGCCCCGTCCACCAGCTCTACTGCCGGTGGCTCCTCCCCGGGCTCGGCGCGCTCCTGTCCCCGCGGGGCTCGGCGTACCGGTATCTTCCCGCGTCGGTGGCCGACTTCCCGAGCCGCGAGGCCTTCCTCGAGCGCATGGCGGCCGCCGGCTTCACCGATCTCTCATTCCAGGACCTCTCCATGGGAGCGGTCTGTCTGTACGTAGGAGTCTCGACGAGATGACCCAGATTCTGGATGGCAAGGCGACCGCGGAGGCGATCCGCGGCGAGGTGGCCGCCGAGGTGGCGGCGATGGTCGAGGGCGGTGCCCGCGCCCCCGGCCTGGCGGTGGTGCTGGTGGGCGAGGACCCGGCCTCGAAGGTGTACGTGGGTAGCAAGACGCGGGCCTGCGAGGAGGTGGGCATGGTGGGCCGAACCGTTCGCCTCGACGAGTCGACCTCCGCCGACGAGCTGATCCGGGTGATCGACGAGCTCAACGCCGACGACACCGTCGACGGCTTCCTGATTCAGCTCCCCCTGCCCTCCCACCTTCCCGAGCGCGAGATGGTCTCCCGCGTGGCGCCGGACAAGGATGTCGACGGGTTCCACGCCATGAGCGTCGGCCGGCTCTGGCTGGGCGAAGGCGGCTTCGCGCCGGCCACGCCCTCGGGCATCGTCGAGCTCCTACGCCGCTACCAGGTCCCCATGGAGGGCGCGCGGGCGGTGATCGTGGGGCGCTCGAACATCGTCGGCAAGCCCATGACCGCGCTCCTCCTGCGGGAGAACGCCACGGTCACCGTGTGCCACTCCCGGACCCGGGACCTGCCCGGCGTCTGCCGCGAAGCCGACATCCTGGTCGCGGCCATCGGCCGGGCGGGCATGATCGGCCCCGACTCGGTGAAGGAGGGCGCGGCGGTCATCGACGTGGGGATGAACCGCCTGACCGAGCTGTCGGAAGTGGAGCGGTTCTTCCCCGGCGACGCCAAGCGGATGGAGACCTTCGAGCGGCGGGGCTCGACCCTGATCGGCGACGTGGACTTCACCCACGTGCGCGACAAGGCGGCGGCCATCACGCCGGTGCCCGGCGGCGTCGGCCCCCTCACCGTGGCCATGCTCCTGGTCAACACTCTGAAGGCGTCCAAGGCGCGCCAAGGGCTGAGCGACGACTAGCGCCGTGCCGACGAAGCGAACGGGCGGGGCGTCCCCTTCCCCCGGGCACCGCGCTGCGAAGCAGCGTGGTCGGGCGGGAAGGGGACCGAGGGGTCGGGGGGTGATCCAATGAAACTGGGCCTGACCGGCGGCCTGGCGAGCGGCAAGTCCACGGTCGCCCGGCGTCTCGCCGAGCGGGGAGCGACGGTGATCGACGCCGACCGCCTGGTCGCCGAGCTCTACGCGCCGGGCGCGCCGGGCGCGCGGGCAGCTGCCGAGCTCTTCGGCCCCGCCGTCCTCGACGAGCGCGGCGCCGTCGACCGAACCGCCCTCGCCCGGATCGTGTTCGCTGATCCGGCCGCCCGCGGCCGCCTGGAGCGCGCCGTCCACCCCCTGGTCCGGCGGCGCTTCGCCCGGATCGCCGAGGAGGCGCCGGGCGAAGTCCTGGTGCTCGAAGCCACCCTCCTGGTCGAGGCCGGCTACGCCCCCGACTTCGACCGGGTGATTACGGTGGAGGCCCCGGAGGACGTGCGCCTGCGCCGGGCGGTCGAGCGCGGAATGGAGCCGGACGAGGCCCGCCGGCGCCTCGCCGCCCAGGGATCGGGCGAGACGCGCCGCGCCGCCGCCGACCTGGTGATCGCCAACGACGGTGATCGCGCGAAGCTGGAGCGGCGCGTGGACGAGCTGGCCGACGAGCTGGGCCTGGGGCCCGACGAGGGCTAACCGCCCACATCGAGCTTCCGCGCCAGGTCTCGCCAGGCCCGGCCCCGGTGCCCGATCCGGTCCTTCACCTCGCCGGGCAGCTCGCCGAAGGTCCGCGTCTCGCCCTCGGGCAGGAGGATCGGGTCCCAGCCGAACCCCTCGTCGCCCCGCGGCGGCAGCACCAGGGTGCCCCGGCTCACCCCCTCCCCCACCACCCGGCGCTCGGCGTCGGCGTAAAGAAGCAGGCAGCGCGCGGTCACCGCCGGCGCCTCGCCCGCGGGAGCCAGGGCCCGGGCGGTGCGGGCGATCCCCGCGGCCCCCATCGCCTCCAGCATCCAGCGCACCAAGGGGCCGGGAAACCCGCCCAGGGCGTCGACCTCGAGGCCGGTCTCTTCCACCACCAGGGGCCGTCCCACGCGCCTCCAGGCCTCCTCCCCCTTGGCGGCGAGCACCTCGGCGAGGTCCAGGGACTGGATCTCGGGCAGGTCGATGGCGACCGTCTCGAGCTCCCAGCCCACGATGCGCTGCGCCTCCTCGGCCTTGTTGGGGTTGCCGGTCACCAGGACCGGGGCGGGGCGCCGGGTGCCCCGGAGCCATGGCGAGACAGCGATCATCCCCCCGCTCATCGCTCGTCGGGGCTCGATTCCGCCCCCGCTTCCGGAGGCGGCACCTCGTCGGTGACAGGTTCCGGAACCGGCTCCGGGGTCGGGCCGTCGTCCCCTTCCTCCGCCTCCAGCCGCACCCGGTAGGCGCGGACCTGTTGCTGCAGGCCCTTGAGCTGGAACTGGCCCAGCAGGTCGGTGTCGACCTCCTCGCACACCCGACGGCGGGTCTCTTCGCCCAGGACGATGTCGCCCGGGCGGGCCACGAACTGCTCCAGGCGAGAGGCCACGTTGACGGTGTTGCCGAGCACCGTGTAATCGACCCGCCGCGCGCTCCCCACGTCGCCCACCACCACCGGCCCGCTGTTGATCGCCACCCGGGCGGCGACTTCGGGCTTACCCGCAGCCAGGCGCTCCCGGTTCCAGAGCACGAGCGAGCGCTGCAGGGCGACCGCCGCCGCCACTGCCCGGCGCGCGTGGTCCGGCTGCTCGATCGGGGCGCCGAAGAAGGCCATCACGGCGTCGCCGATGAACTTGTCGAGGGTCCCGCCGGCGGCGAAGACCGCCTCGATCGCCTGGTTGAAGAACCCCTCGAGCAGGTCGGCGACCTGACTCGGGGTCGCCTGCTCGGCGAAGGCGGTGAAACCGACCAGGTCCGCGAACAGGACGCTCGACTCGGTGAGGCGGAGCTGGCGCACCGCGCCGTCGTCCGCCGAGGCCCCGTCGTCGGCCTCGGTCTCCCGGATCATCTCCTCGATGACCGCCGGCGAGTGGTAGCGCTCGAAGCGGCTGCGCAGGCGCCGCTCCCGCTCGGCCTGGCGGGCGTTGCGCAGGCGTTCGACGGCCACCGCCGCGTAGTTGGCGAGGGCGGTCAGGAAATCCAGGTCGCGCTCTCGGAAGGCACCCACCTGGACCGGCGAGTCCACCTGGATCACGCCGATGATTCCCTCGCCCGACCACAGGGGCGCGCTCATCGCCGCGCGAATGCCGTGGAGGCGGATCGAGTCGCCCGCCGAGAGGCGCCCGTCGGCCAGGGCGTCGTAAGTGAGCAGGGCCACCCGGTCCTCCACCACCGCCTCGAGGATCGTCTGGGAGACCGGCACCCCCTCTTCGGGCCGCTCCTCCACCCGGTCGCCGAAGCGCGCCAGCTCGCAGACGATCTCGCCGGCCGGGTTCTCGAGCAGGATGAAGCCGCGCTCGACCGGCAAAGCCTCGAAGACGATATCGAGGACCCGCCGCAGCACCTCGTCCACCGACTCGGCCGTGATCAGGAGCTGGGCGAGGCGCGTGAGGAAGCCGAACACGCGGTTGCCGTATGCGCCCTCGCCCTCCTCGGGCGGGTCGGGCTCCGCCGGGCCCAGCCCGGCCTTCAGGCCGTAAGCGGCCGAGAAGTCGTCGAGCGGCCGGACGATGCTGGCGTTGGGCACCTTCCCGGGGGGCGGCGGGGAGGAGCGGGGCATCCGGGGGGTGGGCGGCGGCGGCGGGTCGGCCCGGCCGGCCGGCGGCCCCAGCCGCGTCCCTCCTTCGGTGGTGTCCTCGGCGTCGAGCTCGAAGGCGCCGATGGTGAGGCGGTCCCCGCTGGCGAGGGGGGACCGGTGAACCCGGCTGCCGTTGTGGCGGGTGCCGTTGGTGCTGTCCAGATCCCGGACCGTCCACCCCCGAGGGCCGCGCTCGATGACCGCGTGGTGCCGCGAGACCGACGGGTCGGCGAGGCGGATGTCGTTGTCCGGGCCCCGACCGATCCGGACCTTCTCCCCCACCAGCGGGAAGACCCGTAGGGTGCCTTCGATCCGGCATCGGAGCTGGAGCATTTCCGAAATCCTACCGCACGCAGGCACCTCCTCGAGGCGCTCGACGGCGGCGCCCCGTCAATCCACCTTGACCCTGCCCGACTTGTGGTCGAAGCGCCACGGCGGCGGCGGGCCGGTGACGGTTCCGAAGCCCCGCGCGGCCCATCCATCGAGCCCTCCAGCCATGAGCACCACCTCGCTGAACCCGGCCTTCTTGAGGAGCTCGAGGCCATTGCGGCCGCAGTCGCCGGGGTCGCAGTAGACGAGGAAGGTCCGGTTGCGGAGGGAGTCGAGGTCTTCCAGAAAACTCGGCAGCTCCGAGAGGGGCACGTTCAGGGCCCCGCGGAGATGGCCCGCGGGCCCGCCGTACTCGTCGGAGCTGCGCAGGTCGATCACCGGCAAGCCGGGGTTGTCGCGCAGCATCTCGAAGGCCACCGCAGGCTTCACCTCGTTGAACGGGAGCTTGCGTCCAGAGACCTTCTCGCCGACGGTGCTGCACCCGCTGCCGGCCAGGATCAGCCCGGAGAGAAGCGCGACCCCGGCGACCCGCGGGTTCAACGCTCCGCCTCGATGGCCGCCTCGACGGTATCGTGGATCGGGAACAGGTCGGCCAGGCGGGCGACCTCGAGGAGGCTGCGGATGCGATCCGTGGGATTGATGAGGATGAGCTTGCGGTGGCGGTCGCGGAACTGGCCCAGGTACCCCACGAGCTCGCCGATGCCGGTGGAGTCGATGTAGTTGATCTTCGAGAAGTCCACCAGCACGTGGCCCTCCTCTTCCGACAAGGCACGCTCCAGGGTCTGGGCGAAAAACTCGGCGCTCTCGCCGAGCTTGATCACCCCCTCGACGTTCAGCAGGATGTACCCGTCCAGGTGGCGCTTTTCGACGATCATCTAGAGGAGCTCCGTCGCAGAGGGACACAGCGTGACGGAGGTTCTTGCCATCGGAAAGGTCCGTTCCCCCGCCCACGCCGAACGAGTCTACCTACGTTCGCCTCGACTTCGACTCGCACAGACTTCCGGACGCCCTCGTCCCGGGCGCTGGGGCGACACCTCTCGTTCCTCACGACTCCGCTCCGCTCGAACATCCCACACTCCTGGAAGACGCGAGAATTCTACCAGCTCACGCCTCGTCGCGGGACGCCGCGGGCGCGGCCTCCCCGCCGTCTCTGGATTCCCCTCCCCGGTGCTCCAGGCGCAGCGCCTCGGGCAGGTGGAGGGTGCGCTGCGGGAAGGGGATCTCGATACCGGCCTCGTCCAGGGCGATCTTCGTCAGCTCCAGCATGGCGCAGGTCGCCTGGCGCTCGGTGTAGGGGTCGCGCAGCCACACCCGGAGCTCCAGGTTCACGGAGGAGTCGGCGAGGGCGGTGACCACCACCTCGGGAGGGTGCTCGTCGAGCAGCAGCTTGTGGCCGGCGACCGCCGCCAGCAGCACCTCCCTAGCCCGGCGGGTGTCCTCGCCGTAGGCGATCCCCACGGGGATGCCCAGGCGCATCATGGGATTCAGGGTGTGGTTGACGATCTTCTGGTTGATGATCTCCTTGTTGGGCAGGATCGCATCGAGCTGATCGACCGTGCGGATGCGCGTGGTGCGCAGGCCGATCTCCTGGACCTCGCCGAAGGTGCCGGAGACGGTGACGTTGTCGCCGATCCGGAACGGCCGGGCCCAAAGGATGGTGAGGCCCGCCATCAGGTTCGCCAGGCTGTCCTGGGCCGCCAGCCCCACCGCCAGGCCGAGGATCCCGACGCCGGCGAGCAGCGAGGCGACGTTGATCCCCACCTGGCTCGCCGCCATCACCAGGCCGAGGCCCAGGATCACGAACTTGCTCAGGCGCAGGGCGATATCCAGGGCCGCCGGGTCGGCGCGGGTGCGCGCCATCACCCGCCGCAGGACGCCGGCGGCCACCCGGTGGAGAACGAAGAAGACCACCAGCACCACCAGGGCCGCGAGCAGAGAGGGCACCCAGGCGGCCAACCGATCGAGGAGCTGCCGGCCGAGCTGGGGCCAGGCCGAGGGCTCGAGCACCTGGTCGCTCAGCAAGGTCGAGTCGGGCGGAGCCTTCGGCAGGAAGCTCTGGTCCTGCGTTTTCCCGGCCTCGCCCGGGTCGCCCTTCTGGGCGCCGCCGCCCCCACTCGCGCCCTCGACCGCCGTGGCGACCGGCCCCTGGGCGAAGGCCGGCCGGGGCGCCGCGACGAGGGCGGGCATGGCGAGGGACACCACGAGAACGGCGCCGAGCAGCCGGAACGGTCGAGCCATCGTGGCCTTATGCTAGCGCGTCGCAATCACCGGCCGGGAGCCGGGCGATCCGGGGTAGACTCACCAGCGGTCGTTTGAATCCCTGCCGATCCATTCCCATCTCGCTCCGCTGGAGGAAACCCATGATCCGCCGAGCTTTCCATGCACTCCTCACCCTCGTCGTCCTCGCCTGCCTCGCCGCCGCGCCGGCGGCCCACGCGAGCGCCTGGCTCAACACGCAGCACGGCGGCCGCGGAACCGGCCAGGCCGGAGCCCTGACGGCCCGCGCCGACGACCCCTCGGCCCTGACCTACAACCCGGCGGGAATCGCCCGCCTGCCCGGCCTCCAGCTCCAGGCCGGCCTCGACTTCTCCAACGCCACTGACGACTACGAGAGCCCGACCGCCGGCAGGCACGAGGCCAACCACAGCATCCAGTTCCCGCCGGCCCTCTACGTCACCTACCACCTGCCGGGCGGCGACTCGCCGTGGGCCGTGGGGGTGGGTATCGACACGCCGGTCTGGTACTCGGTCGATTGGAAGACCGCCCTCTTCCCGGGGCGGTTCCTCACCCGCGAGGCCAAGCTCCGGCTCTGGGAGGTCCACCCGGTCGTCGCCTACCAGATCGACGACCACTGGAGCGTCGGGGGCGGCCTGCGCTACATCACCGGCGAGCAGAACCTGGGCCAGAACTACGCCGGTCGGCTCTCGGCGGTCCCGGGGCAGCGCCCGGAAGTGCCCTACGAGGTCAAGCTCACCGCCAACGGTACGGCCGACGCCCTCTCCTTCGACGCCGGCGTGCAGTACGCGACCAACGTCTGGGGCTGGGGCGCGGTCTACCGCCACAGCGCCGACCTCACCTCCAAGGCCGACTACGGGGTCCAGGTGCGCGACATCACCGACCCGAGCCTCGCGCCGACCGTGACGGCGGGCCTCGGCGGCCTGCGGGTGGACCAGTCCTTCGAGCTGCCCAAGGAGCTGCGCACCGGCGTCTGGATCGCCCCCTACCCGGAGCTGCGCCTGGAGATCGACGCGGCCTACGCCGACTGGGGCCGGACCGAGACCCGGATTCTCGAGCCCAGCCAGCAGGGACCGGTGCTGGGCAGCATCCTCGAGACCCGCAGCCGCAACTGGGACCCGACACTCAGCCTGCGCTTCGGCGTGGAAGGCGACCTCACCGACCACTGGACGGTCTACGGCGGCGCCGCGCGCGAGCCCTCGCCGGTGCCCGACTCGAACGTCGAGCCGGCGTGGCCCCGGGGCGACGCCACGGTGCTCGGAGGCGGCTTCTCCTACAACCTGCCCTGGATCTCCTTCGACATGTCGTACTCCTACTGGAGCCACGGCGATCGAACGGTGGCCGGCCAGGAGCTCGCGACCCCCACGGTGCGGGGCACGTACAGCGCCTTCGAGCAGGTGTGGGCGGCGTCGGTACGCTGGCGGTGGTAGATCGGATCGCCCCCCTCACCCTCGGTCCCTCTCCCTCCCTCCGGGGGGAGAGGGACGCCCCCGACCTGACCTGATCACCCCCCTCACCCTCGTTCCCTCTCCCTCCCTCCGGGGGGAGAGGGACGCCCCCGACCTGACCTGATCGCCCCCCTCACCCTCGTTCCCTCTCCCTCCCTCCGGGGGGGAGAGGGACGCCCCCGCCCTGACCTGATCACCCCCCTCACCCTCGGTCCCTCTCCCTCCCTCCGGGGGGAGAGGGACGCCCCCGACCTGACCTGATCACCCCCCTCACCCTCGTTCCCTCTCCCTCCCTCCGGGGGGGAGAGGGACGCCCCCGCCCAACGGAGCCGGGCCGAGGTCGGGAGGTGGCGTCCCCTTCCCCCCTCGGGGGTGGGAAGGGGATTGAGGGGATGCGGGGGGGATCCAGTCAACCGGCCACGGGCTCGGGGGTGCGAGCGAACATGCCGGGGCGGTAGGCGGTGATCTTGCCGGTGAAGGCGGAGGCGGCCACGGTGAGGGGTGAGGCGAGGTAGAGGCGGCCCGGGCCGGAGCGCCCCTTGTAGTTGCGGTTGATCGCCGAGATGGTGACCTCGTCGGGCCGCTCGGACACACCCGGTCCGCAGCCGATGCAAGCGCCGCAGCCGGGCTGGATGAGGCGCACGCCGGCCTGCTCGAAGGCCTCGACCATCCCCTTCTCCCGGCAGTACCGCTCCACCGCCTCGGAGCCGAACTGGATCAGGAAGCGCACCCGCGGGTGCACCGTGAGGCCCGCCTCCACCGCCTCGGCCACCACCCGGTGATAGAACACCAGGTCGTCGATCTTGCCGGCCGTGCAGCTCCCGCCGTAGGCGATGTCGATCTCCACCGCGCCCAGCTCGTCGACGAAGGCGCCGTTGGTCGGGTCCGATGGGATGCCGTGGTCCGGGTCCCCGGGGTGGGCCACCATGGGCCGGATCGCCGACAGGTCGATGGTGTGGACGCCGCCGGCGTACTCGGCCCCCGGGTCGGGAGCGACGGCGCGCCGCCGCATCGCTTCGACGTCGGCGCCCGGGCGCCAGGCGGCGAGCCACCGGAACGTCTCCTCGTCGGCCTCGACGATGGCGGTGCGGGCCGCGCACTCTGTGGCCATGTTGGTCAGGGTCGCCCGCTCGTCCATGGACAGGCCGGCGAGCCCGGGACCGGTGAACTCCATGACCCGGTTGAGGGTGGCCTGGGGCTTGGCGAACTCGAGGAGGATGTGGAGCATCACGTCCTTCGCCGTCACCCCGTCGGCGAGCTTGCCCACCAGCTCGAAGCGGATCGACTCCGGCACCTCCACCTGGGTGAAGCCCGAGTGGAGCAGGTTGGCGTACTCGGTGGCCCCCACGCCCCAGGCCAGGGCGTTGTTGACCCCGCCCATGCAGGTGTGGCTGTCGGTCGCCTGGATGAACTCCCCCGGCTCGATCAGCTCCTCCCGGGCCACCTCGTGGCAGATGCCGGGGGAGACCCGGTCCTTGGCCGAGAAGTCCCGCACGCCCGTGTGGAGCTGGAGCTGGCGCTGGAGGTCCCGAAGAATGTCGATCTTGCCGATGAAGCCGCGCATCTTGGGAACGTCGTCGGCGTAGATCAGGTGGTCCTCGAAGACCGCGAACTTCGCCGGGTCCTGCACCCCGTAGCCCGGCCCGTACTCCTCCTCGAGAAAGTAGTGGACCTGGGCGGTGGTGAACTCGTGGCTGTAACCGCCGTCGACCGCCACCACGACCGCGTCGCCCGGCTTGACGTAGCGCTCCTCGGGCGGCGCCTCCCCTGGCAGGGGGCCCAGCAGGTGGCGGGCGAGGATCTTCTCCGCCATGGTCATGGGGCGGGGAGCGGTCTCGGGCCGCGGCAGGTCGATCTCGCCGGCGGCCAGCGCCTTGGCGAAGGGGAAGAGCCCACCCTGGCGGATCACGATGCGGCTGATCGGGTCGTAGCCGCGGCAGAACTCCTCGAGGGGCACGCCCTCGCCGTGCTGGAGCCGGCGCAGCATCTCGTGGTCCGCCATGAGAACGCCCTGGTTGACGTTGTTGCGGGCGTGGATCGGGGCGAAGGAGGCAGCGACGGCGATCCGGATGCCGCTCCACTTCTCCGCCTGGACGGCGGTCTCCCGCGAGCTCCCCACTCCCTTGCGGTAGCCCGAGACGATCACCTCGAACCCGCCGTCGCGGAGCGCGTCGTGCGGGAACAGGCGCTCGCCGTCCACGATCAGGCCGGCGTAGGCGTCCCGGGCGATGTCCTCGGGCCGGTGGCTGAAGCAGACCCACGCCGGGGTCATGGCGTCGGTGTTGATGTCGTCGAGCAGGTCGTCGACCGAGAGATCGTCCATCGTCAGATCGAGCTCTCCGGCGAGCTGCTTCTTGATGGTCTCGGGGTCCTTGGTCAGGAAGAGGACCCGCTTGCCGGGGGTGAGCTCGACGATCTCCGGGGGCTTCATGCTTCGACTCCTCGCGCGGGGTGACATGTCGGCCGGCGAGCGCCGGCCAAGACCTCATCGATCCTACCATCGGCCCCGGACGATCGGTCCGCTGCCGCACGGTGCCACGGCCCCTGCGCCGCCTCTCCTCGCGGTCCCGCCGGAACCTCGCCGCGCCGTTTCTTCTCCCCTACCGGATAAGGTATGGGCCATGTCCATGGCCCGCCTGTCCGACGCCGACCTCCTGGCCCGCCTGGTGGCCTTCGACACGGTCAGCCGCAATTCCAACCTCCCCCTCGCCGAGTACCTCGCCGACTACCTCGACCGTCCCGGCGCCGCGGTGGAGCTGCTCCCCTCCGCCGACGCCTCGCGGGCGAATCTCCTCGTCCGGGTGGGACCCGAGGCCGATCCGGAGAGCCGGCGCGGCCTGATCCTCTCCGGACACATGGACGTGGTGCCGGCCGACGACCGGGACCTGTGGACGAGCGATCCGTTCACCCTCACCGACCGGGGAGACCGCTACGTGGGGCGCGGGGCCTGCGACATGAAGGGCTTCCTGGCCCTGGCCGCCAACGCCGCGGTGGGCCTCGACCCGGAGCGCCTGCGGGCTCCCCTGGTGCTTCTCTTCACCTACGACGAGGAGGTCGGAACCTTGGGCGCCGAGCACCTGGTGGCGAGCTGGCTCGGAGAGGGCGCGGGCGAGGGCGCAGGTGAGGGCGCCGGCCAGGGTAGTGAGGCGCCGCCCCTGCCCCGGGCGGCGGTCATCGGGGAGCCCACCGGCCTCGAGGCGGTGCGCCTCCACAAGGGTCACCTCAAGATCCGGCTCCTCTACCGGGGCCGGAGCGCCCACAGCGCCTACCCTCACCTCGGGGTCAACGCCATCGAGCGGGCGGCGGCCGGGGTCGGCGCCCTGGCCGAGCTCCGCCGGGCGCTGGAGTCGGAGCGGGTAGCCTCTTCCGAGCACTTCCCCGACGCCCCCTATGCCGCCCTCAACGTGGGCACGATCCGGGGCGGGATGGCGGTCAACGTGGTTCCGGACCGCTGCGTGGCCGAGATCGGGGTGCGCCTGCTCCCCGGGATGGACGCCGAGGCCATGACCGCCCGGGTCCGGGCGGCGGTGGCACCCACCGCCGCCGCAGAGGGGCTCGAGCTCGAGGTCCTGTCGGCGAGCCCGCCCCTCGACGCTCCCGCCGACGCCCCCGTCCACCGGGCCCTCGCCGAGCTCACCGGCCGGCCGGGCGGCGGCGCGGTCTCCTTCGCCACCGACGCCGGGTGGCTGCAGCGCCTGGACCTCGACTGCGCCATCTTCGGCCCCGGCTCCATCGAGGTGGCCCACAAGCCGGACGAGTGGGTGCCCAAGGAGGACCTGGTCGAGGCCCGGCGGGTGGTCGAGGGCCTGATCGAACGCTTCTGCGTGGCGGAGGGCTAGGCGCCATGGGCTTGCCGGCGATCGAAGCCGAGCTCACCTGGACCGGGAGGCGCTTCGAGCGCGGGGTGCGGGTGACGATGGACGAGGACGGGCGGATCGCCGCGATCGGTCCCTCCGCTGACCCGGGCGCCGGCGAGGGCGGCTGGCCGGCGCCCCACCGCCTCCCCGGCCGGGCCCTCCTGCCCGGCTTCGTCGATGCCCACTCCCACGCCTTCCAGCGGGGCCTGCGGGGGCGGGGGGAGAGCTTTCCGGAGGGCGCCGGCAGCTTCTGGAGCTGGCGCGAGGCCATGTACGGCCTGGTCGACGCCCTCGACCCCGAGCGCTTCGGCGCCCTCTGCCGCGCGGCCTTCGAAGAGATGCGCGGCGCCGGCATCACCACGGTGGGCGAGTTCCACTACCTCCACCACGTCGACCCCGAGGCCGCCGACTTCCGCCTCGACGAGGTCCTGGTCGAGGCCGCTTCGGAAGCCGGCATCCGGCTGGTGCTGCTGGAGGCCTACTACGCCGCCGCCGGCCCCGGCCGCCCGCCCGAGGGGGCGCAGCGCCGCTTCCGCTCGCCGTCGATCGAGGCCTACTGGCGCCAGATGGATCGCCTGGCGAGCCTCCTCGACCCGGCGCGCCAGAGCCTCGGCGTAGTCGCCCACTCCCTGCGCGCCGCCTCCCCTGACGAGGTGGCGGCCCTCCACGAAGAGGCCGTGCGCCGCGACCTGCCCTTCCACCTCCACCTGGAGGAGCAGGTGCGGGAGATCGAGGAGTGCCGGGCGGCGTACGGCCTCCGGCCCATGGAGATCCTCCTCGACCGGGTGGAGGTCTCGCCCCGCCTCACCGCCGTCCATTGCACCCATACCGATCCCGCGGACATGGCCCGCTTCGGTGCCGCCGGCGGCAACGTCTGCCTCTGCCCCCTGACCGAGGCGAACCTGGGCGACGGCATCGCCGACCTGCCGGGAATCCGGGCCGCCGGCGCCGGCGTCTGCCTGGGGACGGACTCCAACGCCCGCATCTCCATGCTCGAGGAGGCGCGCTGGCTCGAGCTCGTCCAGCGCCTGGCGCGGGAGCGGCGCGGCGTCCTCCGGGAGGCGGGCTCCGCCGACGGCTCAGGCCGGGTCGCCACGGTCCTGCTGGACGCCGCCACCACCTGCGGCGCCCGGGCCCTGGGGCTCGAGGCCGGCGCCATCCACCCCGGCGCCTGGGCGGACTTCGTCGCCCTGGATCTCGCGACCCCCGAGCTCGCCGGCTGGAGCGAGGAGACCCTCCTCGAATCCATCTTCCTGGGCGCCGGCAACCGCGCCATCGCCGCCACCTGCGTGGGCGGCGACTGGCGGGACACTCACCGCTCCTGACCCCCCCACCCTCCCGGGCGGGGCGAACCCCCCTCGCGGGACGGCGACCCCGGCGGCCTCCGGCGTCACAATCTGGACATTAGTGAGTCGATTCGTCGCAAATGTCTCCGAGGTCCGCCATGCCTGCCAGTCGCTCCACTCGACGCTCGCTCCCCGACCCTGACGCCCCCTTCGCCACCCGCCTCTTCGCCTGGCTGGGCGGTCGCGTCGGCCGCAAGTGGAATCGCTCCTTCCGCCTCCGAATCCTGGTCCAGAGCGCCTTCGCCCTGACCTGCCTCGCCCTCGGCATCCAGTTCGCGCGCTTCGTGGGCGCCGCCCGGGCCGGGGCCGCCGCGCTGCCCGCCCGTCCGCCGGGCGTCGAGGGGTTCCTGCCCATCGGCGGCCTGCTGGGCGCCGTCGACTGGCTCCACCAGGGCCGGCTCAACGGCGTCCACCCGGCGGCCACGGTCCTGCTCCTCGTCTTCCTGGCCATCGCCTTCGTCGCCCGCAAGAGCTTCTGCTCCTGGCTCTGCCCGGTGGGCTTCCTCTCCGACAGCCTGGCGCGGCTCGGCCGCTTCTTCTTCGGCCGCAACTTCCGGATCTGGCGCTGGCTCGACATCCCGCTCCGGGGCCTCAAGTACCTGATCCTCGGCTTCTTCGTGTGGGCGATCTCCCGCATGTCGGCCGAGGCGGTGCAGGCGTTCATCCAGTCTCCCTACTACCGGCTCTCGGACGTCCGGATGGGCCTGTTCTTCGCCGAGATGGGCGGCTTCGCGGTCGGAGTGATGGGGCTCCTGGTCCTCGGATCGATCGTCTGGCGCGGCTTCTGGTGCCGGTACCTGTGCCCCTACGGCGCACTCCTGGGTCTAGTCTCGTGGCTCTCGCCCATGAAGATCCGCCGGGACCCGGTCTCCTGCATCGACTGCAAGCTGTGCGACAAGGCCTGCGGCGCCCGGCTGCCGGTGTCGCGCAAGACCGCCGTCGTCAGCCCCGAGTGCACCGGCTGCCTCGACTGCGTGGCGGCCTGCCCGGTGAAGGACGCCCTGGGGATCGGCCTGCCCCGCCGGCGGCGGCTGCCGGTGACCGCCTACGCCGGGGCGATCCTGGCCCTCTTCTTCGCCGGCTACCTGGGGGCCCGGGCCGCGGGTCTCTGGCACAACTCGATCTCCGACGCCGAGTACGTCCATCGCCTGCGCTACGACGCCGTGGAGCTCTACACCCATCCGGGCCTCGAAGGGGACACGCCGGAGGCGCCGACGAGCCGGTGAGGTGCGGGCACGCTGGCGCCCGACGGGGATCGGCGTTACGATATTCGCCGAAGCTCTTTTTCTCCCTCCCCTGGCCCCGACGGGTTGTCCATCACCCCGGAAGGAGGGCGCATGAAGAAGTCCATCCGGTTCCAGCTCAACGGCAAGTCCACCACTCTGGAGGCCGACGAGGACCGCACGCTCCTCTGGGTGCTGCGCACCGACCTGGCCCTGACCGGCGCCAAGTACGGCTGCGGCGCCGGGTTCTGCGGCGCCTGCACGGTGGTGGTCGACGGTGAGGCGATCCGCTCCTGCGTGACGCCCCTCGCCGAGGTCGAGGGCAAGAAGGTCATGACCATCGAGGGTCTCTCCCGGGACGGCGAGCTCCACCCGCTGCAGCGCGCCTTCGTCGAGCACGGAGGCTTCCAGTGCGGCTACTGCACGCCGGGCATGATCCTCCACGCCTACGCCTTCCTGAAGGCCCACCCGCACCCGACCCGCGAGGCGATCCTGGCGGAGATGGAGGACAGCCTGTGCCGCTGCGGCGCGCACCAGCGGATCGTCACCGCCATCGAGGACGCGGCGCGCCGGGAAGGGGGTGAGGCATGACCGCCCCGACCACCGGCACCTCCCGGGGCGTCGACCGCCGCGCCTTCCTCAAGATGGTGGGTGGCGGCATCGTGGTCCTGGTGACCGCCCGTCCCTCGGCCCTCCTGGCCCAGGACCGGCGCCGCCGGATCTACCCCGACGACATCAACGCCTACCTGCAGATCGCCCAGGACGGCCGGGTGACCATCTTCTCCGGCAAGATCGAGATGGGCCAGGGAGTCATGACCTCCCAGGCGCAGATGGCCGCCGAGGAGCTGGGCGTGGCCCTCGAGTCGATCGAGATGGTCCTGGGCGACACCGACCGGTGTCCGTGGGACATGGGGACCTTCGGCTCGCTGACCACCCGCATGTTCGGGCCGGCGCTGCGCGCCGCCGCCGCCGAGGCCCGCGCCGTCCTTGAGCGCCTGGCGGCCAAGAAGCTCGGCGTGCCGCGGGAGCGCCTGGAAGTGGTCGACGGGGTCATCTCGGTGAAGGGCGACCCGAAGCGCAAGATGACCTTCGGCGAACTGGCCGAGGGACGGAAGATCGCCCGCCTGGTGGACGAGAAGGCGGTGCTCCGCAAGGCATCGGAGTTCCAGGTGATGGGCCGCTCCCCGGAGCGGCTCGACGGCGCGGCCAAGGTGACCGGCGCCGCCCACTACGCCGGCGACGTCCAGCGCCCCGGCATGCTCTACGCCCGCGTGCTCCGGCCGCCGGCCCACGGGGCGAAGCTGAAGAACGTCGACACCTCGGCCGCCGGGAAGATGGCCGGAGTGGTCGTGGTCCAGGAGCCGGACCTGATCGCCGTGCTCCACACCGACCCCGAGGCCGCCCAGAAGGCCCTCGCCGCCGTCCAGGCCGACTGGCAGGTGCCGGAGGCGCCCTTCGACACCGAGACCGTCTTCGACCACCTGCTGTCGGTCGGCGGCACCCCCGAGGTCAAGGACAACCGGGGCGACCGCAAGTCCGCCCGCGCCGCCGCCGCGCACCTGGTGGAAACGACCTACCGCAAGGGCTACGTGGCCCACGCTCCCATGGAGCCCCACACCTCCGTCGCCGAGATGAAGGACGGCAAGATGACTGTCTGGGCCTCGACCCAGACCCCCTTCCCCACCAAGGAGCGCATCGCCCAGGAGCTGGGCTTGCCGGCGGAGAAGGTGCGCGTCATCACCCCCTTCGTCGGCGGCGGCTTCGGCGGCAAGAGCGCCGGCCTCCAGTCGATGGAGGCCGCGCGCCTGGCCAAGGCGACGGGGCGCCCGGTGCAGGTGGCCTGGACCCGGGAGGAGGAGTTCTTCTACGACACGTTCGACCCGGCCTGCGTGGTGAAGCTCGCCTCGGCGGTGGACGGCGACGGCAAGATCACCCTCTGGGAGTACGACGTCTACTTCGCCGGCGACCGGGGCGCGGACCTCTTCTACGACGTGCCCAACGCCCGCATCCGGGTCTTCGGGAGCTGGCGCGGGGAGGGGACGAAGGCGCACCTGTTCGGGGTCGGCCCGTGGCGTGCCCCGGGCGCCAACATGAACGTCTTCGCCATCGAGGCCCAGATCGACGCCCTGGCCCGGGCTTCGGGGCTCGACCCCCTGGACTTCCGCCTGCGCAACACCTCCGACCCGCGGATGCGCAAGGTCCTGACCACGGCGGCCGACGCGGCGGGGTGGAAGGCCGGGCCGGCCGGCTCCGGCGGAGCGGCCCGAAGCGGGGGCAAGACGCTCCGGGGGCGGGGCCTCGCCTGCGGCATCGACGCCGGCAGCTACGTGGCCCTCGTGGCCGACGTCACCGTGGACCCGGCCTCGGGCAAGGTCCGAGTGGAGCGGATCGTGTGCGCCCAGGACATGGGGATCGTGGTCAATCCCACGGGCGCCATCATGCAGGCCGAGGGCTGCATGACCCAGGGCCTGGGCTACGTCTTCGCCGAGGAGCTCCGCTTCGACGGCGGCAAGATCCTGGACCGCAACTTCGGCACCTACCACCTGCCGACGTTCTCCTGGCTGCCGAAGCTCGAGGTGACCCTGGTGAAGAACGACCAGGTGCCGCCCCAGGGCGGCGGCGAGCCGGCCATCGTGCCCATGGGCGCGGTGGTGGCGAACGCGGTCTACGACGCCACGGGGGTCCGGATGACCCGCCTGCCCATGACGCCGAAGCGCCTCCAGGCGGCGATCCGGGAGCCACGCTCGGCGGCCTGATCCCGGGCGGAAGGCGGGCCCGTCGCGCGGACTCGCCTTCCCCTTCCCCGCGCGGCCAGGCTACCCGCGTGCCGCGGCGGCGCGCTCGCGCTCCAGGAGCTTCTCCTTCCGCTCCCTCCCCCACCGGTACCCCCCGAGGCCGCCGCTCGCCGCCACCACCCGGTGGCAGGGCACGACCACCGCCACCGGGTTGGTGGCGCAGGCGCGGGCCACGGCCCGGGCGGCGCGGGGCCGTCCGACGGCGGCGGCCACCTCGCCGTAGGTGCGGACCGCGCCCCGCGGGATGGCGCACAGGGCCTCCCAGACCTGGCGCTGGAAGGCCGTGGCCTGGACGTCGAGGGGCGGCAGCGCCGGCGGCGCCTCGCCCTCGATCCGCGCCAGGGCGTCCTCGATCCAGGGCCTGAGCTCGGCCGGTGCGGGCTCGAGGGACGCCCGGGGGAACTCCCGACGCAGGGCCTCCTCCACCTCGGCGTCGCTGCCGCCCAGGCGCACGGCGCACAGGCCCCGCTCGGTGGCCGCCACCAGCAAGCGCCCCACGGGCGAGTCGGCGGTGGCGTAGCGGATGGTGACCCCCGCCCCACCGTCGCGGAAGCGCCCCGGGGTCATGCCCAGGCGCTCCCCGGCCTGGCCGTAGAGCTGGCTCCCTTCGACGAAGCCCGCCTCGTAGACGGCGTCGGTGACGCTCCCCTCCTCGCGCACCAGGCGGCGGAAGCGCTCGAGGCGCCGGGCGTTGACGTACTGGCGCGGGCTGACCCCGAACCACCGTTTGAAGGTGCGCTGAAGGTGGTGGGGACTGCCGCCCACGGCGGCGGCCAGCTCGGCGAGGGTGACGGTCTCGTCGAGGTGGGCCTCGAGGTAGTCGCGGGCGGCCCGGGCGCGCTCCCAGGAGGGGTCGGTGGGCGCCTCGTCGGGGTGGCAGCGCTTGCACGCCCGGAAGCCGGCGGCGACGGCCTCGGCCGGCGTGGTGAAGAAGCGCACGTTCTCGCGCTTGGGCCGCCGGGCCGGGCAGGAGGGGCGGCAGTAGATGCCGGTGGTGGTGACGGCGAAGACGAAGCGGCCGTCCTGGGCGCGGTCGCGGGCGGTGACGGCGGCCCACGCCCTCTCGGGGTCCCGCTCAGGATCGAGCGGGGGTCGAGTGGGCGCGTCTGGACGGGCTCGGTCATGGTCCTGGGGAAGAGTATCGCTCGGCGGTCGGTGTCGCGGTCTGGATGCTCATGACGCCCTCTCGATCCGGCAGGCGAAGCAACCGTAGGTGGGGAATCGGGCCTGGACGAAGGCGGTGTCGGGAGAGCCGAGGAAACGCTCGGCGGCCTCGGTCGCCTCCTCGGAGCTGACCAGGACGGCCTCGCGGATGGCCTGATCGTGGCCGTAGGCGCGGAGGGCGAGCTGGTCACGGAAGTAGGCGGTGGGCTGGTCTCCGGAGTCCGGGAGGCGGTCGTAGGCCACGGGCTCGTCGGAGGCCCGGGCGAGGACGTAGACGGGGCCGAATTCGCGGAACGGCCCGGTCTGGTCGTAGGGGCAGAAGCTGGCGAGGAGGAGCTTCTCGCCGGGCCGGGCGCGGCGGAGGATGTCGCGGCAGGGCTCGCCGCCCTCCGCCACGAGCCGCTGGACGGGCTGGCCCTGGTCGTCGATGCCTTCGTTTCGGACGCGGTCGAGGAAGGCCTGGGGGAGGGGCAGGATCTGGAAGCTCACGGCGGGGTCTCCTTTCGGGTTCCGATCAGGCTGGGATCAAGTTCGGGTGGCGGTGGGGGTCGTTCCCCGCCACCGATGAAGAGGAGGATGCCGGAGCGGGGAGGGTGCCCGCTATGCGGTTCTTGCGGTCAAAGTCGGGGGATCAGGCTTCCGCCTCGCCGGGCCCGTCGGGCGAGCTCACCCCCTTCAGCAGCGCCACGCCGCCTGCGGTGCCGGCGAGGCCCACGATCCCGCCGAGGAGGAACGCGGCGGGGATGCTGGCCACGTCGGCGACGGCGCCGAAGGCGATGGGCCCGAGAACCTGGCCGAGGCTGAAGGAGGTGGTGAAGGCGCCGGTGGTGGCTCCCATGCCGTGGATCCGCCCCCGCTCGGTGCGGATGGCGATGGCGGAGGCCCGGGAGATGGCACTGAAGATCCCCATGCTGAGGGTGAGGACGACGTAGACGAGGAAGCTCCGGCCCGCGGCGACGGCGCACATGGAGAGGGCGCTCGCGCCGCCGCCGACGAGGATGAGGCCGATCTTCCAGGACGGGCGCCGGTCGGCGAGCCATCCGAAGGGGTACTGGAGGACGGAGCCCGAGAGCATGTAGAGCGAGAGGATGAGTCCCACCTGGGTGAGGGTCATGCCCGCGGCCTGGACGGCGAGGAGGGGGAAGAAGGTGTTGAAGCCCCAGCGGTAGAAGCCGCGGCTGCTCATGTAGGCCATGATCCCCAGCATGGGCCGGTCCTTGAAGACGGGGCCGAGGGTCTGGAGGATCGGGGGTTCTTTCCTTCCGCGGCGCTCGCGAACGCGATCCTCGACGGCCCGGCTCTCGGGCACGAAGACGAGGATGAGGGCGAGGGCCAGGACCGAGAGGGCGGCCATGGCGTAGAAGGGGGAGGCGATCCCGAACCGGTCGCTGAGGTAGCCGCCGAGGCCGGGCCCGAGGGCGGCGCCGGTGAAGAGGGAGATGTAGAAGAGGTTGAGGATCTCGCCTTCGCGGCCGACGGGAGTGAGGTCGCCGACGTAGGCCTGGGCGACGAGGGTGACGAGGACGGAGGCGAGGCCCTGGAGGGCGCGGATGACGGTGAGGGCGGCCGGGGTGGTGGCGAGGACGAAGGCGAGGGAGACGAAGGCGAGGAGGATGAGGCCGGCGATCATGAGCTTCTTGCGCCCGTGGCGGTCGGAGATCTCGCCGAGGATGGGGGCGAGGAGGCCGCGGGCGAGGGCGAAGGCGGCGAAGACGACGCCGAGCTCGATGCCGGTGGCGCCGGTGCTTTCGGCGTAGCGGGGCAGGATGGGCTCGATGACCCCGAGGCCGAGCATGGCGACGAGGGTGGCGAGGAAGAGGCTGGCGAAGATCTTGCGGTTCATGCTCGGGGCTCGGGGGCCCCTGAGGATTTCACAGGCGGAGAGCGGGGGTGGCCTGGGCCGGCAGGGGGCCGGGGCCTCCGCCCGGTCGGCGGCTCCCGAGCCCGCATTCGGCGGAGGTGGACTCCGGGGCGGCGTCGGGCGACCGGGCTGGCCGGACTCCCACCGCGAGCCCTGGACGTTCTTCCGAGGCTCCGCCGAGACAGCTCGAGGCCGCCGGACGCCCTTGCCCTCGGACAGGTTCCCCTACCCGGGCTCGCCAAGCGGGCGCGTCCGCCGCCGCCGGCTCGGAGCCCCGGCCCCTGCCTACCGGTCGAGACTGCGCCAGGTGGGGTCCAGCACGAGGAGGGCGGGTGGCCCTCCTCACTCACTTCTGCTCGGCCTTGCCCTTGCGGTCGCGGACGCGCTTGAGCACCATCGTGTCGTCCTGGTGCCTGGGGTGGTCGATCTCGCTCTTGATGGCGATGAGGCTGTCGATGTCGATCCAGTTGGCCTTGGCCTTGCCGTAGTGGCCCTCGATCCTGCGGGGCCAGGCGTCTTCGAACTCGACTGCGCCCGCGTCTCGCAGGACGTCGATGCGGCTGGGCTCGATGCCGACCTGCACGACCTCGTCGGGGTCGGCCGGGTCGAGGAGGAAGGGGCTGCCGAATTCGGCCAGGGCTCTGGTTGGTGCGCCGGACGTTGTCTGGATCGGAGGCGACCCAGAGGTCGATGTCCTTGGTGTAGCGGGGCTTGGCGTGGTAAGGTGAAGGCGAGGCCGCCGATGATCAGGTAGCGGACGCCGAAGCGCTCGAAGAGCTCGAGGATGTCCTCGAAGTCCGGGATGGCTTCCAAGGCTCAGCGCTCCTTGGAGTCGGCCTCGCGCCGAGCCGCCTGGGCGAGCTCGACGTCGCGCCGGATCGCCACGAGCGCGGAGAGGCGCTGTTCGGGAGTCTTGGACTGCCAGTATTCCAGGTCCCACTCTTCGGCCTCGGCGAAGCTCTTCGCCCGGTTGCCCACGATCCGCCGCCGCCGCTCTGCGCTACGCTCTTCGAGAGTCGTCATCTCCTTGATTCTACCGTCTCGGCCGGTTCCAGGCTGGGTCGGAGTGCCTTGGGAAGAGGGTGTTGCCCTGAGCCGGCAGGGGGCCGGGGCCTCCGCCCGGTCGGCGGCTCCCGAGCCCGCAGCTGGCGTAAGACCTCGCCCTACCCCGTCGTGACAGGGGGCCCATCTGGCGGGGGTGGACTCCGGGGCGGCGTCGGGCGACCGAACCTGGACGGACTCCCACCGCGAGCCCTGGACGTTCTTCTGAGGCTCCGACGAGCCGGCGGAGAGCACTGAACGGCTTTGCCTTCCGCACTTCTACCCAGGCCCG
Source organism: uncultured Acidobacteriota bacterium (assembly GCA_963739795.1). Classification (GTDB taxonomy): domain Bacteria; phylum Acidobacteriota; class Thermoanaerobaculia; order Multivoradales; family DATKCC01; genus CAVUBL01. Next base: position 398,268 of record CAVUBL010000008.1, on the reverse strand, counting down.
CAGATTACCTCGACGAATTGGGCTGTCTCGATCTCCTGCTCGACCTCTCCGCGATTTTCGTGCCGGAGGCGGTCCGCGAGGAGGTCGAGCTTCACCGCCCAGAGGTCGTCGAGCGGAGCAGATTTCGCTCCCGGGTGAGGTCGCGTGTCAGTCGGCCTCGTCGGTCTCCTGGAGGACACGAGAGCGTAAGGATTCGCTGATCCGAAAGCCGGCTCGGGTCAACAGCTCGTCGAGCACCGGCCGGACCGCGGGCAGAAGCTGTCTCCGCTTCGCCTGGACGAGGACGCCGAGCACACCGATCACCGGGCATCCAAGTCTGCGGGCCACGGCTCGGGCTTTGCGTTCATCGAGCAGAAGAAGATGGGCCTTGCGCTCGACGGCGGGGCGATCGCCTCCGCTTCCCCTCGGTCGAGCTCCAGCTCCAGCGCTACAGTCAGTGTAGGTTCGCGCACGCCGACCACTCGAAACCGGTCCGGGTCCTGCAGCTCCCGGATGGCCGGCGCAGGAGGCTCGACGGCAGTCAACTCTTCCAGCACTGCAGTCGGCAGGAGATGGTCCCGTAGAGCGCCCGGAGAAGATCGAGGCGCCCGACCGCCGCGAGCCCGATGATCGGGGACGTATCGCTGACGACGATCACGCCGGCTTCAGGGAACGCAGCGTCTCGAGGTCCGACTCAAAGTCCTCGACGTCGTAGTGGACCGGGATGTCCCAGCCTCCGAGGAGGTGCTGAACCGAAGCCGGTCGAGCCCTGCAAGACGCGCGGCCTGGGCCAGCGTGAGACGGGACTTCTCGAAGAGCAGGATCGCGAGCTCTTGGCGAAGCTCGCTCTCGTCCATGTGAGCGGATTCGAGCACCTCGTCTGGGATCGTCATGCTCACGGTCGTGTCTCCGGCGGGCCGTTGCGGGATCATTCTAGGAGCCCGCGTGGCAGAAATCCAGGGCCTGAGTCGGGCCAATTTCTCGGCCTCGGCGAAGCTCTTCGCTCGGTTCCCCACGATCCGCCGCCGCCGCTCCGCGCTGCGCTCTTCGAGAGTCGACATTCTGCTCGATTCTACCGTCTCGGCCGGTTGCAGGCCGGGCGGGAGTGCCTTGGGCAGGCGGAGTTGCCCTGAGCCGGCAGGGAGCCGGGGCCTCCGCCCGGTCGGCGGCTGCCGGGCCCGCATCCGGCGGGGATGGACTCCGGGGTGGTGTCGAGCGACCGAACCTGGCCGGACTCCCACCGCGAGCCCTGGACGTTCTTCTGAGACTCCGGCAAGCCGGCGGACAGGTTCACCTACCCGGGCTCGCCGAGCGGGCGCGTCCACCGCCGCCGGCTCGGAGCCCCGGCCCCCGGCCTACCGGGTGAGGCCTGGTCTAAGCTCGCTGCATGCGACGATCCTGGAAGGTCTCGATCCTGGAAGTGGATGGTGGGGCCGCGATGATGGCGGCCATCCGTCGGCTCGGCGACTCCTGAAGCGAGATGGCGCCTCTGGTCCAGGGCTTGATGGGGCTGGTGATCCTGGTTCTCGGGATCCCGTTGTTGCTGGGGAAGGTGCCGCCGAACGCGCTGTATGGGCTGCGGACCCGGAGGACTCTCGCGGACGAGGAGATCTGGTATCGGGCGAATCGCTTCGCCGGGCTGGTTCTCATGTTGGCTGGCGGGGTGGTCTTGCTCGCCTGGGCGCTGGTTCCCAGGTCCCCGTTCGAGGGCCCTTGGGGTATGGGAATCCTCCTGGGAGTCGTTGTCCTGGCGCTGGTTCTCTCGACGGCTTACGCCGCGCGTCTTTGAGACGCCGTCGCCTGACTCGGCCGGAGCGGAGTTGGGCTCGGACGGTCGAGGGGATGGGAGGAACGGGGTTGCCCTGGGCCGGCAGGGGGCCGGGGCCTCCGCGGCGGCGGATGCCGAGCCCAGCATTCGCCGAGGTGCACTCCGGGGCGGCATCGGGCGACCGGCGCTGGCCGGACTTCCACCGCGAGCCCTGGACGAGCTACCTGAGGCCCGGTGGAATCGGCCGAGAGCGCCGACAGCTGATCGCCCTCTGGCACTTCTACCGACCCCGGGCTCCCGAGCGGGCGCGTCCGCCGCCGCCGGATCGGCACCCGGGCCAGCTGCCTACCCGTGAGGCTCGGTCTAGGCTGGTCGCGCACTGCCAACAGGAGCGGCGTGATGAAAGCGAAGGAGCTCGACGAAAGTCCGACCGCGGGGAGGATGTGACGGCGGTGCTCGACTTTCAAGGCGATGAGACCGGCCCTGCACCGCTGGCCGGCGGTTAGCGACCCGCCGGAAAGGCATCCCAGCCGACCCCACCCACCACCTTAGGAGCACACCGTCTCCATGGCCTACCAAGACGTCATCCGTAGCGACACCTCGCCCCGCCTCGGGCTCCCGGAGTTCGATCCCCGGCACGTCGAGGCATCCATGCGGTGATCGTGCTACGAGCAACGCCGGAGACACCCCGCACCCCCTGCGCCCAAAGGGTTGCGGCACGTGGGGTCGTATACGTCGTTCCCGCTCCTCGACGATGGCTCGGCATCGCCTGCGTCGCGGTCCTCGTATCCGGCCCCACGGCGCTCGCAACGCGACTGCACGTTTCTGCCGCGCAGACTCCTAGCGGTCTCCACAGTCAGCGCTCCTTCGAGTCCACCTGGCGCGGCCCCGTCTGGACCCGCGCGGTCGCGCGGAACGCCACGAGCGCGTCGAGGTGCTGTGCGAGTCTGGGATGCCCGAACTCCAGGTCCCACTCCTCGGCCTCGGCGAAGCTCTTCGCCCGGTTCCCCACGATCCGCCGCCGCCGCTCCGCGCTGCGCTCTTCGAGAGTCGACATCCTCTTGATTCTACCGTCTCAGCCGGTTGCAGGCTGGCCACGAGGGCCTTGGAGAAGCGGTGTTGCCCTGAGCCCGCCGGGGCCGGCCTCCGCCCGGCCGTCGGCTACCGAGCCCCAAACAAGTGCCCTTCTGGCCCCGAGTGGTGAGCTAGCAAGCAAAGGCGAGGTGCCACGAGCCAGAGACGGCTCCAGGCATCTCCGTCATGGACTTGCAGACAAACCGTACTGCAACGCTGTCAGAAGCGTCGTCTCCTCGGCCAGAGCTTGGAGCCTGTGACCACTCTTGAGGTCCCCCCGATGACATCGTCGCCTTTCCTGATGCCTCCCAGAGCCTTGAACCAGTTGTAGGTGAACCCCGCCGTCGTCTACCTTGTCGGACTCAATGGCGACATCACCCAAGCCAGCTGCAGTGATGAATGTTGGCGGTCGTGGACCCCAAAGGTCCGCAGTCAGCGACCCACCTACTTGGATGTTGGATCGCCGGAAGCAACTGTCGAGTACGACGACCACAGACCCTCGATGGTAGGACAGGATCGCGCCAATCTCCGACAGCGTCACTGCGTCAGCACCAGCGTCGGTGACGATGGCAGTCTCGCCTTCTCTATCCACCAATCCGTGACCCGAGTAGAAAAAGACAAAGCTGTCGCCCGAGCGGCTCGCCAACACCTCATTCATCAGCGAGATGAGGAGAGCCTTTCTCGTGGCGGACTGGTCTATCAAGTGGTTGGCAGAATATCCGAAACGCTTGAACGTCTCGGCTATCCTTTCCGAGTCTCGCACTGCATATCGCAGCGGTTTGAAGCCGGTGCCGGTTCCATACGAGTCGATTCCAACCGTCAGAAGCCTATGTGACGCCACCTCGGGCGCGACGCGGGTCTCCGAGTCGCTCGCCAGCTTCCGGCTTCTAGTGGCCGGTTGTGGGAGGTCGTGGATCGTGCCCGCGTGCGCTGGGTAGCGTGGCACCGGGTTGTTTACGTCGAAGATGGGGCGCGCGGGCATCTCGGCGTCCGTAACCTCGTCGGCGACGCCGTGGTGGTCCGCGTTGACGCCCTTGCCGACCACCTCGTCGGGCTGGATGCCGAAGTGGAACTGCACGGCACCCCGGTCGAAATCGCGAAAGGTGAAGGCATCGCCCTTGCGGCAGAACGGCTTGACCACGAGGTCGTCGTCCACGCCCTGGTTGTCGATTTGGACATCGCCGCCGTGGTAGGTGATGGCGGAGCCACCGTCGTTGTCGTAGTCCAACGTCGAGGTGCCCCAGCCGAACGGCGTCGGCTCCGCCAGGTAGAGGTCGCGCTGGAGGTCTTCGGTCATCTCCTTGCCCAAGAGCTCGGTGCCGCCACCGTACAGGAGGAGCGGTTTGGTGAACCGGCCGTTGTGGTCCGCGACGCAGTCGATCTGCGAAGCCGGGTCAGGATCCCGGCCCGGGCCCAACACATACTGGAAGCGGTCGTCGAGCGAGTCGGCGACGTCCATCAGGCTAGGCATGATGATGGCGTCCTGCACCACGCGGCCCACGCCGGCAATGCCGGTGCTGGGGGGCAGGGTGCGGCTGCTGACGATCGAGTGGCACTCGTTGCAGCTCTGGGAGTGGAGGCTATTGACCCGAAGAAACTGGCCGTTGCTCTGGAGAGTCGGGCGCTGGCCGAGCGCCACAGGACCGGTCTCGCTGGGATTGAGAAGCCCGTCTCCGAGCCCGTCGAGATGGCTGAGCGGGGTACTGAAGCTCAGCAGGCCGCGCTGACGGGCGTCGCGCGCTCGAAGCAGATGGAGAGCTGCTTCCAACCAAGCGGTCGTGCTCTCGGCCCCGCCTACGTTTGCCGACCAATGCTCTCCCCCCTTAATCTCACGGCCCGAGACCAGAAAAGGACGAAGCTTTCTCTTCAGACTATCGATCTTCTCGCCGAGCTTCCTGAGAGCCCTTTGGTCCTGCAGAGGCCAAGGTGGCTTGCGTCTAAGCAGCACGGTCTCCTGCAATTCATAGACCTCTAAGAGGCGACTCATGGCCATCCCATTGCCTGGGTCCTGGCCCAGCGCTCCTTCCAGCGCTTCCGCAGCGGCATCAAGTTCTCCGTGGAACAGGTGGAAGTCGCCCTTTAGGGTCAGGAGGATTGACAAGGTTCCAGGCGCGGCACCAGTGCGTTCTCCCTCTAGAACGTGCTGGATGCAGGTACAAGCGAGCTCGTGATCCTGCGGATCTCGACTGTAGCGGAGCTCGCAAAAGAGATGTAGGCTCATGCGATCCGCAACTCTCGCTATGTGAAGGTCATCGAAGGTGGGAGACGGACCCTTCACGCTGTATGGTGTAGCAGTGGGAAGAAGTCTCTGGGCCTCGGCCCCGATCCTCGCGACAGGAGTCACCACGACGAACTTGAGGACTATCGTCAGGAGAATACTGAGTGCTGTAGCGCAGAGTCCCAGACGCTTGCAGAACGTGGAGCGCCGCTGCGACCTCGAGGGTCTCGGCGGCCGGCGCGGCTTCTGCGGCAGCCAGCGTAGTCCTCTCTTCGAGCTCGACTTGCTCCTTGGCGATAACACTTCACAGCAAAGTTTAGCACAGAGTGAGCGCTTGTCGCGGCCCGGCGGCCGTGGCGGGAGTGCCTTCCTCGGAAGCCTAAGGTGATACAGTTCAGGGCCACATCCGCGGCGACACGGTCGAAGACATTGCAGTGGTGACGCAAGCATCACGCACAGCAGGGAAGCAGCGCTTCTTCTCCGCAAGGATTCCAAGCGTCACGGGCGGCGGATCCAGCGACCGGAATGGGTCTGCACACGAAACCCAGGGGCTTCCGGGGCCGGAGGGCAACGAACTCCACCCTCCTCGCACGGACTTCCGCAGTCCTCCCCGTAAGCGCGTCATCCAGCAATCACGCCAAGACTCTTGACATGGCGGTAGATCGGCGGTAGTCTTCCTTCACACCGTCGCCAGGGCCTCCAGCGGATCCGGCTCTCGGCCCTGCTGCGGCGGAGGATCTTTCCAGAGAGCCGGGCACCGTGCCCGGCATCCGCAAACGGCCCGAGCGAGCGGCAACTCGCCCGGGCCCGATCCCGCAAGGAGGCATAGCTCCATGCAGAATCCCGCGCAGTTTACCAACCCCTCCCCTGCCACCGATCCGCTCGCTGAGCCCTCGCGCTCCGGCGGCCCCCGCTCCCTGAAGCTCCCGAGAAGCGCCTTCTCCACCGCCTTCCTGAAAAAGCTCCGCCTCGTCGCCCGCCTCGCGGCCGAGGCCGACGACACCTCCCCGACCCAGCCCGAAGCCCTCGTCGCCGGCCCCCTCGCCGTCGAGTGCTTGCCCGACGGCGCCACCACCGGCGGCCTCCGCTGGGCCGTCGTCCGGCGGGACGAGCCCGTCGCCGCCGGCGGACGAGCCCCTCGCCCTCTTCCACGACCGCGCCGACGCCCTCCTGGCCGCCGCGGTCCTGCCAGCCGTCGCCGCCCCCGCGCCCCTACCGCCTCAAGGACAAGGCGACCCGCCTCGGCGTCCCCCTCCACTGCCACCGGCGCCACGTCGGCCACGTCTGCCGCCTCTCCCCCGAGCGACGCGAAGCCCTCCTCACCCACCTCCAACTCGTCCGCCACCTCGCCGCCCACCCCGACGCCCTCGCCCTCGTCCTCGAGGCCGCCGGCCCCGAGGCGCTACCCGTCCTCGGCCGCGCCCTCGCGCGGCGGATCGAGGCGCTGCTGCCATAGCGTCATAGCTTCATCGGGTAGGGGGCCGCGCGGCCCCTTGCCCGGTCTTACTTCTGAGGTAAGATTCGACGCAGGAGGAGACCATGGCGACCGTCACCGTGTCATCCAAGGTCAGATCGTCCTACCGAAGCGAATCCGGGAGGAGCTCTCGATTCACGAAGGCGATCGGGTAGAGATCCGGCGAGAGGGGAAGCGGATCGTCCTCGATCTGGCCGCGGCTCCACCCCGGAAGAAGGATTGGCGCGCGTGGCGGGGAACCTTGGCCGGCTCCACGGCCCTCCAGGATCACGTGAAGGAGCACCGCGAGGAAGTGAGCGCGCGAGCGTCTGCCTTGACGCCTTCTCCCTGCTCTGCTGGCTCCAGAACGGACGATCCCCTCGACGGTCGACGAGTCCACGCCGGACGGGATCGCTCGCTAAGAGTCTGGCTCCCGGCCAGTGCCTTCACCGGGGCCCATCCCCGAAAAGCTACTTCTCCGGGCAGTGGGGCACGATGAAACAGCTGTAGTACTGATGCACCCACACGCCGTCCACGCACTCCTGGAAGCTCTGCTGCTTCAGGAAGTCCTTGCAGCACGCTCCGGTGTCCACGTAGCGGATGTCGCCGTTGGTGCACTGGCACACAGGGCAGTAGTACAGAGCCCCGTTGCACACCAGATGACCCCGCTCGCCGGCGGCGCAGTTACGGTCCACCGCGGTGCAGGTGCCCGAGACCGTGCACGAGATGTCCGAGTACGGCGCGCAGTCGGCGATGCAGGTGGACTGGACCGCCGTGGGGGTCGGGTTCTGGCCGAGGGAGGCCACCGCGGCAGTGGGCAGGTACGGCGCCGCGGCTCCCGTGACGGGCGGAGCCAGGGCCTGGACGGGTGACGGGGTTGCCGCCTGCGCCGGCACCAGGGCGACGGCCAGGAGAAGGAAGGACAGACCGGCGACGACGAGTCTGGACATGCAAAGCCTCCTTGAAAGAAGTTCGTTGTGTACGCGATTTAGACACGACGCATCATCGAATGCACCACCCGCCCGGGTGGTTTCTCGCCATCCTCCACATCGCCCGGCCGGAGGGCTACGGGCGCTCGGCCGTTCATCGCCTCGGAGCCGTCGCCGCCTTTGATAGCCTGCCCGTATGTCCGAGCCACGTCGAATCGAACGCTGGACCGCGGAGGAGCTGCCCTACGTCGGGCCCGAGGAAGGCCTCTGTGAGCTGGTGGCCGGCGAGATCGTCCGCGAGCCCGCACCGGGAGAGGAGCACGGGCGGGTCGCCGCCGACGTGCTGTTCGCGGTGGCGTCCTTCGTCCGCGAGCATCGCCTCGGCCGCGTTTACGCCGCCGAGACCGGCTTCGTCCTCGCCCGTGACCCGGACACGGTGCGAGCGCCCGACGCAGCCTTCGTAGCAACGGAGCGGCTCGCCTCCACCGTCCGCCGCGGACCGTACTTCGAAGGCGCACCGGACCTCGCGGTGGAAGTGCTCTCGCCGGGCAATCGGCCGGGAGCGATGGACTCCAAGGTGCGCGACTACCTCGCCGGAGGCGCCCGTGCCGTCTGGGTGGTGGACCCAGCCCGGTGGTCGGTCGCCGTCCATCGCCCCGACCAGGACTCCGAAGTGTTATCGGCCGGGGACATCCTCGACGGCGGCGCCGTCCTTCCAGGCTTCCGGCTGCCGGTTCGCGAGCTCTTCCAGCCCTGACCCACCAAGGACCAGCGGGGCCGGACGGCCACGTCCGTGGGAAGGTGAACCAACTCGGGTAGGTCACTTCGACCTTGCCTCCCGGCCGGTCGGCGGCTGTCAAGGGGGGCAACTCCTGCGTCACCCAACCGGAGCGGACCCCGAACGGGCTAAATCCAGGGACATTGCGGCACGACGTAGCAGCCGTAGTACTGATGGACCCACTGGCCGCCGATGCACCTCTGGTAGTCCCGTTGAGCGAGGAAACTCTTGCAGCAGCCTCCGGTATCGATCCAGCGGGTCTCGCCGTCGTTGCACACGGGACACGGCGTCGGACACCAGGTCTCGCTCGTGCAGGACACATAGCCCCGCTCGCCGATGGCGCAGTTGCGGTCGACGGCGGTGCAACTGCTCCCCGAGCAGGAGACATCGGGATCGGCCCCGCAGTCCGCGGTGCAGGTTGCGGTGACGGCGGTGGGAGTCCGGCCTTCGACGAAGGAGGCCACGGCCGCCTCCGGAAGGAACGGCGCCGAGACTCCGGCGGTGGGCGGACCGGTGAGCTGTGCGGACGGGGTGATCCCCGCCTGGGCCGGCACCAAGGCGACGGCCAGGAGAAGGAAGGACAGACCGGCGACGACGAGTCTGGACATGCAGAGCCTCCTTGAAAGAGATTCGTTGTGTCCGCGATTTAGACACGACGCATCATCGAAGGCACTAGCCGCCCGGGTGGTTTCTCGCCATCCTCCAGATCGCCCGCTCACCGCCTTCCCCGGCTCGTCGGGGGCGTGGCCGAGGCTCGCATTCGATAAGTATGTTAGGATATACGATCCATTCGCGTTACCAGGCGCGCAAACCGACGAGAAGGGAGAACCTCATGCTCACCCGCCGATTCGTCACACTGCTCCTCGCCGTCCTGTTCCTCGCGGTACCGGTCGCCTCGAAGGCCGCGACCGACGGGAAGCCGGCGCAGCTCCCGCAGCGGACACTCTTCGCCTCCGGGGTCCCCGGAGTCGAAGCGCTCCTGGGGATCGAGCCCACCCCGGCCTCCACGTGCTCGGTGAGCCTCAACTGCGGAGACGGAAACCAGGTCTCGTGCCAGGGTGGATCCAGTTGCATCAAGCAGGCGGGGCAGTGCTACGTCCAGTGCGACGGCAACCAAAGCTACTGTCCGAACACCTGCACCGTGGTGAAGAGTTGCAGCTCGTCTGGTGCGATCTTCTGTACGAGTTGTGCCGGGGACTGCGATTCGGGCCAGGGCTGGGTCGAGTGCGACGGGATGCACTTCGACTGCCCGGACATCCACCCTCGCTTTCCCTGAGTCAGCCGAAAGCGGCCACGTCGCCCGGCCGGGGGCCTCCGTGGCACAATCGCCGTCATGTGTGGCCGCTACACCCTGACCACCCCCGGCGAGCTGATCGCCGAGCTCTTCGGCCTGGACTCCGACCCGGAGGTCGAAGCCCGCTATAACTTGGCGCCGACCCAGGAGGTTGCGGCCGTGCGCGTCGACGAGCCGGGCGGCCCGCGGCGCTTCGTCCGCCTGCGCTGGGGCCTGGTCCCCCACTGGGCCAAGGACGCCTCCATCGGCAACAAGATGATCAACGCCCGCTCCGAGAGCGCCGCCGAGAAGCCCGCGTTCCGGTCGAGCTTCAAGCGCCGCCGCTGCCTGGTGCTGGCCGACGGCTTCTACGAGTGGAAGAAGGTCGAAGGCGGGGCGAAGCAGCCGTGGTACTTCCGCCTCGCGAGCGGAGACCCCTTCGCCCTCGCCGGCCTGTGGGCTTCCTGGGGGCAGGGGGACGAGGAGCTCGAGACCTGCACCATCCTGACCACCGAGGCCAACGAGCTGGTGCGCAAGGTCCACCCCCGGATGCCGGTGATCCTGGAGCCGGCGGCCTACGACCTCTGGCTCGACCCGGCCGAGGGCGATCGCGCGCGCCTCGAAGCCGTCCTCGGCCCCGCCGACCCGGCGGCGATGATCACCTACCCGGTCTCGACAAGGGTCAACAGCCCGGCCAACGACGACCCCTCGGTCATCGAGCCGTCAGGAGAAGCCGAGCGGGCCGCCCGACCCGACGGGGCCCCGAAGCAGGCCGAGCTGTTTTGAGAAGGGGCTTCACGCGTCCATCACCGCCGCCACGTCCTCGTCGAGCTCCTGCGCCCCCCGCCCCGCCACCCAGCTCCACCCCAACAGCACCGTGAACGACGCCGCCAGCGCCACCGCCGAAGGCAGCACCCCCGCCGACAGCCACCCCTTCCCCCCAAGCTCCAGCCCCACGTTCAGCACCAGCCCTGTCGACATCGACGCGATCGCCGCCCCCGCCGTCACCCGCCGCCAGTTGAGGCCGACCGCCAGTGCCGGCGCCAGCGCCGCCGCGAACGTGCCGAACGCGAACGTGCCGAGCAGCGCGATCAGGTCTCCGTAGGCATATGCCACGCCCGCCGCCGCCAGCGCCACTCCCACCACCGCCCGGCGCGCCCAGCGGAGCTCGTCGGCGAGCGGCCGCCCCAGCGCCCGCGGCAGGTCCCGCACCAGCGCCGCCGCCCCCAGGTTCACGAACGAGTCCGCCGTCGACATGATCGCCGCCAGCACCCCGGCGAAGGCGAGGCCCGCAACCGCCGGCGGCACGAAGCCCAGGAGCAGCGCCGGCGCCGCCCGGTCCGGGTCGGCGAGGGGCGCGAGATGCCCCTGGGCCACCAGCGCCGGAACCGCCAGCCCCACCCCCAGCCAGATGAGCAGACACAGGCTCTGCGAACCCGCGATCACCGCCGGCAGCCAGCGGAGCTTCGCCGGGTCGTCGAGCATGTAGAACTTGTGGAGCATCTGCGGCTGGCCTAGGGTGCCCACCGAGAAGACGAAGAGGAACCCGAAGGCGGTCGCCGCCGGCACCGTCCCCAGGGGGTCGAGAAAGCGGGGGCCGAAGGCCTTGGAGCCGGCGATCGAGCGGGTGATCTCCGACCAGCCGCCGCCGGCGTGGAGGGCATAGGCGAAGACTGCCACCGCCGCTCCCACCATCAGGGCGCCTTGCAAGAGGTCGGTGTAGACCCCGGCCACCATGCCGCCGGCCACGGCGTAGGCGAGGATCAGGACCACCCCCGCCGCCATGGCCGCCGCCAGGCTCCACGGCCCCAGGAGACGCCGGGTACCGAAGATCGCCTCGATCAGCACCCCCAGGGCCAGGAGCTGGGCGCCCAGGTAGGCGACCGTCCCCACCAGGACCGCGATGGCTGCCAGGGCGGTCGCCGCCCGGCTCCCGAAGCGCGCCGCCACCGCGTCGGGGACGGTAAAGATCTCCCGCGCCCCGGCCAGGAGGCGCAGGCGCTTGCCCACGACCCAGCAGAGCATCCCCGAGGTGAAGCTCACCGACACCACGATGAAGAGGGACGCCACACCCAGCCGGTAGGTGAGCCCCGGACCGCCCAGAAAGACGAAGCCGCTGAAGGCCGCCGAGGTGGTCGCCAGGCCGGTGACCAGGAGGCCGACCCCCTGGCCGGCGATGAAGAAGTCACGGGCCGTGCGCGTGCGCCGGGACGCCCAGACGCCGATGGCGAGGACCAGGGTGAAGTAAGCCCCGGCGACGAGGGCGATCGCCGGATCGTCGAGGATCGGCACGGAGGTCAGGCCTCCGGCCCGAGGGGCCCAGAGCTCCGGTCCGGAGTCCGGGGCGGGCGCCCGGCCGGCCGCTGGAGATCCTCCCCCGACGGCCCGCTGCTCCGGAAGGTCAGACCGTAGCCCAGGGCGACGAGGGGCAGGGGAAGGAGCCAGAAGCCGGCGAGGGCCGCCACCGCGGCCGGCGGCATGCCTGCGAGCCGTGGCGCCAGGGCGCCGGTCAGAGCGAGCACGGCGACGGCGGCACCCTCGAGGGTGAGGGCGAGGAACGCCAGGACCCAGGCGACGGGCGGAGCGAGGCGGCCGCCGCGCGCGGCGCCCAGGGCCATGAGGGCGACCGGCACCAGAACCGAGAGGAGCGCGAAGACGATTCCCCCGGCCCTGGGACCGGATCCGGTCCCGAACCAGGCCGGCGGGACGAGCTGCGCTGCCAGCAGGACCGGCGCCGCCAACGCCAGAAAGACCAGGCTCGCCCGCCGCACGCCTTGTCAGCCCTCGCCCTGCTCGCCCTGATCCTCGAAGGCGAGCTCGACCTCGTCGAGCTGCTCGAGCAGCCCGAGCGCCTCCTCTTCCTGGCTCGCCGCCACCCGGATCTCGGCCCCGCCCTCGGAGGCCCCTTCCTCCGCCTCGCCGCCCTCTTCGCTCACCCCGCCGCGGATGGCAAAGGCGATCCCGGAGCCCTCCAGGACCGACTCGGCGAAGGCCAGACGGCTCGGGTCGTCGGTCTCGAGGACCGTGACGAAGCTGGGCGCCGGGCCGGTGCGCTCCGGGACCGTGGCGCCGTCCTCGAGCCAGACGGTCGCCTCGGCGGAGGCGGCCAGATCGTCGGGCTCGCGGATCTCCCGCGCATACTCGACCAGCTCCACGTCGAGGTCGTCGATCTCGGAGGCCTCCTGCCCCGCGGCCCGAAACCCGCGGCACTCGAAGAGTCGCCGACACCCCTCGTCGGTGGATTCGACCGCCGCCGTCACCTTCCGGACGCCGGCCGCGGCGAGCTCGGCAAGCCCCCGGGTGAGCAGGGCGCTGGCGATCCCCCGGCGCTGCCACGCGGGGAGCACGGCGACCCGCGCCACCTCGGCCGAGGAGTGCTCGCGGACGAGCTCGGCAAAGCCCACCACGGCATCGCCCGCGGCGGCCACGAGGAACGAGGAGCCGTGGAGGCCGATGTCCTCGCACAGGGTGTGTGTGGGGAAGACCCGCTTCACCATCCGCCGGCGCTCCGCCTCCCCCATCAGCCCCGCGAAGGTGGCGTCCCAGGCCTCCCGGGCGACCCTCTGGATCGCGGGCACGTCCCGTTCCCGCGCCGGGCGGAGGTTCAGGAGAAGTCGCTGGGGCTGGAGGGTCATGGTCACCTTTCCCGGCGTCTCAGGCGGAGACCCGCACGGCGAGGACGGGCGCCAGCCGGCGGGCGACGCTGCGCCAGGTCGCGCCGCCGTCGGCCGAGCCGAAGACCTCGCCCGAGGTGGCTCCGAAGTAGAGGCCGAGGGGGTCCTCGCCGTCGCAGCAGAAGGCCTGGCGCAGGACCGTCGAGTAGGCGTCCTCCCCGGGCAGCCCCTCGGCGCGCGGCTTCCAGGAAGCGCCGCGGTCCCGCGTCTCCCAGACCTGGAGCTTGCCGCCGGGGGCAACCCGGTCGACGTCGGCGACCAGCGGGATCACGAAGGCCCGGTCCGGGTCCCTCGGGTCGATCACCATCGGGAAGCCGAAGTCCGCCGGCAGCCCCTTGGCGATGTCGTTCCAGGTGGCGCCCTCGTCGTCGGAGCGATAGACCCCGCCGTGGAACTGGAGGTACAAGGTCTCGGGAGCGAGGGGCGCGCGCTTCATGGAGTGGACGCAGAGGGGCACGGCGCCCTCCCGGGCGTCCTCCGGCAGGTAGCGGGCCACCAGCCCTTGGCCGCCCCGGCGCCAGCTCGCCCCGCCGTCGTCGGTGATCCACACCCCGGCCGCCGAGATCGCCACCGCCAGGCGGCCGGGCTCGCCGGGCCATGGGCAGATGGAGTGCAGGCAGAGCCCTCCCGCGCCCGGGTTCCACTCGGGCCGCGAGGGCTCGTCCCAGAGCGCCCGGTTGAGCTCCCAGGACCGGCCGGCGTCGGTGCTGTGGAAGAGGGCCGCCGGGGCCACGCCGGCCCAGAGCTCGCCGTCGGCCTCCCCGGGCTCGATCACCCAGATCCGCTCGACGGACGCGTCGGCGTCCTCGGGAAAGACCGGGCCCTCGGCCTGCTCCCAGTCGTCGGTCTCGGCGGTGGGATCGCCGCTGAGAAAGAGGCGGGGCCCGTACTGCCAGTGGGTCACCGAAGCGAGGTAGACGCCGGTTCGCGGGTCGCGCATGGCGAACTCCACCGGCAGCCCCTGGAACCGGCGGGCCACGACCTCCATGGGGCCGCCGGGCTCGCCCCGGAGCACGAACAGGCCCTTGCGGGTGGAGACCAGGAGCTCGGCGGGCGTCTCGTCCGGGAGGGGCTCGGCGACCGCGCCGCCCGAGATCGCGGGGACCACGTCCACCCGGTCTTCGGCGGCGAGTGGCGCGTCGGGCTCCAGGCGCTCCCCGGCCCGGAAGAGGGCCACGTGCCGGCGCAGACGACCCTGCTCGTCGAGCACCCAGCCGGCGAGCCGCGGGTAGCTCCGCTCGAGGCGATCCAGCACCTCGACCGCGGTCCGGCCTTCGGCCTCCAGGATCTCTCGATCCCCGACCAGGGACTTGAGCGACGAGGGCAGTTGCACTCGGGGCATGTGTCACCTCGGGAGTGCCCGCCGACGGTCGATTCCGCCGAGGGTCAGGAGCGTTAGCTTACACCGCGCCGCCGCGTCAGGGCCTCGACGTAGACGGCGACGTCCGGGAGCTCGGGCACGGCCTCAGCCCGCCGGGCGCTCCCCTACCACCCGCACTGCCGGCCCTGGTTCTGCTGGTCGAGCCAGGTCTTGAGGGGCGCGAAGTAGTCCAGGATCGCCGTGGCGTCCATCTGCTTCTCGCCGGTCAGGGCTTCCAGGGCTTCGGGCCAGGGCCGAGAGGCCCCCATGGCGAGCATCTTCTGGAGCCGCTCGCCCGCCGCCTTGTTGCCGTAGATCGAGCAGCGGTGGAGCGGGCCCTGGTAGCCGGCCGCCCGGCACAGGGCGCGCTGGAACTGGAACTGCAGGATGTCCGCCAGGAAGTAGCGCATGTACGGCGTGTTGGCCGGCACGTGGTACTTGGCGCCCGGGTCGAAGTCGGCCTCGGTGCGCGGCACCGGCGGGCCGATGCCCTGGTACTTGGCGCGCAGCGCCCACCAGCCGGCGTTGTAGCGGTCCGGCGGGATCTTCCCGGAGAAGACCTGCCAGCGCCACTGGTCGATCATCAGGCCGAAGGGCAGGAAGGCGACCTTGTCGAGGGCGGTCTTGAGGAGCAGGCCGAGGTCGGCCGACGGGTCCGGCGCGTGGTCGAGGAGGCCGAGCTGGACCAGGTAGTCCGGTGTCACCGACAGGGCGATGGTGTCGCCGATCGCCTCGTGGAAGCCGTCGTTGGCGCTGTTGCGGTAGAGGAACGGCTGGTGGCTGTAGGCGCGCTGGTAGAAGTTGTGGCCGAGCTCGTGGTGCAGGGTGGTGAAGTCCTCCGCGTCGATCTGCACGCACACCTTGATCCGCAGGTCGTCGGCCTCGTCGATGTCCCAGGCGCTGGCGTGGCAGACCACGTCGCGGTCCCGCGGCTTGGTGAACATCGAGCGCTCCCAGAAGGTCTGGGGCAGGGGCGCGAAGCCGAGGGAGATGAAGAAGCCCTCGGCGGTCGACACCATCTTCTTGGGTGTGAAGTCGTGGGCCTGGAGGATCTGGGTCAGGTCGTAGCCCGGGTCGGCCGTCGGCGGCGCCACCAGGGGGTAGATGTTGCTCCAGGTCTGGGCCCACATGTTGCCCAGCACGTCGGCGGGGATCAGCCCGTGGGGCGGCACCACGTCGGGCCCGTAGTGGCCGGAGAGCTCGGCGCGGACGTAGCAGTGGAGCGCCTTGTAGAGGGGCTCGACCTGGGTCCAGAGGCGGTCGAGCTCGGCGGCGAAGTCGTCCGGCGGCATGTCGTAGCCCGAGCGCCAGAGGGCTCCGGCGTCGGCGAAGCCCAGGCCCTGGGCGCCCTCGTTCATCAGCTCGACGAAGCGCCGGTAGTCGTCGCGCATGGGGATCGAGACGGTCCGCCAGCCGGTCCAGGCGTCCTGGAGCTCCTCGGGGTTCCGGCTCTCGTTCATGACCTTCTCGAGGTCGCCCAGGTCCTGGCACTCTCCCCCGTCGGGCGGGCAGTAGCGGCCCTTCCCGTAGGTGCCCTCGAGGGAGCTGGCCAGGCGCGTCAGCTCCGAGGCCTTGGCGGGGTCGCGGGGCGCCGGCATGGTGATCCCGGTCTTGAGGAGGTGGATCTTGCGCGCCACGTCGTAGGGCAGGTCGAGGCCGTCGAAGCGGGTCGCCCGGGTCGCGTAGGCGACGGCGGCACTGATCAGCTTCTCCTGGGCCGCGGCGGCCAGGATCTCGGTGTCGTAGGTGATGTAGGTGGACTGCACCCACGAGGCGCGCTCGGCGGCGATCGAGAGCTCGAGCAGGTGCTCCTCGGCCTGGTCGATGAACGCCTCGGCCTCGCTGAGGGTGGGAGCGACGGTAGGGGCGAGGGTGGCCGCTCCCGCGGGCGTTTCCACGGGCTCTTGGGCCCGGGCCGGGCCCGTGAGGCCCCCCACCCCGGCGAATCCAGCGATGCCGGCGAATCCGGCGGTCACGGCGAAGGCCGTCCAGGCGCAGCGGACGATACGAGATCGAAACATGGTCTTCCTCCTCCCGGAATCGGCCGGGGCACGGCGTGGATCAGGTACGGGCGCCGGCCAGCAGCTCGCACATGCGCGCCAGGCCCCGCTCCAGCGTCTCGGTCGAGCACGCGAACGAGATCCGCACATGGTCGTCGGCTCCGAACGCCGCACCTGGCACCACCGCCACGGCGGCCTCATCGAGCAGGAGCTCGGCGAAGGCCACCGAACCCCAGCGCCCCTCCTCGTAGGCCTCCGCCACGTGGGGGAAGGCGTAGAAGGCGCCGGCGGGCGGACGACACGAGAACCCCGGCACCTCGTTGAGGCGCGGGATCAAGAAGTCCCGGCGCTCCCGGTACGCCGCGATCATCCGGTCCACGTCCGGCTCGGCCTCGCGCAGGGCGGCGAGGGCCCCCACCATGGCGAAGCTCGTCGGGTTCGAGGTGGCGTGGCTCTGGATGTCGGCGACCGGCCCCAGGACGGAACGCGGGCCGAGGGCGTAGCCGACCCGCCAACCGGTCATGGCGTAGGTCTTGGAGAACGACCCCACGAGGACCACGGTCTCCGGGTACTCGGCGGCGAGGGCCGCCACGCTGGCGTGGGTGCCCTCGTAGACGAAGCGCTCGTAGGTCTCGTCGGAGATCACCAGCACGCCCCGCTCGGCGCAGGCCGCGACCAGGCGGCGCAGGTCCGCCGCCTCGATCATGCCGCCGGAGGGGTTCGACGGGGAGTTGACGAGCACCGCCCGCGTGCGGTCGGACAGGGCCTCGATCAGCGGATCCGCGTGGATCCGGAACCCGTCCTCGGGCGAGGTCGGCACCATCACGGGCTCGGCGCCCGCGAGGCGGATCTGCTCCGGGAAGCTGACCCAGCAGGGAGACGGCAGCACCACCTCGCCCCCGTCGTCGAAGAGGGCGAGGGCGAGCTCGAAGAGGGCCGCCTTGCCGCCCACGGAGACCAGCGTGTCGCCGCCCTGCCACGGGGAGCCGTAGTCGCGGTGGAAGCGCTCGGCGAGGGCTTCCCGGAGCTTCGGGATGCCGCTCGACGGCGTGTACTTCGTGAAGCCGTCGGCGAGGGCCTGCCGCGCCGCCTCCACCGCCACGGGCGGCGACTGGAAGTCGGGCTCTCCGGCGCCGAAATCCACCACGTCGACCCCTTGCGCGCGCAGCTCGGCGGCGCGGCGCGTCACCTTCAGCGTCGCCGACTCACCGATCCTCGAGACCCGCCCTGCCAGTCGCATTCCGGGCGGATCGTATCACCGCCCCGGCCGCCTGCGGCCGCCCATCAGTGCCCGCCGTAGAGGAGGCAGAGGGCCGCGTGGTCGATGGGGTAGAGGTGACGTTTGACGCCGGAGTACACCGGGTTCATGACGCTCGTGGGCGGCGGGCCGAAGTGGCCGAGGCCCAGGGCGTGGCCGATCTCGTGGAGCGTCGTGGTCTCGATGTCGAAGCCGGAGCCGCCGTGCACGCTCCAGTCGACGTCCTCGTTGAAGTAGATCTCGTTGTGGGCCGTGTCCAGGTGGCCGTCGTGGTCGATGTCGGTCGGGTTGCCGGTGCCGTCGACGAAGACGAAGCTCACCGAGAAGGCCAGGATGTTGGGGCTGAAGACGTTGTCCAGCCCGGGGTGGAAGCCGGCCACCACCAGGTCCGCCGCGAAGGGGTCGCCCAGGCTGCCGGCGCCGGCGATGAAGTCGAAGATCGTGACGTCGCCGGTGGACTCGCCGCGGTCGACCAGGGGGACCTTGGCCATGCAGGAGTCCGAGGCCCAGATCGAGGCCGCCCGCTCGACCGCCTCCTGGACGTCCTCGCGCGGAACGCCGCCGGGGGCGACGTCGCCCCACGAGCCGTCGAACAGGTAGGCGAGGGAGGCGTCGGAGGACCCGCGGCGCGCGTCGCCCGGAACCCAGCGGAACTCCTGCTGGAAGAGCCGCGCCGAAGAGCGACTGCCGTCCTGGCTGTAGTAGTCGATCTGCTGGACGATGTAGTCCATCCCTTGAGCCCGTAGAGCGTCGTTGCTCTCGAGCATCAGGGTGACGCTGCTCGGATCGCCCTGCTGGGCCGAGACGGCCAGGGGCGAGAGCAGGGCGAGGATGCCCGCGAGGGGGAGGAATCGCGGTCTCCTGGGGACGGACATGGTGGTGCTCCTTTCGTCGGGCCCTTGCGAGGTCGACCGGGCTCGGTACCACCGGAGCCGGCGCTCGATCGGGCAATGCGGGGCCGAAACGGCCGGGCGCGCTTCCCTAGGGGTAGTGCAACGGTAGCCTGGACGACCCGTCGTGTCAATCGGCGTTGGCGGGAGAGCTCCGGCGGCCTACGGATCCCGGGAATCCGGAGCGCCGCCTCGGGGGTTGAACCCCACGAGGCGCACGCGTGTGTGCCGGGTCTTACCGGGTCTTACCGGGTCTTGCCAGACCCTTGCCGGATGCCTACCGGGCCCGTACCGGACCCGTACGGGACGAATCCTCCGCGGCCCCGAGCGCCAGACCTCCCACACTCTCAAGGTACGATCGACCCCCGAAGGCGAGACCGATGAGCCGAATCCGCCACCCGCGCCGCCTCGTCCCGAGCTGGACCGCTGTCGCGTCCGCCGCCCTCCTCGCGACGTGTCTCGTCGCCCCGGCGGCCGACGCCCAGGGCTTCGGCGGGGCGCCCAAGGCCCGCGTCGAGCTGTTCGCGGATTACACCTCGTACGCCCCGGGCTCGCCCGCCCGGATCGCCGCACGGGTCACCATCGATCCCGGTTGGCACGTCAACAGCCACACTCCGACTTTCCAGTGGCTGATCCCGACCGAGCTCCGGCTCGAGCTGCCCGACGGCTGGACCGCGGCGAAGATCCACTACCCGCCCCAGAAGCTCAAGACCTTCGCCTTCGAAGACGAGCCCCTGGCGGTCTACGACGGCCAGGTGGTGATCCTCGCCGACCTGGTGGTCCCCGAATCGGTGGCCCAGGATCAGGTCCAGGTCACCGGCGAGCTCTCCTTCCAGTCCTGCGACAACAAGCAGTGCCTGCCCCCCACCAAGGCGCAGGGCGATCTCACCCTGCCCATCGGCGAGCTCGGGAGGCCGGCCCACGAGTCCCTCTTCCAGGCCCCGACGGCCGCCGACGGCGGCTCGACGGGAACCGGGCCGAGCCCGGGGAAGGAAGCCGGACCGAGCCCGGGGGCGAGCGCGGGGAGCGGAGCCGGAACCGGCGCTCCGCCCGCCGCCGGCGAGGCGGCCCGCCCGGCGCCTTCGGCCAGCTCCGGCGGGACCTCCGCCCCGAGCCTCGCCGCCATGCTGCTCCTCGGGGTGATCGGCGGGCTGATCCTCAACTTCATGCCGTGCGTACTTCCGGTCCTCTCGCTCAAGGTCTTCGGCCTGGTGCGCAGCGCCGGCCACGGCCGCCGCGAGGTGGTCGGGGGGGGCCTCGCCACCGCCGCCGGCATCCTGGTCTCCTTCTGGGCCCTGGCCGGAGCCGCCGCGGTGGCCAAGTCGGCGGGCGCCGCCGTGGGCTGGGGGGTCCAGTTCCAGAACCCGGTCTTCGTCACCTTCCTGCTCGTGGTGGTGGTGCTCTTCTGCCTCAACCTCTGGGGGCTGTTCGAGATCCAGGTGCCGCAGGTGATCGCCCGCGCCGCCGGCTCCGGCCCCCGCGAAGGCCTGGCCGGTCACATGGCCTCGGGCATCTTCGCCACCTTGATGGCCACGCCCTGCTCGGCGCCCTTCCTGGGCACCGCCATCGCCTTCGCCCTCGGCCAGTCGACGTCCACCATCTTCGCCATCTTCACCGCCGTGGGCCTGGGGATGGCCTCGCCCTACCTGCTCCTCGCCGCGGCGCCGGGCGCCGCTCGCTGGCTGCCCAAGCCCGGCGCCTGGATGGACACCCTGCGGCGGATCATGGGCTTCCTTCTCGCCGCGGCGGCGGTCTGGCTGCTCTACGTCCTGGGGCGCCAGGTGAGCCTGGAGAGCCAGGCGTGGATCGAGCTCACCCTGCTGGGCATCGCCCTCTTCGTCTGGCTGCGCCACCGCGCCGGCGAGGGTGGCGGTGTCCTGCTCCGGCGGCTGGCGGGCGTGGGGGCGGCGGTGCTGGCGCTCGGCGCCCTGGGGATCGGCTGGCAGGCCCGGGCGGCGACCTCGGAGGCCCCTGGCACCCAGTCGGGCGCCCAGGCGACGGGCCTGATCCGTTGGGTCACCTTCGACCGCCAGAAGGCCGAGTCCCTGGCGGCCTCGGGCCGGCCGGTGTTCGTCGACGTGACCGCCGACTGGTGCTTCACCTGCAAGTTCAACGAGAAGCTCGTGCTCGACACCCCGGAGGTGGCCGGTGCCTTCGAGCGCTTGGGCGTGGTCCCCATGCGGGCGGACTGGACCACCCGGGACGACACGATCGGCGCCTTCCTCGCGGAGCACGGCCGCTACGGCATCCCCTTCTACATGCTCTATCGCCCCGGATCCCAGCCCCGCGTGTTCAGCGAGCTCCTGACCAAGGAGCGGCTCCTCGACGCCCTGGACGGCCTGCCGGCGGCCTCCGCCACCGGCGGCTGAGGTCCCGGACCGGATCTGGATCGGGCCGGCCCCCACGCCCGAGCCTTCCCCCATGACGCGAGACCCCGCCCCCGACGGACTGGTCGTCGTCACCCGCAGGATTCCCGAGCCAGGGCTCGAGGTGCTGCGCGAAGCCGGGATCCCGTTCGAGGTCTGCCAAGAACGCGAGGACGCCGGCCTCACCCGCGACGAGCTCCTGGCGGCCGTGCGGCGGGCGGACGTGCTCCTGTGCCAGCTCACCGAGCCCGTCGACCGAGAGGTGATCGAGTCCAACCCGCGCCTGCTCGGAGTCGCCCAGATGGCGGTGGGCTACGACAACGTCGACCTGGCGGCGGCGGGCGAGCTCGGGATCCCGGTCTCGAACACCCCGGGCGTCCTCACCGACACCACGGCCGACCTCACCTGGGCGCTGCTCCTGGCAGTCGCCCGCCGCATCCCGG
This sequence comes from uncultured Acidobacteriota bacterium, assembly GCA_963739795.1. Classification (GTDB taxonomy): domain Bacteria; phylum Acidobacteriota; class Thermoanaerobaculia; order Multivoradales; family DATKCC01; genus CAVUBL01. The sequence continues at coordinate 376,805 of CAVUBL010000008.1, read as the reverse complement.
AGGCGGAGAGGTACCTGCTGGACGGCCGCTACAAGCTCTGGGGCCCCACCCTGCTCCTGGGCCACGACGTGAGCCCCGGGGGCAGCGGCCGGCGCAAGGTCTTGGGGCTCGTCGGCTACGGCCGGATCGGGCGGGCCGTGGCGCGGCGGGCGGTGGGCTTCGAGATGGACGTCCTGGCCTACGACCCCTTCGCCCGCGAGGCGGTCGACGCGATCGAGGAGGACGAGGTGGCGACCTGGGCCGAGCTGCCGGAGCTCCTCGGGCGGAGCGACTTCGTCTCTCTCCACCCGGCGCTTTCCACTGCGACGCACCACCTGATCGGCGAGGCAGAGCTCCGAACCATGAAGCCCACTGCGTGCCTGATCAACGCCTCGCGCGGCCCGGTGATCGACGAGGCGGCCCTGGTCCGGGCCCTTCGCGCGGGGTGGATCGCGGGGGCCGGGCTGGACGTCTACGAGGAGGAGCCGGCCCTCGCCCCGGGCCTCGCCGAGCTGGCCGCGGAGGGCAAGGCGGTCCTGCTGCCCCACGTCGGGAGCGCCAGCCGGGACACCCGGGCGATGATGGCCACCCTGGCGGCGGAGGCCGCCCTCGCCCACCTGCGCGGCGAGCGGGCCCGCCACTGCGTGAACCCCGAGGTCTACGAGACGGAGGCCTACGCGCGCCGGATCGATCGGAGGACCGGGCGGCGACCGGCCGCGGGCTGACATGCTGCCGGAAGAGGAGCTCCGCCGCGATGCCGTGGCGATCGTCCGGGCGGGCGTCGCGGCGGTGGAGCCCGAGACCCTCGTCCGCAAGGCCCTCGAGGACCACCCGGAGCTCTTGCCGCGCGGCGCCCAGGTGCACCTGGTGGCGGTGGGCAAGGCGGCGAGGGCCATGGCCCGGGGGGCCGCTTCGGCCCTGATCGGGGGGAGGGGCGAACAGCTCGCCGGTGGCGTCCTGATCGCTCCCAAGGGCTCCACCGAGGAGGGACTCGGTGATGCGCCCGCGGCGCTCCGCCGGTTCGCCGGGGGCCACCCGGTGCCCGACGCCGAAGGGATGGCGGGAGCCCGGGCGGTCTTGGAGCTGGCGGAGGGATTGGGGCGGCGAGCTGCGGGCCTGGACCCGGAGGCTACGAGCGCCTCGGAGGTCCTCCTGATCCTCCTCTCCGGAGGCGGCTCCGCCCTCATGACCCTCCCTCCCGAGGGCGTGCCCCTGGAGTCCGTCCAGGCGACGACCGAAGCGCTCCTCGCCTCCGGCGCGCCGATCCGGGAGGTCAACGCCGTGCGCAAGCACCTCGACCGCCTGAAGGGGGGCCGCCTGGCGCGGGCCGCCGCGCCCGCTCCGGTGGTGGCCCTGGTCCTCTCGGACGTGGTGGGCGATCCCCTGGACGTGATCGCTTCCGGCCCCCTCTCCCCCGACCCCACGACCACCCGGGACGCGGTGGAGGTCCTGCGCGCGCGGGGCCTCTGGGGGCGGCTCCCGGCGACCGTCCGCAACCACCTCGAAGGGAGCTTCGCAAGCGAAGGGACCGAATCGCCGAAGCCCGGCGACCCCTGCTTCGGCCGGGCCCAAGTCCGGGTGGTCGGGAACGACGCCCTGGCCGCCGAGGCGGCGTGCCGGGAGGCGGAGCGCCGCGGCTACCGGAGTCTCGTGATCTCGACCCTCGTCACTGGAGAGGCGCGCCAGGTCGGGCGAATCCTGGCGGGAATCGGGCTGTCGGCGGCGCGGCGGCCACGGCGGCCACGGCGGCCACGGCGGAAGTCCGCGCCGGCGGCCCCCGTCTGCCTGGTCGCCGCCGGGGAGACCACCGTCCGGGTCACCGGCGAGGGCCGGGGCGGCCGCAACCAGGAGGTGGCTCTCGGCGCGGCCCTGACCCTGAACGAGCTGGCGCGGCCGGACGATCCGCCCCTCCTCGTGGCCTCGGCCGGAACCGACGGGATCGACGGCCCCACGGACGCCGCCGGCGCCCTCGCCGACGCGTCCACCGTCCGGCGCGCCCGCGCCCTCGGCCTCGACGCCGCCCGCGCCTTGGCCGACAACGACGCCTACCCCTTCTTCGATCGCCTCGGCGACCTCGTCCGCAGCGGCCCCACCGGCACCAACGTTATGGACCTGATGCTGGTGCTGGTGGGCGATTCCGGGCGTCAGAGTGACGAGCCCTGAGCCTCAGGGCGGCGAGCTTCCGTCCGCCAGAAAGGTCGCCCCAGCGCCCACCGAGAAGCCGTTGGTGAGGACGATGTGGGGCGCCCGGAAGGTCACGTTGCCGGGCGAGTCGATGGCGAAGGCGGTGCCGGCCGTGATCGTGTCGCAGGCCTCGTAGGTCGCCGCCCCCGTGATTGTCTGGTTGGAGAGGTTCTGGGTGGTGGCGGCGGTGCACGCCACGTCGAGGTAGATGGTGTCGCTGGCCTGGAGCACCGTCATGCCGTTGCGGATCTGGGCGTAGACCGTCTTGACGCCGGCGCCGCCGGCGAGGGTCCACGCCTTGTCGGTCTGGTACGCCTCCCAGGCGCTCCACGTGCTGCCGTCGTTGGAGAACCGCATGTCCTGAGCGAAGCCCGTGCCGTAGACGTAGAGGTCCACGCTCGTCATCGTGGTCGAGGGCGCCTCCCGGTCGATAACCACCGGGTAGACGCCGGCCCGGCGGCCGAAGTCCTGAGTCCAGTAGCGGTATAAGGGGCCATTGCCGAAGGAGTCGGAGACGCAGTCGGGCTGGTTCGCGGGGAGTAGATCCTCTCGCACGGTTGCCTGGTCGCCCGACTGGTAGACGTAGCCCACGCCGATCTCGTAGTTGGACGTCGAGATGATGTTCGCGTAGTGGCCCGGGCTCGCAACCCAGCCCGCCACGACGTCGGAGGGGGTTAGGTACCCGGCGGCGATGTTCTCGGCCGCGTGCACCCAGTTCGTGTAGCCCGCCGCCACCATCCGGTCCCACGGCAGGGTCTGCGTGTCCGGGTCACAGTGGGCGAAGAAGTCCCGCGTGGCCATGTTCGAGCTGTGGGTCTCGGAGGCCGAGTCGAGCTCTGACACGTCCTTGAGCGGCGGAAGCTGGCCGTTGTCCCAGCGCACCTGGTTGACCAGGTCGACCACCTGGGCTTCATAGGTCGGGGTGGGCGCGGTCTCTGGGGCCAGACGCCCGCCTTCGTCCTTCGGCGCGAGGACCGGCGGCGGCTCGACCCAAGGCGCTTCGAGGGGCGGAGGGAAGAGCTCGTTCCAGGTGGCCGGAGCGGGTTGGTAGACCCGACCGCCACCAGCCGCCACCACCGCAGGCGGCAAGAAGAGGCCCAGCACCACGATCCGGCCCAGGCCAGCGAGCACACGTCGACGAGTAGCCATCGATCTATAGGACGGAGCTTAGCAAGGAGAGTGCCGGCTCGCGAGCGGGCTGGAGAGGGCCCCGCTCCGGCCCGAGCGCAGCGGGGCTTCCCAGGACTGTCAGCCCGAGTGACAGGAAACGGCACCCGGGAGGATCCTCACTCGTCCGACTTCGGCGCCTCCACGATCACCGCCGGGACGCCGGCCTGGGCCGCCAGGCGGTTGACCTCGGAAAGCCCGTCCTTCCACAGGCCGTCCAGGGTCTCGAGCTGGGCGTCGATCTTGCCCTCGAGCTCGCCGCGCACCTGGACCATGGAGTCGGTGGGCCGGAAGTCTCCCAGCCGGGCAAGCCCCAGGACGTTGGCGAGCTTGTCGTTGAGCCGGATCGGGAAGTTGAGCGGGTCCTCGGAGGCGTGGCTCTTCGTCTGGTAAAGGGTTTCCTCGACGTCGGTCAGCTTCTTCGAGAGGTCGTCGATCGCCTTGCGCACGTCGGGCGCCTGGTCCTGCTTCTCGAGACGCTTCTTCAGGGTCGCGAGCTGGTCCGTGGCGGCTCGGATGCGGCGGATCGCCCGGTTCGTCCGGGTGAGCTCGTCGCGCACCTGGGCGACGAAGTCGAACTGGGCCCGGTAGTCCTCCGGCGTCGCCGACGAGCGGGGATCGGGAACCACCTGGAACGGCACCTCGCCGCTCCAGTCCCCTACCGTCAGGCGCGCTTTGTAGTCACCCGGCACGGCCACCGGTCCGGCGAGGTTGCGGTTCCACAGGACCATGCCCGGGAAGCTCTCGGCGCCCGGGTACGTGAGGTCCCAGACCACCCGGTTGAGGCCCCGGTCGGCGGTGAGCTCGGGGAGCTCCTTGCGGGCCGCCCGGCCGCCCTCCTCGTCGTCGCCGTCCTTCGCCTTGTCCTTGTCGCTCTTCTCTCCGGGGGCCGGCTTCCGGACGAAGCTCCGGATCACCTTGCCGTCGGGCTGGAGGAGGTCGATCTGCAGCTTGGTGTCCTTCGCCGGCTCCTCGGGCAGGACGTAATAGAGCGCCAGCCCGGTGGGCGGGTTGGCGCCGGCGTCCTCCGGCTCGCCGAAGCTCCGCCCGCCCTGCAGGCGCATGGCCGGGCGCGGCGCGAGGAGGGCCGGCTCGGCCGCGGCCGTCTGCGGCGCCGGCGCGCTCTTGCTCCCGGAGCGCCTGCCGCCCTTCTTGGCTTCCTTGGCCTCCTTGGCGTCGGCCTTCGCCGCCGCCTCGGGCGGGACGGAGGCCGCCTCGGCGGCGGTCAGGTCGCGCAGGGGCGAGAGGTCATCGAGCACCCAGAAAGCCCGCCCCTGGGTGGCCGCGACTAGGTCGCCGTCCTTGATCGTCAGGTCGGTGACCGGAGTGATGGGCAGGTTGAGCTGGAGCGGTCGCCAGCTCGCGCCGTCGTCGAAGGAGACGTACATCCCGTCCTCGGTGCCGGCGTAGAGCAGGCCCCGGCGCTCCGGGTCGGCGCGGACGACACGGCTGAAGTGGTCGTCCGGGATGCCGGTGGTGATCCTCGTCCACGTCTTGCCGTAGTCGCTGGTCTTGTAGAGGTACGGGTGGAAGTCGTCGAGCTTGTAGCGGGTGCCGGCCACGTAGAGGCCGCCGGCCTCGAACGGGCTGGGCTCGACCTCGTTGACCTGCATCCACTCGGGCCACTTCGGGGTCACGTCGGTCCAGGTGGCGCCGTCGTCGCGCGAGACGTGGAGCAGTCCGTCGTCCGAGCCGGCCCACAGCACGCCCTTTTGGACCGGCGACTCGGCGGCGGCGAAGATCGTGGCGTAGTACTCGACGCTCGTGTTGTCCTTGGTGAGCGGCCCGCCCGCGGGGCCGAGGGTCTTGGGATCGGCGCGGGTCAGGTCGGGGCTGATCTTCTGCCAGCTCTGGCCGCCGTCGTGGCTGCGGAAGAGCATCTGGGCGGCGGCGTAGAGCTCGTTCGGGTCGTGGGGCGAGAAGAACATCGGGTAGTTCCACTGGAAGCGGTACTTGATGTCGGCGGCCGCGGCGCCCATGGGGTCGTCGGGCCACACGTTGACCGCCCGCACCTCGCCGGTCGCGTGGTCGATGCGCACCAGCAGGTCGCCGTAGGAGCCGCCGTAGATGACGTCCGGGTCGTCGGGCTTGGCGAGGATGTAGCCGCTCTCACCGCCGGCGGTGGGCTCCCAGTCGCGCTCGCCGATGGAGCCGCCGTGGGTCGAGCGCGAGCGGATGCGCAGGGCCGAGTTGTCCTGCTGCGCGCCCAGGATGCGGTAGGGGAAGGCGTTGTCCGTGGACACCCGGTAGAACTGCGCGGTGGGCTGGTTGTCTTCGGTCGACCAGGTCACGCCGCCGTCGGTGGTCACGTTGACCCCGCCGTCGTTGGCCTCGATCATCCGCTTCGGGTCGGCGGGGGCGATCCACAGGTCGTGGTTGTCGCCGTGGGGCGTGCGGATCGCCTCGAAGGTCTTGCCGCCGTCCTTCGAGTGCTGGAAGCGCACGTTGACCACGTAGACCGATTCCTCGTCGGCCGGATCGGCGAAGATCCGCGAGTAGTACCAGGCCCGCTGGGTCAGCTTGTGGTCGGAGCTGGCGGGGTGCCAGGTCTTGCCGCCGTCCTGCGAGCGGAAGACGCCGCCCTTCTCGGCCTCGACGATGGCGTAGAGGTTGTCCGGGTTGGAGCGCGAGACGGTGATCCCGGCGCGCCCCCAGATGCCCTTGGGCAGGCCCTCGTTGTGGGTGAGCTCCTGCCAGGTGTCACCGCCATCGGTGGACTTCCACAGGCCCGAGCCCGGCCCGCCGCTGTCGAACGTCCACGGCTTCCGGTCGACCTGCCAGAAGGTGGCGTAGAGGATGCGCGGGTTGGTCGGGTCCATGGCCAGGTCGATGGCGCCGGCCTCCTTGGAGACGAAGAGGATGCGCTGCCAGGTCTTGCCGCCGTCCTCCGAGCGGTAGACGCCGCGCTCCTCGCTGGGTCCGAAGAGGTGGCCGAGGACGGCGGCGTAGACCAGGTCCGGGTTCTTCGGGTGGATCCGGATGCGGACGATGTGGCGCGAGTCCTCGAGGCCGACGTGCTTCCAGGTGCGCCCCGCGTCGGTGGACTTCCACATGCCGTCCCCCTCGGAGACGTTGCCGCGGACCGTCGACTCGCCGGTGCCGACGTAGACCACGTTGGGGTCCCAAGCCGAGACCGCCACCGCGCCGATCGAGCCGCCGAAGCTGCCGTCAGAGACGTTGGCCCAGCTCCCGCCACCGTCGGTGGTCTTCCATACGCCGCCGCCCGCCGAGCCGAAGTAGTAGGTCTCCGGCTGGCTGGCGACGCCGGCGACCGCCGCCGCCCGGCCGCCCCGGAACGGTCCGACCAGGCGCCACTTGAGCGGCTTGAGCAGGGAGTCGCCCACGGCCGAGGCGGCGATCGGGCCCGACGCGGCCGACGCGGGCGACGCGGCCGGAGCGCCGGTCGTGGCAGCGGTCGTGGCGGGCGTGAGCACCGCCGAAACGCCGACGGCGAGCACCGCGACGAGAGCGGCGCGGGCGAACGAGGGGAACCGGGGACGAGGCGATCGGGACATGGCAAGTCCTCCTGCGGGCTGGATGGCGTCGCGCGGCGGGGAGCGCCGCGGTGTCGTGGGTCGCGGTGAGTCTACCCGCCCGCTCGCCTGAGTGCTTCCGCGAGGGCTGTGGTAACTTTCCGAGAGGTCCATGGCGACATCTCGATGGAGGGTCCCGGCCCGCGCGGTGATCGCGGCCTGCCTGCTGGTGGGCGCGGCGGTCGGTTCGTCTCCCGCCCTCGCCGCCGGCACCCTGACCGCCGGTGAGGTCTCGTGCGCGGCCGGCCGCATCCAGGCCCTCGCCGCGCGCACCCGGCTGGCCGACGAGCACGCGGGCGGCGCCGAGACGGTGCCGGTGACCGTCCTCTACGCCCCGGGACACGGGGCGGACCTGGACGGAACGGCGTTCACCAACCTGTGGCGGCGCGACCTCGACCCGGCGGCCCCCCACTTCGAAGGCGCCGGCGCCGGCCCCGAGGCGCAGCTCGCCTTCACCGTCACCACGCTCCGCGACACCCTGGCGAACCCCGCCCGCCCGCGGCTCTTCCAGGTCGGCTTCCTGGTCGAGCAGTCGAGCGCGAGCCGGGTCGGACCGGGCGATCCCCGGGCCTTCACGCTCCTCGTGAACCCGACCCTCGCCGCCGATCCGGACCCGGCGTCCCTCCTGGCGATCAACGACCTGGTGCCCACCGCCGCCCAGGCGATCGAGACTGACAGCAAGCCGGGCCGCGGGCTCCAGGTCGACGGCATCACCACGCCGTGTGCCGCCGGCGGCTACGACGGAGCGGACCTGGACTTCATGGGGGCCCTCGCCCAGCGTCTGCTCCGGCCCCTGGCCTGGAACGGCGACCCGGGGGCGGCGCGGGCGTACGACGTGGTGGGCGGCGTGATCCGCGAGCAGGAGGCGGGGAGCTTCCGGCTGCTCCTCGTCGCCCGCGACCCCGCCGACGGCCAAGTCCGCGGCCGGCTCGCGGTGCGCATCCAGGCGCCGCGGGCCTTCGACGGCAGCCTGACCACCGGCTCGGTGGAGGTCCTGACCGGCTGCACGGAGGAGGCGTGCACCGAGGGGCCCGCCCGCTGGGAGCTTTTCGTCGTGCCGCCGAGCTTCCCCGCCTCGCCCGAGCCGGCGGCGCAGACCTGGTCGCCGGACGCCCCGGGCGCCGGCCACGTCGCCTGGTCGGCCGCGGGCGGGTCGGCACCGGGCTCGGCGGACGTCGGCTGGTACCAGCTCCTCGAAGGCACGACCTGGAACCCTCGGAGCTTCGTCAAGGGCCTGGCCCTCTCGCCCCAGGGCTTCCCCACCGACTACAGCCACCTGCCCGAGTTCTTCGCCGAGGCCGCGAGCCTGCCGGCCGCCGGCGTGATCTGGAACGGCGGCTGGCGGGACTCGGCACCGGCGAGCTGGGACGGGAGCACCCCGCTGCCCGTCCCCGAGGGCGCCGAGCTGGTGGCGCAGCAGGCCGACCTCGAGGGCTTCACCCCCCTCGCCGTCCTCGGCTGGCGGCACGGCGACACGCCCAACCTGGCGACGCCCGGGCACCCGGCCAACGACTGGTCGAACTCCACGGCCCGGGAGCGCTACGCCGAGGTCGCCGCGCGCTTCGCCGCCGAGCACCATCCGCCGTACCTCTTCTTGGGCAACGAAAACGACGCCTACTTCGTGGCGCACCCGGACGACTACTCGAACTGGATCTCCGCCTACGAGGCCGCCTACGACGCGGTCAAGGCGGTCTCCCCGAAGACCCTCGTCGGGCCGGTCTTCCAGTACGAGAACCTGGCCGGGCGCGACGGCCTGACCGGCGACGCCACGCCCCACTGGGGAGCGCTTGCGGCGCACCACCTCGCGAAAGTCGACATCGTCGGGGTGAGCCTCTATCCCTGGTTCGGGATCGAGCGGGCCGAGGACCTGCCGGAGGACTACCTGGCTCCCCTCTTCGCCCACGACGGCGGCCGGCCGGTGGTGATCACCGAGACCGGCTGGCCGGCCGACCCGCCCACCGGCATCGCGGCGCCGTGGACCGCCTCCGAGGCCGAGCAGGTGACCTTCGTCGGCCGCCTCTTCCGGGCGATCGCGGGGCGCGACGTGCGGGCCGCCGTCTGGCTCTACCTCTTCCCGCCGGTGCCCGACGGCTCCCTCGAGTTCGATCTCTTCGGCAGCCTCTCCTTGCGCGACGCCGCCGGCGCCAAACGGCCGGTCTACGACGCCTGGGCCTCGCGCTGAGGGCCCGAGAGCCGGTCTCCGCCCTGCTGCGGGCGCTTCCGCATCTCCCCTCGCGGCGTTGCGGCTCCTCGACATAGCTCTGCCATGCCTGCGGCACCGCGCCTTGCGAGGAGCGCGCGGAGACGCCCTCGCGCCGAGCGGGGAGCGGCTCTCGGGCTCTCAGCGCGGCGCATGCAGCACGGCGCCTGGGGAGTCACCTCGAGCTCCCTTCTGTATTCCCTTGCCTCCGCAGGGATTCTATGCTATTTTGACATTTGCGCTCGAACAGTGCTTCCCGAATCGGAGTCCCGAGATGCCCTCACGCCTTGCAGCCTTCCGACCGATCGTGCTCACCCTCGGCTCGGCTTTCCTCGTCGCCGTCCTCGCGGCCGCCCCGGCCTCGGGCGCCTCGTGGGTGCCCATCAGCCCACCCGGCGCCTCGGTGACCGCCCTCGCCCAATCCCCGGCGGCGCCGGCCTCGGACCTCTACGCCGGGGTGGCCGACGCCGGCGTCTTCCGCAGCACCGACGGCGGCACTTCCTGGACCCCGGCCCGCGGCGGCCTGGCCGCGGTCGACGTCAACGCCCTGGCGGTTGCGGCCTCGTCGCCCGGAACGATCTATGCGGGCACCGAGCGCGGCGTCTTCCGGACCGCCGACCGGGGGGCCCACTGGAGCCTCCACACCACGGGATTTCCCGAGCAGCCGGAGGCCTACGGTGGTGGACCGTCGCCGGTTCTGTCCGTGGCGGTCGATCCGGCGCACCCGGAGGTCGTCTTCGCCGGCACCCAGGACGGCCTCGCCAAGAGCACCGACGGCGGGGTGACCTGGTCCGAGGTCGGACAGGTCCCGGGGTGGGAGTGGGCGGTGGTCTTCGACCCCGAGGTCCCCGGCCGGGTCTTCACGGGAACTGCGAACGGCCTGTTCCGGAGCTCGGACGGCGGCGAGACCTGGGAGCAGCTCGGCGTGGGCACGAACCCCTCGCTCGGGCTCGGCGGAGCAATCGCCGACGTCGCCCTCGATCCGGCCCATCCAGGGACGATCTACGCCGCCCCCTACGACGGCCCCGTCCTGGGCCTCGTGCGCAGCACCGACGGCGGGGCGACCTGGAGCGCCGCGGTCCAGGGTCTCCCGGACGGCGGCGAGGCGCCGACCCTCGGCTGGTCCCTGGCCCTCGCTCCGGGCGGTGACTCCCCCCTCGTCGCCGCCAGCGACCTCGGCGTCTTCCAGAGCACCGACGGGGCCTCGACCTGGACCGGGATCCTCCCGCCTCCCCCTCTGAACAACAGCGACACGGCAGCGCTGGTCACCGGTGACGGGGCCTTCCTGGTGGGCTACGCGGATCCGTACACGTACGGCCAGGGCTTCTTCCGGAGCACGGACGGCGGGGAGAGCTGGAAGACGATCGGCGACGGCCTCGCCGCCCACGCCGTCGGGAAGATCCTCCCCGATCCCCGCGGCAGTGGCCGCCTCTACGCCCTGGCCAGCAGCCTTCCACCCCTCTCCTCGGACGACGACGGAGCGACCTGGGGCCCCCTCGGAGGTGGACCCGACGGCTCGCTCGTGGACTTCGCCGTCCGGGACCTGCTCCTCGACCCGGGGATGCCGGAGCGGCTCGTGGCCCAGGGCGCGGCGGAGCATTCCGGGATCACGGACACGACGGACCGCTTTCGCGTCTCGACCGACCGCGGAGCGACCTGGGTGAAGGGCGGCGTCGGCCTCCCGTGCTGCGACTACCTCCTGCTCGCCACCGGCACCCTGCCCGGCCGGCTCTACGGCTTCAGCTTCGACCCGCAGGGAGACGTCTTCCGGAGCCTCGACTTCGGCGTCACGTGGACCCAAGTCGGTCGCGTGGGCGAGGCCCTGAAGTCCTACGCTCGCGGCCTGGAGGTGTCACCCGGCGACCCATCCCTCCTCTTCGCTTACGGGCTCCCGCAGTCCCCGCCCGGCTGCGGTCTCTACTGCGACTACCCGCTCCTCTTCCGGAGCACCGACGGCGGCGCGACCTGGGCGAGCCTCGATCCGCCGTTCGACTTCGGTGCCGGCCTGTACCGGGCCGACCCGCGGGCCCCGTCCGTGGTCTGGGCCGCCGGCGGTGGCATGCTCTACCGCAGCGACGACCGGGGCACGAGCTGGCAGGAGGTCTCCGAGGCGCCGGGGACGACCGATCTCCTGCCGGACCCCGCTCGCCCGGGCGTCCTCTATCGGGCGACCCAGACCGACGGGGTCCTGGCGAGCTCCGACGGCGGCGCGACCTGGAGCCCCCTGGGGACCGGCCTCGCCTCGCCCAAGGTGTACGCCCTGGCCTACCGGCCGGCCAGCTCGGCGGGCCTGGTCCAGAGCCCGCCCACCCTCTTCGCCGCGACCGCAGGCGGCGCCTGGGAGCTGCCCCTGGGCTGGGGCGCCGCGGGCACCGATCCCCTGCCGCCGGCCGACGCCCCGGTCTTCACCTCGCCCGCCTTCCCCGACTTCCGGTTCCAGGCGCGGATCACCTCCGGCGCCGGCCAGGAGAGCCCGGTGCGCCAGGAAGCGGCATGCATCCCCGAGACGATCTGCGTGAGCGGCGCGGTCCCCGGCCGCAGCGAGGTCTTCCTGCGCGTCGTCGGACCCAAGCCCAACGGCCGCCTGTGGCCGACGATCGTGAAGTTCAGCACGTCGCAGGTCGAGGTCTGGATCGAGCAGGTGAGCACCGGCGCCACCCGCTACTACGAGCTCGACGCGGCCTCGCCCGGCGTCGACACCCTCCCCGGGCTCTTCGACCGCGCGGGGTTCACGCCGTAAGAGTCGCGGGAGGCGGCCTCAACCGTCGAGATCTTCCAGCACCTGGCGGGCGTGGCCCTGGGCGTTGACCTTCGGGTAGGCCTTGAGGACCTTGCCATCGGGGGCTACCACCCAGGTCGCCCGGGAGAGGGCCGGGAACCTCTTGCCGTCCCATTCGATCTCGCCCCACACGCCGAGCTTCTTGGCGAAGGAGCCCTCGGGGTCACTGAGCAGAGGAAAGGTGAGGCCGTACTTGTCCACGAAATCGCAGTGCGAGGGGGACGGGTCCACCGAGAGTCCCGCCACCTCGAAGCCTCGGCTCCGGAGCTCGGGCAAGAGGTCGCGGAAGTCCTTCGCCTCGATGGTGCAGCCGGGAGTGTCGTCCTTGGGATAGGCGTAGAGCACCAGGCCCTCGGGGCCGGCCAGGTCGGCGAGGGTACGGGTCTTGCCGTCCTGGTCCGTCAGGGAGAGGTCGGGCAGGGTCTGGCCTTCGGTCGGGATCGATTCCATGGGATTTCCTCGGGGTCGGGTGGGTTGGAGTCTGGATCGGGATCGGCCTCAGATCGGCCGGCGGCGCCGGCGGGCGGTCATGGCGCCGATGCCGGCGATGACGGCGAGGGCCAGGCCGACCATCACCTTGTCCCAGGCCGCCACGACATTGCCGGCGAAGCCGAAGATCCACGGCGTGGCGATCACCCAAAGGGCGACCGCCAGGTTGAGCCAGCTCAGGACGGGACTGCCCTTGGGCCGGTAGTAGCGGGCGGCGGCGAGCCCGATCACGACCATCCCCGCCAGGACGCTGCCCCACAGAGCAGCCAGATTGTCCTCGTAGTGGAACAACCAGGGAGAGACCGCGAGCCACAGGCCCGCCACGGACCGCAAGCCGCTCGCCCCGCTCAGCGACCGGCGGCGGTGTGCTCCTCGTTGCGGAATGGCGATCTCTCCTCTCCTACCGGCGGGCTGCGGGCGCAAGGGGTGTTCCGGTCGCCGGCAGAGCTTCGCTAAATCTCGACTCACTCTCCCGCGAGGTCGCGCAGGACGCGCACCGCGTGACCTTTGGCGCGGACGTTCCGGTAGTGCCGGAGGACCTTGCCCTCGGGGTCGACCACCACCGTCGAGCGGATGATGCCCACCGACTTGCGGCCGTAGAGCGTCTTCTCGCCGTACGCGCCGATCTGCTCGAGAAAGGAGGCGTCGGCGTCGGTAAGGAGCGGGAAGGCGAGCTCATGCTTGTCGCGGAACCGGCAGTGGGATGCGGCCGAGTCGCGGGAGACTCCCGCCACCTCGAAGCCGGCGGCACGGAGCTCCTCCGCGAGGTCGCGGAAGTCGGTCGCCTCCACCGTACAGCCGGGGGTGTCGTCCTTGGGGTAGACGTAGAGCACCAGGCCCTGGGGTCCGGCGAGGTCGGCGAGCGTCCGATTCCGGCCGTCCTGATCGGGCAGCTCGAAACGGGGCAGGGAATCTCCGGCGTCCATCGTGGTCGTCCTCCGTCGTGGGTGCGGTCCCGGGCGGGCTCGGTGGGTCGGCGATTGTCCCGCACTCCGGGACGCGGGATCAAGCCTGACAGCTAACAGAATACGATCCGGCCCTCGGAGCGCAGGGTGCCGTCGAGGTAGGCGCGGCGGAGGGCGCCATGCCGGAGCTTGCCGTTGGCGGTGAGTGGGATCGATCGGGGTGCCAGCAGCAACACTCGGCCGGGGCGAAGCCCCAGCCGCTCGTGGAAGCTCACCACCACCTGCCGGGCCATCTCCTCCAGGTCCTCGAGCGGCGGCGGCGCGGCGCGGCGGAGCTCGGCGAAGACGTACGCCTGCTCGCCTTCGGCCCGACCCCGGTCGATGCCCACGGCGGCGGCCCTGCGGACGAAGGGCAGGGCCTCGACCGCTTCCTCGATCTCCTGGGGCGCCAGGTTCATGCCCGCCTGAATGATGACGTTCTTCGCCCGCCCGACGAGGAACACGTGCCCCGCCTCGTCCCGGAACCCCAGGTCGCCGGTGCGGATCACGCCGGGGCGGGCGAAAAGGGCCTCCGTCGCCGCCGGGTTCCCGAAGTAGCCGGGGGTGTTGGCCGGGCTTTCGAGCCGGATCTCCCCCACCTCGCCGGGGCGGGTCTCCCGAGAGGGCCGACCGGGCTTGCCCCGTGCCGCGATCCCGATCCGCACCCCGGGAAATGGGCGGCCGATAGAGACCAGGCCCCGCTCCGAGAGGACCGGCGCCGTACCGGGCGGCTGCATCGACACACCTACGGTCGCCTCGGCCAGGCCGTAGCCGGCGACCACGACGCGGTCGAGCCCGAAGGCCTCCTCGAAGCGGCGGATCGTCTCGGCGCGCACCGGCTCGGCGGCGTCGAGGGCCACCCGGAGGCTCGAGAGGTCGTAGCGGGACGGATCGCGGACCGACCGCAACACCAGGCGGTAGGCGAAGTCCGGAGCGGCGGTGAACGTGCCGCGGTGGCGCTCGATCGCCGCCAGCCAGCGGCGGACGTCCGTGAGGGTGGTGGGCAAAAGGAAGAGGGGCGCCGCGAGGAAGAAGGGCACCAGGGTCATGAGCACCAGGCCCATGTCGTGGTGAACCGGCAGCCAGCTCACGAAGCGGTCCGCGGCCGTGATCTCCATGCCGGCGATCATCTGGCCGACGTTGGTGAGGGCCATGGCGTGGGTGACGACCACCCCCTTGGGATCGCCGGTCGAGCCCGAGGTGTACTGGAGGAGAGCCGGATCGTCCGGACCGGCGGCGGGCCACTTGCCCGGGCCGGCCGCGGCCTCTGCCGGCGGCGCATCCGTCGCCCGCAGCACGCGCGCGCCGGCGGCGGCGGGGCGAGCCGCGAGCCGCTCCGCGAGGGCGCTCTCCACCGCCTCCGGAACCTCCGCACCGAGCACCACCGCCGAGGCTCCGCACAGGCCGGCCAGGTCGGCGACCCGGTCGAGGCCCGACTCGGGGTACACCGGCACCGGCACGGCGCCGGCGCGCTGCGCCCCGAAGAACGCGGCGAAGAAGGCGGCGCCGTTGGGCAGCACCAGGACCACGCGGTCTCCCCGTGCGAGACCCTCGGCCAGCAGACGCGCCGCGAAACGACGGCTCGCCGCGGCCAAGGCGCCGAAGGTGATCGCCAGCTCGCCGAAGCGGAAAGCGACCCGGTCCGGGCGCTCCACGGCCTGGCGCTCGAGCATCTCGACGAGGGTAGAAGGCGAGGACATGGCGACGGGCGGTTGGATAGTAGTCTCTCATCACCCATGCGCCGGCAGCTCGGGAAGTTCGAGACCGCGGCCACGCTCACCTCGGGGCGCGCGCCGTTCAACGTCGTGGTGGTCGTCCGCCTGGGCGGCGGTCTCGCCCCGGAGCGCCTGCGCCGCGCCCTCGACCACCTCCAGCGCCTCCATCCTCTCCTCGGGGTGCGGATCGTCGAGCGCGACGGCCGCTTCCGGTACGAGCCCGAAAGGACGCCGGCGGTGCCGCTGCGCGCCCTCCCCCGCGCGGGCGACGAGACCTGGCGGGAGGTCGCCGAAGAGGAGCTGAACCGCCCTCTGGAGGCGGAGCGCGGGCCGCTCCTGCGCTGCGCTTGCCTGAGCGGCCCGAAGGGCGCCGGAGCGGACCAGCCCTCGGAGATCGTCCTCACCTTCCACCACGCGGTGCTGGACGGCGCCTCGGCGAGCTCCCTGGTCCGCCAGCTCCTGGAGCTCTCGGCGCCCACCCCCGCCGGCGGCGAGGGCGCCACCCCCGGGCCCTACCCGGCCCTGCCGGCGGTGGAGACCCTCTTCCCGCCGAGCTACCGGGGGCTCCGGGGGCGCTTGCGCCTCGCCTCCTTCCTGGCCCGACAGGTCGCCGACGAGATTGCCTTTCGCCGCCACTCGCGGGGCGCGCGCAAAGCGCGCTCCGCTGCGGCGACCGCCCCGGAGCCGGGAAAAACGCGGTGCCGTATCCTTCCGGTCGGGCTGAGCGCCGAGGAGACCTCGGCCCTGGTGCGCGCCACCCGCCGCGAGCGCGTGACCCTGAACGCCGCCCTCGCCGCCGCCTTCCTCCTCGCCGCCTGTCGCAACCTGCGCGCCGGCGAGCCTTGCGCCCTCCGCTACATGACCTTCGCCGACCTGCGCCCCTACCTGCGGCCACCGGTCGCGGAGGACGGCCTGGGCTCCTACCTGGCGATGGTTCGCTACACCGCCGAGGTCATCGCCGACGACGACTTCTGGGAGCTGGCGCGGGACGTCTCCGGGCAGGTCGCCGCCGGATTCCGGCGCGGGGACAAGCTCTGCTCGGCGCTGCTCGCCGAGTCGGCCATCCGCCACCTGCTCGCCTCGGGCACGGAGCGCATGGCGACGACCGCGGTGAGCTACTCCGGACCGGTGGCTCTCCCGGAGCCGGCGGGCGTGCCCCCGGTCCGCGGGCTCCACGCCTTCGTCTCGAACTTCGACCTCGGCCCCGAGTACACCGCCTTGGCCCGCATCTTCGCCGGCGAGCTCAGGCTCGATATCCTCTACCTCGAGTCGGACATGGACCTCGCCTTCGCGACGACGATGGCGGACGACATCCTCGAGACCCTGCGCACCGCGGCAAAGAGGCGACCCACCCCATGACGCCCACGATCGAAGAGATCCAGAAGCTCGTCGCCCTCCAGCTCGGAAAGCGCCGGGTCGCCGCCGGCGACCGGCTGGTCGAGGACCTCGGCGCCGAGTCGATCGACCTGGTCAACCTGGTGGCGACGGTCGAGGACCGCTACGGCATCGAGGTCGCGGAGGAGGAGCTCGCCGAGCTGCGCACCGTGGCCGACGTCCACGAGCTCGCCCGGCGGCGGGCGGCGGACGGATGAGGTCGCGGGCCTTCAGATCCGGTGGGGCAGAGCGCCCCTTTCCGGCGTCGCGAAGAGCTCGACGGCCGTGGGGTCGTCAGCCTCACGGACCCCAGGTGGCGGCCGAAGGCGATCCGGCCCCGGGCTCGGCCGCTCAGCGCCTGGGCGCCCGCATGTTCGTGCCGTGCTGGTGGAGAACCAGGGCCACCACCTTGCCCTGATCATCGCGCACGAAGTCGATCTGCGCATCGACCACGTCGTACTCGAAGCGGTCCTTGCCGACGCAGTAGACCGGCAGCTCCGGCTGCCCGGTGAGCTGGGCCAGGAGCTGCTCGCCGGCGGCGCGCACCTTGAAGGTCGCGCCGGGCATGAAAAGGCCGAAGTCGTACTCCCCGGCGTAGTCCGCCAGCGCGGCGGCGTCGGGGAACTCGACGTGGGGCGGCGGTCCGGGCTCCCGCGACGCCGGCACGTCGCGACCGTTCTGGTGCAGGGTGAGGCCCGTGACCTTCCCGGCGGCGGCGCGGTGGAAGCTGAGCTGGGCGTCCACAGCCTTGTAGAAGAACTCGTCCTCGGCGCTGGGAAAAATCGGCACGAAGGGCTGGCCAGTGAGCCGAGCGACCAGGCCGTCGCCCCGCCGCAGGATGGTGAACCGCGCCGACTTGGAGATGGAGTAGACCCCCACGTACCGGTCGAGGACCTCGGTGGACAGCCCGATCTCCGTGCGCTCCGCCGGGCCGGAGGGCGCGGCCGACCTCGAAACGGGCCCCGAATCGAGCCCCGAATCGAGCCAAGCCGCGAGCCAGGCCTGGGGCGCCGCCTGGGCGTTGCTCGCCAGGACGATGAACGCGCGGCCGCTCTCCGGCCGCACCTGGAGGAGGCTTCGGTAGCCGCCCGTCCCGCCGTCGTGCCAGTAGGCCTCCTCGTCGTGGTCGCCCGCCGAGACCCTGGCGTGGACCCTGGCGTGAACCAGCCCCAGCCCGATCCGGCCGCCCTCCATGGGCATCTCGGCGTAGTCGCCGGCGAGCACCGGCCAAGCCGCCCCCAGGGGCCCTTCGGCGCCGTCCAGGAAGGCGTCCGCGAGCTTCGACAGGTCGGCGAGGGTGGAGCGCAGGGCGCCGGCCCCCGCCATGGCCTGGAAGCTCCACGCGTGGGCCGGCTCGGCGCCGTCCCAGGGCAGAGCGAAGCGCTTCGACTGCTCCGCCGAAAGATGCTGAACGGTGTCGTGCAGACCCAGGGGAGCGGCGATCTTCTCCTCGACGAGCTCATCCCAGGGTTTGCTGTAGGCCTCCTCCAGGACCACGCCCAGGATCCCGAAGCCCAGGTTCGAGTAGTCGGCCTTGCAGGGCGGCTCGCCGTCGAGGGCGGCGTCCGCGAGATAGGCGAAGAGCGCCTTGCGGTCGTACCTGGCGTACGGGTCGGAGGTGTCGGCGCCCGCCATGTTGGTGGGCAGGCGCGGCAGGCAGGAGGTGTGGGTGGCGAGCTCCCGCAGGGTCACGGCCCCGGTCTCCGCGTGCCGGAAGCGCACCGGCAGGCGCTCGGCCAGCGTGTCGTCCAGGCCGAGCTTGCCGTTCACCACCGCGTCGGCGAGCAGGATGCCGGTGAAGACCTTGGAGATCGAGCCGATCTCAAAAAGGACCCGATCCGCCGGGACCGCCGGGTGGCCGGCTGCGAAGGCCTCGCCGGCGAGCGAGAAGGTCCACTTGCCGTCCCGCTTCTCGGCCGTCGCCACGGCACCGTGGCCCAGGCCCGCGGCCCAGGCGGCGGCTTGCTCGCCCAGGGGGGGCGGCCCTGGGGCCCGAGCGGCCCGAGTGGCCCGCGCAGGAAGCGCGGCGGCGCAGAGGGGGATCAGCAGGAGAGATAGCAGCAGCCGTCGCATGTCGGGCCTCCGGGGGCGGGAACAGGTGGTCGTGGGATCTCGAATCCTCTACGCCCGATCCCCCTGGTTCATTCCATCGGCGGCTCGACCGTCAGGTGGCATATCCTCGACTCCATGAGCCGATCCCGCACCCTCCTCGCCGCCCTCTCGACGGCCCTCGTCTCCACCTCCACCCTGCTCGCCGCACCCCCTCCCCAACCCTCGACGCCACCGCCGCCCCCCGAGCTCTCCGCCCAGGCCGTCGCCGTGCCCGGCGGCGACGGCGGCATCGGCTTCGACGACCTGGGCTTCGCGCCCGCCCTGGGCAAGATCCTTGCCCCCGCCGGCCGGACCGGCAACCTCGACCTGATCGACCCGGCGACCGATGCCGTCGTGGCGATCCCGGGCTTCGGCACCGCTCCCGAAGGCGCCCAGGGAGCCCACGGCCACGGCGAGGGCACCACCTCCGCCGCCTTCGGCCGCGGCCTCCTCTTCGCCGTCGACCACGGCTCGCGCAAGCTCGACGTCGTCGACCCGGCGCGCCGGGCGATCGTGGCCTCGGCGCCGCTCGAAAGCGGACCCGACTACGTCCGCTGGGTCGAGAGCGCGGACGAGATCTGGGTGACCGAGCCGGGCGCCGAGCAGATCGAGATCTTCCGCCTGCCGGCGGGCGCCGAGCCGACGCCGGTCCGCGCGGGCGCCATCTCGGTGCCGGGCGGCCCCGAGTCCCTGGTGATCGACGTGCCCCGGGGCCGTGCCTACACCAACCTGTGGAGCGGCACTACGGTCGCCGTCGACCTGGGCAAGCGAGAGGTCTCCGCGCGCTGGACCAACGGCTGCAAGGGGTCGCGCGGTCTCGACCTCGACGCGCAGCGCGGCTTCCTCTTCGTCGGCTGCGCCGAGGGCAAGGCGAGCGTCCTCGACCTCGCCCACGACGGCGCCGTGCTCGACACCTTCGCCCACGGCTCCGGCGTCGACATCATCGCCTTCGATCCGGCGCGCTCGCGGCTCTATCTGCCCGGCGGCCGGAGCGCGACCATGGCGGTCCTGAGCGTCTCGGACGCCGGCAAGCTGTCCCTCGTCGCCACCGCCCGGACCGCCCTTCGCGCCCACTGCGTGACGGTCGACGACAGCGGCCGGGCCTGGGTCTGCGATCCGGTGGGCGGGCGGCTCCTGGTGTTCTCGAGCCCCGGTTCCTGAGCCGGCGGCGCGCCGCCCGGTCCAATCGCCGGACCGCGCCAGCTCCGGCTTCCAGAAGTCCTGTAGACTAGGAAATACGTCGCCACGCTCACGCACGCGAAGGGAGGACGGCATGGCCGAGCCCGCCCCGCAGCCCGACCCGCGGTTCCTGGGTGCCGAAGGCCTCACGGACGAGGACCGCGGCTACGGCGGCTCCCGCTTCCGGGAGGTCCGCGACGCACTCTTCGCCAATCCCTACTACGGGGTCTGGGGAGGCGCGGACGAACCGCCGCTCCCGGTCTATCGAGTGACTCTCGGCTCGGTCCTGACCGGCATCCTCCCCTTCGGCGGGAGGTTCCGGTTCCTCCAGGCCGCCCGGCGGGCCGTCGGGTCCGAGGCCGACCTACGTTGGGGCCCCGACGGTCGCGGCTTCCGGCGCCTCCTCCACCCCAACGGGGTCTGCCTCACCGGCCGCTGGCAGATCACCGCGCCGACCCCGTACTCCGGCTACTTCCGGCAGGGCAGCGAAGCCCTGGCGATCGGGCGCTACTCGACCTGCTGCACCGAGACCCGCCGCGGCCACGACCGCTCCCTCGCGCTGGTCGGCAAGCTCTACCCCACCACCGATCCCGACCATCCGGAGCCGCTCCGCACCGCGAGCTTCATAACCCAGCAGGACCTGGGCGGCGAGCGCACCGAGTTCCTCAACGACGCCGAGCTGCGCAACGCCCCAGACACCACCGCCTCGCGCCGGGGTTGGGGCGTGCCGATCCTCCTCGTCACCGGCCTCGTCTTCCAGCGCGCCGACAAGGAACCGGCAAACCGACAGCTCTACGAGATCGCCGAGCTCGGCAAGCCCCCCGGCGAGCCGATCCGTACGCCCAGGTACCTGCGCTTCCTGGTCGACGGGGACCAACCGCGAATCCCCGGCGAGGGGCTCGACTTCCGCGATGAGGTCCTGCGGCAGATCTACGACCCGGGAGACCCGCGGCCCAAGCGCACCCTGACCTTCCACGTCGAGGTGGCCGACCAGGGCACGACCCGCGGCCTGCCGATCCTCCAGCGGCGCACCCTCGGGCCCTGGACCCGCATCGGGCGCCTGGTGTTCGACGAGGCCGTCGCCTCCTACAACGGCGACTTCGTGCTCCACTTCCATCACCCCCGGTGGAGGGACGACCTGGACCGCTGACGGTCCTTGCACCTCCGGCAGGGCCCTAGCCTGGACTATTCATGAGCCACCTACTACGAGCCGCAATTGCACGCGATCTCAGGGCGTACTCGCTCTTCGCTCCTCAACGTACTGTCCAGTACGCCTGCGTCTCTCATCGCTACGTGCGCCCTGATCTCACACACACTTGCGCCTCTCGCTACGGCGCCTCATGAATAGTCCAGGCTAGGAGTCTGCGCGGCAGAAACACGTAGCCGCGCGCAAGGGTCTTACGGGGTGGATCCAAGGCGCGAGGAGGAGGCGATGCGGGGACATCGTAGACGACGAGCAACGCCGGAGACACCCCGTAACCCCCTTGCGCCCGAAGGGTTGCGGCGGCGTGGGGCCGTCTACTTCGTTCCCGCTCCTCGACGATGGCTCGGCATCGCCTGCGTCGCGGTGCCTCGTATCCGCCCCCACGGCGCTCGCAACGCGACCGCGCGTTTCTGCCGCGCAGACTCCTAGACGCGAAGAGGCGGACCCGGGAGCGCTCCCCGGCCCGCCTCTTGCGCAGGGGTCACGTGCCCGGTCAGTCGAACATCACCATCGCCCGGCGCAGGCCGCAGCCGTCGCGGCCGGGGCTGGCGATCGTCCGGTTGAGACCGATGTAGATGTCCCGGTTCTCGGGCGCCACCGGGGTGCTGGGAAGGAAGAAGAGCCGGTGGAGGTCCGGCGTCTCGAGGGCGGTGAGGGGCTGGCCCCAGGCGAGGCTCTGGTCGCCGACCTCGAAGCGCAGGGCACCCTGGGTGAGGGCGAGGCTCTCCGAGACGATTGCGTCGACGTCCGCCGGGTTGTCCGCGGCGCTGTAGACGGTGAGCTGCTGGTTCAGGATCTGGACCTCGGCGTTCTGACCGGCGGGCAGGGTCCCGGCGTCGCCACCGTAGCCGTTGTTGGTGGCCGAGTCGCCGATGTTGAGCGTCCAGTCGTGGGGCTCGCTCGCGTAGTCCAGCCAGACCTCGACGCCGTGACACCCCTGCGGCACGGTGACTTTGAGGACCGTCTTAAACGCCGGCCCGCACTCGGTGTGGGAGCTCGCAACGAACACCGGTGGTTGGGCAGGGAACTCGGGGCCGATGACAACCGCGGCCCCGTAGGCCAGGTCGAGATAGGCCAGGTGGCCCGGGGCGCACTGGGCGTGGGCCGCTCCCGCGCCGAGGAAGAGGGCGATGGCGAGGCAGGCCGGCAGGAGACGCGGTGTGATGCGATGGAACATGGGTTTCTCCTCGGTTCAAATCGATCGGTTCGTCACTCGAGAGGCCTACGCGGCCCGCTCACCCTCTGTCAATCCGAGGCCCGGAGCTTCGGGTTACCCGCGGCGATTTCGGGTTTCACTGATAGATTGTTCGCATCGATTCACGGCAGCTTCGTCATCCGCCGCCGGAGAGCCGGGGATGAACGACCAGGGAGCCACTTCGGCCAACGATGCCAGTCCGTCGCCGCAGGCGGGCGCCACCGAGCCCGGCGAGGACCGGATTGCCGAGGCGATCCGCCGCTTCCAGGGCGGCCGGGACCGCGAGGTGGCGTTCCGGCTGATCTACGAGACCTACTTCCCCGCCCTCCAGCGCTTCTTCTCCCGCCGCGGACTCTCCGCCGACGACACCCTCGACCTCACCCAGGAGACGTTTCTCGGGATTTACAAGGGGTTGGAGACCTACGAGCACCGCGAGCGGTTCGCGGCTTGGCTCTACCGGGTCGCCACGACGACCTACTTGAAGTGGCGGCGCCGCGCCGCCACCGGCAAGCGGTCGGGGGTCGAGATCTCGCGTGACGCCATGGACCAGCCTGAGGCCATCGCCAGCACTCCCGGACTCCAGCTCGGAACGCTCGTCGCCGA
Organism: uncultured Acidobacteriota bacterium; assembly: GCA_963739795.1. Classification (GTDB taxonomy): domain Bacteria; phylum Acidobacteriota; class Thermoanaerobaculia; order Multivoradales; family DATKCC01; genus CAVUBL01. Next base: position 354,169 of record CAVUBL010000008.1, on the reverse strand, counting down.
AGAGCGCAGCCGGGAGCTTCGCGCCGCGGTCGCGGAGCTTCCCGAGCAGATGCGCGAGTGCCTGACGCTGCGCCTCTACCACGATCTCGCCTACCGCGAGATCGCCCTGGTCAAGAAGATCTCGGTCGAGACCGTCAAGGCCCACCTGTTCCGGGCGCGCAAGAAGCTTCAGGAGCGCCTGGCGGATTTCGTGTTTGGAGATTCCGATGTCTGACGCGAAGAGGACGAAGGACGAGGAGGCCCTGACCGTGGAGCTGGCGGCGTTCGCCCGCGACGCCGCCGGTCCGGCCGGAGCGGGGCCGGAGCCCGAGGCCGATGAGCTCCTCGATTACCTGGCGGGACGGCTGTCGCCGGAGGCCGACGCGGCGCTCCGGCGTCGCCTGGTCGCCAGCCCCGAGGCGACGCGCAAGCTCCTCGACCTGGCGGAGCTCGACGAGGCGAGCTCCGAGGCCGGGACGGCGCGCCCGGGCGAGCCGGCCGACCTGGCGGTCCACGCCGCCTGGCGGGACTTCGAGCGCCGGCTGGGCAAGCATCCCGCCGCGCAGCGTCGGGCGCCGCCGTGGCTCGCCGGCCTGGCGGCCGCCTTGCTGCTCGCGGTGGTCGGCCTGGGCTCGTGGGTCTGGCAGCTCGAGCATCAGGCAGGCCAGGTGGTGTCCAACCTCCGGAGCCTGGAGCTCGCGGAGTCGGTGCGCTCCGGCGAGCCGGCGACCGTGGCGCTCCCGAGCGGCGAGCCGCTGCGTCTCGTGCTCGCGCCCGCCGAGGCCTGCCCGGCATACCAGGCGAAGCTCGACGGGCCCGGCGCCCGCCGGACGCTCCCCGGCCTCGAGCGCGACGAGCTCGGCCGGGTGACCCTCCTCCTGCGCCGCGCCGAGCCCGGCTCCTACACGCTCCGGCTCTCGGGCTGCGAGCCCGAGCGAGAGATATCGACCTATCGCTTTGAAATCGTCGAACCCGGAGGCGCCACATGAAAGAGGAATGACTCAGTCCGAAGCGGGACGAATCGGCACCCGGCGGCTCGGCACCGCCGTGAGGGCCGCGGCGCTCCTCCTCGTCCTGCCAGCGGGGGCTTGCCGCGCCGGTCCCGAGCGGCAAGCCGCCGGGGCCGGCGGGCCACGGAATCCCGCCCCGACGCCGGTCGCCGCTCGGCAGGCGACGCCGCCGGGGCCCGAGGACCGAGACTGGCCGGCCGGCAGGCTCCGGACCGGCGGGAGGCCGGTCGTCGCCGACCTCGGGCCCGGCGAAACCCACCGCTATCGGCTGCCCCTCGCGGCGGGCTCGTACCTCCGCCTCCGGGTCGACCAGCTCGACGTCGACGTCGAGCTCACCCTCTTCGACCCCGCGGGCCGGCGCCTCCTTTCGGCCGACCGGCTGATCAACGCCCGCGGTCCCGAGCTCCTCATGGCGGTGGCCGAGAGCTCCGGCGACTACTCCCTCGTCGTCCACGCCTTCCCGAATCACGGACCCGGGCGCTACGAAGCAAGAATCGTCACCCTCCGCCCGGCTTCGGATCGAGACCGCCTCGCCGCCGTCACCTACCGACGCTTTCGCGAGACCGAAGCTTCCGCACGCGACGCGCGGGACCCGGCGCTCGCCCTCTGGGCCGAAGCGCTCGCCACTTGGCGGCGGCTGGGCGAGCCGGCCCTCGAGGGCGAGGTCCTCGCCCGGATGGCCCAGGATCGGTTCGATCACGGGGAGTACGGACCGGCCGCGGCCCGCTACCGGGAGGCCGCGGCGGCCCTCGCCCGCGCCGGCGAGCGCTACTGGGAGCTCGTCGTGCGCTCCAACGCCGTCTCCTGCCTGCTCTACACGGCGCGGGCAGATGAGGCGATCGGCGAGTACCGGGTGATCCTCCGGAGCGCCCGGGAGAGCGGGGACCGACGCTTCGAGGGCGCGGCGCTCTACGGGTTGGGTACCGCGTACATGCACCAGGGGGAGATCCAGCTCGCCCTCAGCCAGTTCCAGGCGACGCTCGAAGTCCTGCCGAAGGACGACCCCCAGACCCGGCCCCTGGCACTGCACAACCTGGCCCTGCTCTATTCCCGATACTTCCAGGACCCGGACCGGGCCCGCGAGCTGCTGGTGGCCGCGCTCGCCCTCTATCGTCCCGCGGAGGTCTTCACCCACGCCGCCTGGAAGGCGAGGTCCCTGAGGCTACTCGGCCTCGTCGCCAAGCAACAGGGACGGCCCGAGGACGCTCGCCGGGACTTCGCGGCGGCGCTGGAGATGCCCACCGGGTTCGACGGCTGCGGTCGGGCGACCGCGCTCGCCAGCCTGGCCTTGCTCGAGGACCGGGCGGCAGAGCGCGAGCCGGCAGACGCCCGGATGTCCGAGGCCTTCGACCTCGTCGAAAAGAACACCTGCCCGCTCGAACAGGTGACCCTGGAACGGATCGCAGGCACCCTCGCCGAGGGCCGAGGCGAGCCGGACCGGGCTCTCGCGGCGTATGAACGGGAGCGCGATCTCGCGGCCGAGCAGGGCGACCGCTCCGGACTGGCCGACGCCCTGACCGCGGTCGCCCGGGCCGAGCACGCCCTCGGCCGCGACCGCCAAGCCCTCGCCTCGAACGCCCGGGCGCTCTCGATCCTCGAAGCGGTCCGGCCCACGGTGCTCCGCGACGACCTCCGGACCGCCTTCTTCTCCACCGCTCAGGACGCCTTCGACCTCCAGATCGCTCTTCAGACAGACCTGGGGCTCGACGAGGAGGCCTGGGCCACCGCCGAGCAGGCCCGGGCACAGGCGCTTCGCGACCTGCTTCTCGAGTCGGGGGCCGGCCTCGGGAGCCACGCCGACCCCGCTCTGGCCGAACGGGAACGGAGCCTCCAGCGGCAGCTCAACTACCTCGACTCGACCGCGCGGAGCCTCCGCGGCGAGGCGCTCCAGGCCCGCCGTCGCGAGATCGACGCCCGGGTCGCCCAGCTCGAGACGGCCCGCGGCGAGATCCGCCGCGCGAGCCCCGCCTATGCGGCGCTGACAGCACCGCGGTCGCTCTCCCTCGCCGCCGTCCGGCGGGGCCTCCTCGACGACGACACCCTGCTCCTCGAGTACCGCTTGGGCGAGGAGGCGAGCTGGCTCTGGACGGTCTCCCGCGAAGGCTTCGCTTCCTTCCCCCTGCCGCCGCGGCGCGAGATCGAGCCGGCGGCACGCGAGGCCGGCCGCTGGCTGCGCAGCCTCGACTGGCCCGGGAGCAACCCGCCGGCGCTCTGCGAGCTCGCCCGGCAAGTGCTGGCGCCCGCCGCCCGCCTTCTCGGCGCCCGGCGCCTGGTGGTGGTGGCCGACGGCGCCCTCGAGACGGTTCCCTTCGCCGCCCTCCCCGATCCGGCGTCGGCCGGACCTTGCTCCGAGGCGCCGCCGCTGGTCGCGGGCCACGAGATCGTCGACCTGCCCTCGGTGGCCACCCTGGCGGCCCAGCGGCGGCTCCTGGCGAAACGCGAGCCGGCGCCGGGCTGGCTGGCCGTGGTGGCCGATCCGGTCTACGGCCCCGGCGACGGACGGCTCGCGCGGAGCGGCCCGGGCGCGACCGCGGCACGGACCGCCGCCACCCGCGGGGGAGGATCGTCCGGCCGCTTCCGGCGCCTGCCGTACTCCGGGGAGGAGGCGGCCGCGGTCCTCGCCGGCCTGCCGCCGGACAGGGTCTTCTCGGCGACCGGGTTCGACGCCTCGAAGGCCACCGTCAGCGGTGGCGCTCTCGCCGGCTTCCGCGTGCTCCACTTCGCCACCCACGGCGCCCTCGACGCCGAGCAACCGCTGCTCTCGTTCCTGGCTCTCTCCAATCGGGACCGCCGGGGCCGGCCGGTCGATGGCGCCCTCTACGCCCACGAGATCTACGACCTCGACCTGCCGGCCGAGCTGGTGGTGCTCTCGGCCTGCGACACCGCCCTCGGACGGCCGGTCCGGGGCGAGGGGCTGGTGAGCGGCCTGCCGCGAGCCTTTCTCTACGCCGGCGCCGCACGCGTGATGGTGAGCCTCTGGCAGGTCGAGGACCGCAGCACCCGCGACCTCATGGAGCGGTTCTACCGCGGCCTCCTGCACCGCGGCCTGGCGCCGGGGCGCGCTCTCCAGGAAGCCCAACGCTCCCTGTGGCTCGCCGGCAAGCCGCCCCGCCAGTGGGCCGCGTTCGTTCTCCAGGGCGACTGGCGACCGCTGCTCCCCGCCCCGCTCTGAAGGGGCTCGCCCCGCGGCGCAACGCCGGAGAGGCACCCCCTCCGGCGGTGATGGGACTTCACTGGATCGAATGGCCCGGTATCGGCCGCCCTCCCCGAGCAGATGACACCGATCGACCCAACGAGGTGATGCGATGACGACCCGAAGCCTGCAGATCAACATCTTCGAGGGCACCGGCGGCCCACTCTCTGGCGCCGGCGCCGCCCCGCGCTCCGGACGGCCGGGAGGCTCCGGCTCCGACCCGGGCGACAACTACGTGATGCCCCCTCCGGGGGACCCCGGAGACAACTACGTCATGCCGCCTCCCAGCGACCCGGGCGACAACTACGTCATGCCGCCGCCCAGCGATCCGGGGGACAACTACGTCATGCCGCCGCCGGGAGACCCCGGCGACAACTACGTCATGCCGCCTCCCGCGGACCCGTCCGGCGACTACCCCGGCTACGTCACCGGCTATGGACCGGCCGGCGCTCTGGTCACCGCGCAGTACCTGCCCCAGGCGGGGCCGGTCCCGTCCTGCTGTTGCTGCGAGCCCTGCCCCGACGAGACGACCGAGCCCGCCAAGTACGGCGTCTCGGAAGGCGACCACAGTGGCTTCGTGATCGTCCGCCTCGCCTCGGGCGTTGGCCCGCTCGAAGTCGACAGCCTCTGGCAGCTCGCCTGCGCCTCGCACCTCGACGCGCTCAAGGCGGTCCTGGAGATCGCCCTCGACGAGGACGAGATAAAGGCGCTCCCGCCATGCCCACAGGCCGACGCCGGCGACGCGCAAGGTCGCCGGGAAAGCCCCGACCGTCCCGTGCGCGGTGGCGGAAAAGACGGCGGCGCGAGCCCTGCCCCCGGGGTCGACGTAGAGCACGAGCCGGACGGCGTGTTGGTCTCCCGGCCGCTGGTCAACGTCGCGGGATGGGACCGAAAGGCCACGGTCGGCGCGATCCGCGAGCTCGAGCAGAACGCCGCGAAGAGCTACCCCCGGCCGCGCCACGGCCTGGCCCGCTACTGGCGCGTCGACCTGCGCCCGTACCCCGAGCTGGCCGTCGAGGCGGTGGCCGGCTTCAACGCCCTGGCCGCGGTCGACCTCGCCTACCGCGAGCTCCGGACGCTCGACAGCGGGTTCGACGCGGGTGACGTCACCGGCGAGACCTTCGCCGAGGACCAGAGCTACTTCGATCCGGCGCCGGTGGGCATCGGCGCCCGCGGGATCCAGGACCTGCTCGGCAACGTCTCCTCCAGCCTGAAGCTGATCGACCTGGAGCAGGGCTGGCAAGCGGGCCTGGACCGGAGCGGCCTCAACGACATCAGCCACGAGCAGCTCCAGAGCCTGCCCCACGGAACGCTCCCGCTGATCGTCTACGGCGAGAACCGCGAGCTCGACGAGGCGGGCTCGGGCAATCACGGCACCGCCGTCCTCGGGCAGCTCGCGGCCGAGGGAGTGGGCGCCTTCAAGGTGCGCGGGGCGGTTCCGAGCCACGCGGACTTCCAGCTCGCCTCGCACTACCGGGCCACGCCCCGCCTGCAGGGCCAGAGCGAGCGGGAGAACCCGTTCCCGGGCACCAACGGCCATGTGGCGGCTGCGATCGTCAACTGCCTGGTGAAGCAGCCGTCGACGAGCTCGAGCCAGGTCTTCGAGACGCCTCTCGGACAGGGCGACGTCCTCCTCCTCGAGGTGCAGCGCGGCAAGCTGCCCACCGAGATCGACGAAGCCGACCTCGAGGCCATCCAGCTCGCCACGGCGCTGGGCGTGATCGTGATCGAGGCCGCGGGCAACGGCAACCTGGATCTCGACCGCTGCGTCGACCCGCGGACCGGGAGGACGCTGCGGCGGGGCGCCGCGGGCTTCGTGGACTCGGGGGCGATCCTGGTCGGCGCGTCGTTCTCGGCCCTCCCCCACGACCGGGCGCCGTTCTCGAACTACGGCTCCCGGGTCGACTGCTACGGCTGGGGCGAGGCGGTGACCTCGTGCGGCTACGGCGACCTCGCCGGCCAGTCGGCGACGGACTTCTACACCAACACCTTCAACGGCACCTCGAGCGCCTCGCCGATCATCGCCGCCGCCGCGGCCCTGCTCCAGTGCCTCCATCTGGAGCAGGCCAAGGTGCCGCTCCTGCCCTTCCCGATGCGGACGCTCCTCGCCAGCCGGGTGACCGGCACACCGCAGGGCCCGAACGTCGGCGGCCACATCGGCGTCATGCCGAACCTCGAGGCCATCGTCCGCTCGGCGCTCCAGCTCGTCCCGGACGTCTACCTGCGCCGCAGCGTCTCGGACGACGGCTCGCTGCCTGCGCCGGGCGACGAGATCAGCTCGAGCCCGGACATCGTGGTCTCGGCGACTACGACTAACCTGCCCGACCTGGGGGAGGGCAGCGGCACCGAGAACGACCCGTCGCCGGGAGAGGAATGGCCGGTGGGCGACGGCATGCAGCGCTCGCTGCACGTGCGGCTGCGCAACCGCGGCACCTCCGCCGGCGAGACGTGGGTGCGACTGTTCGCCAGCCCCGCGGCGACCCTGGTGGTACCGGAGCGCTGGACCGACCTCGGGGCGGCGAGGATGAACGAGGTGCCCATGGGCGACACGCTGAGCGTGTCCGACGCCCTCGCCTGGCAGGATCCCGTACCGCTCAACCTGCCAGCGATCTGGCAGACCATCTTCCAGAGCACCGGCACGGGCTTCCTGGACTACTGCTTCCTGGCAGTGGTCGAGGACGAGAAGAACGCCAAGGCTTGGGCCGGTACGGGCCCGCCTCCCCCGCCTCCGTCGCCGCTGCCGCCCGGCGGTGCCTATTTCGACTGGGCGGTCTGGCGCGCCTTCCTGCGGCGCCGGGGGGTCGCCTGGCGCAACGGCCACCGCGCGCCCGGTGGCACCAGCGCGAGCCTGCCCTTCCTCCTCGCCGGCACCCTGGACCAGGAGCGGGAGTTCGACCTCGAGGTGATCCAGCGCCTGCCTGAAGGGGCGACATCGACCCTGACCGTGCCCGACGCCCTCGCCAAGAGGCTCCAGCAACGTCAGCCAGGGCTGCCGATCCCCCTCGAGCTGCCCCGGAGACGGGTCACGCGCTTCAGCCGGGTGCGCCTGCCCCGTGGGCTCTGCGCGCCGGCCTGCTTCGACATCCAGACCGCCACGCCGCTGCCGCTCGCCGCGGGCCACGGCCTGGCAATCCGTCAGCTCTGGCGGGGTGAGGAGGTCGGCCGGATCACCTGGCACTTCGGGCCCTGAGACCTGCCAGGTCACTCAGCGCCGGAGCTCGCGCAGCAGGTGGGGCAGCTCGGGGACAATCAGCTCGTCCATGGCCAGGGCGACGGCGGCGACCGAGCCGGGCAGTGCAAAGACGGCCGTCCGTCCGGCGAGGCCGGCCACCGCCCGGCTGAGCATGGCAGCGGCGCCGATCTGCCGGTGCGAGAGCATCCGGAAGAGCTCGCCGAAGCCCTCGAGACGCTTGTCGAGCAGCCGCTCGACCACCTCGACGGTCGTATCCCGGAGGGAGATCCCGGTGCCGCCGGTGGTCACGATCACCTCCACTCGGCCCGCAGCGAGCCAGCGGCGGAGCCGGGCCTCGATCTCCGCCGGCTCGTCGCGAACCAGGGCGCGCTCGGCCACGCGGTGGCCCGCCGCCTCGAGGGCCTCGACGATTCGGCGCCCGCCCTCGTCGGTGGCCTCGGTCCGGGTGTCCGAGACACTCAAGACGGCGCAGTCCGCGGTCAGGCCCCGGGCGGTCTCCCGATGCTCGTCGGTGCTCCGGCTCATGGAGTGGCGACCGCGGCCGCGGCGGGCTTCGGCGCCGGGGCATCCTTGACGTAGGTCCCGAGCCACCGGTCCATCTCCCACAGCATGTGGAGCACCGACTCTCGGCCCTGGTAGCCGTGGCTCTCGTGGGGCAGCATCACCAGGCGCACCGTCTTGCCCAGGCCCTTGAGGGCGGCGTAGAAGCGCTCGCTCTGCATGGGGAACGTCCCGGAGTTGTTGTCCGCCTGGCCGTGGATGAGGAGGATCGGCGCCCGGACCTGGTCGGCGTGGAGGAAGGGGGACATGGCGTAATAGACCTGCGGCGCCTGCCAGAGGGTGCGCTCCTCCGCCTGGAACCCGAACGGGGTCAACGTGCGGTTGTAGGCACCGCTGCGGGCGATGCCGGCGGCGAAGAGGTCCGAGTGGGCCAGCAGGTTCGCCACCATGAAGGCGCCGTAGGAGTGGCCGCCGATGGCGATCCGCCCGGGCTCGGCCACCCCGCGGCGGACCACCTCGTCCACCGCCGCCTTGGCCGAGGCCACGAGCTGCTCGACGTAGGTGTCGTTGGGCTCGGCGTCCCCCTCGCCGACGATGGGCATGCTCGGGTTGTCGAGCACCGCGTAGCCCCGAGCCAGGAACAGGAGCGGCGAGTACCAGCCGACGCGCACGAAGCGGTAGGGCGAGTCGGTCACCTGGCCGGCGGCGTCGGCGCTCTTGAACTCGATGGGATACGCCCACATGAGCAGGGGCAGCGGACCGTCGCGCTTCGCCTCGTAGCCCTTGGGCAGGTAGAGCGTGGCGGTCAGCTCCACGCCGTCGGCGCGGTGGTAGCGGATCAGCTCCTTGGACGCTCCCCGGAGCTGGGGCGTGGGATCGGGGAAGTGGGTGAGCTGCCGGAGGCCCGCGTCGTCCGCCGCCGGGGTGTAGACGAAGAGATTGGTCGGCTCGTCGACCGCTTCGCGGGTGATCAGAAAACGCCCGCCCTCCCCGTCCAGAACCCGCCACGGCCGCTCGTAGTGGGGCGCCCGGGAGCGGAACAGGCGCTCGCTCGTGTGGCTCGCCAGGTGGTAGGCGTCGAGAAACGGGCGGTCGCCCTCGGGCGAGGCGCCGTCTCCGGTCAGGAAGAAGCTCCGGCCACCGCCGCCGGTCTCGAGCACCCGCCGGCCGTGGGCGTCGGTGGTGGTCACCGGCCGGCCCGGGTCGTGGTAGCGGTCCTCCCAGGAGTAGTCGAAGAGCAGCTCGGGCGCCGGGCCGGAGGTCGGACCCGGCGAATCGGGGTGGAGGCGGAGGACCTTGTTGGTGCGCGTGGGCCACCACCACTCGGAGACCAGGGCCAGGTCGCCGCTCCCCCAGGTCACCTCGTCGAAGCGGAGGTCGAGGGTGGCCAGGGCCTTCGGCGGGCCGTCGAAGGGCGCGACGAGGGTGAAGAGCCGGTCCCGCTCCGCGGCCTCGGCCCCCGCGTCGCCGCCGTCCAGGGCCTCCACCCAGGCCAGGGTCGCCGGAGCGTCGGAGCGCCACTGGTGCTCGCGCGGCCCGGTGGGTACCGAGCCGAAGGCGATGGGCACCTCCTCGTGGAGCGGCAGGTCGGCCAGCCGGCGGACGAGCCCGCCCCGCCGGTCCCACACCTCCACCCGGCGGGGGAACCGGTACCCGGGCACCAGGTACGAGAAGGGCCGATGGAGGGTCTCGACCAGCACGTAGTCGCCCGAGGGCGAGGGATCGAAGCCGACGAAGAGCCCCGGCGCCCCCAGCGGGGTCACCGTCCCGTCCAGGGCGACGCGGGCAATCTGGGCGGTGAAGTAGTGCTCGAAGAGGTCCTCGTCGTGGGGCGTCTGGAGAAGGTCCTGGTAGGTCCGGGCCGGCGCCACCTTGCCCGCGTTCTCCTGGATCACCGGCCCCGCGGGCACCTGGGGAGCCGGCGGCGCCGGTCCGCGGGCGGCCGGCACCAGGGTGACCAGGAGCCCGCTCGAGTCGGGCAGCCACGTCGGGGCGAGGCGGGCCGTCAGCTCCAGGGGCGCGTCGCTCAGGCGCCGAGCCGAGGCCGAGGCCACGTCGAGCACCCACAGCTCGATGCGGTCTTCGCCGGTCTGGGTGAAGGCGACGTGGGCGGCGTCGGGCGACCAGGAGACGAAGCCGATCTTGGGCTCCGCCGGCAGGCCGCGGACCGCCCGCTCCGAGCCGTCGGAGATCCGGAGGAGCGACAGCCCGTCTTCGGTCCGGGCGCGGCTCGGCCCGTTGGTCCGGGGATCGATCCGATAGCCCGCGAGTCGGAGCTCGGGCCGGGACACCTCGGCGATGGACGGCAGGCTGGGACGGTCCTCGATCAGGAGCCAGGCCCCGTCGGGCGAGAGCTCGACGCCGGGGGTGGGTCGGGCATCGACCAGGTCGACCAGCACCTGGGCCGGCGTGCGATAGACCGGATCGGTGGCATCCGCCCGGACCGGGCCGGCGCAGACGATGCCGAGGAGGACCGGCGCCGCGAGGAGGAGGTGGACGAGCGGGCGAGGTCGAGCGCGCATGGGCAGGACTCCGGTCATGTTCAGTGGTTGAGCAAGGGTCCGCGGAGTATATCGCCGGGCCGCCGCGGCCTCCTCGGGAACCCCCCGGCCCGGCCGTGCCTCTCAAAGGGGGAGCGGCGGCGCCTCCTCCCAACCAGCCGCCGCGGAAACGACTCCGGAGCCCGAAACCGATGACCATCGAAAACAAGATCCGCGCCTTCGCCGGGAGCTTCGTGCTCGTCAGCCTCGCCCTGGGCTGGTGGGTGCACCCGGGCTTCTTCCTGTTCACCGTCTTCGTCGGAGCGAACCTCCTGCAGAGCGCCTTCACCGGCCTGTGCCCGCTGGAGAAGATCCTCCAGCACTTCGCCCGCCGGAAAGAGCAGCCCGCCCGGGGCTGAGCGCGGCGCGCCCTCAGGCTCTCACGACGCCGAGGCGCAGCCCGAGGGGCCAGCGGACCCGCCGGACCTCGCCGTCCGGCCAGACGGGGGTGAGTCGGGCGTCGAGGGCGGGCAGGGGGTCCCGGCCCACCGCCCGGCGGTAGCGCATGGTCGCCGACCAGGTGCCGAGGTAGCCGAGCAGCTCGGCTCGCGTCCAGTCGGCGGTGAGCTCGAAGCCGGGGGCGTCGAGCTCGGAGAAGGGGAAGGGAATCGTGCGGAACCCGGAGTCCAGGAGGCGACGCTCGGGCGGCCAGTAGGCCTCGATCCGCTCCCGGTAGTCGCCGTCGATCCACCGATCGACCTCCGGGGCGACCCGGCACAGCGTGTAGTAGGAGGCCGCCACCACGGCGCCGTCCCGCGCCACCCGGCGGACCTCGGCCCAGAAGGCTTCGTGGTCGAGCCAGTGGAGGGCCTGGGCCACCAGGATCAGGTCCACCGAGCGGGCGGGCAGGGCGCCCGCCTCCGCCCGCGCCACCCAGAAGCGCACGCCCTCGGCCGGCTCGTGCGCCATCACCTGGCGGACGCTGGCGTCCGAGGCCAGGACCTCCCGGAAGTGCCCGGCCAGGCCCCGAGCCGCCTGGCCGTTGCCGGTGGCCGGGTCCCAGGCCCGTTCGCGCGCCGGAGCGAGGCCGGCGAGATAGGTGAAGAGCTCCGGCGGGTAGTGGGGGCGGAAGGCCGCGTAGCTCCGCGCCTGGACCGAGAAATGGTCCTTGAAGGTTGAGAGCTCGTGAATCGATCGCCGCTCTGCGGCCATCAGGCGCCGGGCTCCGCGGCGCCCTTGCCGGGCCCGGAGCTCTCCCGCGACCAGGGCGTACGGATCATCCGACCGGTGGCCGTCCGGTAGATCGCCTCGATGGCGAAGGCCAGCCCCAGGAGCGCCGCCAACACCCAGAGCTTCTCCGGCGACCGGGTGGCCGTGCGCCAGACGAGGGCCGCCAGGGCGAGCAGGCAGGCGGCGCTGCCGGCGCCGGAAAGCCAGCGCCAGCTCCCGGTCTCCCCGGCCAGCCGCACGTTGGCCCAGTTCACTGCGGCGAAGATCACCAGGAACCCGGCGCTCCCCAGGGTCGAGATGCTCGACAGGTCGAAAAGGTTGGTCACCAGGATCGTCGCGCCGGCGGTGATCAGGAGGCCCTCGAGGGGCCGGTGCCAGACCTTCTTCTCCAGAGTCTCCGGCAGCTCGCCGTCCTTGGCGATGACGTAGGAGAGGCGCGCCGCACCGTAGAGGGTGGCGTTGATGGCCGAGGCGGTGGACAGGAGCGCCGCGACCGCGATCATGGTGAAGCCGACGTGGCCGAGGAACGGCGCCGCGGCGCGCGCGAGGGCGTAGTCCCGGGCGGCCACGATCTGCCCCACAGGGAGGGTGCCCACGGTCACCAGGGCGATCAGCACGTAGAGGACGAGGACGAAGCCGACCGCCGAGTAGAAGGCCCGGGGAAGGGTCCGCTCGCCGTCCCGGATGTCACCGGCGGTGTTGGCGATGAGCTCGAAGCCCTCGTAGGCCAGGAAGATGATCATCCCGCCCGCTACGAGGGCCAGCGGCGGCGCCCAGGTCGCCGGCGCCAGGCGCGCCGGATCGATCCGCCAGATCCCGACGCCCACGAACAGGGCCAGGATCGTCAGCTTGAGCCCCACGATCCAGTCCTCGGCCCGGCCGATGACGTCGGCGGCGAGGAGGTTGAGGCCGGTGACCCCGAGCACCACGACGCTCGCCAGCACGTGCTTGCCCAGGACCTGGGCCGACTTCGGCAGAAACGTCGCCCCGTAGCTGCCGAAGGCGTAGGCGTAGAGCGCCAGCATGATGACGTAGCTCAGCCAGAGCAGCACGTTGAGCGTGCCGGTGACGAGCCCCGAACCGAAGGCGTGGTCGAGGAAGGCCACCGTCCCCCCCTCGCTCGGGCAGGCGACCGAGAGGTGGGCGTAGGAGTACGCGGTCAGGAGCGCCACGACGCCGGCGATGGCGAAGGCGACCGCCGTGCCCCCGCGCGCCATCTGCACCGCCAGGCCGAGGACGGCGAAGATCCCGCCGCCCACCATCCCGCCGATCCCGATCGACACCGCCTCCCAGTAGCCGATCCCCTCCCGCGAGCCCTTGGCCATCGCCCCAGACTACCGAACCGGGGGTTGGCCGCCCTTTGCGCCGCCCTCGGCATTGCCGCTCGCAGGCGCCGGCGGGAGGACCGGGTGGTAGTCGGGGTAGGGCGGCGTCTCGTAGGTCGGCAGGGGATGCTCTTTCAGATCCTCGAGCAGCACCTCCACCGCCTTCTCGAGCTGGGGGTCGTGGCCCTCGCGGACCAGCTTCGGGTCCTGCCAGACCTCGACGTCGGGGGCGATGCCGTGGTTCTCCACCTCCCACTCCCCCTTGAGGCCATAGATCGCCCAGCGCGGCGCGGTGACCCGGCCGCCGTCCATCAGCGGCGGGTAGCCGCCGATCCCCACCAGGCCGCCCCAGGTCTGCATGCCGATCAGCGGCCCGACGTGCTCGCGCTTGAAGAGCCAGGGCATGGCGTCGCCGCCGGAGCCCGCGAACTGGTTGATGATCATGGCTTTGGGGCCTGGGATCAGCTCGGTGGGCTCCGCGTACGCCTGGCCCTCGCGGGTCATCACCCACATCCGGATCTTGCGCGTCAGGGCGTCGATCACGTAGTCGGCGATCTGGCCGCCGTGGTTGAAGCGCTCGTCGATGACCGCGCCCTGGCGGTCGACCTGGGCGAAGTAGTAGCGGTTGAAGTTGGTAAAGCCCCCGCCGCCGGTGTCGGGCAGGTAGACGTAGGCGAGGCGGCCGCCGGAGAGCTCGTCCACCTTGCGCCGATTGGACTCGATCCAGTCGAGGCCCCGGAGCCCGGAATCGCTCCCCACGGGCACCACGGTCACCTGCCGGGAACCGCTCCCGTCCGGGTTCGGGCCCACCGTGAGCACCGTCTGCTTGCCCGCCGTCTCCTGGAAGAAGCTGAACAGGTTGTCGGAGGAGGTCAGGTCGCGGCCGCCTACCGCCAGGAGGTACTCGCCCGCCTTGACGTTGACGCCCGGCTGGGTGAGGGGCGCCTGCAGGTCGGGGTTCCAGTTCTCGCCGTCGTAGACCTTGGTGATGCGGTAGCGCCCGTGGTCGATGGCGTAGTCGGCTCCGAGAAGGCCCACGTCGACCTCGTCCACGTCCGGCCGGTCGCCGCCGCGCACGAACATGTGACCCACCGAAATGTAGGAGAGCATGCGGCGGAAGAGGAAGTTCAAGTCGTCGCGGCTGGCGATCCCATCCAGGTAGGGCTCGAAGCGTGCCTCGGCGGCGGCCAGGTCGAGGCCGTGGAAGTGGGGGTCGTAGAAAAAGTCACGCTCGATGCGCCAGACCTCGCGGTACATCTGGCGCCACTCGGCCCGCGGGTCGACCCTCACCTCAATGTCCTTGGTGGCGAGGGGGCCGTCTTCGGAGGGCGAGCCGTCGGTCTTGGCGATCCACCAGCTCGGGCCCTTTTCGTAGAGCATCTTCTCCCCGTCCGCCGAAACGGCCATCCCGGAGACGCCGTCCACCAGGCTCTTGGTCTTGCGCGACTCGAGGTCGAAGCGCACGATCTCGAAGGTCGGCGGCCGGCGGCTCGTCGGCAGGACGACCAGCGGCGCGTCGAGCAGGAAGATCTGCCCTTCCTTGCCCGCCTGGAGCCCGTGGTAGTTGCTCGGATCGATGGGCAGGGCCAGGGTGCGCTGGAGGATGCCGTCGAAGTCGATCCGTACCGGCTCGGGCGCTGCCTTCTCGTCGCCCTCCGGCTTCGATCCCTTCTTGGCCCCCTCCTTGGCCCCCATCTTGGCCCCCTTCTTGGCTGGGTCCTTGTCCGCCCCCTTCTCGGCAGCGGCCTTCGACCCCGCCGGCTCGGGGCTCGCCGCCTCGGCCTTTTCGTCGTCGCTCTGGGGCGGGATCGGCGAGGGCAGATCACTCCGGAGGACCGCCACGTAGACGCTCCGGGTCTCGGGCCGCGCCTCGCTGGTCATGTCGAGCCAGCCGGTGGCGAGGCCGCGGTCGGTCGAGGCCGTGAAGTAGAGGTACTTGCCGCTCTTGTCGAACGCCGGGTAGAGGCAGTCGCTGAGCCCGTCGGTCACCTGGGTGGCCTTGCCCGTCTCCAGGGAGTAGACGAAGACCGCTCGGAGGTGGTTCGGGAGCTGCTTGGCGTAGGCGAGCCAGCGGCTGTCCGGCGACCAGACGGTGTCGAGCTCGTGGAGCGGCGTGTCGAAGAGGTCGGTGTCGACCTTGACCGGTCGGCCCGCCTCGGGGCCGTCCAGGCTCACGACCCAGAGGTTCAGACGCTTGTCGCTGTAGGTGATCTTCTTGCTGTCCGGCGACCACTTGGGCGAGTAGAAGAAGGAGGGCGGATCACCCAGGCCGATCTTCTGGACCGCACCCAGGCCGTCCTGGGAGACCACGTGGAGCCCGTACTCGCCCGAGGCGTCGGAGAAGAACGCGATCCGGCCGCCGTCCGGCGACCAGGCCGGGTCCCGCTCGGCGACGCCGGTCGTCCGGGTCAGGTCGCGGACGTCGCCCTTGTCCGCCGGGACGGTGAGGATCTCCCCGTGGGCCTCGAAGACGGCCCGCGCGCCGGTGGGCGAGATGGCCGCGTTGACGATCTGGTCGCCCACCTTCTCGAAGTGAGGCCGTACCTGGGGCAGATCGCCGGAGAGGGTGACCTCCACCGGGTGCTCGGTGCCGCTCGCCAGGTCGAACAGGTGGAGAGCCCCCATCTGCGAGTAGACGATGGCCCCGGGGCCCGCCTGGGCCGAATCGATGTCGAAGCCGTGGTTGTCGATGAGCTTGCGGACCGCGCCCACCGCGTCGGGGGACGAGGCGTCGTAGGAATAGAGGGTGACGGCGCCGTCCCGGTCGGAGAGGAAGTAGACCGTGTCGCCCACCCACATGGGGTTGCGATCGTTGGAGTTGTCCCGGGGGACCTTGACCACGCTCGAGTCCGAGAGCCGGGCGATCCAGATCGGCGTGGTCTGGCCGCCCCGGTACTTCTGCCAATCGGGCTCCCACTGGAAGTAGGGGCTGTAGGCGAGGTGCGAGCCGTCGGGCGAGTAGACGCCGTCCTCGGCCATGGACAGGGGCAGCTCCTCCGGCAGGCCGCCGTCGAGGCCGATGCTGAACAGATGGCTCGAGTCGGTGGCCCGGGAGCGTCCCGAGCGGAAGAGGATGTGCGAGCCGTCGGGCGACCAGGCCACCGCCATGTCGGAGCTGGGGTGGTACGTCAGGCGATGGGGCGTGCCGCCGGCGACGTCGATCACGTAGACGTCGAGGTTGCCGTCGTAGTCCGCCGAGTAGGCGATCTTCGTGCCGTCGGGCGAGAAGACCGGGCGCTCGGCCCGCTGGGTCCCGCTGACCACGCGGTGGGCGGTACCGCCGGCGCGCGGGACCCTCCAGATCTCGCCGCCGTAGGCGAAGGCGATCTCGGTCCGGGAGAGCGACGGCGTCTGGAGCAGAAGCGGCGGACCGGCGTGGACGGCCGCGGGGGCGAGCAGGACGGTGACGACACAAACGGCGAGCAGGGATCCACGCATGAGAGCTCCTTCGGGTGGGGATTGCGGTGCTGAAGTATACGGCGTGGGGGAATCAAGGTTTCCCGATCCGGCCCCAATCCAGCCAGATCAAGCGAGACCCGGGAGATCCACGGCACGGTTCGCGTCCTTCTTCAGTGAGGGCCGCCACGCGAGCGGCCCCTGTCCATCCTCCGCCGGCGCGGGCCTCGGTAAGGCGCCCGAAGCGCGCCGCCGGTGGGAAGAAGAAAGGAGCCACCCTTGAGCCTGCCTGTCGCCTCTCGAATCGCCGTCGTCGAACGCCGCACGCGCCGCCGGAGCCGTCCCGTGATCGCCGTCCCCGCTCCGGTCCCTACCCAGGTGCCGGGAGCCGCCCTCTGCTGCGCTCCTCCGGAAACGCTTCCCTGCACCGGCCCCGCCGCCCTGCGCGAGCTGGGGCGCGCCTACCTGTGGAGCGGCGAGCCGCAGGCCGCCCTGGAGATCCTGGCGCCTCTCCACCGGGAGCGGCCTGCGGACCGGGAGGTGCAGTCGCTGATCCTGGAGTCGCTGTTCGCCCTGGGCAAGACCGAAGACGACTATCCCTGGGTGCTGGCACCCAAGGTGGTGCGGGTGGACACTCCGCTCCTCGACCGGCTGGCCGGCCTCCTCGCCGCCCAGCTCAGCGGCTGCACCCTCCTCGACCTCTGCCTCGCCGCCGCCGAGCGCGGCCACCCCGGCTTCTCCGCCGAGGAGCTCCTGGACGCCCTGGAGGCCGACGAGCGCTTCGCGATCCGCCGCTCCGGCTTCGCTCCCGAGTGCGCCCTGGTGTGGCTGCGGCGTGGCCCGGAAGGGACCCCGGAGGAGCACCCGGAACGCTGGCCCCCGGCCTGCGGGCTCGAACAGGACCTCCCGATCGGGTGAGCCGTCCCTCCGCCGGGAGGAGCCCCTCCGCCCAGGGGCGGGACGGGGGCCTCTCTCGGCGGGGAACGGCGCGCGCTTCCCGGACCACGAACCGCAGGCGCGCGCCTCGGCTTCGCCCCGGCCCGGCGCGCCCTCGGACTTCCACCGCTCAAGCGCCGCCGAGGCTCAGACGTCCCCGTCGAGAGAGGCCCCCGCCCCGCTCGCGGCTTCGGAGCCTGGAGCCCGACCAACCCAGATGATGGGCGGCTACATGAAGGGTACACCAGCGACCACGCACCTCCGTTATTTCGGGCATGCTTCTAAGTGCCCCAACAACAGACGCCGACCCAAGAAGTGAGCGAAAGCGTGGCTCCTTGGCAGACGCAGAACCTTGCCATTGGAGAATGGATCGATGAGCACACCCCCAAGCCTAAAACTAAGAACCGCCTGGTCGATGATCAATGAAGTCGCGGAGCGTATTGCTTCGGTCAGAGAGGTAAGTGCCCTCTTGCACTCGTTTTGGAGGTCAGTCCCTTCCAGCTCCTCATGGGTTCAAGAGACTTCGGAGCGAGAGACATCGCTCGTCACCACCTCGAGATTTGGTGTCGTGGACGCCATATTGGCCCAGAGGCAGGTTCGCCACGACTTCGAGGAACTCTTTCGGGATCTGAACGATGCTGCGGCTCTGGCTTATGAAGCTTGGACCGAAGACTCGGGGGTAACTGCGGTTGTACACGACGGAAGCCGCGATATCGAGGTCACAGGCGTAGGGGTATTTGCCTCGACCTACTTGGTGGCTGGCTTCATACGAACCGTCCAAGGGAAGCCGCGGGAGGCCGTCGCTGCCTTCAGGGTGTCGTTGGAATACGCGCCGACCCCGGAATCGCGCCTCTATCTGGGTGCAGCTCTACTCGCGGCTGGACACCGTGAAGAAGCTGAAGCGGAGCTCCAGGAAGTGGTGGATCTCTATCCGGACTCCCAGTATGCCGTCGAAGCGCTGAAGGGGCTCCGAGAGGTGAGCCGATTCAAACAAACGCCGCCGAAAGACCGAACCGCGGCACTCCTCCTGTCTATCTTCCTTGGAATCTTCGGAATGGACCGCTTCTACCTCGGGTACACGGGGAGAGGCTGGCTCAAGTTCTTCACTCTCGGAGGCTTCTACATCTTGTGGATTTCCGACATTGTCCTCATCGCTCAAGGGCGCTTACCCGCCGCAGACGGCTCGCCGCTCGAAAGGTAGGTGAGGAGGCCCAGAGAGCCATTCCCGGGCCGCCGCGTGGGTGCTAGCATCCCGGCATGGCTGCGGTGATTGTGGCTCCTGCCTCCCTGGTGGCGACGGTGGCCGAGCGCTTCGCCGAGGCGCTCAGGCTGCGGTTCGGCGACGCGCTGGTCGACGTGCGGCTGTTCGGGTCGTTCGCCCGAGCCGAGGCCGACGAGGAGTCGGACGTCGACGTCGCGGTCGTGCTGGATCGGGCGGACTGGAAGAGGCGTTGCGAGGTGATCGACCTCGCCACGGACACCGGCCTCGCCCACGACCTGCGGATCTCGCCCACGATCTTCGACCGGGAGACCTTCGAGCTCCGGCGAGCGCAGGAGCACCCACTCGTGATGGACATCCTTCGCGACGGGGTTCGATTGTGACCGGCGAGGGTCGGAACGCGGCCACCGCCGCTGAGCTCGACCTCGCCGACGAGGAGCTCCGGGCCGCCGGCGAGCTCCTCGTCGCCGGATTTCCCAGAATCGCCCTCGCGCGCGCCTATTTCGCCCTCTTCCATGCCGTCCGGGCCCGCCTCTACGCCGAAGGGCTCGAGCCGCGCACCCCCGCCGGCGTGCAGCATCTGTGGAACGTCCACTTGGTGAGGACCGGCGTCTACGATCCGGCCGCCTCGCGCCTCCTGGCCCGGCTTCAGAAGTTCCGCGAGGAGGCCGACTACGCCCAGGGCTTCGTGGTGGACGAGGCTGGGGCTCGGGAGGAGATCGAGGCCGCCCGCGAGCTGGTCGAACGAATCCGGCAGGATCTGGCCTGACAGCTCGAGCTCGGCCCCGGCAAGGAGCCCGGCCCTCCCCCCTACTCGCTCCGCAGCGCCACCACCGGGTCGACGCGGGTGGCGCGGCGGGCCGGTAGCCAGGTGGCGAGGAGGGCGACGGCCAGGAGCACCAGGGCGACGCCGCCGAAGGTCAGGGGGTCCCGGACCGTGATCCCCACCACCAGGCTGCGCAGGAAGCGGCCGGCGGCGAAGGCGCCGGCCAGGCCCAGGACCACGCCGAGGGCGACCCGCACCATCGCCTGACGCACCACCAGGGCGAGCACCTCCCGGCGCTCGGCGCCGAGGGCGAGGCGCAGGCCCATCTCGGAGGTGCGCTGGCTCACCGAGTAGCTGATCACGCCGTACACGCCGACCGAGGCCAGCACCAGGGCGAGCGCCGCGAAGATGGCGAGCAGGGTGGCGTTGAAGCGCTGATCGGCGAGCGAGTCGGCGACCACCGCCTGCATCGTCCGCACCCGGTAGACCGGCAGGTTCGGGTCGACGTCGTGGACCGCGGCGCGCAACGCGCCGGTCAGGGCCGCCGGATCGCCCGAGGTCTTGGCGACGACGGTGGCGACGTCGAGGGGCGTCTGGAAGGCCGAGAGATAGGTCTCGCCGTTGGGTTCCTTGGCGAGGCTCTGGTCGCGGACCGAGCCCACGACCCCGACGATCTCCACCCACTCGGCGTCGGGGCTCGTCGGGTCGTTGAAGGTGATCCGGTGCCCGATGGGGTCCTCGCCGGGGAAGACCGTCTCCGCCAGGGTGCGGCTGACCAGGGCCACCCGCGGAGCGCCGGCGCGGTCGGTCTCGGCGAGCATCCGTCCGCGGACCAGGGGGATGCCCATCGCCTGGACGTAGCCGGGGGTGACGAAGCGCATCCAGGACTGGGGCGATTCGTTGGGAGCCGGCGCCGGGCGGCCCTCGACCGCGAAGGAGAGCACGTAGTTCGAGCCGCCCAGGGGCAGGGGGAAGCCGGCCCCCGACGCTTCGACCCCGGGCACCGCCCGGAGCCGGTCGGCGAGTCGCTCGTAGAACGAGATCTGGGACGGGTCGTCCGGATAGGTCGACTCCGGAAGCGAGAGCCTCAGGGTCATGACTCCCGACGGATCGAAGCCCGGGGAGATCCCCTGGAGCCCGACGAACGTCCGAATCAGCAGCCCCGCACCCACCAGCAGGACCAGCGCCGCCGCCACCTCGACGACCACCAGGAGGTCGCGCACCAGCCGGGCTCGGCCGCCCGCCGACTGGCCGCGACCACCCTCGCGGAGCGAGCTCTGGAGGTCACCCTTCGACGCATGGAGGGCCGGAAGGAGACCGAAGACCAGGCCGGTGACGAGCGCGAGGCCGAGGGTGAAGCCCAGGACCGTCCAGTCGAGACCGATCTCGCCGGCGCGGGGGATGCCGTCGGAGCTCATGGCCACCAGCACCCGCGTGCCCGCGACCCCGAGGGCGAGCCCGAGCAGGCCGCCGGTGAGGCTGAGCACGAGGCTCTCGGTCAGGAACTGGCGCACCAGGCGACCGCGCGCGGCGCCCAAGGCGCCCCGGATCGCGATCTCGCGCTCGCGCGCCGCCATGCGGGCGAGCAGGAGATTGGCCACGTTGGCACACGCGATCAGCAGGACCATGCCCACGGTCACCATGAGAACCAGCAGCGCCGGCCGAATGGTCTCGACCACCCGTTCCTGGAGCGGCATGAGGTTCACGCCCCATCCCGTGTTGTTGTCCGGGTACTGCTCCTCGAGCCTCTTGGCGATGCCGGTGATCTCCGCCTGCGCGCTCTTCAGAGTCACCCCGTCCGCGAGCCGGCCGATGACGCCGAGGTAGTGGGCACCCCGCTGCTTGGGATCGATCTCGATGGCGAGGGGCACCCAGGCCTCGGTGTCGCGGTTCGGGAAGTAGAAGCCCTCCGGCGCCACGCCGACCACGGTGTGCGGCGCCCCGTCCAGGGTCACTCTTTGGCCGACGATCCCCGGGGCGGCGCCGAAGCGGCGCTGCCAGAGCCTGTGGGAGAGCACCACGACGTCTCCGGCGCCCGGCCGGTCCTCCTCCGCCCGGAACCCCCGCCCCAGCGCCGGCGAAACGCCCAGGACACCGAAGAAGCCGGCCGAGACCCGGGCGGCCTGGATGCGCTCGGGCTCGACGCCCGGCGCGGTGAGGCCGAGGTTCGTGCCGTTGAAGGCGGCGAGGTCGGTGAAGGAGTGGCTCTGCGCGCGCCAGTCGGCGTAGTTGGGGGGCGAGGCGGCGAAGCGCGGGAAGCCCGCGGCGGGGTTGCTGTCGATGAGCAGGACCAGCCGGTCGGCTCGCGGGTAGGGCAGCGGACGCAGCAGCACGCCGTCGACGACGCTGAAGATCGCCGTGTTGGCCCCGATCCCCAGGGCCAGGGCGAGCAGGGCGGCGACGGTCAGGGACGGAGTCCGGACGAGGCTGCGGACCGCGATCCGGAGGTCTTTGAGCAGGGTCTCCATGGCGCTCCTCCTGGGAGGTCGAAAGGGTTCCTGCCCTCCCTAACGCACGAGACCCCGACCGGGTTTCGACCCGGTTTCGCCCTCAGGGAGACCTGGAGAGCCTGTGAATGAATCGCCGACCTACTACGGGCGCCCCCAAATCACCCCTCGCGACGGCCGGAGATTCATTCACAAGCTCTGGAGGCGACCTACCCCGGCGGCTCGCCGTCCTCGCCCTCTTCCGGCCCCTCCTCCGTGCCCTCCTCGGGCCCCTCCTCGGGGGCCTGGGCCACCGCCTCCTCCAGCAACGCTCGGGCCTCCTCGAGGTCCTCCCTGCGCACCCGCACGACCGCCCCGAGCCCGCGCTTGCCGAAGAAGCCCGGCGTGGTCAGGGGGAACAGGCCGAGGGAGGTCTCGCCGTCCACCAGGAACGGGATGTCCGCCGAGGCGAGGATCGATTTGGCGAGGCCCAGCTCCGCCAGGTCGTGGGTCTGGAGCAGCTCGACGTACGGTCCTTCGTCCTCGGCGGCCATGGTCACATCACCCCGTAGGCGAGCATGGTGTCGGCCACCTTGACGAACCCGCCGACGTTGGCCCCCTTGACGTAGTTCACCCGGCCGTTGTCGCGGCCGTACTCGACGCACTGCTCGTGGATGCGCCGCATGATCCGCTGCAGGCGCTCGTCGACCTGCTCGCGGGTCCAGTTGAGGCGGATCGCGTTCTGGGTCATCTCGAGGCCCGAGATCGCCACGCCGCCGGCGTTGGCCGCCTTGCCGGGACCGTAGAGGATCCCCGCCTCCTCGAAGCGGTGCGCCGCCGCCCAAGTGGCCGGCATGTTGGCTCCCTCCGAGACCAGGCCGCAGCCGTTCTCGAGGAGCATCGCGGCGTCGTCCTCGTCGATCTCGTTCTGCGTGGCGCAGGGGAACGCCATGTCGCAGGGCACCTTCCACGGCTTCTCGCCCCCGTGGAACTCGCAGCCGAACTCCTCGGCGAAGCTCTCGAGGGTCGAGCGGCGGGTGGTCTTGAGCTCGATGACCGCCGCGAGCATCTCCTTGGTCAGGCCGTCGGGAACGTAGATGAAGCCGGAGCGGTCCGACAGGGTCACCACCTTTCCGCCCAGGTCCATGAGCTTCTGGGCGGTGTACTGGGAGACGTTGCCGGCCCCGGAGATGACGCAGCGCTTGCCCTCCACGTCCTCGCCGTGCTGGCGCAGCATGCTCTCGGCGAAGTAGACGCAACCGAAGCCGGTCGCCTCCGTGCGCACGAAGCTGCCGCCGTAGGAGACGCCCTTGCCGGTCATGGCGCCGGTCCACTCGTTCTGGAGCCGCCGGTACTGGCCGAACAGGTAGCCGATCTCCCGGCTCCCGACGTTGATGTCGCCGGCCGGCACGTCCACGTCCTTGCCGATGTGGCGGAACAGCTCACTCATGAAGGACTGACAGAAGCGCATCACCTCCATGTCCGAGTGTCCGTGGGGATCGAAGTCCGATCCGCCCTTGCCCCCACCCAGCGGCAGGGTGGTGAGACTGTTCTTGAACGTCTGCTCGAAGGCCAGGAACTTGAGCACCGACAGGTTGACCGACTTGTCGAAGCGCAAGCCCCCCTTGTACGGCCCGATGGCGCCGTTGAACTGCACCCGGTAGCCGCGGTTGACCTGCACCTCGCCCTGGTCGTCCTGCCAGCACACCCGGAACGAGATGATCCGGTCCGCTTCCGTCATGCGCTCGAAGATCTTCTCGGCTTCGTAGCGCGGGTTCTGGTTGATGAAGGGGATGACCTTCTCGGCGACCTCGCGGACAGCCTGGTGAAACTCGGTCTCACCGGGGTTGCGCCGCACGAGGTCCGCCATGAACGCATCAAGGTCCATAGGCATCGGATCAGAGTCCTCCGTCTCGGGATTGGGGAATCGGGATGTGGCAGATGCGATCGGGCGAGCCGATCGCCGATCGGCTGGATGTCTCGGGGGTTTTTCCTAGTCTGCCACAGTTCGGGCCCCGGGGGCGAGGGGCCCCGGCGTCTCCCGGCGCCGCGAGCCTGTAGACTCGCGCCCATGAGCGCCGCCCACGAGCCCTTGATCGAGGCCGAAGGGGTGACCTTCGGCTTCGGCGCGGAGGCCGTGCTGCGGGACGTGGACCTGACCATCCACCGCGACGACTTCCTGGCCATCCTGGGTCCCAACGGCGGCGGCAAGACGACTCTGGTGAAGGTGCTCCTGGGGCTCCTCGAGCCATGGGACGGCACGGTGCGCCGCCACACCTCGAACCGGCGGGGTGCCCTCGGCTACGTGCCGCAGCTCGCCGAGTTCGACAAGCGCTTCCCGGTCCGGGTCCTGGACATGGTGCTCATGGGGCGCCTCGGCCTGCGCGGCGCGCTCCGGCGCTACACCGCCCGAGACCGAGCGGCGGCCGCGGAGGCGCTGGAGACCTTCGGCCTCGGCGCCATGGCCCGCGAGCCCGTCGAGCGCCTCTCCGGCGGCCAGCTCCAGAGGGCCCTCATCGCCCGAGCCCTCGCCTCCGAGCCCGAGCTGCTCGTCCTCGACGAGCCCATGGCCTCCATCGACGCCGAGAGCCGGAACGTCCTCCTCGACACCCTGGAGCGGCTGGGCCGGGAGATTCCCGTGGTCGTGGTCACCCACGACCTGACGCCCCTGGCCGGCATCGTGCGGCAGATCGCCTGCGTCAACCGGCGCCTCTACTACCACGCCGGCGGCGAGCTCACCGGCGAGATGCTGGAGGAGGTCTACGGCTGCCCGGTGGAGCTCATCGCCCACGGGATTCCGCACCGGGTGCTGCAGGATCATTAGGTGAGACACTGATGGCCGCCGCCCTTCATCTCCTCTCCTACGACTTCCTGCGCCACGCGGTGCTTGCCGGCCTGCTGGCGAGCGTGCTGTGCGGTGTGGTCGGCACCTTCGTCGTGGTCAAACGCCTGGTCTTTCTGGCGGGCGGGGTGGCCCACGCCGCTTTCGGCGGCCTCGGCGTGTGCTACTTCCTCGGCGTCGATCCCCGACTCGGAGCGGTGGCGGTGGCGGTGGTCTCGGCCCTGGCCCTGGCCGGTCCGGGGCGCGAGCGCGGACGCTCCCACGACGCGGTGATCGGCATCCTCTGGGCCGTCGGCATGGCCCTCGGCGTGGTCTTCCTCTACAAGTCCCCGGGGTACGCCCCGAACCTTATGGCCTACCTGTTCGGCGACATCCTGACGGTCGGCGCCGCCGACGTGGCGCTGACCTTCGGCCTGGTGGTGGTGGTGGTGACCCTCTTCCTCCTCTTCTTCAAGGAGAGCGTCGCCGTCGCTTTCGACGAGGAGTTCGCGGCGGTGCAGGGCGTGCCGGTGCGCTGGGCGATGATCGTGCTCATGCTCCTCGCCGCCCTGTCGGTGGTCTTCCTCATCCAGCTCGTGGGAATCCTCCTGGTGATCGCCCTCCTCACCATCCCGCCCGTCATCGGCCTGCGCCTCGCCCACAGCTTCCCCGCCGTGGTCGGCCTGTCGATCGCCATCGGGGTGGTCATGACCCAGGTCGGCCTCGCCCTGTCCTACCTCTACAACCTGCCCTCGGGCCCGGCCATCGTCCTGGTGGGCGCCGCCCTGCTGCTCGTGGTCGGCGTCGTCCAGCGCGCCGGCTCCCGCTCCCGGGGCGCCGCCGACCGGCCCTGACGCCGGAAACCGCCCCGCAAGCTCCCTCGGTCGAGAGAGCGACAGGGCCCTGCAACGCTTTTCTCTTCGGGTCTGTATACCCAAGGTAGAGAGGAGAGTGAACGTGGAGCCAGGGGACTGGACGGTGCCGCTCGGAGAGAGCGCGGAGATCGGAGCGGGCTCGCGAGAGTTCGAAGAGATCGTCCGCCGCCACGAGCGGCAGGTCCTCGGCCTGGCGCGCTGGCTCCTCCGTCGCCCGGAGGACGCCGAGGACGCGGCCCAGGAGGCCTTCTTCCGGCTCTATCGGGCCCTCTACCGGGGCCGGGGCCGGTTCGACCGGGCGCGGCCCCTCGCGCCTTACCTCCATCGCCTGACGATCAACGTCTGCAAGGACCTCGGGCGCCGCCGCGGCCGATCCCAGGCCCAGCCCCTCGACCAGGTTCCCGAGGCCGAGACGCCGGCCGCCCCGGACCCGAGCCCGGAGGCCGCCGCCGCCCTGTCCGAGGACCGGAGGATCGCCGCCGCAGCGCTGGCGACGTTGCCGATCCGGCAGCGGGCCGCCCTGGTGCTCCGGGACGTCCACGGACTCTCGACCCGGGAGGTGGCCGAGGCCCTGGGCATCCGGGAGGTCACCGTGCGGACCCAGATCAGCCGGGCCCGCCTCAAGGTCCGGGCGGTCCGGAACCGCTTGCTCGACCGGAAGGAGAGGAGCTCATGAGAGGCCGCCGCTGTCGCCGACTTCGGGCCGCAATCGCCCTCCACGTCGCGGGCGACCTACCCCGTCGCCGGGCGGCCCGCCTGGACCGCCACCTCGCCTCCTGCCCGGGGTGCCGCGAGCTCGCCGAGCGCCTGGCCGCCGACCGGCGGGCCCTCGGCGGCCTCGCCTCCGAGCCCCTCGATCCGGGCTCCCTGGCGCGGATTCGCGGGACCGTGCTCGGGCGGATCGAGGAGGACGAGGCCTCGCGGACCCGCGCCGGCGGCCTCTTCGGCCTGCCACGCCGGACTTCTTGGGCCCTGTCGGCGCTGGCGGTGGCCCTCCTGGCCGCGGGCCTGGTCCTGGCTATGGGCCTAGCCCTCTGGCCGGGCCCCGAAGCAGGACCCGGATTGGGCTCCGGTGCGGAGCGGCCACAGAACCCGGAGCCCGTCGCCTCCGCGGCGCCGGCGCCCCCGTCCCCAGCGCCCGCGACGAGCCCGCCCGCGGCGGCGCGCCCGCCCACGACACCACCGCGGATCGCCGCCGCCGCACCGCGACCGACCACCGAAACGCAACCCCGCCGGGCCCACCGGGAGGGCCGTCCGCAGCCCGCCGCGGCCACCACGCCCGCCGCCCGACCGTCGGAGCCCTTGCTCATCCAAGTGGTTTCCGATCAACCCGACATCGTCTACTACTGGCTCACCGAGCCCGAGGAGACTCCCCATGAGAGCACGTCCGAGTAGGATCGCCGTCGCCGTCGCCGTCTTCGCCTTCACCCTGATGCTCGCCGCGTCCCCGAGCCGGGCTCTCGTCCAGGACGAGCCCGCCCACGCCGGCGCCAGCGCCACCCCGGATCGCGCCTCCGGCCAGAGCCCGGTCGAAAGCCCGGTCGCGAGCTCGGACCAGGCCTCGGGCGAGAGCTCCGGGGCGGGCATGAGCCAGGAGATCGTCCACATCGAGCACGCCGACGTGGAGGACCTTCCCGCGGTGCTCCGCATCTTCAACGTCCACGCCCAGGCCCACCCGAAGCTGGGCGTCCTGACGCTCCAGGGACCGGCGGAGCAGGTCGCCGCCGCCGCCGCCGCCGCGCGGGAGCTCGACGTCGCCCCCTCGCCGACCCCCAACCTCCAGGTCACGATCTTCGTCCTCGGCGTCTCGAAGACCCACGCCCTCGACGGCTCGGTGCCCCAGGGCCTCGACGAAGTCGCGCACCAGCTCCGCGACGTCTTCGCCTTCAAGGGCGTCGACCTGATCGACAGCATGTCGGTGCGGGTCCTCGACCGCGGTCGAGGCGGCGTCGAGGGCATCCTCGCCGCCGCCGACGGGGTTCCGGCCCTGCCCTACGTGTTCGGCTTCAACCGGGCTTCGCTGGTGGAGCGGCAGGACGGGCCGCCGTCGATCCGCCTCTCCGGCTTCCGGTTCACCGCCGCCAGCCAGCAGCAGATCGCCGACCTGCCCCCCAGGCTCCGCGACGCGACGCCCTCGCCGGGCGACTTCCACACCCAGCTGTCGACCGACGTCGAGGTGCGGGCCGGCCAGACGGCCGTCCTGGGGCACGCGGCCACGGCCGGCAGCCGGGACGGCCTGATCCTGGTGGTCCGGGCCCGGGTCGTGGAGTGAACGTCAGCCCAGGCTCAGAAGATCGGAGAGGACCCCATAAGCCGTCGTCGTGAGGCCGGGGTCCTCTTCGACCAGGGTGATCGTGCCCAGCAGATCGGCCGTGATCGAGAGGGCGGAGCTCGTGCCTTCGAGGCGGAAGAAGGCGTGGTCGGGGGCGAGCTCCCGGGCGCGGACTGCCGCCCGCACGGCTCCGCCCTCCCGCCTCGCCTCGCAAACCACCTTGAGACGCCGGCCGGCCTCGCGCACCCGCCGCGCCCGCTCTCCGAGAGCGGCGTCGACCGCCTCCCG
Source organism: uncultured Acidobacteriota bacterium (assembly GCA_963739795.1). Classification (GTDB taxonomy): domain Bacteria; phylum Acidobacteriota; class Thermoanaerobaculia; order Multivoradales; family DATKCC01; genus CAVUBL01. Next base: position 326,259 of record CAVUBL010000008.1, on the reverse strand, counting down.
CGCCACCGCCTCCGGCCGCAGCTCGGCCTCGCCCTCCCCCACCAGCAGCACGTTGGCGAGGGCGGCCAGCTTGACCGCCCCGTCCCAGCCTTCGAGGTCGGCCCCACCGTCGGACCGAGCGTCGGCCTCGGCGACCCCCAGCTCCCGGGCCCGGGCGACGGCCGCTTCGAGCCCGAGGCCCTCTTCCAGGGCGCCCAGGACCACGTTGGTGGTGGAGTTGAGGACGCCCGAGACGGCCTCGACCCGCGCCCCGGGGAGGGCGCTGCGCGCCAGGTTGAAGACCGGGGCACCGTCCATCACGGCAGATTCAAAACGGAAGCAGACCCCACGCTCGCGGGCGAGGTCGCGCAGGCTCCGGTAGGCCCAGGCAACCGGCCCCTTGTTGGCCGAGATCGCGTGCCGCCCCCGCTCGAGGGCCGTGCGGACGTGGCGGATCGCCGCCTCTCCCCGACCGGCGACGTCGAGGGGTGTCAGCTCCACCAGCACGTCGTAGTCGAGCTCGGCGGCGGCCCGGAGGGCGTCGAGATCCGCGAACGCGGGATGCGCCGGAGAGAATCCGCCGGCGGCGTACGCTTCCAGCGCCGCCGCCAGGTCGAGGCCCGAAGGGTCGGCGAGGGCGCCGTGGGCACCGGTGACGATCCCCACCACCCGGAGTTCGAGCCCTGCGAGGCCCGGGTGCTCGTCCCGGTGGACGAGCAGGCGGGCGAGCTCCCGCCCGACGTGGCCGAAGCCCAGGAAGAGGGCGCGGCGGGGGACCGGGACGGCGCTCACGCGGTGACTGCGGCCGGGGAAGGTGCCGCGGCGACCTCGGCGACGCCCTCGATCAGGCGCTCCACATCCTCCCGTGTGCTGTAGAGGGAGATCCCTGTGCGCAGCACCCCGCCCCGTTCGGCCAGTCCCAGGACCTCGATGGCCCGGACGGCGTAGAAGTCGCCGTCCCAGACCAGGACGCCTCTCTCCCCCAGCCGCCGGGCCGCCTCGAGGGGCGTCACCCCGTCGATGGTGATGGAGACGGTGGGCGCGCGGGGACCGCTGTCGAAGCTCGGCCCCCTGACGGTGACCCCGGGGATGCGCGCCACGGCCTCGGCGTACCCGCGGGCCACGCCGTGCTCGTACTCCGAGATCCCCTTCATCGCCGAGACCACCCGCGCCCGGAGGGAGCTCCCTTCGCCCCACGACGCGAGGTACTCCACGGCGGCCGCCACCCCGGCGAGGGCCGCGTGGTTGAGGGTGCCGGTCTCGATCCGGAACGGCGCCTCGGCCTCCTGGGTGCGGAGGCGGTCGCAGTGCAGCTCCTCGAGCAGTCCCGGGCGGGTGTAGAGGATGCCCACGTGGGGGCCGTAGAACTTGTACGCCGAGCACAGGAGGAAGTCGGGGTCGAGAGTCGCCACGTCGAGGGGGAAGTGGGGCGCGTAGTGCACGGCGTCCACCAGGAGCCAGGCGCCCACCTCCCGGCACAGCTCCCGGACCGAGGCGAGGTCGTTGACCGTGCCCAGGGCGTTCGAGGCGAGGCCCGCCGCGACCAGGCGGGTGCGGGGCCCGATCCGCGCGGCGAAGCCGCCGGCCTCGAGGATGCCGTCGGGGGCGAGAGGCACCTCCCGCACCACCACGCCGCGCTCCGCCAGGGCGAGCCAGGGGCCCCGGTTGGCCTCGTGGTCGAGCTGGGTGACGACCACCTCGTCCCCGGGCTCGAAGAGGCGCCCGAACGCGTGGGCCAGGGCGTAGGCAAGGGTGGTCATGTTCGCGCCGAAGGAGATCTGGCGCCAGCTCGGAGCGCCCAGGAAGGCCGCCATGGCCTCGCGCGCCCGGAGGATCCGCGCGTCGGACTCCCGGGAGGTGACAAACTGGCCGTGGGTGTTGGCGTTGGAGGTGCGGTAGTAAGCGGAGACGGCCTCGATCACGGCCTCGGGCACCTGGGTGCCCGCGGGGCCGTCGAGGTAGGCCAGGGGCCGGCCGGCCAGAGTCCGGGAGAGCGCGGGGAAATCGGCCCGCGCGCGGAGGGCATCCGATTCGGTGAAGGACATGATGGCGGAATTCTACCGGGAACGGTCCGCTCAATCGCCCGCTCGGAGCTCGAGCGAGCGGAGCCAGCGGCCGAAGCCCCGGTCGAGCTCGGGCCAGTCGCGGCCGAGGCTCGTCTGCAGGCTGTCCGGTCCGCCGTCGCCGCCGGCGGCGATCGCGCCGAGGTAACTGCCGGAAGCCCCGGCTCAGGGCCTCGTCGCCACCATCCAGGAGATAGCGGATGAAGAACGCGCTCTCGGCGTAGGCGGCCTCGCGCAGGCCGGGTGCGACGATCTCCCGCCACGAGAGGCCGGTGAGGGTCGCAAGCGGCGGGAGCTGGCCCTGGTCGAGGCGCCGCGTCAGCCGGTCGAGGGCCGCGTACGCCCCCTCCGTGGTCACCGTGGTCTGGAGAACGTCGCCGTCCTCAGTGCGCGTCCTCTCCACCCCGCTCACCTCCCTCACCCCGCCGAGGGTGCCGGGGACGAGGCTCCCTTCGTCGTCGACCCGCGAGTCGCTCAGGTCGTCGGCCAGGCCCTCTTCGAGCCAGGGAGGGGTCCGCGGCCCGAGGGCGCGGCCGTTCATCAGGTGGGTGAGCTCGTGGACCAGGAGCGCCGTCACCTGCCAGCCCTGCGAGCCCTGGGCGAAGAGCGCCGCCACGCCGAAACCGGCGTGCCCACCCTCCCCGAGCCCGGCGTAGGTCAGGTCGCCGGAGGCGAAGGCCCGGTAGTCGGCCTCGCGCGCGAACAGGACCACCGCCTGCCCGGCCGCCGACCCCGGGTCGAGCCCGTAGCGGCGCCGGTACGTCGCCTCGAGACCGGACGCGACGGCCGCCAGACGCCCGAGGAGCCCGGGATCGTCGACGTCGGTGTAGAGGGTGTACGGCCCGAGATCCCGGCCGGCATCGTCGCCCGGTAAGGCGGCGAAGGCGCGCGCCAGGATCTCGGGGTCCGCGGCCCGCGCCGGCAAGGGAACGACCGCCCCCGGCCCCGCCTCGACTCGGGCCAGGAGCACCCAGCCCTTGAAGGCGCCGTAGCGCACCAGCACCCACGCTCCACGGCGCTCGACGAGGGGCAGCTCGGACGGCGCGTCAACGACCGCTACGGCCGCCGAGCGGGCGTCCGGGAGCTCGTGGACGGCCGAGCCCTCCGCCACTCTCACGCGTCGCTCCGCGAGATCGCCGGAACTGAAGGCCGCGGGTGCGCCCAGAATCTCGGGCGTGCCCGCGGGCGCCGGCTCGGGCGCGGGCCGCGAGGGCGAAGCCTGCGCCTGTCGCAGGGGCTCCGCCGAAGCCGGGGCCGGCACCATCGACATCACCATCGACGTTCCGCCCGCGACGACCAGGAGCAGCGCGAGCCGCCTCGCGGCCGCTCCGCGCCTCATCGCACCATCCGGATGTCGCGGGACCGCGCTCCGACCTCGATCGTCTGCGGCAGGTGCAGGCCCGTGAACCAGACGATCCGCTGGCGGTCGAGAGCTCGGGAGAGCGCCTCGACCGAACGGCTGAAGCCGCGCCTCCGGTAGACGCTCTCGGCGCCTCCCCAGGCAGCCGCCACCGGTGAGCTCACCTTCTTCTCCACCGACCAGACGAAGAGGGGCACCCCCAGGTCGGCCAGGTAGCGCCGAACCGCCTGGGGCGAGAGGCGACTCGCGTCGGCGGGCTCGGCGCCGAGGACCAGAACCACCGCCCGGCGCCGGTCCCGCGCCGCGGCGCTCATGCCGGCCACGGCCACCGCGTCGGCGAGGCGCTGGTCCCGGAGCTCGAAGGGCGGCTGCTGCGCGGCCGAGAGCAGGTAGTAGACGCCGCCGTCCGATGGCGAGTGCTCCTCGGAGCGGGCGAACAGGTCATAGGCCACCCGGTTGCTCTCCCGGTGCAGGGAGAACGGCCAGACGAAACGTAGGCTCTGGTCCTCGCCCAGGCGCATGACGGAGCGCAGCACCCCTCGGGCCCGCGGATCGTCGTTCGACTCCCGCCAGCCGGCGCGCTGCGAATGGCGGCGGGGGCCGATCTCCACCGACGGGAACGCCTGCCCGTTCGAGGGCGCCCAGCGGGAGCCCATCGCCCAGAGGCTCTCCTGCGCCGCGCGGTCCATCACCACCACGACCTCCGCCGGGCCCTTCTCCGTCGCGACCGGATCCAGCGCCTTGCCACGGGCTTGAAACCAGCCCTCGAGCTCTCGGGGCGCCGGTAGCTCTGCCCGGTCGTCGAGCGCGATCGCGGCGGCGCTCAGCTCCGTGTCGGTCTCCTGGTGGTAGGCGCCCCCGAACGCGGACTCGACGACGGCGGCGAGATGGGAGGGAAAGTCGAGCTCGGCGTGGAGGAAGTGGAGCTGCCCGGGATCGTAGGGCGGGAGCTCGATCCGACGCGGATCGGAGACCACCAGCGGCCGGCCGTCGAAGCTCACCGTCACCCTGCTGGGCCGGTCCGCCGAGACACTCTCCCAGGTCAACCGCGCGACGACGCCCCGGCCGTCCTCGCCGCCCTCGAACACGACGTGACCCTCGGCCTCCGGCCGGGGCAGGTTGATCCACTGCAGGGCGCGGCCGAGCTCCCGCCCGTCGGAGTCGCGGGCGATCGCCTCGAGGCGGTGCGGCTCGAGCGCCGCGCCGAAATCGCACGGCACCGTCCACGGAGCGCCACCCACCTGGCCCACGCTTCGGCCGTCCAGCACCAGATCGACGGAAGCCACCCCTTGCCCCACCACCATCTGCACGGGTTGGACGCCGAGAACCAGACCGAGGAAGAGACTTGCGAAGGCGACGATCATAGGGACCTCCTCACGCTCCGGTCATCCTACAGGGGCTCCGCCTCGAACCGGCGAGGTGCCTCGAATGACTCGGCTCATTCATCACGGCTTCGGCCCGAGTGGACGGCGAATCGCGTTCCGGTTCAGAGGACGAGCTGATCGATGAGGCGGAGGACCGCGCCGGCGAACAGGGCCGACGCGCCGGCGGCGAAGAGCAGGATGGCGCCCACCACCATGGCCATCAAGTAGGCGGCGAGGAGCAGGAGCGGGCCGATGAACGCCAGAAAGACGACGAACCCGGCGATCCCGCGGCTGCCATCCCGGCGCAGCCTCTCCCGGAAGCCGGGGCGCCGCGCGCCGGCGGCTGCGAACGCGGGATCCGACCGATCCGCGCCCAGGGCGACCAGGCGACGCAGGCGCCGCTCGATCTTGGGATGCGAGCCGACCGAGCCGGGATGGTCGGAGCCCTCCGCGCTCCGCTCCGGCGCCACCACGAAGAGATGCTCGAGCCAGGCGCCCCCGGGAGGCGCCGCGGGGTCTCCCGCCAGGGCCGCGAGCCCGCGGGCGACCTCGGTGGGATCGCGGGTCAACTGGACCGCGGTGGCATCGGCGAGGTAGCGGCGAGTGCGGAGCATCGCGCCCACCAGCGGGCCGACGATCACGAGCCGCAGCATCTCGACCTCCATGCGCACCAGCAGCACCACCAGGTAGACCAGCAGGAGGGGAAACAGGAGCAGCCAGAAGACCGGCAGCCGCTTGAGAAGGCGGCCGGCGCGGCTCCGCGGCGCGTCCTCCCCGGCGTCGCTCGCGAGCCCCTGGAGGCCGTCGTAGCGCTCCGGGGAGAGGCGTCCTTCGAGGCTCTCGGAGACCGCCTCGGCGGTCGCCGGCGAGCGGTGCCCCCGGAACATCCAGCCGACCGTCTTGACCAGCTCGCGCCACGCGGTCGGGCTCCACCCCATGAAGGCGTCGAGCACGGTGAAGACGAATCCCACGGCCTGGAAGACCGTGGTGACGGTGAGGGTGAGGCGCGGATCGCCGTTGGCCGCCGACGCGACCAAGAGGGCCGCGATGCCCTGGGTCTCGCCCCGGTCGCAGCGCTCGAGCACCCCGCGGGTCACCACCACCACCGCGCCCTCCGCCGACGGGCCGACCAGGGCGGCGTTGGGCGACGGGTCGTCGACCAGCAGGACCCGCGGCGAGGGCACCCCGGCGGCGAGCGCCATCTCCTGGACCACGTTGACGAGCTGCCGCTCCTCGAGGTCACCGGAGCGCGGCTCCCGGGCCTCGAGACGCGCCAGCACCGCCTGGGGCACCACCTCGCGGCCCAGGCGCCGGAGGCCCGCCCAGACGGCGACCATGGCGCCCACGCCCGGCACCAGGAGGACGGCGAGGGCCGCCGCCAGGTCGAGCCGCCCGAGCGAACCGCTCGGCCCATCGCCGAGCCACTGGTCGAGGGCGGCAGGCACCAGGCCCGCCAGGTGGTGGAGCCCGGCCCACACCCCCTCCGGCACCCGTACCGCCAGGTTCGCCAGACGCACGCCGGCGACCGCCGCGCCGAAGACCAGGGGGGTCAGGACCACGGCGAGCGGCAGCCCCATCACGAGGATCGCGATCGCGCACAGGGCCGCCCACCAGCGGGCGTGGCGGCGCCGACTCGCCTGCTCGTCGAAGAAGCTCCGCACCGGGGGCGGGCCGGCGGCCGAGCCGGTGGAGGTGTCGCGGGCCACGGGCTCAGGTCTTGAAGACCCAGTACCTGCCGGCGACCGACCGCCTCTCCGAGAGCCCGAAGCGCTCGCCGGCCGACTTGCCGTCCCGCAGCAGGTAATAGACGTCGGAGAGCACCGACCGGTTGTCGCCGTAGTAGAAGTGCCCGATGAGGTCGGTGTCCACTGCCGACGCGTCGATCGTCTCGACCCCGGGCACCACCACGATGTCGGCACCTCCGTCCCCGGCGCGCGGGTAGCCGTGGAACTGGCGGGAGGCTTCGAGGGCGCGGTCCTTCCCGGAGGCGTAGAGGGTGACGCGTCGGGCCGCCCGCCGGAAGGCGGCTGCCGTCTCGCGGAAGACGTCGGCGTCGATGTCGGGCGCGGTGAGCACCACCTCGCTGAACGCCGGCGCGTCGGAGCCGGCCATCGCCGCGGCGATCTCCGCCAGGGCCCGGGTCAGAGCGCGGTTGCCCATGCTGTGGGCGATCAGATGGATGGCGCGGGCTCCCGAGCGGGTGGCGAGGTCGTTCAGGAAGGCCTTCAAGTGGGGGACCGTCCACTCGACATTGGTCTCGTCCCGGGTGTAGCCGGTGAGCGAGAGGCGCCCTTGCGAGGGCCAGCTATAGAAGACCGGCGCGCCTTCGAGCTTCAGGTCGTACGCGAGCTGCGCGGTGCGCCGGGCGGCGTCCTCGAAGGAGACGTTGAAGCCGTGGAGGAAGAGGAGGACCTCCTGGCGGGCGGACTGCCGGACGCGGCTCGAGAGCTCGCGGAAGAAGGCGTCCGAGGCGGCCTCCCGGAGCGACAGCAGGACGACGTGCTCCTCCGGGTCGCGGCGCAGCTCGAGATGCCACCAGCGCGGGCCCTCGAGCTCCCCCATGCGATGGTCCTCGGGGATGCTGACCTCGCAGACGCCGTACTCGAGACCGGTGCCGCGCCCGGCGCCGTAGCGTTGGGTGGGGCGACGCGAGCGGCCGGCCTTGCGGTCGGTGCCGTAGTAGACTTCGACCACGTGGTAGCGATGGGACGCGGCCAGGTTACCTTCCCCGCGGACGGCTTCGGACTCCGGCTCCAGGTAGGAGCGCTCCCCGTAGGTCGCGTCCAGGCTCATCTCGCCGAGCGCCTCTCTCCCACCGCCGCGACTCAGGCTCGGCTCCCCCGCCCCACCGCCGGTCCCGCCCGAGCCGGGGCGGCGGCGCCCTCGCCCGCTCCCGAGGCCCTTGCGCGTCCCCTCCGGCGCCAGCAGGTTCCGGGGCGGCCGGAAGCGAACGGAGACGCTCTCGGGAACCCGGATCGACTCGCCCGTGGCGGGGTTGCGACCGGTCCTCGCCGGCCGCTGGTAGGCCGAGAACGCGCCGAAGCCCGGGACGGTGACCTTCTCACCGCGAGCCAGGGCCTCCCGGATCGCCGCCAGCAGCGCGTCCAGGACCTCGGCGGCCCGCCGCTTGGTGAGCCCGTCGACGCTCCGCCACAGATCGTCCACCAACTGCGCCTTACCGGCCATCGTTCGCCTCCCGACATCCTTCCGCGGATGCGCAAGGGATCTTACACCCGGCCCGCGGGCGCCGGCCCTGCGGTCTCAGGGCTTACCAGCTCACCACCCGGTCGGCCTGGGCGATCATGCGGGTGAACCGGGGCCAGCCGCAGATCAGGTCCACCCGCTCCTGGACCGCGGCGGCGTCGAGGCCCAGGAGGCGCACCGACGCGCTACAGGCGAAGAGGCGCAGTTGGCCGCTCGCGCGGGCCCCGGCGAGGATGTCGGTGAGGGGCGGAAAGCCCAGGGCCTCGATGCACCCCGCGTCCAGGGGCGGCTCCGGGTCGAGGCGGTCCCAGCCGTCCCCGACCCAGGCGGCGAGGGCGGCGAAGAAGAGGGCCACGTCCACCCGGTCGCCCTGGGCGGCGGCGCTCGCCGCCAGCGAGCTCACCTGGTACCGCTTGTCCCACGAGGCCTCGTGGGCGAGGACGAGGAGGTGCACGCAGACCCCGCCGCCTCACCCGACCGTCCAGGTGTCTCCGCTGTAGAGAAGGTCCTCGAGGCGCGGCGTGCCGGCGCGCTCCACTTCCTGCTCGACCTGGGCCACGACCTCGGCGTCGTAGGCCGGCTCCTCGACGGCCCGGAAGATGCCCAGGGGCGTCGGGTAGTCGGGGGGCAGGAGCTGGGAAGCCATGAAGGCGAGGGACGGGCTCGGCCGCCGCTCGTCCCAGACCAGGCAGTCCTCCTCGCGCACCCCCCCTCCGGATGGATCCAGGGTGACGATCTCCGGCTCCATGCCGTTCAGGCGCAGGCCGTGCTTCGTCTCGCCGCCCCAGACCACCGGCTTGCCGTGCTCCAGGTAGAGGGTGCGCTCGACGCGCCCCTCCTTGTCGGTCATGTACTCGAAGGCCTTGTCGTTGAAGATGTTGCAGTTCTGGTAGATCTCGACGAGGGCCGAGCCCCGGTGCGCGGCGGCGCGCTTGAGCACCGCCTTGAGGTGCGGCTGGAAGATGTCCACCGAGCGGGCGACGAAGGTGGCGCCGGCGCCCAGGGCGAGGGCCACCGGGTTGAACGGGCGGTCGATCGAGCCGAAGGGGGTGGACTTGGTGCGCTTGCCGACCTCGCTGGTGGGCGAGTACTGCCCCTTGGTCAGGCCGTAGATCCGGTTGTTGAACATCAGGATCTTGACCCCGACGTTGCGGCGCAGGACGTGGATCAGGTGGTTTCCGCCGATGGACATGGAGTCGCCGTCGCCGGTGGCGATCCAGACCTCCAGGTCGGGCCGGGTGACCTTGAGGCCCGTGGCGATCGCCGGCGCCCGGCCGTGGATCGAGTGGAAGCCGTAGGTGTTCATGTAGTAGGGGAAGCGGCTCGAGCAGCCGATCCCCGAGATCACCACCAGCTTCTCCTTGGGGATCCCGAGCTCCGGGAAGACCGACTGGACGGCGGACAGGATGGCGTAGTCGCCGCAGCCGGGGCACCAGCGCACCTCCTGGTCGCTCTGGAAGTCCTTCTTGGTCAGGGCAGGGGCTTCGATCTCGGGCATCGCGCGTTACCTCCCGGGCTCCAGGAGCTCGAGGATCCGCTGCTCGACCTCGGAGCGGAAGAAGGGGCGTCCCTGGACCTTGTTGAAGGGAATGACGTCCTTCAGGTACTTCGCCCGCAGCAGCAGGCTGAGCTGACCCATGTTCATCTCGGGCACCAGCACCCGCTCGAAGCGGCCGAGGAGCTCCCCGAGGTTCGGTGGGAAGGGGTGGAGCCAGCGCAGGTGCGCCCGCGAGACCTCCACGCCGCGGGCGCGGAGGGTGCGGACCGCGCCCTTGAGGGCACCCTCGGTCGAGCCCCAGCCCAGGACCAGGAGGTCGCCCTCGGGCGGGCCGTCGACCTCGAGGGGCGGCAGCTCGCGGGCGATGCGCTCCACCTTCTCCGCCCTCAGGAGGGTCATGCGCTGGTGGTTCGCGGGGTCGTAGGAGACATTGCCGGTCCCATCCTCCTTCTCGAGGCCGCCGATGCGGTGCTCGAGGCCGGGGGTGCCAGGCAGGGCCCAGGGCCGGGCCAGGGTCTCGGGATCGCGCACGTAGGGGCTGAAGCCCTCGGGATCGGTGCGGATCTCGGGAGCGAAGTCCGGCAGGTCCTCGACCTTCGGCAGCTTCCAGGGCTCGGAGCCGTTGGCGATGTAGCCGTCAGAGAGCAGAACCACGGGCACCATGTAGCGCACCGCGATTCGGCAGGCCTCGAGGGCCGCCCAGAAGCAGTCGTGGGGCGAAGAGGCCGCGATCACGGGCAGGGGCGACTCGCCGTTGCGGCCGAACAACACCTGGAGCAGGTCGGACTGCTCGGTCTTGGTGGGCAGGCCGGTCGACGGGCCGCCGCGCTGGACGTCGCAGACCACCATGGGCAGCTCGACCATGACCGCCAGGTTCATGGCCTCGGCCTTGAGGGCGATTCCGGGGCCGCTCGAGCCGGTGACCGCCAGGGCGCCGCCGAAGGCCGCGCCGATGGCGGCGCACACGGCGGCGATCTCGTCCTCGGCCTGGAAGGTGGTCACGCCGTAGCTCTTGCGGCTGGCCAGAGCGTGGAGGAGGTCCGAGGCCGGGGTGATCGGGTAGGCGCCCAGGAAGAGGGGCAGGCCCGATTTGCGGCTGGCCGCGATCAGGCCCAGGGCGAGGGCCTCCGAGCCGTTGACGTTGCGGTAGGTGCCCGGCTCCATCTTCGCCGGCTCGACCTCGTAGCGGGTCTGGAAGAGCTGGTGGATGTCGGCGTAGTTCCAGCCCGCCTTCAGCACCCGGACGTTGGCCTCGGCGAGATCGGGCCGCCGGGCGAACTTGCGCTCCAGCCAGGCGACGGTGTTCTCCATGGGCCGGCTGAACAGCCAGTACACCATCCCCAGGGCGAAGAAGTTCTTGCACCGGTCCCTGGTCTTGACGTCGAGCTCGGTGTCCTCGAGGGTGCGCCGCGTCAGGGTCGTGAGCTCGACGGCGTAGGTGCGGAAGGCGTCGAGGGAGCCGTCCTCGAGGGGATTCGCCGCCAGGCCGGCCTTGTTGAAGCTGCGCTCCTTGAACTCGTCGCTGTTTACGATCACCACGCCGTTGGGCTTGAGGTCGCCCACGTTCTTGACCAGGGCCGCCGGGTTCATGGCCACCAGCACGTCGGGCGCGTCGCCCGGCGTGTGGATGTCGTAGTCGGCGATCCGCACCTGGAAGGCCGAGACTCCGGCGAGGGTGCCGGCGGGCGCGCGGATCTCGGCGGGGAAGTCCGGCAGGGTGGCGAGGTCGTTGCCGACCAGGGCCGAGGTGGTGGTGAACTGGCTGCCGGTGAGCTGCATGCCGTCGCCGGAGTCGCCCGCGAAACGGACGACCACGTCGTCGACTTTCTTGCGCTCACTCGGCCGGGGGGGTTGGGTTTCGGTGGTGTCGTCGGCAATCGCCATCAGGTCGGTCTCGCTCTCCTCGGGATCGGGTGCTGCCACGAAATGCAAACGACCTAGCCACACCCGGCTAGGTCGTGTCGTCCTCAATCGCGGCCGTCATCCTGGCATGGACTGCGGGCCGGATCATAGCAAGAAGGGAAACAGCCGCCCGGCCGGGGTCATTCCTCCACACACCCGCTCCGCGGAGGTACCCCGAGAGGCCTCACCGGGGCAGGGGGTTCGTCCAGCGCAGCCCGGAGAGGCGCAAGAAGTCGGCGTCGGTCGTGTGGAGTTCGGCCTGGAGCTCGATGGCCAGGGCGGCGAGGTGGGCGTCGGTCGTCAGGTTGCCGGCGGTACCCGCCGCGCCCAGCAGGTCGAAAAGGATCTCGGCGTGGCGCTCCTCCAGGTCGGCACAACGCTCCACGAGGACCTGGAGCAGGGCCGTGAGCTCGAGCAGCGCCAGGAGGTCAGCGAGGCGCGGGAGCTCGCGGCAGGTACCGTCCGCGGCGGCAGCGCGGACGTGGCCGGGGGCGAGATGCCGGCCCGAGCCACCCCGAGGGGTGTGTTCCTCTCGCCTCGCATCGGGGTAGGCTATTGCAGCGTGTAAACTGGCGGGGAGGCAAAACCAATGATTACCAGAGCTTACGTCGTGGTTCTCGGATTGAGCCTGAGCCTTGGAGTGAGTCTCGCGAGCGCTCTCGTGGCCCAGCCGGCCCCGCAGGTCACCCTGGAGAAGAGCACCAACGGCTTCGGCGCCGACACCCCGCCGGGGCCGGCGATAGTGATCGGCTCCGCGGTGATGTGGACCTACCGGGTCACCGACACCGGCTCCGAGAACCTCACCTCCGTCCAGGTGGTCGACGACCAGGGCGTCGCCGTCTCCTGCCCCAAGACCACCCTCGCGCCCAAGGAGTCCATGACCTGCACCGCCTCAGGGGTAGCCCAGGCCGGGCAGTACGCCAACGTGGGAACGGTGGCGGCGATCACCGGAACGAGCCTCGAGCGGGTCTCCGCCACCGACCCGAGCCACTACTTCGGCGTCCTCGACCAGCCGGCGATCGACCTCGAGAAGGCCACCGACGGTGCCGACGCCGACCTGGCGCCCGGGCCCTTCCTGCTCGTGGGCACGGAGGTGAGCTGGACCTACCTGGTGACCAACACCGGCAACCTGCCCCTGAGCGACATCACCGTCGTCGACGACCAGAGCGTCAACGTCGCCTGCCCCCAGTCTCTCCTCCAGCCGGGCGAGTCGATGACCTGCACCGCCTTCGGCACCGTCGAGCTCGGGCAGTACGCCAACCTCGGCACCGCGACCGGCTACGCCGACGTCGAGGTCGGAGGCGAGGTGAGCGACAGCGACCCGAGCCACTACCTGGGGGTCGAGCCCGGACCGTCGATCCAGATCGAGAAGGCGACCAACGGCTTCGATGCCGACGTGGCCCCGGGACCGGCGATCCCGGCCGGCGCCCCGGTGACCTGGACCTACGTCGTGACCAGCCTGACGGATCAGACGCTCTTCGGAGTGGACGTCTCCGACGACCAGGGGGTCGCCGTAACCTGTCCGCAGAGCACCCTCGCGCCGGGCGAATCCATGACCTGCTCCGCCTCCGGTACCGCCGAGCTCGGGCAGTACGCCAACGTCGGAACGGTTACGGCCTACTTCACGGAGATCGACCCGGTCTCGGCCACCGACCCCAGCCACTACCTGGGGTTCCCCACCTCGGACGCGGTGGATCTCCAGAAGGCGACCGAGGGGATCGATGCCGACCTGCCTCCCGGCCCGGCCCTGGTGATCGGCGATCCGGTCACCTGGACCTACGTGGTCACCAACACCGGCGCCGCGACCTTGACCCACGTGGTGGTCGCCGACGACCAGGGCGTGACCGTGACCTGCCCCAAGGACACGCTGGCCTCTGGAGAGGCGATGACGTGCACCGCCTCCGGCATCGTCCAGCCCGGCCCGTACTCGAACCTCGGCACCGTCACCGCCGAGCTACCGTCCGCAGGCCCCCTTCCCTTGACCGTGTCCGCGGGGGACGCGAGCCATTACTTCGGAGCGGCGCCCGAGCCGGCGATCGAGCTCCGGAAGGCGACCAACGGGGTCGACGCCGACAGCCCACCCGGCCCGTCGATCCCGGTGGGCAGCCCGGTGACCTGGACCTACACGGTGACCAACACGGGGCTCGGCACCCTCACCGGCATCTCCGTGAATGACGACCAGGGGGTGGCGGTCTCCTGCCCGGGGACGACCCTCGCCTCCGGCCAGTCCATGACCTGCACCGCCTCCGGCACGGCCCAGGCGGGCCAGTACGAGAACCTCGGCACGGTCACCGCCGATCCGCCTTCGGGGCCGCCGGTCACGGCGGTCGACCCGAGCCACTACTTCGGCGGCCTGCTCGGCCCGCTGCACATCGAGAAGACAACCCTCGGCTCCGACGCCGACCTGCCGCCCGGTCCGAGCCTGGCCATCGGCACCGCCGTCGAGTGGACCTACGTGGTGACCAACAGCGGGTCCGAATCGCTCACCGAGGTCGTGGTCACCGACAGCGACCCGAGTGTCACCGTGGACTGCCCCGCGCAGACCCTCGCGCCCGGCGAAACGATGACCTGCACGGCGTCCGGAACCGTGGCCGAGGGAGCCTACGAAAACGTGGGCGCGGTCTCGGCGCGGCGCTCCGATGAGCGGCTGACCCAGGCCTCGGATCCCAGCCACTACTTCGGGAGGCTGCCGCAGGTGGTCGAGATCCCCGCCCTCTCGCCGAGGGGTCTGTTCGGGCTCGCTCTGCTCCTCGCGGCCGGTGGCGCTCTCCTGCTCCGCCGCGGCCTCGGTGGGGGCTGAACGAGCCGCCGGGGGGATCAGCGCTCGTGAGGGAATCTCCGGCCGCCGCGAAGAGTGATTCGGAGGCGCCCGCAGCAGGGCCGGAGAGCTCTCGTACAGGCTCTCAGTCCAGGTAGCCCACCGCGCGGAGGGCGTTTTCCGTCTCCTCGCGCTCGGCCGCCGCCTTCGCCGGATTCCGCTCCGGCGAGGCGCGCCGCCCGGGCGCGCTCGTCGGCCTGCCGCCGGGCGAGGAGAACCCGCAGGAGCGCCTTCCGCACCTCCGGGTGATCGGCCGAGACGTCGTGCCGCTCGCCCGGATCGGCCACGTAGTCGAAGAGGCGCACCGTGCCGGCGCCGGGCTTGGCGTCCACGATCAACTTGTAGCGCCCCTCGACCACCGCTTCCTCGTCGAGGCGCTCCGGGCTCGCGATGTAGAGGTTGCGGCGCGGCAGGCGGCCTGGGCCCGAAGAGGCCCCGAGGAGGCCGGCGAGGCTCTCTCCGGAGAACGGGCCCAGGCGCCGCGTGTCCTCGTCCGGCAGGCCCAGGAGATCGACCAGGGTGGGCACGAGATCGACGTGGGAGACGGGCACGCGGACCCGGCGGCCCTGGGCGACACCCGGCCCCGCCACGATGAGCGGCACGTGGACCAGCTCGTTGTAGAGAGAGGCGCCGTGGAGATAGTCCCCGTGCTCGCCGAAGGCCTCGCCGTGATCGGCGGTGAAGACCACCACGGTCGAGTCGGCGAGGCCCGAGGCCTCGAGGGCGTCGAGCACGTAGCCCACCCGCTCGTCCATGCTCTCGACCTCCCCCAGGTAGAGGCGGTGGACGAAGCCGAGCTCCGCGCGGGAGAGCTCGGGGACCCAGCGGCGCAGCCTGTGCAGGTTCTCGCCCAGCTTCCGGCGATGGCCGAGGCCGGTGTAGAAGTCCAGGGCCCGGGGCAGGCCGCGGGCCGCCGCCTCGGGGAGGAACGGGGCCGGCGGCCGGTACTCGGCGTGGGGGTCGTTGATCCAGTGGAGCAGCGCGAAGGGCTGGACCCGGTCCCGGTCCCGGGACGGGTGCGGAGACCGGGGTCGGAGCAATCGATCGAGGAGCCAGGCCAGCCGCTCGTAGCGCGGGTCGCGATCCTCGAAGCCGATCCTGGAACCGAGCTCGGCGAGGACCCGGCTCCGTCGGCGAGCCCCCAGGCCGCCCGGGGAGAAGCCCTGGAACGCGTGGCCGCGCCGGGCCACCGGGTTCTCGATGGAAAGCTCGGCATCGTAGCCCCGCTCCGAGAGCATCTCGCCCAGGAGCACCTCGGAGGCCGGAACGCGATATACCCGGCTTCGGCGCCCGTGGCGCCCCTCCACCGGCTCAGTGGCGTACCGGGCCGGCGAGCGGCCTGTGCCAATCGCCACCGCCGAGGGGAGCGTCCAGGGCGCGGCGGCGAATGCGTTCTCGAACAGCACGCCCCGCCGGGCCAGGGCGCAAAGGTTCGGCGTGTGCGCCGGGCCGCCGTAGCAGGACAGGGCGTCGGCCCGCAGGGCGTCCGAGACCAAGACGAGGAGATTCACCCGCGGCCCGCGCCCGGCTCCGGAGCACGAGGCGACGAGGAGGACCGCCACCACCGAGACCACCGTCCACCCGCGGCGCCGACAGCGAGCGAGAGCCGCACGCCGGGAGCCCACGGACGGATGGAGAGCTGGGTGCTTCACGGACGGGCCATGTTACCCAATCCCGGCAGGGCCCCGGGCCGTGGTAGATTCGCCCGCAATCCCGAGGCGCCCGCGCCGCCCCTGCCCGCCCGCCGCCCCGCTGCCCATGAACGTCCGCTCCTTCGACGAGCTCATGCTCCTGCCGGAGCGCGTCGCCGCCGAACGCCACTTCGACGGCATCAACTGGCGTCGCGCCCGCTGGCTGCTCGCCGGCTACGTCATCGCTTGCCTGGTCACCCTGGCGATCTTCTTCACCTCGCAGGACCTCCCGCGGGTCTGGGTGTCAATCGCCGACCTGGTGGTCCTGGCGGGTCTCTTCGTCGTGCGCAACAGCTCGCTGGTCGCTCGAAGCTTCCGGCCCCTGCTCATGACCCTCGTCGTCCTCCAGCTTGTGGCGACCGGTCTGTGGGGCTCGGAGCTGGCGCTCATCCTGGTGTTCGGCGCCGGGGTCTTCCCCGCTCTCCTGGTGCTCCTGCGCTTCCGCTCCTCGGACCTCGCGCTGCTCGCCGGCGCGTTCGTCGCGGTCGTGGCGGCCTGGGAGATCCTCCACGGCTTCACGACAGCGGCGGTGCTGCGCCACGCCGCGGCCGTGGCGGTGCCCAACGGCCTGGCGGCGTTCGCCGGAGCCCGCCTCACCGGGGCCGCGCGCACGGAGTTTCTCGACCGCTGGCGGCGCGCCGTGAGCCGGGAGAGGGATCGCCAGCGCATGCGCGGCGAGCTCGCCGACGCCCGAAAGATCCAGCTCAGCATGCTGCCGGCCGGCGACCCCACCTTCGACTGGATCGAGGTGTCGGGCGCCTGCATCCCGGCGGCGGAGGTGGGCGGCGACTACTACGACTACATTCCCCTGGGCAAGGACGCCGTCGCCATCGTAGTGGCCGACGTGGCGGGCCACGGAGTGGCGAGCGGCCTCCTGATCGCCGGTCTCCGGAGCTCGCTCTACGTGCTCCAGGACGAGCTCGTCGCTCCGGCCGCGGTGCTCGAGAAGCTCAACTCCATGGTCCGCGCCTCGGTGCGCGCCCGAACCTTCGTCACCGTGACCATCGCGGTGGTCGAACGGTCGGGCCGGCGCCTGCGGGTGGCGAGCGCCGGCCACCCGCCCGTCTTCCTGCGCCGGGGGGACGGCTCGGTGGTCGAGCTCGGCGCGCCGGCACCGCCCCTGGGCACCCACCTGCCGAGCCGCTACTCCGAGGAGAGCGCCGTTCTCGAGCCCGGGGACCTGTTTCTCCTCTACACCGACGGTCTGGTCGAGGCCATCGACTTCCGGACCGACTGCTACGGCTTCGACCGCCTGCGCGACGCCCTCAGCCGGTCGGCGAGCACCGGCCCAGCACGCGAGGTGCGCAACGACCTGCTGGACGACATCTCCCGCTTCAAGGGCCAGGCCCTCCAGACCGACGACCTCAGCCTGGTGGTGGGCCGGTGGCGGCCGGAAGCCGGTTGATCCGCGCCGAGGCCGGAGGTGACTCCGCGCGGTAGTACCGGGCCAGGAGTCTGCCCGGGGACCGCCACCGTCTGCATCGCCATCGGCACCCAGACCTGGGTCTCGAGCCCGGCGTCGGCACCGGTGAAGCCCGGAGGCGCCACCCCGACCACGGTGAAGGGATGTGCGTTGGGGGTGATGGTTCGGCCGACGATGGCCGGATCGCCGCCGAAGCGCCGGCGCCAGAGGGCGTGGCCCAGCACCGCCACCGCGCGGGAGCCGGACCCCGAGGCCTCCTCGGGCAGGAACCCCCGGCCCAGGACGGCCGGACATCGGGGTCGAGATCGATGCGTCCCTCGTGGATGATCTCGAGCTTGATCCGAAGGCCGCCGCCGAAGAGGGCGCGATGGGTCTCCAGGAGGTCGGCGTCGAGCGCTTCGAGGACCCGCAGGACCGCCCGATGTTCCTCACGCCGGAACATCGATCGTGCTGCCGTAGCGCGCGACGAGGTCGCGGATGAAGCGCCACTCTTCCGGGCTCGGCTCGGCGAGGACGTGGAGGTGGCGCCAACCGGACTCGTAGCGCCGGAGCATGTCGAGGGGCGAGAGGGTGCGGTAGGCGCGGTCGAACCAGGAGATGCTGGCGAGAAAGGGCAGGTCGTCGGGGACGGCGAGGTCCTCGCACGCCGGGGTAGCGGGTCGGAGGTCCACGATCTCGGCCATGGTGACTGGCATTCTACTGCGCCCCTCCTTTAGGGCCTGTCGCCAGCCCTCGTCGGGCAACTAAAACTAGAGATTACGCATCTTCTATCTAGCGCATGATAGAGTGCGATCAAATACACCCAACAGGAGCCCCGGCTCCAAGGAGGTTTGGAATGACCACGTCGAAGCGTTTCGTCCTCGTCTTGTCGCTTCTCGTTCTCGGCACCGCCGGCGCGCTCGTCGCCGCCCAGGCGGCCCCCGCCCCTGCCGCAGCGGCGACCGCGGTCGGGCCCCAGGCGTCAGCCACGGCGCCGAGCGCCGCCGCGGCGCCCGCGCCGAAGGCGGACGCCCCCTCCCAGGCCGAGGGCTCCGAGTTGCCGGTTAAGCTCCCCAAAGAGCTGGGGATTCCCAAGCCGACCCCGACTTGCCTGTGGATGTGGTGCAGCGACGATCTCCAGTGCGTGAAATGGACTGGAGACCCCAACTCCGTCTGCATCAAGCAGCCGGGGCAGACGTGCGGCCAGTGCTTGGCCTTCTGATCGCCTGAGCGGCGGCGATGGATCGGCCCGGGGGGGGCAGGCGCGCTACTGGGCCTGCGCCCCCGCCTGGGCGGCCTTCTGCTTGGCGGCGCCGACCAGGTCGAAGGCCTCGCGGCGCATCTTGGCGCGCTGGACGTCCTCTTCGGGGAAGCGGGGCCGGTAGCCCAGGCGGTCCTCGTCGAGGGTGAACGGCTTCATCAGGTCCACCTTCCCCACCACCGACTGCTCGCGGGTGAAGTAGGCCATGTCGTAGTTGTTCGACATGATGATCGCCTCCTCCGGGCAGGCATCCACGCAGTAGCCGCAGAAGACGCAGCGGAGCATGTCGATCTCGTAGACCTCGGGGAACTTCTCGATGTTCTCGTCCGGGTGCTCGGCGGCCTCGATGTGGATGCACTCGGCCGGGCAGTTGGTGGCGCACAGGAAGCACGCGA
The DNA here is from genome assembly GCA_963739795.1 of uncultured Acidobacteriota bacterium. Lineage (GTDB taxonomy): Bacteria > Acidobacteriota > Thermoanaerobaculia > Multivoradales > DATKCC01 > CAVUBL01. The sequence goes on along the minus strand of CAVUBL010000008.1, from coordinate 307,322 downwards.
CACAGCGCACCGAGCCGTCGGGCCGGGTGGTGAGGATGTGGTGACCGCGGTAGCGGTGCGAGTACTGGCGCCGCTCCTCCGGGTAATTGATCGTGTACTCGGGCCCGTGGAAGAGGTTCCGGAAGAAGTGGCGAATGGTCACCATCATCCCGGCGAAGAGGGGCAGGTAGAGCCGCTCGCCGAAGCTCGGGCGGTAGGGCTCGACCTCGGTCGGGTGATAGACCGCGTGAGGCGGCGGACCGCCTTCCGGGTGGGCGTGGGGGGTGGGGCTGGGTTGGCTCATCGTTCGAGCTCTCCGGCGATGACGTTCAGCCCGCCGAGGGTCACGATGACGTCGGAGACGCTCGAGCCCTCGATCAGGTCGGAGAAGGTGGAGAAGATCGGGAAACAGGGCGGTCGGACCTTGATCCGGTAGGGGTGGGACGAGCCGTCCGAGACGATGTAGAAGCCCAGCTCGCCGTTGGCGCCCTCGACCATGTCGTAGCGCTCGCCCGGCGGCACCTGGATGCCGTCCATGATCAGCTTGAAGTGGTAGATCATGGACTCCATCTGGTTGTAGCAGTCCTCCTTGGGCGGCAGCGCCACGTGGGGGTCGTCGACGATGTGACGCCCTTCGGGCATCCCCCGGTCGAGGAGCTGGCGGATGATCTTGAGGCTCTGGCGGATCTCGGCGTTGCGCACCCGGTAGCGGTCGTAGACGTCGCCGCCGTGGAAGACGGGCACCTCCCACTCCACCGTGTCGTAGAGGTCGTACGGCCGGGCCTTGCGCACGTCGTAGCCGACCCCCGAAGCCCGCAGGCAGGGGCCGGTCCAGCCCCAGTTGACGGCTTCCTCGGCCGAGATCGCCGCCGTCCCCACCGCCCGCTTGTGCCAGATGCCGTTCTTGTCGATCAGCTTCTCCACGTCGTCGATGAACGGCGGGATGATCTCGAGCAGCTTGCGCGCGCGCGCCATGAAGTCGGGCGGCAGGTCCTGGGCGAGGCCGCCGATCCGCCCGTAGGAGACGGTCAGCCGCGCCCCGGAGCAAGCCTCGAGGAGGCCGTAGATCTCCTCGCGCGGCTGGAAGTAGTACCAGAAGTTGGTCAGCGCGCCGGCGTCGACCAGCGTCGAGCCGTTGCACACGCAGTGGTCCATGATCCGGGAGAACTCGGAGAGGATCGTGCGCGCCCACACCGCCTTGGGCGGCGGCTCGATGCCCAGCATCTTCTCCACCGTCCGGCAGTAGCCGACGTTGTTGATGAACGAGGAGCAGTAGTTGAGCCGGTCGGTGTAGGGGATCACGTGCTGCCAGGGATGCGTCTCGCACATCTTCTCGAAGCAACGGTGGAGGTAGCCGATCTCCACCTCGCTCGCCACGATCGTCTCGGCGTCGAGCTCGGCGACCAGCCGGAAGGTGCCGTGCATCGCCGGGTGCGACGGGCCGATGTTGACGGTCATGCGCTCGAACATGTCGTCGGCGACGCCCTCGGGCACCTGGAGCTTCGGGCGGTAGATCTTGTCCTCGGTGAGGATCCAGCGCCGGGTGGCGTCGTAGTCCTTACGCAGCGGATGCCCCTGGAAGGCATCGTGGGTGAGGATGCGGCGCAGGTTCGGGTGGCCCTCGAAGCGGAACCCGAACATGTCGTAGGCCTCGCGCTCGAACCAGTCCGCCGCCTTCCAGACCGGGATCAGCGAGGGCAGCGTCGGGTCCGCCTCCGTGAGGGGCACCTTGAGGCGCAGGCGCTCGTTGCGCGGCAGCGAGTAGAGGTGGTAGACCGCCTCGAAACGCTCCTCGCGGTCCGGGTAGTCGACGCCGCAGACGTCGAGCAACATGTCGAGCTTGGTCGAGGGGTCGTCGCGCAGGTCGCGCGCGAGGTCGGCCAGCACGTCCCGGCTCACCACCCAGGTCGGCTGGTCCATGCTCTGGTCCTTGATCTGGTCGGGGCCCCCCTGGGGCAGAATGCTGCCCGCCGGGTATCTATCCAGGAACGACGGCGCTTCCGTGACGGCGGTGGTCATGGGCGGTTGGCTCTCCTCGAGGTGGGCAAGGGACGCCCCCAACCCGCTTCGGCGTGACAAGAGTGGAGCATGCTCTCTAGCCGGCGGCGGACGCCGGCTCCTCCTGGACGCGGGTCTGGGACGCGTGGGCGTAGCGCTTGCGGTCCCGGACCACCTTCTCCTTGAGCTGGAAGATGCCGTACATCAGCCCTTCCGGGGTCGGCGGGCAGCCGGGCACGTAGACGTCCACGGGGATGATCTCGTCGATCCCCTGCATCACGTGGTAGGCCCGGTAGAAGCCGCCGGAGCAGGCGCAGGCGCCCATGGAGACCACCCACTTGGGCTCGGCCATCTGGTCGTAGATCTTCTTGAGCACCGGGGCCATCTTGTCGTTGATCGTCCCCGCCACGATGAGCAGGTCGCTCTGGCGAGGGGAAAAGCGCACCACCTCCGAGCCGAAGCGGGCCATGTCGTAGTGGCTCGAGACTGACGACATGAACTCGATGGCACAACAGGCGGTGCCGAACGGGAAGGGCCAGAAGGAGTGGCGCTGGGCCCAGTCCTCGACCTTGTCGAAGGTGGTGGTCAACCAGCTCTCGCCGGTGTGGGTGACCGCGGTGCCGCGCGTCTCTTCCTGGTCCAGGACTTTCAGGCTCATGGTTCCTCCACGCCGTGGAGTCTAACGAATGTGACTGGTGGTCACAAGCTCACGAGAGCTCGATCGGGCGGGGGTTTCGGCTCCGTCGGGCACCACCGCGGCGCGGGAGCCGCCGCCCTCCGGAGCGTACTATCATCAACCTCCGGCCGGGCGACAGGATTCCGCACCCGGCGCCGCGAACGATGGAGATCACCCTCACTCCCGCCGCCCGCGAGGCGGCCCGCCGCGACCTCGGTCCCGAAGAGCACCTCCGCATCGCCTTCGCCGGCGGCTGCGGCGCCATGGGCTTTCGCCTGGGGGCCACCCGCGGTGTCGCCGAGGGCGATCTGCGCCTGGAGCTCGGCGGCGTGAGGGTGGTCCTCGACCGCATGGCGGCCCGAGAGCTCGACGGCGCGGTGCTCGACCACGACCCCGAGGAGGGGTTCGTGCTCAATCACCCGGCGTGGGGACAGAGCTGCTGAGCGGGCTTCGCCGGCAGGCGGCCAGGCCGACCGGGCGCGCGGCCGGTTCAGCCGACGGCGACGGGATCTTGCGTCTCGACGAGGGCCGGCACGTCGCCCTCCGACGACTCCAGGGCCCGCCACAGGTCCTCCAGCCGGCGAAGGTGGTCCTGCTGGATCTCGATCACGCGCTGGAAGACACCCACCACCTCGTCCGGGCCGGACGAGTCGATGAGCTTCGGGTAGAGCACGTCGTTCTCGTAGCGCTCCTCGGCGATCTCGGCGCGGATGTCCAGCTCGTGGCCGCGGACCTTGCCCGCCGCCTCGAGCTGGATGCGGGCCAGCTCGTCCTTGCCCTCGGCCAGCCGCAGCCAGTGGTCGGCGAGGTTGGGCAGGCCGTCGCGGCGCGCACGGTGGGCGTAGGCGCGGAACTTGGCGGCCGAGGCCGCCTCGGAGGTGAAGCCGGTTTTCAGGTGCTCCTGGACGCGGGGAATCCTCGACACGGTCTCTCCTCGTTGTGCAAGCTAGGATGTGTTGCCCGGAACCCTCCCGTGGAGGGCGAGGGGTGGCCTGATTGTACGCCAGCCCCGGCCGGGGTCAAGCCACCCGGTCGGCCGGTCGATCCCTGGAACATCCGGCCGCCCTCTGCGTAGAGAAGATTGGAGCGACGCGAGAGGCGCCGGCGCCCGAGCCCCGCCGGCCGAAATCGATCCCCGTGACCCGTCCACCCGAGAGCGAGAAGCGCCGGAGGCGCGCCATCCGCCTGGTCTGGCTGAGCCTGGCCCTCGCCGTCACTGGCCTCGTCGGCTACCTGGCGCCGCTCCCGGTAGCCGCCACCGTCGCCCGGACCGTCTTCTGGCTCCTCGTCGCGGTGACCGCCGGGTTCCTCCTCTTCCGGGCCTACCAGCGCCTGCTCTGGCATGTCAGCGGGCGACTCGCCTTCTCCTACCTCCTCATCGGGGCTCTGCCGATCCCCCTGGCGGCGATCCTGCTGGCCCTGGTCGGGTACTTCGTCGCCGGCTTCTTCCTCGGCCACCTCTACCGCGACACCCTCCACGACCTCGAGCGCCAGGTCGAGGCGGCCGCGGCTCACGCCGAGGGCGGCAGCGAGGGGGAGGTCGCCACTCCGGGCGCCGTGGCCTGGGCCGCCTACCGCGAGGGGCGCCGGGTGGCAGGCGACCCGCGCGCCCCCGAGAGATGGCCGACCTGGCTCGACAAGCGGCCGGAGGGCTCCGCGCCCGCCTTCGCGACACTCCCCGACGGGTCCATGACCCTGGTCGCGAGCACCGCGGCCGGTGACGGCCGGCGGGCCCTCGCCTTCGTCTCGAGCGACCTCTCGGAGGTGGTGCGCCGGCGTTCCGGCGTCTGGGTGAACCTGCTCTCCAACGCCGGTGGGGCCCAGAGCGTGCAGGTCTCGGTGGGCAGCGCCGGCCTCCACGTCCGCCTCGACCCGGTGGCCGAAGACCAGCGGGCGGAGATCGAGTCCGCCAAGGCGAAGTTCTTCGAGCAGCGCCAGGTGAGCGGCGGCTGGCGCGACCGGCCGATGATCTCCTGGGTGGAGCTGGGCGAGCCGGCGCGCAGCCTGGCCACCGGCGAGACCGCCCTGGGCGAGACCGCAGTGGTCCTCACCGCCACGCCACGGATCCTCGCCGAGCGCCTCTTCTCGCCCAGCGCAGAGGTGGGCCGGACCTTCTGGGTGTCCCTGATCGTCGTCTCGCTCCTCCTGCTCTCGATCTACGCCCTCGCCGAGCTGGTGGCCGTGAGCCTGATCGTCGGGCTCTCGCGCGCCGTCTCGCGCCTCTACACCGCCACCTCGCGGGTCTCGGCCGGCGACTTTTCGGTGCGCATCCCGGTGCGCCGCCGCGACCAGGTGGGAGCGCTGCAGCGCTCGTTCAACGGCATGGCCGAGAACCTGGAGGACCTGGTCGCCACCGCCGCCCAGGCCGAGCTCCTCGAGAAGGAGCTCACCATCGCCCGCCAGGTGCAGCAGAGCCTGATCCCGACAAACCTCCCCGAGGGCGAGGCGGTGGAGTTCTCCACCCTCTTCGAGCCCAGCGCGGCGATCGGAGGCGACTACTTCGACGTGCTGCGGCTCTCGGACCACGAGCTCGCGGTGGTGGTCGCCGACGTCTCGGGCCACGGCCTGCCGACGGGCCTCCGGATGGCCATGGTCAAGGCCGCCCTGGGCATCCTGGTGGTGGAGACCCAGGAGGCGGACGAGATCCTGCGCCGGCTGGACGGGACGGTGCGCTCCGGAGATCCGGCGAACGACGAGGCCCGCTTCTTCGTCACGGCCACCTTCGCCAAGGTCGACTTTCGCGAAGGCCGCATGGAGCTGACCAACGCCGGCCATCCGCCCACGTACCACCTGCGCGGCGGCGAGGTCGAGGAGATCGTCCTCCCCGGCTCCCCCCTCGGCGGGCTCGGTACGAGCTACGGCCACGCGACCCGCGAGCTCGAGTCCGGCGACGCGGTGATCTGGCTCTCCGACGGGCTGATCGAGGCCTCCGACGCGGCCGACGAGCCCTTTGGCTACGACCAGGTCCGCGCCACCCTGGCCGGTCCCTGCAAGTCGGCGGCCCAGGTGCGCGACCGGCTCCTGGCGGCGGTCGAGGCCCACACCGGAGGCCGCCCGGCCCGCGACGACCGCACGCTGGTCGTCATGCGCTACAGGTAGCCAAAGCTCAGAGGGCGGCCACCGAGCCGCCGGCGATCCCCAGGCTTGCAAAGATGCGGCGAATGTAGCTGCGGGTCTCGCGGAACGGGGGCACGCCCCGGTAGCGGTCCACCGTGCCCTCGCCGGCATTGAAGGCGGCCAGCGCCAGGGAGAGGTCGCCGTCGAAGCGGTCGAGGAGCCAGCCCAGGTAGCTCGCCCCGGCATCCACGTTGCCCGCGGCGTCGAACACGTCGTCGCCGCGCAGGCCGAAGCGGCGGGCGGTGGCGGGCATGAGCTGCATGAGGCCGCGGGCTCCCACGGGGGAGACCGCCCGCACGTCGAACGCCGACTCGGCCCGCACGACGGCCGCCACCAGCTCCGGGTCGAGGCCGTGGCGCCGGGCGGCGGCGTAGATCTCCTTGCCGTAGGGCACCTGGGGCACCGGCAGATCGTCGGAGAAGCGCCAGCTCCGCCCCGCCGCCGCGGAGGCGGTGGCCGCCGGCGGATCGGGCGGCACCCACTCGTCGTCGACCACGTGGGCGACCCGGTCGAGGGGCAGGGTGATGCGGCCTCCCACGCGCAGGGTGAGGCGCGCTGAATCCCCCCGGATCTCGTAAGCGGTGACCTTGAAGAAGCGGCCGTCGTCCAGCACCACGAGCTCGGCCCGGAGAGCCGGCGCGAAGAGGCACAGGGCGAGGGCCGGGATCAGAACCCGGACCAGCCCCGCCGGCCCTCTTCGCCTCGTCGTCTCGTCCATCGCTGCCTACGGGTAACTCGTTCGACCTCGCTCGTATTCTACGGAAGGGCCGCCGGATTCTACGGAAGGGCCGCTGGCCCCGCCGCCCGGTTGCGCACCAGCAGCACGTCGCGCCCGCCGAGCTCGGTCTCGTCGATCACCTCGGCGTGGTCGCGGGCGGGCTCTGGCATCTCGTCGAAGCCGGCGCGGCTGGTCACCGCCCAGACCTCGTCCGGCTGGGCGAGGTGCGAGGCGAGGCGCTCCGGATCCTCGGTCTCCTCCGTGTAGACGCCGTCACTGTAGAAGGCGAAGGCCTCGGGCAGGTTGCTGAGGTCGAGGGCGACGACCCGATGCCCGGCGGCCCGGGACGAGGCGGTGGCAGCCTTCATCTTCTCGGCGAAGGGACGAGCCGACTTGCGGTACTCCAGGGCGGGATAGAGGAAAGTGACGGCGAAAAGAAAGCCGGCGGCCAGCCCCGCGGCCGGGCCGAGGGCCGCGCGCAGCGGAAGGGCGCGGCGGCAGGCCCAGAGGGTCACCACGCCCGAGGCGAAGAGCACGCCCGAGAGCACCAGGGCCATCCAGTAGGGGACCTCGGGGCGTCCCCGCGCCACGATCGGCAGGGCCAGGCCGACGAGGGTGAGGAGCGAGCCCACGGCGATCTGCCCGCCGAAGAGCCAGCGCCGGTCCACGGTCGGCTCGCCGGGCCGCGCTCCGGCGCGCATCGTGGACACCACGGTGTCCACCAGCGTCGCCACCAGCAGGGCGAAGGCGGGCACGGCGGGCAGGGCGTAGAGCTCGCGCTTCTCGGGGGAGATCGAGAAGAAGACCACCACGAACAGGGCGGCCACCAGCAGGAAGCGGTCGCTCGGGCGGCGCCGGCGCCAGGCGAGGAGCAGGGCTCCGGGCACCAGGCCGGACCAGGGCAGGAGCTGCACCGGCAGGACCTGGAGGAAGTACCAGGGCGGGTGCTTGTGGTGCATGCCGTGGAGGGCCCGCTCGATGAAGTGCTTCTTCAAGGCACCCCACACCGAGTAGTCGCCGTGGCCGCCCACGGTGGCCGCCGCCATCCAGGCGATGACCACGGCGAGGAAGAGGAGCGGACCGGTCCACGGCGCGAAGCGCTTCCAGTCCTTCATCCTCCGGTCGAAGGCGAGGGTGACGAGGGCGATCCCCAGCGGCAGGAGGAACCCCACCGGCCCCTTGGCCAGGGTCGCGAGGCCCGCGGCGAGCCAGAAAAGAAGGCCCGCCCGCCGGCCGCGGGCGTCGCCGGCCCTCCAGGCCTCGAAGGCCGAGAGCGCGACCCAGATCAGGAAGCAAAGGAGCGAGTCGATCTGGCTCCACCGCGCCTTGTCCCAGAACATCAGGGTGGTGGCGAGGGTGACTCCGGAGAGCCAGGCCAGGCGGTCCCCTCCGAAGCGCCGGGCCAGGCGCATCAGCAGGAGAATCGTGCCCAGGCCCGCCAGCGCCGAGGGCAGGCGCGCCGTCCACGGGGTCACGTGGCCGACGGGCAGCGAGCCCAGGGCGATCAGCCAGAAGAAGAGGGGCGGCTTGTCGGTGGTGACGACGCCGTTGACGTGGGGCACCCACCATTGGCCGTCGACCACCATCTCCCGCGCGCCCTCGGCGAAGTAGGGCTCGTCCGGCGCCCAGAGGTCATGCCCCCCGAGGTTCCAGAGGAAGAGGAGCGCCGCGAAGGCCAGGACGAGGCGGCGGCCGGTCCGTCCCGTCATGAGGCCGCGGCCCGCACGGCCACGGAGGACTCGCGCCCGGCCTCGTCGTAGGGCACGGCGGCGCCCACGCCGAACGTCCGGTCGCACCACAGGTCGAGGGCGAGGAGGGCGAACAGCGGCTTTCTGTGGTCGGCCACCCGCTCCTGGTGCTCGTCGATCAGACGCACGACCGCCTCGTGGGAGAGCAGCCCCCGGGCCTCGACCCGCTCCCGGGAGAAGCGCTGCCGCAGGGTCTCGCCCAGGCCGTGGAGGACCCAGCGGGAGAACGGGATGTTGAACCCGCGCTTGCGCCGCGAGAGGACGTCGGGCGGCAGCCGGCGGCGGACGGTGCGGCGCAGGATCGCCTTGGTGGTCAGGCGCCGCACCTTCCAGCGTGACGGCATGCCGGCGACGAGTTGGGCCAGCTCGTGATCGAGGAACGGCGCCCGGGCCTCGAGAGAGGCGAGCATGCTGGCGCGGTCGACCTTGGTCAGGAGGTCGTCCTGGAGGTAGAGGGTGAAGTCCGTGTAGAGGAGCTCGGCCAGGGGATCGGCGAACTCCCGGGGCGCCCCGCCCACCTCGAACGGCAGCGCCAGCTCGGCCTCCCCCACCGCCGCCACCACTCCCGGGGACAGCAGGGTGCGCAGGCGATCCGGGTGGACGCTCCCGAACCAGGCCTGGTGGCGCTCGAGACGGGGCCGCTCGAGGCCGCCGGCGAAGCACTGCACCAGGTAGTCCATGGCCACGTTGCCCATGGAGACCGGCGTCGCCTTCCGCAGGCCCGCCACCACCGCTCGGCGCAGGCCGGCGGGGACCTTCGTCAGGATGTCGGCGAGGCGATGCCCGAGGTAGGTCGGGTAGCCGCCGAAGAGCTCGTCGGCGCCCTCGCCCGAGAGCACCACCTTGACCCGCTCGCGGGCGAAGCGCGACAGTAGGAAGGTGGGAATCGTCGAGGCGTCGCCCAGGGGCTCGTCCATCTCGCTGCCGATGTGGCGAAGGCCCTCTTCCAGGTCGGACTCCTCGAGGATCAGCTCGTGGAACTCGGCCCCGAAGGCGCGAGCGGTCTCCCGGGCGAAGCGGGACTCGTCGAAGGTGGCGTCGGCGTGGCCGATGGAGAACGCCGGCACCCCCGGTCCGTGGATCTCGGAGAGGTAGGCGAGCACCGTGGAGGAGTCGATCCCCCCCGACAGGAACACGCCGTAGGGCACGTCACTCCGGGAGCGGCGGCGGACCGCCCGCAGGAGGCGCTCGTCGAGCTGGGCGACCAGCTCGTCGGCCGAGCGCCGGTCGCGGGTACCCGGCGCGGCGTACCAGTCGGCCAGATCCCAGTAGCGGGAGACCTCGGTCCGGACCTCGCCCGCTTCCTCGCGAGCCAGCAGCACGTGGCCGGCGGGTAGCTTGTGGACGCCCTGGAGCGGCGAGAGCGGCGCCGGGATGAAGCCCTGGGACAGGTAGCGCAGGAGGGCGACCGGATCGAGGCGCGGACTCACCCGGGGGTGAGCCAGAAGGGCCCGGAGCTCCGAGCCGAAGAGCAGGTGGGTGCCGTCGCTCCAGTAGAAGAGGGGCTTCTCGCCGGCGCGGTCCCGGCCGAGCATCAGGGTCTTCTGCCCCGAGTCCCAGACCGCGAAGGCGAACATGCCGTTGAGGCGGTCGACCAGGTCCGGGCCGTGCTCCTCCCAGAGATGCAGCACCACCTCGGTGTCGACGCCGGTCTGGAAGCGGTGGCCCTTGGCCTCGAGCTCGCGGCGCAGCTCGTCGCTGTTATAGATCTGGCCGTTGCAGACGCACAGGATCGTCCCGTTCTCGTTGCGGAACGGGCCGGACGCGGCCGGCAGGTCGATGATCGCCAGTCGGGCCAGGCCGAGGATGCCGTCACCCTCGGCGGCGAGCCCCATCCCGTCGGGACCCCGGTGGACCAGGGTCTCCAGCATCCGGCGAGCGGGCTCGGTGCCGTGGGAACGGACCTCCGGTCCGAGGATGCCGATGATGCCGCACATGGTGGGTTCGTCGAGGTCAGGAGCCGAGGCCGCGCCGAGCGCGTGCCTACTATAGTCGATCTGACGAAGCTCCGCCTCAAACCGACGAGGCGTCTTGAGCCTCTCCGGCTTCGTCCGTTGCAGCTCCCCCACTCACGCCCGATGATCTCGCCTGCGCTCCTCGGAACGGCGACTCCAGACCGGTGGATTCATCGGATCGCCCCCCTCTCCCTCGGTCCCTCTCCCACCCTCCGGGGGGCGAGGGACGCCCCCTCCCGATCTTGCTGCGTCCGAAAACTAGGCTCGGTCGTCACGATTCCGGCCTCATCAGACGACCAGTGAAGCTCCGCCTCCAAGCGACAAGGAGCCGGGATCCGGCACGTAGGTTCTCGCGCAGAGGCGCAGAGCCGCAGAGGAGGGCGATCGATGGGCGGAGCCCGGGAGAGCCGCGTTTCCGGGGCGCCGTTGACTGGGCGTACAAGATCCACACGTGGTTCGGGCCGGGGAGTGCTGCTGGAGTCGGTCTACGAGGCGGTCCCCGCACCTCAGAGCTTGTGAATGAATCTCCGGCCGTCGCGAGGGCGTTCCCGCGCGCCGCTCGCAAGGCGCGCCGACGCAGGCGTAGCGGGGCCTACGTCGAGGAGGCGCAACGCCGCGAGGGGTGATGCGGGGACGGCCGCAGTAGGTCGGAGGTTCATTCACAAGCTCCTAGGAGTCTGCGCGGCAGAAACACGTAGCCGCGCGCAAGGGTCTTACGGGGTGGATCCAAGGCGCGAGGAGGAGGCGATGCGGGGACATCGTAGACGACGAGCAACGCCGGAGACACCCCGTAACCCCCTTGCGCCCGGAGGGTTGCGGCGGCGTGGGGCCGTCTACTTCGTTCCCGCTCCTCGACGATGGCTCGGCATCGCCGGCGTCGCGGTGCCTCGTATCCGCCCCCACGGCGCTCGCAACGCGACCGCGCGTTTCTGCCGCGCAGACTCCTAGCTCACGGCACGAGGGCACGAGCTAGAGCGCCGAGTGCGTGCTCTCGAGCTCCGGCACGTATCGGATCAAGGCGGGCATCCTCCGCCGTGTCAAATGGAGTCGCGCCTCTGCGCCTCTGCGCCTCTGCGGGAGACTTGTCCAGACCGGGTTGCCCTGAACGAGCAGGCTCCTAGCAAAGCTCCGCCTCACACCGCCGAGGAATCTAGAGTGTCTTCGGCTTCGCTGGAAACTTGACTCACCTGTCACGAACTGCAGCTTTGTAGATGTCTATTGATGCCCCGCCTCAAACCGACGAGGCGTCTTGAGCGCTGCAGGCTTCGGGCGCCGGAGGTCCCCCGCCCACGTCGAGCGATCAAGCCTGCGCTCACCGGGACGGCGACTCCAGACCGGTGGATTCATCGGGTGCCCCCCACAACCCCTCGATCCCGTTCCCTCCCGCCCTTTGCTGCGACGAGGCTCGAGGTGGAGGTGGAGGTGGCGTCACGCCCTGGGGTGGAAGCGCTGGTAGAGGGTCTTCAGGCGGTGTTGGTGGATGTGGGTGTAGATCTGGGTGGTCGAGATGTCGGCGTGGCCGAGCATCATCTGCACCGCGCGGAGGTCCGCGCCGTGCTCGAGGAGGTGGGTCGCGAAGCAGTGGCGGAGCACGTGGGGCGAGACGTGCCGCACCCCGGCCTCCCGGGCGTAGCGCTTCAGGGTCTGCCAGAACGCCTGGCGCGTCATGCCGCGGCCCAGGCGCGAGAGGAACACCGCGTCCGTCCGCAGGCCGCGATCGAGCTCCGGCCGGGCCTCCCGGTAGTAGCGCCCGAGCCAACCTTCGGCGCTCTCCCCCACCGGCACGATCCGCTCCTTCGAGCCCTTGCCGAAGGCCACCAGGAACCCCTGGTCCAGGCGGAGCTGGGCGAGCTCGAGGCCGACCAGCTCGCTCACCCGGAGGCCCGTGGCGTAGAGCAGCTCGATCATCGCCCGGTCCCGGAGGCCGAAGGCCGTGGCGACGTCGGGCGCCTCGAGCAGAGCCTCCACCTGCTCCTCCGAGAGCACCTTGGGCAGGCGCTGGAGGAGCTTGGGCGAGTCCAACTCGGCCGCCGGGTCGTCGGTCCGCTCCCCTTCGGCCACCAGGTAGGCGTAGAACCCTCGCGCCGCCGAGACCGCCCGGGAGATCGAGCGCGGCGCGAGCCCCTCGTGGCGCAGGCGCCGCACCTGGGCGGCGAGGTCCGTGGGCCGAGCCCGCGGAAGCTCGACCCCGTCCTCGGCGAGGCCCTGGCCCAACCGCACCAGGTCCCGCCGGTACGAGGACACCGTGTTCTCCGCCAGCCCCCGCTCCACGGCCAGGTGATCCAGGTACAGCTCGACCAGGCGCAGCCAGGGGGGCGGAGCCTGGGAGTCCGGAGGTGAGGAGCCGCGGGCACGGGCCATCCCGAGGATTCTGGCACGCCCGAGCTGGCGATCCGGGCCGGCCCGGCGGGCCTGCAAGGAGGACTTCGTTGACCACCCGCCTCGAAGAGCTCTCGGACGTCTACCTGGAGCACTCCTCGGCGGTGAGAAGTACCTCCGTAATCGGCGCCGAGCTCGAGTCCGCGTAGCGGATCTTGCAAGAGAAGCGGTTCTTCCAGAGGACCTCGAGCCTGGGGCAGAGCCGCTTCTTCAGCTCGGGGAGGAGAGCCGCGTGGAACTTCCGGGCGTCGAGCTGATCTGATGTGTACTTGACCAGGCGATAGTCATAGACCAACTGGCCCGGCAGCGCCGTGACAGCCATGAGCTCCGTTTCGTCGTCCACCTTGAGCGGAAGGCCCTGGCTCCGTAGCTCTCGAGCGATCGCCTCGATCCGGGCCTGCGGGTCCGTGGCCTCCCTGAACGCCGACCAGAAGCTGGTTCCCAGGGCCACCAGAAAGGCCGACGAGAGCAGGATGCCGACGAGGGCCGGCACGAGGATGCCCTTCCTGCCGTGCCTCGAGATGCCGAACAGAGCCAGGATCCCCGAACCGATGCCGATCAAGATGAGAACCGCGGCGAGGACAGAGAGCACCGTGGCCATCACCTGCGCGGAGGAACCGGTCTTCCCCGCCTGCCTGAGGAGGTAACCCGCTCCCAACAACAGGAGCGGAGCCACCCAGCTCGCCCTGGCGAGTTGAACGGAGAGCGGTGGTTTCGGGTCAGCCGGCATGAGCGCAAGCCTCCTTGGTCTTCAGTCGTCCCCGGCACTCGGACGGTAGTACCGCCCGGGCGCGTGGTGCGCCCCGAGCCACCGGCGAGGCGCCAAGAGCCTCGAAAAAGAAGGCGTCATAGATCGCCCGCCCTCTCATGGCTCCGCGTCCGCCTTGAACGCCTCGTGAAACTCCACGGTGCCCTGGGGAAGATGCCCGTCGAAGGACAGGGCGAAGAAGACCTCCCGGGGCACCCCTTCGCAGACGAGCCCCGGGACATTCTCGAACCCGAAGCGCCGGTAATACTCCGGATGCCCCACCAGGCAGCATCCTCGGGCACCGAGGGCCTCCAGGCGTGAGAGCCCCTCGCGGATCAGCGTGCCGCCGATGCCGCGGCGCTGGCACTCGGGCGAGACCGAAACCGGCCCCAGGCCGTACCAGCCCGGGCAGCCGTCGGAGATCGTCACGGGGGAGAAGGCGATGTGGCCCACCACTCGGCGCTCCACTTCCGCCACGAGCGAGAGGGTGAGGGCGCCCGCCGAGCGCAACGCAGCGACGATGAACTGCTCGGTGTGGCCGCTGATCTCCAGAGCCCGGAACGCCGCCTCCGTGACCGCCGCGATCGCCTCCACGTCGGAGCCGGCCTCGGACCTGATGAGCACTTCTTCCTTCATGGTTGAGACTCCTCGGCTCTGTTGGTCTACCGCCACCCACGAGTTGAGCTGTACCGCCTCCCTCGGTTCACGAGTGCCTCCTGGACTCGCGCTTTCACGCCTCGAGCTGATGGAACTGGACCGGGTTGCCCTCGGGTGTGAATGAATCTCCGGCTGTCGCGAGGGCGTACCCGCGCGCCGGTCGCAAGGCGCGCCGACGCAGGCGTAGCGGGGCCTACGTCGAGGAGGCGCAACGCCGCGAGGGGTGATGCGGGGACGGCCGCAGTAGGTCGGGGGTTCATTCACAAGCCTCAGAGGCCCGGTTTCATTGACCTTCGGGCGGCTGCCAGAGCTCGACCTTGTTGCCCTCGGGGTCCATGACCCAGCCGAACTTTCCGAACTCGGAGTCGTCGGTCTTCTCGAGGACGTCACAGCCTTCCTCCCGAAGCGCTTGGAGTATGGCCGCCAAGTCTTCGACTCGATAGTTGATCATGAACGTCGACGTGCTCGGAGCGAAGCCCTCTCCGCCGGCCGAACCGATCGACCACACGGTGGAGCCCAGGGTGGGGTTTCCATCACCATCTGTCCAGGTGAAGGCGGTACCCCCCCATTCCTGCACGTCGATCCCCAAGTGCTTCTGGTACCAAGCCCTCAGGGCAACGGGGTCCTTCGCCTGGAAGAAGATTCCGCCGATGCCAGTGACTCTCTTCATCTGATCCTCCGGAGTGCTTCGAGACGTGCGCGTAGCTTACTGCGGTATCTGGCGGTTCTACGCTTCGCAGGCAGCGCGAGTCGACAGGCGAAAGCGAGACTAGTAGGCGCGCGCCTTCGCCCCATCGTCCGACCAGCGAGCGCCGTTCCCCGACGGGAGAGGCCCCCGGCCCGCCCTGCGGCGGAGCCACCAGCCCCCTCGAGGTTTCTCGATGGCGCTCGCCCGTCCCTGGCCTCTTCCAGTATGCTCGCGCATTATACCGTTGCACCGCCTGAACGTGGAGGGAGCCGCGATGGACGACGAGTTTCTCGAGATCATGCGCTGCCCGGTGTGCGACGGCGAGTTCCGGCCCGGCATCACCGAGTGCCCGGACTGCGAGGTGCCCCTCGTCCCCGCATCGTCCCTGCCGCCTCCGGGCACGCCCCGCCCCCCGGCCTACACCCTGGTCCCGGTCCTCGAGACCGGCAACCCCGCCCTCCTCGCGATCGCCAGGTCGCTCCTGGCCAGCGCGGAGATCGAGTACGAGACGACCGGCGACGCCCTCCAGGACATCTTCGCCCTCGGCCGCCTCGGCGCCGGCTTCAACCCGGTCGTGGGGCCCGCGACGATCCTCGTTCACGACGACGACGCCGAAGCGGCCCGCGAGCTCCTGTCCGAGCTGGAGGACGAGCCCGACCGGGAGTGGGAGTCCCTCGGGGACGACTGAGAGCTTTGCGGGCGCCCGTGCACAACGAGCGCCGGTAGGTCGAGCCCGTGCCTCGACCTAGGAGTCTGCGCGGCAGAAATACGTAGTCGCGCGCAAGGGTCTTGCGGGGTGGATCCAAGGCGCGAGGAGGAGTCGATGCGGGGACATCGTGGACGACGAGCAACGCAGGAGACGCCCCGTAACCCCCTTGCGCCCGAAGGGTTGCGCCGGCGTGGGGTCGTCAACTTCGTTCCCGCTCCTCGACGATGGCTCGGCATCGCCTGCGTCGCGGTGCCTCGTATCCGACCCCACGGCGCTCGCAACGCGACCGCGCGTTTCTGCCGCGCAGACTCCTAGCGCCCGAGACGGACGTCGGATGAGGGCATGACGCGAACGCGCCCCGACGCCGCCGGGAAGTCTCGGAGAATCCTGTTGTGGTGGGCGATGATCTGCGGAGCCGTGAGGTGCTCGTGATCGAACGTCGTGTGCGCATCGGAGACCAGGACGACTTCGTAGCCCAACGAGGCCGCCCGCCGGCAGGTCGTGTCGACGCAGTAGTCCGTCTGTAGTCCGACGACGACCAGGCGTCCTACGCCCTCACTGCGCAGAAGATCATCCAGCCCGGTGTCCAAGAACGAATCGCTGTAGCTCTTCTCGACGATCGGATCGCCGTCGCGCACCTCGAGCGCCTCGTGGATCGAGCCGTCGGGCCCGACACGGCGATCGACGACGAAGACCACGGGGACGGCCGCCGACCGTGCGGACGCGATGAGCACCCCGATGCGACCCAGGATCGCGCTCGCCTCCCACGCCCCTTCGGCGATGAGGCTCGTCTGTACGTCGATCACAAGCAATGCCGTCTTCACCACCGACTCCCTTCGGTCCCCTGCAGGCGCCCGCAGGGGCTCTGACTCCGAATAGGTACCCGGCACCCCCTCCAGACCGGCTCGTCACCGGAGCCGGAGGAGATGTCCGCCCCACCTCACAGCATCGTCCGGGCGGCCGCGATGGCGGTCAGGAGCTCCTGCTCCCCCGCCTGGGCGTCGCCGTCGAGCTTCTCGAAGACGGCCTGCTGGGCCTTCGTGGGCCGGACGTAGGCGAGCTCCACGTCGGCCTGGAGGTACGCCAGGTGGCTCCGCAGCTTGCTCTCGTGGAGCAGCGGGCCCTCGCTCGAATGGACGTCGAGCTGGACGAGGCGGCCGATGACCTCGTCGAGGGCGGCGATCGCCTCGGCGGCCCGGCGGGCGCGGCGCCCGTGGCCGGCGGCCACCTTCTCGAGCCCGCTCCGGGCATCGAGGGCCTGGTTGATCGCCTTGTCCAGGGCGTCGAGGGAGCGGTGGATCTTGAGCTCTAGCTCGAGCCGGGCGGCGAGGTCCTCGGGGCTGCTCTGGACCCCCGGATCGAGGGTCACCTGGAACGTCTGCGTGGACGTCTGGCCGCCGTAGACGAGCTCCACGCGATAGGTGCCGGGAGTGGTGACCGGGCCGCTCACCTCGTCCTCCAGACCGCCCGCGGCGATGGGCACGTAGAAGCCCTCGACCTCCGTCGCGTCCGGGTACCGCAGGTCCCACTGGAAGCGGTTCATGCCCGGCTCGATAGCGGTGCGTTTCCGTTCGGCGGCGACCTTGCGCTCCGCCGGCCCCATCTCGCTCAGATCCGGCTCCTCACCCTTCTTCTCCTCTGGCTTCATGTGCAGGTCGAAGCTGCGGATCAGCAGTCCGCCGGCATCGAGGAAGCGCAGAGTCGCCGGCGTCGTGCCGTCGTAGTCCTCTGGGACGTGGAAGTAGACCGTCGCTCCGAACGGCGGGTTCTTTCCCGCGCCCTCTGTCCGGCGGGGACTGCCGGGCGTTCCATAGGCCGGGCTCAGCCAGGCCCGCTGGGGCGCGAAGAGGGCGGCGGCGTCCGCCTCGACCGCGGGCCGCTTGGTGAGCTGCTCGAGCAGGTGGAGGTCGTCGAGCACCCAGAAGGCGCGGCCGTGGGTGGCCACGACGACGTCGCCCTGGCGCGTGTCGATGGCTACGTCGCGCACCTGGGCGTGGGGGAGGTTGAGGGTCAGCGGCTGCCAGTGCCCGCCGCCGTCGAAGCTCGCGAACACCGTGTTCTTGGTGCCCGCGAAGAGGAGCTGCGCATCGTCCGGGTCCTGGCGCAGCGCGAGGACGTACTGGTCGGCCGGCAAGCCCTCGGTGATCGCCGTCCAGGTCGCGCCAAAGTCCGTCGTCTCGTACACGTAGGGCGCGAAGTCGTCCCACATGTAGCGGCTGGCGGCGAGGTACGCCGTGCCCTTGGCCACGTGGGAGGGCTCGATCGCCTGGACGTCCGCCTCCTGGGGCAGGTCCGGCGGCGTCACCGCCTGCCAGCTCGCGCCGCCGTCCGTGGTCACGTGCACCAGGCCGTCGCTCGAGCCGGCCCAGATCACCTGCCCGTCGAGGGGCGAGACGGCGAGGGCCGACACGTTGGGATAGATCTCCGCGCCCGACTGGTCGAGATCGATCGGCCCGCCCGTCGGCGCCTCGGTCTCGGCCACGTTGCGCGTGAGGTCGGGGCTGATCGTCGCCCAGGTCTGCCCGTGGTCGGTGCTCTTCATGACGTACTGCGAGCCCACGAGGAGCTCGTTCGGGTCGGTCGGCGAGAAGAGGATCGGGTGCGTCCAGGCGAAGCGGTACTTGAGCTCCCCCGCCGAAGCGCCCTCCTGGTAGTGGGGCCACGGGCTGACGCTCTGGTACTGCCCCGTCGCCGCGTCGTGCTTCAGGAAGATGCTGAAGTAGCCGCTGCCGTAGGTGACTTGCGGGTTGCCCGGCTCGGGCACCACGAACGTGCTCTCCCCGTAGGCGGCGGGCTTCCAGGCGCCGAGGCCGATCCGCTTCTCCGCGCTGGCGCTGGGCCCTTCGGTCGAGCCCTCGTCCTGCTGGGCGCCGTAGATGTGGAACGGGAACCGGTGGTCGAGGTTCACCTTGTAGAACTGACCCGTGGGCTGGTTGTGCTCGCTGCTCCAGGTCTCGCCGCCGTCGGTGGAGACGGTCGCCCCGCCGTCGTTGCCCTCGAGCAGGATCTGAGTGTTCCCGGGGTCGATCCAGACGATGTGGTTGTCGCCGTGGGGCGTGTGGAGCTTCTTGAAGGACTTACCACCGTCGTGGGAGACGAAGAGCGCCCCCACCTCCGGCATGTAGACCGTGTCGGGGTCCTTGGGGTCCACAAACACGGCGGTGTAGTAGAAGGCCCGCTGGCGCAGCTTCCACTCGGCGTTGACGCGCTTCCAGGTCTGGCCCGCGTCGTCGGACCGGAAGAGGCCACCGTCCTTGGCCTGGATGGCGGCGTAGACGACGTTCGGACGGCTGGCGGCGACGGCGAGGCCGATCTTGCCCAGGGGCCCGGCGGGCAGTCCCGGCCGGCTGGAGAGGTTCGTCCAGTGGGTCCCGCCGTCGGTGGTCTGGTAGATGCCGCTCCCCGGCCCGCCGCTCTCGAGGCGCCAGGGCGTGCGGTAGGCCTGCCAGGCCGCCGCGTAGAGCACCTGCGGATTCGCCGGGTCCATCACCAAGTCGACCACCCCGGTCTTCTCGTCGACGAAGAGCACTTTCTGCCAGGTCTTGCCGCCGTCGGTGCTCTTGAACACCCCCCGATGCTCGCCCGGCACAAAGACGTGACCCATGGAGGCCGCGTAGACCACGTCCGGGTCCTTCGGGTCGACGATGAGGCCCATGGTCGTGTGGGTCTCCCGCAGGCCGGCGTAGGTCCACGTCTTGCCGCCGTCGGTGCTCTTGAACACCCCGTCGCCGGTGATCATGTCGCCGCGGATGTCGCTCTCGCCGGTGCCGGCGTAGATCACCTTCGGGTCCGATGGCGCGACCGCCAGGGCACCGATGCTGTCGCTGGCGCTCGGCCAGCCGTCGCTGATGTTCTCCCAGCGAATGCCGTAGTCCGTGCTCTTCCAGACGCCGCCGTCGACGCTCCCCATGTAGAAGAGGTTCGACTCGCCCGGCACCCCGGTGACCGCCACCACGCGCCCGCCCACGTAGGGACCGACCGAGCGCCACTGGAGCTGGCTCGCGAGGTCCTGGATCGAGAGCGGGGTCGACACCGTGGCCGCGCCGGCCAGGGCGGGCACGAGGAAGGCGGCGCCGAGCGCGAGGGCGAGGAGCCGGGAGAGGGTGCGTGCGGCGGAAGCGGCGGAGCGGAACGATCTCATCGAAAAGCCTCCTGGAGAAAGTGCGCCGGGCGCACCTCTCCCCCGCCGCAGCGGCCTCGAGGCCGGCGGGCGATGGGGGTGCGCAAAGATGTGCACGGCGTCTTCGGACTATACCGCGGGCCGCGGCGGCAATCCCTACTCCGCCATGACGTAGCCGTGTTCGGCCGGGCGGACTCCCGAGGCGCTTCAGACGACGTCCTCGCGCCGGGCGAGCCGCTCGAGGTCCGGATCGCGCCGGCCGGTTGCCAGGAGCTTCTCGACCACCGGCCGCGCCTCCTCCGCCCGCCGGAGGTGGAGGAGAGCCAGGGCCTCGACCCGGAGGAATCCGGGCGCGTCGGAGGCGGCGACGACCGGCGCCATGAGCTCGGCCGCTTCCTGCCAGGCCTCGCGCGCCGGCCCCGACTCGCCCTGCGCCTCCCGGAGCTCGCCCAGGCCCACGAGGCCCGCCGCCAGGTCGGCCCGCCACCGGCGGCTCTCGGGATCGCGGGCGTGGAGGTCTCGCTGCGTGGCGAGGGCCTGCCGGAAGAGGGCCTCCGCCTCCTCGAAGCGCCCCTGGCGCGCGCACAGCTCGGCGAGAGCCTCCCGGGCCGCCGAGATCCGCGAGTGCCCGGGACGGAGGTTCGTCTCGAGGATCGCCAGGGCACGACGCAGGAGCGCCTCGGAGCGGGTCTCGTCGCCCGTCGCGCGGTAGAGGCCGGCGAAGCTCCCGAGGATGACTCCCACGGTGGAGCTCTCCGGCCCCAGGGCCTTTTCCCCCACCGCCAGCGCCCGCTCGTAAAGGGGCTCGGCCTGCTCGTAGCGGCCCTCATCCAGGTACGAGGAGGCGAGGTGGTAGAGGCTCACCGCCACCTGGGGATGGTCCGGTCCCAGCACCTTCTCGCGCGCCGCGAGGGTCTGCCGGTAGAGCCTTTCCGCCTGCTCGTAGTGCCCCAGGTCTTGATACAGCACGGCGAGGTTGGTGAGGCCGATCTCGACCAGGGGATGATCCGGTCCGAGGACCTTCTCGTAGATCGCCTGGGCGCGCCGGCGCAACGGCAGGGCGCGCTCGTAGTCGCCCTGGGTGTGGTAGGCGTTGGCCAGGTTGTTGAGGTTGTTGGCGACGTACGGGTGGACCGGGCCGTAGAGCTTCTCGTGGATCGCCATCGACTGCCGAAGCAGGTTCTCGGCCTCGGGGTAGTTCTCCCGGTCCCGGGCGATGTTGCCCAGGTCGTTCAGGTCCCAGGCGACCAGGGGATCCTCGGGCCCCAGCGCCCGGCGGGCGAGCTCCAGAGACTGGCGGTAGAGGGGCTCGGCGCGGTCCAGGTCGCCCTCGCGGTAGTCGAGCACCGCGAGCTCCTTCAAGGTCTGGGCCCGGGCGCCCGGGTCGGACCCGGGCGACTCCTCGAGGATCGCCAGGGCACGCTCCAGGTGCTGCCGCCCGCGGTCGAACTTCCCTCGCTCGACCTCCAGGGTCCCCAGGTCCCGCAAGGCGCCGGCGAGCTCGGCGGTCTCGACCCCGGGCCGGCTCTCCTCGACCCGCAGCGACTCCTCGAGCAGCGGCGCCGCGTCGTCGTAGAGCCCGAGCTTGCGGTAGACGGTCCCCATGGTGCCGAGCAGGCGGGCCCGCACCCCCGGCTCCTGGGCGAGCTCTTTCCGGATCCTCTCGGCTCCTCGGTCGAGGATCTCCCTGGCCGTGATCGTGTTGCCGCGGGCCTCGCCCGGATCGGATACCTGGAACAGGCCGACCAGGAAGTCCGAGACCTCCTGGGCGGTGCGCGCTTCTTGCCGGGCCGCCCGCTCGGCGGCGCGCGCCTGGAGGAGGCCGAGGGTGGTGCCGACGATGCCCAGCAGGAGCGTGAGGACGACGGCCGCCGCCGCGGCCACCGCCAGGCGGTGCCGGCGGACCAGCTTGCCCAGCCGGTAGGCGGCGCTCGGCGGACCGGCGGCGACCGGCCGGCCGTCGAGGTGGCGCTGAACGTCGGCGGCGAGCTCGGAGGCGGAGGCGTAGCGCCGGGCGCGGTCCTTCTCCATCGCCCGCATCACGATCCAGTCGAGGTCGCCCCGGAGGCGCTTGCGGAGGGTGGCCGCGTCGGTACCCCGCCGCGCGGCGATCTCCTCGGCCCCATCTGCGTCGAGGGCACTCGACCGCTGGCTCGGCGGCGGGGGCTCTTCCTCCCGGAGGATGCGCCGCAGCTCGCCGTCGCCAGCCCGGAGGAGGCGGTCCGGGTCGAAGGGCAGGCAGCCGCCGAGGAGCTCGTAGAGGAGCACGCCGAGGGCGTAGATGTCGGTCCGCGAATCCGCATCGAGGGCGGCCGAGCCGGCCGCCTCGGGACTCATGTAGGCCGGCGTGCCGAGCCACGCTCCGCGGCGGGTCAGGAGGGTCCGCTCCGGCAGGCCGGGGCCGGTGGCCTTGGCCACTCCGAAGTCGATGACCTTGGGCGTCGCCTCGCCGTCCTGGATCTCGACCAGCACGTTGGAGGGCTTGAGGTCCCGGTGGATGATCCCCTTCTGGTGGGCGTGCTGGACGGCACTCGCGACCTGGAGGAAGAGCTCGAGCCGCTGGCGGACCGTCAGGCGCTCCCGGTCGCAGTACTCGGTGATGCGGGCGCCGTCGACGTACTCCATGACGAAGTACGGGCGCCCGCGCTCCGTGGAGCCCGCCTCGAAGACCTTGGCGATGAAGGGGTGGCTCATCATCGCCAGCATCTGGCGCTCGCTCTCGAACCGGGCCACCACCTCGCGGGTGTCCATGCCCAGCTTGATCACCTTGATCGCCACCGGCCGGCGCAGGGGCTCTCGCTGCTCGGCCAGGTACACGATCCCCATGCCCCCCTCGCCGAGGGGGCGGACGATCTCGTAGGACCCGATGCGCGCGGGAGATCCGAGATCGCTGTCGGTGTCGGGAGATGGCGGCGGGGCGGTGGCCTCGCTCGTCGGCGAGCCGGCGGGCGGCCCGGGGGGATCGTCCTCGAGGCCCAGCCGGAGAAGGCAGGCGGGGCAGAGACCGCCGGGGGAGCTCTCTTCGTGAAACGCGCGGTCGCACTGCGGGCAGGTGACCCAACCCTCCCTCGTCGTCACGACGCCACCGCCTCGAGCAGGGCGGCGAGCTCCTCCTCCACCTCGTCCGGCGACGGGACCACCTCGGCGACCTCGTCGCGTAGCAGCTCGCCGAAACGCCGTCGCAGGCGGTGGATCCGGACCTTGAGGGCCCCTTCCGTGATCTCCAGGCGGGCGGCCACCTCCTTGTAGCTCAGGCCGCCATCCGGACCGGTGAGCAGGCCCTTGAGGAGTCCGAACTGCTCCGCCTGGCCGCGGCGGTCCATCTCGCGGCCGAGGACACTCATCACGCGGTCGAGGACGGTGAGGGCCCACTGTTTGAGGAAGAGATCCTCCGGCGTCTTCCATGTGGCCGGCTCCCGGGGCAGCGCATGGGCCGTCTCCTCGGGATCCAGCCGCAGCAGTATCCGACCTCCTCCCCTCTTCTGGGCTCGCTCCCGGTGCCACTCGTTGGCCAGGTAGTGCTTGAGCGACGCCAGCAGGAACGACCGAAACCGGCCCCGCTCCCGGCGTGCGTGGCGCAAGACGCCCTTCTCGATCAGGCGGGTGAAGAAGCCCTGGGTCAGGTCCTCGGCCTTCTGGCGGTCGAAGCCGCGGGCGCAGACGTAGGCGAAGACCGGCGGCCAGTAGCTCCGGCAGAGCGACGCCAGGGCCTCGCGGGCGAGGGCGTCGTCGTCGTCGCCCAGCGCCAGGACCCGGGTCCATTGCGTGGTCTCGAAGCGACGCCGCAACGCGGGCGGCGGCTCCCGGCCGCGATTCGGGGTGCCCATCAAACGACTCCGGCGGATGAAGACGATTCTCGTATCGAGTATAGCGCCCGGACGGGAGCCGGCGGTAACCCTCCCGACCGCTTCCGTTAGTACGCGGATGACGGGCCGGAGCACGAAAGCGGCTCAAGACTCGCTGAAACGTCCGGAAGGACCCGACCCCGGGAGGACCCGATGAGGACTCGACGCTTCGCCACCCCGACTCACTCCCTCGAGGCGGCCGCCGCGCTCTGGATCGCCCTGGCCGGCGGCTGGCTCGCCCGGCCGGCGCTGGGCCAGACCCTCGCCCTGAAGCAGGGCGAGCCCTGCCCGTCCGGATACTTCTGCATCACGAAGGGCGTCGAGCTTGCCGTGCCGCTCTGCCCGGCGGGCAATCTCGCCTACTCGGTCAAGGTCGAGAACCGCACAACCCTCGCCGGCGGCGCCGAGATCCTCGACCCGATTCCCGCCGGCACCACGGTCGTCCAGGGAAGCTGGTCGAGCGGCGCCGGGTACGACGCCGCGAACGACCGGATCGTCTGGGAGGGACCGCTCCCTCCGGGGCAGAGCTGGACGATCGGCTTCTCGGTGACGGTGGATCAGGGGGTCCCGAGCCCGTCCACGATCACGAACGTGGCGACCGGCAGGCTGTTCGGAGGAGAAACCCCGCTCGAGGTCCAGACCAATCCCCTCGACGTCCAGGTCGACTGCCCGCCGCTCGATCTCGCCGCCTCCAAGACCGCGCACTTCGCCGAGCCGCTCGCGTGCCCCGGCGGCAGCGTCTTCTGGGAGGTGCGTTTCAAGAACCTGAGCGACCGCCCCCGAGCCCTCATTGCCGGGGTGGACGACCCGGTGCCGGCGGGGATGACCTTCGAAGGGAGCCTCCCTCAGGGTTGCGCCTACAACGCCGGGACCCGCCGGGTTACCTGCAACAAGATCTCCATCGGGCCCGGCCAGACCAAGTCGGTGGGCTTCTCCGCCACCGTGAACGCCACGGTGCCCGCGGGCGGCGCGATCACCAACACGGCGACCGTTACGCTCTCCGACCCCCAGGTCGGCGACCCGCCGCTCCACAAGCAGGCGAGCGCCACCGTCACCTGCCCGGCGGGGGGAGGCGGGGGTGGAGGAGGCGGAGGAGGTGGAGGTGGCGGAGGTGGTGGAGGTGGCGGAGGTGGTGGCGGTGGCGGAGGTGGTGGCGGTGGCGGTGGCGGCTGCCGTCTCAACGTGAGCGGGTTCGCCGAAGACCCCATCGGCAACGGTCAGGGGAGCCGATACCCGGTGTCCAACTCCCGCGTGTGGCTCTTCGACATCGGGAGCGACGCGCTTCCGATCGCTCCCCTGAGCGAGCAGGTCTACGCCCCCATGAAGGAGGGGCGGACGAACCGCACCTTCGAGACCGATCTGCGCAACGAAGAGTTCCCGCTGCCCGGCCCGGCGCGGTACGACCTCGAGGTCACGAGGGCCGCAGGGGCCTCCTGCCCACCGCGGACGGTCGTGGTCTCGGCGCTCTGGGACGCCGACGACCGCTTCGCCGTGTCACCGCGCAACCCCATCGGCGGCCGCTACGTGCCGGCCTACCTGGCCCGGTGCATCTCCGATCAGCCCGGCGAGGTGATGCCGGCCGGGCCCTGCTACGAGTGGAAGCTCCAGGGAGGGGCTTTCGTCCCGTGGGACCCGGTGGCGAACGCGAGGGCGGAGGTCGCCTTCACTTACGGCGCGTCGCCGACCAACGAAGAGTCCACCCGGGTGATCCGCGACCCGGCCACCTCGGGCCCGCCCCTCTCGGAGAGCTGGGACCTCGGGCCGGCTCTGCCGCCCGACCTCTTCTTCCAGGACGCGGCCCACATGTACTTCTTCAGCTACAAGGCGATGGAGTACCTGGGCGGCCTGGCCGCCGACGTGCGCGCGTCCCTCGGCGAGATCGCCGAAGCCGAGGGCGAAGAGCCGAAGGATCTGGTCCTCTCGCCGGTCCTCGTCACGCCCCACGACCGCGACTGCCCGAGCGGTTGCACCTGGTCCGCGCCCCAGCTCCAGGACGACCCGCTCGAGGCCCTTCCGGGCCGGCTCCCGCTCACGTTCGGCGCTCTCGCCGACGGCGGCAGCGTGGTGGGAGCCAGTGCCCTGGTGGCCTTCGACGCGAGCCACAGCAGCGCGAGGTTCCCCGAGGCCCCCTTCGCGGACACCGGAGACACGCCGGACAATCGGGAGTGGCACGAGCTCGGCCACTGGTGGATGCTCCAGCTCTACGGCGGCGACTGGCCGGGCGACTACCGCAATGACAGCGCGGACTGCCGGCAGGAGCCGCCCGCCATGCCGCCGGTCCCGCCGGGTCTCGGCAACGGCAACCACTGCGGCTACGCCAACGAGCGCACCACCGACTCCTACATCGAGGGCTTCGCCGAGGCGACCTCGATGCTCATCGCCGACCACTACGA
The DNA here is from genome assembly GCA_963739795.1 of uncultured Acidobacteriota bacterium. Classification (GTDB taxonomy): domain Bacteria; phylum Acidobacteriota; class Thermoanaerobaculia; order Multivoradales; family DATKCC01; genus CAVUBL01. The sequence continues at coordinate 281,592 of CAVUBL010000008.1, read as the reverse complement.
CGATCCCCAGCCCTTCCTCTACCACTTCCGCGGGAGCGACCGGAACCTGGAGGTGGACCATCAGGTCTGGGGGCCCTATCGGGCGGTGCGGAGCGACGGCGAGGCGACGGCTCTCGAGCTCTTCGACCCCCGGGACGAGGACTTCGCCGTCGCCGGCTTTCTCTGGGACCTCTACGACCGGGGGAGCCTGGAGCCCAAGGCGCCGGGGGTGACCTCCGACACGATCCACACGGAGGACCGTAGCGAGGAAGCCCCATCCGAGATCTTCGCCCACCTCCGCCACGACCGGCCGGAGGATCTGGCGAGCGTCTTCGCAACCCTTTCCTCGGCGTTTCCCGCCGACACCGACGGCGACGGCTCGAGCGATCTCGAGGAGCTCGCGGTCGCTCACGGCGCCTTTGCGGACTCCGAGCGCGACCTGCGCCACGACCCGGGCGAGATCCTGGGGGACACCGGGAGCTCCAAGCTGCCGGCACGCTCGCTCCGCATGTCCCGAGAGCCGGTCCCCAACGGCTACATCGACTACGGCATCGCGGTGGAGGGCGGCTTCCCCGTGGCCCCCTACGGCTATCCGTTGCACCTGCGCTACGAGCTCGATCCTCCATTCGACGGCTACGACTACGAGCAGACGCTCCGCAGCCGCGGGCGGCTCTACCTCAACATGCCGCCACCCCTGTACGAACCGTGCCGCCTGACCATCACCGTGCAGGGCCGGAACGACACCGCCGACCTGCGAAGCGACCCTCTGACGATCACCTGCGCCCAGTACTGGGACGCCATCGAAACCGGCGCTCCCTCGGTGGGCGAGCACACGTTCATGCTGAAGCCTGAGGAGACCCCCCCACCGCCCGAGGAGCTCCCCTGGCTCACCTCCCCCGAGCTCGCCGGCTTCGAGGCCAAGGTGCGGATCACGCCCGCCGGCGGCGAGGGGATCGCCGGGGCGGCGGAGCCCTCCTGCATCATCGAGTCTCTCTGCGTCTCCGGCGCCCTCTCCGGGCGGCCGGAGGTCTTCATCAAAGTGATCGGCCCCCGCCCGAACGGCAAGCTCTGGACCCAGATCAGCCGGTTCACCCCGTCCGAGGTGGAGGTCTGGCTTCGCCAGATCGCCACCGGCACGATCCGCTACTACCGCCTGGACGCGGTGGGGCCGACCAGCGACGACGTCCCCGGCCTCCAGGACCGGGAGGCCTTCGATCCGCCCGGCGCCCAGGTCACCGCGCCCCGGGGGGCGCTCCTGCCCGGCGGCGCCGTGGAGCCCCTGCCCGCAGCCGCCGCCCTGACCCCGCGCCTCGAGCCCGGCGAGCCCGAGCCCCCCGCGGGCCTCGACTGGCTCACCGCGCCCGAGCTTCCGGGCTTCCGGTTCAAGGCCCTGATCACCCCCGCCGGCGGCCAGGGATTGGGCGGTCAGGGGGTGGCCCAGTGCATCCCGGAGACCTTGTGCATCCAGGGAGCCCTCGCCGGCCGGCCGGAGGTTTTCGCCAAGATCATCGGCCCCCGCCCCAACGGCTTCCTCTGGGTCCAGGCGTCGCGCTTCACCCCGTCCCGGGTCGAGCTCTGGGTCGAGCAGGAGGCGACCGGCGAGCTCCGCTACTACCGCCTCGGGCCCATCGGCCCGGCCGACGACGCCGTGTCCGGCCGCCAGGACCGGCAGGCGTTCACGCCCTAGGAGTCTGCGCGGCAGAAACACGTAGCCGCGCGCAAGGGTCTTACGGGGTGGATCCAAGGCGCGAGGAGGAGGCGATGCAGGGACATCGTGGACGACGAGCAACGCCGGAGACAGCCCGTAACCCCCTTGCGCCCGAAGGGTTGCGGCGGCGTGCGGCCGTCTACTTCGTTCCCGCTCCTCGACGATGGCTCGGCATCGCCTGCGTCGCGGTGCCTCGTATCCGACCCCACGGCGCTCGCAACGCGACTGCGCGTTTCTGCCGCGCAGACTCCTAGCCGGGACTATTCACGAGACGGCGTAGCGAGAGCCGCAAGTGTGCGTGAGATCGGGGCAGCGCAGCGAGGAGCCCGGGAGACCGAAATCTCGTCTGCGCTTGACCGATCCCCATCGCCTGTATTACTGTATGACAATGAAGCGCTTGTCAGATACTTCCTCCGTCTTGACGATCCGGGTCGGTGCCGGCCTGGCCCGCTCCCTCAGCCGTGAGGCGCGCCGCCGGCATACGACCAAGAGCGAGCTGGTCCGCGAGATCCTATCCTCCGGGCTGGCCGGCAAGTCAGGAGCCTCGAGCCTCGCTCAGGAGGCCCGTCGCCAATCGCTCCTCGTGGCCGAACGGCCGTCGGAGCGCGAGACTCTAAAGTTCCTGGAGCACGCCGCCGACACCCGGGGCTGGGAGTGAAGCGCGGCTCGATCGTGGTCGTGGCGGCGAAGGGCGCCTACACCGGCAAACCCCGTCCGGCGCTGGTCGTCCAGTCCGATCTCTTCAACCCCACGCACCCGAGCGTGACGATCTGCCCGATCACCTCGGACTGCATCGACGCTCCCCTCTTCCGCATTCCGTTGCCGCCGGGCGAGCGCACCGGCCTCCGAGCCGCCTCCCAGGTCATGGTGGACAAGATCGTTTCCATCCCGCGCTCGGCGATCGATACCGAAATCGGCCGCTCCGAGGACACCGAGCTCGAGGCCACCGAGGAGGCCCTTCGACTCTGGCTCGAGCTCGGCTGAGCCCGAGAGCTCATGCCACAAATGGCGCGGTGCCCAGGCCTGTCACTCTTTTCCTACTCGTGGGCTCGGCAGGGACCTCCTGGCGCCAAACCCGGCCGCTTGCCCTCAGCCACGCGTCCGCACCCTCTCCATGGCGCGGGAGGACATGCTGAAGCCGAGGCTGGTCCAGAACGGCTCCGAGCCCGAGCGTGCGCGGAGCACCCAGGTGATCTCCGGATTCGAGAAGCGGTCGGTGGCGCGCTCTACGAGTTGCCGGCCGATCCCTTGCCGTCGCCTGGACTCCTGAACGACGAGCATGGGGATGTATGCGCTGGAGATCTCGTCGGATAGGACGCGGACGAACCCAACCACCCGTCCATCGGCCTCCGCAACGAGAGCCGTCGATGACCGACTGACCCAGGCGCCGACGCGCTCGGCATCTACCAACCTTCGTGGCCACTCCGCCCGGATCAGGGATGCGATGGCCGAGTAGTCGTGGGCTTCGGCCGGTCGGTACGTCACTCGACTTCGGTCATCCATCGAATCGCCTCAGAGAGCCGCGGCCCCTGGGCCCTCGCACGGTGTGCTGAACGCCTGGCCAGGCCGCTCCGTGAAGCGCCTGGCATTCCTCTCGGACTCGCCCCCGAGCGAGTTGCATGTTGGATCGCTCCAACGCACGCTCCAGCAGCTTCGGAAGACAAACCGGAGTGTCTCTTCTCCGCTCCCCGCCCCCGTGACGTGCTCCCAAGTTCGTACCACGGATAATGAGAGATCAGCACGGTACTGACCCCTCGCTGTTGGGTGGGGAAAGCGGGGCGGAGGTCGCCGTCGCCGACCAGCCCCCAGCTTTCCGCTTCCAGGAAGACGCCGACCGGCGCCTCCATCTGCTCCATCACGGCCACCCCATCGGCACGGCCGGCGGCCCGATCCCACTCGGGGGCGACACCCTCCCCCGCCACCTGAGCGCCCTCGCCGACCTCCGCACCCAACCCCTCCCCCTCGCCCACTACCTCCTCTCCGTCCCCGACGAGATCCTCCGCCGGGCCGGAGCGATCGCCCGCCAGCTCCTCCGGGAGGCCGGACGATGAGGGCGGCGACACACCCCGACCCTCCCGTGTCTCGACCTGAGATCCCGATCGAGCCTGTGTTCTACGAGCGGACCTGCCGGCTTCCGCGACCCCGTCCACGTCGACGTCCTGCGCCTCATGGGCGACTTCATTCACACCGTGACCGTCGAGACCTTCTACTGGACCCGCGAAGAGTGCCGCGGGCTGGCCGGATGCAGAGCGACCTGGCCGCGGCGGCCGCCGATCTCGAGCACGTCGTGGAGTTCCTCCGGCGACTCGGCGGTGGGATCTTCGAGGTCGAAGAGTCGCCCGAGGAGTCCGAGCTTCGTGGGACGGCGGAGCGATGGGCGGAACGGCTCGGGAGGCTAGAAGTCTGCGCGGCAGAAACACGTAGCCGCGCGCAAGGGTCTTACGGGGTGGATCCAAGGCGCGAGGAGGAGGCGATGCAGGGACATCGTGGACGACGAGCAACGCCGGAGACAGCCCGTAACCCCCTTGCGCCCGAAGGGTTGCGGCGGCGTGCGGCCGTCTACTTCGTTCCCGCTCCTCGACGATGGCTCGGCATCGCCTGCGTCGCGGTGCCTCGTATCCGACCCCACGGCGCTCGCAACGCGACTGCGCGTTTCTGCCGCGCAGACTCCTAGCCGGGGAGATGCGAGCCGCGGTGGAGGCAGCTCCATAGAGGCGGCGGGCTGGAGTCGAGGGCCTCGGCGGCTCGCTGAGATTCCTCGACTCTGCCTCGCCCTTTACGCGAGCCCTCGCTCGGAACGACAAGGAGGGGGCTCATGCTCACCGCGACGCGAGAGCAAATCGACTCCCGGCGAGCGATTCGCGGGCCAGATTGCGTCCTGATTTGGTGAAGGCCTCGGATCGGCCGGGGCCGTCGCCACCGCAACTGAACGGAGAGACCGAGTGCATGACCAGCTCTTCAAGGAGCTCCTCCAGGCGTTCTTCGCCGACTTCGTCCGGATCGTCCTGCCGGACGCAGCCGAGCTTCTCCGCCTGGAGCAACCGCGCTTCCGCGACAAGGAGCGCTTCACCGATACGACCGAGGGGGAGCACCGCTACCTCGATCTCGTGGCCGAGGTCAAGACTCTCGGAGGCGGCGCGGAGCTCCTCCTGGTTCACGTGGAGATCGAGGCCGAAGCACGGGGAAGCGATGCCATGGGCCTGCGCATGTGGCGCTATGCCATGCAGCTCCGCCTCCGCGACGGAAAGTCCGTGCTTCCCATCGTCCTGTACCTGCGGGGCGGCGAGCCCGACGTTTCCAGGCTCACGCTGGAGGACAACTTCGGCAGGTATCAGCTCACGACCTTCAGCTATTGGACCTTCGGTCTCTCTCGTGCCCGGGCTGCCCAGTATCTCGTCCGGCCGGAGGCTCTCGCCCCGGCGCTCGCCGCCTTGATGGACCGGGGTGACTTCTCGGCTCCGGAGCACCGGATCGAGTGCTTGCGGCGGGTCGGGCAGGCCGATGTCGACGACGCCCGGAGGTTCCTACTGGCGAACATCGTGGAGACCTACGTAGAATTGAGCGACGAGGGCCAGGAGGAGTACGAGAGGCTCCTCGCCGCCGAGCGGAATCGGGAGGTGTACGCCATGGAGACAACCTGGGCAGACAGGCTGGAAGCAAAGGGAATAGAGAAGGGGCTGGAAAAAGGGCGTGAGGAGGGGCGGCTGGAGGGGATGCGCACGCTCGTCACCGACCTCCTCGAAAGCCGATTCGGCCCGCTCCCTGTCGGGATGAAGGAGCACCTCGGTGCCCTCGCATCCGCGGACGAGCTCTCCCGCTTCTTCCAGCGCGCTCTGGACGCCAGCAGCCTCAGCGAGCTCGGGCTGTAGGCGGGCGTGTCTGCGGCAGGATTGAGGTCTTCCGATTCCGCTAACGCCGTAGAGCCAGGCGTGCAAGCTCAGCGCAGCCGCACGGTGGCGTGTTTGCCGAAGAAGGGGTTGTCCTCGCGCTCTTCGTCGAGGGTGGTCTCGGGGCCGTGGCCGGGGTAGAGGGTGTAGTCGCCCTCGAGCTGGAAGAGGCGGTCCTGGATGGAGTGGCGGAGGGTCTCCGTGTCGCCGCCGGGCAGGTCGGTGCGCCCGACCCCGCGCTGGAAGATCACGTCCCCCACCAGGATCTGGCGGCTGGCCTCGTCGATCAGAACCACGTGGCCCGGCGTGTGGCCGGGGCAATGGAGAACACGCAGCGTCAGGCCGGCAACCTCCAGCACCTGGCCGTCCTCGAGCAGCGCTTCGGGCTCGGGCGGTGGCCGGTAGCCGATCATCTCGGCGTACTCGGGCATCTGGGGGTGGAGCAGGTAGGGCAGGTCCGCCGCGTGGATGCGCAGGCCGATCCCGTAGCGCTCGGCCACGTGGGCGGCGTGGGCGATGTGGTCCAGGTGGCCGTGGGTGAGGAGGATCGCCTCTGGCTTCCAGCCCTGGCGGTCGATCGCCTCGAACAGGCGCTCGCTTTCGCCCCCCGGGTCGACCACCGCCACCCGGGGCGGAGCACCGATGAGGTAGGTGTTCTCGGCGAACGGCCCGACGGTGAGCCGATCGAGAATCATGAGGCGGGTACCGGGCCGGCCGGCTGGTCGGGCAGGGGCACGCCCAGAGCCCGGCAGATCTCGTAGACCTCGGCCTCTTCGAGCACCCGCTTCGATCCCTTGGCCCGCTCGAAGATCGCCCGCACCAGCTCCGGAGCCGGCTCGATGCCGCGCTCGCGCAGCCAGAAGACGACGTTCGACTCCCCCGACATGGGGCCGACCTCGATCTCCTGCACCCGGCCCACCAGGCTCGCCGGCACCGAGCTGTAGACCAGGTCGGCCAGCCAGTGGTCCCCCTTGGCCCGGGCCTTGATGATGGCCGCCGCATGGACGCCCGTACCGGTGCGGAAGGCGTCGCGGCCGACCACCGGATAGTTGTCGGGCAGGGGCACGCCGGTCACCCGGGAGACGAAGCGGCAGTACTCGGCGAGGCCGGTCAGGTCCCGGTCGATCCAGCCGAGAAGGTGCATGTTGACCAAGAGCAGGTCGATGGGGCAGTTGCCCACCCGCTCGCCGATCCCCACCGCCGTTCCGTGCAGGCGATCGGCGCCGGCCGCCCCGGCCGACAGGGCGTTGATCACCGACAGGCCCCGGTCCTTGTGGCCGTGCCAGTCCACCTTGACGTCCTCGCCGGTGGCGTCGACCACTTCGCGGATGAAACGGATCACGTTGCCGGCGCCCCGGGGCGTCGCGTGGCCCACCGTGTCGGCCACGCACACCCTCCGGGCGCCGGCCTCCACCGCCGTCGTGTAGAGACGCCGCAGGTCCTCGGGCGCGGCCCGCGTGGTGTCCTCGGTGACGAACATCACCGGCAGACCCTCGCCCACCGCGAAGGAGACCGCCGCCTCCGTGAGGTGGAGCATGCGGTCCATGTCCCAGCCCTCGGCGTACTGGCGCACGGGCGAGGACCCGATGAAGCAGGCGGCCTCGATGGGCAGCCCGACCGACTGGGAGATTCGGGCGATGGGCTCGATGTCGGCCCGCACGGTGCGCGCGGCGCAGTTGGGCGCGATCGCCAGCTTCTGGTCGACGATCTCCCGGGCCAGGCGCTCGACGTCGGCGACCACGTGGGGTCCGGCGCCGGGCAGGCCGATGTTGGCCGCCTCGATCCCCAGCCCGGCGACGCGGTGGAGGACCTCCAGCTTCTCCTCGATGAGCGGGTTCGCCACCGAGGGCGACTGGAGCCCGTCGCGCAGCGTCTCGTCGTCGAGCTCGACGCGGCCCCGGGCGGGCCGGAGGTCCGGCCCCGCGGCGATGTTCCAGTCGTGGATGAGGTCGGATTCCTTGGGCTCCATGGGCTCCTCCGGCGGGCGCGGCCACGCGCCGAGACCTTCGATTATAGAGGGCCGGCGCCGGCCCCCGGATGGGCGCTGTCTGGGAACCGGCGAAGCCACGGTCGCCGGTTCGCCCGCCTCGGTCTCTCAGCCCGCCACGGCGCGGGCGATCCGGTCGCCCACCGCGCCGGTGGTCAGGTCGCCGCCCAGGTCGACGGTGGTCTGCCCGGTCTTCAAGGCGTCGGAGACGGCGCCCTCGACCCGCCGGGCCGCCTCTCGGTGCCCCAGGAAGTCCAGCATCAGCGCCGCCGAGAGGATGGCTGCCAGGGGGTTGGCGCGGCCGGTGCCGGCGTACTTGGGCGCTGAGCCGTGGACCGGCTCGAACATGGAGGTCTGTCCCGGGTGGAGGTTGGCCGAGGCGGCCAGACCGAGGCCGCCCTGGAGGGCCGCTCCGAGGTCCGAGAGGATGTCGCCGAACATGTTGTTGGTCACGATCACGTCGAGCTCGTGGGGCTTGCGCACCATCTGCATGGCCAGCGCGTCGGCGAACATGTGGCGGTGCTCGATCCCCGGGAACTCCGCCGCCACCTCGGCGAAGCAACGCTGCCACAGCCCGTGGGCGTGCTGCATGACGTTGGACTTGTCGGCCATCAGCACTTCGCGGCGGCCGTTGTCCCGGGCCCACTCGAAGGCCGCCCGGATGATCCGCTCGACCCCTTTGCGGGTGTGGATCTCCTCCTGGATCGCCACCTCGTCGGCGGTGCCGAGCTTGAGGTTCCCGCCGGCGCCCACGTACGCGCCCTCGGTATTCTCCCGGAAGACCACGAAGTCGATGTCGGCTTCCTCCCGGTCCTTCAGGGGGCACAGGCGCTTGTCGTAGAGCTTGATCGGACGGAAGTTGATGTACAGGTCGAGACCGAACCGGGTGCCGAGGAGGATGTCCGCTGCGTGCTTCATGTCGGGCACGCGCGGGTCCCCGTAGGCACCGATGAAGATCGCCGAATAGTTGTCCCGGAAGTCCTCGAGGGCCCCTTCGGGAAGGGTCTCGCCGGTGGCCAGGTAGCGGTCGGCGTCCCAGTCGAGCTGCACCAGCTCGAGGGGCAGGTCGAAGCGGGAGGCCGCGGCCTCGATCACCTTGACGGCTTCGGCGGCGACGTCCTTGCCGATCCCGTCGCCGGGCAGCACGGCGATCCGCTGAGGACGGCGGTTGCGCGGATCGATGGAGTTCATGGCGGCGGGGATCGTAGCACGCCGATGTCGGCTCATTCGGCCGGGCCGGCCGCGCCGGAGAGCCCTCGGGAACCGACCCAACACCTGCCCCGGCTCGCGCGTCAGGCCGGATGTGAGCGACACTTCCACGACGACCCTGACCCGGATCGAGACCCGGATCGAGACGAGGATCGGGACGAGGACCGAGGCCTGGGGCGACAGACGAATGGCACCACCCGAGACCATCGAGAGCCCCGACGCCGGCCTGGCCGCAGAGCGCCTGGGCGTCCTGTTCGACGCCCACCAGGCACGCCTCTACCGGCTGGCGCGCCGGATGCTCTCGGACGGCGAGGAGGCGCGGGACCTGGTGCAGGAGGCATTCTTCCGCGCCGCCCGTCGGCCCGCCGCCGTTCCCGCCGGCGAGGAGGACGCCGCCGCCTGGCTGACCCGGGTCCTGGTGAACCTCTGCCGGGACCGTCACCGGCGCCTCGCAGTGCGCCGCCGGGAAGCGCCGCGCCTGGAGCACGGCTTCGCCCGGTGGGCCACCCGGGAGCCCGCTCAAGAGCCGGCCGAAGAGCCCGTGGCCGAGCGCCGCCTCGCCGCCCGCTCGGCGGTCCAGGCCGCCCTCGCCCGCCTCACGCCGCGGCGCCGCGCGGTGGTGGTGCTCCACGAGCTCGAGGAGCGGAGCGTCGCCGAGATCGCGCGCCTCCTCGGCCTCGCCCGGCCGACGGTGCGCTGGCACCTCGCCGTCGCCCGCCGAGACCTCGCCGCCACGCTGACGACCGGAGACCGATCATGAAGAGAGACGACGCGGAAGCGCTGCGCGCGATCCTGCGCCGGAGCGACCCGGCCGCCGACGGCTCGGAGCCCACCGGGGCCGAGCTCGCCGAGATGCGGGACCGTGTGCTCCGGACCCGACCTGAGGGCGACGCCGCCGAGCCGACGCCCTGGCACCGCTCGCCCCGGAGGACCCTCGGGATCGCCACGGTCGCGGCCCTCCTCTTCGTCGCCCTGGGCGCCGAGATGTGGCTGCGCAGGGCCGCCGTCGACGCGACTCGCCCGGCCGACCCGGCGAGCACCCACAAAGTCCAGCCGGGCGAACCGGGGGCAAGCGGCACGGTCGCCGTAGCGGGGCGCCAGGTCCACTTCACCACCCCGGGGGGGACCCGGATCGTCTGGGTCCTCTACCCGCCCCTGAACTCCTCGGGAAACACCCCCGATACCGCATGGGACCGCGCAGGCCGCGGCCCGGGAGGCTCTTGAGATGACACCCACGCCCCGCCGGCTCGTCCCCATCCACACCCGAACCCTGGTCCTGGCGCTGACGCTCACGGTGGCCGCGGCCCCAGCCGCCCTCGCCCAGAGCCCAGCCCCCAGCCCGGCTCCCAGCCCGGCCGAATCCCCGCGCCCGGCGAGCTCCGGCGTGAGCCAGCTCTTCCACATCACCCTCGTCGTCGCTTCCAGGAAGCCCGGTGGCGGCACCCAGGAGAGCCTTCCCAAGGGTGTCGCCAAGGCACTCGACGATCTCCGCGACTTCCTTCCCTACAAGAGCTACCGGGTGGTCGACGCCGCCCTGGTTCGGGGCACCGACGAGGCGCACACCTGGCTCACCGGCCCCGGAGGCACCAAGTACCAGGCGGAGATGACCTTCCGGACGGAGATCGTCGGCACCGCCGACGCCAGCCCTCCCTCCGCCTACCTGATCGATCGCTTCGAGCTCCGGCAGGCGCCCTCGGTGCCGAAGCCCGCCAAGGAGACCCGGCGCGGCGGCCCGGCAGTCGCGCCCCTCGCTCGCGAGTCCAACCTCACGGCCTCGTTCCGCATCGCACGAGGCGAAACGGTCGTCGTGGGCTCCTCCCGCCTCGACGGCGGCGACGAGGCGATGATCGTGCTCCTCACCGCGGTTCCCTGACCCGCGACAGCCGGGCTCGCACCGTTCTTGACAGCCCGGTTTCGCGGTGTTAGGAATCTCGCACATGCGCTGATCCAGCGCGAGCTCCCGGGCGAATCCGAGCCTGGGCCGCCAGGCCGGCGGCGGCTTCGAGCCGATGCCCGGTGTGGTGTGCGCGTGGACGGAGCTCCGAGCGAGGAGGATGCCGTGGCCGGGACGAAGAACCGCGAGGACGAGGACCCCGGGAGACGAGTCGGAGACGAGCCGGCCGCCTCCCTGAGCCGCCGCGACCTGCTCAAGACCCTGGGCATCGCCGGGGGCGGCGCGTTGCTCTACCAGGCGTCGATGGGCCTGGGCGCCGCCACGACCCTGAAGGCCCCGGCACAGCCGCTTCCTGAAGGCGATCGGCCGAAGCTCCACGTGGTGATCCTCGGCGCCGGCGTGGGCGGGCTGGTGGCGGCCTATGAGCTGCGCAAGCGGGGCCATCGCTGCACCGTGGTCGAGGCGAGAGGCGAGATTGGTGGCCGCAGCCTGACCCTGCGCCAAGGCGACGAGCTGATCGAGGAGCCGCCCAAGCCCTATCTCGACGATCACCGGAGGGTCTCGAGGCAGGAGTGCAAGTTCGAGCCGAGTACCGCGCGCGGCTACGACCGGCCGTACCTCAACGCCGGCCCCGGACGCATCCCTTCAGCACACACCCACGTCCTCGACCTGTGCAAAGAGCTCCGCGCGCCCCTCGAGGTCTACGTCATGGAGAGCCGGTCGAACCTGGTCCGTGCCAAGGAGCCGCCCCGGGTCAACCGGCACGTGGCCAACGACGCCCGGGGTTGGATTGCCCAAGAGCTCTTCAGGTTGGCAGGCCAGGTACCCGACTTGAGCCCCGACCAGCGCAAGCAGCTCGAGAATCTCCTGATCCAGTTCGGCTCCTTGGGCAACGGCATGAAGGGTGGCGGCACGCGGGGCGTCTATGCCGACCGGGCCGGCAAGTACGCGCGCTCGACCCGCGCCGGCTTCACCAAGCTGCCCGAGGTGGCGCCCGGCGTCCCGGTCAAGGCGCTCCGGCTCGACGAGGTCCTCGCCACCGAGTTCTGGGAGTCCCGCTTCTACCAGCCCGAGGACTTCCTCTGGCAGCCCACTCTCTTCCAGCCGGTGGGCGGAATGGACCGGATCGTCCACGAGCTGGCCGCGCGGGTCGGCGACTCGAACATCCGCACCGGCTCGCCGGTCACGAGCATCCGCTTCGAAGGGGGCAAGTGGCACGTCCAGATCGCAGGGAGAAGATCGCTCGAGCCCGCCGACGCATGCATCAGCAACATTCCCCTGCCCCTGCTCGAGTCGCCGCTCGGTAACCTCGCCCGGCAGCCGTTCCCCGACGACTTCAAGAAGGCTCTGGAGAAGATCTTCGACCTGGAGGCGACCGGGACCAAGGGCTTCCTCGCGCCCACCTGCAAGGTCGGCTGGCAGGCGCGGCGCGCCCTCTGGCAGGAACCTGACGAGGCGGTCGGCCGGGTGGTGCCGATCTTCGGTGGCATCTCCTGGACCACCCATCCGTTGACCCAGATCTGGTACCCCTCTGACCGGTTCTTCGACGAGTTGGGCGTGCTCACCGGCGCCTACAACTTCGGCAACGACGCCGCCACCTGGGGCGACTACTCGCCGGCCTGGCGCCTGGCAAGCGCCCGGGCGGGCGCTCAGGAGCTGGGCGGGAAGGCGTTCTCCGACGGCCTCGGCGCCGGCCTGAGCATCGCCTGGCAGAACATCGAGCACATCCGCGGCGGCTGGGCCCAGTGGGAGAACGTCGATCCAGAGATGAGGGTCCGGGTCAAGGTCTACAACGACCTGGTGGCAGGCGACCCGAAGAACCGCTTCTTCCTCTGCGGCGACCAGATGTCACAGCTCCCGGGCTGGCAGGAGGGCGCCGTGGTTTCGGCCCACCTGGCGGTCCGCGAGGTGCTCGACGGAACCTTCCGGCCCCCGCAGGTGGACAGCGTCCCGGACAGCCGAGTGATGGTCGAAGGGCGGATGCCGGTCGAGATCGACGAGTAGCAGTCCCCGAGTCTCTCGGCGTCGAGCGGGCCGGGGGCGACCGGATTCGCAGCGCGGATTGGCGCCGACCGCGAGGTCGGTGACCCGGTCCGGGCCGACCACCGCCGCGCCGAGAAACGCGGGCCGTGGGGGTTGCGGAAGGAGGTCGGCTCGTCGACCCCGTCGTAGCGGAAGACCTCCCAGACCCTCGCCGGGAGGACCAGCAGGAGTCGCCCCCGGGCGTCGGTCGCCCGCGGTAGCCCGAGGTGGTCCAGGTAGGCGTCCAGGACCCGTCGGAGGAACCGTCCGGGCCGGTGACGGCCTCGCTCGCGATCGTGGGAGAGACTCTGTACGAAGGCTCGCCCCGGGGGCCGGTCGCGGGCCAGATGACGTGCACCCGGACCCGGAAGCCTTCGATCGGCGCGCCGCCGCGGAGGACCTGGCCGGCGATCGGCCGGGGACGTAGGTCGACGATGCGCTTCGTCACCCGCTGGTCGGCGATCCGGAGAGGACGCTCCGCGAACGCTCCGATCCCGGACCGCCCGAACCGGCTACACTGGACGCTGCGGCGCCGTCCCACCCCTCGGGTCCTCAGCACCCCACCCTTTGGGGTCGGGCGGCGTCTCGCAGACTGCGACTAAAGTGACCAGCGGATACGTGAGGGAGAAGATCATGAAAGAGCTGCTGCCGGAGAAGGCGAGGGACTACCAGGAACGCGCCCACCACGTGGCCGAGACCGCCGTACGGCCCGTGGCGGCCGAGCTCGACCGGACCCGCGCCTACCCGTGGAGCGTCATCGAGGCGCTCCGGGACGCCGATCTCATGGGGATCTGGATCCCCGAGGAGTACGGCGGCCAGGGGGCCGGCGTGCTCGACCTGTGCGTGGTGGTCGAAGAGCTCTCCCGGGCCTGCGGCGGCGTCGGCGTGGCCTATGCCGTCAACGCCCTCGGCAGCTTCCCCATCATCCTCGGAGGCACCGAGGAGCAGAAGAACCGCTGGCTGCCGGCGGTCGCCTCGGGCGAGAAGCTGATCGCCTTCGGCCTCTCCGAGATGGCCTCGGGCTCCGACGCCGGAAGCCTTCGCACCCGGGCGGTGCTCGACGGCAAGCACTACGTCGTCGACGGCGACAAGAAGTGGAACACCAACGGCGACGCCGCGTCGCTCTACACGGTCTACTGCTCCACCCGGCCGGACCGAGGCAGCCGGGGCATCTCGCCCATCGTGATCGAGAAAGGGACTCCGGGCTTCGAGATCGGTAAGCGCGAGGACCTCATGGGCATCCGCTGCGTGCCGGTCCACGAGCTCCACTTCCGCGGCTGCCGGGTGCCGGCCGAGAACCTCCTGGGAGGCGTCGAGGGCCAGGGCTTCAAGAACGCCATGCGGACCCTCGACCGCGCGCGGCCCGGCGTCGCGGCGCAGGCGGTGGGCCTCGCCCAGGGCGCCCTCGAGTGGGCCATGCGCTACACCTCCGAGCGCCAGCAGTTCGGCCAGTCGGTGATGAGCTTCCAGGCGATCCAGTTCATGATCGCCGACATGGCCACCCAGGTCGAGGCGGCCCGCCAACTCGTCTACGCCGCCGCCCGGATGATCGACGCCGGCCAGTCCGGGGCCTCGAAGTACGCCGCCATGTGCAAGGTCTTCGCGAGCGACGTGGCCATGCGCGTGACCACCGACGCCGTGCAGCTCTTCGGCGGCTACGGCTACTGCCGCGACTACCCCATCGAGAAGTACATGCGCGACGCGAAGATCACCCAGATCTACGAGGGCGCCAACCAGATCCAGCGCCTGGTCATCGGCCGCGCGCTGACCAAGGAGGCGACGAGTCTGTCGTCGCTCCTCGATGTCCGGATCGAGCATTTTCCCGAGGCCGAAGAGGCCGAGCCCGCCCTGAGCGAAGCCTGAGCCCTTTGGACCTGACGACTCGAGAGAGGAGCCGAGCATGCCCACCACGATCACCGACGTCGAGCTGGACTGTACCGGTGAGGTGCTTCTCGGCACCCTCTCCGACGCCACCGTCGAGCGCCTCGGAACGATCGGCGGCGCGTGGCTGGAGCTCGGCCCGAAAGGCCAAAAGCTCCTCCCCTGCCACGTCCAGCCCGGCGGCCCGCCGACGCTGGCGGCCCTCCCCGCCGAGCTCATCGCCTTCCTCGACGCCCTGACCCCCGAGGAGCGCGAGGCCCTGCCGGGCGGCACGCTCGTGGTGCGCGACCGCGGCGGCTCCGTCGTCCGCCTGGTGGTCGGCCACGGAGAGATCCACGTCCAGTGGCCGCGGGAGGACTGGACGCAGGTCGAGCCGGTGGACCTCGATTCGATCCTGGCCGAGATCGACGCGGCCTCGGCCCGCGTCTCGGGCCAGGTGACGTTCGAGGCCGAGCCCGGCACCGGGGACCGCCTGGTGGAGTTCGTCGGACGCTTCGACGGCCTCTACCCCGAAGGCGACCTGACCACCGAGCGCGAGGGCCGGATCCTCACGGCGGAGCTCACCGACGTCAACGTGGGCCCCGGCCAGCTCCTGGCCACCCTGCGCTGCCTGGCCGACCCGTCCGAGTCTCTCGAGGGCGAGCTGGAGGTGAGCTCGTTCCTGCCCCACGCCCAGGATCGGGACTTCCGCCTCATTCTGCACCGCGGCACCGCCAAGGCCGTCCGCCCCGCCCTCTGGCCGGCGGAGTAAGCGCGCCGGCGCCGCCCGGGCGACACCTACGCCCGGGCATCCGGCTTCGCGGCGTCTCGCTCTCCCCTTCAGCAAGCACCGAAGCTACGGTGCGCGTCACTCTTCGACGCGATCGGCGCGAGCAACGCGCGATCTCTCCCCCGGCGAGTAGACAAAGCCACCCTCTCCGTGAGAGTGTCATTGCGAAGTCACGGCCGTAACGTATCAAGACGATCGCCTGATTATGGTGCCTTCTTCGAACGACATCTCCGTGCTCGACCGCCGACCGGCGCTCGGCACCGCCCGAGCGAGCCTGCGGGGCCTGTGGCGCGGGGTCGCACTCTCCTTGCGCCCCCACCGCCGCCGCCCACTGCTGAGCCTGGTCATCGTCCTCTCCCTGGTCCTGGGTCTCGGAGTCAACACGGCGGTGCTGTCGTTGATCGACGCAATCTTCGTACGGCCCCTGCCGGTGTCGAACCTCGACCGGCTGGTGGCGGTCTACCGCACCGAGCGCTCGGACTCGGGCGAGTACACCGGGAGGGGGCGCTTCTCCTACCCCACCTACGTCGACCTTCGGGAGCGCAACCGGACGTTCGAACACTTGGGCATCTACACCTGGGGGCCGGTGAACTTCTCCGGCGACGGCGTCGAGCCCCTGCGGGCCATCGCCATGTTCTCGGACGCGGCCTACTTCCAGGCCCTCGGCGTCACCCCCGCGCTCGGCCGGTTCTTCCACCCCTCCGAGACCGAGGCCCACTCGCCGGCCCGGGTCGCGGTCCTGAGCCACGCCACCTGGGTGCGGCGGTTCGGATCGAACCCCGCAGTGATCGGCCAGGCCGTGCGCATCGACTCGATCCCCTACGAGGTGGTGGGGGTCGGCCCCCAGGGCTTCCAGGGGACCCAGCTCCACGTGGGCGTCGACGTCTGGGTGCCGCCGCAGTCCTATCGTGACCTGGGCGTCAGCGGCGTCTCCTTCGACGAGCGGGACGTGTCGATCTTCTCCATCATCGGCCGCCTCGGGCCCGGCGTCTCGTCCACCCGCGCCGAGAGCGACCTGATGGGCCTCAGCCGGCAGATCGAGAGCGAGTATCCGACCGGCGAGGAGGGCCTCGGGACCGCCATCGAGCCTCTCCTCGACGGCGTCCTCCTGCCCCGCGAGCGGCCCAGCTACGTGGGGTACGCCCGGGTGGTCTCCCTGGCGGCGGGCCTGATCCTGCTGCTCTGCTGCCTCAACGTGGCGGTGCTCCTGCTCCTGCGCGGCCTCGACCGCCGCCGGGAGCTCGCGGTCCGCCAGGTGCTGGGCGCCGCCCGCCCGCGCCTCATCCGCCAGCTCGTGGGCGAGAACCTCCTGCTCTTCGCCGTCGGAGGGCTGCTGGCGATCCCGGCTTCGGCCTGGACCCAGAGCCTGCTCTGGAAGTTCCGGCCGCCGCGGCTGAGCGAGGGGCTCCTGAACGCCGGGCTCGAGGATCAGCGGCTCCTCTGGGGGTTGGCGCTCCTGGTCGTGACGACGGTGCTGGTGGGCATCCTGCCCGCATGGCGGAGCGCCCGCCTGGACCCGGCACGCCAGATCCACTCCGGAGACCAGGGACCCGGAGGCACGCGATTCCGCTCCGGAGACCTGCTGGTGACGGGCCAGGTCGGCCTGGCGATCGTCGCCCTGGTCAGTGGCGGCCTGTTCGTGCAGCACCTCGCCCAGGCTCGGGAGATCGACCTCGGGTTCTCCCCGGAGCACCTCGCGGTGATGACCGTGGCGCCCGGTGATCAAGGGTACGACACCGCCCAGGTCAGGGCGTTCTACGACCACCTGGAGGCCCGCGTTCGCGCCCTGCCCGGCGTCGAGGCCGCGGCCTGGTCCGAGAACCGCCTGCTGCGGGGCGCAGTGATCCAGCACCAGATCTTCGTGGCCGGGAGCCAGGAGCCGGTGAGCGGCGGTGGGCGCCTCTACCACCGCACCGACGCAGTGCGGCCCGGCTTCTTCGGCACCGTCGGGATCGCCCTCCTCCAGGGCCGGGACTTCGACAGCTCCGACCGGGCGGACAGCCCGAAGGTGGCGATCATCAACCAGACCATGGCGAAGCTCCTCTGGCCGGGCAAGAACCCCATCGGTCAGCACTTCCACTTCGACTACCTGAGCGAACCCGCGGTCGAGGTGGTCGGGGTGACCCGGGACGCTAAGTACCGTTACATCCACGAGAACCCCCAGTTCTTCATCTACGTGCCCTTTGCCCAGACCCTGCCGTCCGCGGCCACCCTCCACGTCCGGACCGCCGGCGACCCCCGGAACATCCTCCCCGCCCTGAGGGCCCAGATCCACGATCTCGACCCCGCGATGCCGGTGGCCGATCTCGCTCCCTTCAGCGACTTCGTCGACGACGAGCTCTGGCTCGAGCGCGCGGCGGCGAGCTTCCTCAGCGTCATGGGCCTGCTCTCCCTGGTCCTGGTGGCGATCGGCATCCACGGGGTGATGGCCTTCTCGGTCCAGCGCCGGGCGCGGGAGTTCGGCGTCCGGCTCTCCCTCGGGGCGACGCGCTCGCAGGTCGTGCGCCACGTCCTGGGCACCGCCGGCGCGCGCGTGGCGGTGGGCGTCGTCCTGGGGGTGATCGGCGTGATCGTGATCCTCCGGCCAGCCGCGGCCAGCTTCCTCGGTGGCATCGATCCCTGGTTCACCACCGCCCTCGCCGCCGGGGCCGCGGTCCTCGTCGTGGTCGTGGCCCTGGGCTGCACCTTCCGCCTGGCCCGAGGCTCCGTGCGCGAGAACCCCTCGCTGCTCCTGCGCGAGGAGTGAGCCTCCGGCCGTTCCGGCCGCGGTACACTCCGGGCTTTCCAGAGACCGACCCTCGGCGGAGGAGGTGCGATGCGCGGGACCCGCATAGAGGCGTTCAGCGACGGGGTGATCGCGATCCTCATCACGATCATGGTGCTCGAGCTGCGGCCGCCGGACGGAGCCTCCCCGGCCGCCCTGCGACCGCTCCTGCCGCTGTTTCTGAGCTACGTGCTGAGCTTCGTCCACCTGGGGATTTACTGGAACAACCACCACCACCTCTTCCAGGCGGTCGAGCGGGTCGACGGCCCGACCCTCTGGGCCAACCTCCACCTGCTCTTCTGGCTCTCCCTCGTGCCCTTCGTGACCGCCTGGATGGGCGAGAGATTCTCTCCCTGGCCCGTCGCCCTCTACGGGGCGGTCCTCCTGTGCGCCGCCATCGCCTACTACCTCCTCACCCGGGCCCTCCTCGCCCACCACGACCGGGGCTCGCTCCTGGCCCGGGCCCTCGGCCGCGACGCCAAGGGCAAGCTCTCTGTGGTGGTCTACGTGGTGGCGATCCCCCTCGCCTTCGTCCGCCCCTGGATCGCCTGCGCCCTCTACGTCGCCGTCGCCGCCTGGTGGCTGGTACCCGACCGCCGGATCGAGCGGGTGCTCGATGGCGGCGGGCCCGTCGGGGAATGACGCGCGGGCGCCGCGATCCGACACCGACGCCGCGGCCGGACGGGGCGTCCTCACTCCGGCCCCTTGCAGCGACTCCCCGGAGTGAGGGCAGGCGGCACCGGAGCTCCCCGTTGGTAGAGTCCTGGCGTGGCGCACCGTGGCCCTGAGAGCTTCTGGGACCTCTGCTACCGGGACGGCTCGTACCTGGAGCACTGGGAGCCCGTCGCCGTGCCCGAGGACCTGGTCGAGATCGCCGCCTCGGGCCGGGTGCCGGCCAGAGGGGCGTGTCTCGACGTCGGCTGCGGCGCCGGCCTCGAGGCGCTCTACCTGGCGTGGGAGGGCTTCCGGGTGATCGGCGTCGACTCCAGCGAGCCGGCCCTGGAGGTGGCGCGGCAGCGGGCCGCTGCGGCCGGCGTGGAGCTCGACCTGCGGGCGGGCAGCGCCCTCGAGCTGCCCGTCGCCTCCGCCTCCATCGACCTCGTCCTCGACCGGGGCTGCTTCCACTGCATCGAGCGGGAGGATCGACCCGACTACGCTCGGGAGATCGACCGCGTGCTCCGCCCCGGGGCCCTGTTCCTCCTCCGCAGCGCCCGCCGGGACGACGAAGAGCAGGGGGTCCTCGGCTTCGACGCCGCAGAGCTCGACGCCCTTTTCCCCGCCCCCGGTTTCACCCGCGGCGGCATCGAGCGCATCGACCTTCGGGCCCGCGCCGGCAGCCTCGCCGGAAACCGCGTGCTCCTGCGGAAGGACGAGGCGCCGTAGGCTCTCTCGGAGTATCATCGCCCCATGCACGTCGAGCAGGCGCTCGCCCACTGGCGCCGGGAAGGGCTCCTCTCCGAGGAGAAGGCGCGCGAGCTCGAAGCCAGCCTGGAAACCCTGACCGGCGAGCGGTCGAGCAAGGCGATGGTCGTCTTCGGGACTCTAGGGGCGATCCTCATCGGCGTAGGAATCCTGCTCTTCGTCGCCAGCAACTGGGGCGCGATGGGGCCGGTGCTCCGGGGGGCGGTGCTCTTCGGGACCTACGGCGTCGTGGTCGCGGCGGCCTGGAGCGTCGGGCAAAGGGGCTACGAGCGTGTGGCCGAGGCTCTCTGGTTCCTCGCCGCCCTCGCCTTCGGCGCCGACGTCTTCTTCCTCGGGCAGATCTTCAACTTCACGCTCACCTTCTGGCAGGGTCCCCTGGTCTGGCTGCTGGGCGTGCTCGCCATGGGCTTTGCCCGCCGGCGGCAGGTCTACGGCCACGTCGCGGCGCCGCTGCTCCTGCTCTTCCTCGGCTGGCTGGGCGGCGGTGCGGGCTGGTTCATGGACGACCAGTGGCAGTTCCTGGTCGCGGATGGTGGCCTGAGGCCCCTGCTCCCGCTCCTGGGCGTGGGGCTCGTGTCGCTGGCCTTGCTCGCCAACCGCATTCCGGCCTGGGAGTTCCTGGTCCGCGCCTGCCGGAGCTGGGGGCTGCTCCTGATCGCGGTCCCGCTGGTCGGAGCGACGGTGGCGCGCGGTGCGGCCGCCGAGCTCTTCGACGCCGACTGGACGACGAAGCAGCTCACCCTGGCCGTCATCGTCTGCTTGCTCGCCATCGCCGCGGTCGTCGCCGGCGCGGTTCGCGTCGCGGCAGGGCGCGGGGTGCTCGCGGGCGCCGGCCTGGTCAGTGTCGCCCTGGCGATCTCGCCGTCCGGAGAGTCCCTCGCCGGGGAGCTGATCAAGGACGCCGCCCCGATCTACCTGCTCTTCGTCGCGCTGCTCTTCGCCCTCGGCTTGCTGACGGTGTGGCTGGGCTTCCAGAGCGCCAACCGGGCCCTGGTGAACACCGGCATGGCGAGCCTCGCCGTGCTGATCCTGATCCAGTATTTCTCGTGGAGCTTCGGGCTCCTGGCGCGCTCCGCGGCCCTCGTCGTGGGCGGCCTGGTGGTGCTCTCCCTCGCCTACTTCATGGAACGGGCGCGGCGCCGTCTGCTGGCCCGCATGAGGACGCCATGAAACGGACCTGGGTCGCGGTCGGCGTGCAAGTCGCCCTGATGGTGCTGGTCTTCGTGCCGCCGCTCCTGGTGCGCGCGACCGGTGCCACGGTCTACCTCGAGACCGAGAAGATGGACCCCCAGTCGCTCTTCCGGGGGCACTACGTGATCCTTGGATACACGGCGGCCCAGGGGATCGTGGGAGAGGATCTCGCCCGGGCCTCCAAGGAGACCGGCGGCCCGGTCTACGTGACGGTCACCACCGAGCGGCCGGCGCGCTTCGTCGCGGTCGATCTCGATCGGCCCCGGCCGGCGGCGGGCGAGGCCTGCATCGTGGGCCGCGTCCGCGGCTGGGGCGGGGCCGTCGACTTCCCGCAGATCGCCCAGTTCTTCGCCCCGGAGCGGCAGGCCCACGAGCTCGAAGGGCTGCGCGGCAAGGATCTCCTGGCGCGGGTCAAGACCAGCTCCTCCTGCAACGCCGTCCTCGAAGCGCTCGAGCCCAGGTAGCGGCTCGCCGGCGCCCCCCCCTACTCCCTGCGGATCGCGTCGGTCGGATCGAGGCGCGCGGCCCGCCGCGCCGGCAGCCAGGCGGCGAGGAGCGCTGCGCCGAGGAGGACCGCCGCGGCGCCGGCCAGGGCCACGGGGTCGCTCGGCGCCACACCCACGAGCTGGTGGCGGAGCACGCGCCCCAACGCCAGGGCCGCGCCCAACCCCAGCGCCAGGCCCACCGCCGCGAGCGCCAGCCCGTCCCCCAGGACCATTCGGGCGATGTCGGCCGGCCGCGCCCCGAGGCTCATGCGGACGCCCATCTCGGCGGTCCGCTCGGAGACCGAGTAGGCCATCACCCCGTAGACTCCCAGCGCCGCCAGGAGGAGAGCCGCGAGGCCGAAGGCGGCCAGGCACGAGGCGCTGAACCGGAGCTCGGAGTACGCCCGGTCGACGCGCTCGCCGAGGCTCATGACGTCGAAGACCGGAAGGGAGGGATCGACCTCCCGAACGCGCTGGCGCAGACCGGGCGCCAGAGCCTCGGGGTCGCCGGCGGTACGCACCAGGAGATACGCCGAGTCCAAGCCCGGAACCTGAGCGTAGGGCACGTAGACGTCGCCGACGACCTCCGGCCCGCCCTCGCCCTCCGCCGACTCCCCGGTCTCGAGGCCGGTGTACTGGACGTCCCCCACCACCCCGACGACCTCGGCCCAGTCGTCCTCGTCCCAGCCGATGCTCAGCCAGAGCCGCCGGCCGAGGGGATCCTTTCCGGGCCACAGGGCGTCGGCCGTCCGCCGGCTGACCAGGGCCACCCGGTGCGCGCCCGCCGCGTCCGACGGCGCCACGGCGCGGCCCCGGAGCACCGGCACCCCGAGAACCTGGAAGTGTCCCGGCGCGGCGGCGTGGACGCGGGCGGCCGGCCGCGGCGCGTCGGGTGTCTCCGCCGCGGCGCTCTCGGGCGTCTTCACCACGCCGATCATCGAGTCGTCGGCCAGGGGAAGGCCCGAGTCGAGGCTGGCCGCCTCGACCCCGGGAAGGGAGCCGATCCCGTCGAGGATGGCTTGCCAGGCGGCGGTCTGGTCGGCCTCCGACCCGTAGGTGGCCCGTGGCAGCCGGAGCTGCGCCGTCAGGACGCCGGCGGGATCGAAGCCCGGGTCGCGGGCGAGCACCTCGCGGAAGCTCCGGAGCATCAACGCCGACGAGGCAAGGAGAACGGTGGCGAAGAGGACCTGCACGACGACCAGCGCGCCGCGGGCCGAGAACCGCCGCAGGCCGAGGGCTCTCACCGCCGCGCCGCCGCTACGCCCGAGCGCCCCGCCCCGGCCTTCCCGCCGGGCCTGGAAGGCGGACGCCGCTCCCACCAGCATTGCGGTGGCGAGGGTGGCGCCGAGACCGAAGAGCAGAACCCGTGGATCGAGGCGCACGTCGCCGAGTGCCGAGCGGGCGGAGAACAGCGCCCACTCGCCGGCGGCCGAGGCCGGCTGTAGCGCCTTCAACGCCTGGACACCGGCCCACGCCAGCGCCCACCCCCCCGCGGCTCCCGCCGCGGCGAGAGCGACGGCCTCGACCAGGAGCTGGCGCGCCAACCGGCCGCCATCGGCGCCCAGGGCCGCCCGCACTCCGAACTCCCGGCGCCGTCCGACGCCGCGCGAGAGGAGCAGGTTGGCGACGTTGGCGCAGGCGACCAGGAGCACGAGGACCACGGTGCCGAGAAGCAGCAGCAGGCGCGACTCGAGGCCCGGGGCCACCCGCAGGTCCCGAGTCGCCCGGGCGGCGAAGGCCAGGTGGGCGCCCGGGGCCCAGTCGGGAGCCGGGGCGCCGGCGGTGACGCGGGCGGCGGTCGTCTCCAGGGCGGCCGCGATGGCCTCGGGCGTCCTGTCCGGCGAGCGCCGCGCCACCACCTGGTGCCAAAAGGAGAAGGGTAGCGCCAGCTTGCGGGCGAAGACGAGCCGCGGCACTGCCGACATGGGCAGCCAGACCTCGGTGCGGCCCGGAAGGCCGGCGAAGCCGGCCGGCATGACCCCGACGACGCGAACCGCGAGGCCGTCCACCACGATCTGCCGGCCGACGGCCGACGGATCGCCGCCGAAGCGGCGCCGCCAGAGGTCGTAGCCAAGCACCGTCACGGGGGGCGAGCCGGTCGTCCGGTCCTCGGCTTCGGTGAAGGTGCGCCCGACGGCGGGGGCGACGCCCAGGACGGGGAAGTACTCGGCCGAGACGTACTCGCCGTGAACCCGCTCCGGCGGCACGTCTCCCCCTCCCCCCTCGCCGCCCAGGTTGAAGGCGGCGGGCGCGTAGGCCGCGACCGCCGAGAAGCTCTCCTGGGCGTCCCGGAAGGCTTCGAAGTAGGGGTAGGACCACGCGCCGGGCTCGAACCCGCCGGGGCCCTCGAAGCGCGGCGTGACGGTCATCAGCCGGTCCGGGTCCGCGAACGGGAGCGGGCGCAGGAGCACACCGTAGACGACGGCGAAGATCGCGGTGCTGGCGCCGATCCCGAGGGCCAGGGAGGCGACGGCGGCCAGGGTGAACCCCGGGCGCCGGCGGAAGCCGCGCAGGGCCAGGCGGAAGTCGTGGAGGATCGAGGTCACTGGGAGATCTCCTGTTCGTCGGGCCCGCTGGCACTGCGGGGAGGGCGCGGTCGCCGGCCGGGCCAGGCGGCGAGTGCGAGGACGTGCGAGGTAACGGCAGGCGACGCCGGGGACCTGCCGCCAGTACCAGAGCGCCGCCGCGAGGCGGCCCCTCGTCGCGCGCGCCGCCCAGGCCTCGTGGAGGTCTCCGAGCACGCTCTCGGCGACCTCGCCGGCGGGCAGGCAGAGAGCGAGGAGCCGTTCGGCCCAGCGCGGCGGGCACGCGGCCGGCGGTCCCGTGGCGCCGCCGCGCGGGCGGTCTCGAGGCGCCGGCGTCATCCCTTCCCCAGGACGGCCTCGAGACCCTGCCACAGGCTCTCGAGGGCTTCGTGGGACCGGCGGAGCTCGGCGCGTCCCTGGGCGCTGACTCGGAGCATCCGCCGCGCCCGGCCGCCGCGCTCCGGGATCGGATCGCTCATCCGCGCCTCGAGGAGCCCCTTCTCCACCAGCCGGTCGATGGTGACGTAGAGGCCGCCCCGCGAGGCCGTGCGACCGGTCCGCCGCTCGAGCTCGTCGAACACGCTGGCGCCGTACGCCTCGTCGCCGAGCCGCGCGACGGCCAGCAGCACCATCTGCTCGAACTCCCCGAGGAAGCGCTCCCGCGGCATGTCGACATTGTCGAGGAAATTGTTCGGGCCGTCAAGGGAGCCGGTTTTCGGGATCAGCTCCCGGCGACCGCCGGGAGCTCGAGTGGCGGCAGGCCGGCCTCGATCGCTTGCCGGTCCTCCTCCAGCCAGGGCGGCAGAATCAGGGTCTCGCCCAGGTGCTCGAGGTGCTCGTCGCGGCCGAAGCCGGGGCCGGCGGTCGCCAGCTCGAAGAGCACGCCTCCCGGCTCCTTGAAGTAGACCGAGCGGAACCAGAAGCGGTCGATCTGGGGCGTCGGGTAGAGGCCGAAGGCCTCGATGTCGGCGCGCACCGCCATCTCCTCGCCGGTGTCCTCGACCCGCCAGGCCACGTGGTGGATCCCCCCGTGCCCCACGCCCCTCGCCGTTCGCCGGTGAGCTCCTTGACGTCGCAGAACCGCCCGGAGCCGCCCCCCTCGACGGCGAAGCGGTGCCATCCGTCCTCGGCGCCGGCGCGACGAAGCCCAGGACCTCGGTGAGAAGGCCGCGGGTGGCCGCGAGATCCCGTTCCCAGAGGCGCACCGAGTGCATCCCCCGGAGCTGGTGCTCCACCGGCACCGGGCTTCCCTCCCAGGGCACCCAGGGGCGCTCGGTGTCGGTCTCGATCAGGGCCAGGGGCAGGCCGTGAGGGTCGCGCAGGGGCAGGGTCGCCTCGCCGAAGCGCTCGGTCGCCGCCTCGATCTCGACCTCGCGGCTCGCCAGACGCTCCCGCCAGTACCCGAGGCTCCCCGGGGGCACGCCGAACGCCACCTCGACGGCGAGGCCCGACGCCGCGGCGCGAGCGGCCCATTCGCGGCCAGGGGAAGAAGGTGAGGTCGGTGCCCGGCGTGCCGGCGCCGTCGGCGTAGAAGAGGTGGTAGGTGTCCGGGGCGTCCTGGTTGACGCTGCGCTTGACCAACCGCAGGCCCATCACGCCGACGTAGAAGTCCAGGTTCTCTTGGGGATCGCCGGCGATGGCGGTGACGTGGTGCAGGCTGTGGACGGTGTGGGACATGGGTCGCGCTCCTCCGTCGGGGAGAGTACTCCACCTCCGGTCACCGATCGCCGCAGCGTCCCCGTGATAACTTCGGTGCTTGAACTTCCCGCCGAGAGCCTCGGCCCCCGAGAGGAGGGCCTTTCCATGCCCGTGACGCGACCCGACGTGCAGGAGGAGCTGGTTCACTTCTTTCCCGGCATCAATGAAGACCCCCTGTACCTTCGGATGGTCGAGGTGGGGTACGTCCTCGGCCAGGGTATGGACAACGTCGATTTCGTCCAGGGGTTGCAGCGTCTCGAGGCCGCCCTTCAGCGCTCTCTCGAGAGCCGGCTGAGGCCCTTCGGCCCCTTCTCGCCCCAACCGAACATGGACCTGCACCGGCAGGCGGCCCGCGACTACTGGAACCAGCGGCTCGGAGGCGGCGTCGAGAAGAACCAGACCTACTCGCACCTTCTCTCAAAGGAGCTCACCCGGGTCGAGAGAGACGAGGGGTTCAGCTTCAACGTCGGGATCTTGACCTCCAACAAGGCCCAGCTCTACGTCTCCGTGGTCTCCCCGGAGAACTTCCGGGCCCAGCTCGCCCTCGGCCGCCACTGGAAGGACCCCGGGGTCCCCGGCGCCCACGGCGAGTTCACCCACCGCATCCAGTGGTACGTCCTGGCGCAAAGCGGTGCCCTCGGCCCAAGGGGGACTGCGGTCCGGGTCTTCAAGCGATGCGGGAGCGAGGACTACGTCTCCGAGCTCGATCCGCCGGTTCACGGCGCCGACTGGGTCGACCTCTGGCAGGTGCTCTGCGACCGGGACCGCCACAACGGGGGAAACACGATCGCCGTCCGGGCGGACTCGGCGCAGGATTTCCGCTGTCCCGAGCACTTCGGTGAGTTCCTCGCGGGCCAGCTCGATCCCGGCCAGTATCCCCTGCTCCGGGGATTCCTGGAGGCGAGGGCCCAGAAGCGGCTGAACTGGGACCCGACGGACTACGTGGCGAAGAAGCTCTTCCGTCGGACCTATGAGAACCTGACGCAGGACCAGAAGTACCGAGTCCTCGGGGCGCTCGGAGAGCAGGAGGTGCTCTCGGCCACGCGCTGGGGCGTCGGCTACCAGCAGCTCGAACCGAACCAGCGCCAGTGGGTCGACGGCATGATGGGCCGCGGAATCCTCCGGCCGACCTGAACGCGGCTCCACCGGAGGCTCTCCGCTGCCAAGAGGACACGCCCGCGCCGCACTCCGTACTCTAGGGACTCTCAGCCCCCACTCGCCGCCCATGGCCGACCTCACCGTCCACCACGTGATGATGGCCCTGGCCTTCGCGTTCAAGTCGAAGACCGGGAAGGAGGTCGCCCTGCTGGCGGCCCGGCACAAGAAGACGGCGGGGAACATCTTCCTCGCCTGCGACGAGTCGGGCAGGTACCCGGGGCACACCGCCGTCGTCAACCTGATCCAGCATCTCTTTCAAGGGATGAGCTGGGACGTCCTCACCGATCCGCACATCTACTCCACGGCTCGGCCCGGTCCCTCCGATCTCGGCATCTTCATCGAGCAGGTCAAGCAGAGCGGCCAGAATGGCGATCCTCGGCTGTTCTTCCCCGATCTCGGTGGGGTGGTGGCAAGCGTGATCGAAGCCCGACCCACGAAGCTCGCCGCCGGCTGCCTGAACGTCAAGGCGGTCCACGGCTATCCATCGGGGAAGAACGGAGGGTACTTCCCGTCGTTCTTCAGTGCCTGGAGCCGGCTGTCCGGCGCGAAACTCACGAAGAAGCCGCCCGCCATCACCCTCGACGGCGACAGCTTTCTCATCGCCTCGAAGCAGGAGGTCGACATCGCGGAACTCTTGAACGTTCCCAAGCAGACCGAGCGGTCCGTGCAATGCCGCTTCGGCGTGGTGAGCTACTCGGTGGGTACCAACGGCTCTCCGTCTTTCGAGCTCCTCGGAGACATCGGCGTCTCCAAGACCTACGGCACGCTCTCGGGACCGAGCAAAGTCCTCTTCGACTCGATCTTCGGGCTCGCCACGTACGGACTGGCGGCGAAGCTCGCCGCCCCGTTGGGCAAGAGCGGCGAACATCAGAAGGTCGGTGCGATCCTCGCCAGCGAGCGTGGCGAGATCCTGAGCTGGGGCGTCGACTTCTCCGCCACGTTTCACGCGGAGGTCTCGACCATCAAGCTCCTCCAGAAGACGTACACCAAGCCGTTGTTGCCCGACAACTGCCGCCTGTACACCAGCCTGGAGCCCTGTTTCATGTGCTCGGGCCTCCTCGACGCCTACGGAAGGTCCAAGGGCTTCGTGGTGCTCTATGGCCAGGAGGACCCGGCCGTGAGGCAGGTGGCGCAGACCTTCCTCAAGAATCACGGCTTCATTCGAGAGGCGAAGGCCACGATCCCCTACCCCTGGAAACCGAAGGTGACGTTCGCGGAGAAACTCGACGGAAAAGGGCAGATGCTCGGGAACTTCGACCAGAAAACCTTCGCGAAGTCGGTCATGCAACAGATGAGCATGGAGACGTTCAACCGCCGTTTCGCGAAGGCGATCCTGGGGTTCGGGTTCCTCGTGTCAGCCGTCGGACAGGTCCAGGACGAGCTCGAAGCGCAACTCCTCGCCCAGGCATGGCTCAACGCCCTCGGCCTCCTCGTGCGGGTCCACGGCCTCTCCGAGGACGAGCTCATCCGGAAGGCGGCCGAGTACATGACCAAGACCCGCGGCATGAACCCGTTGCGCCTGAAGCTCGAGGGAGAGAAGTACGAGAAGCAGCTCAGGGACCCGAAAAAGTACCAGAAGATCGCGGGCCAGATCTTCGCACAGTGACTGTGAAGTCCAGGCCATCACGCGGCAAACATCTAGTGGTCCCGCCAGGCCGTGAGGACGACCGGCGGCCGTCACGCCGGGCCGCGCTCCTTGGTGGGCTTGCGGTTGTACTGCTCGGACTGGCCCTTGGGGATGCTGATCCAGCGCCAGTCGCTCCCCTGCTCCCGGCGGGCGATGAGGACCATCTGGCCGACGTGGTAGGCGAGGTGGGCGAGGGAGCGGGCGAGGGCGGCGTCGACCCGGAGGGCCTGGCCGCGGATCGTGACCTCGCGCAAGAGATCGGCTTCGGTCACGCTCTCGAGCGCTCCGTCCAGCACCTCCCACCCGCGCCGCCACATCTCGTCGACCTCGGCCCGCGTGTAGGGACGTTCCTCGAACTCCTCGTCCCGCCGGCGCCAGGGCTTTTCGCCGTCGGAGGTGAGGAAGTCGGTGAACCGCGACAGCAAGTTCCCCGAGAGGTGTCGCACCAGCATGGCGAGGGAGTTGCCGTCGAGTCCGGGCACCCGGTTGAGCGCCTCGTCCGGCACCTGCTCGAGGGCCTTCTCGGCGATCCGGCGGTAGCGGTGAAACTCGGTGGCGTAGGGTTCGATCATAGGGTCTCCAGTCTTGGGTGGCTCGTTCGCGGGCTGCCGCAAGAGCACCGGTTGCCGTCACTGAGTCTAGCCCGGACGCTTCACGAGACGGGGTAGGGAAGCTCCGCCTCCGGGCCGAACGGGTAGAATCCTCCAACTTTCCGGAAACCCGACGAAAGGAGGAGGACATGGTCTCACTGGTCTCCCTGTGGCTGCCGATCGTGCTCTCTGCGGTCGCCGCGTTCGTCCTGAGCGCGCTGGTGTGGATGATGCTGCCCTGGCACAAGAAGGACTTCCGGCCCCTGCCCGACGAGGAGGCGACGCGCGCGGCGCTCCGGGGCGCGGCGCCGGGGAGCTACACGGTCCCCTTCATGGCGGACCACAAGGCGTTGGAGGACCCGGCGTATCAGAAGAAGCTGGAGGACGGGCCGGTGGCCTTTCTCACCGTCGTGCCCAGCGGCCTGCCTCGGATGGCCAAAAACATGGCCCAGTGGTTCGTCTGGGCACTGGTCGTGAGCACCACGGTGGCTTACGTGGTCTCGCGGACGATCCCGCACGGCGTGGGCTTCGTCCTGGTCTTCCAGGTCGCCTCGACCGTGGCCTGGCTGGCCTACTGCTGGTCCACCGTCCAGGAGGGGATCTGGATGGGGCGGCCCTGGTCCCACGTCGTCAAGCACCTCGTGGACGGCCTGATCTACGGCCTCGCCACCGGCGCGATCTTCGGCGTGCTGTATCCGTAGGGCTCCGGCTCGCCCAGCCCGAGCATACGGCCCGGCGGAATCTCACCGGGCCACAGCTCACGGGCGGTGGCGGCCTGGAACCTCAGCCATCCGTCGGAGCGCCTCTTGCTCCGCCGTCTCGTGAATCTTCGAGGTTAGGAGTCTGCGAGCCCCGTTGCAGCGAACGGGCCGTAGGGCTCTCCTGCGTCAGATCCATACAGGTACCTTGCATATCGGTGGGCCGAGGCTCCGGCACCCGGCTCGCCCGGAGGGCGAAGCCTCAGGTCCCGGGGCCGACGGGAGGGGGTTGACAGCACCCTCGACCGCTCGATATAACCAACCAGTCGGTTGAACCAACTGGTCGGTCACTTCCGACGACCCAGAAAGGAACCCATGCCGAACGCTCCCGAGCCCCCCGCCGCCAGCCCGACCGAGAAGATCCTGGCCGCCGCCGGCGAGGTCTTTGCCGAGCAGGGTTATGCCGGCGCACGGGTGGACGAGATCGCACGCCGGGCCGGCGTCAACAAGGCGATGCTCTACTACCACGTGGGCGACAAGGCCGAGCTCTACCGCCGTGTGCTGGACGCCTACTTCCGGGACCTGTCCGGACGCCTGGCTCGAGCGGTGGAGAGCGATGGCGGGCCCGCCGAGCGCCTCGCCGGCCTCCAGGCGGCCTTCGCCAGCACCGCTTTCGCCCACCCCCCGTTTCCCCAGATCATGCTGCGGGAGATCGCGGGGGGAGCCCCACACCTGCCTCGCGAGGTGCTCGCCGGTATGGCCGGGTTCATCGCCATGACCCGCCAGGTGGTCGAGGACGGGCGCGCTCACGGCGTCTTCCGGCGCGACGTCGACCCCCTCGTCACGCACATCCTGGTGGTCGGCGGAGTCTTCCTGGCCGCCAACGGCGTCCGGCTCCTCGGACGCCTCGAAGAGCTCGGAGTCGAGGGCCCCGGCACCGACTTCAACCTGACCGACATCGCCCGCTCGGCGAGCGACATCATCCTCCACGGAATCACCCTGCAAGGAGACCCATCATGAGCTGGCGCAAGCTCACCCTCCCCTCTCACGTCTATCTCGCCCTCGGTGTCCTCGTCGTCCTCGCCGCGTCCGGCTGCCGCGGCGACGGAAACGATGGCCGCATCCACGCCTCCGGCCACATCGAGGCGACCCAGGTCCGCCTCGCCGCCAAGGTCGGTGGCCGCCTCCTCGCCGCGCCTCTCCAGGAGGGCGACCAGGTCGCCGCCGGCGGCCTCGTCGCCCACCTGGACACCGCCGACGCCGAGCACGAGCTGGCCCGGGCCCGGGCCCAGTCGCAGGCGGCCGACGCTCAGCTCCGCCTGCTCCTCTCGGGCACCCGGATCGAGGACCTCGACCGCGCCGAGCAGCAGCTCGCCCAGGCCCAGGCCGAGCTCGACAACGCCCAGCGGGACTTCGACCGCCTGAAGGGCCTGGCCGAGCAGGGCACCGCCACCGAGAAGTCGAAGGACGACGCCGAGACCCGCCTCCAGGTGGCGACGCGCCGGACCTCGGCCCTCAAGGCCCAGCTCGACAAGCTCACCGCCGGACCGAGGCGCGAGGAGATCGAGAGCGCCCGGGCCCAGCGCGCCGCCGCCGAAGCGGCCGTGGCCGCCGTCGAGGAGCGCATCCGCGAGGCCACCGTCACGGCACCGCGCGCCGGCGTGATCACCGACCGGATCTCCGAGCCGGGCGAGGTGCTCGCCCCCGGCGCTCCGATCTGCGTGCTGACCGATCTCGCCCACCCCTGGCTCAACGCCTACGTGGGCGAGCCGCAGCTCGCCAACATCCACCTGGGCGACCGCGTCACCGTGCGGGTCGACGGCCAGGACAAGCCGTTCGAGGGCAAGGTCTCCTTCATCTCGTCGGTGGCCGAGTTCACGCCCAAGAACGTGCAGACGCCCGAGGAGCGGGCCAAGCTGGTGTTCAAGGTCAAGGTGGCGCTGCCCAACCCGGACGGCGTCTTCAAGCCGGGGATGCCCGCCGACGCCTACTTCGGGGCTCCCGCCGCCGGAAGCCAGGGGAGCCAGGGGAGCCAGGGATGAGCGACTCCGCCCTCCTCCGCCTGGACGGTCTCCAGGTGCGCTACGGCGAGACCGAGGCGGTCCGGAGCCTCGACCTCGAGGCCCGCGAGGGCGAGGTGGTCGGCCTGATCGGACCCGACGGCGCTGGCAAGACCTCGACCCTGCGGGTCCTGGCCGGCCTGCTGCGGCCGAGCGGCGGCGCGGCCCTCGCCTTCGGGCTGCCCATCTGGGCCCACCGCCGCGCCCTCCACCAGCGCGTCGGGTACCTGGCCCAGCGCTTCGCCCTCTACGGCGACCTGACGGTGGACGAGAACATCCAGTTCTTCGCCCTCATGTACTCCGTCGAGGACTGGCACCGGCGCCGCGACGAGCTCCTGCGCCGGGTCGAGCTCCTGCGCTTCCGCTCCCGCCTGGCCGACCAGCTCTCCGGCGGCATGAAGCAGAAGCTGGCCCTGGCCTGCACCCTCATCCACTCGCCCGAGGTGCTGCTCCTCGACGAGCCCACCACCGGCGTCGACCCGGTGACCCGCCGCGAGCTGTGGCGCTTCCTGGGCGAGCTCGTCGCCGAGGGCCTCACCCTGGTCGTCGCCACCCCCTACCTCGACGAGGCCGAGCGCTGCTCCCGGGTGGTGCTCATGGACCACGGCGGCAAGCTCGCCGACGCGCCGCCGCGGGAGATCCCCGGGCGCCTCCCGGGGCGCATGGTGGAGGTGAGCGGCGGGCCGCGCGAGGCCGTCGTCCAAACCCTCGAAGGGCTTCCCGGCGCCGCCGACGTCACGGTCTTCGGCGCCTCGGTCCACGCCCGCCTCGAAGGGGTCGACGATCCCGTGGCGGCGGTGCGGCGGGCCCTCGCCGCCGCCGACATCCACGCCGACGGGGTGCGCGAGATCCACGCCGGCCTCGAAGACACGTTCCTCTATCTCACCGCGAACGATTCACCCCGCTCCCCAAGGGAGGCCGTATGACCCGTCCATCCTCACTCCGCCGCAGGCCGGCGGCTCCGCGGCTCCTCGCGGCCGTCCTGCCGGCCGCCCTCCTCTCCGTGCTCCTCGCGGCTCCCGCCGCCCGCGCCCAGAGTGAGCCCGCCACCCTGCGCCTCGACGCCGAGGCCGCCGCCCGGCGCGCCGTCGAGGTGTCCCACGGCGCCGGCGCCGCCGACGAGCGCGTGGCCGGGGCCCACTCCCAGGTCGCCGCCGCCGACGCCGCCCGCCGGCCCACCGTCTTCGCCTCGGCCTCCGCCGAGGAGCGGAGCTCCGTGCCCGAGCTCACCGTGCCCCTGGGCCCCGGCGGCGCCCCCAGGACGATCTTCCCCGACATCCGCACCGCCTACGGCCTGACCCTCGGTGTCGACCAGCCCCTCTACACCGGCGGCCGCGTGGCCGCCTCGCGTCGGGCCTCGCGCCAAGAGCTCGACGCCTCCAAGGCCGACGCGGGAAGGACCCGTTCCGAGGTCGCCCTCCAGGCCCGCCTCGCCTACTGGCGGGCCGCCGCCGCCCGGGCCGACGTGGACGCGGCCCTCAGCCAGCAGAAGCGGGCCGAAAAGCTCCTCGCCGACGCCCGCTCGCTGCGCAAGGCAGGCATGGCGGTGGACGCCGACGTGCTGGCGGCCGAGGCCCGGACCGCCTCCGCCCGCCTGGCGGTGATCCGGGCCCGGACCGACGCCGACGAGCGCATGGCCGAGCTGCGCTCTCTCCTCGACGAGCCGGCGGGCACCGAGATCGAGCTGGCCGACGCCATGCCGCAGGCGCTGCCGCCGGAGCCGGCCCCCCTGCCGGCCCTCCAATCGGGAGCCCTGGACGCCCGCCCCGAGGTCGCCGTGCTGGAGGCCCGGGTCGGCGCCTCGGCGGCTCGGGAGGACGTGGCCCGGGCCGCGGCGCGGCCCACCGTGGGCGCCTCCGCGGGCTGGACCCTGGCACGCCCCAACATGCGCTACCTCCCCCTCGCCGACCAGTGGAACGACTCCTGGAGCGTCGGAGTGTCGGCCCGATGGTCGCTGTGGGACGGGGGCCGGACCGCGGCCGAGGTCGCCGCCGCCAAGGCGCGGCGGGGCGCCCTGGCCGAGGAGCTCGCCGACGCCCGGCGCCGGGTCGACCTGGACGTGGAGCGGGCACGCCTGGCGCTGACCTCGGCCCGGGCTGCGGTGGAGGCCGCCGACGCCGCCCGCAAGGCCGCCGCGGCCCGCCTCACCGCCGAGCAGAACCGCTACGAAGCGGGGCTCTCCACCACTGCCGACGTCCTCGACGCCCAGGCCGACCTGACCGCGGCCGAGACCCAGCAGGTCGAGACCCGGACCGGGGCGTGGATGGCCCAGGCCCGCCTCGACTGGGCGGTGGGCCGATGAGCGACATCATCGTCCAGGCCGACCACCTGACCCGCACCTTCGGGGACTTCACCGCCGTCGACCGGGTGAGCTTCCAGGTCGAGCGCGGCGAGGTCTTCGGCTTCCTCGGCTCGAACGGCGCCGGCAAGACCACCACCATCCGGATGCTCTGCGGCCTGCTCGCCCCTAGCGGCGGGAGCGCCTCGGTCGCCGGCTTCGACGTCGCCACCGAGGCGCAGCAGATCAAGCGCCGCGTGGGCTACATGTCGCAGAAGTTCTCCCTCTACTCCGACCTGACGGTAGCCGAGAACCTGCGCTTCTGGGGCGGCACCTACGGCCTCTTCGGCCGGCGCATCGCCGAGCGCGAGCGCTGGGCGGTGGAGACCGCCGACCTCGAGGACCAGGAGGACGTCCTGGTCCGGGACCTGCCGGGGGGCTACCGGCAGCGCCTAGCCCTGGGCGCCGCGCTCCTCCACGAACCGCCGGTGGTGTTCCTCGACGAGCCCACAGGCGGCGTCGACCCGGCGGCCCGGCGCCGGTTCTGGGACCTGATCGACGAGCTGGCGGCCGGCGGCACGACCGTCTTCGTGACCACCCATTACATGGACGAGGCGGAGCGCTGTCACCGGGTCGCCCTGATGCACGCCGGCCGCCTCATCGGGCTGGACACCATCCCGGCCCTGAAGAGCACCTTCCCCGAGGGCAGCGTGGTGGAGATCTCGTGCCCCCGCTCGGCCCGCGCCCTGCCGGTGCTCGAGGGGATGCCCGGAGTGACCGAGGTGGCGCTGTTCGGCGACACCCTCCACGCCGTCCTCGACTCGCCGGACCAGATCGGCCCGGTGCGCGAGGGCCTCGAGGGCCAGGGCTTCGGGCCGGTCGAGGCGCGGCCCATCGTGCCCTCCCTCGAGGACGTCTTCCTGCGCAGCATCCGGGAAGCCGAGGCCGAGAGCGCCGTCCCCACGGCGGCGGCCGCGGGAGGTGCATCGTGATCCGCCGCACCCTCGCCGTGGCCATCAAGGAGCTGCTCCAGCTCCGGCGCGACCTGCGCTCCACCCTGACGCTCATGGGCATGCCGCTGGTACTGCTGCTCCTCTACGGCTTCGCCCTCTCCTTCGACGTCCAGCACATCCGTCTGACGGTGATCGACCAGGACAACACCCAGGCGTCCCGGACCGTGGCGCAGGCGTTCCTCGAGAGCGGCTACTTCGACCTGGAGCACCAGGGGCACGATCCGCGGGGGCTCGACGAGCTCTTCGACAGCGGCCGCACTCAGGCGGCGGTGGTGATCCCCAGCCGCTACGGAGCGGACCTCGCGGCCGGCCGCGAGACCAACCTCCAGTTCGTCCTCGACGGCGCCGACTCCCAGACCGCCACCACCATCCTCGGCTACGCGCGCCAGATCGTCGGCTCGATCTCGCCGGTCCTGCGCCGTCCCGGCGGCGAGGGGCCCATCGCGCCGCTGCCCCTGGTCTGGTACAACCCGGACCTCTCCTCGTCCCGCTTCCTGGTGCCGGGCCTGGTCGCCTTCATTCTCATGATCACGGCGGTCATCGCCACCGCCCTGGCGGTAGTGCGGGAGAAGGAGCGCGGCACCATGGAGTCGCTGCGCGCCACGCCGCTCCTCGCCGTGGAGCTGCTGCTGGGCAAGACCCTCCCCTACCTGCTGCTCGCGTCAGTCTCCGCCGCCGGCTCGCTGGCCCTCGCCTGGGCCCTGTTCGGCGTGCCCCTCCACGGCTCGCTGTTCTGGCTCGCGGTGGTGACGCTCCTCTTCCTGCTGGGCGGCCTGGGTTGGGGGGTGCTCCTCTCCACCATCGCCGACACCCAGCAGGTCGCCTTCCAGATGGGGCTGCTCTCCACCATGTTGCCGACGCTCCTCCTGTCGGGCTTCGTCTTCCCCATCTCCTCCATGCCCAAGGCGATCCAGGTGGTGAGCCTGATCGTTCCGGCCCGCTACTTCCTGGTCGCCCTGCGCGAGATCATCCTCAAGGGGGCGGGGCCCGCCGTCTGGTGGCCCGACGCCGTCGAGCTCGCGGCGTTCGCCGCCCTCGTCCTCGCCCTCGCCACCGTCCGCACGATCCGGAGCCTCTGACATGCGCTCACTCCTCAACCTCCTCGTCAAGGAGCTGCTGCAGCTCAAGCGTGACCCGAAGATCCTCCCGATCCTCTTCATCGCGCCGATCCTCCAGCTCCTGATCCTGGGCTACGCCGCCACCACCGACATCAAGCAGGTCGAGCTGGCGGTCTGCGACCTCGATCACACGGCGGCGAGCCGCGACCTGGTCGACCACCTGACCAGCTCCACCTACTTCCGTGAGGTGGCCCGGGTCAGCTCCCAGGACGGTCTCGACCCGCTCCTCGAGGCGGGAGTGGCCCGCATCGCCCTCACCATCCCCGCGGGCTTCCAGGCCGACCGCCTCGGGGGGCGGCCCGGCCCGGTGCAGGTGCTCGCCGACGGCTCCGACGCCATGGCCGGCACGACCGGCCTGGGCTACGCCCTGTCCGCCCTCCAGACCGAGTCGGTCAAAGGCGGCGTTCGCCCCCAGGTGGAGCTCCGCCCGAAGGTGCTCTACAACCCGGACCTGCTGTCTCGCAACTTCATGGTGCCGGGGGTCCTGGCGATGATCAGCATGGTGATGACCATGATGCTCACGGCCATGGCTCTGGTGCGCGAGCGCGAGGTGGGGACCATGGAGCAGCTCCTGGTGACGCCCTTGAGGCCGGTGCAGCTCATCGTCGGCAAGCTCGTGCCCTACGCCCTGGTCGGCTTCGTGGAGATCCTCACCGCCCTGCCCGTGGTGCTGTTCTGGTTCGACGTGCCGCTCCGCGGCTCGCTGGCGCTCCTCCTGGTCCTGGTCGTGCCATTCATGCTCTGCACCCTGGGCCTCGGGCTCCTGGTCTCCACCCTGTCGTCGACCCAGCAGCAGGCCATGATGCTGGCCGCCTTCGTCTTCATGCTGCCGCAGATCTATCTGTCGGGGTTCATCTTCCCCATCCAGAACATGCCGTGGATCTTCCAGCTCGCCACCTACGTGGTGCCGCTGCGCTACTTCGTGGTGATCCTGCGCGGGGTCTTCCTGAAGGGCGTGGGGATCGCCACGCTCTGGCCGCAGGTCGCGGCCCTCCTGGTCCTCGGCCTGGTCATCCTCACCCTGGCCCGCCTGCGCTTCCACCAGCAGCTCGGATGAGAGCCTGTGAATGAGCCTCCGACCTACTGCGGCCGGAGATTCATTCACAAGCTCTGAGCGGTGCGCGGGGCCGGCGCGGGGAGGCCCCGGCCTGAGCTGACCGACGAGCTGACCGACGAGGGGGCGCGTCCGACAGGGAGAGCCTTCTCATGGAGCCTGCCGATCCCGCACGCGACGCGCCCCGCTCGGCCCGGAGGCCTCGAGGTGCGCGTCGCATACCAGATGTAATCAGTCACTAACTTCTCATGCCGAAAGCCGCGGCCGAGCGTCGACTTCGGGAATGGAGAAGCGCCTATCTGTGGTTACTTTATATGAGTGGCGTGAAACCACGGAGTTGACGATGCCGCGAAGAGGTCTACAATGTGCGCCATGAGTAACCACTCACTAACCCCACGCCGAGAGTCCGACCGCACACCCCGCGGCCGCAGCCCCCTTCAGGACGAGGCCCCGCGCCCGCACAAGGGGACTGCCATGGCCGGCACTGATCGCTCCTCTCTGTCTCCTCGGCAGCGGGAGATCATCGACTGTGCCCTCGAAGTGGTGGGCGAAGTGGGCCTCGCGGGTCTCACCACGCGGCGGCTGGCGGAGCGCGTGGGATTCTCCGAAGCCGCTCTGTTCCGGCACTTCTCCAACAAGCAGACGCTCGTGCTCGGGCTGATGGACCGCCTGGAGGACATGCTGGTCCAGCCCATGCGCGCCATCGCCGGAGACGCCAGCCTCGGCTCGGCAGGGCGTCTCGAGGCCATGGTCCGACACCACACCACCCTCGTCCTCACTTACAACAGCCTCCCCATCCTGCTCTTCGCCGAGGCCGCGGCATCCGGAGACGACGTGCTGCTGGCTCGGATGCGGAGCATCGCCCACGCCTACCTCTCCCTTCTGGAAGGGGTCATCCGTGAGGGACAGTCCAGCGGCGAGCTGACCCCGGAGCCGGCCCCGGAAGGCGCAGCCCTCATGCTCATGGGCGCGCCCGCCGCCCTCGCGATCCGCCACCGGCTGCTCCCCGACCGCCGCACCGAGTCCCTCGTCGAGGACAACCTGATTCCTTTCATCGTAGGCGCCTTGAAGGCGCCTGGAGGTGACCGGACATGAACACCGAGCTGCGGATCCACACCGCCGCGTTCTCCGCCGCGCTCTTACTCGCCCTCGCCGCGGCCACCCCCGGCGTCGCGGCGTCAGGGCAGCCTGGCCACACGCCGCCCGCCGCCCCCCTGCACCTCACGCTGGACCAGGCCGTGGGGATGGCCGTCGCCGAGAATCCGGGCCTGAAGGCCATGGCGCACCGGACGTCCGCCGCGGCCGAGACTGCCCGGGCCGTCGCCCGGGAGCGCTGGGGCGACCTCCGCGGGGTGGCCCGCGACTCGCGCTTCAACGATGACCAGATCGTGCGCCCGATCTCCAGCGAGTTGCTCGCGAGGGGCTTCGCCGGGCTGCCCTTCGACCGCAACCAGCTCCACTACGGGCTCGAGCTGGAAGTGCCCCTCTACCTCGGCGGCCAGCTCTCGAACCGCATCGCGGTAGCCCGTCTGGAGCAGGAGAAGGTGGCCGCGCTGGCGGCGGGGACGCGCTGGCAGGTCCGCTTCAACGCCACCTCGCTGTACGCGGCGGGAGCGAGCCTCGACGCCTCCCTCGCGGCCCTCGATCAGCTCGTGGCAGCCCTCCAGCGCACCGAGACGCGTCTGGAGATGGCAGTGGCCGCCGGGAAGCGGCCCGACCTCGACCGCCTCAAAGTCATCGAAGAGCTCGACGGCGCCCGGGCCGAGCGGGCGGGCGCCGCGAGCGACCGGGTGCGCGTGGGCGCCCTGCTCGCGGCCCTCCTCGGCCGCGACCCGTCCACGCCCCTCGAGCTCGCGCCCCTGCCCTCTTCCGATCCCCTCTGGACCACGCCACCGGGCCAGGTCCGTGCTCTGGTGGACGCCACCACGCCCGTTCGGCAGGCGCAGCTCGCCATGGAGCAGGCCGACCACGGCGTGCGCATCGCGCGCGGGGCCTTCCTGCCTACGGTGGCGTTGCGCGCCAACCTCATGGAGCACGCGGCACCGTCCCTGGATTCCGCTCTGAACACCTGGGAGGTGTCGGCCGGCGTCGTGGTCCCCCTGTTCGCCGGCGGCACACGCTTCTCCCGGCGTGCCGCCGCGAAGGAGCTTCTCCAGGCTGCGGCCCACGCCGTCGACGCGGCTCGGCTGCGGGCGCTCGCCGACCTCGAGGCCGCGATGTCCGACCTCTCCGCGGCACAGGCTCAGGCCGAGGCCAGCCAGGCGCGGGTCGCCGCGGGTACGGAAGCGGCGCGCATCGAGCAGATCCGCTTCGACCACGGCGCCGGGACCGTGGAGGACCTCCTCCGAGCCCACGCTCGCGAGGAGTCGGCGCGGGCCGCCCTGGCCCGGGCGCGGGGCTCGCTGGTGACCGCCGCCGAGCGGGTGAACAGCATCGTCGAGAAGGAGGTAGTGCAATGAGAACGAGAAGGCTCGCATGGCTCGTCGTCGGTGTCCTCATCGTGGCCGCGCTGGTCGCTGTCCGCGCCAAGCGCGTGCGGGACTCCGCGAGCGCGCCGACGGTGGAGGTGGTGGCGCCGGTGGTGACGGTGGCGAGGGTCTCTCGCGGGGACGTGGTGCAGACCCGTCACGTCCTCGGCACCGTTCTCGGCGCCGACACGACGGAAGTGACCCCCCGGTTGATGTCCAACGTGGTGAGCGTGAACGTGCGGGAGGGTGAGGTTGTACGCCGCGGCGCCGTGCTCGCCGTCCTCGATGCGCGGGAGATGGAGGACTCCGTGGGCCAGTCCAAGGCCCGGCTCGCCGCGGCTCGTGAGCAGATGGCCGCTGCCGAGGTCGCCTTCCAGGCCCAGGAGACGTCCACCGCCAGCGACCAGGTCCTGTTCCAGGCGAAGGCCATCGCCCAGGAGCAGTGGGACAGGTCTCGCGCGGCGCAGGCCGCTGCCTCGGCGCGCCGCGAAGCCGCCCGCGCCGAGGTGGCGGTGGCGGACAGGGCGCTGGACCAGGCGCGAACCAGACTGGGGTATACGCGCCTGGCCGCACCTTTCGACGGCGTCGTGTCCGCCCGCCGGGTCGACCCCGGCGATCTCGCCGTGCCGGGTCGCCCGCTGCTCGAGATCGTCCGCCAGGGGACGGTGCGCGTCCGAGCCGAGTTGCCGCCCGAGGACCTCCCCGCCCTGAAGGCCGGCACCCCGGTGACCCTGACTCTGGCCGAGGCACGCCTTCAGACCGCCGTCTCCCGCGTCTTCCCGGCTCTGGGCCCGCGACATCTCGTGGTGATCGAGACCGACGTACAGCTCCCTCCGCCGGGGTTCGTGTCCGGCGCCACGGTGGCGGTGGACGTCCACCTCCGCTCCGCCTCCGGCCTCGTCGTGCCCGCTGACACCCTCCTCGAGGGGGAGGACGGACATTGGGTGTTCCGCGTCGCCGGCGGCGTGGTCCACCCGGTGCGGGTGGAGATCGTCAACCGGTCGGAGACCCAGGCCGTGGTCACCGGCGACCTCCACGAGGGCGACGACCTGGTCGAGGCTCGCCCGTCGCGGCTCATGACCCTCGCCGAGGGTACCGCGGTGAGCGTCGCAAGG
Source organism: uncultured Acidobacteriota bacterium (assembly GCA_963739795.1). Classification (GTDB taxonomy): domain Bacteria; phylum Acidobacteriota; class Thermoanaerobaculia; order Multivoradales; family DATKCC01; genus CAVUBL01. The sequence goes on along the minus strand of CAVUBL010000008.1, from coordinate 240,992 downwards.
TAACGGGTGCCACCGAGCTCAAGGAGAGAGCGATGCGCTTCGTAGACGCCTATCTCGCCAAGCCACACCTGATCACCTCCGTGGTCCTGCTGGCGGCCGTCGTGGGGTTCGTGGGCTATCGCAGGATCCCGGTGAATCTCTTCCCCGATTCGGAACGACCACAGATCGCCGTGGTGACCGTGTACCCGGGCGCTTCCTCGCAGGACGTCGAAGCCGACGTGAGCCGGCCCATCGAGAAGGAGCTCAGCACCCTCGGCCTGGTGCGCCGCGTGACCTCGGTGAGCAAGGACGAGGTGTCCGCGGTGACCGTGGAGTTCGAGTACACCAAGGGGCTGGACTCGGCAGCCACCGACGTCGCCACCGGGCTGCAGAAGGTCGCCTCGCGACTCCCGCCGAGCATCCACCCTCCGATGCTGTTCAAGGTGTCGTCGGCAACACCGGCGGTGCTCACCCTGGCGCTGCGGCCCAAGCCCGATTCACCCCTGGACCTGTCCATGGTCCGCCAGATCGCCGACAACCAGATCAAGGAGCGCCTCCTGCAGCTTCCCGAGGTGGCGAACGTGGAGGTGTTCGGCGCGCACCAGCCGGTGGTCCGCGTGGATCTGGACCGCGACCGCCTCGAACGCTACGGCCTCACCCCTCCGCTGGTGCGCCAGCGCCTGCTGGAGCTCAACGCGAACCAGCCGGTGGGACTGCTCATCACGTCCGAATCCCAGTTCCTCCTCAAGCGCACCGGAGAGTTCCAGGAAGCGGCCGACGCGGGCCGCATTGTCATCGCCCACGCCGGCGGCGGCGACGTCCACCTGGCAGACGTCGCCACCATTCGGCGCGGCATCATGGAGCCCGAGAGCGCGTACCACGGTGACGGCGCGGCCGCCATCGCGGTAAACGTCCAGCGGGGCACCTCCGGCCACGCCCTCGACACCATCGCCGCCGTGACCTCCGCCCTGCCCGGCCTCGAGCGCAGCTTCCCCGGCGTCGACTTCTCCATCCCCGATTCCCAGGGAACGCTCATCAACCTTTCCGTCGGCAACATGCTCGACGCCCTCCGCGACGCGGTAATCATGACCGTGCTGGTGATCTTCCTCTTCCTGGCCGACTGGCGAGGCATGACTCTGGCGGCGGTGTCCATCCCCTTCACCTATCTGCTCACCTTCGCGGTGATGTGGCTCATCGGGTACGAGTTCGACATGGTCACTCTGACGGCGGTGATCATCGCGGTGGGCATGCTGCTCGACGACGCCATCGTCGTGCTCGAGAACATCGAGCGTCACTACCGCCAGGTCGGCAGCGACATCCACGAGGCGGTGGCGGGTGGAACCCAGGAGGTGATGCTGGCCATCTTCTCGGGCACCTACGCCACCGTCATGGTGCTGCTACCGATCATCTTCATCGGCGGCTTCGTGCAGACGGTGCTGCGCCCGCTCTCCATCTCGCTGGTGGTGGCGCTCGCGTCCTCGTACGTCGTCTCGGTGACCGTGATCCCGCTGCTCGCGCCGTGGCTCTTGCGGCGATCCGCGCAGGCCGGTCGCAATCGCTTCGAGCGGGTGGTGCTCCTCTTCGACCGCTACGTCGTCGAGCCGATCCGCGACTTCTACGTGCGACTCACCGAGACCGCGCTCGAGCACCGGGCCCTGTTCATCCTCGTCGGGCTGGTTCTGCTCGTGGCGTCGGCGGCACAGATCCCGATGGTGGGCCGCAACCTCATGCCCCCCATGGACACGGGCATCGTGAAGATCAACTTCCAGACCGACTCCAACACCTCGCTCGCGGCCACACAGAAGACTCTCGCAAGCATGGAATCGATCCTCCGCTCCCGCCCCGAGGTGACCTCCGTGTCGTCGGTGATCGGCTCCGAGCCCGGCGTCCTCTCCTTCGGCGCGGGCCGGCTGCCGCAACAGGGCAACATCACCGTTCACCTCACGGACCGTTTCCATCGCGAGGCCACGATCTGGGAGATCGAGGACGAGCTCCGTGCGCGCTTCCGGCGCCTGCCGGGGCTGTCCAGCGTGGACGTCTTCGACTTCGGCGCCACGCCGTTGTCCACCATCCGCGCGCCCGTCGACGTGATGATCTCGGGGCCGGACCTGGCCACTCTCGACCGCATCGGCGCCGAAGTAGAGGGCCGCTTGCGGCAGCACCTGCGCGGGGCCACCTCCATCACTCGCTCGTGGACCCTGGACTCGGTCGAGGTCGCCTTTCGCGCGGATCCCGACAAGCTCGCCCTCTACCAGGTGGCGCCCTCGGCTGTCGTCGGACAGCTCGGCGGCGCGGTCCGTGGCATGCCCGGCTCGGTGCTCCGGGTACCCAACCAGGACGGGGTGCCGCTGTGGATCCAGGTGCCCGGCGACGCTCGCCGGAGCATGGAGCAGCTGGCCACCTACCCGATCATGACCCCGCACGGACAAGTACCGCTCGCCGCGCTGGGCACGCTGCAGCAGCGCCGGGCCCCCTCGGTGATCACGCGCCAGGGCCTGCAACGCACCCTGGACATCCACGCCTACCGTGCCCGCAGGCCGATCACCGCGCTGCAGGCGGACGTGGAGGAGGCCCTAGGGGGGCTGAAGCTCCCTCGCGGCTACGCGATCACGAGCGAGGGCGAGATCCAGCAGCTCGACGAGTCGTTCGGGCGCCTCGGCCAGGCGCTCGTCCTCGGCCTCGTGCTGCTCTACTTCTCGTTGGTGCCCGCGTTCAAGTCCTGGGTTCACCCCCTCACGATCATGGTCGCCATCCCGCTGGCGCTCATCGGAGCGGCGTGGGGAATGGTCCTCGCCGACAAGCACGGCTGTATGCCGTCGATGATGGGCATGATCCTGCTGGCCGGAATCGTGGTGAAGAACTCGATCCTGCTCATCGATTTCATCGCCGCTGCCCGGGAGCGGGGCGAGAGTATCCACGACGCCCTCGTCGGCTCTGTGCGAGTGCGCACACGGCCCATCCTGATGACCGCCGTGGGCACGTCGGTGGGCATGCTCCCCATCGCGCTGCAGTGGGCCATCGGGCTGGAGCGCCTGTCACCACTCGCCGTCGTCGCCATCGGTGGCCTGCTCGTTTCCACCTTTCTGACCATGGTCTACGTGCCGATCTTCTACTCGCTGTTCGAGGACGCCCGCGCCTCGCTCCACGATCAGGTCGTGCGGCTGCGCGGCCTACGCCCCCACCGGCAGCTCGGCTGAAATCCCGTGAGGGAATCGCCGTCTGCTTCCAGCCCGGCGAGCCGCCGCCGGGATCGCCCCCCGGTGGCGACCCTGCGCGATGACTGAGAGCTTGTGAATGAATCGCCGGCCTGCTACGGGCGCCCCCGAATCACCCCTCGCTGCGTTACGCCTCCTCGACGTAGGCCCCGCTACGCCTGCGTCGGCGCGCCTTGCGAGGGGCGCCCGGGAACGCCCTCGCGACGGCCGGAGATTCATTCACAAGCTCTGAGCGGGCGGTCGGAAGCCCGCATCACCCGGGGCGTCCCGTGGTAGCCTGCCGGTCGCGGAGAGCCCCCCATACCGATGCCCGGCCGACAGGCACCCGAGGTCGCGTTCTTTCTCGACGATCCCCGGCCTGTGGGGGAGCTCGAGCGCCTCGACCCGGAGCGCGACTGGCGCGAGCTGGTCCGCGGCGAGCGGGTCTGGATCCTCAAGACGTTCCTCCACCTGCGGGCCGCCGGCCACCCGGTTCGGCTGGTCGGCACGGTACCCCCCGACGGGCTCGTCGTCTTCCACGCCAAACAGCGGCGCGCCCTCGCGCGGTCGCTGGCCACCCAGGGCGTGCGCGCGCCTCGTTGCGCCCTGATCGGGGTGCGCGGCGACCTCCGGCAGCCGTTGATCGCCGACTTCGAGATCCTCCAGAACGGCCGCTGGGCGGGGCCCGGGCGCTTCGCCGTCCGCCACTGGCCCCAGGGCGGGCTCGTGCCGCGGGAGCCCGCCCGCGGCGAGCGGATCGAGAACCTGGCCTTCAAGGGGTTCGCCGCGAACCTGGCCGCCCCCTTCCGCGGCGCCACCTGGACCGATGCGCTGGCCCGGCGGGGCCTCACCTGGCGCGCGGACTCCGTGGCCTTCGCCGGCCTCGCCACCGACGAGGCGGCCCTCGACTGGAACGACTACTCGGCGGTGGACCTGGTGGTCGCCGTCCGACCGCCCCGCCGCCGGCTCTGGACGTCGAAGCCGGCGACCAAGCTGGTCAACGCCTGGCGCGCGGGAGTTCCCGCCGTCCTCGGCCCGGAATGGGCCTACCGGGAGCTCCGGCGTGACCCCCTCGACTACGTGGAGGTCAAGTCCGCCGAGGAGGCTCTGGCGGCAATCGACCGGCTGCGCGAGAGCCCGGCCCTCTACCGCGCCATGGTCGAACGGGGCTTCGAGCGGGCGGCGGAGGTGACGGTCGATGCCGTCACCGCGCGTTGGGCGGAAGTCCTCTTCGATCTCGTCCCGGCGCGGCTAGCCACCGACCGCGGTCTGGCTCGCCTTCGCCGCTGGCCGCTCCCGGTCCGGGCCCTGGCGCGCCGCGCCCGGCGCCTGGCCGGTCGAAGACCCGCGCGCTGAGCCTCGGCGGCGGCCGGGCGGCGGAGTCGAGGGGAGCCGCAATGCTATAGTCTCCCAGATTCTTACCAGCACACTGAGGAGTTCCACCATGCCCCTGCCTTCCGCCCGATGGTCGCTGGCCTTGTGCCTCTTCACGCTCGGCCTCCTGGATCCTCTCGCCCCGGCGCAGTCCCAAGCGGCGCCGGCGGTGCCCGTCGCCTCGGGTGCGGCCGCTCCGCGGCCCGCCGTGGCGCAGGCCCTGCGCGAGGTCTCCCGTCTCGCGGGAGCGCCCGTCAAGGCCACGATCTCGCGCCGGACCGGGACGGTGAGCTTCCTCTCCGCGGAGCGCGACGCGCCGGTTCCGGTCCTCGCCGCGGGCGGGCCCGACGCGCGGGCCCGCTCCTTCCTCGCCGATCACGGCGCCCTCTTCGGCCTGACCGGCGGTGCGCAGAACCTGATAGTCGAGCGCGCGACGGGCGCCGACGCGCTCGGCATGGAGCACGTGCGGTATCAGCAGACCTGGAAGGGCGTGCCGGTCGCCGGCGGCGAGATCTCGGTCCACCTGGTGAACGGCGGCGTGACGGCAGTTGCCTCGCGCACGGTGACCGGGCTCGCGGGAGTCGACGTGGTGCCGACCCTGACAGCGGAGGCGAGCCGTCGGTCGGCTCTCGAGTCGTTGGCCCGAACCACCGACCTGGCCCACGTCACGCTCTCCGTGCCGCGCCTCGAGATCCTTGACCGCGGCCACCTCGGCGGCCCGCCCTTCCCGCCTCGCCTCACCTGGTTCATCGAGGCCCGCCGGATCGATCTACGCGAGTACATCTGGGTCGACGCGCGGACCGGTACGGTGCTGCTGCGTTTCAGCCAGCTCACCACCGCCAAAGACCGGGAGATCCACGACGCCAACAGTGTTCGCGGCGACCTGGTGGGAACGATCGTCCGCACCGAAGGCGACCCGGCGACCGGCGACAGCGACGTGGACACCGCCTACGACTACTCCGGCGACACCTACGACTACTACTTCACCGAGCACGGTCGCGACAGCTTCGACGACGCCGGGGGCAAGCTGATTTCCACGGTCCGCTACTGCCCTCCGCTCGGGCAGGGAAGCTGCCCGTACGCCAACGCTTTCTGGAACGGCTCCCAGATGGTCTACGGCGAGGGCTTCCCGGTGGCCGACGACGTCGACGCCCACGAGCTCACCCACGCGGTGACGGAGCGCACCGCGGGCCTCTTCTACTACATGCAGTCCGGCGCCCTGAACGAGTCGTTCTCCGACATCTTCGGCGAAACCGTGGACCTGACCGACGGAGCTGGCAACGACTCTGCCGCCGTGCGCTGGCTCCTCGGGGAAGATATCTCAGGCGGCGCGATCCGGGACATGGAAGACCCCACCGTCTACGGCGACCCGGGCAAGATCGGCGACGTCGAGTTCAAGTGCTATGACAGCGGCACCGACGGCGGCGGCGTGCACACCAACAGCGGAGTGCCCAACCACGCCTATGAGCTCATGGTGGACGGCGGCAGCTACAACGGCCACTCGGTCAGCGGGATCGGCCTGACCAAAGCAGGCGACATCGAGTACCGGGCCCTCACCGTCTACCTGCTCTCCGCATCCGGCTTCCTGGACGACTACGACGCTCTGCTCCAGTCGTGCTACGACCTCGTGGGCGTCGACGGCATCACGAGCGGAGACTGCACCTCGGTCCAGGGGGCCCTCGACGCGGTCAACATGAGCTCTTCCTGGCCCTGCACCGGCGCGGCCTCGACGGCTCCCGCCCTGTGCAACCCGTGGGACAACCCGTCCTATCTGTTCTTCGACGACTTCGAGGAGTTCCCGGGCGACGGCGACGGGGATCCGGCCTACCTCACGAACTGGAGCCAGCACATCATCACGACGGTCGGGGGGTTTGCGGGCCTGGGCCACTGGAACGCCTGCTGCCTCGGGCCGTACGCCACCAGCGGCCACGGCAACCTTTTCGGCTACAACTGGCAATACAAGGGCGACTCGGCCGTGGAGATGGTGTCGAACGTGGCCATCCCGGCGGGCGGCGCGTTCCTCCAGTTCAACCACGCCTACGGCTTCGATAACTACGGATCGATCCACTACGACGGCGGGGTGATCGAGTACAGCACGAACAGCGGTACGACCTGGAGCGACGCCGGCGGCCTGATCGACGCCGGGCGCGGCTACGACGCCGTATTGACGACGACGAGCGACAACCCCATCGAAGGCCGGAGCGCCTTCTGCGGCGACAGCTACGGCTACACGGGGACCCAGCTCGACCTCACGAGCCTGGCGGGCCAGTCGGTCCGCTTCCGGTTCCGGATCGGCACCGACTCGTCGGTCTCCGACTACGGGTGGTACATCGACGACTTCGGGATCTACACCTGCGTCCAGGCGTGCTCCGTCTCCGACCTCGTGCTCACGAGCGGCACGGTCACCGGGATCTCCAAGGAAGCCGCCTGCAACTCCATCGAGGCCGGAACGACTTACGGCGTGGCCAGCGGCGGAAACCTGACGATGGTGGCCCCCCACGTCCACTTCACCAGCGGCTTCCACGTGGACTCGGGCGGAAAGCTCGCGGTGGTGATCCACTGAACAGGCTTCAGCGCCGAGCGAGAGGGCAACCCCGCCGGGCGCGGCCTCGGCGGCGGCGGCACCCGGCCTACCCGGTCTCGAGCTCGATGCCGCCTACCAGCCGCGCCACCAGGTTGTAGACGGCGCTCGAGATCAGGCCTCCCAGGAACCCGAGGCAGCCGTAGATCACCGGCAACAGGATCACTGCCCCGACGCCGAATAGCGCGCCGAGCCACGCCTCGCCCGACGACTGGTCGAGGGCCGAGCTGAAGGCCGCGCCGAGCAGGGAGAAGAGGGAGAAGAACAGCCCTATGAGCAAGCCGATCAGTGCGTACATCACGCCCATCACCTTGGCCAGCGAAAGCACACGGATACTCCGAATCACCATCGGCGACCTCCTTTGAAAAGGTCCGAACGACTCTCTGAAACGTCGAGCTCGGGGAGAGTCTACCGGACCCGGCCGGCTCCGAGACCAGAGAGCCACGAGGACGGCCGGGCTGCCCTCCCTTTCCTGGGCGTGACGGCGCCCTTCGAGGCGGCAGGCCAGCCAGCGGGCCCGCGAGCTCACGCCCGCCGGGGCGGCGCGGGGGCGGTGTCGCGGAGGGGCTCGCCGACGGCCCTGGCGAGAGCCTCGCGGGCCTGGTCGCGGTAGGTGGCGAGGGCTCGGAAGCCTTCGCTCTCGGGGGGTGGATCGATGGGGTCGAGGACGCGGACCTCGATCCGGCCCGGGCGCGGCAGGCGGGCGTCGCCCGGGAGCGCGCGGCGGGTGCCGACCAGGGCGATGGGCACCACCGGCAGCCGGTGCTCGGCGGCGAGGCGGAAGGCGCCGAGGCGGAACGGGAGGAGGCCCGCGGCGGCGGTGAAGGTGCTCTCCGGGAAGACGTGGAGGGGCACGCCGGCCGCCAGCGCCTCGGAGGCGGCACCCAGGGCACCGAGGCGGCCGCCGGCGGTGGCCCGGTCCACGGCGACGGCGCCCAAGCGCCGCACGTAGGGGCCGACCACGGGCCAGTCGAAGACCTCCCGCTTGGGGGTGAAGGCCAGGGGGTGGTCGAAGGCGGCGAGGAGGGCCAGGGCGTCCAGGTAGCTCGCGTGGTTGCTCACCGCCACGAACGGCCCGGGCGGCAGCTCTCCCACCACCCGCGGGCCGAGGCCGGTGAGGCGCCCGGCCAGGCGCAGGGCCCGGTGGGCGATCCTCCATGCCGAGCTCCGGCGGTGGTAGACGGCGAGGCCGACGAGGGCTGCCGGGAGCACGATCAGGGCCGCGATGTTCCAGGCGAAGACCCCGAAGAGCCACCGGCCCGCAGCGCCCGCGCCCCGACCCATCCGGCCCGCCGCCTCCCGGGCGGCGAGCCCGGCGACCACCCGGCGAGTTCCCCGGCGCTCGGGCGGCGCGAGGGTCCCGGCCGCGAGGCGCGCGCGGCTCTCCCGGCGGCGGAGCTTGCCGCTCGAGGTTTTGGGCAGGCTCCCGGGCGCCACCAGCTCCACGCGATCGGCGGGGGTGCCGACGGCGGCGGTGACCGCCTCGGAGATCCGGCGGGCGAGCTCGCCGTGGCGCGCCGCCGGCTCGCGGGTCTCGGCCACCACCACGATCGCCTCGCCGCGCAATGGGTCGCGCAGGTCGAAGGCGACCACGCACCCCTTGCGCACGCCGGCGACGCCGGAGGCGGCGCGCTCGATGTCCTGGGGGTGGTACTTGCGCCCCCCCTTGATGACCACGTCCTTGATCCGGCCGGTCAGGTAGAGCTCGCCGCCGGCGAGGTAGCCCAGGTCCCCGGTGTCGATCCAGCCGTCGTGGCACACCGCGGCCGTCGCTTCCGGGTTGCCGAAGTAGCCCTGCATGGCGCTCGGGCTGCGGAAGACCACCTGCCCTTCGCAGCGCTCCGGTAGCTCGCGCCGCTCCTGGCCCTGACTTTGGCCTTCGCCCACCGCCTCGACCACCCGGACCTCGCAGTTGTCGAGGGGCACTCCGCAAGAGACGAAGGTGAGCGACGGCTCGACCGCTGCCGGCACCGCGCGGCGCTCGCGCTGGAAGGCGTCCCGATCCAGCCGGTCGTAGACCGGGCCCCGGCCGACCGGCGGCAGGGTCAGGGCGACCGAGTTCTCGGCCAGACCGTAGGCGGTGTGCATCGCCTCCCGGCGGAAGCCGTAGCGGCCGAAGCGCCCGACGAACCGCTCCACCGTCTCGGGCCAGACCGGCTCGGAGCCGTTCATGGCGTATCGCCAGGAGGAGAGGTCCAGGCCCTCGAGGAGCTCGTCGCGCACCTTCCGGCAGCACAGCTCGAAGCCGAAGTTGGGGCTGGCGGAGAGCGTGCCTCGGTAACGGTGGAAAGCCCAGAGCCAACGCTCGGGACGGGCCAGGAACTGGAGGGGCGACAGCACCACCATGGGCATGCCGTAGACGAACGGCGTGAGCCAGGCGCCGATCAGCCCCATGTCGTGGTAGAGCGGAAGCCAGGAGACCACCGCGTCGCCGCGCACCAGGTCGACCGCCCTGCCGATGGCACTGATGTTGGCGAGGAGATTGGCGTGGGAGAGAGCCACCCCTTTGGGGTCGCCGGTCGAACCCGAGGTGTACTGGATGAGGGCCAGGTCGTCCGGCGCCACCCGGGCGGAACCGCCGCCGGCTCCGGCTCCCACGGCCTCGAGACGGGCGACCGAATCGACCCGGATCCGGCCCGAGCGCGGGCCCTCGCCCGAGCGGCCCACGCGGGAGGCCAACCGGCGGGCCACCGGCAGCAGTCGCTCGTCCGCCACCACCGCGGTGGCCCCGGCGTCGGCGAGGATTCGGGCGTGACGGTCGAGGTAGGCCTCGAGCTGGTCGAGCCGCGCCGGCGGGTAGATGGGCACCGGCACGCCGCCGGCCGCGAGCACCCCGAGAAACGCCGGGAAGAAGTCGAGCCCGGTGGGCAGGATCAGGCAGACCCGGTCGCCGGGGGCGAGCGGGCGACCGGCCCCCGCCCCGCCCGGGGCCGCCAGGGCGCCGGCCACCGCCCGGGCGCGGCGCCAGAGCCCGCCGAAGGTGAGGGTGCTGGCCGAGAGGTCGTCCGCCAGGAGGTGGACACCGACCTCCGCCTCGTCGTGCTCGGCCCGAAAGCGGGCGAGATCGAGGAACGTCCGCACGCCCGGCGGCGGCCCCCAGGCCGCCGCGGCAGGGCCGGCCTTCGAGGTGCCAGGCGATTCGGGGGACCAGGCGAGCGCGGTCGCGGCACGTTCACCAGAAGGCTCCGCTCCAGCCGCCAGGACCGCCGCCACCGCCGCCGACAGATCTCCCGGCGTGTGGCCCTCGGCGACCATCTCGTCGGGCAGCGCGATCCCGAACGCGTCCTCCAGGCGAGTCAGGAGCTCGACCCGCTCGAGGCTTCCCAGGCCCAGGTCGCGCTCGAGGTCCGATCCGGACCGCACCGGCGCCGAGCGCCCTCCCGTCTCGCCCACCAGCGCCTGGACGGCGGCGAGCACCGTCGGCGCGGGATCCGGATGCGAGGCCATGGCGGTCCCTCAGACCGGCGGGTTGGCGGGCTCGTCGTCGGCTTCGAGCCCGACGCGGCGCAGGAGGTTCTGGAGGATGCGGGCGGTCAGGCCCCAGATCTGGCGCCGGCCCACGTGGTAGATGCGCAGCGTCCGCTGGACGCCGTCGAGGGTCACCGCCCGGTCCTCGACCAGTTGGGGATTGGCAAGCGCCGAGAGCGGCAGGCGGAAGACCTCGGCGATCTCGGCCTCGTTGATCCGGGGCTCGAAGCCCTGGGGAATTGCCCCGACGCAGGGCACGATCCGGAAGCCCGAGGGGGTGTCGGCCTGGTCGAGCTCGCCCAACCGGAGCACCTTCTCCGGGTCGAGGCCCACCTCCTCCTCGGCCTCGCGCAGGGCCGCCTCCCACATGTCCTCGCCCAGCTCGCGCCCGCCCCCCGGGAAGGCGATCTGGCTCTTGTGGTGGGGCAGGTCCTCGGAGCGCTCGGTGAGGAGGGTCCAGATCTCCCGCGCCTCGACGAAGAGGGGCACGAGCACCGCCGCGTCCCGCGCCTCCCCGGGGGGAAGGCGCAGCGGCGGCGGGCTGGCGAGCCGCTTCCGGATCTCCTGGATCCAGCTCCCGGACGACTCGCTCATGACGTCAGCGGGAGCCCGCCGCCCGAAGACAACTTGCGACGAGCACACGGTCGGGAGGGGGTGGGAGCGGGATCGAGACTGAAGGGGGCGGTCCAGTTCATGGCGGGGCCGGACCGTTGTACAGCGGCACGATCTCGAAGTCGAGGGGCTTGCCGTTCACCGTCTCCGGGGCGGTCACGGTCAGATGGTAGAGGTACTCATCGCCCCGGGTCCACCACATGGGGTGGCGGCGGCTCGGATTTCCGAGGACGAAGACGAACCGCACCCCGCCGTCGGGGGTGAGCACGGTCGCCCCGGGCTCGACCCCCGAGACCGTGATCTGGGTGGGCGCCCCGGGGCCGAAGTCGAGGCGCACGGCGGGCAGCGGCAGCGCGCTCCCCAGGAACAGCTCCCCGGGCTCGGCCGGTTCCAGCCGCAGGCGGCCCCGGGCGCCCTCGGTCACCGCTGGCGACAGCAGCCGTACCCAGAGCACTCCCTGCTGCGCGTCCCGCACCCCGGGGAGCGTCTGCTGCGTCGATTCCTCGGGCAACACTCGGCGGGCGGCCGCCGAGACCGGTACCCGGTCGGCCGGAGCATCCAGCGCCAGGCTGCGGGGCGCGAGCCACAGCGGGTACAGGTAGACGCCCGAGAGGAACGCCACCACCAGGGGCCAGGCCGGACGCACCGGACGCGCGGTCAGGAACCAGACGGCCGGGAAGAGGGGCAGGAAGAAGAGGTTGCCCAGGGTGAGCCCTCCGCCACCTCCCCCCGCACCGGCCAGGTCGAACGGCCAGAGAAGGACCACCGCCACCAGGGCCGCGAGCACCGCCGCCACCGCCGCGCCCCGGCCGCGCTCGCCGCGAAACGCGACGAACCCGAGAAGGAAGGGAAGGAAGTAGGGCAGGAGCCCCAAGTGCCGGCCGGCGGCGAGGAACAGGAGATCCCAGCCCCACAAGCGCCAGGAGGCGGTCGACTGCACCCCGCCGCCGGGCAGCCAGGCGGCCAGGCCCCGGGCGCCGTCGTCGGCCGGCCAGCCGGAGACCGGGATGTCCACCGCCGGGAAGCCGGTGCCGGGCGTGAACAGCCGACCGTCGCGGCTCCACGGCACCCAGGAGCCGCCGGCCGCGTGTCCGAGGGCTCCGAAGAGGAGCAGCACCCCGAGGGCGGTCGCCACCAGGGCCAGGCCGGCCCGGCGCCGGCGTCCCCGGGGCGCCGCGGCGGCCAGGGGGACGGCGAGGAGCGAGTAGAGGGGATGAAAAGCTGCGGCCAGGGCCAGGAGCGCGCCGACGAACACCCAGCGCAGGACCGAGCGACCGCTCTCCTCGCCCGGGAGGGTGCCGGCGAAGATCTCGGTGAAGCGCCGGGCCGGAGGACCCTCGCCCCGGTACGCCAGGGAGAACGCGACGGCCACCGCCGAGAGGGCGAAGACCGCCGGGTGGACCCAGAAGGTGAAGGCGAAGGTCACCGAGGCGAACACGAAGACCGCGATCCAGAGGGGCGCCGTGGGGCCGAGGCGCCGCTCCAGAGTGGAGGCGGAGAAGAGAGCGGCCAGGGCCAGGAACAGGGCGTTGGCGACGATCGGCCCCCGCACCGGCGCCAGGCGGACGAACGGGGCGAGCGCAAGGGCGTAGGGGATCGGCGTGCCGAAGGCGATGTGCCCGCCCCGGTCGGCGCTCCTCAGGACGAGCTGCGGCGGCGAACCGTTCCAGGCGGTGGCGAACCGGTCGTAGTCCTCCCGGCCGTAGGAGAGGTCGAAGTCGTGGGCCACGCTCGCGGCCTGCATGGAGTAGGTGGCGCCGTCCCCCAGGAGGGCGGCGCGAGCCCCCGCCGGCGAGAGGGTCACGGCGCCCGCCACGAGGGCCGCCAGCAGGAGGGCCAGGACCGCCCACGAGGCGCGGCGCACCCCCAGGCTGCCCACGCCGGCGCCGGGGAGCCGGACGCCGCGGCGCTCGGGAGTCAAGGCCATCCGATCTCCTTCCCGGAGTCTTGCCAGCATTCCTGCCAGGTCAGGGCCTCCCCGTCCAGAAACGGGTCGCCCAGGGGATAGCCGCCCATCACCTGGGGCACCAGTCGCAGGGTGGCGGTTCCGGGCGGCCGGCGGACCTCGACCTCCGCGGTCCAGCTCTCGCCCGGCTCGAGATCCCGGGGCAGCGCCAGCCAGGGGCGGCCCGCGAGGAGGTCGCCCGAGGGAGTCAGGAGCTGGACCTGCAGGGCCACTCCGCCCGCCCCCCGGTGGGCTGCCAGCCAGCGGGCCGGTCCGGAGTTGGTCAGGGTGACGGCAAGGCGCCGGCGCTCCCCCGCCGGCCACGGGGCCCCCGGAGCGGGTTCGGGCACCTGGGCGACCTCGATCGAGCCCGGCAGCTCCTCCCAGACGCGGCTGGTGGGAAGCGGCGCCGCGGCCGGCCGATCCCCTGGCGGAGGCGCCCCGGCCCACTCCCGGCAGGCCTCGGCGACCGCCCGGGCGGCGTCCGCCGGATCGTGGCGCCGCCGGACGTGCTCCCGCGCCGCGCGCCCCATGGCGGCGAGGCGACTGCTGGCGGAGAGGGGGGCGGCGAGCAGCTCAGCGAGGCGCGCGGCGAGAGCCGGCACCTCGTCGTCGCCCAGCGGCACCTTGATCACACCGTCGTCCGGCAGCTCGGAGAACTGGGCGTAGTCCGAGACGATCGCCGGCCGCCCCACGGCGAGCACCCGCAGGAGCGAGGCCGAGGTCTCCCCCGCCGTCGGGTAGCGCAGGTTGAGGCCCAGGTCCGAGGCGGCGATGGCGGCGGAGAGCTCTTCGAAGGGGACGAAGCCCGTCTCGTGGACTCGCTCGGCCACCCCCAGCTCGCGGGCGAGGGTCTCGATCTCGCCGCCGGGGCCCACCGTCGGCCCCTCCCCCACCACCAACAGGTGGACGGCGCCAGGCCCCGGCTTCGGCCCGGACCCGGTGAGCCGAGCGAGGGCCTCCACCACCCGGGCGGTGCGCTTGATCGGGGTCTGGAAGCCGAAGCTGCCCAGCACCACGGCGTCCTCGGGCAGGCCGTGGCGGCGCCGGAAGGCGAGCCCCGCCTCCCGGTCCGCGGGCGGCGGCAGGGGAACGCCCATGGGCACCACCGCCACCCGCACGTCCGGATCCTCGCGGCGGATCCGCTCGGCCGCCCAGCGGTTGTGGACCAGGATCCCGCGCTGGCGCCGGAGCAGTCGCCGGTGGACCGGCAGGGCGAAGAGGGCCGCCTCCACCTCGGCGCCCCACTCTCGGGGTCCGGCCACCGCCCGTCCGATCCACCCGTGGTCGGTCACCAGGCGCGCCCTGTAGGACTCGAAGTCCCGCTCGCCCAGGGTCTCCTCCGAGACCAGGTGGTGGAGTACCAGGTCGTGGAGGGTGAGGACCCCGGGGCGCTCGAGAGCCATCGCCTCGACCCCCGAGTGGTAGTGGTTGTTGCCCATCTGGTAGAGGGGCAGGCGGGGGCAGGCCGCCCACCCCTCGGGCGGCCGCGCCTCCTCCGCGGCGACCACCCCGAAGCGGTCGGCGATCTCCGGGTCCACCGGTTGGTTCGGCAGGCCGAGCACGCGCACGTCGACCCGCTCGGCGAGATGCGGCAGGAGATCCAGGGAGTAATCCGCGATGCCCGAGCGCACCGGCGGAAGGGGCGAGACGAAGTCGACGGCGAGCCGCGGTTCGCGGGTCACAGGCGGGGCTATGCCGTCTAGGTGGAGGCCGTCCCGGCGGCGACGTGGGCGCCCTCGCCCATGCGGCTCCGCAGCCAGGCCTCGATGAACGGTTGCAGGTCGCCGTCGAGCACGCTGTCGGCGTTGCCGCGCTCGAACCCGGTGCGGTGGTCCTTGACCATGCGGTAGGGGTGGAGGACGTAGCTCCGGATCTGGCTGCCCCAGGCGCTGTCCGCCTTCTCGCCCTCCCGGATCGCCTGCTCCTCCTCCCGCTTCTTCATCTCGCGGTCATAGAGCCGGGCGCGGAGAAGCTTCATGGCCGTCGAGCGGTTCTTGATCTGGCTGCGCTCGTTCTGGCACGAGACGACGATGTTGGTGGGCAGGTGGGTGATGCGGACCGCCGACTCGGTCTTGTTGACGTGCTGGCCGCCGGCGCCCGAGGAGCGGTATGTGTCGATCCGCAGGTCCTTGTCGTCGATCTCGATCTCGATGTCGTCCTCCACCTCGGGGTAGACGTCGACCGAGGCGAACGAGGTGTGGCGCCGGCTCTGGGCGTCGTAGGGGCTGATGCGCACCAGCCGGTGGACGCCGGCCTCGGACTTCAGGTACCCGTATGCGTAAGCACCGCGCACCGCGAGGGTGGCGCTCTTGAGCCCCGCCTCCTCGCCCTCCTGCCGCTCCAGGAGCTCGACCTCGAAGCCCTGTTGCTCGGCGTAGCGCAGGTACATGCGCAGGAGCATCTCGGCCCAGTCCTGGGACTCGGTGCCGCCCGCCCCGGGGTGGATCGCCATCAGGGCGTTCTTGTCGTCGTCGGCACCCGAGAGCATGAGCTGCAGATCGAGCCGGTCGAGGTCCTTCTCGAGACCGGCCAGGAACTGGTGAACCTCGGCGTCGGCCTCGCCCTCGTTCACCAGCTCGCGCCAGGCCTCGAGGTCCTCGCCCTGCTCGCGCAGGCTCTCGAGCACCGCCACCTGGCGCTCGAGAGCGCGGCGCCGGCGCAGGATCGGTGCGCTCGCGGACGGGTCGTCCCAGAAGCCGGGCGCCCCCATCTCGCGGTCGATCTCCGCGAGCTCCGCCTCCAGCCCGGCCTCCTCAAAGATACCCCCGGAGGTGATCGAGTTGCTCTGCGAGACGGTCGATGCGCTGGTGGATCTCTGGGCCGATCATGGCGTTCTCCTGCGGGCGAAGAGGAAGACTATAGCAAAGGCCGCCAGCAGGGCGGCGGCCGCCGGCACCGCCCAGGGCCGGCGGGCGAAGGGTGAGAGGTCGCTGCGACCGACGATCCGGGCGCGCAGCACGCCCTCCTCGCCGACGCCCAGGAGGCGGCGCACCGAGCCGTCCGGGCCGATCACCGCCGAGACCCCGGTGATCGCCGCCCGCACCAGGGGGCGCCGGGTTTCGGCGGCCCGCCAGCGGGCGGCCCGGAAGTGCTGCCAGGGGGCCGAGGTGTCGCCGTACCAGGCGTCGTTGGTGATGGTGACGAGGGCCGTCGCTCCGGCGCGGGCCAGCTCCGCCACCTCGTCCGGGAAGGTGACCTCGAAGCAGATAGCCATCCCGAGCCGGTTCCCCGACCAGGGCAGCAGCCTCACGCGGTCGGCCGCCGAGTAGTCGCCGGCGTTCCGGGCCAGCCGGTCGAGGAAGGAGAAGACGCCCTTGAGGGGCACGTATTCCCCGAACGGCACCAGGTGGCGCTTGTCGTAGCGGGCGAGGACCCCCCGCGGGCCCACCAGGTAGGCGGAGTTGAAGTAGCGGCCATCCGCCGTCTCGGTGGTGGAGTTCAGGAGCACCGGGCAGCCGCGGGCAGCCAGGCGTTCCACGTCCTCGCGGTAGAGGGGGTCGCGCCCGAGCTCGTACGGCCACGCGGCGCTCTCGGGCCAGACAAGGAGCGCCCCGGGGACGTCGCAGGCCCGGCGGGAGAGGGCGAACAGACGCTGGATGTCGTCGCTCGTGACCTGCGGGTCGTACCTCACCTGGTTGTAGATCGCCGGCTGGATCACCCGCACGGGGGAGCCCCAGGGCGCCTCGGGCACCGCGTCGGGCAGCCCGTCCACTCCCGAGGTGGCCCCGTCTCCCGCCAGGGCCTCGATCCCCGAGGGCGGCACCGCCCAGCGGCCGCCCACGGGCAGGAGGAGGAGCGGCACCAGGAGCCACCCCGCCGGCCGCCAGCTCCGGTCCGCCACCACCCGGGCCACTGAGCCGTTGGCGAAGACGACCAGGTAGGAGACCCCCCAGACCCCGATCCACGCGGCCAGCGGCAGGGCTCCGGCGACCTCGGTCCAAGCGTAGCCCGCCAGGTTCCAGGGGAAGCCCGAGAAGAGCCAGCCCCGCAGCCACTCGAGGGCCACCCAGAGGGCCGGCAAAGCGGCCAGGGCCAGGAGGTCGCCGCGCCGCCAGAGATTCGTTCCGAGGGCGGCGAAGATGGCGGTGTAGAGGCCCAGGTAGAGGGCGAGAGCCAGCAGGAGGAGCGCGGCCAGCCAGGGGGCCAGGCCGCCGTAGGTGCGGAGGGTCGGGACGATCCAGGGGATCGACACCAACCAGAAGGCGGTGCCGTGTAGCCAACCGAGGCCGAAGGCCGAGCGGCTCCGGCGGCCGGCGAGGAGCAGGAACAGGGGGGCCAGCGAGAGCCAGGGGGCGATCACCTGGCCGTGGACCCCGAAGGCCGTCGCCCACAGCGCCCCGGCGACGGGTGCGAGCACCCAGGGTAGCGCCCTGCGCGCGGCGGCAAGGGGGCCCCTCAGCTGTCGGTCAGAGGCTTCGCCTGCCTCCCCCGACGGTGGTCGCTCCATCGTCAAACGACGGCATCTCTGGCGAGGATTTCGCGCCGCTGGCCCGGCGCTCCGACGTAGGCGTAGCGGTGCCTACGCCGAGGAGGAGCAACGCCGCCAACGGTGCGAAAGACCGCCAGAGTCACTGGGTGATCCAGGTTTCCAGGTTCAAGGACGAATGCAGCTTCTCGGCGACCGCCTGAGCCTCGCTCTTGTGCTCGAAGGGACCCACCCGGACCCGGTAGAGGGTCCGCCCGCCGTCGACGACCGGGGAGAGGAACGCTCGGAAGCCGTGCTTCTCGAGGAGGTCGAGCACTTCACGGGCCTTGGCCTCCTCCCCGGAGGAGAAGACCTGGATCACCACGTCGCCGGTGGCGAGGGATCCACTGGGATTGCTCTGGTCAGCGGAGGCCGCTGCGCGGCGACCCGCCGTGGCCCGCGCCGGCTTGGTCTCTCCGGCCGGGGGGCTGAGAGCCGGCGCGGCGGGTGGCTGCGTCGCTGGGCCGGTCGAGGCCGCCGGAGGCTGGTCGGAGGCTCCGGCCGGGTCCCGTTCCGGGCTCTCGCTCGGGGCCGGAGGCGTCGAGGGAACGGCCGCGCGGGCCGAGCCTCCCGAGTCCGCCGAGGCAGGGGCGCCGGCCGCGGGCTTCTCGTCGAAGAAGGAGAGCTCCCGCCCCCGGGGCTCGTCGGCGGGGCCCTGCTGGGCGAGCGTCTGGCCCGCGCCCGGCTCGTCACCGCGCCCCCCCCGGCCGATCCAGACGCCGGAGAAGAAGGCCGCCACCATGCAGACCAGGAGGATCACGAAGGCGGCCAGCACCTGCCGCCCGGTGAGCGCGATCTCGTAGTAGCTCGGCTCGTACTGTTCGCTCACGGTGTCTCGGTCACTCCCGATCGGCTCGCTTGCCCATCGAGTCGAGAGCGCGGATGAACTCGATGGGGATGGGGAAGAAGATGGTCGAGTTCTGCTCCGAAGAAATGTCGACCAGCGTCTGGAGATAACGCAGCTGCAGGGTCACAGGATTCCGCGACACGATCTCGGCGGCCTCTGCGAGCTGCTTCGAGGCCTGGAACTCGCCTTCGGCGTTGATGATCTTGGCCCGCTTCTCGCGCTCGGCCTCGGCCTGGCGCGCCATGGCCCGCTGCATCTCGGTGGGCAGGTCGACGTGCTTGACCTCGACCATGGAGACCTTGATCCCCCACGGGTCGGTCTGCGCGTCGATGATCTCCTGGAGCTGCTCGTTGAGCTTCTCGCGCTCGGAGAGGAGCTCGTCGAGCTCGGCTTGGCCGAGGACGGAGCGCAGCGTGGTCTGGGCGAGCTGGCTGGTGGCGTAGAGGTAGTTCTCCACCTCGACCACCGCCTTGGCCGGCTCGACCACCCGGAAGTAGACCACCGCGTTGACCTTCACCGACACGTTGTCCTTGGTGATCACGTCCTGGGGCGGCACGTCGTGGACGACGGTCCGTAGCGAGATCTTGACCACCTGGTCGATGGGCCAGAAGACGAAGATCACCCCCGGTCCCTTGTCGGAGGCGAGCAGCCGCCCCAGGCGGAAGACGACCGCCCGCTCGTACTCGTTGAGCACCCGAACCCAGCGGGTGAGCAGGAACAGGCCGATGACGATGACGATGAAGATGCTGAATAGGCTTCCACCCATGATGATTCCCTCCCCTTGTCTATCCTTGGGCCTCGTGAACCAAGACCTTGCTCGGGGCCGGAGCCAGTCCCCGGACCCGTAACACCATACCCTCGACCCCCGTGATCTCTACCAGGTCGCCCGCCGCCACCGGCGCGTCGGCCATCGCGTCCCAGATCTCGCCGTGGACGAACACCTTCCCCGTCGGGTCCAGGGCGGTGCGGGCCCGACCCCGCTCGTGGACCATGCCCTCGACGCCGGTGCGCACCTGCCGGCGATGGGCGCGAAGGACCTGGAACATCAGAAAGAGGACGACGACGACCGCGCTCCCCGCCGCCGCCGCGATCACCTGCACGCTCACCCGCAGCGCCGGGTCGGCGCTCTTGAACAGCATCATGGACCCGAGGACCAGGCTGACCACCCCGGCCACCGTGAGCAGGCCGTAGCTGGTCACCTTGATCTCGGCGATGAAGAAGATCAACGCCAGGCCGATGAGCGCCAGGCCGGCGGCGTTGACCGGCAGGACCGAGAGGGCGAAGAAGCCCAGGATCAAGCAGATCCCTCCGATCACGCCGGGGAAGACCGCGCCCGGGTGGTAGAGCTCCAGGAGCAGGCCCAGCGAGCCCATGGAGAGCAGGAGGAACGCGATGTCCGGCGTCGCCAGCACCCCGAGGAAGCGCTGGACGGCGCTCGGCTCCAGGCGGCGGATCGCGGCGCCCCGGGTGGCCAGCTTCACCTCCGCGCCGCCGGCCTCGCGCACCGTGCGACCGTCGATGTCGTCCAGGAGCTGGGGCAGGGACGGAGAGATCAGGTCGATCAGGTGATCGTCGAGGGCCTCCTGGGCGTCGAAGGAGCGGGCCTTGGTGACCGCCTCCTCGGCGAGCTCCACGTTGCGGCCGTTGCTCTTGGCCAGGGAGCGGATCTGCGCCGCGGCGTCCTGCTCGATCTTCTTCCCGAGGGTACCCTCGATGTCCTTGCCCTGGGGGCCCACCGGCGAGGCGGCGCCGGCGTTGGTGCCCGGGGCCATGGCGGCGACGTCGGCCGACATGAGGATGAAGAAGCCGGCCGAGGCCGCCTGGGCGCCGGCGGGGGCCACGTACACCACCACCGGCACCGTCGAGCCCAGGATGCTCCGGGTCATGTCGCGCATGGAGGTCATCAGGCCGCCCGGAGTGTCGATCTCCACCACCAGGGCGGCGGCGTTCGAGCTCTCGGCCTCGGTGATGGCGTCTTCCAGGATCTGGGCCGAGACGGGGTGGATGGGCGAACGGATCTCGACCACCAGGACCTCGGGCGCGGTTCCGGCCGCCGCCGGCCCAGCCTCCGTCCGGGCCGCGGTCTGGGGCTCGTTCTGGGTCCCGGACTGGCCCCCAGTCTGAGCCAGCACGGGAAGAGCGAGGCCCAGGCAGGCGATGGCGAGCCAGGCGAAGGGTGTATGGCGACGGGGCGGATGGTGGGTGGTGGGCATGGCTCTCGATTGCAAAGTATACCGTTTTAAGGGGTTCGCGGCTGCCGAACACGGTCTTCTCTGCCAGGACTACGCACGGGGCCACCGACGTATGCGCGGGCCGCTCGGGGCGACCCCACTCGCGCCGGCGGGCTCCCGATCACCAGACTCCTAGCCCCGGCGTGTAGAGTGGCGCCATGCTCGAAGCGATCCTCCTCGCCTCCGCCCTCGCCGCCGCGCCGCCGCCGGCCCTTTCCGGGACGTCCGGGATGTCCGGGACGTCCGGAGCGCGGGCGCCCGACGTCGTCCAGACCTACCTCGACCGCTACTTCGAGATGTACCCCTCCCGCGCCACCGAGGCGGGGCTCCACGACCGGGACAGCGAGCTCGAGGACCCGAGCCCCGAGCGCATCGCCACGTGGGTCGCCTTCAACCGCGAGACGGTGAAGCGCCTCGAGGCGGGTCTCGCCGCCGGCGAGGGCTCCCGCGACGACCGGATGGACCACGAGCTCCTCCTGCGCCACGCCGAGCGGGAGCTGTTCGACTACGAGACGGTCCGTGCGCCCGCCACCGACCCGCTGTACTGGACCGGCGTCGCAGGCAACGCCACCGTCTTCCTGCTGGTGCGCGACGACCTGCCGGAGCCCGAGCGACTCGCCCGGGCGGCGGCCCGCGCGGCTCTGCTGCCCCGCCTCGCCGGCCAGGCCGAGCAGGCCCTGGGCGCCTCGCCCCCCTCGGCGATCGCGCCAGAGATCGCCAAGATCGCGGCCGGCCAGGCGGCCGCCACCGCCACCTTCTACCGGCAGGGCTTCCCGCAGCTCGCCCGCGGCCAGAAGGGCGATCTGGCCAAGGCTCTCACCACCTCCGGCGCGGCCGCCGCCTCCGCCCTCGACCACCTCTCGTCCTTCCTCACCGGCCTGGCGGCCAAGGCCACCGGCTCGCCGCGCCTGGGAGCCGAGCGCTACGCCACTCTCTTTCGCCTCTACACCGGCATCGACCAGCCCGTGGGAAAGGTCCTCGAGCAGGCGGAGGCCGACCTCGCCGCCAAGCGCCACGAGGCGGCGGCCTACGGACGGACGGTATGGGACCGGTACTTCCCCGACGAGAAACCGCCGGCCGACGACCGGGCGCTCCTCGCCCGACTGTTCGACCGGCTGGCCCAGGACCGGGCGAAAACCACCGACGAGCTGGTGGCGGACTTCCACGACCTGGTCGAGAGGGCCTTCGCCTTCACCCGCGAGCACCACGTGGTGACCCTGCCCGACCCGGTCACTCTGAAGGCCGGCCGCTCCCCCTCTTACTTCGTGGGCCAGAGCGTGGGCGGGGTTTACCCGGCGGGCCCCTACGCACCCGACGCCGACACGCTCTTCTACCTCCCCACCCCGCCCGACTCGGCGACCCCGGAGGAGAAGGACGCCTTCTTCCGAGACTTCAACCATCATTTCAACGTCATGATCACGCCCCACGAGATCGTGCCGGGCCACTACGTCGAGCTGAAGGTGGCGGCCCACGGCGCGCACAAGGTCCGGGCCCTGTTCGGAGACGGCGTCTACACCGAGGGGTGGGGGACCTTCTGCGAGCGCCTGATGCTCGACCTGGGCTGGGGCGGCCCCCTCGACCGGCTGGCGCACCTCAAGAAGCAGCTCGAGAACATCGCCCGCACGATCGTCGACATCCGCGTCCACACCGGCACCATGAGCCGCGACGAGGTGATCCGGTTCGTCGAGGGCGAGGCCCTGCAGAACCAGCAGTTCGCCCGCAACATGTGGACCCGCTCGATCACCAGCGCCCCGCAGATCACCTCCTACTACCTGGGCTACCGCCAGATCTGGAGCCTCTACGAGGACGTGAAGAAGGCCCAGGGCAAGGCCTTCC
This sequence comes from uncultured Acidobacteriota bacterium, assembly GCA_963739795.1. Classification (GTDB taxonomy): domain Bacteria; phylum Acidobacteriota; class Thermoanaerobaculia; order Multivoradales; family DATKCC01; genus CAVUBL01. The sequence goes on along the minus strand of CAVUBL010000008.1, from coordinate 218,457 downwards.
GCCTCCAGGACTTCATGGACCACATGATCGACATGGGCCCGGTGCCGGTGGCGAGATACCGCGAGGCGTTGCTGGGCGAAGCGCTTCTTACAGAAAATTGCTCGCCAGGTTCGCGAGCTCGCTCCGCTCGCCCTTCTCCAAATTGATGTGAGCGTACAGCGGGTTGCCGCGGAGGCGGTCGATGAGGTAGCTCAGCCCGTTCGAGTGGGAGTCCAGGTAGGGCGTGTCGATCTGGAAGACGTCGCCCGTCAGCACGATCTTCGTCCCCTGCCCGGCCCGCGTGATGATCGTCTTGATCTCGTGGGGCGTCAGGTTCTGCGCCTCGTCGACGATGAAGATGATGTTGGCGAAGCTGCGCCCGCGGATGTAGGCGAGGGGCACGATGTGGAGCTTCTCGTGCTCGATCATCTCGTCGATCCGCTTGAACTCCTTCGACGTCTCGCTGAACTGGTTCTTGATCACCGAGAGGTTGTCCCACAGCGGCTGCATGTAGGGGTTGACCTTGGAGTGGATGTCGCCGGGCAGGTAGCCCAGGTCCTTGTTCGACAGCGGCACCACCGGACGGGCGAGGTAAATCTGCCGGAAGTGGCGCCGCTGCTCGAGGGCGCCGGCCAGCGCCAGGAGCGTCTTGCCCGTCCCGGCGGCGCCGCTGATCGAGACCAGCGGGATCTCCTGGTCGAGGATGGCCGAGAGGGCGAACGTCTGCTCGGCGTTGCGCGGCGCGATGCCGTAGGCCGGCGACTTGGTGACCCGCTCGAGCCGCTGGCTCGCCGGGTCGAAGCGGGCCAGGGCGGACTTCGAAGTGCCGTTTCGCAGGATGAAGAACTGGTGCGCCGCCGGAGCTTCCTCGAGCACGTCGCGCGCCGGCAGACCGCCCTCGGCGTGGAGGCGGTCGATCAGGACGTGGTCTGCCACCTCGAGGTGGCGAGTGCCGCGGTAGAGGTGGTCGACGTCCTTGATCCGGACCGTCTCGTAGTCCTCGGCGGTCAGCGACACCGCCCGGGCCTTGACCCGTAGGTTGATGTCCTTCGACACCAGGATCACCCGGCGCGGGCTCTCGCGCCTGGAGAGGGCCAGGGCGGCGTTCAGGATCCGGTGGTCGTTCTTGCGCGAGCCGAAGATCTCGACGGCGTCGATCTCGCCGGTCTCCTCGGCGATCACCCGGAACCGCCCCTTGCCGGTTCCGTTGATGGGGATCCACTGCCGCAGGTCGTGATTCTGGGAGAGCCGGTCGATCTGGCGCACAAACTCCCGGGCGTGGAGGTTGATGACGTTGTTGCCCTTCTTGAACTGGTCGAGCTCTTCGAGCACGGTCAGAGGCACGGCCACGTCGTGCTCCTGAAAGTTGCTCAGGGCCTTGAAGTCGTAGAGGACGACCGACGTGTCGAGGACGAAGATCTTCCGGGACCGCTCGTCAGTCATCGAGATCGGGGCGGGAGGTGCTGGAGCTGTCGAGGGGGAGAGGCTGCCGGCGCGGCCGGCGGACGGCACGGCCCGGAGCCACGAGCGCCCAGGCGGCGTCACTCACCATGGGACTGTTTCTACCACAATCCAACGAAGCCCCGCCTCAAACCGACGAGGTGTCTGGGGTTTCTCCGACTTCGTGAGGCGCTGCTCCCCCGCCCACGTCGAGCGGCGAGGGCTGCGCTCACCCGATCGGCTATTCCAGAGCGTTGGACCCATCGGACCGCCCCCCTTGCCCTCGATCCCTCTCCCACCCTCCGGAGGGAGAGGGACGCCCCCGCCCGACTCGACTCCTCCAGAAGACTTCCTCACCTGTCACGAAGTACAGCCTTGTAGATGTCGAGCGGCACGGAGACGGCCGGATCAGTTGGCCTTGTCGTCTCCCGCGTCGGCGAGGCGGGCCTGGGCGATCCCGTACGCCTCCCGGAGCACCTCGGTGTCGACGCTCTCGATGAAGAGCTCGGCGGCCCGCGGGTTGGAAACCAGGGCGCGGAGCACCCGGGCGACCGAAGCCTTCTGCCGGGCGATCCGCACCTCGGGCTCCTCGGGCTCGGCGACCTCGGCGGGCCCGCCCAGCCCTCCCGGCCCGAGGATCTCCGGAGCGGCGGCGGTGAGCAGGGCCGCCATCAGAAGGGCCGACTGGCGATCGGAGAAGGTCACGCCCGACACCTCGCCCTCCTCACTACGCACCCGGTAGGTGCCCGCCTCGTCCGCTTCTTCCACCGTCCAGGCCGGACCCGGGGGCGATGACGGCTCGCCGGCCGGAACGCCGACCTCGGCCATCTGTCGTAGGTAGGTCTGGACGAAGTCGGAAAGCTCCTCGGTTTCGAGGGCTTCCGGCGTCTCGTCGTCGCGGTCGTCGAAGTCCATGCTCGGCCTCTCCGGTGGGGTTTCCGGGATCATCCCATAAAGAAACGGCCCCCGCGCCGCGGGGGCCGTTCACCTTGCGTCTGGTCGATGGGCTCAGGCCATCTTCGAGACGTTCTCCGCCGCCGGACCCTTCTGGCCCTGCACGATGTCGAACTCGACCCGGTCCCCTTCGGCCAGGGTACGGAACCCGTTACCCTGGATCGCCGAGTAGTGGACGAAGCAGTCCTTCGAACCGTCCTCGGGGGTGATGAAGCCGAAGCCCTTGGCCTCGTTGAACCACTTGACTTTTCCGGTGGCACGCATCTGGCACTCCCTGAATTTTCGCCGTAGTCGGGGACCGAAATGCGATACCGACCGACTACCTGCTTCTGCTCCGCGGCTTCAAGCCCCGCGTCGGCTCGCCCCGGGCCAACCGGACCTCCCGGTAGACACCTGCAGGCTACCAACCCTGTTACACGAAAGCGGGACCGACCGTCGGGTCGCTCCCGCCCAGTGCTCAAGGGTTTTCCGGCGCGCGCCTCGCGCGCCTGATCTCCAGGTCAATGTTACTACAACAGTGAGAGTAAAGTCAATGGCGGAGATCGCGGTGCTCACGGTTGCGGTAGCGGGCGGTGGCGAGGGCCAGCATGCGGGCCGCCTCGGGCGCCTGCTCCACCAACGAGGAGTACGCCGTCAGGGCGCGCTCGGCGCGCTCGCCGAAGCGGCCTTCCCCGGTGCGCCGGGCGAGCTCCAAGAGGTTCAAGGCGGCCACGCCGTTGGCGGCAGGCGTCGCGCCGTCGAAGACCTCCTGGCTCCGGAAGAGCAGGTCCGGGTGGGCCGCCGCGTTGTAGAACCCTCCGTCGGGGTGTGCGAGGCGCTCCTCCTGCTCGTCGGTGAGGGCCACCGCCCGGGCGAGGAACCGCGCGTCGCCGTCCACCTCGTGGAGGCCCAGAAGAGCCCACACCATGAAGGCGTAGTCGGAGAGAAAGGCGGGGACGCGGCCGGTCACCGCGCCTCCTGCGTCGGTGGCGGCGCGCACCGCGTGGAGCAGCGGCCCGCCCTCCGGGCGCATGGCTTCCCAGATCCAGTCGGCGGCCCGGGCCGCCCGCGCCACCAGCTCGGGCGCGCCCAGGGCCCGGCCCGCCACCGCCAGGCCGCGGATCGCCATGCCGTTCCAGTCGGCGAGGACCTTGTCGTCGGTCGCCGGCCGGGGCCGCTCCGCCCGGGCGTCGAACAGGCGGCGGCGCAAGGGCTCGATCTCGGCCAGCAGCTCCTCACGGCTCACCTTGCGGCGGGCGGCCTGCTCTTCGAGGGACGCCGGCAGATGGAGGACGTAGGCCCCGTCCTCGAAGAAAGGCGCCCCGTCGAAGCCGTAGATCGGGGCCAGGAACTGGAAGTCCTCCTCGCCCAAGATCTCGGCGAGCTCCGCGGCGGTCCAGACGTAGAAGGCCCCTTCGCGCCCCCCCGTCTCGGCGTCGATGGCGCTCCAGAAGGCGCCGGGCCCGGGCTCGGGAGAAGCCAGCTCGCGCTCCAGGAAGGCAGCGGTCTCGCGGGCGATCCGCGCCGGCTCCGGCGCGCCGGTCCGCTCGTGCTCCAGGGCGTAGAGCTCGAGGAGCGAGCCGTTGTCGTAGAGCATCTTCTCGAAGTGGGGAACGCGCCAGGAGCCGTCTGTCGAGTAGCGGTGGAACCCGCCGCCGAGCTGGTCGTAGATCCCGCCCCGGGCCATGGCGTCGAGAGTGCGATCGAGCATCGCGGCGGCCTCGGGCGCCTCGGGAGCGCCGGCGAGCTCGTGGAGCAAGTACAGGTTGGCGGGAGTCGGAAACTTCGGTGCGCTCCCGAAACCGCCCTGGACCGGGTCGTAGGAGCGCAGGAGCGCCTGGTAAGCCCGCTCGGCCACCTCGCCGCCGGCCGGCTCGGTCCCCGGTTCGAATCGCTCCTCCAGGACCCGCTTCATCGCCTGGGCGACCTCGCCGGCCTGGGCGTGGACGTCGGTGCGGCGGCTCTGCCAGGCGTCGGCGAGGCCCGTGAGGACGGCCGCGAAGCCCGGCCGCCCGTAGCGCTCGTCGGGCGGGAAGTAGGTGCCGGCGTAGAACGGCTCGAGGGCGGGGGTCAAGAACACCGAGTTGGGCCACCCTCCCTGCCCGGCCAGGATCTGCGTGGCGGTCATGTAGAGCTCATCCACGTCCGGGCGCTCCTCCCGGTCGACCTTGATGCTGACGAAGTGCTCGTTCATCCGCCGGGCGATCTCCGGGTCGGAGAACGACTCACGCTCCATGACGTGGCACCAGTAGCAGGTCGAATAGCCGATCGAAAGGAAGATCGGCCGCTCCTCGCGCCGCGCCCGCTCCAGGGCCTCCGCCCCCCACGGGTACCAGTCGACCGGGTTGTGGGCATGGAGCCGAAGGTAGGGGCTGGACTCCTGGGCCAGGCGGTTGGTCGGCGTCTCGGTGGCGTCGCTCATGGCCCAGACAGTGTAGCCCTTCCCGTGCCTCGCATTTTTAGCTAGGAGTCATGTTCTCGCGCAGAGGCGCAGAGACGCAGAGGAGAGCGATCGATGGGCGGGACCCAGGAGAACCGCGTCTCCGGAGACACCGTTGATGCGAGTCGGCACCAATCGGATCGAAGGATGGCATCGCCCGTCAATGACCTTCCCGACTGAGCCGCGCCTCTGCGGCTCTGCGGCTCTGCGCGAGTCTTGTTCAGCTCTGGTTGTGGAGTACGGGCGGGCTCGGTTCTACTTCCAGGGCCGCTTGCCCGAGCGGCGCTCTTGGTGGCGGCGGCTCTGGCTCATGGCCCAGGAGCAGATGGGGCAGGCTTCGAAGTCGTGGCTCCGGGCCGGGCAGTGCCCGCGGCCGAAGTAGATCATCTCCAGGTGGGCCCGGCCCCAGGCCTCCTCGGGGAAGACCTTCTTCAGGTCGCGCTCGGTGCGCTCGACGTTCTGGCCGTTCGACAGGCCCCAGCGCCAGGCGAGGCGGTGGATGTGGGTGTCCACCGGCAAGGCGGGCTCCCCGAAGGCCTGCACCTTGACCACCGAGGCGGTCTTGTGGCCGACGCCGGGCAGGGCCTCGAGGGCCTCGAAGCTCCGGGGCACCTTCCCACCGTGCTGCTCGACCAGGATCTCGGAGAGGCGCTTCAGGTTCTTCGCCTTGGTGTTGGCCAGGCCGATCTCCCGGATGTGCTCCCGGATCTCGTCCACCGGCAGGCGGGCGAGCTGCGCCGGGGTCGACGCCCACTCAAAGAGGGCCGGAGTGACCTCGTTGACCTTCTTGTCCGTGGTCTGGGCCGAGAGCACGACCGCCACCAGGAGGGTGAAGGGATCCCGGTGGGCCAGGGGGATCTCCGGCTCGGGGTAGAGGCGGTCGAGGATCTCGAGGATCCGCTCCGCCTTCTCGCGCCGGGTCACAGGTCGCCGAACAGGGCGTCGAAGGCCTTCTTGGCGTCGCCCACCGAGGGCCCCTGGCCTTCGGAGGCGAACTCCTTCGTCTCCTTGGGTAGGAAGACCGGGCAAGTGTTCGCCTTGGACTTGCGGGCCACCTTCTCCGGAAGGGTCTCGTGCTGACGGCACTCGAGGGGCGCCGACGGGTCGAAGTGCGCACAATTGGTGCAGGTGTGGAGAGGGGCCTTGCAGTGGGGGCAGTCGGCGTCCAGAGGCATCTCGCCGATCACCTCGACCCGCCCGCCGCACGCGGCGCAGCGGAAGACGCTGGCGGTCGGGGCACCCAGGCCGCGGCCCCGGGGGCCTTCGCTACGCTCGCGCGGCGGCCCCTGCCGCCCGGAGCGGCCGGAACGGGGTCGATCGTCCGCGTCGGAGTCGTAGTAGCCCCGTTGTCGATACTTTCTGTCGGACATGTGGCTCCTTTTATAGCACGATCGTTTCGGTTCGAACCTTCATCCCGCGCGCTCGCGCAACCAGGTGACGACCTGCGCGATCACCCGGCTCTCGCGCCTCCCCTCCACGGCCTCGCCGAGCCCCAGGTCGGTGCCCCGGGAAAAGGCGATGTGACCTCCCTTCACCCAGATGACCTCGAGGGGGAGCCGGCGCCCGTCGAGGACCGGGTGGACGGTCGACTCGGGCACCATGGGATCCCCCTCGGCCTCCACGAGGAGACTGGGCACCGCGATTCGCTCGAGCAGCGGGGCGACGGAGGCCCGGGCGTAGTAGTCGTCGGCGTCGCGGAAGCCGTGGCGGGCCGCGACCACCCGCGTATCCCACTCCCGGAAGCGGCGGATGGCCGCCGCCTCGTCCACCGGGATCGGCACCGGCCGCCGGCGGGCGACGGCGCGGTAGATCTCGACCAGGCTGGCGAAGAGGTACCGCCGGTAGATCCAGAACTCGGGACGGTCCATGAGCCGTCCGCCCGCCGCCAGGTCGAGGGGGGCACAGACGGCGGCGACCCCTCGCGCCCGGTCCCCGGCGCCGGCGGCCCCTTCGGCGGCCCAGCGCAGCGCCAGGTGCCCGCCGAGGGAGAACCCGAGCACGAGGATCGAATCGTACCCTTCGAGCGCCCGCGATGCGACGGCCGCGGCGAGGTCGGGCGTGAGCCCGGCGTGGTAGTAGTCCTCCCCCGACCGGTCGGCGCCGCGCAGGTTGAGGCGCAGGCAGGCGAGCCCGGCCTCCACCGCCACCCGCGCCGCCCGCACGGCGTAGCTCGAGTCCGCCGAGCCCCCCAGGCCGTGCACCACCACCACGATCGAGCGCGCCCCCGGCGGCTCGGACAGGCGGCCGGAGAGGCGGACCGGCCCGACCACGGGGTCTTCCAGGACGGTCGACCAGGGCACCGACTCGGGCGGCGCTTCGGGGCGCAGGCTCCAGACCAGCCGCCGCCCCACTGTCAGGGCATGGCCCCGCAGATCGGTCAGGAGAGGCACGGGACTCGCTTCGGCACGGGAAAACGCGGCCGCCCTCGGGCGGCGTTCATTCGATATGGAGGCGATCGATCATGTCACGAAATCCCCTGGCGGTCGCAACCTTCGCACACCTCGCGAGCGCCCCTCCCTCCCCCGGCGGCGGGGAGTCGCAGGCCGACCTACCGCGCGCGGGTGGTCTCTCCGAAGGTCACCGTGAGCTCGACCCGCTCGCCGCCCCGAACCACCACCGCCCGGGTCGTCTGGCCCGGCTTGGCCTGGCGGAGCACGAAGACCAGGTCGTAGACGTCCCGGATCTCGTGTCCGGCAAGCTCCACCAGGAGGTCGTCCCGGCGCATGCCGGCTTCCTCCGCCGGCCCCCCCGGGCGCACCCCGGCGAGGAGCAAGCCCGAGGTGCCCTCGCCCGGGCCGGCGTAGTCCGGCACCACCCCGAGCGACGCGCCGTAGGAGCGCACGTCGCCCCGGGGCGGAGGCGGCGCCACCCTCTCGTAGGTCAGGGGCGCCTCGCGGTCCGCCAGATCGAAGGCCACGTCGGCCGCCAGGCGGGACACCCGGGCGCCGCCCGCGGCGTTGATCTTCTGCCAGTCGTCCGAGGGCTTGTGGTAGTCGTCGTGGGACCCGGTGAAGAGGAAGAGCACCGGCACGCCCGCGGCGTAGAACGGAGTGTGGTCGGACGGGCCGTAGGCCTCTCCGCCCAGGGCGCAGGGCAGATCGAGCTCCCGGCACTTGGGCAGGACGATCCCCTGCCACTCGTCGGCCGACTCGATCCCCAGGACGGTGAGCTTCTCCCGCAGCCGGCCCACCATGTCCAGGTTGATCATGGCCAGCGTCCGGTAGAGGTCGAGGCCGGCCGGGGGGTGGCGCGCGAAGGCGGTCGAGCCCAGCACGCCCGACTCCTCACCCGAGAACGCGACGAACAGGACGTCGCGGTCGAGCTCGGACCGGCGGGCGACCAGGGTGCGGGCCGCCTCGAGGACGGCGGCGACGCCCGAGGCGTTGTCGTCCGCCCCGTTGTGGGGCGCCACGATCCCCGGCGCCATGGACTCCGGACCGCCGAAGCCCAGGTGGTCGTAGTGGGCCCCGAGGATCACGGTCCCCTGCCGGTGCGCCGCCTCGGGCGCTCCCGGGCGACCGGCGGCGAGGCGGCCGACGACGTTCCAGGCCGGCTCGTCGCGGCGGGCGAGGGCCACGGTGAGCGTGGCGGCGTGGGGCGGCGCGGCCTCGGCACCGGCGGCACCGGGGGCCGCCGGCTCGAAGAGGGCGCCGGCCGCCTCCCGGGTGGTGATCATCACCGGGATCCCCGCGTCGCTCCCCGTGTCCACGCGCAGGTCGGGAAGCGGCGCCTCCTCCACCCCTTCGCCCGGCAGATCGACCACGATCAGGCCGACCGCGCCGTGCTCGCGGGCGGTGAACGCCTTGGAGCGCAGGTCGCTCAGCCGGCGCTTGGCGGTGTCGTCGGTGACCGCCTCAGGTGTGAAGCGCCGCACCGCCACCACCTTGCCGGTGACGTCGAGGCCGGCGTAGTCGTCGATGCCCTGCTCGGGAGAGGTGATGCCGTAGCCGGCCGAGACCACCGGCCCGGCCACCGAGGCCGAGGCCGAGAACCCGGCCGGCACGAAGGCGTCGGCCGCCACCGGCGCACCGTCGATCGCCAGGGCGGTGCCCTCCCCCACCTCCACCGCCACCGGAACCTGGAAGGCCTGGAGGTAGGTGCCGTCCTCGCCCGCCGGCTCGAGGCCCAGGGAGCGGAAGCGCTCGACCAGCCAGTCGCGGGCTTCGACGATCCCCGGGGTGCCGACGCCGCGGCCGTCCCGGGCGTCGTCGGCCAGCCAGGCGACGTCGGCGAGATAGCGGTCCGGGGCCCGGAGCTCGTCGGGCAGGGCCTCGTTCGGGACGGCCGCCGGTGCCGGAGACGGTGAGTCGACCCAGCGGGCGACGAAGATGTTGGTCTCGCCCGCCTTCCGGTGGTGGCGGTTCGAGGCGAAGACCAGGCGCTTTCCGTCGGGCGAGAAGAGGGGGAAGCCGTCGAACTCGGGGGTGTAGGTCAGGCGCTCGAGCCCGGTGCCATCCACGTTGACCGCCCAGAGGTCGAACTCCCGGCCCTGGGGGTCGCCGTAGTTGGACGAGAAGATCAACCGGTCGCCCGACGGGAACCACGCCGGGGCGAAGGAAGCGACCCCCAGGTAGGTCACGCGGTGGGCCTCGGAGCCGTCGGCGTTCGCCACCCACAGGTCGAGCCTCTTGGGGCGGATCAGGCCCTGGGCGAGGAGACGTCGGTAGTCTTCGAGCTCCTCCCCGTCCGGGTGCGAGGCGCGCCAGACGATCTTGGAGCAGTCGGGCGAGAAGAAGGCGCCGCCGTCGTAGCCCGGCGTGTCGGTGAGGCGGGTGACGTTGGAGCCGTCGGGGTCCATGCGGTAGAGGTCGAGATCGCCGTCGCGGACCGAGGTGAAGATCACCGAGCCGTCCACCGGGCAGATCGTGCCTTCGGCGTCGTAGCCCGGGCTGTCGGTGAGGCGCACCAGGTCGGAGCCGTCGGGGCGCACCGAGACGATGTCGTAGCCCGGGTAGAGGGCCCAGACGTAGCCCTGGGAGTAGTCCGGCGACGGTGGGCAGTCGGGCGAGTCCAGGTGGGTGGTGGCGTAGAGGATCCGCTCGCCCTTCGGATAGGTGAAGTACGAGCAGGTGGTGCGCCCCTTGCCGGTAGAGACGAGGCGCATCGGCCCCGAGCCGTCGGCTGCGACCCGGAAGATCTGGTCGCAGGCGTACTCGCCGTGGGTCGACTGGAGCACCAGCTCGGAGCCGTCGGGCGACCAGTAGGCCTCGGCGTTCTCGCCGCCGTCGGTGATCTGGACCACGTCCGCCAGGTGGACTTCCCGAGGATCGGTCAGGGGCGCCGGGGCTTGACTCGGGGTCTGGGCGTCGGCGGCGGAAAGCGCGGACGGCACGAGGATCGCGGCGGCCAAGACGGCCGGGGTCAGGACGTGGGAGCGCATGGTCCCTCCTATGGGGAAACGACTCGGTCTCGGGTCTCTACGGCTTCGCTCTCACTTCACGAGGAGCACCGGGCAGTGGGCGAGCACCGCCACGCGGTAGCTCAAGGTCGCCCAGCCCCTCCCCTTCAGGCCCGACTCCTCGGGCTCCACGGTGTGGGAGCGCAGGAGGATGAGGTCCGCCGACTGGTCCACGGCGAAGGAGAGGATCTCCTCCAGCCGGTGGCCGAAGAGAACGTGCCGGGCCACCCGGAAACCCGCCGGAGAGAGCTCCTCGGCCCAGCGGTCCAGCACCTCCACGGCGCGGCCCTCGAGGCGGCGGTAGAACTCCTCCATCTCGTCGAAGGGTACGTCCTCGATGGTCTCGACCACGTGGAGCAGGGTCACGTCGGCCTCGGGGGCGCCAAGTCGCGCCACGGTCTCGAGGACTTCGTGCCCCCGGTCGGACAGGTCGACGGGCACCAGGATCTTGTCGAACATCGCGACCTCCCCTCTCGGACGCCCGGAGACGGACCTCCGGGAAGCCTGATTCTAGCGTCCGCGCGCAGGCTTGCCCCCGCCCCTGCGGACGGGGCGGTGACCGAGTGGACACTGAGCCTCTGGAACGGATCAGGGTTCGGGACCTCCGCCGAAGCCGAAAGCGCCGTAGCCGACCACGGCGTCCCGGTCGCCGGCGGTGTCGCCGGAGCTGCGGAGATCGAGGAGGGACGCCTCGAGGCCGCGCGCACGGGCGGCGACCAGGAGGCCGTTGATCGGGGCGGCGCCGCAGGCGTCGTAGGGCCCGAGGGCCGGGTCGAGCGCGAGGATCCGGTCGGCCGTCGCGCCGTCGCGGCGCCGGGCCTCGTCGTAGGGCAGGTAGTGGGAGAGGTCGGAGCTGATGACGATCGCGGTCTCGTCGCCACCCCAGACGGCGTCGAGGACGCGGGCGACGTCGTGGGGCCCGGCGTCGCCCACGACCAGGGGGAGGAGGGTGGCCCCGGGCGATTGGCGAAGCAGTTCCTGGAGGAAGGGCAGCTCGACCTCGAGGGAGTGCTCGGGAGCGTGGGCGCGGGGGTTCTCGGCGACCCCGGGCAGGGCCTCGGCCGCGGCCACCAGCTCGGCATCGACCGGAATCTCGCCCAGGGGGGTCTCGAAGGCGTCGGCGCCGGGCGTGCCCAGGCCCCGCAGCGGGACGCGGTGGGAGGGGCCGAGGAGGACGATGCGACGGAGCCGCGAGGCGGCCGGAGCGAGGGCGCGGAAGGCGGTGCCGGCGATGGGTCCGGAGTAGGGGTAGCCGGCGTGGGGGGCGATGACGGCCTTGGGCGCCGGGCGGCCGCCGGCCTCGGGCAGAGCGGCCTCGTCCAGGTAGCGGCGTACGTCGGCAGCGAGCCGGCGGGGGTCGCCGGGATAGAACATGCCGGCCACGGCAGGCCGGCGCACGCGCCTGGCGGAGCTGGGGGTCATGACGCCTCCCTCCGTGGGGAGTGTACCGCGGGGTCCGGAGGGCTGGGCCGGGGCGAGAGCTCTGAATTCGGGTAGGAGGCCCGGCGGCCCTCCGCTCCCATCTACTAGTAGTTCTTCGAAGATCCCCTCTCCGCCGCCCGGGCCAGCGCCCGGTCCAGCGTGACGAGATCCAGGTCGAGGGCCCGGGCGAGGGCGAGGTAGCTCGCGTCGTAGGCGGTCAGGCCTTCCCTCTCGGCGAGCTGCACCGCCTCGCCAAAATCGATTTCTACCTCCAGGATCTCGAGATCGTCGGCGAGGGAGTGGGCGGCGAGGAGCTTGTCCCGCTGCTCGGAATGGCGCAGGATCTTCTTCCAGCAGACGTTCGCCAGCTCGAAGCGCAGGAGGGCCGGAGCGACCAGGACGCGGTCCCCGAGCCGCTCGACGACGGCATCGCTCTCCGGCTCATTGAACAGAACCGCGGCCAGGGCCGACGCGTCGACCACCCGAGCCCAGGCCCGATCGGCCCGGCCGTCAGTGGGCATCCCGGTCCTCGCGGACCATTTCGGCCGCCTCGGCCGGGGTCGCGAGCCCCAGGCCGGCGATCCGCCGTCGCGCCTCGCCCAGCGACAGCCGGCGAGAGGCTCGGCCCGCCACCTCCGTCAGGATCGTCAGAAGCTCCCCCTGGAGCGACCGATGAGACGCCTCGGCCCGCTTCCGAAGCCTCTCCGCCACCTCGTCGGGCACGTTCTTGATCGAGAGATTCACAGGCATGGCCAAGTCTCCGGCTCCATAGCGGAACCATTCTAGATCTACAGAGCCGTCGTGACAACTGGAGGGTGAGCCGAGGCGGACGCTCGGTGCCACGGAGCCCGACCTCGGAGGGCCGAGGACTCCCGTCCGGCGACGTCTGAACCGAGCGGGCTGCAACGAGCACCGAACCCCAATCCCCCCAACCACCTCCCGACGGAAGGTAGGCGGGGTGGACGCTTCCGCCGGAGGACGTCGAGGACCGCGCTCAACGAAACTTCGCAGAGTCCGAGGGGAGCAGGCGCGATCCGAGCCGAAGCGCGAGCCCATGCTCCAAGTAGTCCGACCAGCTCGCGCTGGTCCTCAGGCGGGAGCGTCCACCCCGCTCACCCGGCCCGTCCCCTCACGCCCCGCAACGCCTGCCGACACTGCCGCTCGGCCCGCTCCCTCCCCGGCAGCGGCAACTCCTCCAGGAGCACCAGCTCCCGCGCCCCACCCCGGGCCAGCCCGGCCAGCACCTGGCGGAACTCGTGCTCCGCCCGCCCCCGATTCCCCAGCCGTACCAGGCAGTCCGCCAGCAGCAGCCGGGGTTGATAGAGCGCCGGATCCAAGTAGAGCGCCGCCCGGTACGCCGCCACCGCCTCGTCCTTGCGCCCCGCCAGGTCGTGGAGAAACCCCTCCAGGGCGTACACCGCCGGCTCCGACGGGTCCGCCTCCCGCGCCGCCGCCACCAGCCCCTCGGCCGCCTCCACCCGGTTCTCCGCCAGCTCCCGCGCCGCCCGGACCAGCAGGTCCTGGGCGCTGCCGCCGTCCCGGCCCGCCAGGCCGGCCCGGGGCGGCTCCGGCACCTCCGGCACCTCCTCGGCCACCACCGGCTCGTCGAGGCCGGGCACCGACCCCCGGGCCAGCGCCGAGATCCTCGCGCGCCGTTCGGCCGGCGACCGGCGCTCCGTCGCCGGGCGCACCTCCGGCGCGGGAGGCTTGGCCGGCTCCCGCTTCCGGGGCGGCTCCACCTTGGGCGCGATCTGGAAGCGCACCGGCGGGCGGCTCGGGGGCCGCTCCACCTTGTCGGGGTGGCGGTAGGCGAAGCACTCCCCGAGGTCGACCGCGCCGAGTTGGTCGTAGATCTGCCAGAGAGTCTCCGAGGCTCCCAGGAACAGGAAGCCCTCCGGCGTCAGGCGCCGGACGACCTCCGAGACCACCCGCCGCTGGAGCGCGCGCCGGAAGTAGATGAGAACGTTGCGCAGCAGCACCAGGTCGAAGGGCTCCGCCGGCAGCTCTCGGTACGGCGGATGCGAGAGGTTGACCTGGCGCAGCTCGATCCGCGACCGGATCGCCGGATCGAGCTCGAACAGACTTCCCCGGCGGCTGAACCACTTCTCGCGCAGCCGCTCCGGCACCTGCGCCACCGCCCGCTCGCCATACAGCCCCCTCTGGGCCGCGGTCAGGGCGTCGGAGTCCAGGTCCGTGGCGACCACGCGCCAGTCCCAGGAGGCCAGCGCCTGGTGCTCGGCGAGGATCAGGGCCAGGGTCGCCGGCTCTTCCCCTCGGGCCGCCGCCGCCGACCAGATGCGCAGGGTCCGCTGGTTCGACCGGGCGGCGAGGACCCGGGGCAGGACGTGTCGCTCGATCGCGGCGAACTGCTGGGGTGCGCGGAAGAAGTAGGACTCCTTGATCGTGATCAGCGGGACGAGCTGGTCCCACTCGCCGTCGAGCTCGCCCCGGCCGAGGGCCGTCACGTACGCCGCCCCGTCCGAGAACCCCCGGGACCGGGCCCGGCGCGATGCGATCTCCTCGAGGAACGAGAAGCGGGCGCGAGGGATCACGTTGCCCGTCTCCTCGCGCACCAGGGCCACGAGTTGGGCCAGGGAGGCCTCGCCCACGGGCGGGCCCGGGATCACGACGACTCCGCGCGGCCCAGATGAGCGCCCCGGGGACCGGCCAGGTAGCGGGCGATCTGGCGCGGGGACAGCTCGATCTCGGCGGCGCCCCGCTCCACCGCAACCCGCGGCATGCCGTAGACCACGCAGCTCGCCGGGTCCTGGGCCAGAGTGAGGGCGCCGGCCTGTTTGAGCTCCAGGAGCCCCTCGACGCCGTCGCTGCCCATGCCGGTCAAGAGGACTCCTGCGGTCGTCGCGGGCGAGCAGCGGGCTAGGGACGAGAACAGCACGTCCACCGAGGGCCGGTGGCCTCCCCGGGCCGGGGTCTGCCGGTCGACCCGTAGCACCCCGCCCGGATCGAGGCACAGGTGGGCGCCTCCCGGGGCCAGGCGGACGGTGCCGGGCTCCGCCTCCTCGCCGTCCTCCGCCAGGCGGACGTCGGGCACGAACTCCCGGTTCAGCCAGTCGGCGAGGCCGGCCTCGAATCCGCTGGTGATGTGCTGGACCACGAGCAGGGTCATGGGGAACTGATCGGGCATCGCCTCGAACAGCTCGCGCAGGGCGGCCGGCCCGCCGGTCGAGGCGCCGATCCCCACCCAGCGCAGCGACCGGGCCGCGGTCCCGAGGTCGGGCGGGCGGCGAGCGGTCCGGCGGGGCGGGCGGGCGCGGGCGGCGGCGGCGGTGCGCACCATCTCCGGAAGGGTCTCGGCCAGCAGGCGCCACTGGCCCGTGTCCTCGGGCTTGCCCAGCACCTCCACCGCCCCCCGGCGCATGGCCTCGAAGGCGATCCGCATCTGGTTGCGGTTGGCGCGGGAGGACAGGACCACGATGGGCGTGGGCCGGATCTCCATGATCCGCTCGGTGGCGGCGTAGCCGTCCATGCCGGGCATGACCAGGTCCATGAGCACCACGTCGGGCTCGAGCTCGAGGACCTGCTCGATGGCGGAGGCGCCGTCGACGGCCTCTCCCACCACCACGATGTCGTCGGTCCAGGAGAAGAAGCGGCGCAAGACGGCCCGGACAGAAGCCGAGTCGTCGACCACCAGGACGCGCAGAGGGGTCGGGCTCTCGCTCACCGCGTACCGCTCAGACGGCGCACCAGGTCGACGAGCTCCCCGGCGTCCAAACCCTGCTTGGTCAGATAGGCGTCGGCTCCGGCCTGCAGTCCTTCGAGCCGGTCCTCGGGACGGTCCCGGGTGGAGACCACGATGATCGGGAGCTGCGAGAACTGGGGAATCTCTCGCAGGTGGCGGGTGAACTCGTAGCCGTCCATCCCGGGCATCTCGATGTCGGTCACCAGGCAATCGAACTCGCCCTCGCCCAGGTGGTTGAGGCCTTCGTCGGCGTCGGCGGCGGCCCGCACCTCGAAGCCCGCGTCCTCGAGGAGGCGCCGCTCCATCTCGCGGGTGACCAGGGAATCGTCCACCAGAAGAACTCGCACCCGGGGCGCCTGGGCCTGGGGGGCGACCACCGGCCGCGCCGCGCGCAGGAACTCGTGCTTGGCGATCGCCGCCGGCGAGAGCACGCCGATGGGATCGCCCGAGGCGAGCAGCGCCATGCCGTCGAGGACCGCGTCGACGGCCGTGGTGCGGGTCATGGGGCGCACCAAGACCTCCTCTTCCCCCTCCACCTCGTCGACCGCCACCGCCAGCGGCTGGCCCGAAACCCGGCCCCGGAGGAGGAGCTGGCTCTCGGCCGGCATCTGGCCGAGCAGGCGGCCCAGGGACACGAAGGGCACGAGCCGGTCGTCGAGGGTGACGAAGCTGCGGCCGTCGCGCTCGCGAACCTCCTTGGTCTCGATCCGCACGACCTCGCTGATCGCCGCCGCGGGCAGCGCCAGGCGCGCGTTGCCCACCCGCACCAGGAGCACGTCCTCGCCGCGACGGGCCACCGGCACCTGGACGACCACCGTCGTCCCCAGGCCGGGCTCGGCGCCCAGGAAGACCTCCCCGCCCACCCGGTTGACCGCCGAGGCGACCACGTCCAGGCCCACACCGCGCCCCGAGATCTCGGAGACCGTACGCCGGGTCGAGAAGCCGGGAGCGAAGAGCAACCGGAAGATCTCGTCCCGGGACAGGGAGTCGGCGGTCGCGGCCTCGATCAGGCCTGCGCGCACCGCCTGCTTGGCCACCACCCCGGGCTCGATGCCGGCCCCGTCGTCCGAGATGGTCAGGCGGACCCGGCCCGCCTCGGACTCGGCGGCCAAGCGGATGTGGCCGACGGGGGGCTTGCCCCGCTTCTTGCGCGTCGAGCGGGCCTCGATGCCATGGTCGACGGCGTTTCTCACCAGGTGCAGCAGGGACTCCTCGAGCTCGCGGGCGATGCGCCGGTCGAGGCGCGTCTCCTCGCCTTCGATCTCGACCTCCACCTCGCGTCCCAGGGAGCGGGCGAGCTCCCGAGCGTAGCGGGCGAGGTGAAGGAGGTAGCCGCGCAAAGGCTGGAGCTGAAGGGTCAGGAGCTGGTCGAGCCCGTCCTCGGCCGAACGGACCAGGCGCCGCTGGCTCGACTCGACGTCCACCGCCAGGCGCCGCAACATGGCGCCCAGCACCGCCAGTACCTGGCGAGGCTGCTCGTCACGCAGGCCGTCCTCGGCGAGCTTGGCGAGCTCGTACATGCGCTGGATCGAGGTGCGGGTGGCGAGGGCCAGGATGCGGACCTGGGTCGCCGAGTCGGCGACGGAGTCGAGGGCCGCGGCGTCGACCCGCACGTCGCCGGTACCGGGACGTGCGCGACCGGCCTCGGGGGCGGCGGTCTCCTTGGCGGCCGCCGGGCTCCCCTTCTCGGCCTCCGGACTCTCCGTCGGCTCCGAAGGGCCGTCGGCCTCCGGGGCCGCCCCCTCGGCCTCGCCACCTTCCTCGTCCTCCTCGTCTCCGGCGGCCGGCGCCTCCTTCGGCCCGTCGGCCTGAGCGGAGCTGACGAGGGCCAGGAGCTCGGTATCGGGCTCGGGCCGGTGGCCGGCGGCGACCATGTCGACCATCGCGGACAGCCGGTCCGCGACCCGGGTGAGGATGGCCCCCACTTCCTCCGGCTCTACCTCCACCAGCTCCTCGGAGGCGTGGCACAGCTCGGCGATCTGGCCGAGCTGGAGCATCCGCGCCGCCCCCTTGACCGTGTGCAGCTCCCGCTTGACCTCGGCCCGCGACGCCTCGTCCCCGGGCAGGTTGGGCGCCAGGGTGGCGAGCCGCTCGATCCGGTCCCGCGCCTCGTCGACGAACAGCGGGATCAGGTCGCGGAGCTCGGGGTCGAGCGGTTTCTTCTTCGCCATCCGGGAGGTGAGCTCGATGCCGTTCGGACCGTCTAGATCCGGGTCCAGCTATCCACGTTCACGTCCAGGCCGAGGACGCCGATGATCCGCCCGCCGTCGTCCTTGACCGGCGCGGCGACGGTGAAGCACTGCTCGTCGGAAACGAGGGAGTCGTACAGGGGAGTGATGATGGTACGCCCTTCGCGCATGACCCCCCGGAACCACGGGCGCTCGGTGAGCCCTTCGCCGGTGCGGACCGTGGCGGGAATCTCGCGCCCTCCGGCCACCTCCTCGTTGAGCGCGAGGGCGAGCTGCGTGCCGCTCGAGTCCATGACGTAGGCGAGCTCGACGAAGCGGTTGTCCTGGAGCAGCTCGTGGAGGAGCGACTCGATCGCCTCCCAGCTTCCGAAACGCTTGCGCACCTCGTCGGCCCAGCGGCCGGCGAGCCGCTTCAGGCTGTGGGGCGAGTCGAGATGGAAGGACTGGGCGACGAGCTGGATCGCGAGCCCCAAGTCGTTGAGCTGATCGGCGGTGGAGGAGAACTGCTTGAGGCTGTCGGCCATGCGCTGGACGACCTGGCTGACCTCCTTCAGGGTGAGCACGACCTGGTCCGAGGCGGCGTTCTGCTGCTGGGTGGCGAGGGAGATCTCCCGCGCCACTCGGGCGGTGTCGCCGGAGGCCGAGCGCAGCTCGTCGATGGCGGCAGCGGCGGCCCGCGCCCGCTCGAGCACCCGTGAGGCCTCCTTCGACCCCTCCTCGGTGGCCACCACCGTGGCGCGGATCGACCCGGAGAACTCGTCCAGGAGCGTGCGCACCGAGTCCACCGACTCCTGGGAGCGCTGGGCGAGGCGGCGCACCTCTTCGGCGACCACCGAGAAGCGCCGCCCGTGCTCGCCGGCGGCGGAGGCCTCGATGGCGGCGTTGAGGGACAGGATGTGGGTCTCCTGGGCGATGTCGGTGATCAGGTCGAGGACCCGGTAGATCTCCTTCGAGCGCGTGCCCAGAGTGTCGGCGCGGGTGGCGATGCCGCTGATGCGCTTCTTGACCTCTTCGACGCCCTCGACCGCCTCGTCCACCGCGTCGGAGCCCACGTTGCCGCTCGCCTCGGCCTGGGCCGTGAGGTCCGCCTGGGTGGAGGCGTTGTCGGCGATCTGGGCGGCGGTGCGGGCGAGCTCCTCCATGGCCGCCGTGATCTCGACCACCGAGGCCGCCTGCTCCGAGGAGCCGGAAGCGAGCTCGGAGGCGATCTGGTTGACCGAGTTGGCCGCCGACGCGACTTCGATCGAGCTGTTCTGGATCTGCTGGGCGAGGGCGTTGATCGCATCGGCAGCGTTGACGAAGGCCTGCTGCAGCCCCCACGGGAGGGCCTCGGCCCTCCCCACGCACGCCACCATGTCGCCGGCCCGAAGCGCCTCGAGGAGTACCACCAGGTCGGTCTCGAGGGTGCGGCGCTCCTCCCGGGCCTCGGCGAGGTCGCCTTGGTAGCTCCGATGTCGCAGGTACCCCTGGAAGACGTAGAGCGTCAGGCCGCCCACGCCCAGGACCATGAAGGTGCCGAATGGCCAGATCGGTCCTCCCAGGGCGTTGGCCGCGAGCAGCAGCAGGAGCCCCACCACCGTGAGCGTGATGATCGTCGTGAGGCCCACTCGCGCCGCATCCAGGAGTCGGACCCTCGGTCTGTCCACCATCGACATAGGAAACCTCTCTCTCTTCGTTCAGCTCGGGCGCAGCAAGGAGGGCGGGCGCTCCGGGTCCACGACCACCAGGGGGGTCTCGCCGTGCACCGCCAGGCCTCCTGCGGGCTCACTCCAGAACCTTGACATGACACTGCCGGCCGGATGGATCGCCAACCCGTCCACCACGCCCACCACCTCGTCCGCCGCCAGCTCCTGGCCATCGGACCGCCCGACCGACAGGAGATACTCGCCGTGGGGCTCGGCCACCCACCTCACGGTGCGAACCGCGGAGTGGGCGACGCCCCAGAGCATCCCGCCACGGCGTACCAGCACGAGGCATTCGACGCTCATCCGGCGCGCCCCAGCGCCGCCATGCTGATCACGCGGACGTCGCGCTCGCCGACGGCCGCCTCGCCGCGGACCACTCCTTCGCCCCCGGCCACCACCGTGTCGGCGGGCACCGGGACGACCTCGACCACCGAGTCCACGGAGAGACCCACCAGCTCGAGGGCGCCGTCGGGCCCCGCCCAGCCGATGACGGTGACCGGGTAGAGGGGCGTGGGGCCGGGCGAGGCGCCCACCAGGCGGGCGAGCTCGAGGACCGGCAGCGGCTCGCCACCGAACTCGGCCAGCCCCTTGAGCTCCGCCGAGGCGCCGGCCAGGGGCGTGATCTGAAGCTCGCGGACGATTCGGCGCACCCGGGCCAGCGGCAGGGCGCAGTAATCCGTACCGGCCTGCACCAGCAGGAAGCGCTCGCCGGCCTCAGCCGGCTCCGGGCTCGCACCCGGACCTCCGGGAGGGGCTTGTGTCATGGCGGCGTCATCGGTGCGCGGGCTTGCTCCGCGGTGAATCAGGGCTCGGCGGCGAGGATAGCAGCTCGTAAAGAGCACGGTGACTCGTGTTTCATCGTGTGCGAAGTCGCGGCGGCGGGACACTTGACGGCCCCGAAGCTGTCCCGATCGGAGGCCCGAGCCTACCGAGGGATATGAGAACCGCACCGACAATTACGAAAATTACCCCGGAGGAACATACTGATGGTCGCCCAGCGGAGAGTCCTGGTCTGCCTGCTCGTCGTCTTGGTCGCCGGCACCGCGCCGGCGTGGTCCCTCGACGGCCACTTCATCCACGGCGTGGGGGCGCGCAACGAGGCGCTGGGCGGCGCCGGCGCCGGTCTGCCCACCGACGCCCTGTCAGCCCTCGCCTGGAACCCGGCCCTTCTGACCCGCCTCGGGGACTACCAGTTCCAGTTCGGCATCGAGCTGCTCAAGGGCTCGCCCGAGGTGGATTCCACGGTCCAGACGCCTTTCGGCCCGATCTCGGGTCGCACCGAGGACGACACCGCGACGCTGCCCATCCCGGAGTTCGGATGGAGCCACCACGCCAAGGGCTCGCGGGTGGCCTACGGCATGGGGGCTCTGGCCCTGGCCGGTTTCTCCACCGACTACCCCCAGGACTCCACGAATCCGCTGCTCGCTCCCCAGCCCCAGGGGTTCGGGAGGGTCAACTCCCAGTACCAGTACCTACGCATCCCCCTGGCGGTCGCCTACCAGGCGACCCCGAAGCTCTCCCTGGGCGCCGCCCTGACCCTGGGCTACGCCCAGCTCAGCGCCGACGCCGCCGCCTTCGCCGCGCCGGATTGCTCCTCGCCCACGACCTGCTACTACCCCGCCGCCAACCAGGAGGGAGCCTACGGCTGGGGCGCCCAGGTCGGCCTCTTCTACCAGGCGACCCCCACCTGGTCCATCGGCGCTTCCTACATCACCAAGCAGAGGTTCCAGAACTTCGAGTACAACTCGGCCCACGCCAACCCGAACCTGCCCGACTACGGCACGGACCGACGCTTCTCGTTCAACGTCGACGCGCCGGCCCAGGCGGTGGTGGGTCTCGGCTGGCAGCCGGTCTCGAGCCTCTCCTTCGCCCTCGACGGCAGGTGGTACGGGTACTCCTCCACCGACGGCCTGGGGACGTACGGGTTCAACCCCGACGGCTCGATCCGGGGGTTCGGCTGGGACGACATTTACGTCGTCGCCTTCGGCGCCGAGTGGCGGCCGACACCCACCTGGAGCCTGCGCGGAGGGTGGAACCACGCCGACAGCCCGATCGTCCCGGCGCGGGCCTTCTTCTCGACTCCGGCGCCGGCGACCTTCCAAGACCACCTGACCCTGGGGCTGGGCGTCAAGCTCAGCGCCGCCCTGACCCTCGACCTGGCCTGGTACCGGGGCTTCGAGCACGATGTGACAGGACCGTTCCTGAGTCCCTTCGGCCCCGTCCCGGGCACCTCGGTGACCCAGCGCAACTCGGCCGACTCGGTGGTCACGACGTTGAGCTTCAGCTTCTGAGATTCCAGCAGACTTCGCATTTGCGACCTGTCCCACTTCGAGCTGCCAGGGCACCGGGACTCAGGAAGGGTTGTTGATTCTCGATCGCTACCACCGCTCCCCGTGAGCGGCTCTCCAGGGAGGAGCCAGAGCCATGAGCAAGTACAACGTGGAGACGACCGACTACGGGCTGCACCTCGTCTTCAACGGGTTCGTCAGCCCGGACGAGGTGACCCAGATGAATACCGAGATCGAACGCGCCGTCACCGGCCTCCAGGAGGGATTCGGAGTGCTGGTGGACATGCGCGCGAACCGGGCGTTCTCGAACGAGGTCGCCGAGCTTCTCAAGACCCAGGTCGGTATCGTCAAGGAGCGCGGGATGTCGCGCGCCGCGGTGGTGCTCCAGAGCGCCATCATGACGCTCCAGGCGCGGCGGATCACCACCGAGACCGAGGCCACCCTGATCATCCGGTTCATCGACTCGTCGGCCAACAGCAACTGGGAGAAGACCGCCATCGACTGGATCACGAAGGGCACGGAGCCGCCGGTCCGGATGATGGGCGGGGCGCTGTAGTCGGACGAGGAAGGACCCGCGAACGGGGGAGGAGCGGCAGCGCTCCTTCGCGTTCCCACCGCACCTGACGGAAAGGGCGGGGTCGGCTCGAGCCGGTCCCGCCCTCCTTTTTTCCTTGGGATCTTGGTCGGGGCGAGAGGATTTGAACCTCCGGCCTCACGGTCCCGAACCGTGCGCTCTACCAGGCTGAGCTACGCCCCGTACCGCCTCCGCGCCGGGGCGGGGAGCCCCGGCGCGGAGGCGAAGGTTACCCTTCTCGCCCGCCCCGGTCAAGCGAATCCTGCGACCCGAGCGCAGACGATTCCCCGGGCCTCACGGCTGCTTCGGCGGCGACCACCGCGGCACGCGGCCCGGGGTCCACGGCCCGCCCAGATCCTCCACCTGGTTCTCCAGCCCCGCCAGGTCGGTCTCGATGAGGGTCCGCAGCTTGGTGAGGACCTCGGAGAACTCCTGGCCGGCGATCTCGAAGTTCCGGCGGTGGGTCGCGGTCGGTGCCGAGGTGGCTCCCCAGCTCCCGTACACCACCTGCTGCACGCGCTCGACGATGGACGGCGGTGTCGGTGCGTTGTGCTCGGCCCGCACCTCGTCGCCCTCGAGCTGCACATCGAGGTCCTCGAGGCGCGTCTCGAGCTCATCGGCCCGGGTCATCAGGGACTCGTCGGCGGCCGGCGTGTCGAGGAGCGCCTTCTTCAGGGCGTCGATCCGCTTCTGCGCCTCGCCGGAGGCCCGGACGGCGCCCAGCACGGCGCGCTGCAGGTCGGCGGTCTGGCGCTGGAAGGTCTCGAGGGCCTGCCGGTCGGCCGCGGGCAGGGTCTCCAGTGCGAGCGGCCGGGTCGCAAAGGTCCGGGTCTCGCTCACCGGGGTGATCTTCCCGTCCACCATCTCGGCCATCTGCACGCTGAAGGTGCCCGGCGCGGTCATGGGGCCGGTCGGCGGCGGAGCGAACGGGTTGTCGTGATCGCCGCCATTCAGCCGCACCGGCGTCGCGGGCGGGAAGTGGAGGTCCCAGGACACCCGGTGAATGCCGGCCTTGGCGGGCGCCGTGATCCGGCGCACCACGTTGCCGTCCTCGTCCTTGACGGTGAAGAGGATCATGGGCGGCGCCTCGCGCTCCTCCTTGCGCAGCTCCTCCCAGGTCGGGATCTCCACCGGCTTGTCGGCCTTGACGAGATCCGCCTCGGTCTTCTCCCGCGCCTCCTTCCGGCTCTCGAGGCTCTTCTTGAGGTAGTAGGTGAATACGGCGCCGTAGGGCGGGTTGTCCGCCGTGAAGTAGCTGGCGCCCTGGAACCCCTGGCCGCGGATCCCGATCTTCGAGTAGTCCGGGTTGTAGACGCGCGGGTCGGTGACCGGGAAGAGGAGAGCGTCCTGCTCCAGGGCCTTCTTGCTCAGGCCGCGCAGCGGCGTCAGGTCGTCGAGCACGTAGAAGCCCCGGCCGAAGGTGGCGAGGACCAGGTCGTTCGCGTCCTTCTGGATGGCCAGGTCGCGCACCGCGATCGTGGGCATGCCACCGGTGAGCTGGATCCAGTGCCCGCCGCCGTCCAGGGTGAAGTAGGCGCCGAACTCGGTGCCGGCGAACAGCAGGCCGGGTTCGACCGGATCCTGGATCACCGCGTAGACCGTGCCCTTCTCCGGCAGGTCGCCGGCGATGGACGTCCAGGTGCGCCCGCGGTCGGTGCTCTTCAGGAGGTAGGGCTTGAAGTCCCCCATCTTGTGGTTGTCGAAGGCGGCGTAGACCGTGTCGGCCTCGTGGTTCGAGGCCTGGAGGTACGACACGTAGGCGTGGGCCGGGACGCCGGGGAAGGTGTCTTGATTGCGCCAGGCGCCGCCGCCGTCCTCGGAGACCTGGACCAGCCCGTCGTCGGTCCCAACGTAGAGGAGCCCCTCGACCTCGGGCGACTCGGAGAGGGAGACGATGTTGCCGTAGAACGAGGTCGAGGCGTTCTTGGCCACCGCGTCGATGGGCCAGACGCGCCCCATGATCTCCAGGTGGTTGCGATCGATCTTGCGGGTGAGGTCCGGGCTCACGGCGGTCCAGGAGTCGCCCCGGTCGTCGCTCCGGAACAGGCGGTTGGCCCCGAAGTAGAGGCGCGTCGCCTTGTGCGGGCTGACGATCAGCGGCGAGTCCCAGTTCCAGCGCAGGGGCGGCTCGCCGGCCCCGGGCTGGGGCTGGATGTCCACCATGTCGCCGCTCGCCCGGTCGAAGCGCACCAGGCCGCCGTACTGCGACTCGGCGTAGACGATGTTGGGATTCTCCGGGTCGACCCGGGGCTGGAAGCCGTCGCCGCCGGCGGTGACGAACCAGTCCGAGTTGGTGATGCCGCTGGAGCTCGTGGTCTGGCTGGGACCGCCGAGGCTGAAGTTGTCCTGGGTGCCGCCGTAGACGTTGTAGAACGGCTTGGCGTTGTCCAGGGCGAGCTTGTAGAACTGGGTCACCGGCAGGTTGGGCACGAAGCGCCACGAGGCGGCCTGGTCGAAACTCTCGTAGAGACCGCCGTCACAGCCCGCGACCAGGTGCGAGGTGTCGTGGGGATCGATCCAGAGGACGTGGTTGTCCACGTGCTTCTGGTGCTCGCCGGCCGGCCCGAAGGTCTTGCCGCCGTCGGTCGTCACCTGCATGAAGGTGTCCATGGAGTAGACGCGGTCCACGTCCTTCGGATCGGCGAACACCTCCTGGTAGTACTGGGGGCTGCCCGAGACGTAGTCGGAGCGCCGCTCCCAGCTCTCGCCCCGGTCGGTGGAGCGGTAGAAGCCGCCCTTGTCGCCGGTGGCCTCGATGGTGGCGTAGATCACATCGGGGTCGGCGGGCGAGACGGCGAGGCCGATCCGGCCCAGGTCGCCCTTGGGCAACCCGTTCTCGAGCTTGCGCCAGGTGGCCCCGGCATCCTCGGACTTGTAGAGGGCCGATTCGGGGCCACCGTCGATCAGGGTCCAGACGTGGCGGCGACGCTGGTAGGAGGCGGCGTAGAGGACATCCGGGTTGCGCGGGTCGAAGGCCACGTCGGTGACGCCGGTGTCCTTGCTGATGTCCAGAGACTTCTTCCAGGTCTTGCCGCCGTCGGTCGTCTTGTAGAGGCCGCGGTCGCCCCCGGCGTTCCACAGGGGCCCCTGAGCCGCCACGTAGACGGTGTCGGAGTCGCGCGGGTCGACGAGCACCTTGGCGATGTGCTGGGAGTCCTCGAGACCCACGTTCTTCCAGGTCTTGCCGCCGTCGGTGGATTTGTAGACGCCGTCGCCGTAGGAGACGCTGCGCTGGCTGTTGTTCTCGCCGCTGCCCACCCAGACGACGGCGGGGTTGTTCGGGTCGACGGTCACGCAGCCGATGGAGTACGAGCCCTCGCCGTCGAACACCGGCGTCCAGGAGATGCCCGCGTTGTCGCTCTTCCAGACGCCGCCGGACGCCGACGCCACCCACCAGGTGTCGGGGGTGCCCGGAGGGATCGCGACGTCGACGATCCGTCCCGAGGTCACGGCGGGCCCGATGTTGCGCAGCGTCAGGCCGGCGAAGGTGGCCGGAGCCAGCAGCTCGGGCTGCTTCGCGGCCTTCTCCTCCGTCCCCTTGGCGGGCTTGCCGCGGGCCGCGGACACGCTGACCGGGGCCAGGAGCAGAAGAAGCATGAAGGTGGAGAGCGATCGAGTCACCAGATCCTCCTTTGTTCTGTCGTTCGGTGATGGGTGGCGAGCCGGCGGGCCGCCGCCCGCCAAGGATGCCACAAACCGTTTCGCCCGGGCCTACCCCACAGCGCGGGGCCGAGATCAGGGCGCGAAATGCTCCGCATCTCGACCCGCGGCGAGTCAAGAAGAGGGCGCCCCTCCGCTACAATGAACGAGGTCCAGTGCACTCCCACGACCGATTTCAGCACGAGACGAAGTCCCCAGGAGGCTGCCCATCATGGCCGTGACCACCCTCGCCGAGCTGTTCCTTCACGTCGCCGGACACCGCAAGCCCGACGCCCTGCTGCACAAGGTCGGATCCACCTTCCAGCCGGTCTCCACCGCCGAGATGGTCGACCGCGTCCGGCGCCTGGCGCGGGGCCTCGAGAAGCGGGGCGTGGACAAGGGGGATCGGGTCGCCCTCATGGCCGAGAACGGCCCCCACTGGCCGATCATCGACTTCGCCACCCTGTGCCGGGGCGCGGTGACCGTGACCATTTACCCCACGCTGCTCCCCGAGCAGGCGGCCTACATCGCCCGCGACAGCGGCGCAAAGGTCGTCTTCGTCCAGACCGCCGAGCAGCTCCGGGGTCTGGTGGACGTGGCCGGCGACATGCCCGAAGCGGAGCACTTCGTCCTCATCCAGGGCGACGCCGAGGAGGCCCTCGGGCGCACCGCCGACAACGTGGTGACCCTGGAGCAGCTCGACCGGGAGGGGAACGACTTCGACGCCGAGGCCTTCGGGGACCGGATCCACGAGATCACCCCCGACGACCTGGCCACCCTGGTCTACACCAGTGGTACGACCGGCGAGCCCAAGGGCGTGATGCTCACCCACCACAACCTGGTCTCCAACGTGGAGGGCGCCCTGGCGGTCTTCCCCATCAAGCCGGAGCACCGGGCGCTCTGCTTCCTGCCGTTGGCCCACGCCTACGAGCGGATGGTCGACTACCTTTACTTCTACCTGGGCTGCACCATCGCCTACGCCGAGTCGGTGCAGACCCTCGCCGAGGATCTCGCCGCGGTGAAGCCGAACGTCTTCGTCTCGGTGCCCCGGGTCTACGAGAAGGTCCTGGCCAAGATCCAGGAGAACGTGGCCCGGGGCTCGGGGACCAAGCAGAAGATCTTCGCCTGGGCCCAGGGGGTGGCCCGGGAGGCCCTGCCCGACCGCCTCCGACACCGCAGGCCGCCGGGGCTCGCCGGGATCAAGCTGGCCGTGGCCGACAAGCTCGTCTTCGGCAAGATCAAGGAACGACTGGGCGGCCGCTTCGTCTTCGCCCTCTCCGGCGGCGCGCCCCTGGCGCCGGAGATCGCCGAGTTCTTCTGGGGGGCGGGGATCGAGATCTACGAGGGCTACGGCCTGACCGAGACCTCGCCGGTGATCTCGGTCAACACGCCGGACGCGGTAAAGCTCGGCAGCGTCGGACGCACCCTCCCGGAGGTCGACGTACACATCGCCGAGGACGGCGAGATCCTCTCGCGCGGCCCGAACACCATGAGGGGCTACTGGCGCAAGCCCGAGGCCACGGCCGAGGCGATCGACTCCGAGGGCTGGTTCCACACCGGGGACATCGGCGAGGTGGACGCGGACGGCTTCCTGAAGATCACCGACCGCAAGAAGGAGATCATCGTCAACGCCTACGGCAAGAACATCGCCCCGGCGCCCATCGAGAACGTCCTCAAGACGAGCCGCTTCATCAACCAGGTGGTGGTCATCGGCGACCGGCGCAAGTTCCTCTCCGCCCTCATCGTGCCCGATTTCGACGCCCTCGCCGTCTGGGCCGAAGACCGCGGCGTCGACGCCTCGGACCCCGCCGCGCTGATCGAGAACCCGAAGGTCCGCGAGCTGATCGGCGGCGAGGTCGACGCGGTCAACCACCGCCTCGCCCACTACGAGCGGATCGTGGCCTGGGACCTGCTGGGCGAGGAGTTCTCCATCGAGAGCGGCGAGCTGACCCCCACCCAGAAGGTCAAGCGTCGGATCGTCGACAAGCACTACGCCGAGCAGATCGACGAGCTGTACCGGTCGGTCCAGGGGTAGGCGTCTGGGGGGCAGAGATCCAGGCTCGCGCACAGGGGTCTTGCGAGCCGGATCCGAGGCGCGAGGAGGAGGCGACGCGGTGTCCTCGTCGACGACCAGCAACGCCGAAGACGGCTCGCAACCCGCATTCGCCCAGAGGGTTGCTACGGCGTGGTCGGGAGGGAGAGGGATCGAGGGCGTGCGGGGGAGCTCCGGTATGGCCCATGGCTTGCACAATCCTCACGCCGCAGCATCGGGAGCGAAGGGACGGGCGGCTCTTCCGCAGGCGCTGCGACCTCGAGAGCCGACACCACTGACCACAGAAGGGGGCAACAGGCACATGAAAGCGAACGTCGCGACCATCCTCACCCTGGCTCTGCTGGCGGCGATGCCACTCGCCGCGGCCACCGGTCCGCAAGCGCCACAAGACTCCGCTTCGCCCCAGGGGACGGCGAAGGATCAGCCCCAGGGCCGGTTCGGCGAGCAGATGGAGGTCTCCGAGGTCCTGATGGACGTGCTGGTGACCGACCAGCAAGGCAACGTCATCGTCGGCCTCGGTCCCGACGACTTCGTCGTCCAGGAAAACGGCGAAACCGTGCCGGTCAACAGCGTGAGCTTCTACAGCAACCGCCGCCTGGCGGGCCCGGCGCCCCAGGCCCTCGCCGGCAAGCTCCACATCGACACCCTGCCCGAGGACCGCTACTTCATCCTGTTCTTCGACGACCAGCGCCAGGCCAACGCCGATACCAGCATCGACCTGGTCCGGCAGCAGATGGACGCCGCCCGCTGGGCCGAGCGCTGGGTGCGCGAGAAGCTCCTCCCCCACGACTGGGTGGCGGTGGTCAGCTACAACCTGAAGCTCAAGGTCCAGACCGACTTCACCCACGACAAGAACGCCATCGTCGCCGCCATCCAGGATGCCATCAAGGGCAAGGAGCTGGAGGCCAACTGGCCCTCCCGCGCCCGTAGCGACGGCGGCCCGTCCCTGGTCCAGGGCCTGCCCCGGGGCAACGACCTGCGCAAGGAGACGCCGCGCATCTACCCGGCGATCCAACTCGTGGCCGAGAGCGTCGGTAAGCTCCGAGCGCGCAAGAACCTGATCCTGTTCACCACCGGCTTCGGCCAGGTCAACTCCTGGGGTCAGTACCTCAAAGACCCGCGCT
The DNA here is from genome assembly GCA_963739795.1 of uncultured Acidobacteriota bacterium. Taxonomy (GTDB): domain Bacteria; phylum Acidobacteriota; class Thermoanaerobaculia; order Multivoradales; family DATKCC01; genus CAVUBL01. The sequence goes on along the minus strand of CAVUBL010000008.1, from coordinate 189,593 downwards.
ACTACCCCCCGATGATGGAGACCCTCAACGACAACAACGTGGCCGTCTACACCATCGACCTGACGCCGAACACGGTGCAGCACACCATGTCCGACGCCATGAACCAGCTCGCGGACGAGACCGGCGGCCGGTACTTCTTCAACTTCAACAGCTTCCTGACCCCGCTCACGCAGCTCGCCGACGAGAACAACGGCTACTACCTGCTCTCTTACAGCAGCCGCCACCCGGCGGGTCAGGAGGGCTACCAGAAGGTCACGGTGCGGACCAAGAACCCGCAGTTCCAGGTCAAGGCCCGCGAGGGGTACCACTACGGCGACAAGCCGGTCGAGCTCGCCGGCACCGAGCCGGCCGAGTAGATTGCTTCCACTCTTCACCGTCCAGTGCAGCCGGTGCGCGGGCCCGTACCCGGCGACGGGCCTGCCGCCGGTCTGCCCCCGCTGCGGCGGGTTCTGGGCCTGGCGGGACCCGCCGGACGGCCTCGCCTGGCGCCCTCCCGCCGGGGCTCCGTACGCCTCGGGCCTCGCCGCCTGGAGCGCCGCCTTCGGCCTCGACCCCGGGGAGCTTCCCACCCGCCCCCCGGGCCGCCCCCCCACCCATCTGGGAGACGTCCTGGTAGCCCACGAGGGGGCCGCCCCCCGGGGCTCGTTCAAAGAGCGGGGGGCCGAGGTCCTGGCCGCGGCCTGCCGGCGACGAGGCCTGCGCGAGGTCTTCCTCGACTCTTCCGGCAATGCCGGGCTCGCGGTGGCCCAGGCCACCCGGGACCGCGGTATCGCGTGCCGGGTGCTGGTGCCCGAGACCACGCCGGCCGACAAGATCGCCCGGATCGAGGCCGCCGGCGCCCGGGTCGAGGTGGTGCCGGGCGACCGAGCCGCCACCGCCCGGGCGGCCCGGGCGCTCGTGGGCCGGCAGCCCTACGCCAGCCACGTCGTCCAGCCCTTCTTCCAGGCCGGCGTCGCCACCCTCGCCTGGGACCTCGCGGCGGCCCTCGGCGGCGCAGGGATCGAGAGGCTCCTCCTGCCGGTGGGGAACGGCTCCCTGCTCCTCGGGCTCGCCCTGGGCTTCGATCGCCTGAGAGCCGCCGGCCGCCTGAGCCGGCCACCCGCCTTCCACGCCGTGCAGCTCTCCGGCTACGCCAGCCTGGCTCCGGGTGGGCCGGGGAACCGTAGCGCGGCGCCGCCCCGGGCCGCGGGCATCGCCGTCGAGCGCCCGCCGCGGCGCGAGGAGATGGCGGCCGCGGTCACGGCCGGCGGCGGTGACGTGACGGTGGTGGACGAGGAAGAGATCGCGGCCGCCCGCACCGAGCTCGCCGTCGCCGGGTACCCCACCGACCCCACCGGCGCGACGGCCTGGGCCGGGCTGGCGAAGCGGCCGGAGCTGCGGAGGAAGGGGACGGTGGTGATCCTGACGTCTCGCGAGGAATGAGGAGCAAGAGCTCCGGGTGGCGGCGTGGGCGGGGGGCTACGGCGAACGGAGTCGAGCCCCTGGAGGGTTCCCGGCAGCCTCTAGGAGTCTGCGCGGCAGAAACGTGCAGTCGCGTTGCGAGCGCCGTGGGGCCGGATACGAGGCACCGCGACGCAGGCGATGCCGAGCCATCGTCGAGGAGCGGGAACGACATATACGACCCCACGCCGCCGCAACCCTTTGGGCGCAAGGGGGTTACGGGGTGTCTCCGGCGTTGCTCGTCGTCTACGATGTCCCCGCATCGCCTCCTCCTCGCGCCTTGGATCCACCCCGTAAGCCCCTTGCGCGCGGCTACGTGTTTCTGCCGCGCAGACTCCTAGTCCCCGGCTTCGGCCTTCAATAGAACCACCGTCACATTGTCGTAGCCGCCCCGGGCGTTGGCCTCCCCCACCAGGGTCTCGCAGGCGCCGTCCAGCCCCTCGTTCACGGTCTCCACGAGGTACGCCTCGATCTCCCGGTCGTCGAGCATCGTAGTCAGGCCGTCCGAGCAAAGGAGGATGGCGTCCCCGGGCTCGAGGGTCAGCTCGGTCACGTCGACGCTCACCTCGCTGTCGCCTCCCAGGGCACGGGTGACCACGTTCTTGAGGGGATGGTCGCGAGCCTGCTCCTCGGAGAGGAACCCCGCCACGACTTGCTCGTTGACCCAGGTGTGGTCCTGGGTGAGCAGGTCGAGGCGACCGCCGCGCAGGCGGTAGGCGCGGCTGTCGCCCACGTGGGCCAGGGCCGCCTCCCCGTGCCGCACAAGACAACCGACGACGGTGGTGCCCATGCCGTACAGCGTGCCGTCGAGGCGGATCGCCGAGAGCACTTGGTCGTGGGCGAGTTGCACCGCCGTCTTGAGGATGTTGGCGTGGCGTCCGAGCCGGGAGTCGTAGGCGAAGGGCCAGGTCTCGTCCGGCTCCTCGCTGCGCTCGACGAAGGCTCGGATGGTGTCGACCGCCATGCGCGCCGCCACCTCCCCGTGGCTGTGCCCGCCCATGCCGTCGGCCACCACGTAGAGCTCGTGCTCCGCGTCGACCTCGTAGCAGTCCTCGTTGTGGCTGCGGACCCGGCCGGCGTCGGAGCACCCGCAGGCGCTCACTCGGAGCGTCACGTCACCTTCCCGAAGAAGCCCCGGCGCCCCTTCTTGCCGCCCCTCAGCTCGTCCAGGGCGTTCTCGACCTCCGCGTCGGCCCCTCCCCAGGCCAGGGCTTCCTGGAAGAAGTGCTCCGCCCGGTCGGGCTTGCCGGCGCGGGCTGACAGCCGCCCCGCCAGCTTCAGGTAGGACGGCTTCATGGGCTCGAGCTCACAGGCCTGCTCGACGGCGTCGACGGCCCGGGACAGCCAGCGGCCCTCGCGGCTGCAGGTCAGGGCCAGATTGAACCAGGCCTGAGGGTTCTTGGGCGCGACCTGGGTCGCCCGGTCGAAGCTCTCGGCCGCCGCGCTGTAGTTGCCCTCCTTGTACGCCTGCACCCCGCGGGCAAGGTAGGACTTGACGAGTTGGCCGCGGCTCTCGCCCCCCCGGGCGGCGGAGCTTCTCCGCGAGGTTCCGTGGGGCGACAGGTCGATGTCGTGAATCCGCCGGCGCTCCGGGTCGGTGAGCACGTTGAAGGCCTCGGTGAGCACCTGGAACTCGGCCTCGGCGGCCTCCTTCTCCGCGCCCCGAAACCGGTCGGGGTGCTTCGCGCGCGCCAGTTGCTTGAACCGGCCGCGGATCTCCTCATCGCTCGCGCTCTGGGGAACTCCCAGGACGCCGTAGTAATTCTTCGCCATGTCGAGGCTACCTGCGCTTCATTTTATACAAGCGGTCCGCCTGGGAACGGACCGCGCTCGAGACGTTGTGGTCCTTCACCAGCAGACCGAGCTCGCGTACCGAGAGCCTGGGCAGCAGGCGCACGGCCACGCCCGGCGGCGTCCGCGGATTGTGCACCAGGGAGTGGGCGACCTTGTACTTGGTGATCCACTCCCGGTGGCGGCCGATCTCCTCGAGGACCTCGGCGGCCACCGCGCGGCTGGCGGCGATCTGCTCCACGTCGCCGTCGGTCAGCCCGCCGTCGCTGATGGCGGCCACGGCGATCTGGGGGTTGCGGTCCTTGACCAGGATCAGGCGCAGCGTCCGCGACGCCCCACGGACCAGCTTGCGCCGGACGGGGAGCGGCAGCGCGCGGATCTGCCCCTCGGTGAGGCCGGTCTGAACGTCGAGCTCGCCCCCAGTGGGAGCACGGCGCGCCTCCTCGAGCGCTTCGGCGACCTCCTCCTCCGTCGCCTCGGCCACCTCCTTGGACGGCCGCTCCACCTGGCGGGGCAGCAGGTGCTCCCGGTACTCCCCGATGCGCCGACGGGAGTAGTTGGACAGGGAGGGGTTCTCCTCCAGGGCTCGGAGGATCTGTGGCCGCTCGAGGATCGCGTCCTGGCGCAGGAGAAGGATCTCCTGCAGGCTTGGCGAGAGGCGTCGCCCCATCTCGGCCAGCAACTGGAGCGGCGCGTCCCGCCGCCGGAGGATCGTCTCTAGAATCGTGGGATCGTCGGTGGAGCGGCCGAAGTGCTCCAGCACTTCCCGGGGCGCCCCGTGACGGATCAGCGCGCTGACCCGGGTGGGGGCCAGGGACTCCAGGGTGGAGGCCGCGGCCGAGGCGAGCTTCGCGTCGCGGCCGTGGGCGAGGGTGACCTGGAGGGGCACCAGCTCCTCCGGCGGCAGTGGGACGAGCCCCTCCGCGGCAAGCCGTGCGAGATCCGGGGCTTCGCCGGACAGGACTCGGTCGACCAGGAGCTGCCGGCTCTCGAACACGGATCAGGGCAATCCAGTAGGTTGGGTGGCGGTCGGACCGCGAGGCGGGGGCGCAGTTCCCTGACCGGGCGACGAGCGCTCCTCGTCGCCGGCGGCGCTCTCCACGGCGTCGATCTCCAGGCGGCGGACCTGCCCGGAGGCGGCGTCGAAGGCGTAGGGCTTCCCGTTGACCTCGATGTCCACGGCGCCGGCGTCGCCCAGGCGCAGCTCGACCTTCTTCTGGGCCTGGAGCTGGAGCGACTCGCCCTGCACCCGCATCTCGGCGACCCGGGGCTCGCCGTCGACGCTCGCCTCGACCCAGCAGTCCTGCCGGAAATCGAGGGTGACGGTGAGCGGCACCTCTTCGGCGCGCTTCGACGGCGGGGGCGGAGGCGGAGGTGCCGGCAGCGGAGGCTTGCGCACCTCGGGCGGCGCGACGCCCGGTGGAGGCGCTCCGCCTGCGCCGTTCGCCGCGCTGTTCATCAGCCGCGGCACCAGAAAGACCAGAGCCAGGAGGATGGCCGCGACCAGCACCACCAGAAGGACATTCTTCCAAGCCCCCAGACCGGCGGCCCGCAGCGGAGAGGGCTCGCCCTTCTCCCGCTCCTCGTCTTCCGGCTCCGGCTCGTCGCCCCGCCGCGCCACGAGGAAGCGGTTCACCGCCTCGTCCGAGTCGAGGCCCACGTACTTGGCGTACTGGCGCAGGAACCCCTTGGCGAAGACGATGGCCGGCAGCAGGTCGAAGCGCTCGTCCTCGAACGCCTGGAGGTACCGGAGGCTGATCTTGGTGGCGTCCGAGATCTCCCGCAGGGTGATCTCGCGCATCTCGCGCTGCTGGCGGAGCCAGGCCCCGAAAGGGATCGCCTCCGAATCCGCCTCGCGCTCCCACGGAGGCGGCGGTCTGGTGCCGGTTCGCTGCTGCTCGTCGGTCATTACCCAAGGAGGGACCGGCCGGCCGCCGCGGCCCGGAGCCATCACAGGATGGTCCAGCGCCCGGGCGCCCCGCCGGGGAGCGCCGAGCCCTGCAGCCTCGGCGGACGGGGTCAGCTCGAGCGGCCTGCCCTCGGCACCCAACTGTATGTCTCCAGGACGCTTGGGGTCAAATGAAGTCCACCAGGCGGCCCCCCGCATCCCCTCGATCCCCTTCCCACCCCACGAGGGGGGAAGGGGACACCCCCACCCAGCCCGTCCGCTCGTTCGGTCTCGGGGGCTCAGCGAGCCTCGCCAAGGAGGACTTCGACCCGCCGCCGGACGGCGGGAGCGAGCCGAGGCCGGCGGGCCACCATGCGCAGGTCTGACTTGCGCAGAGAGGGGAGAGTCGCGAGGGCTGTGGCCAGCCGCGTGTTCGGGTTGAGGCAGAGCCCGAGCCGCACCTCATAGCGCACGCCCCACCGCCGGTGGCGGGCCACCACCTCCAGCACGTCGGGCCGGGCGTTTTCGCTCGAGACGAGGGGCAGAACCACACCTTCGGTGAGGCGCGGGTTCTCCAGGAGGGCGGCCACGACCCGGGTGCTGGGATCGTGCCGGAGCTGCCCGAGCACGCGCGAAGACGCCCGCCGCGCCAGGGAGGCCTTCTCGCCCACCGCCAAGGCCGACAGGCGGCCGATCAGGCGGCGGTCCGCCGCCCGCCGCACCGCCGGCCGCACCCGGGTGTCGAGGCCGATCTCCACGAGATCGCGCCAGAACAGAGTCGGAATGAAGCGCAGGGCCAGGGGTTCGGGAGTGCGCGGGTGGAGCGCGATCAGGCGCTTGATCTCGTATGCCGGGAGAAGTCGGCCCTGAGCCGCCAGGATCTCGATGGCCTCGCGCCCCAGGAACGGGTTGCGCAGGGCCTGCTCGGCCGCGGCCAGGTCGAGCTCCGGAGCGTGGCGCTCGAGGAGCGCCAGCAGCTCCTCGCCACCGACCTCCCGCAGGCGGCTCGCCAGGTCGTGGGGCGACGGGAGAGGCATGGTGCCCATTATGTTCTCCGCCCCGGCGCGCGCGGGGCGCCACCGACCTGGTAGTCTTTTCAGCCCGATGACGATCTCCCGAGACATCAAGCACTATCTGGAAACCGAAGACTTCGACGCCGTCGAGGACGAGTGGCTCGGCCGGCTGGCCGAAGGCTCCGCCGACCTCGGCTACTTCGTCGGCATCGCACGGGCCCTGGTGGGTAGCGGCGAGGAGGAGCGGTCCCGATTCCTTCTCGAGATGCTCGACGACCACCTGCGCGAGCACGGGGAGTGGGAGACGCGCCTGGGCCTCCTGCGCCGCGCCGGCGGGATGTTCCTGGAGCCGGAGGCGATCCACCCCCAGATCCTCGCCAGCCTGGAGCAGCTCCACGGCGGCACGGCGAGCTTCCCGGGCTTGGTCAAGGCGGTGCGCCTGGACAAGGCGCCCCAGGACCTGGCGAAGACCTGGGAGAAGGTCGACCGGCTGCGCCAGCTCGTACCGTTCGATGTGGGGATCGTGGTCTGGATGGAGGGCAAGGGCGCCGGCCGGATCATCGACGTGAACCTGGAGCTCGAGAGCCTGAAGGTGGACTTCGAGCGGGCCCCGGGCCTCACCGTGGGCTTTCGGGCCGCGCCCAAGCTGCTCGAGGTCCTGGGCCCCGCGCACGTGCTCCGGCGAAAGATCGAGGAGCCGGACGTCCTCATCGCCCTCGGCCAGTCGGACCCGGCCGAGCTGCTGCGCGTGGTCCTGACCAGCTTCGACCGCCCCCTGATCGCCAACGAGATCCGCACCCACCTGGCCGGGATCGTAACCGAGGGGCGCTGGACGAGCTGGTGGGGCACGGCGCGCAAGCACCCGCAGGTGGTGGCCCACGGCTCCGGGCGGCACTCCTACACCTGGCTCGCCTCGGAGGAGGACGCCGTCGAGGCGGTCTGGAACCGATTCGAGGCGGCAGAGCCGGCGGCCCGCCTCACCCTGCTCAAAAAGGAGGGGGACCGCGACCCCGAGCTCGTGGCCCGGATGGTCCGCGAGCTGGCCGCCACCGCCCGCGAGACCGCGGACGAGGAGCCCGGGCTCGCCTTCGAGATCGCCTGCGCCCTGGAGCGCGACGGCGACGCGGCCGAGCCCCCCGAGGACGTGCCCAGGCCCGCCGCTCTGGTGCGCAGAGCCGACCCCAAGCACCTTCTGCGCGGAATCTCCGACCGCGGCTGGAAGGAGCGCGCCTACGTTCTGGTGCGCGAGCTGCGCGACGACTGGGAGCAGATCTACGCCGGCCAGCTCGGCGAAGAGGAGGACGCGCGCATCCTCGGCCTCCTGGCCGACGCCCTGGCCGAGAATGCGCCGCAGTCGCTCTGGCGCTTCACCGACGCCCTCGCCGGCCAGCCGCACAAGAACCCGGCCGCGTTCACCTGGCTGGCCGAGCGGGCCGCCGAGGACGAGACCCTCCGCGCCCGCGCCCCGCTGCGCCTGCTCCAGCAGCTCTTCGCCTCCCTGGTGGACAGGCGCTTCGTCCCCTACCGCCAGCGCCTGGTCAAGCTGGTCGAGTCCGGGGGCACCGCCCCGCGCCTGCTCGACCACCTGGAGCCCCGCCACGCCGCCCAGGCCGAGGAGGTGATCCACAAGGCGGCGGGCCTGGAGAGCTTCCAGCGCGACGCCATGACCAACGCCCTCCACCTGCGCTTCCCGGTCCTCCGCGGCGAGGGCCAACAGCAGGTGATCTACTCGACCCCGGAGGCGATCTCCGCCCGGCGCAAGGAGCTCGAGAACCTGGTCAAGCGGGAGCTGCCGGCCAACCGCAAGGCCATCGAGGAGGCGCGGGCCCTGGGCGACCTGCGGGAGAACTTCGAGTACAAGTCGGCGCGCCAGCGCCACGAGTACCTCTCCTCGCGCCAGGCCCAGCTCGAGCGCGACCTCTCCCTCGCGCGGCCCATCGACGTGGCCAACATCGACCTCTCCGAGGTCCGCATCGGCAGCCGGGTGGACCTCTCGAACGACAGCGACCGGCGGAGGATCACGATCCTCGGCCCCTGGGACTCGAAGCCCGAGGAGGACATCCTGGCCTACGAGTCCGACCTGGCGCAGGGTCTCCTGGGCAAGAAGGTGGGCGACCAGGTCGAGGCCGGCGGCTCGACCTGGGAGGTCACCGGTATCGGCCGCTACACGGACGGATAGTCGCCAGGCTCAGGGCGGCGCCCCGGACGCTCTCTCGCCTTCGATCAGGACCGTCCGGCCCGTCGCGTCCAGCAGCACCACCCCCTCCGAGTGCGCCAGCAGGTCGCGCAGCCGGGGCGTGGCGTCGAGGATCGCCTGCGCCTCGGGCGAGCTCGCCGGCAGCCTCACCTCGGGCTCCCCGGTCCCCACCTCCCGCCACAACCCACCGTCCCGGTCGAACCGATGGTCGCCGACCACTGCCGTGACGAGCTGGAGGCCGGACCACTCCGCCTCTATCGCCTCGCGGCGGCGGGCGGCCTCCTCCAGGCTCGAGCCGAGCAGGGCGAGCATCGCCGCCAGGGCGATCACGACCCCGAAGGTCACCATCGTCCCCGGATCGACGTCGAGGCGTCGGAGCGCCGCCTCGATCCGGGCGATCAGGCCCGTCGGCCGGCCTTCCACGGCGACCCGGCGGGTCACCCGCTGGGCCAGCACCGGGGGTGGAGCCTGCCGCTCCAAGCGCCGTAGCCTGCCGACCACCGCCGCCAGCCCGTCGAGCTCGGCCCGGCAGGACGGGCAGCGGGCGACGTGCTCCTCGAGAGCCCGGGCCTCGTCCGAGGGCAGCTCACCGTCGAGATACGCCGAAAGCAGATCGGTCTCGGCGTGGACCGCGTGCAGGACTCGGGTCATGCCGTTATTCCTCCCAGGAGCCCGTGAGGCACCTGGACCGTCGCAGGTTTCGCGAGCCGCAGCTCCCCCACCCGGCCTTGCCGTGTCCGAAATCTCAGCTCGTTCATCACGATGTCGTCCTAGGAGTCTGGAGCGCCTCGCGCAGCATCCCGCGACCCCGGGCGATTCGCGAACGGACCGTCCCCAGGCGCGTGCCCAGGACCTCGGCGATCTCGTCGTAGGCGAGACCCTCGAGGTCGCGCAGCACCACCGCTTCCCGGAAGGGCCGCGGCAGCCCCGCCAGGGCCCGCTCCACCCTCCGGGCCTCATCGTTCGCCAGGGCCTTCTCCTCCGGGCCCCGCCGGGAGTCGGCCACCCGGGCCAACCGCTCCTCGTCGTCCTCCCCGGGCCGCGAAGGCGGCCGGCGCCGCGCCAGCCGGCTGCGGCAGTGGTTCAGCGCCACGCGGTAGACCCAGGTCTTGAGCGACGAGCGGCCCTGGAACTTGCCCAGGTGCCGGTAGACGCGCAAGAAGACCTCCTGCGAGAGATCCGCCGCCCGCTCCCGGTCACCCGAGAGGCGCAGGCAGAGGTTGAAGACCATCTCCTCGTGGGTGCGGTAGATCTCCTCGAAGGCCGCCGGATCGCCGTAGCGGTGCCGCTCGGCCAGCGAGTGGCCGGCGGTTCCGGCTGCGACGAGGTGTGCGGCTCGCAGGGCGCTCACATGGAGTTAGACCGCGCGGAGGGCCGGATTTGTTCCCAAGTGGATCGGGTCGGCCCCTTCTCATCCATCTCGATCCTTCTCCCTCCCGACCACGCCCGAAGGCGGCGCGGTGCCCCCGCCCGATCCTGCGTGGGCTTCGTCGGCTTCTTACTTCGCCGCGGCGACGACCGACTCGCCGTCGTCGAAGGCCTTGCCCTGGCCGTAGTAGCGCAGGATCGCCTCGACCACCGCCTCGGCGACCATCTCGCGAAAGGCGCGGGTCTGGAGGAGCTTGCGGTCCTTCGCATTGGCCAGGTTGCACACCTCGAGGAGCATCTTCGCCGGCACCTCGTTGTAGCGCAGCACCGCCGGAACGTACTCGCTGTGGCTGCGGACGATCTTCTCGCGCACCGGCTTGTAGGGGTGGATCGTGACGTTCCGCCGGGCGAGGGAGGAGATCACGTCCTCGGCGAACTGGCGCGAGAGACCCTCGCTCTCGACCCGCTGCTTCCACGAGAAGGAGACCGCCGGCTGCTCGCGCCACTCCCGGCGCGACCGGTAGACGCCACCGGTCTTGCGGAAGGTCCCCTTGCGCATGGACGCCGCCGGGATGTAGGCCATGGCGCCGCGCAGCGAGGGGTGGAGGGAGTCGGCGTGGATCGACAGGAAGATCACCTTCTGCGGGTCGCCGTCGCCGTCGATCGCTTTCGTGTACACGCTGTTGGCCAGATACCAGCGCAGGTTGACCCCGATAGTGCTGTTGGTGATCGGGTAGGGCGGATGGGTGAGCACCACGTGGTCGTGGGAAAAGGGAAGGACGTCGCGGTCGGGGATGTGTTCGCGGGGGCCGTCGCGGGTCGTCGAGACCACCCGGGCCGCCGAGTGGAGCTCCAGCAGGCGCTGAATCCTCGCCTTGATGTCGTAGACGTAGAGGCTCTCCCAGACTCCACCAAACGAGGCGCCCACGTCCACCCCGCCGTGGCCGGCGTCCAGGATCACCGTGATGCCCGCCAGGTCGCTCGTGCGCACGCGGTTGGTGAACCGGCCGCTCTCGCGCAGGGAGGCCTCGTACTCCTCGCGACGCGGATTGCCCGGCGGCAGGTACTCGGGGAGCATGAGGTCGAACGGCACCTTCACCGGATAGCCCACCGGGATGTCGGTAACGTCGGCGATGCCGCTCCGGTGGGCGATCTCGGCGGCCAGGGAGTTGACGTCGGCCGCGTAGACGGCCCCGGTGAAGCGCACGACGACGCTGGAGTAGAGGGCCTCGCCCGGCTGCAGGCGGTAGATGGCGTACTCCCCCTTCGCGTCGCGGCCGTACTCGAGGCGATACGGCGCCGTGCCGTCGGCCGCGCCGCTTCCGCTCGAGGCGGGGCCCGAGGAAGTGCCGGCCGGCGGCGGGTCCTTCTGTGCCACCGCCGGCTCGGTTCCGGACGGGCTGGCGCGCGCCTGGAACGCGCGTAGCGCCTCGGCCGCCGCCGGGCGGAAGGCGGGCCGCAGCAGACGGGTCGGGATGACCACCTCCTGCCCCGTCTCCAGCTCGTCCTCCACCAGCCCGTTCTGCTCCCGGATCGCACGGAAGTTCCGGCCGTCGCCGGTGAACCACTCGGCCACCCGCCACAGGCTCCCCCGCTCCATGGGGCCGGCCCCCTTCACGCGGTGGCGCCAACCGGCCGGGTCGCCGTGGTCGCCGTCGAACAGGGTCCGGATCACCTGGAGCTGGATCTCGGGGCGGAGGGCGTCGAAGGGCACCCGGTAACGCACGCCGGCGACCAGCCGACCGGTCCTCCCGTTCGCCTGTTCGATGGAGGCGATGGCGTCATCCCCTCCGCACAGGCGCCGCGCGAAGGCGAGCAGGCCCTCTCCCCGGAGGGGCCGGGCCTCCAGGAAGATCTCGCCGGCATCGGTCAGGACCGCAACCTGATCGTCTCTGCCACCCGGGCTCGCCGGCCCGCTCGCGGCCGGGGGCAGGGCCCGGCGCACCGACGCAGCCTCGAGCCCCGGGGCCAGCACCGCGGCTCCGGCGAGCACTCCGAAGAGCACAATTCTCCTTAGGTCGTCAAGGTTTACGGCCATTTTCCTGAGACGTGAGTTTAACTTCTCGCATCTCGCGCCGCAACGCGGCCCCTCCGGGAGCCCCGCGACCCGGGCGCTTGACACGGTTCGATCGCACCTCTGGCTGCCCGTGGTGAAAGTCCGCAGGCTGCTAAGCTGCCCGGACCGATGACCCGTGGACGCGATCCCGCCCGCGTATTCCAGGTGCTCCTCCGCCATCCGGCGATCCAGGCGCTGGTCGCCGTCTCCCGGGAGGTGGGAGACATCGAATGCCACCTGGTGGGAGGGGTGCTGCGCGACCGGTTCCTCGGGCTCCCGGGCCGCGATCTCGACGCCGTGGTCGCCGACCGCGGGCCGGAGATCGCGAGCCGCCTGGCCGGGCGCCTGTCGGCGCGACTGGTACACCTCGGCGGCAAGGCCTTCGGCGCCTACCGCCTCCTCGGGAAGACCGCCGGCCGCCCCTACGTCCTCGACCTCTGGGACCGCGAAGGAACGTCCCTCGCCCAGGACCTCGCCCGGCGGGACTTCACCGTGGACTCCATCGCCCTGTCGGTGCCGGGCGGCGAGCTGATCGATCCCCACGACGGCCTGGCGGACCTGCGGGCGCGGGTGCTGCGGGCGACCGGCCCCGAAAGCTTCACCGGCGACCCGCTGCGGGTCCTGCGCCTGCCCCGGCTCCTGGTCCAGCTCCCCGGCTTCACCGCCGAGCCGGCGACCCTCGCCCTGGCCCGCTCGGCGGCGCCCGGCCTCACCACCGTCGCCTCCGAGCGGGTCCGCGACGAGCTCGTCCTCCTCTTCCGCCAGCCCGAGGTGGCGCGGGGCATGGCGGTGGCGGGCGCCCTGGAGGTCTACCCCGGGCTCTGGCTGGGGCGGCCGGGCGAGCCGGCCGGCGAGCCCGCCCCCGGCCAGGACGAATTGGGCCGGCTGTGCCACGAGCTGGGGCGCCTGGGATGGGCGGCCCAGCGCCTCCGGGAGCACGCCGGCGGCGCTCTGGACCTGCCCGTCGACCATCGGCTGGCCCGGGTGGCCCTGACCTTCGTCAGCCTGCCGGCCGGCATCGGCCGGGCGGCCACCCTCGAGAGGGTCGCCGAGGCGGGCTACCTCACCCTCGGAGACCGCAAGGCGGTGGCGAGGCTCCTGCCCTGGACCCGGCTCCCCACCGAGCCGGTCCAGCAGCGCCGCTTCCTCCACCGGTTGGGAGAGCTGTGGCCGACGGTCGCCTGCTTCGCCGGCGTGCGCTCGGAGAGCCGGGGGGAGACGGCGCCGTGGGAGGCGGCGGTGCAGGCGCTGATCCACCTCGACCGGACCGAGGGCGAGGCGATCGTCCACCCGCCCCAGCTCCTGGACGGCCGCGAGGTGGGCGAGATCCTGGGGGTGGCTCCGGGCCCGGCGATCGGCAAGGCCCTCGAGGCCCTACGCTGGGCCCAGGTCGACGGCCGGGTAGCCACCAAGCAGGCCGCTCGGCGTTTGATCGAGTCGCTTGCGAGCCCGGCTCGTAGGCAGAGCTCTTAGTACTCCGGCTTGCTCGGGAGGGGGCGTCCCTCGCCCACCTCGAGGGTGGGAGAGGGACCGAGGGTGAGGGGGGTGATGCGATCGATCGGCGTCCCTCGCCCACCTCGAGGGTGGGAGAGGGACCGAGGGTGAGGGGGGTGATGCGATCGATCGGCGTCCCTCGCCCACCTCGAGGGTGGGAGAGGGACCGAGGGTGAGGGGGGTGATGCGATCGATCGGCGTCCCTCGCCCTACCGAAAAATCCCCTTCTTCTCCTCGCCCATGAGCCGCTGGTTCAGCTCCTTGATGCGCTCCATCAGCTTGTCGATCTTCTCCTGGGCCTCCTGGCGCAGCCGGGCGTAGTCCCCCTTCATGTGGTCCCGCTCCTCGGCGGCCTCCTTGAGATGCTGCTGGAGCTCCTGGAGGTTGGCGTCCCGTTCGCGGATCTGCCCCTGGAGGGCAGCGATCTCCTCGTCCTTCTGGCCCAGGCGAGACTTCACCTTCTCCTCCTGCTCCTCGTACAGGCGCCGGAACTCTTGGAGCTCGAGGATCTGGGAGAAATCGGATGTGGTCGGGCTCATGTCACCTCCTCGTTCCTCGATCTTGGGGAACATCTTGCGCAGCTTGAGGGAGAGGTCCTCCGGGTCGGAGGACTGGGACATCGCCTCCTGATAGGTGATGGTGCCGTGGACCAGCAGCGCCAGCAGCGACTGGTTCATCGACTGCATCCGGTAGTAGCTCACCGAGCTCTCCACCTCTTCCAGCAGTCCGGCGGTCTCGCCCGCCTCCACCATCTTGGAGATCTTGGGCGAGGTCTTGAGGATCTCGAGGGCCGCCACCCGGCCCCCTTCGGCACGCTCCACGAGCTGCATCGAGACGACCCCCTTGAGCACCTGGCCGAGCTGGGCCCGCACCTGAGCCTGCTGTTCGGAAGGGAAGCTGTCGAGGATCCGATCGATCGTCTGGGTCGAGCTGTTGGTGTGCAGCGTCGAGAACACCAGGTGGCCGGTCTCGGCGGCGGTGATGACCGTCGAGATGGTCTCGCGGTCGCGCATCTCGCCGACCATGATGACGTCGGGGTCCTGGCGCATGGCGTTGCGCAGCGCCTCGGTGAAGTGGATCGTGTCCGTGCCCACCTCGCGCTGGGAGATCGAGGCCACGTTGTCCGTGAACAGGAACTCCATGGGGTCCTCGATGGTGATCACGTGGACCGGGCGGCTGCGCGAGATGTGCTTGATCAACGCGGCGAGGGTGGTCGACTTGCCGCTGCCGGTCGGTCCCGTGACCAGCACCAGGCCCTGGTTGATCTTGCAGAAGTCGAGGAGGGCGCCGGGAAGATCCAGTTCCTCCACCGACTGGATCTCGTAGGGGATGCGCCGGAACGAGGCCGCCATGGTGCCGCGCTGCATGTAGATGTTGCCGCGGAAGCGGGCCAGGCCCGAGACCCCGTAGCCGATGTCGACCGCCAGCCGCTCCTCGAGGCGCGCCTTCTGCGCCGGCGTCAGGATCGCCAGCAGCATGCGCTCGAGCTCGTCGGGCCGGACCGCTTCGGCCTCCACCGGCAACAGGCGCCCGTCGATGCGCAGCAGGGGGGGGCGGGTGGGCTTCAGATGCAGGTCCGACGCGCCCTTCGCCGTCATGAGCTTGAGTAGACTGTCGAGCTCCAAAGTGTCTCCTCGGAAAAAGCTCGGCTATTCTACATGCCCGTATACCGACCGGCCGCCGGTCGTCGCCCCTCGATCCCAACTAGAGCTCCCCGTGGAGGTCTCCATGCGCCGCTTCCTCGCTCTCGCCCTGCTCGCCCTCCTCGCACCGGCCGCCCTGCCGCCCGCCGCCCATGCCGCTCATGCCGCCCAGGCCTCCGCGCGAGCCCTTACGTTCGACGACCTGTTCGAGAAGGAGCACGTCGGACGGCGGCCGGAGCAGCTCGCCTGGCGCCCGGACGGCGCCGCCCTCACCTACCTGTGGGACGCCGGCGACGGCGAGGCCCTGTGGAGCCTGGACCCGGCCACCAACAAGGCGAAGCGACTGTTCACGGTCTCGGACCTCGAGGGCCTGGGAGGAAGCCTGGACGCCTACCACGGCTTCCCCACCGGCACCGCCGAGATCCTGGAATCGGGCGGCGACCTCTTCCTCTGGCGGCCGGGCGCGGGCCTCGAGCGCCTGACCAAGACCGAGGCGGACGAGGAGGCGCCCACCCTGTCGCCCGACGGCACGAAGCTCGCCTATGTCCGCCAGGGCAACCTCTACCTCCTCGACCTCTCGGTGCCGGCGGCGCGGCGCACGGAACGCGCCCTGACCACCGACGGTGAGCCGGGGAAGATCCTGAACGGCACCAACGACTGGGTCTACGGGGAGGAGATCTGGAACCGCTCGCCGGAGGGCTTCTGGTGGTCGCCGGACAGTCGCCGGATCGCCTACTACCACTTCGACGACACTCCCGTGGGCCGCTACACCCTTCTGCCCGACTACACGCCGCCCTATCCCGAGCCCCGCTACCAGAGCTACCCCAAGGCCGGCACGGCCAACCCGAAGGTCCGCTTCGGGGTGCTCGATCTGGCCACCGGTAAGACCGCCTGGCTGCACACCGAGAGCCGGGAAGAGACCTACCTCGCCCGCCTCCGCTGGCTGGCGAAGGGCGACCGCGTGGCCGTCGAGCGCTTGAACCGCGAGCAGACCGACCTCGACCTGCTCCTGTGCTCCCCGACGACGGGCGCCTGCGGAGTGGCGCTGCGCGAGACCCATTCGACCTGGGTGAACCTGGGCACCGAGACGACCTTCCTGCCCGGCGGCCGCTTCCTCTGGGCCTCGGCCCGCGACGGCTGGCGCCACCTCTACCTCTACTCGCTCGGCGCCGGTGCGGAGGCGAAGGCGACCCTGGTGCGCCAGCTCACCTCCGGGGCCTGGGCCGTCGCCGGTGTCCAGACGGCGGGCGACGACGCCCTCGTGGTCACCGCCTACGGCACCGGGCCCCTGGGCGCGGCCTATCGGCGCCTGCTCTGGGTGCCCCTGGACGGCTCACCGATGCGGGAGATCGCCGCCGGCCACGGCTGGCACCAGGCCGACGTGGCACCCGGCGGCCGCTACCTGGTCCACGCCTGGTCGAGCGCCGACGACCCGGGCTGGCAGCGGGTCGAGTCCCTCGGCCAGGGCGGAGCCCTCGAGCGCACCGCCGACCTGCCGTCGACGCCGCCGGCCTTCGACCCGGCGGCCCTGCCCCAGTGGCGCTTCTTCCAGATCCCCGCCGGCGACGGCGCCCCGGCGGGCACCTTGCTCCCCGCCGCAGAGTTGCTCCCCGAGGGCGTCGCGAGCGACGGGGGCGATTCGGACGGGGCGCCCGGCGAGGCGCGCCACCCGGTGATCATGTACCACTACGGTGGCCCCGGATCGCAGGTGGTGTCCGACCGCTGGGCGACCCGGGGGCGGGGGCTCTGGCACAAGATGATGGCCCAGCGCGGCTTCGGCGTGCTCTACGTCGACAACCTGGCGTCGGTCTTCTTCGGCAAGGCCGGCGAGGACCGGGTGCACCGCCGTTTCGGCGAGGTCAACCTGGCGGCCCAGAAGGCGGGAGTCGAGTACCTGAAGACCCGGCCGTGGGCCGACCCGGGCCGGATCGGCCTGTGGGGCTGGTCCGGCGGCGGCTCCAACACGCTCTACTGTGTGCTCAACAGCCCCGGCACGTGGCATGCGGCGGTGGCCGGAGCCCCGGTGACCAACTGGCGCTACTACGACACGATCTGGACCGAGCGCTATCTCGACTCGCCCCAGGACAACCCCGACGGCTACGACGCCTCCTCGCCGATCAGCTACGCCGACCAGCTCGCCGACGCCCTCCTCATCGTCCACGGCACAGCGGACGACAACGTCCACCCCCAGAACACCATGGCGATGGCCGACGCCTGGGTGAAGGCGGACATCCCGTTCGAGATGGCGATCTACCCGGGCGAGAAGCACGGCTTCCGCGAGCCGGCGAATCGCCACTTCTACGAGCGGATGACGGAGTTCTTCGAGAGGAAGCTGTCGGCGAGCCGATGAGGCGATGAGGCGGCCGAGATCCTCTTCGGCCGGGGCGCTGGGGCGCCTCAGGCGTCCCAGCGCCGGAGGATCAGGGCGCCGTTGGTGCCGCCGAAGCCGAAGGAGTTGGTCAGGCCGTACTCGAGGTCGACGCTCCGGGGCCGCTGGGGCACGAAGTCCAGGTCGCACTCCTCGCCCGGCTCCTCGAGGTTGAGGGTGGCGGGCAGGATCTGGTGTTTGAGGGCGAGGGCCAGCACCCCGCACTCGAGACCCCCGGCGGCGCCCAGGAGGTGGCCGGTGGAGGACTTGGTGGACGAGACGGCCAGGCGGTCGGCGTGGTCGCCGAAGACCCGGCGGATCGCCTTGACCTCGCCCAGGTCGCCCAGATCGGTCGACGTGCCGTGGGCGTTGATGTAGCCGATCGCCTCCGCCTCGAGGCCCGCGTCCTTCAACGTCTCCGTCATCACCCGGGCCGCTCCGTCCCCGTCGGGATGGGGCGCGGAGATGTGGTAGGCGTCGGCGCTCATGCCGTAGCCCACGACCTCGGCGTAGATCGGGGCGTCGCGCCGCAGCGCCCCCTCGAGCTCTTCGAGCACCACCACCCCGGCGCCCTCGCCGATCACGAAGCCGTCCCGGTCCTTGTCCCAGGGCCGCGAGGCCTTCGTCGGATCGTCGTTGCGGGTCGAGAGCGCCCGCATGGCCGAGAAGCCGCCCACGGCCAGGGGGGTGATGACCGCCTCGGTGCCTCCGGCGATCATGGCGTCGGCGTAGCCGTGCTGGATCTGGCGCAAGGCGTCGCCGACGGCGTGGAGGCCGGTGGTGCAGGCGGTGCAGGGGGACTCGTTGGGCCCCTTCGCGCCGTAGCGGATGGAGACCTGGCCGGCCGCCATGTTGACGATCAGGCCGGGGATGAAGAAGGGCGAGATGCGCCCCGGCCCGCGCTCCATGAGCACCGTGTGCACGGCCTCGATGAGCGGCAGGCCACCGATCCCCGAGCCGATGATCACGCCGACGCGATCGGCATTGGCGGCAGTGATCTCCAGCCCCGAGTCGGCCATGGCGAAGTCGGAGGCGGCGACGGCGTAGTGGATGAAGGTGTCGCTCTTCTTGACGTCCTTCTTGTCCACGTAGTCCAGGGGATCGAAGCCGGGGACCTCGCCGGCGATGCGGCACGGGAAGGCCGAGGCGTCGAACCGGGTGATCGGCCCGATGCCGCTCGCACCGGACATGAGACCCGCCCAGGTGGCCTCGGTGCCCACCCCCAAGGGGGATACCAGGCCGACCCCGGTCAGTACTACGCGCCGGCGCCCGCTCACGCTCTCGGCCATCGGAGCTCTCAGTTGTCCCCGGAGCCCGCGTTCTGCGTGATGTAGTCGACGGCCTCGCGGACTCGGCTGATCTTCTCGGCCTGCTCGTCCGGGATCTCGATGGAGAACTCCTCCTCGAGGGCCATCACGAGCTCGACGATGTCCAGCGAGTCGGCGCCCAGGTCGTCCGTGAAGCTGGCGTTGAGGGTGACCTCGTCCTCGTCGACGCCGAGCTGCTCGACGATGATGCTCTTGACCCTGTCTTCGATTGCAGACATGTGCAGTTCCCTCCTTGGAATGGGCCGTTCGGCCGAACCCCCCGGTTCTAGCACATCGGCTTCAGGGGAGTCCATGGACGTTGTTCGGGTTTCGATCGGCGGGACATCAGATATACAGCCCGCCGGAGACGTTCAGCGTGTGGCCGGTAATATATCCGGCTTCCTCGCTGGCGAGAAAGAGCACGCTCCAGGCCACGTCCTCGACGCTGCCCAGGCGGCGCAGGGCGATCGAGCTTTGAAGCGCCTTGCGGGACTCTTCGGGCAGGTTCTCGGTCATGGCGGTCTCGATATAGCCGGGGGCCACCACGTTGACCGTGATATTGCGGCTCCCCAGCTCGCGGGCCAGGGACTTGGAGAAACCCACCAGGCCCGCCTTCGAGGCGGCGTAGTTGGCCTGGCCCGGGTTGCCCATCAACCCGACCACCGAGGAGATCGAGATGATCCGCCCCCAGCGCCGCCGCATCATGCCACGGATGACCTCCTTGGTCACCGCGAAGGCGCCGGTCAGGTTGGTGGTGAGGACCCGCTGCCAGTCGTCGAGGGACAGGCGGGCCAATAGGTTGTCGGCGGTGACGCCGGCGTTGTTCACCAGGACATCGACGTCGCGCCATTCCTCGGGCAGGGAGGCCAGGGCCGCGGGGACGTCCTCGGGGCGCGCGAGGTCGAGGGTCAGCACCTGGGCCTCGGCGCCGGCCTCCGAGAGCTCCGCGGCGAGCTCGCGCAGCCGATCCTCGCTGCGCGCGGCCAGGATCACCCGGGCGCCCTGCGCCGCGAGCCGCCGGGCCACCGCCTCGCCGATTCCCCGGGAGGCCCCGGTCACCAGGGCCGTCTTGCCTTCGAGCTCGAAACTCATCGGATCCCCCCCGCATCCCCTCGATCCCCTTCCCTCCCCCGAGGGGGGAAGGGAACGCCGCCGCCCAGGGCCTTGCTTAGACACATCGTCTCTCGGATCACAGTCCCTCCTGACACAGTCACCGCTCTCTCAGGCGCCCTTCAGGGCGTCGAGGCCGGCCGGCTCGGCCAGACCGACCCGCTTCGCGTCTGGCCGGATGCGGCGGATCGTACCCGAGAGCACCGCTCCCGGGCCCACCTCGATGAAGCTCGTGACCCCCGCCTCGTCGGCCATCCACTCCACCGTCTCGACCCAGCGCACCGGCGAGTCCACCTGCCGGACGAGGGCGTCGCGGGCACCGAGCCCGGTGACCACCGGCGCCGCATCCACGTTGGTCACCACCGGCACGGACGGGTCGCGGAACTCGGTGGCCGCGAGAAGCGGCTCGAGGCCCTCCCGGGCGGGGGCCATGAGCGGACTGTGGAAGGGAGCCGAGACCGGGAGGATGCGCGGCTTGCCGCGCCGCTCCCGGGCCATCTCCACCGCCCGCTCCACCGCCTCCCGGTGTCCCGCGATCACCACCTGACCCGGAGCGTTCTTATTGGCCACGGCGAGCACCTGCTCGCCGGCGACCTCGGCCACGAGCGCCTCGACCGCGGCGTCGTCCAGGGCGAGGATGGCCGCCATCGCCCCCTCCCCCACCGGTACGGCCTCCTGCATCAGCTCCCCGCGCCGCCGCACCAGGCGAAGCGCGTCGGCCAGATCCAGGGTGCCTGCCGCCACCAGGGCCGAGTACTCCCCCAGGCTGTGGCCGGCCACCGCCACCGGCACCGGCAGGCGGGAAGCGGCGGCGCGCAGGATCGCCACCGACGTGGCCACGAGGGCGGGCTGGAGGTTGGCGGTCAGGGCCAGCTCCTCGGCCGGGCCCTCCCAGCACAGCCGGGTGAGCTCGAAGCCCAGCACGCGGTCGGACTCGTCGAAGACCGCGCGCGCCTCGGGGTACGCCTCCGCCCATGCCCGGCCCATCCCTACGCTCTGGGAGCCCTGGCCCGGGAAGACGAAGGCGAATCGCTCGGATCGTGTATCGGTCATCGGTCGCTCCGTTCGAGGTCCGTCGGAGGGCGCGGTCTCCCACCCGGCTCGGCGGTTCGTCGCCCGAGCCGCGGGCACGCCGCGCGCCCGCTCTCAGAGGGGGTCGGGCACCCCCGAAGGGCCCGCCACCGGCTCCGGACGTCCCGCCAGGAGCTCCTCCTGGCTGTGGAGCTCGGCCACGCGGTCGCGGATCTTTTCGTGCACCCGGCCCTGGGCGAACTCCGAGGCGCGCCGCACGGCGCTCCGGATCGCCCGCGGGCTCGAGCGGCCGTGGGCGATGAAACAGCCGCCGGTGAGGCCCAAGAGGGGCGCCGCCCCGTACTCGGCGTAGTCGGTGCGCGCCCGCAGCCGCTTCACGGCCGGAAGCGCCAGGGCGTAGCCGAGCCGGGTGCGCCAGCTCGCCGCCGCCACCTCCTGGCGGAGCATCCGAGCCGCCTGGTCGACCAGCGCCTCGGCGCTCTTCAAGACCACGTTGCCCACGAAACCGTCGCACACCACCACGTCCGCCCTGCCGCTGAAGATGTCGCCCCCCTCGACGTTGCCCACGAACTCGAGGCCGGTGGTCTGGAGGGCCTTGAACACTTCTCGCGTCTGGTCCGATCCCTTGCCCTCCTCTTCGCCGATCGACAGCAGGCCGACCCGCGGGTGGAGGGTGCCCAGAACCTCGCGGGCGTAAGAGTGTCCCATCACCGCAAACTCCCGCAGGTGGGCCGGCCGCGAGTCCACGTTGGCGCCCACGTCGAGGAGCACCGTGCGGCCGGTGGCGTTGGGAAGCACCGCGGCGAGGGCGGGCCGGTCGACGCCGGGCACGGTCCCCAGGAGCACCTTGGCGGCGATCATCGCGGCGCCGGTGTTGCCGGCGGTGACCAGGGCCTGGGCCCTGCCGGACTGCACGAGCTCCACGCAGACGCGGATCGAGGCGTGGGGCTTTCTGCGCAGCGGGGTGACCGCCGGCTCGTCCATGCCCACGACCTCGTCGGCGTGGACCACCTCGATCCGGCCGTCCGTCGCGGCGGCCCCGAGGCGGGCCAGCTCGGCCTCGATCGCCTCCCTCCGGCCCACCAGGAGGACCGGCGTGCCGTCCTCGGTCGCCGCCAGGTACGCGCCCTCGACCACGGCGGCGGGCGCCTGGTCCCCGCCCATGGCGTCGACGGCGATTCGCATCCGGGAAGGGTCCACGGGTTCAGAAGGAGGGCTACAGCGTCTCCTTGACCTCCATCACCTCGCGACCGCGGTAGTGACCGCAGTGGCGGCACACGCGGTGGGGCATCTTGGGCTCCCCGCAGTGCTCGCAGACGGAGGTGGCGGGACGTTCCAGGGCGTCGTGGGCGCGCCGCTTGTCGCGGCGGGCCTTCGAGTGACGTCGCTTCGGGTTGGGCATGGCTGAGCTGAACCTCGCTTCAGAAATCGTTCTTTGGTTGTCGGTCGCTGGTCCGGACGTGCCGGGCCGGGCCGTCGCACTCTCCGTCGGGTCCTCTAGTCCTCGGGTCCTCTAGTCCTCGGGCAAGCTGTCGCGCAGGGCGGCGAGACCGGCCCAGCGCGGGTCGGACGGCTCCGGCTCACAGTCGCAGGGGCCTTCGTTGAGGTCGGCACCGCAGCTCGGGCACAGGCCCGCGCAGTCCTCGCGGCACAAGGGGCGCATCGGAACGTCGAGCTGGATCTGCTCCTCCAGGAGCGGGGAGAGGTCCAGGTCGTCTCCGGGGACCACCAGAACACCGAGATCCTCCTCCTCGAGCTCCCGCTCTTCGAGCTCGGAGCCCTTCTCGTGACGCAGGATCAGGACCTCGATCTCCTCCTCCACGGGCTCGGTGACCCTGCGGAGGCAGCGCTGACACGCCAGGGTCTGCCGGTAGGCGAGCCGTGCGCGCAGCAGGAAGCCGTCGCCGAGACGGGAGATCTCCCCCGACCACGACACCGGGCTCAGCCCCAGGAGCTCGGACCGGTCGAGGGCTTCGGGGGAGACCGTCTCCTCCGTGTTCCATCGGTACGGCTCGTCGCCGATCTGGTCCAGACGGATTTTCATAGAGCACGTCCCGTCGAGCAGACAGAATGATGAGATTAGCGAAGGGGTTCTAGGGGTGTCAACCAGGGCGCGTCTTCAGGCCCCCTCCTCACCCTCGATCCCTCGCCCTGCCCCGAGGGGGGAGAGGGACGCCCCCACCCACGCGGCGGGGCCTGTTCGTAGTCTCCCAGAACAGCGGCCGGAGACGGGCGATTCCTGCGCGCTCAGGGCCGCGGGGCGACCTCGGCGACCTCGGGGAGGACCTCGGCCCGGATCTCGGTCGTGGGCGAGCCCTTCTGCTCGAACCAGACGATCCCCTCCGCCACGAGGTCGAGGACCAGGCGGTAGGCGCCGGGGGCCTCGAGGGGCGGGAGGGCGACCTCGACCGCGCGCTCCTCCCCCGGGTCCACATCGGCCCCCAGTGACACCCGCAGCCAGTCGAAGTCCAGGAGCTCGTCCGACCCGGGCTGACCGGAGGGCCCGGACGGCCCGCCTTCCCCGGCTCGGTGGAGATGGACCCCGAGTCGGGTCCAGCCGGGACGCTCGACGGTGGTGGCGAGCCAGCGGGTGTCGCCCCGGTTGACCACCCGCAACCGTAGACGGCCGCCCTCCCCGGGAGCGAGGCGCAGCGGCCCGGCGGGCTCCAGGACCTCGATCTCGGCCCGCAGCTCGCCCGGGCGCCGGGTGGTGGGATGCCAGGTGCCCTTCTGGAGGACCAGGTACCGGGTGCCGCGGCCGAAATCGGCCCACAGCTCGAGGAAAGCCTCGGTGCCGGCGACCCGGTCGAGGTCGCCCACGGGCACCGGGCGGGCCCCCTCCAGGCTCACGGGCACAAGCCCCACCTCGGCAAAGCCCGCTTCCCGGGCCGCGGCCTCGAGCTCGTCCAGGACGATCTCGTTCTCCAGAACTCCGGTGGTCTCCACCTCGCGCCGGCTGTCCTCGGTCTCGGCGTGCCCAGGACCCGGCTCGCACATGACGACCCGGCCGCCGTCGGGCAGGAGGCGGGCCATCTCCCCCAGGATCTCGGCCGAGTTGGGTAGGTGGTGGAAGGCGTCGTTGATCACGATCTTGTCCACCGTCCCGTCGGCGAGGGGGATGCGGTGACCGTCGTAGACCACGAACTCGGGAGCGGCTTCCCAGCGGGTGAGGGGGTCGCGCTCGAAGAGGGTGCGCCCCAGCTCGAGGGCGGTCTCGGAGACGTCGACGGAGACGGTCTTGCAGCCGAAGCGGTTCAGGAAGTGGGACAGCCAGCAGGTGCCGGCGCCGAGCTCGAGCACCACGTCGTGGGGCGAGAGGTGGAGGAAGTGGAAGAGGACGCCCAGGTTGAAGAACCTGCGGGCGAACTCGGCCTCTTCGGTGAACGGCTTGCCGAGGATGAACTCGGGTTCGGGGTAGGTGGCGTAGTAGTGCTCGGCGGCCCGGTTGAGCTCTTCGGTTCGGGGCAGGAGGGCGGAGGGCTCGAGGTCGGGGCGGCGCGGGGCGGGCTCGTGGCGGGTGCCGGCGACGAGGCGGAGGAAAACGGCGAGGGAGCGCTTGACGCGGCGGCGGAGCCAGGGGGAGCGGCGGGCTTGGTCGCGGAGGGTCTCGAGGAGGGTTCGGCGGGGCGGCGGGGCGGCAGGCATGGAGGCCGGAGTATTTCATGCGGGAAGGTGTGCGCGAGGGGCCGGGGCGAGGGCTCCCGCCCGGAGGACCAGCGCGAGCTGGTCGGACTTCGGTCGGCATGGGCTCGCGCTTCGGCTCGGACCGCGCTTGGACGGGTCGGACTCCGTAAAGGCCCGTTGAGCGCGGTCCTCGACGCCCTCCGGCGGGAGCCCTCGCCCCTCCGGGTTCGGTGGTTGGAACGGCCGCCCGCTGCAGGGTGGGGAGTGGGGGGAATCGGGGCTTGGTGGTGGTTGATGGGCACACGGTCCATGGACCTGCCGGACGGGAGCCCTCGGACCACCCCCCGCCCTCCGCTGGGTATCATCGGCCGCCATGGGCTCTCGCGCACACCGGCCGGACTCCGCGGCCGGCCTCTTCCCCTCGGCCGCCTGGCTGGCGGGGGTGGCTCGGTCTGTCCGGGTTCGGCGCCTCGAGACCCGGTTGACCGTGGCGGTGGACGTGGCGCCGTACTGGGAGCCTTTGACCGGTGTGGGGCGGTACCTGGACTCGTTGCTCCGCCGCCTGGCGGGGCGGGACGACCTCCGGCTGCGGCTCTACGGCGAGCGGATGATCGACGGGCCCCGGGCTCGGCCGCCGGCGGAGCCGCTTCCCGAGGGGCCGGCCCTCGAAGAGGTGCGCTACCCGCTGCCGGCGGGCTCGGTCCTGGCGTCGCGGGCCCTTCACCCCGTCCTCTCCCGGCTCCGCTCGCTGCTCATCGCGGCCGACGCCAACCGGCTGGTGTTCGCTCCCAACTTCTACCCCGCGCGGCGCTTCCAGCCGGCCCTCCTCACCGGCCGGACCGGCCTCGTGGCGACGGTCCACGACCTGGCGTACCTGCGGCATCCGGAAACCGTGGCGCCGGCGACCCGCGACCTGCTGGCGCGGCGCATGGGCCGGGTCTTCTTCGACGCCGCCGCGATCCTCACGCCGTCGGAGGCGGTGCGGCGCGAGATCGTCGCCGCCGGCCTCGCCCCGGCGGCGCGAGTGCGGGCGATCCACCACGGGCCGGGCGGGCTGGCGGGGCGTGCGGGGATCCCGGTGCACCCGCCGAAGTGGGCGCCGGAGCGCTACGCCCTGTTCGTCGGCACCCTCGAGCCGCGTAAGGGGCTCGCCACCCTCCTCGCCGCCTGGCGCCGGCTGCGCCGGGCGGCCGCCTCCGCCGGCGTTTCTCTCTCCGTGCCGGACCTGGTGCTGGCCGGCGGGCCGGGCTGGATGGACGAGGCCCTGGGCCGGAGCATCGACGCCGGGGTCGCCGAAGGCTGGCTTCACCGGCCCGGCTACGTGAGCGGGTCCGAGCTGGCGGGCCTCTACGAGAATGCGCGGCTCCTCGCCCTGCCCTCCCGCTACGAGGGGTTCGGCCTGCCCCTCCTCGAGGCCATGGCCGCCGGCACGCCGGTGGTGGCGAGCGATCTCCCGGTGTTCCGCGAGGTGGCGGGCGACGCCGCCCTGTACGCCCCGCCCGGGCAACCCGACCGGTGGGCGGCAGAGATCGCGCGGCTCCTCGCCGAACCGGCCCTCACCGCCCGTCTGACCGAGAGGGCGCGCGAGCGGGTCGCGGCGTTCCGTTGGGAGCACGCCGCCGAGGAGACGGTGGAGGCGTTCTACGCCGCCGCGGACCGGAGGCAAGCACAGTGAGCGCGACGCCGGGTCGGCGCAAGCCGCTCCACAAGCGCCTCCTGGGGCCCCCGTACCGGGCCGTCCGCGAGCGCCTCTGGCCCTTCCGCCCCCGGCGCATCGCCGCCCTCCTCGCCTGGGGCGCCTCGGTCGCCCGGGCGGTCCTCCGCCGGCGCCGCGAGCGGCGCCTGACGGTCGGTATCGACGTCTCCCCCCTGTTCGAGCCCCTCACCGGCATCGGCTGGTACCTCTATCGACTGCTCGAGGAGCTCGCTCCGCGCGAGGATCTGGCACTCCGCCTCTACGGCCCCACCCTGGCCGCCGACGAGGAGGCGCCGGAGCCGTCGCGGCCGATCCCCCGGGGCCCGGCCATCGAGGTGGTCACCTACGGCACGCCGGAGGACGCCGTCCTGCCCCGGGGACGCCTGATCTCGCTGCTCGGACGGCTGGCGCCCCGGCTCATCGCCGCCGACTCCAACCGGGTGATCTTCGCCCCCAACTACCTGCCCTCGGAACGCTTCGCCCGCGCCCGCGGCGCCCTGGTGGCGACGGTCCACGACCTGGGGTACCGAAGGGTGCCCTGGTCGCTCCAGCCCGAGACCCTGGAGCGCCTGGAAGGGGCTCTCGACGAGGCATGGTTCCGGGCGGAGCGAGTGATCACCGACAGCCGGGCGGTGCGGCGGGAGATCGTAGCGGAGGGCCTGGCGGGGGCCGACCGCGTGCGGGTCATCCCCCTCGGTCCGGCCCACGCCCCGCCGGAGCCGGCCACCCTGCCGGCCCTTCCCGCCGGGGTCCGCGCCCCCCTCGCCCTCTGGGTGGGCACGCTCGAGCCCCGCAAGAACGTGGCGACGCTCCTCGCGGCGTGGCGCCTGCTGCGCCGCCGGCTGCCCGGGGCGCCGGCGCTGGTGCTGGTGGGTCGGTTCGGCTGGAAGACCGAGGACCTGCGCCGCGAGGTCGAGGCCGCCGAGGCCGAGGGATGGCTTCGCCACCTGGGGTATCTGAGCGACGGCGAGCTCGCCGCCCTCTACCGGGCGGCCTCGGTCTTCGTGTTCCCGTCCTTCTACGAGGGCTTCGGCCTGCCGGTCCTCGAAGCCCTGGGCGCCGGCGCGCCGGTGGTGGCGAGCGACCTGCCGGTGCTCCGGGAGCTGGCCGGGGACGCGGCGGTCTACGCGCCGCCGCGGGACCCGGAGGCCTGGGCCCGGGAGATCGAGGGCATCCTCACCGATCCCGCCCTCGCCGGGCGCCTCGCCGAGCGGGGGACCGAACGGGCGCGGACCTTCACCTGGGCCGAGTCGGCCCGGCGGCACCTCGAAGTGTTCCGCCAGGCTGCGGGAGAGGGTTCCTCCTGATCAGCCGTCCTCGATCGCCTCCAGGAGCACCTCCTCCATCGCCGCCGCCGCGGTCTCCCAGCGGAAGGTCCGCGCCCGCTCGAGGCCGCGGCGGGCGAGCTCGCTCTGGCGGGACGGTTCCTCGAGGAGGTGGCGCAGGGCGCCGGCCAGGAGCGACGGGTCCTCGGGACGCACGGTCAGACCGGCGTCGCCCACCACCTCCGGCAGACTCGAACGGTCGGAGGTGACCACCGGCACGCCGGAGGCCATGGCCTCGGCCACCGGCAGCCCGAAGCCCTCGTAGAAGGAGGGGTAGACGAAGGCCGTGGCTCCCCGGTAGAGGCGGCCGAGAGTCGCGTCGTCCACCCGGCCCAGGAGATGGAGCCCGGGGCCCGGCGCCCCTTCGGCCCCCTCCCTCTCCAGCTCCCGCCGGACGCGCTCGATCCGTCGCAGGAGACCCTTCGAGCGCCACCCGTAGCCGCCGGCCAGGACCAGGGGTGGAGTGCTCTCGGCATCGTCGTCGCGCAACGCCAGCCAGGCGTCGAGCACCGCGGAGACGTTCTTGCGCGGCTCGAGGGTGCCCACGTATAGCAGGTAGCCGCCGGGACAGCCCAGCTCGTTCCGGATGGCGGCGCGCTCGGCCTCCTCGGCGGGCCGAAACCCCGGGGCCACGCCGTGGGGGATCACCCGGAGCTTGTCCGGCTCCCCGAAGAACGCCCCGGGAAACTGCTGCTCCAGGTCGCGCGCCGTGGCCTGGGAGACCGCGACCACGCGCCGCGCCCGTTCCAGCGAGGGCTCCAGGAAGGGGATCTGGCTCCAGCGCACCTTGGCGCGGTGGGTGTCGGGCAGGAGGAGCACGGTCAGGTCGTGGACGCTCACCACCGCCGGCACCGGGCAGGCGAGGGGGAGGGTCTGGAGCGGCGACCAGAAGAGGTCGACCTCGCCCCGGGCCTCGAGGCGCTTCAGGTACCGGGGCAGGACGAGCTGCTGCCAGGCGACCCCCAGGGGGGCGCGCTGGTGCTCGATCCGCAGGCCGCGCTCCACGAGGCCGGCGGCGCCCAGGGGCTCGCGGTGGGCGAGGCCCAAGAAGTCGAGTCGGCCCCGCTCGAGAAGCGCGGCGAGGAGCTCGCGGGTGTAGACCCCGATGCCGGTGGACTCGGGGACCAGGGCGCGGAGGTCGACGGCGACGACGGGACGGCGGGACACACGACGATGATAGAGCCCGGTCGCCTCTCCTCTCTACCCCCACCCGGCGGAGCGACCCTTCCAGCCATCCACAACGCAGGCCCCGGGGCGCGTGGTCTCGACACTTCGATTCCCCTCCTCTACCCCCACTCGGCGGAGCCAGCTTCCCAACCACCCAGAGCGCAGGCCCCGGGGGCGCGTGGTTTCTCGCCGGCGCAGCTCGCCGCCGAGAAAGCCACCGCCCACGCGGCCGTGTAAACCCCGAAATGGTAAAGTCCCCGCCGCTCCACCTCACCTCCACCCCCCCTCCGCCGGGCTCATGCGCCGCTCCACTCTCAGCCTCCTCGCGGCCTCGGTCCTCCTGGTCGTCCTGGCCCTGTCCCTGTCCACGGAGGGGCGACCGCCCGTGGGCGACGAGGCGACCTACCTCCTCGCCGCCGAGAGCCTGTGGCACGACCACGACCTCCGCTGGGACCAGCGCGACCTCGACCGAGCCTTCCGCCAGTGGCCGAACGGCCCCCGTGGCCTCGCCCTGGTGCCGGCCGCGGGTCCCGACGGCGGCGCGCCGGCCTTCGGACGCCCCCTGCTCTACCCGCTGATCGCCGCCCCCTTCTACGGGTTCCTCGGTCCCCAGGGGCTGCCGGCGCTTGGCATGCTCCTGTTCCTGGCCATGGCCTGGGCCGCCCGGCGCCGCCTCGCCCTGCCGCCTTCCGGCTCGGCCGCGCCGGGCCGGCGCGCCGGCGGCCAGCTCCTGGTCGCCGGCTTCTTCTTCGCCTCGGCCGCCTTCGCCTGGGCCTTCCGCTTTCAGCCGGAGGTGCTCCTCATGGCCTGCGGGTTCTTCGCCCTGGCCCTCTGGTGCCGGGTGCGGACCCGCCCGGTCTGGGGCCGGCGCGAGCTGGTGCCCCTGGCCGCGTCGGGGGCGCTGCTGGCGGCCGCCGCCTCGTACCAACCCTCCCTCGCCCTCCTCGCCCTGCCCGTCGCCCTCGACCTCCTCTGGGTACGGCGGGTCAAGGCGGTAGGAGTCTTCGCCGTGGCCCTGATCGCGACCTGGGCCCTCCTGGCCGGAGCGCAACAGCACCTGACCGGCGGTCTGACCGACGGTTGGGGACCCACCCTCGAGCGCTCGGCCCGGATCTACTGGAACACGTTCCCGGGCGAGGCTGCTGCGGGCGGAGCAGAGCGGGCGACCGCCGCCGGAGCGAAGGACACCCCGAACCGGCCCGGGCCCAAGCCCGAGACAGGCTCGGCGCCGGGGCTCCTGCTGCGCGACGCCGGCTACTTCCTGGTCGGGCGCCACGTGGGTCTGCTCCCCTACTTCCCCTTCGCCCTCTTCGTCCTCGGCCTCTACCTGACCGACCTCCGAGGCCCCGGCGGCCGCTCGCGCCACCTCCTGGCCGCCGCCCTCGCGGTCTACTGCGCCCTGGTCCTCTGGAACCTCCCCGCCGCCGCCGCGCCGGGCGCCGCCGGACCGGCGGTACCCGGAGACCGCGCCTTCGCCCTCGTCTATCCGGCCCTGCTCTTCCTCCCCCGGCGCTTGCGAGCCGGCCGCCCGGTGCTCCTGGCCTTCGCCGCCGCCGGTCTGTGGACCGCCCCGGCCCTGCTGGCGTCGATCCAGGGCGCGTCCACGGACTACACCCTGGAGATCCACGCCCGCGGCGCCGCCTACCGTCCACTCCCCCTGGAGCTGACCCTCCTCGCCGACGGGCGGCTGCCGGGGTACCGGCGGACCGACGCCTGGCCGGCCGGCCACGAGGGGACGTGGCTCGTCCCCCGGGAGAACTTCTTCCTGGACGAGCGGAACCCCCGGGGCGTATGGGTCCGCGGGGCCAGCCGCTCGGAGGTGTTCGTGGTCTCGCCCGAGCCCCTCGAGTCGATCCGGTTCGAAGTCCAGTCCCTGGCCGCCGACAACACCCTCGTGCTGCGCGGTCAGGGGCCCGGCCTCCAGGTGCGCTTCGACTCGGCCGCCAAACGGTTGGGCACCCCGGTCGAAATCCGCCCCGAGCCCCTGGGCCGGACGCGCGGCCTGTTCTCCGCCGGCGGGGCTCCCGGGCCGGCCCCCGAGTACCTGTACCGCTTCGTCCTCTCGGTCTCGGGCGGGGCCGTACCGGAGCGCCTCGATCCCCGGAGCCGCGACCCGCGCTACCTCGGGGTGTTCCTGGAATCCAGGTAGCGCGCCCTCCTGTACAATCCGCCACGTGCCGGCGGGCTCGGCGGGCCGCGCCCGCGGCCGTTCGGCGCCCCCGGGCGCGAGCCCGGCTCGGACTCCCAGTGGCCTGGAGACGCCCCCCTTGACCTACACCATCGGCATCGACGCGCGAAAGGTCCAGGACTTCGGCATCGGCACCTATATCCGCAACCTGGTCCAGTCTCTCGTCGCCCTCGACCGGGACAATCGGTACGTGCTGCTCACCGGCCCCCAGGGCAAGGAGGCGCTGGGCGAGCTTCCCGAGAACTTCCGGGTCGTCATCGAGCGCTCTCCGGTCTACTCCATGCGCGAGCTCGCGGCGCTCTCCTGGCGGCTCTGGCGTCTGCGCCTCGACCTCTACCACGCCACCCACTACGTCCTGCCCGTGGCCACCCCGTCGCGGGTGGTGGTGACCATCCACGACATCATCCACCTGCTCTACCCCCAGTTCCTGCCCAATCGGCTGGCGTTCATCTACGCCCAGCGGATGATGCGCCGGAGCCTGGCCCGGGCCGACCGGGTGATCGCCGTCTCCGAGAACACCAAGTCGGACCTCATGGAGTACTTCGAGGTCGACGGCTCGACCATCGAGGTGATCCACAACGGCGTCGACGAGACCTTCCGCCACCGGCTGTCGGAGACCGATCTCGAGCGCTGGCTGCGCCAGCTCGGCATCCGGCGGCCGTACCTGCTGTTCGTCGGCAACCCCAAGCCCCACAAGAACCTGGACCGGGTGATCCAGGCCTACGCCCGGGCCGTGGAGCTGGCCGGCTTCGACGCCCCTCTGGTCTGCGTGGGCGACCGCACCGCCGCCCAGTTCAAGCTGCGCCAGCGCGCCGAGCAGCTCGGAATCGCCGACCGCCTGCACCTGCTCGGCCACGTGGCCCAGGAGGCGCTCCCCGCCCTCTACCAGGGGGCGGCCCTCTTCCTCTACCCGACCCTCTACGAGGGCTTCGGCCTGCCGGTGGTCGAGGCCATGGCCTCCGGCACGCCGGTGCTCACCTCCAACACCTCGGCCCTCAAGGAGGTGGCCGGCGGCCACGCTCACCTGGTCGACCCCCTGGACGGCGAGCGCATGGCCAAGGCGATCGCCCGGCTGATGACCGACGACGACTATCGGGCGACGCTGGCCGAGAAGGGCACGGCGCGGGCGGCCGACTTCCGCTGGGACCTGTGCGCACGCCAGACCCTGGAGGTCTACCGCGGCGTGCTCGAGGCCAAGGGCCCGACCGGGCTCCGGCGGCGGCTCTCGGCCGCGCGCTCGGGTGGCTGAGACCGTGGTCGCTCCACCGCCAGGGCCCGACGGCCTCCGAGTGGCGCTGGTCCACGACTGGCTCACCGGCATGCGGGGCGGCGAGAAGGTGCTCGAAGCCATCGCCGGCCTGTTCCCGGACGCTCCGGTCTACACCCTCCTCCACGTCCCGGGGAGCGTCAGCCCGGCCCTCGAGGGCCATCCCATCGAGACCAGCTTCCTGCAGGGCGCTCCCGGTGTCCGGCGCCATTACCGCCGATTCCTCCCCCTCTTCCCGTCGGCGATCGAGGACTTCGATCTCTCCGGCTTCGACCTGGTCGTCTCGAGCAGCCACTGCGTGGCCAAGGGAGCGATCCCGGGCCCCGGAGCCGTTCACCTTTGCTACTGCCACACCCCCATGCGCTACGCCTGGGACCAGGAGCACGCCTACTTCCCCCGGCGCAGGGGCCTCGTCGCCCGCGCCCGCGGGCTCGCCCTCTCGAAGCTCCGGGCCTGGGACGCCGCCTCGGCACCCCGGGTGGACCGTTTCGTCGCCAACTCCCGCTTCGTGTCCGAGCGCATCCGCCGCTACTACGGCCGCGAGGCCGAGGTGCTGGCGCCGCCGGTCGACACGGACTTCTTCACGCCGGACGAGGCGCCCGGAGGCGAGGAACCGCCCTTCTGCCTGGTGGTCTCGGCCCTCGCCCCGTACAAGCGCATCGAGCTCGCCGTCTCCGCCTGCCGCCGGGCAGGAATCGAGCTGCGGGTGGTGGGCGACGGGCCCGGCCGGCGCGACCTCGCCCGGCTCTCTCATCGGGGCGATCCGGGCGTGCGGCTGCTCGGCCGGGTGGACGGCGAGACCTTGCGGGACCTCTACCGCCGCGCCCTGTGCCTCGTGCAGCCGGGGGTGGAGGACTTCGGCATCGCCCCCGTCGAGGCCCTGGCCTGCGGGACGCCGGTCGTGGCCCTGGGCCGGGGCGGGGTGCTGGACATCGTGGAGGATGGCGTCCACGGAGCCCTGTGCCCGCCCCGGGCGGAGGACGGCGAGCGCGTGCGGGAGCTCGCCGCGGCGATTGACAAAGTCCGCGGATTCCGATTCAATCCATTGGAACTACGGAACCGTGCCGAGCGGTTCTCGGTTGCGCGCTTTCAACAGGGTTTCCGCTCTCTGGTCGATAGGCTTCTGCCCGCAGCGCCCCGATCGGGGGGGATCACTCCTTGATCCGCCAACGCCGCCAATCCATCGCGATCCTCTACCTCTTCGGCGATCTCGTCGCCACCGGCGCAGCGTTCTTCACCGCCTGGCTGCTCCGCTTCGAGTTGCGGGTCGTCCCGCTGACCAAGGACATCCCGGAGCTCGGGCGCTACCTGGAGCTGGTCCCCTTCATCCTGGTCCTCTGGCCGGTCGTCTTCTACTTCCACGGCCTCTACCAGAACCGGCGGGGCCGCAGCCGGGTGGACGAGGCGCTCACCGTTCTGGTCGCGGTGATCCTCGCCTCGGTCCTCCTCTCGGTGGTGGTCGCGTGGTACCGGCCGGCACGCATGCCGGGCAGCCGGGAGTACTTCACTTACAGCCGCGCCTTTCTGGCCCTGTTCGGGGTGACGGACCTCGCCCTGGTGGTGGTGGCCCGCAACGCCCTGCGCGAGGTTCTCAACCGCCTGCGCCGCTCGGGGCACAACCTCCAGCACATCCTGGTGGTGGGCGCCGGCGCCCTGGGCCGGGAGATCACCCAGAAGCTCCTCGGTCACGGGGAGCTGGGGATCGAGGTGGTCGGCTTCCTGGACGACGACCCGGGCAAGCAGAACGCGAGCTTCTCCGGCGTGCCCGTGCTCGGCACGACCCGCGACATCGAGCAGATCCTGGCCGCCCGGCCCGTGGACCAGGTCTTCGTGGCCCTGCCTCTCGAGGCGCACCGCAAGATGCTCCGCATCCTCCAGGTGGTCAGTCGCGAGTGCGTGGAGGTCAAGCTGGTGCCCGACATCCTCCAGTACGCGACCCTGAACGCGTCACTCGAGGACGTGGACGGCACGCCGGTGATCAACCTCTCCCAGGTGCCGCTCCAGGGCTGGAACAGCCTGGTCAAGCGGGCCATGGACATCGCCCTCTCGCTGATCGCGCTGACCTTCCTGCTGCCGCTGCTGCCGCCCATCGCCCTGCTGATCTGGATCGAGGACCGCGGGCCGATCTTCTACCGCCAGGAGCGCATGGGACTCGACGGCAAGTCCTTCATGATCCTCAAGTTCCGCTCCATGCGGGTGAACGCCGAATCCTCCACCGGCCCGGTCTGGGCGGTCAAGGACGACCCCCGGCGCACCCGGGTGGGCGGTTTCCTGCGCCGCTGGTCCCTGGACGAGCTGCCTCAGATCTGGAACGTGCTCAAGGGCGAGATGTCCCTCATCGGCCCCCGCCCCGAGCGCCCGGCCTTCGTCCAGGAGTTCAAGCACAAGATCCCCCAATACATGCTCCGCCACCGGGTCAAGTCGGGAATCACCGGCTGGGCCCAGGTCCACGGCTGGAGAGGCAACACCTCGGTCAAGAAGCGCATCCAGTACGACCTGTACTACATCGAGAACTGGTCGCTGAAGCTGGACATGAAGATCCTGTGGATGACGGTGCGGCGGGGAATCAGGCATAACGCGTACTGAGACCGGGGCGGCCCTTCCATCGGGCCTGCCTCCGCCTGCCTGTGCCCCCCTCCCACGCCGACCGGGGCTCCCAAGACCTCACCGGCCCGGGCCTCAACCCAAGCAGAGATCTTCTGGATCACCCCCCATCCCCTCGCTCCCCTTCTCTCCCCCGGGGGGAGAAGGGGACGCCCCCACCCGACCTGGCCTTCACCTCGAGGCTTGCGGCCGAAGGCGGTCGAAGACCGCGCGCCCCAAACGACTCCGTACGCCGATCCATCCCTCCTCCCTCCACCGGCGCTGAAGTCCAATCCCGGAGGGCCGGGGGCTCTCGATCCTGGCGGCATCACGGACCGCGCACCCCAACCGCCTCCGAGCATCGATCCCACCTCATCCCGCACCAGCGCTGGAGGTCGACCTCGGAGGGCCGGGGGCTCTCCTCCGGGGGACGTCGAGGACCGCGCTCCACGAGGCCCTGCGGAGTCCTGGGCGGCCTAGCGCGGTCCGAGCCGAGGCGCGGCTCCTCCGACCCGAAGTTCTAGCAAGCCGCGCCGTTCCCCCGGGGAGAGCCCCCGGCCCGGCCCCAACCCGGCCTCATCCCACCTTCCGCAACACCTCCAGCGCCTCCCCCAGCGCCTCCCCCAGCCGCCCCCTCTCCGCCTCCTCCAGCTCCCGCTCCGCGAAGCTCTCCTCCACGTACAGCCGCACCACGTCCCGTCCCGCCCCCGCCGCCCCCGGGAACCGCCTCCCGAAACTCTCTCCGAATCCCAGCGGCGCGTCCGCCTCCCCCACCTCCAGCCCCGCCCGCCCTGCCCCCTCCCGCAGGCGCCGGTAAGCGTCGGCTCCCCGCAGCGGGCGCCGCGCGTGACGGAGGTATCCGAGGAGCAGCACCCCGAGCGCCAGGACCGCCATCGCCAGGACCGCCGGCCACCAGGCCTCCTGCCGCCACCCGCCGGCCGGCGCCGCCTCCGTCTCCGGCGCCGCCGCCCCGGGAACGGCCGAGACTTCCGGCGCTCCGCCGTCGCTCTGGAAGAGTCCCATGAGACGCTGCCATAGCTCGCGCGCCAGGAACATCACCTCCACCTGGTCGGAGAAGCCGTACGTGAGCACGTACCGGTCCCAGCGGAAGAGCACGAAGTCCCAGGCGTCGGAGAGGACCCCGCTCACCCCGCTCTCGGAGACCGCCGGCCGGCCGGCTGCAGGCGTCGGGTCGAAGGTGGTCCATCCGGCGTCCGGCAGGTACGCCTCCACCCAGGCGTGGGCGTTGGACTCGCGCACGACGTAGTAGCCCTCGAGCCGGTTGTACTCGGCCCCCAGGTAGCCGGTCGCCAGGCGCGCCGGGATGCCGACGCTCCGGAGCATCAGCACCATGGAGCTGGCGAAGTATTCGCAGTGCCCCTTGCGGCGCTCGAACAGGAACGCCTCGATCGGGTCGGAGCCCGCCGCGCCCAGGAAGTCCAGGGAGTACTGGTAGTTGTCCATCAGAAACCGCTCGAGGTTTCGGGCCTTCTGGTAGGGCGTGCCGTGCCCAGCCTCGCGGGCCGCAAGGGCCGCCACCCGGGGGCTCACGCTCGAGGTGTCGAGCAGGTCCTCGCGCTGGGTCTCGGCCCGCACTTTCGCGTATCGCCGGGCGAGGGGGGTTCCTCGGTCCGGGGGGTCCAGGGGCAGCGCCTTGGAGACCGGCTGCCGGGCCATGCCCACCCGGTACTGTTCCGGCTCGCCCGCTCGCCGGTAGCGGTGCAGGACCCCGTCGTCGTCGAGGGCCAGGCCGGAGACGTCCCCTTCGACCACGATGCCCTCGGTGGGAATCATCAGCCGGCCCCGGGTCACCGGCCGTAGGTAGACGTCCACCCAGCTTGCCGGCTCGCCGGAGGCCAGGCGGACGCCGTCCGCCCATCGCCGGATGCCGCGGGCGTGGAGCGGCACGTTGGCGTGGGGCTTCCAGACACCGTCGCGATAGAGGTCGAAGGCGCCGCCCTTGTAACGCATCTCGTGGCCCGGAGGAACGCCGCCCTCGTAGCGCAGGCGCATCGCCACCTCGTGACTCGTCCGGATCCGGCCGATGGTGTCCAGAGTCACCTCGTCGGCAAAGCCGGTCGCCGCGCCCAGCGTGCCGAGACCCCGCCCCCGACCGCCCACGAACGGGCTGTGCACCCGGGGCAGGAGCACGAAGAGGGGAACTGCCAGGAGCAGGGTCACCCCCGTGGCGGCGATCAGGAAACCCCGGATGGGCACCTCGAGCACGGCCCTGCGGTCGGCCTCCGTGGACGCGAAGCCGGCCACCAGGTGGAGCTGGGCGAAGCGGGCGAAGAGCAGCAGGGAGAGCAGCAGGTAGGCAACCAGAAAGATCGTCACCGACGGGTGCACGCTGGTCGCCATGGACACCAGGAAGAGGAAGAAGACGGCGATCGCCGTCTGCCACTTGTCCCGCTCCCGGCGCATGGCGAAGAGCTTGACCAGCACCGTGAAGAGCAGCAGATGGGTGACCGGCGCCACCAGGCGCCCGCGGGACAGCACTCCGAGGTCGAGGGCGAAGTAGGGCAGGTAGGCCACGGCCAGCACGTTCATCGCCCAGGTCGGGAGCCACCCGCCGGGGTCGCGGGCCGCCCGGCGTAGGAAGAGGGCTACCACGCCCACGTAGGCCAGGAGGTAGGGCCACTCCAGGATGCCGTTGAAGGGCATCGGCACCGGCGCCAGCAGGGCGAGCCAGCCGACGAGCAGCCGCTTCTCCCGGGAGAAGGTCAAGCCCGGGCCTCCACGGGGCGGGTCCGGGCGCCCGAGCCCGCCGCCGTTCCCGGAGGCTCGAGGGCCAGTCGCACCTGGGGAGCGCTCGGGTCGCGCGAGCGCAGGGGGTCGCGCGAGCGCTCCACCGGCTCGATCACCGCCAGTGTCTCGAGGATCGCCGTGCGCTGGCGCCGCCCTCGGGAGAAGTGGAGGGTGCCCTCCCGGGTGATCAGCTCGACCTCGAAGTCCCGCGCCAGGTAGTCGACCGCAGTGGTGGCGGCCTCGCTCACCAGCCGCTCGAACCGTGCCCGGGAGGGCTCGCCGGAGAGGGGCCCCACTCCGTTGTCGAACAGGATCGACAGGCGTCGGGTCTCCTCGGACTCGCGCTCCATGTACACCATGACCCCAGTGCGAGCCGTCTGCTTCCAGTGGATGCCCCGCGGGTCGTCCCCCGGGCGGAAGCCGCGCAGGGCGTAGAGGTCGTGTCCCCAGCCGGCCCGGCCCGCGGTCACGTCGCCGAAGCGGCCGGTCCGCTCCGCCTCCACCGTGGCGGCGGAGTAGATCTCGGGGAAGACCAAGAGCTCTTCATCGACGCGGTAGCGCACGCCCTTGCGAAAGAAGCCGAAGGGAAAGAGG
The DNA here is from genome assembly GCA_963739795.1 of uncultured Acidobacteriota bacterium. GTDB lineage: Bacteria > Acidobacteriota > Thermoanaerobaculia > Multivoradales > DATKCC01 > CAVUBL01. The sequence goes on along the minus strand of CAVUBL010000008.1, from coordinate 151,694 downwards.
CTCGAGACGTGGACCGCCGGGATCGTTCCCAGGCCCCGCCGGTGCAGGAGGATCTCCAGCCGGCCTCGGCACGTCCCCTTGCGCGGCAGGTAGGGAACCAGGCGGGGGACGCCGCTCTTGGAGGCCGCCACCAGGAGAAACCAGTGGGGAAAGACCCGGCTCCGGTTGGTGAGGGAGAACTCCACCCGGAACGGCTCGTTGGCGTAGACGTCTCCCCGCACTTCGACGGCCGCTTCGAGCCGGTCCACGTTGTAGCGCGAAACCACTCCGGAGACCACGAGGACGCCCAGCATCGACGCCACCACCAGGTAGAGAGCGTTGTTGCCCGTGTTGGTGGCGGCGATGGCCACCAGCACGGTGACCAGGACGTACCAGAGCCCGACCTTGGTGATCCGGATGCCCTCGGGGACCTTCGTGCCGCGGCGGCGGCGGGGAGGCTCGGCGTTCATCGTCGTGTCCTGGACAACACGCCGCGGCGGCCACGCCTTCCGCCGCGCGGTGCCCTCGGCTGAGGAGGGCGATCCGATTACACGGGTACGGGCACGGCGTCGAGGATCCGGCGGATCGCCGCCCGCGAGGCCTCGAGGTCGCTGGCGCCCCGGCGCAGAATCACGCGGTGGGCGAGCACGGAGCCGGCGAGGCGTTGGACGTCGTCGGGCACCGCGTAGTCGCGCCCCTCGCAGGCGGCCATGGCCTGGCTCGCCCGGTAGAGGCTCTGGGCGCCTCGGGTCGAGACGCCGAGCAGGAAGTCCCGGCTCTCCCGGGTCGCCGTGGCGATCGCCAGGATGTAGCCGGCCAGCTTGTCGGCCACCCGCACCCGGCGGCTCGCGGCCTGGAGCTCGAGGACCTCGGCCTTGGTGACTACCGGCCGCAGGCCCGCCAGGATCTCCTCGACGCCGCCCGAGAGCAGGAGCGCCCGTTCCTCGTCCGGCGGCGGGTAGCCGAGGCGCACCGAGAGCAGGAAGCGGTCGAGCTGGGACTCGGGCAGGGGAAAGGTGCCGTGGTACTCGAGAGGGTTCTGGGTGGCGAGAACCACGAAGGGCTCGGGCAGGGCGTAGCGCTTGCGCTCCACGGAGACCTTGCGCTCGCCCATGGCCTCGAGCAGGGCCGACTGGGTCTTGGGCGTCGCGCGGTTGATCTCGTCGGCGAGCACCACGTTGGCGAACAGCGGCCCGGGAACGAACTCGAAGGCCTGCTCTTTCTGATTGAAGATCGAGACCCCGATGATGTCCGAGGGAAGCAGGTCGCTGGTGAACTGGACCCGCTGGAACGCCAGCCCCACCGAGCGCGCCAGGGCCTGGGCCAGGGTCGTCTTGCCGACGCCGGGCACGTCCTCGATCAGCATGTGGCCCTGGGCGAGGAGGGAGATCACGGCCAGGCGGATGGCCTCCGGCTTGCCCCGGATGACCCGGGCGATGGAGCGCTCCAGCCGATCGAGGGTCGCCGCGGACGTGGCGGCGTCGAGTCCCGGGGCGCCGCCGACCTCGGCGGGTGCGGTGATCTCCAAGCTAGCAGCCTGTGGTGAAGGTTCGCACGGTCGCGTCGCGAGCGCCGTGGGGCTGGATACGAGGCGCCGCGACGCAGGCGATGCCGAGCCATCGTCGAGGAGCGGCTGACGAAGGAGACGGCAATTGACCCCGGAAGGGCCGCCACAACCCGAAGGGCGCATGGGGGTTGCGGCCGGATTCTGCGTGACTCGTCGTCAACGATGACACCGCATCGCCTCCTCACTCATGCCTTGAATCCGTCTCGCAAGACCCAAGCGCGCGACCATGTGGACTTTCCCCACAGGCTGCCAGACCCTCGGCCTACTGGCCGCCTCCGGCCTTGCCGGACTCCTGGAACTCCTTGTACTCGCCGCGCTCGGCGGCCGGCACGGGGTGGCTCACCTCGACGTTGAAGCCATCGCCCTCCTCGTAGTCGACGTCGTGGAGGGTATAGGAGATCTGGGCGTCGGCGCCGGGCAGGACTTGCGACACGTCGAGGTAGGCCCGCCAGTGCCCCTTCTCGTCCCCCTTGGGATCGGCCTCGGTGATATCGACGGTCACGCCGGGCAGGCCATGGCTGCCCGTGCGGCTCACCAGGATGTCGAGGATCGCCGTCTGGTGGACCGGCGTCGACGCCGCCATGTCGCCCGCCTGCGCCATCTCGCCGGCCTGGGCCGTCTCGGCGCCGGCGGCCGTCGAGGCGCCCGCCTCGCCGGCCATCCCCTCGTCCGCGGCCCCCGCCGCGGGCTGTTGCTTGACGGCGAATCCGTTGAGCTTCGCGGTGTACTCCGAGCGCAGCTCTGCGACCTTCTCCTCCGGGCTCTTGGGCGGCCCGCACGCGAAGACGGCGGCCAGGACCAGGGCGGCGAAGGCGAGGGCGGTCAATCGACGGAGCACGGGGTACCTCCTTGCTATGGGCAGCGATGTGCGAAGCGGTTTCAGATCCTGCATGAGGGCCGGGGGAAGTATACCGGAGGGGCCCCTCCCCTACCCCGCGGCCTCCACGGAGCGCCCCAGGGGCGGCCGGGCACCCTTGACCCCCGCCGCCGCGGTGGGCTACATTGCCCTCGCCTTGCCCGTCATCGCGCCCGGCCCGCCTCCTCGAGGAACGGCCCGGTGCCCGGCGTCACCCCGCCCGGACGACCCCAAATCCGCACGTCGCGGGGAGAGATCCCGAAGCCCCGCAAGGGCGGGACGCGCGTTCCCTCATCTGTTAGATTGCCCCGACCGGACCTGCCGGACGACCGAGCCGCCGGGCCGGTCGACCGTGACGGGCCCGCGCCGCAAAGGAGTCAAGGACTTATGGCAGACGAGAAAACCGAAAAGCTGAAGGCCCTGGACGGCGCCCTCACCCAGATCGAGCGCCAGTTCGGCAAGGGCGCGATCATGCGCCTCGGCGAGCAGCAGCACATGGAGGTGCCCTTCATCTCCACCGGATCGCTGGCCGTCGACTACGCCATCGGCATCGGCGGCGTGCCCCGCGCCCGGGTGGTGGAGATCTACGGCCCCGAATCCTCGGGCAAGACCACCCTCGCCCTGTCGATCATCGCCCAGGCTCAGCGACGGGGCGGAGCGGCGGCGTTCATCGACGCCGAGCACGCCCTGGACGCCGAGTACGCCGGCAAGATCGGCGTCGACATCGACGACCTCCTGGTCTCCCAGCCCGACAGCGGCGAGCAGGCCCTCGAGATCGCCGAGATGCTGGTGCGCTCCAATGCCATCGACGTGATCGTCGTCGACTCGGTGGCGGCCCTGGTACCCAAGGCCGAGCTCGAAGGCGAGATGGGGGACTCCCACGTCGGCCTCCAGGCGCGCCTCATGAGCCAGGCCCTGCGCAAGCTCACGTCCATCGTCTCGAAGTCCCACACCACCCTGATCTTCATCAACCAGATCCGCGAGAAGATCGGGGTCATGTTCGGCAACCCGGAGACGACGACCGGCGGCCGGGCGCTGAAGTTCTACTCCTCGGTGCGCCTCGACATCCGCCGCATCGGCTCCCTGAAGGACGGTGACACGGTCGTCGGGAGCCGGGCGAAGGTCCGGGTGGTGAAGAACAAGGTGGCCGCTCCGTTCCGCCAGGCGGAGTTCGACATCGACTACGGGGAGGGTATCTCCCGGGTCGGCGAGCTCATCGACCTGGGGGTCGAGCACAAGAAGGTCCAGAAGAGCGGCGCCTGGTACAGCTCCGGAGACCTGCGCCTGGGCCAGGGCCGGGAGAACGCCAAGCAATTCCTGCGCGAGAACCCGGAGCTGGCCGAGGAGATCGAGAGCGACCTGCGGGTGGAGATGGGCCTGCCGCCCCTCAAACGCGACGCCGCCGGCGGGAGCAAGGCGGCGGAATCGCCGAAGGAAGCCTAGGCCCCCGCGGGCCGGAGGCGGCTTCGGCCTCCTGCGGCCCGCCTCCGCCGGCCCTGGCATCTGCTAAGGTCGCGCGGTTTCCGATCCGATCCACGGAGCCTTGCCCATGGGACGTGCCCTCGCCGCCATCCTGCTGATTGCGTCCGTCGCCGCTCCCGCGGCCCTCTGCGCCCAGTCGCCCCAGCCGCCCCAATCGCCCCAGCCGCCCCAGCCGCCGATGCCCTCCCCGGCCGCCCCGACCCTGGCGGTGTCGGCCGACGGCGCCAGCCTCGACGGCGGCGAGGTCCACCTCGACGTCACCATCGGGAACGTCCCGGCGGAGCGCCCCCTGGACCTCCACGTGCTGGTCGACGGCCGGGAGGTCCACCGCCTCGCCCTGGCCGAGGGTCAGCACGCGGTCGAGGTGAGCGATCCGTCCCTCGGCTACGGCGGCCACACGGTGGCGCTGGTCGCCGGCGCACTGCGGGCCGAGACCAGCGTGCGGGTGATTCCCGGCTGGCTCTCGGTGATCCCGCCGCTCATCGCCATCGGACTGGCCCTGGCCTTCCGGGACGTCCTGATCTCGCTCTTCATCGGCGTCTTCAGCGGCGCTCTCATCCTCGCCGGGTGGAACCCGGTCTCCGCCTTCGCCCGGTCGATCGACAGCTACATCGCGCCGGCCCTCGCCGAGCCCAGCCACGCCCGCATCCTGATCTTCTCCTCGCTCCTCGGGGCCATGGTGGGCGTGATCTCGAAGAGCGGCGGCACGCGCGGCGTGGTGGAGCGCCTGATCGGCTTCGCCTCCAGCCCGCGGCGCGGGCAGCTCGCCACCTGGATCATGGGGGTGGCGATCTTCTTCGACGACTACGCCAACACGCTGATCGTCGGCTCGACCATGCGCCCGATCACCGACCGGCTGCGGGTGAGCCGGGAGAAGCTCTCCTACATCGTGGACTCCACCGCCGCGCCGGTGGCCAGCCTGTTCCCCATCTCCACCTGGATCGGCTTCGAGGTGGGCCTGATCGGCGGGGCGTTCTCCGACCTGGGGCTCCACTTCAACCCGTACACCACGTTCATCGCCACGATCCCGTACCGCTTCTACCCCATCTTCGCCCTCGTCCTGGGCTTCGCCATCGCCGCCAGCGGCCGCGACTTCGGCCCCATGTACCGGGCCGAGCGCCGGGCGCGGATCCACGGCGAGCTCCTCGCGACGGGCGACAAGGCCCTGGCCGACTACACGAAAGAGGCCCTGGAGCCGCCGGAGGGCATACCCCACCGGGCGATCAACGCCGTCCTGCCGATCCTCGTCGTGGTGGGAGTCACCATCGCCGGCCTCTACACCAGCGGCTCGGCGGGCTTGGTACGCAGCCCCGACAGCAGCCTGGCCGACTGGCTGCGGGACGTGTTCGCGGCCTCGGACCCGTACAACAGCCTGCTGTGGGCGAGCCTCTCGGGGGTGGTGACGGCGGTCGTGCTGCCCCTGGTGCAGCGGCTGGTGGGGGTGCGCGAGACCATGGAGGCCCTGGGGGAGGGCATCAAGTCCATGCTCCTCGCCCTGGTCGTCCTGATCCTCGCCTGGTCGATCTCCGGGGTGTGCACGAACCTGCATACCGCCGAGTACCTGGTGGGGGTGACCCAGGAGGTGCTCTCGCCCCACTGGCTGCCGGTCCTGGTCTTCGTGCTCTCGGCGGCCACCTCGTTCGCCACCGGCACGTCGTGGGGGACCATGGGGATCCTGATGCCCCTGGTGATTCCCATCGCCAACGGCCTGTCCATCGCCGGCGGCCACCCGGTGGACGACCCGATCTACTACATCCTCATGCTGGGGACGATCTCGTCGGTGCTCGCCGGCAGCGTCTGGGGGGATCACTGCTCGCCGATCTCGGACACGACGATCATGTCGTCGATGGCGTCGGGCTGTGACCACATCGCCCACGTGCGCACGCAGATCCCGTACGCGGTCGGGATCGGGATCGTGGGGATGCTGACCGGCGACATCCCGACGGCGTACGGTCTGTCGCCCTGGGTGTCGCTGGTGGTGGGGTCGGCGATCATCGTCGGCGGGGTGCTGTGGCTGGGCAAGAAGGTCGACGCGCCGGTTCCGTCGGGGTAAATCGGACACCCGTTCGCCGTGACAAGGGTCCCGCCGGGTCGTTATGCTTGGCGACCATGGCACGACGCTCGCTTTCGGCCCTCGCCCCCTTCGTTCTCTTCGCCGCCTTCGCCGCCGGCCTGCCCCCTTCGGCCGGCGCCCAGGGGCCTCCTTGCCAGCCTTGCGCCGGGGTGGTGGCGGCCTCTCCGGCGCAGCTCGACGCCATCGCCTCCGAGATCGCCTCGGGCGCGGGCTTCGAGGAGCGCCATCCCCTGTACGTGGCCTGGAACCTGGACCTGGCGCCCGTGCCCGGTCAGGCTCCGGACGCGGCCCCCTCGCCGATCGACGTCTCGGCCGCGGTGGCCGCGACCCAGGCCGTGCGCAAGGCGGGGGCGACCCCCTGGGTGCGGCTCCTCTTCTCCACCCCGCCGCCGCTGGTGGAAAACACCGCCCGCCTCGACCTCGAGCTCGCCGCGGCGGCGGCCCTGGCCCGAGGGGCGGCCGACGCCACCCACTTCGAGATCGTCTGGCAGCCCCGCGGCGCAGCCTCGGAGACCGCGGCCTCCGACACCGCGGACCCCGAGGGCTACGCCTTCTTGATCAAGCGCGCGGCGGTGGCGATCACCGGCGCCCAGCCCGACGCCCGGGTCATCGCCGGCCCCTTCGCAGCCGATCCGGACGCACTGCGCAAGCTCTACGGCCAGGACGTGGCGGCCTACCTGGACGGCATCGCCCTCCGCCCGGGTGCCGGCGCCGGTGCCGACGCATCGCTGGCTTCCGCCGTGGCGGCCCTCGCCGAGCTCGACCCCGGCCGGCCGGTGGTGGTCGACGCCCTGCCGCTCCCCGATCCGGCGTCGGCGGCCCTCGCCGACGCCGCCCGCTCGGCCGCCGTCGGCGTCGCCGTGACCCTGTTCGACCTGCCGGCCGCGGCCGAGGTCACCACGGCCACGGTCACCCCCTTCATCGTGCTGGCGACGGAGTTCCGGGGCGATCTGTCCTACGACGCCTCCTACGGCCCCGAGGGCGCCCCGAACGGAGCCTGGAGCTTCGTCCGCGGCAAGGACCTGGGGCTGCGGGTGATCGCCACCACCGGCGGCTCCGGGAACCCAATGCCCTCCGGCGCTTCCGGCACGGCGGGGGAGCCCCCGGAGGTCACCCTCGAGTTCCCCGATCCCCAGCTCCTCTCGCCCGACGAGATCGACCCGGCGACCGGCCAGGTCCGGACCCTCTTCGGAGTGCGGCGGAGCTCCACCGGCATCTCCGTGCCGGTGCCGGCCGACCAACCGGTGGCCGTGCTCCGCCTGGAGCGGGGCGAGGCCACCGACCTCGCCTCCACCGTCAAGGAGCGGGTCAACGTGGCCGGCGAGCGCCAGATCCCGGTCGAGGAGATCCTGCGCCGGCTCCAGGCCAACGAGGACGCCCAGGCCCGGCGCCTGGACGACTTCACCGCCACCAACACCACCCACCTGCGCTTCGGCGCCGGGGCCGGGCAGCAGAACATCGAGGCCACCCTCCAGGGCGCCTTCTTCTTCCGCCGGGGAAAGGGCTTCGACTGGGCCTGGCAGCGCTTCTACATCAACGGCGTGCGCTGGCGCGGCAAGTCGATCCCCGAGATCCCCCTCATCCAGCCGGAAAAGGCCGCGACGCTGCCCATCGAGATCTCCTTCACCCGCCAGTACACCTACCGGCTCGCCGGTAGCGACACGGTGGACGGGCGCGACTGCTGGGTCGTGGAGTTCCGGCCCGCGGTGGCGCCGGAGAAGGGCAAGCTCTACCGGGGCCGGGTCTGGATCGACAAGCAGCTCTACTTGCGGCTGCGCAGCCGCGCCGTGCAGCTCGGCCTCGAGGGCGAGGTGCTCTCCAACGAGGAGACCCTGGACTACACGCCGGTCGACGCCGCCGGCCAGCGGGCGGCCTGGGGCGCCTCCGGGAGCTTCGTCCTGCCCCTGCGCCTGACCGGCCAGCAACTCCTGTCGGTGGTCAACGCGACGACCCTGGTCCAGCGCGAGACCGACCTGACCGACGTCACCGTCAACCCGCCGAACTTCGAGGCCCGGCGCGAGGCGGTCATGTCCACCGACACCACCATGGTCCGGGACACGGACAAGGGCCTGCGCTACCTGGTGAAGAAGCCGGGCACCACCGGGCGGGTGGTCAAGGAAGGCTTCGACACCGGGCGCCTCTTCGCCGTCGGCGGCGTCTTCTACGACGACGCCCTCGACTATCCCCTCCCCCTGGCCGGCGCCAACTACTTCGACTTCAACTACCGCAAGACCGGCAACCAGCTCAACCTCTTCTTCGCCGGCGCCCTGAACACGGTGAGCTACGCCGACCCCCGGGTGGGCAACACCCGGTTCGACCTGGGCGGTGACCTCTTCGCCCTGGCCGTGCCGTTCACCGACACCCCCTACCGCGACGGCGTCGAGCGCAAGGACGAGGAGGTCAAGGCGCGCACCAGCAACATCTCCCTGAAGATGGGCCACCCCCTGGGCAACTTCGTCAAGCTCGGGGCCGAGTACCAGCTCACCTGGCTCAAGTACGGGACGACCGGCAAGACGGCCGCCGGCTTCGCCGCCCCCTCCGACCACTTCCGCAACACCTTCTCCCTCAACGGCCGGTTCGTCCGTGACGGCTACAGCCTCGGGCTGACGGGCGCCTACAACCGGCGCTCGAAGTGGGAGCCGTGGGGTTTCGCCGACAACCAGGAGTACAGCCCGAACCAGAAGGACTACCTCACCTGGCAGGGCTCGCTGGCCAAAAGCTGGTCGCTGCCCAAGTTCCAGAAAGCCGGCGCCGAGATCCTCTACGCCGGCGGCAAGGACCTCGACCGGTTCAGCAAGTACCAGTTCGGCTTCTTCGGCGGCACGCGGGTGCAGGGCTACCAGTCCAACCGGGTGCGGGCCGAGAAGCTCTGGGCGACCCACCTGTCCTACGGCGTGGCGATCGGCAAGGTGGTGCGGATCGACGCGGTGGGCGACGTGGCCTGGGCCACCGACCGCCTCGCCGGCCTCGACAACGAGATGCTGGCCGGGGTCGGCCTCCAGGGCACCTTCATGGGCCCCTGGCAGACGGTGGTCAACCTCGACGTGGGCACGCCCGTGGCGGGCCCTGACCACGGCTTCGGCCTCTACCTGGCCTTCCTGAAGCTGTTCAACTGGCCGCGCCTCGAGCACTGGCTCGATCCCACCGACGGATGAGCCACCGGGGCGGCGAGCGGCCGGGCGAGGCGGACGAAGGCGGGGTGGGGGACGAGCTCGTCGAGCTCGAGATCACGGATGTCCTCGACCTCCACTCCTTCCCGCCCCGGGAGGTCCCCGACCTGGTGCGCGACTGGCTGGACGCGGCCTACGACAAGGGCCTCCGGGAGCTGCGCATCATCCACGGCCGGGGTGTGGGCGTGCAGCGGCAGACCGTGCACACCCTCCTCGAGCGCGACCCGCGGGTGGCCGACTTCCGCGACGCCCCGGCCGAGGCCGGCGGCTGGGGCGCCACGGCCGTCACCCTGCGGTGAGCTTGCGATACGCCGCGGCGTGGCGCATTCCGCACTGCGGCAAGAATCGGGGTAGGATCGTGCCATGACCGCCAAAGTTGCCAAGGCCCCTTCCCGCCCGGTTCTCGAGACAATCCCCGTCTTCAACCCCGCCACCGGCGAGGAGGTCGGCGCCGTGCCCGCCACCGCCCCGGGCGACGTGGCCGAGATCGTCGAGCGCGCCCGCCGCGCCCAGCGCTCCTGGGGCGCGGCGAGCTTCGAGGAGCGCGCGGCGGTCCTCCGGCGCTTCCACGACGCGGTCCTGGACGAGTCGGACCGGGTGCTCGACACCCTCCAGCGCGAGACCGGAAAGGCCCGCCGCGACGCCCTCTCCGAGCTGGTCACGGTGGCCGGCACGGCCCGCTACTACCTGAGCCACGGCAAGGAGCACCTGCGCGACCGGCGGCACCAGCCGGCGGTGGCCGGCCTGACCTCGGCGAAGGTGATCTACAAGCCGGTGGGCGTGATCGGGCTGATCACCCCCTGGAACTTCCCCCTGCTCCTGGCCATCGGCGACGCCCTCCCGGCGCTCCTGGCCGGCAACGCCGTGGTGATCAAGCCGTCGGAGATCACGCCGCTCTCGGCCGAGCTCGGGCGCGAGATCCTCATCGCCTGCGGCCTCCACCCGGATTTGCTCCAGCTCGTCCACGGCGACGGCGCGGTGGTGGGCCAGGAGCTCATCCGCCACGTGGGCTACATCGGCTTCACCGGCTCGACCGAGGTCGGGCGCCTGGTGGCCGAGGCCGCCGGCCGGAACCTGATCCCGTTCTCCCTGGAGCTCGGCGGCAAGAACCCCATGGTGGTCCTGGCCGACGCGCCGGTGTGCGCGACGGTCACGGGCTTTCTCTCCGGCGCCTTCGCCAACTCGGGCCAGACCTGCATCTGCACCGAGAAGATCTACGTCGAGCGACCCATCTACGACCGTTTCATGGAGGAGCTGGTCGAGCGGGTCGAGGCCATGGAGATCGGCTGGTCCCTGGACTTCGACAAGGACATGGGCAGCCTGATCAGCGAGGAGCACACCGCCAAGGTCTGGAGCCACGTCGAAGACGCCCTCGCCAAAGGCGCCCGGGTGGTCACCGGCGCCCGCCTGCGCCCGGACCTGGGCCCCTGCTTCCTTCAGCCCACGGTGCTCTCGGGCACCACCCCGGAGATGACCCTCTACGAAGAGGAGACCTTCGGGCCCGTGGTCTCGGTGGAGGTGGTCGACAGCGCCGAGGAGGCGGTGGAGCTCTCCAACGCCTCCCCCTACGGCCTGAACGCCTCGGTCTGGGGCGGAGACGGCGACCGCGCCTTCAAGATCGCGCGCCGCCTCGAGACCGGCACCGCCGGGGTCAACTCGACCCTGATGATCTACAACACCTTCGACGTGCCCATGGGCGGGGTCAAGCACAGCGGGATCGGCCGCCGCCACGGCGAGCACGGTATCCGGCGCTACACCCAGGAGCAGTCCATCGTCGAGAGCTTCGCGGCCGGCGGCGGCTACGACTCGATCCCGGTGCGCATGGACAGCGCCGCCAAGGCCAAGGGGCTGATCACCGCCTTCCGCCTCTGGCGCAAGATCCCCTTCATAAGGTAAGGGCCCGGTGAGCTCGGACGACCCGCTGCGGCAGGGCCTGAGGCGCCTGGCGTGGCGCGTCGCCCAGCTCGTGGGCATGGGGCCGGTCACCGAGCTGGTCTACAGTGGGCGCTACGTCTTCGACGTCGCGAGGAGCCTCGCGGACCCCCACCGCGCGGACCACATCCTGACCTTCCTCGCCTCCGAGGGACTGGTGCGCCGCGGCGGCCTGCACTGGCCCCACGCCGCCAGCTTCGAGCAGCTCTGCCGGGTCCACACCGCCGCCTACCTCGAGGGCCTCCGGGAGCCCGGGGCCCTCACGCGGATCCTGGGCATGCGCCTCGCCGCGGCGGACGAGGACCGTTTCGTCGACCTCCAGCGCTACATGGTGGGCGGCACGCTGCTGGCCACCCGCACCGCCCTCCAGACCGGCCGGATCGCCATCAACCTCGGCGGCGGCCTCCACCACGCCCACCCCGACCGGGGCGGCGGCTTCTGCGTGCTCAACGACGTGGCGGTGGCGATCACCACCTTCCGCCAGCACGGCTACCAGGAGCCGGTGCTGGTGGTCGACCTCGATCTCCACGACGGCGACGGCACCCGCGCCGTCTTCGCCCGGGATTCGACGGTCCACACCTTCTCGGTCCACAACCAGCCCTGGGAGGACGACCGGGCGGTCGAGTCCACCAGCGTGGCGCTGGGCGACGACGTGGGCGACGAGGCCTACCTCGAAGCTCTGCGCGCTCACCTGCCCAGGCTCCTCGCGCGCTTCCGGCCGGCCCTCGTGTTCTACCTCGCCGGCTGCGACCCGGCCGCCGACGACGTCCTGGGCAACTGGCGGGTGAGCCCCAGCGGCATGCTGGAGCGAGACCGCTACGTCGTCGAGCAGCTCCGGAGGGCCGGCAGCCCGCCGACCGTCGTCACCCTCGCCGGCGGCTACGGGAGCGAGGCCTGGCGCTACAGCGCGCGTTTCTTCGGCTGGCTGCTCTCCGCCGACCGGGAGATCGAGGTGCCCTCGACGGACGAAGTCACCCTCCGCCGCTACCGGGTGCTCTCCACCCTCGTCTCGCCGGCCGATCTCACCGGCCCTGTCTCCGAGAACGACTTCGGCCTGACCGAGGAGGACGTGCTGGGGGCCCTGGCCACGACCCCACGGGAGACGCGCTTCCTCGGGTACTACTCGCGCCACGGCCTGGAGCTCGCCCTCGAGCGCCTGGGACTCCTCCCCCGCCTCCGGTCCCGGGGCTTCCCGCAGCCGACCCTCGACTTCGGCGACCTTGACAACCCGGCGGGCCAGACCCTCCGGGTGTTCGGAGACCCGGACAAGACCGAGCTCCTGGCGGAGCTACGCGCCCGTCGGGACCAGCGGACCGTGCCGGGAATGTCCATGCTCCGGGTCGAGTGGCTCCTGCTCCAGAACCCACGCGAGCGGTTCGGCCCAGGCCGGCAGCCGCTCCCCGGCCAGAAGCACCCGGGCCTGGGAATGCTCCGGGACGCCGCGGCGATGCTGATCCTGATCTGCGACCGCCTGGGGCTCGACGGCGTCCTCTTCGTCCCCTCCCACTACCACCTCGCCTCCCAGGCGGGCGAGGTCCTCGCCTTCCTCGAGCCCGAGGACGCGGCGCGCTTCGACGCTTTCCACGACGCCGTGGCCGACCTGCCCCTGGCCGAAGCGACCCGGGCGGTGGATGAAGGTCGGGTGATCGACCACGCGACCGGCGAGAGCGCCCGCTGGGTCCCCGCCCCCATGGTCCTGCCCATCTCCGACCGCCTCGAGGGGCAGATGGCCACCCCCGACCGCCAGGAGCGGCGGGAAGAGGCGAGAAGCCGCTTCGACTACCGGCTTGCCCGGATCAAGAGCCCCGCCATCAGGGAGCCAGGCTGAGGTCGCCGCCGGGCACGAGATACCCCTCGGTGCAGGACGCTTCGGAGGGCGCCGCTGCACCTCCGATGACAAGAAGCGCTTCCTGGAGCGAGAGTCGACAATAAGCGTACTGGCCTGGAGGCATGTCGGGCACCGCGAGCGCCCCGTGATGCCAGCCCGTGACGCCGTTCATCCGCGCCCAGAGCTCGAGGCGCGGGAGATCGACAGGCTCTCCGTCCACCATCAACAATCCAAAGCTTGCCGCCTTCGCCTTCACACTACCGTCCGGAGCCGCGGACAGATGCAGAGTGCCTCCAAGCGGGCTCAGGTGCACCCCGAGAGTCGAGCCACGGGGCACGCGACGGATCGCCAGATCGTAGCCGGGGGCGAGGACTAGCAGGTGAACCAGAGTGGCGCTCCTGGGAATCTTCACCGCGAAGCGGCCCTTCAGGTCGGTTCGACCCTCGGCGAGGCCACTGGTCGCCGGCCGCCCTGAGACGACCGGATAGGCGATGACTCGAGCCCCGGCCACGGGCCCGGAGTCCGCGAAGACGCTTCCCGCCATCATCCTGCTCTTCTGGAGGATCAAGTGCACCGTCGGAGAAAATCCGTCGGCGACACTCGTCAGGACCGAGTCGGAGGTCTGATCCGCGCTCTCGGCTTCCACGGCGTAGGGTCCCGGGGAGAGACCCCTCACCTCGAACTGCCCTTCCGGGTCCGTCGTCGCTTTGAAAGCGCCCCGCCACTTCCCGTAGGACGAAATGTCGACCTCGGCGCCAGGCACGGGTGTCCCCACCTCGTTGACCACGTCCCCCGAGATCGAGGTATCGGGAACCTCGATGCGGGCGTCAGCGGTCCGTAGCCCGGCCTCCGGCTTCACGTCCACCGAAAGCCCGCGGCTGGTCACGGGCGGGGAGTCCGCCTGGACGTCTACGGTCCACTTCCCATCGCGGGGGAGGATGGCGAGGAACTCGCCGGAATCGTCCGAGTCGGCCTCGACGCTCTCGGTACCGCCGATACCCCCGAACCAGAGGTGCGCCTCGAGGGGGTCGTCCCCGAGGACCACCTTCCCCTGGAGCCAGATCAGCGGGAGCTCCAGGTCGACCTCTTGGGAGCTCGTCTCGAGGTCGATCTTCCGCCAGGCCACGCGGTTGCCCTGGCCGTCCAAGACCTCGAGGCGGTAGGGCCCTGCGCGAAGCGGCCGCGAGCGCCAGTAGCCCGTGGCGTCGGTCGCGCCCTCGGCCACCTGGTCCATCAACTGGGAACCCTTCGAACGATGGACGCGAAGCTTCCAGGGCTTCTGAAACGGAGCCGAGGGTGGATCGATCGTCACCGAGAGCCGCAAGGGCCGACTCAGAACGAGAGGATCTTCGAGGTCGGTGACAGCACCTCGCTTCACGGCGACAGGGGAGCGAACAGCCGGGGAAAATCCCGGCTGGCTGGCTCGCACTTGGTACGAGCCCGGAGCGACCCCTTCGAGCTGGAAGTAGCCCCACGCGTTGATGAGCGCCTTGGTGCCTCGCTGTTTCAGGCCCGCGGCCTCTTTGTCCGAGACGAGCCCCGGGTCGGTGACCGGCTGGATCTCAACCGACGCCCGGCGCCGATCCGCCGGCCCCTCGCTCGTGGTGACCTGGCCGAAGATCGAGCCGCCGAGCCGGAGCGCCAGATCGCCCAGGTCGAGGCCCTTGCCGACCTCCACCTTCCGATCCCAGAGGAAGTGGGGGGCGAATCCGGGTGCCTGGACGCGGAGGTTCCAGCGACCGGCGGGCACCGCGCAGTCGGCGACGTGGAGCTTCTCGACCCGGCAGCCCACGCTCACCGGCGGCTTGGGCTGTCCGACATCGGCGGCACCCGGGGCTTTGAGGAGCTCGAAGTCCAACCGCTTCGGCGCCTCGGCGGCTGAGGGAATGTGGAGCACCCCTCGCACCTTCGCCGCCGGCCACAGGGTGAGCTTCAGAGTCGGCTCCGAGCCCGGCGCCACGACCGCTGCAGGGCTCCAGTAACCGGGAGCCGACGCCTGGACCTCCCAGCTCGTTCCGCGGCCCAAGGAGAGCTCGACCCGAGAGGAGCCGCCGACGACGTCGAAGCTCTCGAGTCGCGGTGCCTCGGAGGCCTCTCCCGCCGCGCGAGCCGTGAGCCCTACCCGGACCTTCGGAGCTCCGCCGACGACACGGACGGTCCCACTAACATGACGGACAGCCTCTCCCTGTTCGGCGCCTCGCCGGCTTGACGCGGCAGAGGGATAGCCGCAGAAAAGCGACGTCAAAACGACGAATACCGTCAGCCCTCTCGTCATTTCGGCTCAGTACCAAGGTGGAGTACAGCTAAAGCACTCCGCGGGGCAGTAAAAGGTGGAATCGCAGCTACCACCGCCCCCTCCACCGCCTCCTCCGCTGCCACCACCCGTTGTTGCGCCCGTGCAGGCGTCACCGGACAGCTTGCAGCCGATCGAGTTGCCATCCACACAGATAGTCTCCCCTTTCTCGCCTGAACCGGCCGGCCAGCAGACGGACGGCAAGAGGGGCTTCTGAGCCGTGCACTTGTTGCACGTATAGGGGCCAGCGAATACTGGTGTTGACGAGACCAGGAGAAACGCCGCTATCGCGGCGAGTCCCACCAAGACCGCTAGGTGCGCACCGAGGGGATTCCCGAGGCGCGAGAAAGGCTTTCGGCAAGTCTGCACGACTACGCTCCCTTCCGCAGTTGATGAGTAGCAGTAGATCCTTTTTAGAACCGTTAGTAGATCCCCTGTAGCACCGTTATGGAACTGTGTCAAGAGCCGACATACAGGAATTCCTAGAAATTAGCATTGCTGCTCGGACAGCAGAGGGAAGAATAGGCCGCCGAGGTGAAGGACCGAAAGACCGATGCGCTCTGGCAGCCGAGGAAGAGCGGTTCCGCGCCCTCGGCGATTTCCTGGAACTGGAGCTCGGGAACACGCAAATGCTCTGGGCGGTACCTTCTTTGTGCGCCTTCCGCTAACACGAGTTAGAGGACCGTCTTCAGGTCGCCCCCAAAGAGGGCAGCGTGCAGACCAAGGCGCATCGGACAGGCTTGCTCGGAAGAAAACTGTTGGCGTTCGACGAACTCTGGGCGAGGCTCTCCCGCGACTTTTCGCACCTCGTTGCAGCCGAGCTGCCAGACGTGGCTCACAAGGACCTGTTTCAGCGAGGTCACTCCGCCCAGCGAGCGAGCGGGCGAGCTCGCTCAGTTTGGACCAGTCCAGTAACCGAGCACCAGAGGGAAGGTCGTCCGCCTCACAGCGCCCCAGCGCCGCCGCAGCCTCGAGACTCCGCCTCTCGGGCGGTGCAAACCTCCACGATCGCAGGCGGCTCCGCCTCCGAGCCGTGACCAGTGGCATGGGTCTTTAGGCCGCGTAGACTCCTACCCGCCGATCCGATACCTCAAGGTCACCTGGGCCGAGACGGTGACCTCGCCGGCCTCGACCGGCGTCTCCGGGGCGCGGGCCTCCATGGCGAGCATCCGGGGGGCGCCGAGCTGCGGCGTGTGGATCGTGACGCCCCCTTCCCGGGCGTCCTGGACCGGCCCGAGCTCCACGCCCAGGGCCGCGGCGATGGTCCGGGCCTTGCCCTGGGCCTTCTCCACCGCCTGCTTCAGGGCTTCCTGCCGCGCCGCCTGATCGTTCTCGAGGCGGAAGTCCACGCCCTGGACCCGGTTGGCCCCCGCCTCGGTGGCGGCGTCGATCACCGGCCCCACTTTGTTGAGGTCCGACAGGCGGACCGAGACCACGTTCGAGGCGCGGTAACCCACGACGTGGGGCGGCTGCGAGGACTGGCGCTGGGGACTTGGCTGGTCGTAGACCGGGGTCAGGACGAGCTGCGAGGTCTGGATCTCCTTCTTCGCGACGCCGAGGGCCATGACCCCGTCCAGGATGCCCCGGGCGATCTTGCTCGCGTCCTGCTGTGCCTGCCGGGCGGTGTCGGCCTGGGCGACCACACCGAGCTGGACGATCGCCAGGTCGGGGGCGGCGCGGACCTCGCCGGAGCCGCTGACGGTGATGGAGGGGATCGGCTGGTCGTCGGAGTCGTTCATCTGGGCTCCCGCGGGAAGGGCCGCGGCGACGAGCAGGGCGCCGAGGCAGAACGTGGTGAGGCCGGTGAGGCTGCTGCGAATCGACATGGCGGTTCTCCTTGGCAATGAAACCGATGAAGCAGCAAAAAGAATACCAAGGCCGGCTACCAAGGCCAGCGCCGAGGGCCGCCTCAGCGGCGGCGCGACAGCCACCAGCGGGCCAGGGCCGTGCGCAGGTTCGGGCGTCGTCCCACGCCGGCGCGCCGGCGACGGGCGGGCGAGAGGGCGGCCACCTCGCCGCCCACCTCTTCCAGCACCTGTTCGGTGGCCTCGCCCAGCTCCGGGAAGCGCTCCCCCGCGCGCGGGCGCTCGCCGTCGAACCTCGCCGGGAAGCCGAGACGGTAGAGGCCGTCGCCTGAGCGATGCAAGAGCTCCCGAGCCAACGCCTGCGGGTGGACCGCGGCTTCGGCGGCCGAGAGGACCGGCTCGATGGGCAGGTCGAGACCGCGAAGGGCGTCGCGCCACTCGTCCAGAGTGCGCCCCGCCACCACCCCGGCCACCCGCGCATGGGCCTCGGCCGACTCGCGGTACTGGAGGCCGAGCAGCTCCGGCTCCCCGGCCGCCTCGCAGAAGCGCCGCCAGAAGGGCTCCTCGAGAGCCGCCACCGCCAGCCGGCCGCCGTCGGCGGTCTCGTAGAGGTTGTAGCAGGGCAGAGCCCCGGACAGGCCATGGGGCTCGCCGACCGCGCGGGAGGCTCGCGGGCCGTCGGCCCCTTCCTCGGCCCCTTCGTCGGCCCGTTCCTCGGCCCCTTCCTCGGCCCAAGTGGTCAGATTGGCGTGGAGGGCGGCGTCGAACAGGGAGGCGTCGATCCAGGCCCCGAACCGGGCGCCGCCCGTCTCGGGCGTCCGCCCGCGCTCGACCAGCGCCGCCAGGATCGAGGCGAGGGCGCTCCAGGCACCGACCAGGTCGGCGCCCGGGTAGGGCGGCATGGAGGCGGTTCCCGCCAGGGTCCCGGCCTGGGCCTGGTAGGTCAGGTCGTGGCCGGCGCGGGCGGCCCACGGCCCCTCCTGCCCCCATCCCGAGAGCGAGCAGATCACCAGGCCGGGATGGCGCTCCCGGAGCTCTTCCGGGGGAAATCCCAGGCGCGCCAGGGTGCCCGGGCGGAAGCTCTCGAGGAGGACGTCGGCCCCTTCCAGGAGCCGTTCGAGCACTTCGCGGCCGGCGGGGCGCTTCAGGTCCAGGGCGACGCTCTCGACCCCCGAGAGGAGCAGGGCCGCCAGGGCGCCGGTACCCCGTACCAGGGGCGGCGCCAGGCGCACCGGGTCGCCGAGGCGCGGCTCCTCCACCTTGAGCACCCGGGCGCCCAGGTCGGCGAGCAGATGGCCGACCAGCGGGCCGGGCAGGTGGCGGGAGAGGTCGACGACCCGGAGGCCGGCAAGGGGCGAGGCGGACATGGCGCGGGGCGCGGGCGCGGTCGACCCGGCGGGCCTACTCGCGCTCGACCACCATGGCGTGGCCCATGCCACCGGCGGCGCACACGGTCAGGAGGCCCAGGTTCTCGCCCCGGCGCCGGAGCTCATAGAGGAGCTGGGTGACGATACGGGCGCCGGTGGCGCCGAAGGGATGGCCGATGGCGATCGATCCGCCGGTGACGTTGAAGCGCTCGAGGTCGATCTCCCCCACCGGCTTCGAGCGGCCCAGCTCCACCTCGGCGAAGCGCTTCGAGGCGAAGGCTTTCATGTTGGAGAGGATCTGGGCGGCAAACGCCTCGTGCATCTCGACCAGGTCGATGTCCGCCAGCTCCAGGCCCGCGCGCTCGAGGGCGAGGGGCGCCGCGTAGGCCGGCCCCTGGAGGAGCTGGCCGCCCGGGTCGAGGGCGGTGAAGGCGAACGAGCGGATGAAGCCCAGCGGCTCGAAGCCCAGGGACTTCGCCTTCGTCTCGCTCATCAGGAGCACCGCCGAGCCGCCGTCGGTCAGGGGGCTCGAGTTGCCCGCGGTGAGCGTGCCGTAGCGCCTGTCGAACACCGGCTTGAGAGCGCCCAGCGCCTCCATCGAGGTGTCGGAGCGCACGCCGTTGTCGGCGGCCACCGCCTGGTCGTAGCGCGGCGGCGGGAAGGTGGTGGCGATCATCTCGCCCATCCGCCCGTCCTCGGTGGCGGCGGCGGCGCGCTGGTGCGAGAGCAGGGCGATCTCATCCTGGGCCCGGCGCGAGACGTCGTTCTCCTTGGCCATCTTCTCGGCCGACTCGCCCATGGTCATGCCGGTCGTGTACTCGGCGATGGCCGGCGCCACCGGGGCAAGGTCGCCGGGCCGGAGCCGGGCCAGGGTGGAGACCTTGGCCGGCAGGCTCTTGGCCCGGGCGAGCTCCATGAAGCGCCGCGAGGCCTTCTTCGAGAACAGGATCGGCACGTTCGAGAGGGACTCGGCACCGCCCGCCAGGACCACCTCGCACTCTCCGGTCAGGATCGCCTCGGCGCCGAAGCAGATCGCCCGGTTCGAGGAGGCGCACGCCAGGTTCACCGTGGTGCCCGGGACGTCCATGGGAAGCCCGGTGCGGAAGACCACCTCGCGCCCCAGGTTCGGGGCGTTGACCTGAGGAATCACGGTGCCGAAGACCGCGAGGTCGATGAGCGCCGGATCGATGCCGGTGCGCGCCACCAGCTCGCCGGCCGCGACTCCCGCGAGATCGATCGAATCCATGTCGCGGAACAGGGTGCCCGCCTTGACGAACGGTGTGCGGCAGCCGTCGACGATGGCGATCCGCCCGCCCGGCCCCTCGAGGTTCTGGGTGCCGGTGCGCCGCCGCGACACGGCGAGGCCGGTCTTGACCGTGTCGGCCCGGTCCCGGATCTCCTCCAGGGCCGAGGCGTCGTTGGGCGATCGGAGCGGCGCCGGCAGGGAGCCGTGCCCGTTCTCCGGCGCGGCGGCGGCACCCGCCGCGCCCGTCTCGTTCTTCGTCGTCTTCGCCATGGTTCGCCTCCCGAGGGGATGTGCCCTTCTCCCTCTTATACCACGCAATGCCGCGCCGCGGCGAGAGCGAGGACCGGCCGACTGGAACGTCGCCGGTGGAGGCGTCAGACGCGCCGCCAAGCGGCGAAGCCGGCGGCGGCCAGTAGCAGGGCCAGCAGCAGGCTTCCCCACGGAGAGAGCGCAGGAATCGCCACCACTCCCCCGCGCGAGACGGTGTCGGCGGTCGGGTCACCTGCGGCCGGCGTCGACGGGTCGTCGGTGGGCACGTCGGGGAAGTTGTCACCGCTGGCGATCCCCTGGTTGTGCACGGTCGTGACGCCCTGCGGCAGAGGGTCGACGATCTGCACGTTGAAGACGACGGTGACCTCGCCGCCACCTCCGGCCAGGGTTCCCACGGCGACCGACACCGCGGTGTCCCCGCCCCCGTTGCCGAGGGTCACCGTCCCCTGGGTCGTCGTCACCGAGCCCGAGACCAGGAGCGTGTTGGCATCCGGCGTGTCGTTGAACACCACGTTCTGGGCGTCGCCCGTCCCCGAGTTGGTGATCACCACGGTGTACTCGAGAGTGTCGCCCGGCGTCAGGGTTCCGCTGCCGTCGAGGTCGTCGACGGCGACGTTGAAGGTGCTGGCCTTGGTGGCACCGATCTGCGGCGGGGCCGGGGTGACCGTGAGCGTGGCCGACGCCGAGTTGCCGCTACCGGCGTCGGAGGTCACGTTGCCGGTGATGTTGACCTTGCTACCGCTGGTGGTGGCGGTGACCGCGACGCTCACCGTGCACGTGCCGCCGGCGACGAGGCTGCCGCCCGAAAAGCTCAGGCTGGTCTGGCCCGCCGTAGGCGCGAAGATCGGCGTTCCGCATCCGCTCGTGACCGCGCCCGGAGGCGAGGCCACCTGCGTCCCCGCGGGCAGCGGGTCGGTGAAGGCGACGTTGGAGAGAGACGCGCCGGCGTTGGGGTTCTCGACGGTGAGGGTCAGCGTGCTGACACCGCCGACGGCGATGGTGGACGGGGCGAAGGCCTTGGTCAGGCTCGGCGGCGCGGTGAAGCCGGGCGTCGTCACCGTTGCGGTATCGGTGTTGGAGGTCACGCCGCCGGCCGTCGCCGTCGCCTGGTTGGTCACGAAGCCGGCAGTCACGTCCCCGGCCGTGGTCATGTAGGTCGCCGTGCAGACCAGGCTCTCGCCCGGGTCCAGGAAGTCGTCGAAGTCACCCACCGTGGACACCGCCGGGCAGCTCGCGGCGCCGCTCTTGTCGTCGCTCACGGTGACCGGTCCGGCGAGGGGTGCCGAGCCGGTGTTGGTGACCAGGTAGGAGTAGTGGAGGACGTCCCCCGCCATGGTGAACTGGCTCTCCGTGACGCTCTTCACGATGGAGAGCGCCGTGGTCGCGTAGGTCGCCGTGGAGTCGTCGGAGACGTCGGTCGCGCCGTACGATCCAGACCCCGTCGCGGTATTGGGATGGCTCCCGTCCACGGCCGTGACCGGGCCGACGACGCAGGTCGCCGTCGGGTCGTCGGTCGGCGAGGCCACCGGCAGGGGGTCCGGCCACGGGCAGCCGGTGGTGTCGACCAGCGGATCGTCGACGGTGACGCCGTTCAGGGGCACGTTGCCCACGTTCTCCACGGTGAAGCGGTAGTAGGCGTCGGCGCCGTCGGCCACCGCCAGGAAGTTGCCCCACGGCCCGGCGGCGGACGGCCCCACCTGCTTGAGCAGGGCGATGGCCGGCGCCGGCGCGCTGGCGGCGAGGGTGTCGGACGCCGAGTTGCCGTCGACGGGAACGCCGTCGATCACGAAGGACACGGGGCCGCTGGTGTTGGCGTAGGAGCCCGAAACCGGCGCCGTGACGTCGACCTGGATCACGCACTGGCCGCCAGCCGCGACGGTGCCGCCACTGAAGCTCAGGACGCCGTCACCGGGACCCGGCACGAAAGTGGGAGACCCGCACCCCGAGGTGCCGGCGGCGGGTGTGGCGGCCACCACCATGGCCCCCGGGGAGGTCGGCAACGTGTCGGTGAAGGCGACGCCGGAGAGGGCCACGTCCTGGTTGACGTTGTCCAGGGTGAAGGTCAGGGTGGACACTGTGCCGGCGAGGATCGGGTCGGGCGCGAACTGCTTGGAGATTCCCGGAGGCAGGACTCCGGTGACGGCGCCGGTGGCGATCCCGCTCGCGCCGGTGTTGGCGCCAGTCTCCGCTGCCGAGACGAAGCCGCTGACGTTGTCGTGGGGCCCCGCCGTAGTCACCGTCACCGTGGTCGTCACCATGCAGCTTGCGCCCGCCGCCAGCGAGCCGCCGCTGAACGAGAGAGTGCTGGGCGCGGTCATCGTCAGCGTGCCGCCGCACTGGGCGGACAATCCCGAGCCCACCGTCACCCCCGACGGCAGGGTGTCGTCGAAAGCGACTCCGGAGAGGGCCAGGGTGGCATTGGGGTTGGTCAGGGTAAAAGTCAGGGTGGAGTCTGCACCTGCCGCCACCGCGGCCGGCGAGAAGCTCTTGGACAGCGTCGGCGGCTGCGGGGAGCCGCAACCGGTGAAAGTCACGTCGTCCAGGTAGAGGTCCGAGCCCGGGGTGCTGTTCTTGGCGTACGCGCCGTAGATCCGGAAGTAGGTGAGCCCCGAGGCGTTGAGGCCGCTGGTGAAGGCGATGTTCCCGGAGGACTCCCAGGTGTTGCTCGCCGCCGGGAAGAGCGTTCCGGGAGGGGACCCCAGAGTCGCATGAAGGGTGCCGGGCGGCGTCGGCGAAGTGCCGTAGTAGACGAGCACCTGGGTCGGGGCGTTGCCGTTGGGGCGCCGGACCCAGAAGCTCAGGTCGACCTCGGTGAGGCCGGTGGTGTCGACGGCGAGCTCGAAGTAGTCGTTGCCGGAGGTGTCCAGGGCGCCCGTGCTGTCGAAGTCACCGTTCGAGCCCCAGGAGTCCGTGCCCGCGGGCGTCCCCGTGTGGTCCCGGGGGCTCTCGATGGGGGCCAGGCCCGCCCCCGGCGACGCCGAGGCGGTCACCGTGGTGTTCGGGCCGTAGGGCGCCGGAGAGGTCACCGTGAACCCGGTGGGGAAGATCCACTGGGCCAGGGGGAGCCCGCAGACCGGCGTCGGCGGCGCCGGAGCGTCGTTGACGTCGAGGGTGTCGGTGGCCGACCTGCCGGTGTCCTGGCCGTCGACGAGGAGGTTCGAAGTGGTGTTGGTGTAGGTCCCCGTCGCCGGCACGGTGACACTGACCTGCACCGTGCAGGTCCCGCTGGCGGCCACAGTGCCGTCCGAGAAGCCGATGGAGCCCGCCCCGGCGACCGGCGCGAAGGTGGCGCTGCCGCAGCCGTTGGTGGTGGCCCCCGTCGGGCTGGCGACCACCATGGCCCCCGGAGAGGTCGGGAATGTGTCGGAGAAGCTCAGGCCCGAGATCGCCGCCGGGTTGGGATTGCTGAGGGTGAAGGTGAGGGTCGAGACGCCGCCGGCATTGGTGGGGTCGGGCGCGAAGCTCTTGGCGATGTCCAGCGTCGTGGGGTCGACGATCGCGGCGATGCGCGCCGCGGTACTGAAGTCCGAGTTGTAGTGGAAGCTGCTGCCAGAGAAGTCGTAGATCAAGGTGTTCAGAGGCACCGGGTTGAGCAGCGGGGCGCCCGGCACTTGCAAAATCTTGATCTGATAGATCACCGCGACGGTCCCGCCCACCTTGCCCACGTCGTTGCAGGCGCGGTAGTTGGGGCTGTTGGGGTCGTTCTCCCACACGCAGGCGTCGCCGTACAGCTTGTCGCTGGGGTTGGCCACCGAGGCCGAGGTGTCGGCGCTGTAGGTGGTGTCGACCGACAGCACCTGGAAGACGACGTTGGGAAAGTTGATGAAGCTCTCGACCTGCTCGTAGCCGTTGGTGGCCGTGGAGCCGTCGAGCTCGATGGAGTAGGTCTGGCCCACGACCAGCGTCATGGTGCCGCCGGCGGGCACCGAGACGCCGTCGAGCTTGACGTCGTCGATGTGGTTGCGCGACTGGGAGACCAGGTGCTCCACGTACAGCTCCCGCGGCGTCGGCGTGCTCACCGCGGCGACGCCGTCGGCCGCGGCGGCGACGTGGTAGGCGCGGGCGTGATCATAGGCGGCGGCATCGCGGGCCACCTCGACCTCGAAGTAGAGGTCAGCGCACGCTCCGACGGCGAGGGACGGCACGGCGTCGGCGCCGGTGAAGGCGGTGAGGGTCCCCGGCCGCAGGCTCACGTACGGGTCGCTCGAGTCCCAGACGAAGGCGGCGGTGACGTTGGTCGCCGCGGTGTCCCCCGTGTCGCAGACGCGCACGCCCACGGGAAAATGGTTCGGGCCCGTGGTCACGTCGTTGCTATCGAGCCCGATCACGTTCCAGGTGACGGGAGAAATCGAGAGTGACGCGGCCGCGCGGACCGAGTCCGGAAAGGCACCCGCCAGGCCCAGGATGAGGGCGGCGACACAGGCGAGACGTGCGAGGCGTACGAGAACAGCACGACAATCCAACATCCGATCTCCTCTCAGGATCTTGAAACACCGAGTTTCACCTCGAGATCCGGAATGGTGAGCTCCTCCATTCTACCAGATTCCGCGCGCAGACTCCTAGCCTGGGCTATTCATGAGGCGCCGTAGCGAGAGCCGCAAGTGTGCGTGAGATCAGGGCGCACGTAGCGATGAGAGACGCAGGCGTACTGGACAGTACGTTGAGGAGCGAAGAGCGAGTACGCCCTGAGATCGCGTGCGATTGCGGCTCGTAGTAGGTGGCTCATGAATAGTCCAGGCTAGGAACCATCTCGTCGGCCCTGCTAGCATCCGCGCCGATGAGCGGGCGGTCCAAGCGCCGGAGCAGCCCCCTCGAGGGCCGTGCCGACCTCGCCCTCGCCCGGGAGCTGGTCCTCGCCCACGGGCGCAATGCCACCTGCTACCAGATTTTGAACCCGGGCTTCGCGCGCTGGTTCTCGCCCACCGGCGACGCGGTGGTGGGCTACGTAACCGCTGCCGGAGTGCGGGTGGTGGGCGGCTCTCCGGTATGTGCGCCCGATCGTCTGGCCGCGGTGGTGGCCGCCTTCGAGGATGACGCTCGGCTCCGCCGGCACCGGGTCTGCTACTTCGGCGCCGAGGAACCCCTGGCCGAGGTCCTCCGGGAGCGCGGCCCTTGCGACCGCCTGGTCCTGGGCGCCCAGCCCTTCTGGACCCCGGCCTCCCTGGTCCACGCCTTCGCCCGCAAACCGTCGCTCCGGGCCCAGGTCAACCGGGCGCGCAACAAGGGCGTCGCCGCCCGCCGCTGGCCATCGGAGGAGGCGGCCGGCCACCCGGGCCTCGCCCGCTGCCTCGAGGAGTGGCTCGCCACCCGCGGCCTGCCGTCCATGCACTTCCTGGTCGAGCCGGAGACCCTGGAGCGCCTCGAAGACCGCAGGGTCTTCGTGGCGTCGCGGCAGGGCGAGCCGGTAGCCTTCCTCGTCGCCTCGCCGGTGCCCGCCCGCCGCGGCTGGCTGATCGAGCAGATCGTGCGGGGCCACGACGCGCCCAACGGCGCCTCGGAGCTCCTCCTCCAGGCGGCGGCCCTAGAGCTCGCTGCCCACGAGGCCCGCTTCCTCACCCTCGGCCTCGCCCCCCTGTCCGAGCGCGCCGGTCCCGCCGGCAGCCGGCCGCCCTGGGTGATCCGCTTCCTCCTCGACCGCGTCCGCGCCCACGGCCCGCACTTCTACGACTTCGCCGGCCTCGAGGCCTTCAAGGCGAAATTCGTCCCCGACGCCTGGGAGCCGATCTTCGCCATCTCCGCCGAGACCCGCTTCAGCCTGCGGAACCTCTACGCCATCGCCGGCGCCTTCAGCGGCACCTCGCCCCTGAGCTTCGTCGCCCGTGGGATGCTCCGGAGCCTCGTCCGGCGGGGCTGAAGCTCGCCGCGAAACGGATGCCGGCGGCCGCCGGGCCAGCCGGCGCGACCTCGAAGCCCGGAGCCGACGAGCCGAAAGCGGGCTGAGTCGTGGCGGGAGAGATCGACCTCAAGAGCCTGATCCTCGAGCTCCGGAAGGCCAGGCCGCTGGGACGGGTGCGCCTCCTCGCTCGCCGCCTCGCGGCCCTGCGTCGCCTTTCGCCCTACGACCGCAAGCTCCTCCTGCGCATGGCCGGATTCGAGGGCGCCGAGGCGCTGGTGGAGCGCCTCGCCACTGGGGGGTCGGAGACCGCCGACGCCCTCGAACAGGTTCTCGGGCGGCTCGGAAGACTGGCTCCGGCTCCGCGCCCAGGCACCCACTCCGGCCGCCCGCCGTCGCCTCGACGCCGTCCGCCCCGTCGGCTCACGCTCCCCGCACCACGCCCACCTCCCGTTCCAGCCAGTAGGTGAGTGATGAGGCTCCCATCCTCCCCGGTCCGAGGAGCACCACCGTCCGGAGGCGGCCGAAGGGGCGCCGAGGATGGCGCCGGCCGAGCCTCCGGAGCCAGAGAGCGAGCCTGCCGCCTTCCAACCGGCGAGCCGCCTGCTCCAGCGCTTCCAACCCTCTCAGCGGCCCGGCCACCAGGGTCGGCCGCGCCCAGGCTCCGACGCCTCCCAGGCTGCGCGGGTCGGGCTCGAGGACCAGGGCGGCTCCGCCCTCGAGGGCCCAGCTCAGGATCGCGCGGCCGTCCTGCTCGGCGAGGTCGAAGCTCGCCAGAGCGACCTCGCGCCGGCCCCGTCCTCGGGACCGGCCCGGCGAGACCGCCTCCAGGCACGCCGCGACCCGACCGCCCAGCGTCCGGGCCGCGGCCAGCAACTCCTCCTGGCTCTCGGCCCGCCAAGTCGCCTCGAGCCGGCCGGAGCCGGCGCCCGCGTTCCGAACCAGGGCGGCGCCTTCGCCCCCCGGCCACGGCGCGGGGGACGACCGACGGCGGTTCGCCCGCCCCCCGCCCGGGGGTGCCTCCGGGAGCCGGGCGCCGGCCAGGCCACCGGGCGCCCCTTCACCGGGCAGCGCGAGCCACGCGAGACAGCCGGCCTCGCCAGGACCGTTCTCCCGCAGCTCCCCCAGGGGTACCGCCGTCAGCCCCGCCCCCTGGATCGCCAGGTCGGCGGCGACCTGGTCCGGACCGACCTGCCAGCGGAAGCCCACGCGCGCGCCGGCGGCGAGGCCCAGGGCCTCGAGAGCCGTCGAGCCAGCCGCCGCCTGGCCGGCCACCGTGCGGTAGGAGCGCCACCGCATATCGAGCCCGTCCGGGTAGAAGAGGAACGGGCGCTCGGGAGTCGCCGCGGCATGGGCCGCCAGGAGCTCAGGCAGGGAGCCCTCCCCCGGCGGAGCCGGTGGGACCGACGGAGCCGGCGTTTCTCGCCCCGGCGCCTCGGGCCCCGCTCCGGCCGCCTCGCCTCGCCCGCTCATCGCCGGGAAGCTAGCACAAGCTCCGGTCTCCGCGTCCGGTCGCGGCCCGGGCTGCCTTCGCGCTCCATTGATAGGCTGCCCGCGTGACGTCTCGCGAGCCCGCCAGCGCAAACCCCGGCACCCGTGCCCCCGAGCGCCCGCACCACGTCCCCTGGGCCCACCGCCTCCGGCGGATGCTCCTCGCCGGCCTGCTCATCCTGGTGCCGGCGGCGCTCACGCTCTACGTGGTGCTCGCCCTCTTCCGCCTGATGGACGGGTTCTTCGGGCCGCTCGTCGACCGTGCGCTCGGGGTCTTCATCCCCAACGCCCACGTCCCGGGGCTGGGACTGGTCATGACCCTCGTCGTGGTCCTGCTCCTGGGTTGGCTGTCGACCAACGTCGTCGGCCGCCGGCTCATCTCCTTCTTCGAACACCTGATTCAGAAAGTGCCGGTCGGGCGCACGATCTACGCCTCGACCAAGGGGATCCTCGAGGCGGTCTCGAAGGACCAGGCCGAGGCGTTCACCCGGGTGGTCCTGATCGAGTACCCGAAGAAGGACCTCTTCGTCCTCGGCTTCGTGACCCGCAGTGCGCAGTGGGGGGGCGTCGACCCCCGGGCTGCGGACCTGCTCCTGGTCTTCGTGCCCACCACGCCGAACCCCACCAGCGGCTTCCTCCTCCTGGTACCCCGAACCGAGGCCATCCCGCTGCCGATCGGCGTCGAGGAGGGCATCCGGATGGTGATCTCGGGGGGCATCCTGCTGCCGGACGTCCCCGCGCTCCACAGCAGCCCCGCGCCGGTCCCGCAGGGCGAGGCGGTTCCCCTTTGAGCGGGAGTATTCCCTTTCATCGAGCGGTTGCTATGGGAGATACCCGGACGCCGCCGGCCCCGGGAGCCGTACACAGCCCCATGAGACACCGCCTCACCGCCCTCGCCACGGCAGTCCTCGTCCTGACGGCGTCCTTCGCCGCCCGGGCGCAGACCATCTCCAACCCGGACCTGTTCAAGAAGAGCGCCCAGGTCGCGGCCAAGGCGGAGGAGGTCTGGGGCGTCTACGACGACCCGAAGGACCTGGTCCACGTCGCCGAGATCGGCTACCGGGTCGCCCGCCAGTCGGGCTTCACCGAGATGCCGTTCACCTTCCACCTGATCGACATGCCGGCGCCCAACGCCCTGGCCCTGCCGGGCGGCCAGATCTTCGTCACCCGCGGCATGCTCGACCTGGGGCTCGACGACGACATGCTCGCCGCCCTGCTCGGCCACGAGATCGCCCACGTGGTGCTGCATCACCAGCAGAAGATGCAGAAGAAGGCGACCCTGATCAACGTCCTCAGCCAGGCTCTCCTCGTAGGGGTTCTGATCTCCGCCAAGAACAGCCGGCGCGACTACGGCGGCTACCAGACCCGCCCCTGGGACCCCAACGACCCGACCGCCAACGAGCCGAGCCAGGGCGAGGTGGTCCAGGGCGCCGCCGCCGCCAGCATCGTGCTCGGACAGCTCCTGCTGCGGGGTTACAGCCGCGAGCACGAGGACGAGGCCGACGAGAGCGGCCAGCGGTGGGCCGCCGCCGCCGGCTTCGACCCCGCCGGGGCCCAGAAGCTCATGGCCCTGATGAACGCCCGCCTCCCCCAGAGCAAGGAGTACGGCTACCTCCAGACCCACCCCTTCCTCGACGACCGCATGCGGGCCGCCGAGGCTCGGGGCGAGTACCTCAAGGCCCAGGAACCCAAGCCCTGGGAGGACTTCCGTAAGACCACGCAGGCGACGCTCCTCGCCTTCGCCGGCGACACCAAGGGGCTCGAGGCCCCGGTCAAGACCCTGCTCGAGGACGACGCCCTGGTGGCGTGGCCCGCCGGCCCGTCCGCCGAGAAGATCCGCCTCGCCCGCCTCCACACGCTGCGCGACAAGGCGCTGGGAGAGAAGCTCGTGGCCCGGGACTACGGCAAGGTGCTCGCGGCCTACCGGCGCCAGCTCGACGAGGTGCGCCACCTGACCCCGGACAGCGCCCTCCTGGGCACCCTCGAGGGGGAGGTCTCCAAGATCGAGGCGGACCGCGCCAAGGCGTTCCCGGAAGCGGTCCAGGTCCTCGCCAAAGGGGTCTACGAGACCTCGTTCCTGGAGACCTTCCTGAGCAACTGGCCCGACGCCTCCGAGGCCCCCAAGGCGGCTCTCGCCCTGGGCGACGCCTACAGCCGCCTCCAGCAGCCCACGGAGGCGGTCACCGAGTACCTGACCGCCTGGCACACCGCGCCCGAGAGCGACGAGGGCCGCCGGGCCCGGGAGGGGCTCAAGACCCTCGCCCCGAACCTCCACGAGCTCGCCGCCCTCCAGAAGCTGGCCGACCAGAGCGACGACTCGGAGCTGAGCAAGCTCGCCGGGACCCGCCTGGCGGCCGAGTCCAAGACCTTCTCGGAGCTGCGCAACGGCGCCGAGTACCTGAAGCGCTTCCCCGAGGGCCACTACGCCGGAGCGGTGACCGAGCGGCTCAACGCCCTGGCGGAGAAGCTCTACAACGAGGTGGTCCTGTACCGCGCCGTGGGAGACGACATGCAGGCCCTCGACCGGATCCAGAAGATCCTCACCCACGCCCCCCTCTCTCCCGCCGCCCAGCAGCTCCGCGAGCAGGCGGTCTTCGAGGGGTAGGAGCCTGCACCTTCCCCACGACCCGAGCTGGACAGGCCTCGCGCAGAGGCGCAGAGACGAGCGATCAGTGGGCGGGGGAGCAGCCACTCACGATGCCGGAGAGGCCCCAGACACCTCGTCGGTCTGAGGCGGAGCTTCCCTGATCGAGGAGTCTGCGCGGGGTAGACTCCCTGCGCCATGGGACGATCCCGAACGCTACGGGCCGCCGCTCCGGCGGCCCTTCTCCTTCTGCTGCCCGGCGCGGCGGCGGCCTGGGGACCGACCGGTCACCGGGTCGTGGGGCAGATCGCCGAGAACCACCTCTCGGCCGCGGCCCACTACGGGGTCCAGTGCCTCATCGGCCCGGAGAGCCTGGCCGAGGCCTCCACCTGGGCGGACGAGATCCGCTCCGATCCGGCCTGGGACAAGGCGGCCCCCTGGCACTTCATCTCCATCGATGACGGCGAGACCTTGGAGACCACGGAGCGCTCGCCCCGCGGGGACGTGCTCTGGGCGATCCACCACTTCGCCGGCGTCCTGCGCTCGGCCGACGCCTCGCGCCGGGAGAAGGCGGAAGCGCTCAAGCTCCTGGTCCACTTCGCGGGGGACGTCCACCAGCCGCTCCATGTGGGGCGGCGCGGCGACGAGGGGGGCAACTCGGTGCATGTGACCTGGTTCGGCCAGCCCACGAACCTGCACCGGGTCTGGGACTCGGCGATGATCGACCACGAGCAGCTCAGCTTCACCGAGCTCGCCCGCTTCCTCGATCATCCGACCAACGAGCAGGTCGCCGCATGGCAGGCCTCGACGCCGGAGGACTGGGTCCGGGAGTCGTTCGCGCTCCGCTCCCGGGTCTACGACATCGGCGACGGCAGCCTGGGCTACGGCTACTCCTACCGCGAGCTCCCCGTCGTCAAGAAGCGTCTGCTCCAGGCCGGGGTCCGGATCGCCGGCCTGCTGAACGAGATCTTCGCCCCCAAGGACGAGGGCCGAGACTCCCAGTAGCCGAAGAAAACCGTTGGCCGAGGGATCCAGGGAATCCAGGGGATCGAGGATGAAGGGACGATCCAGGAGATCGGCGTCCCTCTGCCCACCATAGTCCTCGAGCGCGGTACCCGAGATCAGGGAATGAGATGGCTCCGGGAGGGGGTGTCCCTCTCCCCCCGCGAGGGTGGGAGAGGGATCAAGGGTGAGGGGGGCGATCCACTGAATCTAGCGGCCTGGAAAAGCCGTTCTGCTGAGCGCAGGCTCCACCGCCCGCCGTGGGAGGGGGACTCCCGGTTCGCCAAGCCTGGATGTCGAAATAACCTCTTCGGCTCAAGGAAGCCTCCCTACTTGCTCTTATAGAACACCGTCAGCTTCACCCGCCGCGCCTCGCCCCCCGCTCCGTTCTGGTACACCCCCGCCACCACCGTCCCCGCCGACCCGCGCTCGACGAAGGGGTTGCCCAGCCAGCGGCCCCCGCGCCCGCCCGGGCACTCCTTGTCCGGCAGACAGGGCACCCAGCCCTCCCCGCCCGTCGCCTCGTACTGGTAGCCGATGAACCGGGCGCCCGCCGGCAGGTGGACCGCCATCAGGCGGCACGCCGAATCGCCGACCAGGTAGGGAGCGAGGGCCTGGGCCATGGCCGCCCCGGCGGCGCCGAGGGGCGGCACGGCGCCCCGGGCGTCGACCTCGGCGAGGGGGCCGGCGTAGGTCGCGAGGCCGGAGACCCCGGCCCCGTCGAGGGTCGAGGCCGCGGCCTTGATCCGATCCGCAAGGTCGCCCGGGCAGGCTTCCCCTGTGGTGCCGGCGACTCCGGGGGCCGAGACCGCCCACTCGCCGGGCTGGCACTCGGGGCAGGTGCCGGCCTGGAATGAACGAACGTACGCCGCGGCCGACCAGGTCTCGGGAGCCGGCGCCGGAGCGGGCACCGGTGCAGGCCGAGGGGCGGGCGGAGGCGGAGGCGAAGCTACGGGGGCCGGGGCCGCCTGGGGGGCCGGCGCCGGAGCGGGGATCGGCTCGACAGGAGCCGGACTCGCCTCCGGGGGTGCCTGCGTCTTCGGAGCGGGGGCCGGCTTTGGAGCCGGTTCCGGTGCAGGCGCCGGTCGCGGCGCCGGTGCCGGAGGAGGCGCCGGTGCCGGCTCGGGCTGCGCCTCGGGAGCCGGAGGCGGCTCGGGACGTGGCGAGGGCGCGCCTCCCCGGACCTCGAAGTAGCGCACCCGTAGCGACTCGAGCGAGTCGCCGGTCTTGACCTGGGTGGCGCTCAGCTCACGGGGTCTCCTCCCCTCGCGCACCTCGAGGCTGGCCACGTAGGAGAGATAGTCCGGATGGCTCACCTGGAGGAGCCACCGCCCCTCGGTGAGGCCGCGGACCTCGGCCCGGCCATCGGGGCCTGTGCGCAGCACGCCGGGGCCCCCTCCCTCTTCGGTCTCGCTGTACGAGAGCGCCACCTCGGCGCCCGCGACCGGGCTCCCGCTCCGGTCGCTGACCTCGATTCCCACTCCCGCCCGCCCGCTCCAGGACTGCGCGGACACCGCGGTCGCCGCGAGGCCCGCGAGCATCGTCGCCGTGATCGCCACGTTCCACCTGACCATGAGCTCCCCCGTCCGTTTCGTTGGCCTGAAGACTACCCGATTCTCTCCCGATCTCCGCGGGAGACCCCGGGACGGGTGGACGGCGGCGCGGGCTGCGTGGGCGGCGTGGGGTGGGTCGGGGCTCGGCCCGGGAACGAGAAGACAAAAAAATGCCTGCGGGGCCCTCCGGCGCGGTGGTCTGCCATCGCCGCCCCCGCAGGCAGTACGTTGGAGACGCTGCTGGGTGGGGGCTCCTCCCCTGGCGTTTGTCCCCCACCCAGCAGCAGACTCCCGAACCTGTCGAGACACAGACTAGGGCCTCGGCCCGCGGGCGAAAACGCCCCGGAGGGTGGTCTTTCGAGCCTGCCCCCCGGGGTGGGTCGGCCCTGCGGTAAGCTCCCGCGGACCATGCCAACAGCGCCTCAGGCTTCGGTGACGGGGCCCCCGGCGGTCTCCGGAGCGCCCTCTCCGGCCGGCAAGTGGCGCCAGGTGACCCTCCTCGCCCTGGCCGAGACCCTCGCCATGGGCCTGTGGTTCTCCGCCTCGGCCGTCGTCCCCCAGCTCCACGCCGCCTGGCACCTGGAGGCCGCGGGGCAGGCGTGGATGACCATGAGCGTCCAGCTCGGCTTCGTCGTTGGCGCCCTGGTGAGTGCCCTCCTCAACCTGGCGGACCGGATCTCGGCGCGCAAGCTGTTCGCGGCGAGCGCCCTGGCGGGGGCGCTGGCCAATGCGGCGATCCCGGCCCTCGCGGCGGCGGGCGCCGTGCCGACGGCGGCCTTGCCGGGCTTCGCACTCGCCCTGCGCTTCGTCACCGGAGTCTCCCTGGCCGGCGTCTACCCGCCCGGGATGAAGCTGGTCGCCTCCTGGTGCCGAGAGGACCGGGGGCTGGGCATCGGGATTCTCGTGGGCGCTCTGACCCTCGGCTCGGCGGGCCCTCACCTGCTCAACGCCCTGCCGATCTTCGGCTCGGGGGGCATGGCACCCTGGCCGCGGGTGCTCTACACCGCTTCGGCCCTCGCCCTCGCGGCCGCCGGTCTCGCCGCGGTCGCCCTGCGCGCGGGCCCCTACCTGCCGAAGAGCGCGCCCTTCGACTGGCGCTTCGCTGGGCGGGCGTTCGGCCACCGGCCCACCCGCCTGGCGTTCTTCGGCTACCTGGGCCACATGTGGGAGCTCTACGCCATGTGGGCCTGGGTGCCGGTGCTCCTGCTCGAGGCCTACCGGCGCGCCGGCTGGAGCCTGGCCGGCGCCCGCCTGGCGGGCTTCGGGGTGATCGCCGTGGGCGCCGCCGGCTGCGTGGCCGCCGGTCGCTGGGCGGACCGCCTGGGCCGCACCCGCGTGACCTCGTGGAGCCTGGCGGTCTCGGGAGCCTGCGCGGTGACGGCGGGCCTGCTCTTCGACGCGCCGGGGCCCCTCACCGCCCTGTGCCTGGTCTGGGGCTTCGCGGTGGTCGCCGACAGCGCCCAGTTCAGCGCCGCGATCTCGGAGCTCACCGATCCGCGCTACGTGGGCACGGCCCTGACGATCCAGACCAGCCTGGGGTTCCTGCTGACGCTCCTGACCCTGCGCCTGGTGCCCGCGCTCCAGGGCGTGCTCGGCTGGCGGTGGGTGTTCGCGGTGCTGGTGGTGGGACCGGCGGTGGGGATCGTGGCGATGCAGGCGCTGCGGCGTCTGCCGGAGGCCAAGAACATGGCCTCCGGCAAACGATAAACGGATCACCCCCGCAACCCCTCGATCCCCTTCCCAGAAGTGCTTTCGCGGGGCCGATCAGCCGGCCTCGGCGTGGTGGGCCTTGTGGTCGTCGACCAGCTTCTCCACCACGCTCGGATCGGCCAGTGTCGTGACGTCGCCGAGCGCCTCGTACTTCCCCTGGGCGATCTGGCGCAGGATGCGGCGCATGATCTTGCCCGAGCGCGTCTTGGGCAGGCCGGAGACGATCTGGATCTCGTCCGGGGACGCGATCGGGCCGATCACGTGCCGCACCTGCTCCTTGAGCGCACCCACCAGCTCCTCGGGATTCGTCTCCCGGAACTCGGGGACGATGTCGACGTAGGCATAGATGCCGGTGCCCTTGATCTCGTGGGGGAAGCCGACCACCGCCGCCTCGGCCACCGCCTCGTGGGCGACCAGGGCGCTCTCGATCTCGGCGGTCCCCAGCCGGTGACCGGCGACGTTGAGCACGTCGTCCACTCGGCCGGTGATCCAGTAGTAGCCATCCTCGTCGCGGCGGCAGCCGTCACCGGTGAAGTAGAGCCCGGGGAAGCGGGTGAAGTAGGTCTCGCGGAACCGGCCGTGGTCGCCGTAGATGGTGCGCGCCTGGCCCGGCCACGGGCGCTTCATGCACAGGTTGCCGCGCACGTCGTTGCCTTCGAGCACCTTGCCTTTGTCGTCCACGAGCACCGGCTCGACCCCGAAGAACGGCAGAGTCGCCGAGCCCGGCTTGGTCGGGATCGCGCCGGGCAGCGGGGTGATCAGGATGCCCCCGGTCTCGGTCTGCCACCAGGTGTCGACGACCGACGCCCGGCCCTCTCCCACCACGTCGTGGTACCACTCCCAGACCTCGGGGTTGATCGGCTCGCCGACCGTGCCGAGAATGCGCAGGCTCTTGCGGGAGTACTTCTTCACCCAGTCGTCGCCCGCCCGGGCGATGGCGCGGATCGCGGTGGGCGCCGTGTAGAAGACGTTCACCCCCAGGTCGTCCACCACCTGCCAGTAGCGTCCGGCATCCGGGTAGACCGGGGTCGACTCGAACATCACCGTCGTCGCGCCGTTGGCGAGGGGGCCGTAGACGATGTAGCTGTGGCCGGTGATCCAACCGATGTCGGCGGCGCACATGTACACGTCGTCCGGCTTCAGGTCGAACACCAGCTCGTGGGTCATGGCGGCATAGAGCAGGTAGCCGGCCGTCGTGTGGAGCACTCCTTTGGGCTTGCCGGTCGAGCCCGAGGTGTAGAGCACAAACAGGGGCGACTCGGCCGCCATCCACTCGTTGGGGCAGGTGGAGCGCTGCTTGTGGGCTTCGTCCTCGAGCCAGTAGTCGCGGCCGGTACGCATCTCGACCTCGGTGTCGGTGCGCCGCACCACGAGCACCGTCTCCACCATGTCGAGCCCGTCGATGGCGGCGTCGGAGGTGGCCTTCAGGGGGATCTTCTTACCGCCGCGCAGCCCCTCGTTGGCGGTCACCAGCATCGTGCAGTGGGCGTCGATGATCCGCTCGCGCAGCGAGTCGGCCGAGAAGCCGGCGAAGACCACGGAGTGGACGGCGCCAATCCGGGCGCAAGCGAGCATCACGTAGGCGAGCTCGGGGACCATGGGCAGGTACACCGCCACTCGGTCGCCGCGCCGCACGCCGTGGTGGAGCAGCACGTTGGCGATCCGGGCCACGTGGTGCTTCAACTCCCGGTAGCTGATCTTCTCGTACTCCCCCGGCTCGTCCTTGGCCCAGATGATCGCCGTCTTGTCCGGCTGGGTCAGCAGGTGGCGGTCGACGCAGTTGAAGCAAGCGTTGAGGCGCCCCCCGGCGAACCAGGAGAAGTCGACCGCCTCCATGTCGTAGTCGAGGACGGTGTGGGGCTCGTTGTACCAGTCGAGCCGCCCCGTCTCGCGACGCCAGAACTCCTCAGGCTTCTCGAGGGACTCCCGGTACATCTCCCGATACTGCTCCATGGAACTTACGCGCGCACGCTTGGCGATCTCGGGCTTGACCGGCACCATGAGTCGACCTCCTCCTTATCCAGTCCTTCATCCGGTTCTTCCGGCTCTCCCGGTTCTCCCGGTGGGGGGTGTAATGGCACGATTTGAAGCGGGATTATACCGCATGGTGCTCGCGCTCTCGTTGACATTCGCCCGCCTCCACGCATAGTCTCCCGCCAGCTATCGCTGTCCCACTTCGGACGTTCCGGCGTCCCGTCGGGCGCGATGCCCTCCCCGCCAGGGGGGGTGGCATCGCGCACCCGGGGGGACGCCTTGGATGAGGTTCGGACCGCTCATGACGGGCGGTTCGGACATGAACCGAGCGCCGGCTCCACCGGAGGACTCCGGTAGTCGGTGCTGCCGACCGGAGGAGGACTCTGCATGGAAGACAGCCGTAAAGGGCAGAACGCCGTCCAGGCGTATTGGCGAGCCAACAAGCTGCTGATCGCCGCGCTGCTCGTCATCTGGGCTTTGGTCTCGCTGGTCTTCGCGATTCTCTTGGCCCGGCCGCTTTCCCACGTGCACGTCGGCCATCTGCCGATGAGCTTCTGGTGGGCTCAGCAGGGATCGATCATCGTCTTCGTCATCCTCATCTTCGTCTACGCCTGGGTCATGGACCGGCTGGACAAGAAGTACGACGTCCACGAGGACCGCCCACTTCGGCGCGGTGGCGCGGGCAAAGGAAGGGCGTCATGAGCGCCGAGACCTGGACCTACCTCCTGGTGGGCGTAACCTTCGCCGCGTACCTCTACATCGGCTACTACAACCGCGTCCGCGACACCAAGGGGTTCTACATCGCCGGGCAGGGCGTGCCCGCGATCTTCAACGGCGCCGCCACGGCCGCCGACTGGATGTCGGCCGCCTCGTTCATCTCGATGGCGGGCCTCATCTCGTTCATGGGCTATGACGGCACGGTCTACCTGATGGGCTGGACCGGAGGCTACGTCCTCCTCGCCCTGCTGCTCGCGCCCTACCTGCGGAAGTACGGCAAGTACACGGTGCCCGACTTCATCGGAGACCGCTACTACTCCTCGACCGCCCGCGTGGTCGCGGCGTTCTGCGCGATCTTCGTGTCGCTGACCTACGTCGCCGGCCAGATGCGCGGCGTGGGCATCGTGTTCAGCCGCTTCCTGGGCGTGCCGATCAACACCGGCGTCATCATCGGCATGGCGATCGTCGCGTTCTTCGCGGTGCTGGGCGGCATGAAGGGCATCACCTGGACCCAGGTGGCCCAGTACTCCGTGCTGATCGTCGCCTACATGATTCCGGCGGTCGCGATCGCCTGGGTGCTGACCGGCAACCCGGTCCCGCAGCTCTCGTTCACGTTCAGCGACATCATCGACAAGCTCAACCAGATCCAGATCGACCTGGGCTTCACCCAGTACACCGAGCCGTTCCGCAGCAAGACGATGCTGGACGTCTTCTGCATCACCCTGGCGCTGATGGCCGGAACCGCCGGGCTGCCGCACATCATCGTGCGCTTCTACACGGTGCCCAGCGTCCGCTCCGCCCGCTACTCCGCCGGCTGGGCGCTGCTCTTCATCGCCCTGCTCTACACCACCGCGCCGGCGATCGCGGCGTTCGCCCGCTACAACCTCATCAACTCCCTGAACGGCAAGAGCCTGGACGAGGTTCGTCAGCACTCCTGGGTGCAGAACTGGGAGAAGACCAAGTTGCTCGGTCTGACCGACAAGAACGGGGACGGGAAGATCGAGCTGACGCCCGACAAGGACACGACCGAGATCACCATCGACCGCGACATCATCGTGCTCTCCACCCCCGAGGTCGCGGGCCTGGCGCCCTGGGTGGTCGGTCTGGTCGCGGCGGGCGGTCTCGCAGCCGCCCTGTCGACGGCGGCGGGCCTGCTCCTCGTCATCTCGAGCTCGATCGCCCACGACATCTACGCCCGGCTGATCAACCCGGGGGCCAGCGAGGCCAAACGCCTCATGGTCGGCCGGGCGATGATCTTCCTGGCGGTGATCGTCGCGGGCATCTTCGGCATCTACCCACCGGGGTTCGTCGCACAAGTCGTGGCCTTCGCCTTCGGCCTCGCCGCCGCGAGCTTCTTCCCGGTGATCCTGCTCGGGATCTTCGATAGCCGGACGAATCGCCAGGGCGCGATCTGGGGGATGGTCGTGGGCATCGGCTTCACCGGCTTCTACATCATCGGCAACAAGTTCTTCGGCATGTCCCCGTGGTTCCTGGGGATCAGCTCCGAAGGCATCGGGACGATCGGCATGATCCTCAACCTGGTCGTGACCTACGTCGTCTCGCGCCTGACCCCGCCGCCCCCGGCGGAGATCCGTCAGATGGTCGAGGACGTCCGGGTGCCGCGAGGCGCCGGGACCGCCGCCGCCCACTGATTCGGCTCGACACCCCGCGACGCCCCCTTCGCCCCGACGGCGGAGGGGGCGTCGTATCCTCGGACCCCATGGAACCCGACGTCTTCCTGCCGCGCCACCCGCCCTTCGATCGGCTCCACGAGGATCTGCTCGAGCGGGTCCTCGGCCGGCTCGAGGTGACCTACGTCCCGCGGGGCGAGGCGGTGATGCGCCGCACCGACCGGGACAACCGGTACCTCTTCGTGGTGCGCAAAGGGGCGGTGCGCCTGGAGCGCGACGGCGGGCCGCTCCAGGTCCTGGAAGAGGGGGAGGTCTTCGGCTACCCGTCTCTCCTCGCCGGCGGCCCGCCGTCGACCGACGTGATCGCCGAGGAGGACAGCCTGCTCTTCCGCATCCCGGGCGAGCTCTTCCACCGCCTCATGGAGGAGCGCGAGTTCGCGGACTTCTTCGTCGCCGGCCTGGCGAGCCGCCTGCGCCGCGCCGCCCAGGCCGAGACTCCTCTGCTCTCGGGAGACCTCTCGACGCCGGTTTCGGGCCTCGTCACCCGGGCCGCGGTCTTCGTGCAGCCCGACGCCACGGTCGCCGAGGCCGCCCGGGCCATGACCCGCGAGGGGGTGAGCTCGATCCTGGTCGGCGGTCGGCCGCCCGGCATCCTCACCGACCGGGACCTGCGCCGGCGAGTCCTCGCCCGCGGCCGGCCCGTCGACACGCCGGTCTCCCGGGTGATGAGCCGGCCCCTGCGCACGATCCCGGCCGGCACCCCGGTGTTCGACGCCCTGGTCTCCATGCTCGAGAACCGCATCCACCACCTGGCCCTGGTCGAGGGCGACGAGGTGACGGGCGTCGTCACCGACAGCGACCTCCTGCGCCACCACCACAGGAGCCCCATCTCCCTGCTGTCGCGGGTCGAGAAGCTCGAGAGCCCTGAAACCTTCCAGGACTACTCCGGCCAGCTCACCGGCATGGTCGAGGTGCTCTTCCGAGGCCACCTGGACGCCGCGGAGATCGGGCGCATCGTCTCGAGCGTCAACGACGCCGCCGCCGCTCGCCTGTTGCGCCTCGCGGAGCGGGAGCTGGGCGAGCCGCCGCGCCCCTACGCCTGGATTGTGTTCGGCTCCGAGGGCCGCCGCGAGCAAGCGCTCCTCACCGACCAGGACAACGCCCTGGTGTATGGAGATGGGGGCGAGGAGAGCGAGGAGGTGGGCCGCTACTTCGCCGAGCTCGCCGGCCGCGTCACCGCCGGCCTGATCCGGCTCGGCATCCCGCCCTGCCCCGGCGGTTTCATGGCCGACCGCTGGAACCGCCCCCTCGGGGCCTGGATCGAGCTCTTCGCCGGCTGGATCGGCGCGCCCGAGCCCCAGGCCCTGATCGACGCCGCCAACTTCTTCGACTTCCGGCCGGTCCACGGCGCGCTCTCCCTGGCGCCCCTCGACGAGCTCATCGGAGAGGCCCGCGCCCAGCGCTCGTTCCTCGCCCACATGGCGAAGAACGCCTTGGAGTTCCGGCCGCCGATCGGCCTGTTCCGCCAGATCCGCGAGCGCTCCGGCGGGGTGGACCTCAAGCGCGGCGGCATCATCCCGGTGGTCGGCCTGGCGCGGCTCTTCGCGCTGGAGGCCCAGGTGCCCGCCCGCTCCACCCTCGATCGGCTGGCGGCCGCGGCCGCCGCCGGCTGCCTGAGCGCGGACGGCGCCGAGACCCTCTCCGAGGGCTTCCGGTTCCTCCTGCGCCTGCGCCTCGAGCACCAGCTCGAAGCCGTGCGCCGGGGCCGGGCCCCCGACAACCTGGTGCCCCTCGACGAGCTCTCGCACCTGACCCGGCGCCACCT
The DNA here is from genome assembly GCA_963739795.1 of uncultured Acidobacteriota bacterium. GTDB lineage: Bacteria > Acidobacteriota > Thermoanaerobaculia > Multivoradales > DATKCC01 > CAVUBL01. Next base: position 111,505 of record CAVUBL010000008.1, on the reverse strand, counting down.
GAAGGAGGCCTTTCTCGCCATCCGAGAGATCCAGGATGCGGTCTCCATGCGCTACGGCACGGCGATGCTCGGGTGACCCCTCTCTTCTCCTCCTCGCCGCTCTGGGACGAGGTCGCCTACTGGGCCCTCGACCTCGAGACCTCCGGCCTCGATCCGCGGCGCCACCGCATTCTGTCGGTCGGCATGGTGCCCGTGCGCGCGGGAGCGATCCGGTGGGGGGAGCGCTTCTACACCCTGGTCCACCCGGGGAGCTTCGAGGGCCTCGACGAGGAGGCCATCGGGGTGCACCACATCCTGCCGGAGGAGCTCCACCGCGCGCCGCCCCTCTCCAGGGTCGCGGACCGGATCGAGGAGCGGCTCGGCGACGCCGTCCTCCTGGTCCACCACGCCTCCCTCGACGTGGCCTTCCTGCGCCGGGCCTGGCGGCGCCTCGGACGCTCCTGGCCCCGGCGCCGCCGAGTGGTCGACACCCAGGCCCTGATCGGCCGCCTCGAGCACCGTCTGGCGGCGATCCGCGCCCACGACCGGCCCATGCCCCGCGGCCTGGCGGAGGCGCGCGCGAGCCTCGGCCTGCCCGCCTACGACCTCCACCACGCGCTCACCGACGCCCTGGCGACGGCCGAGCTCTTCCTGGCGCTCCGGGCACGGCTCGGGGCCACCCGCCTGGGCAAGCTGACGATCTGAGGGGACGACGAACCGGGGGCGGGACCGCTGCCCCACCCCCGGGGAAGTCTTCTAGGAGTCTGCGCGGCAGAAACGCGCAGTCGCGTTGCGAGCGCCCGACCAGCCTTCGGCCGGTGCCCGCCGGATACGAGGCGGCGCGACGCAGGCGATGCCGAGCCATCGTCGAGGAGCGGGAACGAAGTAGACGGCCACACGCCGTCGCAACCCGTAGGGCGCAAGGGGGTTACGGGGTGTCTCCGGCGTTACTCGTCATCTACGATGTCCCTGCATCGCCTCCTCCTCGCGCCTTGGATCCACGCCGTAAGACCCTTGCGCGCGGCTACGTGTTCCTGCCGCGCAGACTCCTAGCCTGGACAATTCATGATCCGGCTACTGCGAGGCGCAATTGCACGCAATCTCGGGGCGTGCTCGCTCTTCGCTCCTCAACGTACGTTCGACTACGCCTGCGTCGCTCATCGCTGCGCTGCCCCGATCTCACGCACACTTGCGGCTCTCGCTACGCCGTCTCGTGAATAGTCCAGGCTCTAGAAGGCGAAGGTCTGGAAATTCAGCCAGAGCTGGTCCCGGTCGGCGGTCCCGTCCTTCGAGAGCCGGCCGTACGAGAACTTCAAATTCCCGTTGTGCCCGCGGAACATGTAGCCGATCCCCACCTGGAGCTGGTCCTCGTCGCCCAGAGCGGGGTCGTCGAAGTTGCGCTTGGCGTACTGGACGAAGGGCAGAAGCTTGGTGGCCCCGAAGTAGAACCCCGCCTCCACCAGGGCGTCGTCCTGCTTGGGCAGCGTCGGCAGGAAGACGTCGCCGTCGTAGGTGATCCAGTCCGCCTGGAAGGTGAAGCCGTTGCCTCCCACGATCGGCTGATCCAAGTACACGTCGCCGGCGTACGCGTCGTAGTCTTCCTGGTGGTCCACGCTCGCGCCGAACGAGAGGATGTGCTTCTTGCCCAGGGTGGTGCCGCTGTAGAACAGGCCCTTCTCGGCCGCGAAGACGTTGTAGACCACCCGTCCCGCGTACCGGAAGGCGTTGTCGGCGTTGGCGCCCCGCTTGCCCTGGTAGATGCCCGCCCGATACTCGAAGTGATCGTTGGCCAGGTAGCCGCGGGCCCGGACCCCGTAGTCCCGTCCCACCCGGGCGTCGATGGGCCCGGACGAGGCGAAGGAGTACGGCCCGTAGTCCACCGCCATCAGCGACACTGCCGACTGGTTCGAGTTGTGGGAGGTCTCGACGAGCAACATCCCGAGGTCCAGGTTGAACGCGTCGCTCTGAGGCTTGTAGGTGACGGCGAAATCCTGGATGAAGATGTCGCCGGCGCCCTTGACACCGCCGGCCCCCGCCTTGCCCAGGTTCGGGCTGTCAGTCTCCAGGAAGAACGTCAGCTTGTCCGTGAGCTTGCCTCCGGCGAGCAGCCGCAGGCGGCGGAAGAACAGGTTCTGGGCGGTGTTGGACCCGTTGTCGAGGGACTCGGCGCGCATCTGGGCCAGGAAACCGAACTTGATCGAGCTGTCGCCGCCGGGCGACTCGATCTTCCACTGCGCTTGGACGGGGACGGCGACGAGCGCGACGAGCAGTGCGCCGAGCAGGTGGATCGGCATCCTGCGTGAAGCCTTCCAACCCATGAAAAGCTCCTTTCTCGGTGATGCGCCCACCCGCGTACGACCCAAACAGTGGTACCTGACAGCTCGCCGCAGGTGACCCGCAGAACCGGACGTTGGGTTGTTACACTGTTGCGATTATGGCACGTATCGGACCCTGCCGGGGCGTTTCGGCCGGGAATGTTTCACCGCCCGCGCCCCGGCCCGCTCACTGACGCGCGACCAGGAGCCAGGATGAGCCGCCGAGCCAGCGACGACCGGGACCTCTTCGAGCGGGCCATGCGGGACGTCGACCGGCTCGAGGGGCGGCCGGCGGAGCTCCCGCGGCGCCGCCCCAAGGCGCCGCGACCTTCCGGTGACGGCTCGACCCGAAGCGGACGGGGCCTGCGCAAGGTTCCCTTGCAGATCACCCGGATCGGCGAGCGGCTCGAAGGCCGGCTTCCCGGCGTCGCGCCCCGCCAGATGAGCGCCCTCGGCGCCGGCGAGCTGCCCGTGGAGCTCACCATCGACCTCCACGGCTACCCCGAGAGCGAGGCGCGCGGCGCGCTCCGCGACGGCCTGCGGCGGGCCCGGCGGGCGGGGTTGCGCTGCGTGCGGGTGGTGCACGGAAGAGGTCTGCGCTCGGCGGCGGGGCCGGTGCTCAAGGAGGCCCTCCCCGGATGGCTCTCCGAAGACCCCGTCGCCGCGTGGATCCTGGGCTTCACCTCCGCGCCGCCGCGGCTGGGGGGAACCGGCGCCACACTCGTGCTGCTGCGGGCTCAGCGGTCTCGACGGGAGGATCGGGCGGAGGATTTGTAACCTTTTTGATTTAAATCGATCTCGAGGCTCGGCACCCTGGCGATCGAGGAGGACCGGCAGCTCGTCGACGCCCGACCGGGCGCCGGCGAGGCCGGAGTCGCGGAGCACGCCGGCGGTTCCTCGCGCGGCACACGGATATGTCATATCGACATTCGCGGGGAGCACAAAACCGCTCACCGAGCCCCCTCCGAGTTGACAGAAGCCCCTCCGGCCCTCTACCCTGACAGCCAGCCGGTCCGGGGATCGGTGCGCCGACCGGCGCCCCATCGCCAGATCAACCTGCGACTTCCCACGCTCGCGCCCCGCGTGGCTTCCACGGCGGGCTCTGCCTGGACCGGCGGCGAGCCGGTCCGGGCCGAGGGGAGTCGTGTTGCGAGAGGAGCAAGTTTGCCGAAAGAAGAAGCGCTGGAGTTCGAAGGCGAAGTCGAGGACGTCCTGGGCAACGGCAACTTCCGGGTCGGCCTCGAAAACGGTCACCAAGTCCTGGCGCGCATCGCGGGCAAGATGCGCCGCTTCCGGATCCGGGTGCTCCCCGGCGACCGGGTGAAGCTCGAGGTCTCCCCCTACGACCTGACCCGCGGCCGGATCGTCTACCGGTACCGCAACTAGCCCGTACTCCTCACGCGCCCCCTGCGGCGACGCCGTGTCTCCGACGTCGCCCTGGATCCGGGCCTGCCGAACCACCGCCGGGGTCGGGTTTACCCCCTTGCACCCCCTGAGGTCCCGCCGCCGGCCGTCCCCCCGACCAGCGCGGCGGCCACCGCCCGGAGCTCGGTCGGGCCCGTGACGTCGCTCGGCAGAAGCGGCACCACGAGGCGCGGCAGGTCCGCGAAGGCGGCGTCGATCTCGGCCAGGTACGCCGCCTCCTGGCGCCGCCGCGCGGTCAGGAAGCCGCTCTCCCCCGCCTCCTCCGGCAGCACCCGGTTGACGATCACCCCGGCCACCGGCACTTGGTGACGACGGAGCACCTCGATCGCCCGGCCCGTCTCGAGAATCGGCAGGCGCTCCGGAACCAGCACGAAGACGAAGGCCGACCGCCGCTCGTCGAGGAGCAGGCGGCGCACCCGGTAGAAGGTCCGTCGGCGCTCGAGGAGCACGGCCTCGATGGGGTCCTCCGGGCGCTCGTCGGCGCCGCGCCCCACCGTCATGCGCCGCCACATCTCCGAGAGCCGCTCGACGTTGCGTCGGCGCTCGAGCAGGCCGTCCACCCACGCCTGGAGGAGCTCGGGCAAGGTCAGGAGTCGCAGGGTATGGCCGGTCGGGGCCGTGTCGAACACCACCAGGTCGTAGCGCTTGCCCACGGCGTCGACGAGCTCGGCCATGCGGTCGAAGAGCGCCGCCTCCTCCGCCCCCGGCGAGACCCGGGCGAGCTCGATCTGGCGCTCCATCTCGGCGCGCAGGTGGGGCGGCGTCACCTTGCCGAGCTGGGCCCGCACCCGTTCCACATAGGCCTCCGCCTCCCGCGCCGCGTCGATCTCGAGAGCCTCCAAATTCGGGCCCACCGGCCGCTCCTCGGGCCCGAGGTCGGCCCCCAGGACGTCGGAGGTCGAGTGCGCCGGATCGGTCGAGACCAGGAGGGTGCGCCGCCCGGAGCCCGCCGCCTTGAGGGCGAAGGCCGCGGCGCAGGTGGTCTTGCCCACACCGCCCTTGCCGCCGAAGAAGACGACGCCGCGCTGGAGCCATTCCCCGAGCGGGCCGAGACCTTCGACCGCATCCGGCGATCCGCCTCCCCCGCCGGGGGAGGTGCCGCTCAACATCAGCGGAAGCCCTCGAGGGGTGAGTGCTCCATGCCCTGGCGCAGGTGCCATTCGTGGAAGCGCTCGAGCATCGCGGGGAGCAGCTCGAGGGTGTAGTAATTGACCGGGTTGGGGATGCCCAGGAGGTCGGAGAAGCAGAGCAGCAGGAAGAGCTCCTCCCGGTCGCGCCGCTCCCGCGCGAGGCTCCCCCGCCAGCGGGCGAAGAAGACCTCGTCGTAGGCCGCCGCGAAGCGCCCCAAGGCCGAGCGCAGGCGCCCGGCCCAAGTGAAGCGGCCGGAGCGGCCGGCACCGAAACGGGACGGAGAGCTCACGGCCGCGGCCTCTCCCGAGCCCCGCCCGGTTGGGCCGGCTGGGCCGGCTCGCGCAGCGCGGCCACCGCCTCGAGGGCCATCCAGACCGCCGCGCCCAGCACCAGCAGGCCCATCACGCCCAAGAGGTAGTTCGGGGTCTCGCCCAGCCACCAGGTGCCCAGGGACGTGAGCATGGCCCATATGGTCATGACCAGCAGGAAGATCAGCGGGACCACCGTCGGCGCGATGTTTCGCCCCAGGCGGCGCAGGTAGACCGAGACCACGATCAGCGACAGGGCCGCCAGGAGCTGGTTGGTGGTGCCGAAGAGGGGCCAGATCACCAGGCCGCCCGAGCCCACGCCGCCCCCCGGCGCGTGGGCGCCGAAGGCCAGCAGCATGCACGAGCCCACCGCCAGCAACGTCGCGAGGGTCGGGCTGGCGAGGGACCGGATGTTCCAGGTCTCCCCCACCTCGTGGAGGATGTAGCGCTGGAGGCGGATTCCGGTGTCCATGGTAGTGGCGGCGAAGCTCACCACGATGACGGTGGCGAAGACCTCCCCCAGCCCCACCGGGATTCCCAGGTTCCCGGCCATGTGGGCCAGACCCACCACGAAGTAGTGGGCCGCGCCGCCGCTCGCCGCCTTCCAGTCGGTGTAGAAGCGCGAGAGCCACTCGCCCCGGGTGGCGGCGAGGCCCGCGCTCACCACCAGGATCGAGCCCAGGGCCAGGGCCCCCTCGCCCACCGCCCCCATGTAGCCCACGAAGCGGGCGTCGGTCTCCTTGTCGAGCTGCTTCGAGGAGGTGCCCGAGGCCACCAGGCCGTGAAAGCCCGAGATCGCCCCGCAGGCGATGGTGATGAAGAGGATCGGCACCACCGGAGGCGCGCCGGCCGGCGCCGGGTTCCAGGCCGGGGCGACCATCGCCGGCGCGCCCACCAGGAGCCCCAGGTAGAGCACGCCCAGCCCCACGATCAGCTCGTGGGAGTTGACGTAGTCCCGGGGCTGGAGGAGCAGCCACACGGGCAGGCGCGAGGCGAAGAAGCAGTAGACGAAGAGCAGCACCACCCAGACGGCGGCGGGCTCGAGGCCCAGGGTGCTCGCGGGCAGGGAGATGGGCACCCGGCTCCCGACCCAGATGAAGAAGTACAGGGCCGCGAGGGCGCCGATGGAAGGCCACAGGAGCTTGCCGCCCCGCCGGTAGATCCACCACCCGACCAGCATGGCGATGGGGAGCGAGATCCAGACCGGCAGCACGCTCCCGGGGAAGTGGACGAAGAGGCGCGCGATGATCACGGCGAACACCGCGTTGACCATCAGCAGGAGCAGGAAGATCACCACCAGGAAGAGCGTGCGCGAGCGCCGGGAGATCACGTCCTCAGTCAGCGAGCCGATGGAGCGCGCCTTGTGGCGGGCCGAGATCCAGAGGGTTGCGAAGTCGTGGACGCCGGCGAAGAAGATGGTGCCGAAGATCACCCATAGGACCGCCGGCAGCCAGCCCCAGAAGACCGCGATCGCCGGCCCCACGATGGGTGCCGCGCCGGCCACCGAGGTGAAGTGGTGCCCCCAGAGCACGTGCTTGTTGGTGGGCACGAAGTCCGTGCCGTCCTGGTACTCGTGGGCCGGGGTGACGTAGTCGGGGTCGAGCCGGAAGATCTTCTCGGCGAGGAACCGCGAGTAGAACCGGTAGGCCAAGGCGTAGGCGACAAGCCCCACCGCGGCGACCACGATCGCGTTCATGACACCTCCTCCATGGCAGATTCCCGCCGCCTAGGAGTCTGCGCGGCAGAAACGCGCAGTCGCGTTGCGAGCGCCGCGGGGTCGGATACGAGGCACCGCGACGCAGGCGATGCCGAGCCATCGTCGAGGAGCGGGAACGAAGTAGACGGCCCCACGCCGCCGCAACCCTTCGGGCGCAAGGGGGTTACGGGGTGTCTCCGGCGTTGCTCGTCGTCTACGATGTCCCCGCATCGCCTCCTCCTCGCGCCTTGGATCCACCCCGTAAGGCCCTTGCGCGCGGCTACGTGTTTCTGCCGCGCAGACTCCTAGTCTCCGCCCCGCCCAGGGCCGTGTCAATGAGCCGTCCTTGCGCACACAACATGTAGCCGGCAGAATGCCGCCACCGCTTGCGCCCGGAGAAGCCCCGCGACCGGGCCGATCTCCGCCCTCCTCGACGACCTCCGCGCCGCCTCGTTCGAAGACATCGAGGTCGTCCAGCACACCCGCGTGACGCTGATGGGCCACGGAGAGCCGCGCAGTTTCGAGCGGCTCGGGTCTCGCCCGGCGCCGCCCAGCAGGAGCTCGAGGCGATCGAGACCCGCCGCTCGGGAGGCGAGGAGATCACCCGGCATCCAGAGGTGATCCGGCCCCGCGGCCGCCTCGCCCGCGTCCTGCTCCTCGAGAGCGCCCTGGTCGTCGGCGGCGCGGCCGCCGTGGGCTTCCCCCTCGCGACCTGGGGCGGCGGGGCTCTCTTCTCGCTCTACCCGATCGGCTCCGTCGAGCCCTCGGGAGTGCGCGTGGACGCCGGACTCTTGGGCTTCACGGCGGATGTGGCGCTCCTCGCCCTCCTCGCCTTCGAACTCGTTCCCGCGCTCGTGATCTCCCGCGCCGGCCTGGGCGACGCCCTCGGCCGCCGCTTCCGCCTCGCCGGCCTCGATGCGGCCTCAGAAGGTGTAGTCGAGGCCGACGAAGAGCCTGGCGCGCCGGCCCCGGCCGTCTCCGCCGCTCTCCGCGCCGTCCATCGCCTCCTTCGGCTTCACCCCGTTGACCGCCACGGTGAGGCCGAGCTTCCCGATCAGGTGGCCGACCGAGATCCCGCCGATGAGCTCGTCGAAGGTGCCGTCCCCGACGTTCGTGCCGGCGACCAGGGCGATCGAGTACCTGTATTGCGTGTGCTTCCTCGGACCCACTTTCAGCCGCGGCCGCAGGAGATAGACCTTGGCCAGGGCGTATCCGTTGACATGCAGGCTGCCGCTCGCCTCGCCGGCCGCGGTGTCCTTGGTGTCGAAGGTCGCACCGAGGGCGATACCGAAACCGGCATGGCCCGCTCGCGAGTTGCTGATGTGCGTCGTGACGGCTTGAAACGGAGGATGTGGGGCGTCTCCGGGTAGGGGTTCCGGACCGGAGGACTTGGCCTCGATCTTCGTCATTGGGCAGCCCTCGCACGCCCCCTCGGTCACCGTTCGCTCGACCGACTCACCACGCTCGGACAGAGTGAGCCGGTTGATGGAGCCAAGCTGCACCTCGAGCCTGGCCCACCCCAGGTAGGGATCGTCAAATCTCGGGCCCAGGTGCTGCCAGGACACATGGGCTGTGTCGCTCTTGGGCTCCTTCGGGGCCGGATCCGCAGCCTTGAAGTTGAGCAGCGTCAGGAGACCGGCAAGGGGATTCGACGTCGTTTCGACGATCGTGGTGAGGCGCGCGTCCAGGGACAGCCGGACGTCCGAGACGATCAGGGCGTAGACGTGCCGGGCCCCGTAGATGTACGGAGTGAGCTTCCCCTGCCAGAGGAGGAGGGGCTCGTGGGGCACGAGAGTCCCGTCGTCCCTCCGTTCGACGTAGACGAGGACATCGGGGAGATTCGGACGGAACGTACCGCCGAACAGGAGCTCGAGGGCGGCCTCGGCGGGTGGACAGGGCGTGTCGATCGTCGTGCAGGTGCGCGGGTCGCTCGCGGCCTTGAGGTCGGCGCGGAGGGTGTCGATCTCCCTCGGGGTGAGCTGCGTGGCGTACCCGAAGTAGTACTTCGCGGCGTGCTCCTCGCCCCTCGCGCCGGCCGGCACGAGGCACGGCATGAGGAGGAACAAAAGAGCGACGAGCGTGGGGAGACGACGGATCATGGCAGCTCCTGGAAGAGGTCAGCGTTCCGGAGGACACGGGCGGCCATGGCCGCCCGCTAAGGACTGGGTCTTCAGGCGGTAGGACGGCCACAGGCCGGATATTTCCCGGGCTCGGAGAGCGAGCGCGGCCATCCCTGGTCCCCTTCCCCGCCTCGGGGGCCCGGGCGCGGGGTGGGTTTGGCTACACTCCGGCCGTGCCTTCCGACCGCGTTCTCCACCCCGATCTCGCGCCCCAGGAGCGGTCGGCTCTCCTCCGCGCGGGGATCGAGCACTTCAACGCCGGGCGTTTCTTCGAAGCCCACGAGGCGTGGGAGGAGATCTGGCGCTCGACCCGCCCTGAGCCCCGGGAGCTCTTCCGCGGCCTGATCCAGGTGGCCGTCGGCCTGTACCACTTCGTCGAGCGGGGCAACCCAGCGCCGGCGCGGCGGGTCCTCGCCCGCGGCCTGGCCCGGGTGGAGCCCTTCCCCCAGGGCACCGAGGGCCTCGACCTCGACCGCCTGTGCACGGGCGGCCGGGCTTGGCGGGACTGGCTTGCGGCGCCGGCCGGCGAGCCGCCCCCGCTGCCCAGGCTCAGCCGGCACGGGCCGAGCTAGGTGCGGGGACCGCCTCGTAGACCGACTCCAGCAGCCCCGGCCCGAACCGCGTGTGGATCTTGTACGCCCAGTCAACGGCGCCCCGGCAACGCGGCTCTCCCGGGCTCCGCCCATCGATCGCCCTCCTCGGCGCCTTTGCGGCTCTGCGCGAGAACCTACGTGCCGGATCCCGGCTCCTTGTCGGTTTGAGGCGAAGCTTCGCTGGGAGTCTGCGTCGCTGGCCAGGCATGTGCCGACGCAGGGGTAGCGGAGACTACGTCGAGGAGGCGCAACGCCGCCAGCGACGGGATGGGCCGTCAGGACTCGTCACTTGAAGCTTGACAAACCACCAAGAGCCTGGGAGACCCACCCGGCCGGCGGGTGCCCTCGAAGAAGCGACCCTCGCCCACCCCTACTCCACGTCCCCCTCCGGGGCGGCCTCCTTGGGCTGGGCCGTGAGGTCCAGGGCCGGCAGCTTGTGGCGCGTGAGCTTGCGGTTGAGGGCCGGCACCTGGGCGGCCACGGTCTGCCAGCGGTCGAGGGCCGCGCCGAGGTCGGCGTCGACCTTCTTCGCCGCATCGGCCTGGACCTTCGTGGGCGCCTCGTCGACGCCTTCGATCTGGCCGTAGAGCCCGCCGACCCGGCCGCCGAGGGCCTGGAGGCCCGGCGCTGCCGGCGTCGTGGTCTTGCCCTTCTTGGTCTCCGGGGAGCCCTCGAGAGCCGCCTGCACCTGCTTGTCGAAGGCGTCGAGCTCACGGCCCATGCGGCCCTTGGCGCGGTCTCCGATCGCCGCGATCTGCTCGCGCACGGCCCGGGCGGAGGCCACCGCCTTCGTCGTCTCACTGATCCGCCCGGCGAGCATCTGCGCCAGGGTGAACTGCTCGGTGAGGCCCTCCTTCGAGGTCTTCACCCTGGGGTCCATGGTCACCTGGAGCGGCGCGGTCTGGGACTGGCCGCCCACCGTGAGGCGCACGGTGTAGGTGCCCGGAAGGACGAGGGGCCCCTGGGGCACCCGCGGCGTGTCGTGGGGCACGGCGTTGATCGGGTAGGAGCGATGGGCGACGTCCGGTGCGGTGTAGCGCAGGTCCCAGACCCAGCGGTGCATGCCGGCGGTGGCCGGCAGGCTCCGGAACGGACGCACCCAGTAAGTGGGGATCATCTGCCGGGCGAGGTCCTCGGCCGAGAGCTCGGGCTGGTCGGTGCTCGCGTAGCTCCGGATCACGGCGCCCTCGGAGTCGAGGACCTCCAGAGTCACCGGGCCGGCCGCGCCTCGACCCAGGGAGTAGTCGATCACGGCGCCGGCGGGCGGGTTCTCCCCCATGGGCTCTCCGGCCGGCAGCGGCGTGTCGGTGTAGGTGTCCCGGCGCACGCGCACGGCCGGCGTCGGGCGGAACAGGTGCGCGGCCTCGCCCGCCACCACCTCGCTCGCCTGGCGCAGCGGCGCCAGGTCGTCGAGGATCCAGAAGCCCCGGCCGTGGGTGGCCACGATCAAGTCGTCGTCGTGGACCCAGAGGTCGCGCATGGAGGTGTGGGGCAGGTCGAGCTGGAGTGACTGCCAGTGGTCGCCGTCGTCGAAGGAGACCCAGACGCCGGTCTCCGTGCCGGCGTAGAGCAGGCCCTTGCGTACCGGGTCCTCGCGCACGGTGTTCACCGGGGCGCCGTCGGGGAGCCCCTCGGTGATCTTCTGCCAGCTCTTGCCGCCGTCGTGGGTGCGGTAGACGTAGGGCGTGAGGTCGTCCACCCGCAGGCGGCTCACCGAGGCGTAGGCCGAGGCGTCGTCGAAGGGAGAGGCGGCGATCTGGGTGACCTTGCTCCACGGCTCGACGCCCGGAGGCGTCACGTCCTGCCAGGTCTTGCCGCCGTCGCGGGTCACCTGGATCACGCCGTCGTCGGTTCCCGCCCAGAGCGTGCCCAAGCTCTTGAACGACGGCGCCAGGGCGTAGACCGCGCCCCGCTTCTTGGCCGCGTCGGGGCTCTTGTCCGCCAGGGTGCCCAGGCTGGCCGGGATGCCCGGCGCCTCGCGGGCGAGATCCGGGCTGACCTGACGCCAGCTCGCCCCACCGTCGCGGGTCTCGAAGACGACGTTGGCGGCGTAGTAGAGGACGTGGGGGTCGACCGGCGAGAACATGATCGGCTGCGTGCGGTCCACCCGGTAGTCCTTGCCGAGAACCGGGATCGGCGTCACGTCCTGGGTCTGGCCCGTCGACCAGCGGTACTTGGAGACCACGTTGCGCCCGGCACCGTAGACCACGTCCGGGTCCAGCGGATCGGGGGCCACGTAGCCGTACTCGATGGCGCCCACCGGGTGCCAGTCCCGGATCGTGACGGCGCCGTCGTCGCCCCGGCTCTTGATGCACACCGAGCCGCTCTCCTGCTGGCCGCTGCACACCTTGTACGGGAACTCGTGGCTTGCCTGCACGTGGTAGAGCTGCGCCGTCGGCTGGTTGTACCAGGAGCTCCAGGTGGCGCCCCGGTCCACGGAGACGATCGCCCCCTGGTCGGCGGCGAGGAGGATGACGTTCGGGTCCTCAGGGTCGATCCAGACGTTCTGGTAGTCGTCGCCGCCGGGGGCGCCGCGCAGGCTCGTCCAGGTCTTGCCTCCGTCCTCGGAGCGAACGGTGACGATCGAGGTGCTGTAGAGGACGTCCGGGTTCTGGGGATCGACGCCCGGCATGGGCAGGTCGCCGCCGCCGATGCGCATGAGGGGGCGCGGGTCATCGGTGACGCTCGTCCAGGTGGCACCGGCGTCGTCGGAGCGGTAGAGGCCCTGCCCCTTGCCCGACTGGTAGCCGCTCTCATTAGTCGTGGCGAGGATCACGTAGAGGCGGTCCGGGCGGCTGGGAGCGATCGCCAGGTTGGCCTGGACGATGGAGTCCGGCAGGCCGCCGTCGAGCTTCGTCCAGTGGTCGCCGCCGTCGGTCGACTTGTAGATGCCGCCGTTGCCGCCGCCGTAGGCGTTGCCGTACTCCCACGGACCCTGCCGCCCCTGCCAGAAGGTGGCGTAAACGACGTCGGGGTTCGTCGGGTCGATGTCCACGTCGTTGGCGCCGGTGTCCTGGTCCAGGTAGAGCACCTTCTGCCAGGTGGCGCCGCCGTCGGTCGAGCGGTAGACACCCCGCTCCTCGTTGGGGCCGTAGGGGTGGCCGAGGACCGCCGCGAACACCCGGTTCGGGTCGTGGGGATCGACCGCCAGAGCCGGGATCTGCTGGCCGTCCTCGAGGCCCATATGGGTCCAGGTGGCGCCGCCGTCGGTGGACTTGTAGATGCCGTCGCCCACCGAGAGGTCGGGGCGCTGGAGGCCCTTCGCCCGAGGCGACGTAGATCGTCTGCGGGTCCGACGGGGCCACCGCGATGGCGCCGATCGACTGGGTGGGCTGGTCGTCGAAGATCGGCGTCCAGGTGCGGCCGTAGTCCCGCGAGCGCCAGACGCCGCCGTCGCAGACCCCGATGTAGAGGGTCGCCGGATCGCCCGGCACGCCGGCGACGGCCCGAGTGCGGCCGCCGCGGAAAGGCCCGATCGAGCGCCAGTGCATCTCCTGGTACAGGCTCGCTGGGACGGCGGCCTGCATCGAGCCGGCCGCGGCGGCTGCGGCGGCTGCGGCGGTCGGCGCGGGCGCGAGGGTGAGCGAGAGGCCGAGGGCGGCCAGGGCGGCGAGGGTGGGGCGCAGCAGCCGGGACGGGCGGAGTCGCATCGGTCGAGACCTCCTGGGGCAGTGGCGGGTGTCGGAGCGCCGGCGGAAGGCGGCGGGCCCATTTTCTCCCCTCGCGAGCCGGAGCGCCAGGGGGCCCCGCCACCTCACCGGTCCTGGAAGTGCCTCACCGCACGTGGCGGAAACGCACGGTGAGCTGGTAGTAGACGGCGACCGGCTCACCGCCCCGCCGGGCCGGCCGGAAACGCCAGCCCCGAACCGCCTCCACCGCCTCCTCCGTCATCCCGTACGGCGCACCGCGGAGCACTCGGACGTCGCGCACCCGGCCCTGGCGGTCGATCACGGCCTGGACCACCACCAGGCCGTCGCGGCCGAGGCGCTGCGCGAGCTCCGGGTACCGCGGCGGCGGAGCGTGCAGGGCCTCCGGAGGCTCCACGTCGCCGCCAACGTAGACCGGCCCGTCCTCGGGCACCGGCGTCGGCGCGGGAGGCGGCCCGTCCGGGATGCGAGTGAACACGGCCCCATCCAGGTCCTCGACCGCGGGATCGGCTATCGGCAGCGGCGTCTCGCTGGGGAGCGGTTCCGGGGCGTCGATCTCCGGCACCGGGATGGTCACCGCGGCCTCCCGCGGTCGGACCGGCGGCTCTACCGGCGTGGGAGGGTCGGGCAGCGACAGCTTCCGGTCGACGATCTCGAAGACGGCCCGCGCCGGCGGCTCCACCGCGGCTTGGACGGCGCTGGTCGGCACCGGTATCGGCAGCACCAGCGCGTGGACCGCCACGGCGCCGGCCAGCGACCACCGGAAGAGCCGGCCTTCCTGGCGGTCCCTCGGGTCCTCGAGGTCGGGGAGGAGCGGACGACGGAGCGCTTCGCTCATGGGAGTCTCCTTTCACTTCAAGAGACTCCGGTAGCCCGAGAACGGTTCCCAGTCCCCTCCGCCCAGGTGAGAGTGCCTGGCGCTTCCAGAAGGCGGCTGGTCGACCCGGCAACCGTCCGCAGGCTCGGCCACCTGATCGGCGTCGACGGTCTCGTCACGGGGACGGTCACACTATTCGGAGACAACGTACGGCTCGCCCTCAAGGTGCTCGACAGCGAAACGGCCAAGATCCTCACCTCCACCACGGTCGACATCCCCAAGATGCAGGCGATCGACCAGCAGCGCGGCAGTGCCAGGCGCTTCGTCCGTCCAGCGGTACTCCGTCGTCAACGGCGTTCTCAAGCTGAGAGCCAACACGGACCGACCCCTCCGCCTGGGAAGACAGGAGTAGGCGCCGCGAGGTGGTTCCGGCTCCACCTTGGCCGCTCCCGTCTGCCGGAAGTGCCGGCCACCTCGGGACCGCGGCCGGGTCAAGGCTTCCGGGCGGCTTCCTCGGGCGCCAGCCGGTAGCGCCGGCTCTTCGGATCCATGGACAGGACGTAGTGCCGGAGGAGCCCGCAGCCGAGCCAGGCAGCATCGGCGTCCGGGTTGAAGTAGACCTCCGGGCGGCCTAGGAGGAGCCCGCCCACGCGGAGGTCGGCGCCGAGCTTTGCCACCCGCACCCGGGTCTCGCCCGTCTGGTTGTTCTCGGTCACCGGGCCGGGTCGCAGGTCGCCGTCCACGGGGAGCGTGCCTTCCCAGTGCGCCGGCACGGTCATCTCCTCGGCCGCGCCCGTGTCCGGGTTGAGGCGGACCTCGAGCTCGCCGATCCGCGCCAGCAGGTAGGGCAGGCGATCCTCGACCACGTACTCCGGGGCGCCGTCGCCGACCTCCGAGCGGCCCAGGACCAGCCGCTGGGCCGGGAAATCGAAGGTGAACGAGAAATTACCCAGCAGGTTGTAGCCGATCACCCCGTCGACGTCGAGCTCGTCGTAGGCGCCCATCCAGACGTCCCGGAAGAGCGCCGAGCCCACCGTGAGGGTGTCGGCGCGCACGATGTCGCTCCGCTCCCGGTCCAGGACCACCTCGACCCGGGCGGCGTCCACCACGTCGCGCCGCAGCAGGGTGACGTTCGAGCCCAGGTCGAGGAGCAGCCGGTACGGGCCGGCGCCGTTGACCCGCGCCTCGACCAGGGGCAGGGTCGGCGTCCCGACCAGGGGCACCTCCAGCGGGCCCTCCGGCAAGGAGGCCTCGGCCGCTCCCCGGCGCACCGCGCCGAGTTGCTCGGGCGTCAGGCTCTGGCCGAGGGCCGGGCCCGCGGCGAGGGCGAGGGCGGCGAGGGCCACCAGCGCCTTCTGGTTCATGGCCGAGAACGTACCACGCGGCACGCCCGCGGCGGCGGGCTCGCGCCCTATGGCACGAACGCCGTCCGATCGACGAAGCCGGGGAGCTCGTCGCTCGCCGCCGGGATCGCCGGCAGACGGTAGAAGCGGCAGGTCCCGTCGCTCACCTTCTCGACCCGGATGCGGAGCGCCGACGGCGTGAACCGGATCATCTCGAACCACAGATGTCCGTTCGGCCGCGGACCGATCAGGCGCAGCTCGGCCTCCGTGCGCCCCGCCAGGGCGCCGCTCAGGCAGACGGTCTCCGGCAGGCACGCCGACTCGGGACTCGCCGCGAGGCTTCCGGCGCTGCTCGTGATCTCCAGCTTGAAGCGGAACCCGGGAAAGTCACTGTCGGCCACGTACGGCCCGGGAAGCGGCTGGCACTCCTCCGAGCCACCCGGCGGCGCCTCGTCCGCCGGCAGGATCGAGACGTCGTCGAAGTACGCCGTGAAGGTGCCGCCCGCCTGGCTCTTGATCATGCCCGGCACGATCCTCGCCCCGAGCGCGCCGGGAGGCGCCGTGTAGTCGTCCTGGATCTGGACCCAGGAACCCGGGGCGGTGACGTCGCCCACGATGTCGTACTCCAGGGAGTTGCCAAAGCAGTCCGTGTTGGGATACCAGATCACCGCCCAGTTCGCCTTGCCCGTTCGGGCCTGGCCCGACTTCACCCGCAGCTTCGCCGAGACGCGGTAGACCTCGCCCGCCTGGACCGGCGCGCACTGGAACATCGGCGTCTCGGCGATCCCACCGTCCGTGGCGGTGTTCGTGAGCTCGGCCGAGCCCGAGCTCCCCGAGCCCTCGGCGTCCACCGGGCTCCAGGCGGCACCGCGGTTGGCGTCCGTGAAGGCCTTCCACCCGGAGAGGTCCGTCGCGAACCCGCCGTTGGTCACGAGCTCGTCGGCCCAGGCGGGCGCCACGGCCAGGGAGATAGAGAGGGCGCCCACCGCCAGCGCCAGAGATCCAGCCCAGCGTCGTCGCGCGCCGCGCCGCCCGCTTCGGCCCGTCCTCGCGGCGCCGCGAGCCTCGTCGCCGCCCTTCTGCTTCCGTCCATCCTTCA
Organism: uncultured Acidobacteriota bacterium; assembly: GCA_963739795.1. Taxonomy (GTDB): domain Bacteria; phylum Acidobacteriota; class Thermoanaerobaculia; order Multivoradales; family DATKCC01; genus CAVUBL01. Next base: position 95,032 of record CAVUBL010000008.1, on the reverse strand, counting down.
TCCTGCCACCTCCTCGGGTCTGTCCCGGCCGTCAACTCGGGCGGGACCGGTCGCTCTACCGGCGTCCGGTCCTAAGAGGCGTTCGAGAGGGCGATGCGTTACACCCCGGGGCGCCAGGGCGTGGAGTACATCCTGGTCGGGGGCGTGGAGACCGGCCCTCGCTCAGACGTTGGCCTTCGCGAGTGCCGCCAGCATGCCGGCGACGGCGCCGCCGAAACCGGCCAGGACCTCCGCGAAGCCCGAGTCGGGCCCCTTCCAGTTGAGGGTGAAGCAGAAGGTGAACGGCATCCTACGGACCACCATCTGGCCCGGTGCGCAAACCGCGTGGAAGTCGAGCCACTCGACGCTTCCACCTTTGGCATAGGCCGCGGTATTCGCCGGAACGACCCGCGCGATCAGGTCCGCCATGGCCTGGATGCGCTTGAACTCGGTCAAGGTCTCTTTCTTCGTGAAGAAGGTGCCGTCGAGGGCGCGCCGGTAGTAGCTGACCAGCTCGGAGGCGGTGGAGATCATCGTCTCGCGGTCGTTGATCGCCGGGCGAGCGCCGTCGATGTCGTCGTTGGCGAGAATCTCCTTCATGCCGGCCCAGCCCAGGTCGACCCCCGCCGGGGCTCCGGCCAAGTAGGAGAACATGCGGCGGGTCGAGTCCGGGATCCGGGTGCGCTTCAGCTTCACGGTCTCGGTGATGAAGGCGCGGACCTTGCCGACGCCGACGCGCCGGAGCGCAGCGTCCGTGGCCGTGTTGTCGCTGTGGCTGATCATCGCCTCGAGGACCGTGCGGGCCGATGCCATCCCGGCCAGGTTCTTCTCCCCCTCCGCATACGCGCCGAAGACCGGACTGCTCAGCGAGCGGATCCCGTCGTCGATCGCCAGAAGCTCGTCCTCGGAGAGCCGACCCGCCTCCACCTCCCGCAGGAACTCCGCGAGGATGAAGGTCTTGATGGCGCTGCCGACGAACAGCTCGTCGTCGGGAAGGTAGTCGCGGGCTGCATCGGTCCCCCACGCGATCTTGAAGGCCTTCTTCCCGGGCAGCGCCTTGAAGCGCTTTTCCGCCTTCGCGAATTCGCCGTCGGCGGCCCCGGAAGGTGCCGCGAGCGCGACCGATCGGGTCGCGGCCAGGGCGAGCGGCATGGCGGTAGCGGCGAGAAATGTCCTGCGGTCCATTGGGTCCTCTCCTTTCGACGACAGGTCCTGGCCGGTCCCGGCCGCATCGACCCTGTCAGGTCCCGGCCCGGTCCAGGCTTGTCTGCCCCCGCCGAAGCGAAGGCCGTCTCAGGGTTTGAGCTACAGGGTACTCGATTCGCGAAAGCCTTGAAGGATGCCGAGAACCCGGGGCCGCGTTGACGTGGACGACCTACGGTTCACCGTCCTTCAACGCCGCTTCCGCCCGGCGGGCGAGGGCCCGGCCCTCTTCCGGGCAGATCGCGGTAGCCTCAGGCGCTTCGTCTGCCCCCACCCGCTCCGCGGCGGGCGGTAGACTGGCCCGGGCGGCTGTGGCGGCCGCGCCGAGCCCATCTGGAGGGAAGGTCATGGAGGCGAGGGAAGAGCAAGAGCTGGCTGCCGGCGAGCTGGACACGGACCGCATCCCGGTGCGCCGGCTGGGGCCGGACGACCTGGAAGCGGTGGTGCGCATCGACACCGCCGGCACCGGCCACATCCGCACCGACTTCTACCGCGCCAAGCTCGCCCGGGCGCTGGAGGATTCCAGCATCCAGCTCTCGCTGGCGGCGGAGCTGGACGAGATGGTGGTGGGCTTTCTCATCGTGAGCTTCTACTACGGCGAGTTCGGCCGCCCGGAGACCGTGGCAGTGGTGGAGGCCTTCGGCGTCCACCCTGAGTACCAGGGGCGCAAGGTCGCCAAGGCCCTGCTGCGCCAGCTCGAGATGAACCTGCGCGCCCTCGGAGTCGAAGAGGTACGCACCGAAGTGGGTTGGGACCAGCTCGATCTCCTCTCGTTCCTCGCGCACTCGGGCTTCCGCCCGGCGCCCCGCTTTTGCCTGGAAAAGCGCCTGAGCTGAGGATCGCGCGTTACATAAGCAATGTATACATTGAGGCGAAGATGCCCGGCGCCACCCTTGTCTCTGCAGCGATCAGCGCCGCGATCAATGTCGTAATCCTGGCCGACATACCGTTCTTCGGCTACTACCTCTTCCACCGGTTGCGCCGGACACGCCGGAACGGTGCCAGGCACTTCTGGAGGCAGCGATCAGCCACGATGAGTGAGCGCCCACCGCCTCCAGGGTCAGCCCGAAGAGGAGCGACATCAACGCGACACCGCCCACCTCGGAGCGGAGCCACGCGGTCAGCCGCGATTGCAGGAGAGCGCGGAAGAAGAGCTCCGCCACCGGGGCTACCTCCACCAGCAGCCACACGAAGGCCAGCGTCGCGCCGGCCAGCAAGGTGCCCCCAGGCGATGAACGCCGCGACGACCACCAGCTAGAGCGCCAGGACCGCGGACTCCCGACCACCCCGCCCCTTCCGGTGAGTGCGCTGCACGGTCCTCTCCCTCGTAGGAAGAGACGTGGCAGCCGGCCGGAGAGTACCGTCCGCCACCGAGAAGCCGGGTGCCTCGGGGCGGCGGTCCTTCGCACTCGGTGGGGTCTCTGTCTACTCCTCGAAAAAGGATACGCCGGCCGTTCCCCCTCACACACACCCTCCACGACTCGTGGTCATGGAGAGCAGCTCCTGCTGTCACAGCAGGAGCTACATTCGGGAGTTGTGGGCCAGAAGCCCCCATCGTCGGTGCAGCCATATTTCGCCTTGCCCGAGATGCATTCATAGGGCGAGGAGGGGGAGCACTGCTGCACGGCCTCACATATCTCTATGGGGCATATGCCGCACGTCTGAGTCACCGTCGCCATGTCGGACGCCGACACCTGGGTGCCGCCGGGATCGGTGCCGGTCGCCGTGGCGTGGTTCGTAATCGAATACTCCCCCGACTTAACGGTGCGCTCGGCCGTGCACGTGGTCGAGGCACCGGGAGCCAGCACGGTCGCAGGGCAACTGACTCCCGGAGGATCGGCGACGTTGTCGTCGGCGACGGTCAAGTTGTCGAGGGTGATGTTGCCGGTGTTGGAGACCAGGTAGCTGTACTCGATCACGGAGCCCGGCGAATCGTACTCTAGGGGCAAAGCCGTCTTCTTCAAGCTGATCAAGGGCTGTTTCTGCTCGACCGTGACGGTCAGCGAGTCGCTCGCGCTCAGGGGCGGGGCTCCGTCGTCGGTCGCCACCACGTCGAAGGTGAATTTGCCCGGCCCTTGGGCGGCGGTGGGTGTCCAGGAGAACACGCCGCTGACCGGATCGATCGTTGCCCCGACAGGAGCTCCGGAGAGGCTGAACGTGATGCCGTTCGGCGGAATGTCGGGGTCCGTGGCGGTGGCCGTGAAGGTCAGGAGCTCGAGCTGGACCACGCTCTGGTCGGCAATGGGATCGAGCAAGGGCGGATTGTTCCCTCTTTGGCACAGGGGGCGGGTGCACAACAGCGCCACCTTGCCTGCGTCGAGACTGGTGATCTTGCCGTCGCCGTCCAGGTCTCTCGGGTCCGGAGGGACGACCGTCACGCCCACCGCGTCGAGGACGATCGCGATGTCGTCGACGTCGACATCGGTGTCTCCGTCCAGGTCCCCCTTGACCTGGGCCGCGAGCGGAATTGCAAGAAAGGCCAGGAGACCGACGAAGAGCAGAAGCAACCTCGAGTTCGTCATGATGCCTTCCTCGGTAGGAACCAGAGCCCGAGAGCGAGCAGGGCCGTCGCCAGCACGAACAGCCCCGACTCCGAAGCAGTCGGTAGTTCGACCACGTTGGCCACGTGGACCGAAGCGCCTTGGTTGCGCCCGAGAGCGATCGGATCGGCAAACTCGTCGCCGAGATCGGCATTGAGCGTCAGGCCGAAGGCACCGTCTCCGAACTCGAGCGCCCGGAAGTGCGCGGTGAACAGGGTCAAGCTCTCGGGCTGGAGAGCGACGAGGTCGGCCGGAGCGAGCAGCGAAACCTGCAGCACGTCGAGCTCGGACGCTCCGGTCGTGGTCGAGACGATCGACTCGGGCGGCGCGGCCAGGGCGTTCCCGAGAGACGAACCGACGGTCAGGCCGGTGTAGGCGAAATGCGTTGGATCGAACTCCATGACGAGATCAAATGTCCTCACACCGGGCGAGGCGTGATCTCCCAGGCCCGATACGATGACCGGCACATCGACAGTGGCACCCTGCGCCACCGTGGTCGCCGAAGGTAGGATCTGCAGGTCGACCTGCGCAAACGCTGGTGCCGCAACCGTCAGGATCGCCAGCAAACCCGCAGCGCCGAGCACACTCGGCCCATCTCTGAGCATTCGCAACTCCTTCTAAATAATGCAGATCCTCGTTGGGGTGAGCTCCGAGAACCCAACGTACCAGACGATCTGTCTTCGAGACAAATGCGGTGGCCTTCCTGGCTTCTCGCTCCCGCTCAACGGCGTGGCGGGTGCTCGACTCCTGGAACCGGGAGCAGAGCGCAGAGGCCTGGGCGTAGACTTCCCCGGGCGGCTGTGGCGGCCGCGCCGAGTCGGTGGTGGAGACCTTCGGCGTCCACCCGGAGTACCGGGGGCGTAAGGTGGCCAAGGCCCTGCTGCGCCAGCTCGAGCTGAACCTTCGCGCCCTGGGCGTCGAAGAGGTGCGCACCGAGGTCGGCTGGGACCAGCTCGATCTCCTCTCCTTCCTCGCCCACTCGGGCTTCCGCCCGGCACCCCGTTTCTGCCTGGAAAAGCGCCTGAGCTGAGGATCGCGCGTTACATAAGCAATGTATACATTGAGGAGAAGATGCCCGGCGCCACCCTTGTCTCTGCAGCGATCAGCGCCGCGATCAATGTCGTAATCCTGGCCGGCATACCGTTCTTCGGCTATTCCCTCTTCCACCGGTTGCGCCGGACACGCGGTCTCGCCGAGGTGGCGAGGAGAGCCGGCCTGCAGAGCCTCCGGCTACAGCCTGGCCTTCACGGCGGGCGCCGTCGCCCTCTTCCGGGTCTGGCCTCCCCCCCTCCAAGCCCTGGTACGCAAGAGCTCACCACAGCACCTTTTCGTCGGTCTCGAGCTGGGTCCTGCCGTGGTGATGGCGCTCCCCTTCGGGGTGGTCAAGACGGGGTTCGCGGAGGAGCTGTTGTTCCGGGGCCTCATCGCGGGGAGCCTGTCGCGCCGCCTCTCCCTCGGTTGGGCCAACCTCTGGCAGGCCGTCATCTTCCTCCTACCCCACCTGCCGGTAGCGTTTCTGGCCCCTGAGATGCGGGGCTATCTCATCATCTTCTTCGCCGGCGCCTACTTCCTGGGTTGGCTGCGAATCAAGTCCGGCTCGATCCTCGGACCTTGGCTGATCCATGCCACCCTCAACACCGCGACCTGCCTCAGCGTGGCGCTCCGAACCTGACGCACAGGCGGAAAGGGTGCCCGGCGCTTCCGCGGGGCTTCCGCGGCGGAGCCACCGCGATGGCGCTGATCGACTGCGTCGGCTGGTCGTCGAAGGTGGACGTCCAGGTGCGGCCGTAGTGCGTCCCCTCTCGGCCCGAAGCGCCAGGGATCTCCCGGATTGAATTGCAACTGCAGAAAATCTGCCGTAAAATTTCAGATGACGATGCTCCCCCTCGCCGAATCGCTTCCTTCGGCTCCGGCCGTCCTCACCAAGGCGTTGGAGCGCGCGGCGGCGCGCCTGGGCTTCACGGACCGGGAGATCGCCGCCATCCTCGGAGTCAGCCCGGCCTCCATCTCCCGCCTCTCCCGCGGCACCCGGACCATCGACCCGGAGAGCAAGGAAGGAGAGCTGGCTCTCCTCTTCCTCCGGGTCTTCCGCAGCCTCGACGGTCTCCTGGGCGGCGACGCCGAGCAGTGCCGCCGCTGGCTCCGAGCACCCAACCACCATCTCGCCGGAGTGCCCGCCGAGCTTCTTCGGACGGCCCAGGGACTTGTCCGTGTCGCCGACTACCTGGACGCCCTCCGCGGTCAAGGCTGAAGCCGGCCTTCTGGAGGCCCGGCCCTGGCGGGTGGTCGAGGCCCAGCACGTGGTCGCCACCCGCAAGCTCGTGGACTCGGCCACCGAGCAGGCGATCCTCGAGGAGCTCATCGATCGCGCCAAGCCGCCGCTGCCTTCCGGGCCGGAGCTCGCCCGCCTCGACTACCTCCTCGCCACGCCCTTTCGCTATCCGCCCTTGCCGCACGGCTCCCGCTTCGGGACGCGGGCGGAGCGCGGCATCTGGTACGGCGCCGACCGGAAACCGACCGCGTTCGCCGAGGCGGCCTACTACCGGCTGCTCTTCCTGGAAGGGACGGAAGCGGAGATCGAGCCGATCCTGGTCGACCTCTCCGTCTTCCAGGCGGCGGTCCGGACGAGCCAGGGGATCGATTTGACGCGCCTGCCCTTCGCCGGGCACGAAGCCGAGATCTCCTCCCCCGTCTCCTACGCCACCTCGCAGGCGCTCGGCGAGACCCTTCGAGCGGCGGGAATCGAGACCGTCCGCTACCGGTCCGCCAGGGACCCGGAGGGCGGCACCAACCTGGCGCTCTTCACCTCCCGCGTCTTCACCGAGCGGAAGCCCCGGAAGCTCGAGACCTGGTACTGCGTCGCGACCCGCGCGGTCGTCGAGCTCTCGCTCCCCCGGCGCGTCGACCGCGGCGCCCGAGGCCGGACCGTCCACCGCTTCCCGCGCGAGCCCTTCGAGGTCGACGGGGTCCTGCCCGCCCCGGGGGCCTCTCCCAGAAAGGCATAGTGGTGGAAGTCCAGATGGTCGCGCGCCCGACTCGGAGCCGCCCGGCACCGCCGGTAGTACAGCGGCCAGACGGAGCGCCTCCGAGCGGTTGCGGGCTACCGCCGATGCCCGCCCCCCGGCCGCCACCGGCTCGGCCGCCCGCACGACCGCCCAGGCCGCGGCGCCGGACAGGTGGGCGTGGCGGGGTTGGAACGGGTGGACTGCGGAACTTCGCTGCTACACATCGTCTTCGCCTACATGGAGCGTTGCGTCCTTGCGGGTGAGGCCCGGGCGAGCTCGTACCTCGTTCGGGCTGTTTCTGTGTAGGGCTGCGTGAGAACGCCCCGACGCGCCCTTCAGTGCTCTTTCAACTGAACTTCTACCGCCCTTGTGCCGCCAAAGTCGAGCGCGACCGCCTTGACCATCCGCTTCGGAGCGCTAGAATCCCTCCGCGGCCGTGCCCGACTTCGCGGGGCTTTCCCGCCGCCCAGTCCGATCGCCTCACGGCCTCCTGAGACGAGAGCCGAACAACCTCCCCACCCGAGACCAGGCGCCCCCGACTCCCCAACGCCAGGAAACCAGACATGGCCACCCTCTTCGTGACCCGAGACGGCGGAGCGACTCGGCCGATGGAGCGGATTCACTGCGCCGACGAGGACCGAGAGCTCCAGACGCTCCTCGAGAAGAACCCCGACCTGCTACCGGGTGACCAGATCTCTCCCGACGACCCGCGACGCTGGCTTCTCATCCAGCGCGAGATGCCGGTGCCCGATCCGGCCACCGGCGCGGACCGTTGGAGCATCGACTTCCTCTTCGCGGACCAAGACGCGATTCCCACATTCGTCGAGTGCAAGCGCTTCGCCGACACCCGGTCGCGCCGGGAGATCGTGGGCCAGATGCTCGAGTACGCGGCCAACGGCCATCATTACTGGAGCAGCCAGACGCTCCGCGGCTTCGCCGAGGAGACGGCGCGACGGCTCGGGTCCTCGGTCGAGGCGATGCTCGAGACACTTCGCCCGAATGAGACCGGCGAGACCGAAGAGCTCTTCGAGCACCTCGGGGAGAACCTCCGGAGCAGAGTGCCAGGCGCTTCGGAGCCGCCCGGCCTCAGCCGTTCAGGCGCCAGAGGGCGAGGTTGAGGGCCGCGGCGAAGCCGACCCACGCAAGATAGGGCAGAAGCAGCGCCCCGGCGAGGGGCCGCAAGCGCCAGAAGAGAACCACCGTCAGCAGGATGGCCATCCACAGGGCCACGATCTCCGCGAACGCCACCCCGGGACGGTGGAGCCCGAAGAAGAGCCACGACCAGGCCCCGTTCAGGAGGAGTTGGAGGGCGTAGGCCCCGAAGGCGGCCCGCCGCACCGGTGAGGGCCCGGCAGGCCTGGCCGGCTCGCGGGAGCGCCACGCGAGCCACCCGGCGACCGCCATCAGCGCGTAGAGCACCGTCCAGACTGGCGCGAACACCCACGACGGCGGGTTCCACGGCGGCTTGGCGAGCCCCGCGTACCAGGCCCCAGGAGCAACCTGCCCACCGAAAGCCGCCACTGCGAAGCAGGCCAGCAGGAACAGCAGTAAGACCAGTAACGACCGCATCCTCGCCTCCTCGTCGAGCCGAAGACTACACCGCGAACCGCCCCGGGGCCGGGAGTGCTGGCCCAGTCGTGCAAGGGACTTCGAGCCGAGCAGGCCGGAGGCGATCCTCGAGAGCGGGGCTCCCAGGACCATGGCAGACTTTATTGCAGATAATGCTTGAGGATCGTAGCACGATGCCGCGAGGCACTGTCGGGAGTGCCAGGGGCTTCATGGGTGGGTCCTCGTCGCCGGAGTCCGCTTCACCCGCCGATCCGTGCCAGGGCCTCGCGGATGGAGAGGACAGGGATGCCCTCCGCCTCGGAGGGGAAGTGACGGCGGTCTTCGGTGACGAAGGCGTCCGCACGACGCTCGATAGCGGTCGCGAGGTGGAGCGCGTCCGGCGTACGGAGGGCGGGCGCCGCGCGGAGGTCGGACGCGGTCTCGACGACGGCCACGTCGATAGGGGCGACCTCCAGGTTGGGGAAGGACTCGAAGACCTCGCGGTAGCGGCGACACAGGTCCTCGCGGCCGTGGCGCTTCGGGGCGACCAGCACCTCGAGGCGCCCGAGAACGGAGGCCAGGAGGCGGCAGCGGCCGTCCTCGGCTGCTTGCAGGAAGGCCCCGGCTGCGGGTCCGAAGGTCGCATCGTTCTCGAAGTGGTAGATGAGAACCATCGAGTCGATGGCGAAGAGGGGCGGCCTCGCCACCTTCCTGGTTGGCGTCCCCTTCGTCCCCTGGGCGGCGCTCACCGCCAGGAGTCCCGTTCCGCCCCGATGGCTGCAGCGCCACCCCCTTCAGCGCGCCAGACCTCGGCTCCAAGACCTCGCGTGCTTTCGGTCCAACCGCCGCGCGCCGAGTGCAATACGACTCGGCCCTCCTCGATGGTCAGATAGACCACGTCGCCCGCCTCGAGCCCAAGGCGTCGCCGGATTTCCGACGGGATAGTGATCTGGTACTTCTCGGTGAGCTTGGCGCTGGCGACGGCCATCGGTGCCTCCATCGGATCGCTTACACACTAGCACAAAAGTAAGGTACCGGGGCCGCGGTGGGTGCCAGGGGCTTCGCCAAGAGTCTCAGGGCGTAGCGGGAGTCGTCATCTCGACGCGAAGCCGGAGAGTCGAGAGATCGGTCGAGGCCGGCACGCGGGCTGCGGCACCGTCCCCCCAGTTGAGCTCTCCTTCGCCTGAAGGGAGTGCCCGGGGCTTCGTTGGCCAGATCTACGCCGCCTGCTGCGACCAGCCGCCGCCCGGCCGCCGAGAATCGCCGCCGTGATACCGGGCCCCTGGTCTCGGGGCGCTTCCTACGACTTCAAAAACTCGGCCATCCGTACCGCCAAGGCGTCGAGGTCGCCGAGCTCGTGCTGGATCGCTTCATAGGAGCGGGCGTGGTCGGTTTGGAGGTAGGCGTGGACCAGGACGTTGCGAAATCCCATCCAGCCCTTGAGCCGCACAGCAAGCTCCGGTGCCAGCACCCCTTCTTCTCGAAGGACCTCGATCGCGTCCTTGTAGTCGCTGGGTTGCCGGAATCCCTGCTCCGCGACCACGTGCTGGGCGAGGTCCAGGACGCACTCGCACGCGAGCTGAAGATAGCGCGCCGCGAGCTGGTAGATGTCTTCATCCGCCAGGAACTCCTCGCGGGAGAAACGCCTAAAGCTCTCGAGCTTCGCGCGATAGCCTTCGAGCGCGCTCAAGCGGCTGGCGAGCACGTGCTGATCGATCACTCGGCCTCCCCTCCAAGAGGCGCCGGCGGAGCTCTCGCCGGTAGAGCCGCCGCGCCCACTCCCGGTCGCCGTACTCCTTCATGGTGGCCACGCGGAGGGCCTTCCAGGCCGCGGGGTCCCGGCACAGCACCATGCGCCCCTCCTCCATCACTCGCTGCCGCAAGGTGTCTGGAGCTTCGTCCAGAAAGACGACATCCACCCGACCTTCGGGAGCGAGGTCGGCCAGGGCAACCGCCAGGCGCTTCTGGAGCGTGTGTCGCCGAAGAGACTCGTCCGCCTCGCCGGTCTCGCGGCTCGCCAGCACCGCCACGTCGAGGTCGCTTCCCGGGCGCGGCGTCCCGCGTGCCCGAGACCCGAACACCAGGAGGACCGAGACATCCGGAATCTCGGCCACGGCCTGGCGGACGCGATCCTCGATCCGCTCCATGACGTTGCGATCGTAGCACCGAGGAGTCCTGTCCGCCCGAAGCTGGTACCAGGCACTTCGGTCCGCCGCCGAATCCACCGCGGCCGGTCCGTCCCTTCTTGGAGTAGCGTCCGGATCGAGACCGCCCACGACTTCCGGAGGAAGGCCGCCATGCCCAAGCCGACGCTCGAGGACTTCTTCGACAACCTGGCCACCGAGGTGCCGCCGAAGCTCGACCGCTTGGTCGACACGGCCGCGGAGCTGACCGAGCCCGCCGGCTCGGGGAAGTACGTCGCGCTCCAGGCTTCGCAGGCGAAGCTGGCCGTCTCGGGCGGCGCGGTGGAGATCTTCGACCAGCCCTTCACGGTGACCGGCGACGTGACCGCCGATCTCCTGGTGCACGGGCCGGGCGACGCCGTTCCGATCCTCGCCTTCGCGGACCCGGAGAGCGGCGAGCCGATGCGCGAAGAGGGCGGGTGCGAAACCCTCACCGCGCCGGCGGATCGGGTCCTCGCGGAGCTGCGGCTCCAGGCCGGCGCCGAGATCACCGGCGACTTCAAGCCGCCCCTCAAGTCCGGTCTCACGCTCACGGCGAACGCCGCTGCGGGGGGCGGTCTGACCTACCGGCATCTGCGCCCGGTCGCCCCCGACCGAACCCGCGCCGAAGCGCTCACCGAGATCCTCGTCACCTCGCGCCTGCCGGCCTTCGTCCCCCTCGCCGAGCTGCGGCCGGGCGAGGTCCACATCCTCGAGACCCTCATCCATCTCGACCTCGGGGTCCGCGCCCAGTACGGGACCTCGTTCGATCTCGAGAAGGACCTGACGGAGGTCTTCGCCGCGTTCGACGGCATGGCGGCCGAGATCCAGGCCCACGTGGCCCTGGCGATCGACGCCTCGGTCGGCTTCTCCTTCTACGAGCATTGCCAGATCGCCCTCGGACGCTTCAACACGACCGGGGCTGGCTGGGTCCGCGCCCGCCTCCAGAGGCTCCGGAGAAACCGGCTCACGCTGGGCGCGAAGCTCGCTCTCCAGGTCCAGTACGACCTCGCGAGCGCGACCTTCTCGGGGCTCCTCGATCGGATCCTGGAGATCGATCCCACGAAGCGCCTGCTGGCAACCCTGAAGGACCTCCAGGACCTCCGGACGAAGGGAGGCTGGCCCGCCGTCCGCGACAAGCTGGCGGCGGAAGTGGGCGACGAGGTGGGCGCGCTGGTCCAGGGCGCGGACTGGCTCGAGTGGACGGGCACCAAGAACAAGAAGGAGATCGAGGCTCTCCTGGGCAAGATCGCAGACGCGGTCCGCGCCTACGAGGAGCTTCCGGAGAAGCTCCAGAGCCTCTGGAGCAGCTTCCTGACCTCCGTCGACCTGGGCCCGGGCTCGAAGCTCGTCGTCGCCCTGACGAAGATCGCCGCGGTCGACCCGAAGAGCCCCGACGCCATGCTCGAGAAAGTCCTTTCCGACGAATGGGCCGACGCGCGGGACCTGCTCGAGCTGCTCTCGGGCCAGTCGGTCGAGGACATGGTGCTGAGCCGGGCCGGGGCCGTGGAGGATCTGCTCGGCCGGGCGAAGGTCCTCGCGACCCAGGCGCTGGGCTTCCTCGAGGGCCTTCCCGAGGGCGCCCTCGGCGTGATCCGGCAGTACGCCCAACGAACCGGGATCGACGGCGCGGTGGCCTGGCTGGCGAAGAACGCGACCGATCTCGAGAGTCTCCAGAAGACGGCCGCCGACTGGATCCGCAAGCTCGTCGAGCGGCTGGTGGGCAAGGCGTGGGGCGAGCTCGACGAGGCAGACCTCCAGCGCCTCGCCGACTGGGCCGGGAAGGTCCAGGCACTCCTCGAGAAGAAGGAGGAGCTGGGAGAAAGGCTCCAGTCCCTGGTCGAGCGGCTGAACGGCGAGGTCGGGTTCTCCTTCAACGTGGAGCTCAACCGTCTGAGCGAGCGTTACGCGCTGGTCGACCTGGAGATCGACCCGTCCGAGAAGCGCCTGCGAGAGACGGTGAAGCGGGCCCTGGTGCGGGGCAATGCCCGGCAACTCGTCGAGGAGCTGCCCTCGGGCGGCGACGACGCCGACAGCCTGCGCTTGCGGGACGGGATCTTCCTCTCGCGCCACGTGCGCACGAGCGCCCTCGGCACCTTCTTCTCCCTCCTCGGCCTGCACAGGCGCGAGATCGTGCGCGTCGAAGAGGAGCTCATCCGCGTGCGCCAGGAGGGCGAGACGCTGCGCCGGGTCGGGTCGTACGCCGGCGGCGCGGTGCGCAGCCTCGGAGCCGACCCGGGCCAGGGCTTAGCGCAGAAGCAGGAGCTGGGCGTCTGGCTGACCCTGGGCGCCGAAGGGACGGGGGGACACCTCGATGCGGGCTACGACCACGGAGGCTTCGCCTGCGGCCTGCGAGTGACCTTCGCGCGGGACGACGACAAGACCATGCCCTACGAGCTCCGTGCCCTCGACGAGATCCTCGGCCAGCTCGGGTTCCGCGGCACCGACACGCGCCGGCTCGAGGACCTGCCCGGCGAGCCCCTCGTCACCAGCCTCGCGCTCCAGCTCCGCTTCCGGGACGCCGCCGTCCACGCCGTGCTCGACAGCTCGGCCGAGGCGGACTGGAACCGCGACTCCCTGAACGCCGCCCACCGCTGGTTCGACGACGAGCTCCTGCCCGACGCGTACCCGCCCATGGCGAAGCCCCGGCTCCGGGAGGGCCGGCTGCTGGCCGCGCTCCTCGAGACGCAGGACTTCCAGGCTCGCTGGCAAGACAGCGTCCAGTTCGTGGAATCGGACCCCGGCGACGCGCACGTGCGGATCGAGGGCCGGCCGGTCCGCCTCATCGTCACGCGGAGAACCCATGGCCAGAAGGTGTGCCTGCTCACCGGCATCCAGGACCTCCTGAGCTCGCGCGGCGGCTCCTGGCAGGCCCTCGACGAGGCCCGCCAGACGTTCACGGCCCTGGGAGCGAAGCCGCTGCCCGCCGACCTCCGGGAGACCGCGCGGCACTTCGCGAAGGCCATGGCCCGCACCCCCGGCCACGCGACGGGCTGGCCCAGCGTGCTCTTCAACCTGTGGCTGCTCCTCGCGAGGGTGACGCGGAGCCATCCCGAGGCCCTCGACAACATCCAGGGGCTGGCCATGCTCCGCTGGAAGCGCAAGGCTTCCGACAAGTGGACCGGCCCGCTCCACTGGCGCGCCCACGGGGTGCCGGTCCACGAGGGCGAGGACAGCATCTTCCCGATCGCGTGACCCGGGTCGCTCGGCGCGTGCCGGGTCGCCCTGGGCGTTGGGCGCGTTCGCATATCATGAGGGAACGATGCTGCCAAGTGACGACGCAGTCGCTGACGTCGGCGACCGCCCGCGCAGGAGGCTCGCAGGGCGCGCGGCGGTCGGCCTCTGCCTGCTGTTCGCCGCCCTGAGCGCGGCGGACTGCGTGGCCGCGTCTCCGGCGGAGATCGCGGTGGCCGGGATCGTTCTGGACGAGACGGGCGCGCCGCTCCGAGGCGCCGAGGTGAGCCTCCACCCGACGCCCCCGATGGCAGAGCGAATGGCCCTCCTCCTCGAAGGCAAGACCCCGGCGGCCTCCGAGCCCGCCACCCGGGAGGTGACCGGCGAGGACGGCCGCTATCGGATCGACGCACCGGGTCCAGGCGACTTCCTGCTCGTCGCCTGCGCGCCGGGCCGGATGCCCATGGAGCGCCGGCTCGAGCCGCTCCTCCCCCTACCCCCGGGAGCTCCCGCCCGGCCCCTCGAGCTGCCTCCGGTCTCCTTGGGCCCCGAGCTGCCGGGCGGGCTGGAGGTCGACGTGGTGGACGAGGCGGGCCGCCCGGCGGAGGGGGCCCTCGTCGAGGTCAGCGTCTCCGACGAGCCCCGGAGCGGCGAGCCCTGGTACCCGGGAAGGTGGTCCGCCGCCCTGAGCGTGGCCCTCACCGACGCCGAGGGGCAGGCCCGGCTCCCCCACGCCCCGGCCGGGATGGCCGGGCCGGCGCGGGTGAGGGTGCTGGCCGGCGTGCGCTCGGGATGGCGCAAGCTCGAGGACGCGAAGAGCGCGGCGCCGGTCCGGATCCGGCTCGGGAGCTTCAAGGCGCGGCGGGTCCGCCTGCTCCGGCCCGACGGCTCTCCCGCCGCGGGCGCCCTGGTCTGGGCGGGCCTCGAACCCTTCGGGCGCGCGGGCGCCGACGGCACGATCGAGCTACCGGGCGCCGGCTCCCGGCTGCGGCGCATCCATGCGGCGACGGACGACGGCCTCGGGACCTTCGCCGCCCTCGACTCCGGCGCCGAGGCCACGGGCGCGGTCCAGGAGATCACGCTCCGGCCCCCGGAGGAGCTCGAAGGGCAGGTCGTCGGCCTGGAGACCCGCCAGCCGATCGCCAGCGCCCTCGTCTGGCGCTCCCGGGACCCGGGAAGCGCCGTCCGGACGGGCGCCGACGGGCGTTTCAGGCTGAAGGTGCCCGCGGGCGTGGCGGAAGCGGTGCTTCAGGTGGCCGCCCCCGGCGACTCGGAGGCACAGCAGGCGGTCTCGCACGGGGACGGCGGCTTCCCCGCCGACACCGAGATCGGCCTCGAGCCCACCGAATGGATCGCGGGCTCCGTGGCGGACGCCGAGGGGCGGCCGGTCGCCGGTGTCGAAGCCTGGACGGCGCCGCAGAGGAGCGACGGTCAGCTCGAGATGTCCCGGATGCGGGTCGCCTGGACCTCGCCCGACGGCGCCTTCCTCCTCACCGGCCTGGAGGCGGGGCCGGCCCACCAGGTCCACGCGCTCAAGACCGGCTACGCTCCCGCGGTGGCGAGCGCGCCGCCGAAGGCCCATTCCATCCTCCACTTGACCCTCCGGACCGCGCGAACCGTGGCCGGCCGGGTGCTCGACGAGGCAGGAGCGCCGGTCGCCGGGGCCCGGGTGGCCCTGCTCGACAAGAGCGCCCTCGCCGACGAGAACCTCTGGGTCCTGTTGCCCGACGTCACGAAGACGACCGGCGCCGAGGGCCGCTTCGCGTTCCACAAGGTGCCGCCCCAGCTGTCGATCCTGGCGGTCGTCGCCGCCGGCCATGCGCCGCTCTTCCGGTTCGACCTGAAGGTCCCGCCCGAGGCCGCCGTGACCGACCTGGGCGACCTGACGCTCGCGCCCGAGGCCTCCGTCCGGGGGCGGGTGGTCGACTCCGGCGGCAAGCCGGTGGCCGGAGCGCAGGTGCGGCGGGAGACGTATTCTCCGCAGTCCACGCTGCTCGACGCCTTCCTCCGCAAGAAGCGTCCGTCGTGGCCCCTGAGCGCCACGACCGGCGCCGACGGCTCGTTCGAGCTGGGCCGGTTCGCGCCCGGCGAGGAGACCGTCCTCGACGTGGTCGCAGAGGGCTTCGCCTCGGCCGAGACCGAGGCCACCGCGGGACCGGACGCCAAGCCGGTGAAGGTCACCCTCTGGGCCGCCGCGAGCGTCGCCGGCGAGGTCACGGACGAGGCCGGCCGGCCGGTGGCCCGCGCCGCCGTGGCGCCGGCGGGCTCCGGGCTGGGAGGGAGCGAGTTCCGCTGGGTGACCACGGACGGGCAGGGGCGGTTCGAGGTCCAGGGCGTCGCGCCGGGGCGCGTGCTGCTCCGGGCCCAGGCCCGAGGGTACGCGATGTCCGAGGTGGTCGGGGTGGACGTCGCTCCGGGCGGGCACGTCGACGGCGTCCACCTGGCTCTGCGACCGGGCCACGTGCTCCGCGGCCAGGTCCTGACCCCCGATGGACGGCCGATCGCAGGCGTCCAGGTCTCGGCGCGCCCCGGCTCCATCGTGGCGACGACCGGCCCGGACGGCGCGTTCTCCATCGACGACCTGCCCCAGGGCAAGACCGAGCTCGACCTCGACCGCAAGGGCCTCCTGCCGACCACCGAGACTGTCGAGCTCGACCCGGACGGCCCGCCCCTCGAGATCCACCTCCCCGTCGCGGAGGTGACCGGAGTGCTCCTCGGCCCCGACCGCAAGCCCGCCGCGGGCCGCGAGATCGCGCTCCTCCCCAAGGACAGCCGAATCGTCTGGGGCGAAGGCTTCGCCACCAAGACCGCGGCCGACGGCTCGTTCCGGTTCCGCGGCGTGGCGGACGGCACCTGGCTCGTGAAGGTCGCCGGCCCGGACGTGCCCGGGCAGCTCTGGACCAGCCCGGAGCCGGTCGTGGTGCAAAGCCGGCCAGTCCATCACCAACCTCGAGGTCCGCCTGCCGGCCGAGGTCTCGTACCGGCAGGGCGGGTGAAGAAGAAGCACTGGACTCGCCCATTTGAGTCGAGGAAGCTCATGATAGGCTTCAATCCGATCTACGTTGGCCGAACGACACGGAGACCTGGATCTGGTCTAGGATGAAACAGGCCGCCAGGCGACGCGTAGGAGCAAGTGGAGGGCACTAGCCACAATCCGCTGAGGACCCGCACGATGCACAGCCCACGGATCCACATCCCCGCATTCCGAGCGGGCCTCCCACTGTTCGTCCTGCTCCTCCTCGCGTTGCTCTCCGCTCCGAGAGGCAACGCCAGCGAGCCTCCCTCGGCCGCCAGCAGTCCAACTCGGGATGAGCTTGCTTCTAGGCCTTGTGGCTCCGAGGTGGCCCTGGCCGCTTCGGCACAGAGTCTCGACGCTTCGGGATACTGCTCCGGAGCACCGAGGGGCTGTGGTACTCCGAGTATTACCTCTTACCAAGAAGCCAGATCCACCATTGAGTGGGCGGTGAGCGGACCCAGAGTCGCTAGCGAGCGCTCGTCTCGGCGGTGCACGGATGTCGACACGTTCCCGAGTGAAGCCTTCTTCAGCTCGGCCTCATTTACTGGCGACGGCTCCGAGTTGGTCCTCACCGACGCCACAACCCGGACCGCGCTGCTCTACGACGCACAGGGTCGGTTCCAAGGCCGGGTTGCGGACGTAGCCGCGGGAGGGGGACCCCAGGGAGGTCTTCTACCGCCCCCTCGCATCAGTGGCCCCATATACGCCGAGGCCATGCGAGGCACGCGCTACACTGCTGATGACCGACTCCTGGGCCTACTAGGCCAGCCCACCATTCTCGATTCTGTCCGATGGGGTGACAAGAAGGCCAGGGTCACGCTCAGACGACCAGTACCCCTGAGAGATGGCTCGCTGCTCGCCTGTGCGGACATCGAGGTCGAGTCTCACTGGCAAAGTGCCGTCGTCCTTTTCGACCCCGCAACAGCCTCTCTGAAAGCAATTCAGAGCGCGCCGTTCGATCTCCCGCAGTGGTCCTACTGTCAGCTTGCCCTACCTCTCATGACGGCTATCGGTGGCCAGCCGTACATGCTCGACTGGTGGGGCGGACGCGGGGTCGTCAAGATTGATCCCGAGACAGGCCACCTGAACCCTCTCAAAGGGTTCCCCGAGAGGCTTCGGCGCATGCCAGAGCTACCCTTCATCCAATCGTCATTGGACTATCTCAGGGCGTACAAGATCGTCGAGGACTCGACGATGGTGGTCGAGCTTTTCTCCTGGGAAGACTCCCTTTTTGTTCTAGACAAGGAAGTAGCGTCTGGAACTGTCAGTTGGCGCCTCCTCGAACTGGACCCAGAGAGCGGCGAAGTCGTGGACAGGTGGTCGATACCGAGCCGAGCAGCTCACCTCACGCTGGTCCCAGGCAAAGACAACTGGGCGATCATCGAGGCTGGCAGTGTTGACCACTATCTCCGCCAGCCGATTTCCAGGATCATGGTAGTCGATTCGTCGGTTCTTCATCGCTCCCTTCACCACAGCGGTGGCTTCGGTCGGAGTCGAAGCCCTTGTGCGGAGAGCGTGCTCGAACCGTCTGGCCTGTTGGGCCGAGACTTGAGGCAGGTCTGGCGACAAGGTGATCCTGTCCTGCCTCAGGAAGGTGATCAACTCCACCTCGGTCTGGAAGGACCTGTGGCTGGTGCGCCGGAAAAGGTTCGAGTTGCGCTACCACTCGCCGGCTGACTCGAGCCACTAGCCCAGAGAGGGCCTACTCGATACTTATCAGAGTCGACAGCATACGTCAGAGGCGGCTTCCCACGCTTTCCGGAAGACTCCTCCTCGTCTCTCTCGCTCCCGCTCCCTGTCCTCTCGTGCCAACTCGGCGCACGTCGGGGCATCTAGCAACGGCTCGCCCTCCTTCCGGAACGTCTCCAGGATCTTCGACCACTCCTGGGGATCTCCTCCACAGACCGTCCTCCCAGCTTCGGCAAGGCCGCGCCGCTGTCTCTGCACGCTCTCTCCGAAGCCTTCTGCAAAGGCGATCGATCTCTGCAAATCCCAGCTGCTGGTCGGCGAAGAACCGCCCTAGCAGATAGGCGAGCCGCTCCCCGTTCTGGCCGAAGTCGGGGTACTCGAAGCCGAAGAATTCGACCCATCTCTTTCTCGACGGCCTTCTCGTCACTCGCACTTGGCGGCGCGACCTTCGGCACGCCGAACACCCTCCGGATGAAAGGGAGTGCTCGTCCTCCCGAATAGACTCGAGGAAAGCAAGAGCCTCGTCTCGGGTGGCCCGAAGCACGTCGCACTTGGGATAGGTGGCGTTGCCGAGAATCCAGGACACCGAGTCTTTGCAGCGAGCCAGTATCTCTTCGGTCGGCAGGGGCCCCGCCTCGGCCACCTTTTCCAGGCCCTCAAACTCCTGTCGAGACGAGCAACTTGAAGGCCTTTTCTCCACGCCAGACAAGTCCTTGGAATCGAGCGCCCCGGAAATCCGAGGAATGCGAAGATGGCAGAGCGTTGGGCCGCTTCGAACCAAAGCGAGGTCGGCTCAGGAACTCCGGCCCAACTACTCTTGGCACTCTGACTGAGGACAATGGACCCGAGCTCGGCCCTCGCAAGGAACTGGTCGTCGAAGTGCCAACCCTCAGACGCGTGACAGACTCGCGCCTCCCAAATCTGCACCCGATGTCAGTGCCCCCGTGAAGTCCGAGTCCATAAACTCTGCCGCGCGAGCGCTTACCAGAAACATGCTTGCATGCTTCGCTGAGGAGCAAACGATCTTGGTCCGGAGACAACGTAGCCCCGTCCACCCACGCGCCATCGAGATCGGTTGCGACCAGGAGGCTATCTGTCAAGTCGGTTCGCTGCAGCGAGCGTGTGACGCAGAGAGGCGGCGCTGAGATCAGCCTCCTCCAAGTCCGCGTACCTCAGGTCGGCCTCATCCAGGCTAGCTCCCCTTAGGTCGGCAGATGGAAGGAGGCACCCCGGGCATCAGTTCGCCTGCGCTCATGGCCTGTTCGTTGTCCCTTGACGCCCGAAAGATGTCGGCCCGAACCGAGCCTGCTTCAGATCCGCATGATCGAAGACGCTGCCTCTCAAGTCGGCATAGCGGAAGTCGACACCTTCCAGGTCCAGGCCCGTGAAGTTCGCACAACGAAGATCCTGGCCCACCAAGCTGAGGTTCTGCGGATGGCTGAATGTGCTACCCGAAAGGTCTAGATGGAACCTCGGCCAGCCGTGCAGCGGCCACGTCGGGGTTCGCCTTCCGCACTCGACGTCAGTGGGATTCTCCATAACGCAAAAACCAATCCAAAGGACGAACGCGATGATCGCTAGAACTGACAACCGCCAAGTGAGTCTGCAGCCCAGCGGACGACCTCCCTCCACCTAAGGCCACGACGACCACACGACCTTCCTGACTTAAGGACCGAGAGGAGGAATAAGATCGGGGAGACGAAAGGCCGATCCACCACCGCCACCGGTACCGCCTCGGGACCGGCGCCAAGATCATCGGAACAAAGTAGATTATCAGCACCGCGTCCAAGACGAGAAGGAACTGTGGAAGTACAAGAGCAGAATGTCGAGGAAGAAACTGGCCTTCGACCACGAGCAAGACTACCAACGGAAGAATGACATTAACAACCAGGAACATCAAGCTGAGGATCAGGCGGCGCAACGAGCTATCGTCAAGAAGCTCGAGTGGAGCCAGCATCCGTGCCGCCAAGGAGACCCCGAGCAAATCAGCGAGTCGATGGCCACCAGCCGGGGCTACTGTCTCCTCGATCACCCGCCCCGAGGCGTCAGCCTTCCGAGTCAGCTCCTCTCGAAAGAAGGACTGAACGATGAGAGCCACCAGGTGGAACAGGACAAGAATGAGCGGCGCTAGCGAGAAGAAACCGAAAACAGGGACCTGTACGTCGAGGTGTGAGAGAACTACAGTCCTGCCAGCAAGAAGGGTAGCTTGATCGGTCGTTACCGCAGAGATTCCAACAAATGCACAGGCTGTGACGAATGCAAGGATCCATTTGCCAATGGTGCTCTCGTCCGCACGGAGAGAGGTAGAAGGCTCTTCGCCTCCTCCTTCCCTACGTCCGGGGGACGCGCGAGAGCGCCTTTCAAGCAGAGGGAAACCAAAAAGCCTACCCCGGGGCATCATCCCTCCACCACTCCTCGAGGTCTGGCTCCCTGCAAGGGTCTAGGCCGTCCTCGGAGAGGAACTGGAGCTTACGCAGCCCGACCGGGAGAGCACCGAGGGCCTTGATTTGTCCGGCGCTGATGACTAGGTCCCGAAGCCCGTCGGGAAGGCGCCCGAGTGCCCGTATTCCCGTCCCAGAGAGATCCAGCGTCTGCAGCTTGCCCGGAAGCGCCGGCAAGCTTGTCAGTCCGGTGTCGCCAAGATAGAGCCTTCTCAGGCTCTCGTACGAGGAGAGGTCTGGCACGCTCGTGAGCGTGGCACAGCCCGTGAGATCGAGCTCCTGGAGTGACGGCGGGAGCTCCGGGAGTTCCTCGATCGGCCCATGGATCTCCAGGATTTTCAACTTTGGCGGTAGCTTGAGATCCGACAGATCCGCGGCCGTCCGAAGAGTCAGACTCCGCAGGGACGAGAAGCCGGAGAAGTCTCCGCCACCTGGAACTCGGTTCAGAGAGAGGGAGACTAGGGTCGTCTTCACCCCTGCCAAAGCCGTGAGCATTCGCCCAAAATAGGCCCCTGGGGGCCTTTCGCCAAACTGGAGTGTCAGTGTCTTGAGGTCCGGTGGTAGTTCGATCTTGTCGGGTACCTCCCTGTCGGGCAAGTCTGAGTCGTCGAGGATCAACGCCTCGAGAGTTCTCGGGATTGTGGTCCAGTCCAAGCGCGTTGAGTGGAGCTCGAGCCGCCGGAGGTGAGGGGGCCATCGACTCGGTAGAGCGACCGACGACCGTTGCACTTTGAGTGCCACCAGCGTGTCGGGCAACGGCTGCAGGGCAACTCCGTGCATCCGGTCGATCCAAAGGGTAGAGAGGTTCTCCGGCCACTCCACCCGCGAAAGAGCGTCATTGCGAAGCAGGGCCAGATGCTGCAGTGACCGGGGAAGCTGAGAGAGCTCAGGTGCGGTCGTCGCCTCCAGGATCAGAGAGTCCAGGCCCGGAGGAAGTGAGCCCAGGAGACCCGAGGGCAGATATCCCTCTACGATCAGGCTCTTGAGGTTGTCACCAGTGGCTGGGAGTTCGTCATTCAGATTCGGGCTGCTGGCTAGCTCCAGCGTGTCTAGAGACGCCGGGAACTCCTCGAACTGGAAACCCTCGAGAGCCGTACCCCCTATTCCCAGGAATCCAAGCTTCGTGGGTAGTTGGTCGATTTTCGCCAGCTTGGTGGACTGGAGCTCAAGAGTGGTCAGCGAACCCGGGAACGCATCCCACTCCGAGATCTGTGAGCCGCAAAGATCCAGGGTGCGAAGCTTCGGTGGGAGGCCTCTCAGGCGCCGGACCTGTGTCCCCTAAGGTGCAGTTCCTCGAGCCCACGGCTTAGCCAGTCGATCCGGTCCACCGGACCGGTCAGCCAGAGACTGGTCAACTGCACCTGTCTCTCAGCGAGGTCGTCGGGCAAGTGCCAGCTCCGAAGTTCTACCGGGCTGACGCGGCCCGGTCCAGGGCAGGAACAGCCTTGGGCCCAGAGGAGTCCGAGGAGAACGAGACATGAGACCAGTCCTCGCCCTGAGCATCGGCAAAGATCCCGGCCACTTCCGCGAGGCCGCCAGCGGGTGCGATGGGCCCCAAGACAGAGGAGCTCTGGGCCGCCCCGAGCGGCCTCACCCTGCTTCGATACCAAGCCTGATAGCTCAGCGCGTTCACTCAGGGAGACTGGCGAGCGTCTAATCACTCTAAGGCATGCCTTCTTGGCATTTCGGCTCGCCTCCCAAGTTGTCAGAGGGGCTGTCGTCCATGTCATCTCTTCGCCGGGCTTGGCCCCGCTGAGTTGGGGCACAGCTCGCCGCTCAGTGGCTGCGGAATCGCGCTGACGTCGATCACGCGGATTGCCTCGGTCCTCTCCTCCCCCAGCCTGAGCGCGGGCCCTTTCTGAACCAATGCCCAGTGCTTCTCGCCGGGGATGAGCATGAGATGGGTCGCGTCAACTTCGATGTCGGAGCGCCCGAGCAGCTTCCCGCTCTTTGGGTCGACCTGATGAAGCACCCATTTCGTAGCCTCGTGGTCGAACTGCCGGTAGAGGACGTAGAGCGAACCTTGCCATCCGTAGATCCCAACCGGCATGCTCGTCTCCTCGACAGCCCTCATCGTCGCGGCGGCGAATTCCAACCGTGAGCTGAACTCCGGCAACTGCACCGGTTGGAGGATCTTGGGTGCGTAGTCGAGGCGGCGGAGCGTCTTGGCTCCCGGGGAGCTCTCGTAGATGCCCGGCTGTCCACGGAACAGGAGCACGTACGCGTTGCCACCAATGGACGCGAAGTAGGGAAACCCCAATCGACAGAAGACCCACTCCATGTTCTGGTAGTCGGAAGTCTCAAGTGGCTGGAAGTGCGTGGAGTCCTTCATCGGGAACCGGACGATGCCAGTGACCCATGAGTGGTCGGCCTTCTCGATGTCGCTACAGGCCACGATGTCATCGCCGGCGACCGTCCAATTCCAGAGCGACTTCACCTGATCCCGCTTGACCGGCTTCTTGCTTGTGACTGTGATGTCGAGCGGGTGAAGGGCGCTCTTGACCTGGTAGCGATCCCCGAGAAGCAGTAGCCGCTGCGGATAACCTTCCACGAGCAGCTCATTGCCTACCGGCCGTACGCTGACCGGGTAGAAAGCGTTCTTGCCGACAAAGGCAGGCGGTGGCATGGTTCCCAAGTACTCCAAGTCGGCCCCTCCATACATGTACACCTCGTTCTTGGCAGGGTCGACGAGGAGAAGCTTCGAGCCGTCTGGAGACCAGCTCCCTTGGGTCGCGTAGACCGGTAGCAACGAGGCATCCGAGATGCGGCAATGGACAGCGGGCTGGGCTACCAACCCAGGGACAGCTAGGAAGAGCAACGCGAGGCTCACGAGCAAGAGTTGAAATCTCAGGGGCATCTCAATCACGGCTTTTTGGGACACCGTGCTCTCTGCACGAGGTTCTCTCCGTATCCACCGAGGCTCCGAGAGGGACGTTGGACGCCCATGTCGTCTGCTGCGGTAGTGGCCACTGCCATAGTACCGCAGAGCCTGCTGAATGGCTATCTCTCTGAACAGGGCTGCTCCTCGGCCTCTTTCCAGAGATCCCCAGCAAGCCGGCTTGCCCAACGCGCAGTGTTTTCAGTGCTGACTGAGCGCCCGGGCCACCAGCCCGGCGAAGGCTTCGACCTCCTCCTCGGTCGTGTCGAAGGCGGTCATGGTGCGGACGATGGAGCGCGGGGGGTCCCAGACTTCGAGGCCGGTGGCTCGGCGGAAGGCCGGGAGGCGCTCGGGGTCGACGCTGACGAAGACGGCGTTGGTCTCCACCGGCACCGCCAGCTCGAGGCCGTCCACGGCGGCGAGGCGCTCGGCGAGGAGGGCGGCCATCTCGTTGGCGTTGCGGGCGTTGCGCAGCCAGAGGTCGCCCTCCAGGAGCGCTTCGAATTGGGCCGCGAGGAAGCGCATCTTGGAGGCGAGCTGCATGCCCTGCTTCTGCACCCGGGGGGCGTCGTGGGCCGCGGCGGGCGTGAGGAAGAGGACCGCTTCGGCGGCCAGCAGGCCGACCTTGGTGCCGCCGAAGGAGACGAGGTCGGCGCCGACCTCGCGGCTGATCGCCCCCAGGGAGACGCCCAGGGCGGCGGCGGCGTTGGCGAGGCGGGCTCCGTCGACGTGGAGGAGCAGGCCGTGCTCGTGGGCGAGGCCGGCGAGCTCCGCCATCTGCTCGGGCCGGTAGACCGTGCCCCACTCGGTCGCCTGGGTGATGGAGAGCACCCGCGGGCGCGACTGGTGGACGCCGCGCTCGGCCTCGAGGTGACGGCGCACCCGCTCCGGCGTCAGCCGGCCCTTGGGCGCCTCGACGGGCACCAGCCGGGCCCCCAGGAAGTGCTCCGGGGCGCCGCACTCGTCCTGCCACATGTGCGAGGAGGCGGCGCAGACCACGGCTTCGGTGGGCCGGGTGACGGCGGCGAGGCCGAGGACGTTGGCGGCGGTGCCGCCGAAGGTGAAGAGCACCTCGGTCTCGGCCCCGAACACCTCCCGGATCCGCGCCACGGCCCGGGCCGTGTGCTCGTCGGCCCCGTAGGCCCGGGCGTCGCCCCGGTTGACCCGGGTGATCGCCGCCAGCACCTCCGGGTGCACGCCGGCCACGTTGTCGCTGGCGAAGGATCGCGTCGATCGCGTCATGGGCCGCGACCTTACCTTAACGAGGCTCCGCCTCGAACCGATGAAACATCTTGAGCGTTCGCGACTTCGGGAGCCGCGGGTCCCCCAACCACGTCCAGCGGTCGAGACTGCGCTCACCTGCACGGCTCTTCCAGACCGGTGGATTCATCGGATGCCCCCCGCAACCCCTCGTTCCCCTTCCCACCCCACGGGGGGGAAGGGGACGCCGCCTCCCACGATCTCTCTGCAAACCATGAAACTCGGCTCGTTCGTCACGAGCTCGACCGGATCAGACGTCCGCCGGCCCGGCCACGTGGAAGGCGATCGTCTGGAGGTCGCCCATGAACTCCAGCACCTGCCGGCCGCCGAGGCGCCCGACGCCGCTCGCCGTGCCCGACATGCCGCCGAAGGGCACGTGGGGCTCCCAGTAGTTGGAGTTGTCGTTGACCACCACGAGCCCGGTGCGCAGCCTCTCGGCCCAGCGCCAGGCCCGGTCCAGGTCCTCGGTGAAGAGCGACGAGGCGAGGCCCATGTCGCACGAGTCGATGAGCCGCCAGGCCTCCTCTTCGCTCGAGTAGGAGCGGATCGGCCCGATCGGGCCGAAAGCCTCCTCGGTGTTGACCAGGCTGTCCTCGGTGAAGCCTACGAGGACCGTGGGCTCGAAGAAGTAGCCGGGCCGGTCGGGGCGGCCCCCGCCCTCCACCACTCGGGCACCCTTGCCCACGGCGTCCTCCAGGTGGCCGGTCATCTTCTCCACCACGCCCGGATTGTTCTGGGGTCCCATGGTGGTCGACTCCTGCCAGGGATCGCCCGTCACCCAGGCGCGGCTCGCCTCCACCATCGCCTCGACGAAGTCCGACTCCAGCTCCCCCGGCACGAAGATCCGCTCGGCCGCCGAGCAGACCTGGCCGGCGGCAAAGAAGCAGGCCGGGGCGATCGCCCGGGCCGCCTTCTCCGGATCGGCGTCCGGAAGCACGACCGCCGGGCCGTTGCCGCCCAGCTCGAGCAGGTGGGGCTTCAGGCCGCAGCGCGAGGCGATGAGCCGCCCGGTGGCGGTGCTCCCCGTCATGGCGACGGCGTGGGTGTCCGGGCTCACCACCAGCTCGTCCCCCACCTCGGCGCCGGGGCCGATCACCAGGTTCACGACGCCCTCGGGCAGGCCGGCGTCCGCGAAGATCCCCATGAGCGTCGTCGCGGTGACGGCGGCGGTGGGGGCCGGCGTCCAGACCACGGTGTTGCCCTGGACCAGGGCGTAGGGGATGTACTCGCTCGGGATCATGGCCGGGAAGTTCCAGGGGGTGATCACGGCGACCACGCCCCGCGGCCGGCGCGCGGAGATCAGCCGCTTGTGGGGGTCGCGCCCGAGGAAGGCGGCGCCCTCCTGGTAGCGGGCCAGCTCGGCGGCCTGGCGGTAGCAGACGGGGACGAAGGCCTCGGCCTCGATGGCGGCCTCGGAGTGGCGCGGCTTGCCGAGCTCGCGGCACAGCACGTCGGCGATCTCGCCGCTCCGGGCCTCGAGCTGGTCGGCGATCCGGATCAGGTGGTCCGCGCGCTCCCACAGCGGCGTGGCCGACCAGGCGGGATGGGCCCGGTTGGCCGCCTCGACGGCCCGGCGAGCATCGTCGCGCCCACCCCAGGCGACCTCGGCGAACGGCTCGCCTTTCGCTGGATCGATCGCCTCCCGGGTGGCTCCGGAGGTGGCTCCACACCACCGGCCTTCGATGTTCATCTCGTGCACGCTCATGCTCGGCCTCCTTTCGGCGATTCGCAGATGGGGCTTGCCCACCAGCGTAGTGGGTGGGCTCCCCGGGGGCCGATCGGGCCGGGCCGGAGCCGCCCTACCGCGGTCGGGAGAGGGCGAGACCGCCGGCGGCCAGGAGGAGCGCGAGGAGGGCGAGGCCGCCGGGGCCGAGGGCCGGAATGGTGGCCACGAAGGGCCGGCCCGCCACGAACTGGGTGGGATCGGCCCCGCCGTCGCCGGCCGGGTCGTCGCTGACGGCGTGGGTCTCGTTGTCGCCCGAGCCGTCGGCGTCGTAGGCGATCTGGGCCTGGTTCACCAGGAGCTTGCCCTCGGCGTCCAGGGCGATGGCCGTCTCGATGGTGATCGCGACCGTGCCGCCCGCCTGCACCCCGCCGTTCCACCGCACCGTCCGGCCGTCGGGGTCGACGGTGACAGCGCCGCCGTCGGCCGTGGCGGAGAGCGCGGTCAGCCCGTCGGGCAGAGGGTCCACCAGCTCGTCGCCGGGCTCGTCGACCAGGTCGAAGTCCCCGGGGTTCGAAAGGGTGATGAGGTAGGTGGCGTGGCCGCCGGCCCGGAGGTCGCCGCTCACC
This sequence comes from uncultured Acidobacteriota bacterium, assembly GCA_963739795.1. Classification (GTDB taxonomy): domain Bacteria; phylum Acidobacteriota; class Thermoanaerobaculia; order Multivoradales; family DATKCC01; genus CAVUBL01. The sequence goes on along the minus strand of CAVUBL010000008.1, from coordinate 67,845 downwards.
ACCTTGGTCGCCAGGAGCCGGGGCGGGATCGCCTGCATCGACCAGGGCTCGAAGCCCCGCGTGCCGTCGTTGGCGATGAAGTAGAGCCGGCCGCCCGAGGTCGTGAAGTAGGCCGGGCTCGAGGAGTCGGGGCCGGGGTTGATGTCCTGGACGAGGACCGTTCCGGCCTCCGTGCCGTCGCTCCGCCAGAGCTCCCTTCCGTCGGTGGAGCGCCAGGCCGAGAAGAAGAGCGTGCCGTAGACGTTGGTCAGCGAGTCCGGGATCGAGGAGGCCGGGCCGGGCTCAAGGTCGGCGAGCAGGTACGTGCCGGCCTCGGTGCCGTCGCTTCGCCAGAGCTCGGCGCCGTGAACCCCGTCGTCGGCCTCGAAGTAGGCGACTCCCCGGACCACGGTGAGGTAGCGCGGGTCCGAGCCCAGGGGGCCAGCCCGGAGGTCGCCGAGCATACGGGTGTTGGCCGCCGTGCCGTCGCTCCACCAGAGCTCGCGGCCGTGGACGCCGTCGTCGCCGACGAAGAAGGCCGAGGGGGGCGAAGCGACGCCGACGATGCCGGTGTCGTTCGGAAGGGGCAGCCGAGAGCTCAGGTCCCAGGCCGGCACCACTCCGCCCGCCGCTCCGGCCTGGAGCTCGAGCACGCGGCGCGTTCCGGCGGGCGTCCCGTCGCTCACCCAGAGCTCGGGGCCGCTCGCCCCGTCGTCGCCGGAGAAGAAGAGCAGCGGGCCGGCGGCCGCCAGATCGCGTGCCGTGACGTCGGCGAGCTTCTCGGTCGAGGCGGCGTCGCCGCCGGTGACCCAGAGCTGGTCGTAGGTTGCGATGAAGAGGTGGCCTCCGCCAATCGCCAGGTCCCAGACGTTCTGGATTGGCGACCCTTCGGGGAACGGGTGCGTGCCGGCGCCGGTGCCGTCGCTCCGCCACAGGTGGTAGCCCACGCCAGCCTCGTGCCCGTAGAAGTAGACCTGGCCCTCGAACGGCGTGATGTAGCCGCCGCCTTCCGGCTCCGGAGAGGCTCCCGTGATAGCCGTGGTGTTCGCCTCCGTCCCGTCGCTGGTCCAGAGCCGCTCGTCGTTGCCGTCGGCGCGCCCGTCAAAGATGAGCAAGGAGCCGAGGCGGCTGAGCCACCGTGGGGCACCCGAGTCCGGCCCAGGCGTCAGGTCCCGGACCCGGCGGGTCGTCGCCTCGGTACCGTTCGTCGCCCAGGGCTCGAGGCCGTGGTCCGGGTCCTTTGCGACGAAGAAGAGGGTGCCGGCCACGTCCTTCATCTCGGTGTACAGGAAGTCGAAATCCTGGGCGATCGACGAGGCCTGACGGTGGATGTCCCGAACGAGGGTCGCGCCGGAGGCGGCGCCTGCGCTCCGGCGAAGCTCCCAGCCGTGGACGGGATCGAAGGCGAAGAAGAGCGCGTCGTTGCCGAGAGTCCCGGGCAGGAAATAGGTGTGGAGGACCTGGAATGCCGAGCCACTGCCGGGGTTCACGTCGCCCAGCATATGGGTTCCACCCGGCTTCCCGTCGCTCACCCACGGCTCCAGCCCATGGGTCCCGTCGTCGGCGTCGAAGAGAAGCCGATCTCCGAAGGCATGGATGCTGAAGGAGAGCGTCCAAGCCAGTGCGCCCTCGGAGCCCGGATCGATGTCCTCGACCTGTATCGTCCCCCCGGGCGTCCCATCGCTCACCCACAGCTCCTGGCCGTCGGAGCCGTCGGTCGCCGAGAAGAAGAGGTGGTCACCGGCGGCCGTGAGCCCGTAAGGAAAGGAGCCGTTCGTGCCGGGTACCAGGTCCTCGAACAGGCCTGTGCCGGCGCTCGTCCCGTCTGTCCGGAACAGCTCCCGGCCGGTGGCCGACGGCTCGGCTTCGAAGAAGAGGGCTCCGCCGAAGGACGTGAAGTCGCGGGGGTAGGAGCCCTGGCTCCCGGGCTCGAGATCGGCGAGGAGGGTCGTGCCCGCCACGGTGCCGTCGGTCGCCCAGAGCTCGTCTCCGTGGACTCCGTCGTCGGCCGAGAAGACGAGCACGTCACCGACCGGCGTCGGCGTGTAGAAGTGGGTGAGCGGGCTCTGGTCGAAGTCGACGCTGCCGGAGGGCCCCGGCTGGATGTCCTCGAACAGGTGGGTACCGCCGGGCGTGCCGTCGGAGGTCCAGAGCTCATAGCCATGGGCGGGGTCGTAGGCCGCAAACCAGACGGCGCCCTTCCAGACGGTGAGCGAGGAAGGCCACGAGTCGCCGGCGCCGGGGTTGACGTCCGCCAGCTCGACCGTGCCGCCGGGTGTTCCGTCCGTCACCCAGGGCTCCCATCCGTCCGCCGACTTCGCGACGAAGACCAGCTTGTCGCCGAACGGAGTGAGCCACCAGGGCCCCGACGACTCCTCCCCGGGCACGACGTCCACCGCCAGCTCGGTCCCCGCCTCGGTGCCGTCGGAGCGCCACAGCTCCCGGCCGTGGACCCCGTCGTCGGCCTCGAAATAGAGCTCGCCCTGGAAGACGACGAGCTCCGTCGCAAAGCTCGATCCGCACTGCCCCGAGCAGATGTCCCGGACCCGCCAGGTGCCGACCTCGGTGCCGTCCGAGCGCCACAGCTCCCGGCCGTCGATGCCGTCGTCGGCGAAGAAGTAGAGCGCCCCGTCGAATTCGATGAGCTCGGTGGGATCGATCCCGCCCATGTTGACCCCGGTGGTGGCGATGTCCTTGAGGATCGACGCCGGCTGGGCGGCGGCCGGGGCCGCGGCCAGGGCGCCGGACGCCGCCATGAGAAGCGCGATCGCGAGAGAGTCTCGGGAGAGGCGGGATGGAGGATTCACGGCGGACACGGAGGACCTCCCGGCGGCGGATATGTGAATTCACTATACCGCGCTGCGCCTGAACTCGGATCCGCACCCGGCTCTCAGACTCGCTGCCAGGGGCCGTAGGTCTCGACCAGGCGGTGCCCGTCCACCGTGAGCTCGCCCTCGAAGCCGGACTCGAGGTTGCGGTAGAGGAACCGGCTCGGCGGCTCGTCCTCGCCCAGGCGCCGGTACTCCTGGCGCACCGGGGTGACGGCGAGATCCGGGAAGCGCACCCAGGCCACTCGGAGCTCTCGACCCTCGCCGGGGGCGAGGTCGAGACGCCAGAGGGGCGGAGTGTTGGTGAACGGCGTCACCATCACGTCGAGGTCCGAGCAGCCGGCCAGGTCCGGCCGCGGCTCGCCGTTCACCCGCCAGGCGCCGTCTTCGGCCCGGACGAGCTCGAGCCCGCGCCCAGCCTCGTCGGTTTCGTCCGCTCCGCCCGCCGAGGCGCGCACGGCGCCCGACAGGAAGCGCCATTCCCGGTCGTACGTGAGCCTGTAGGCGACCTCCAGCGGCTGGCCGTCGAGGAGGACGAGAACACGGCTCGCGGCGACGAGGTGATCCGCCTCCCGTGAGACGACCAGGGCCTCGAGCCCGGGCCGATCGGCCCAGCGCCAGCGGCAAACCCAGGGCGAGTCGGACGGAATGCCGAGGGCCATGTGCCAACCCTACTCCAACCGGCAGCGTTCGGCCCCCTCTCCTCTATGATGTCCCGGCCATGCCCGAGCTCGCTCCTCCCCGCCTCCCGACCCTCGACGAGATCCGCGCCGCCCAGCGGCGCATCGCCGGCACCGCCGTCCGCACCCCGCTGGTTCGCCTCGAAGGCACCTCGAGCCCCGAGATCTGGCTCAAGCTCGAGAACCTCCAGCCGATCAACGCCTTCAAGATCCGCGGCGCCGCCAACGCCGTCGCCACACTGCCCGAGGCCGAGCGCGCCCGGGGCGTGTGGACGATCAGCGCCGGCAACGCCGGCCAGGGGGTGGCCTACGCCGCCCGCGCCGCCGGGGTGCCGGCCCAGGTGCTGGTCATCGACACGGCGCCGGAGACCAAGCTCCGGCGGATGCGCGAGCTCGGCGCCCGGCTGATCCCGGCCCCCTTCGACGACTGCTGGCAGGCCATGGAGGCGCGCGCCTACCCGGGGATCGACGGCACCTTCGTCCACCCCTTCGACGACCACGAGTTCATCGCCGGCAACGCCTCGATCGGGGTCGAGGTGCTCGAGGACCTGCCCGGCGCGCGGGTGGTCGCCGCGGCGGTCGGAGGCGGCGGCCTGACCTCCGGGATCGGCGCCGCGGTCAAGGCCCTCGACCCGCGGGTCCGGGTGATCGGCGTGGAGCCCGAGACCGCCTCGCCCGCGGCGCTTTCCTTCCTCGAGGGCTCCCCTCAGGCGTTCCCCAAGTGGACCGCCTCGTTCGTCGACGGCGCCGGTGGCAAGAGCCTCTTCCCCCGAATGTGGGAGCGGATGCGCCAGGTCCTGGACGAGGTCGTGGTGGTGAGCCTGGACGAGGTGCGCGAGGCGATGCGCCTTCTCGCCGAGCGCTCCCGGGTGATCGCCGAGGGCGCCGGCGCCCTCTCCGTGGCCGCCGCCCTCACGGGCAAGCTCGGCACCGAGGGACCGGTCGTGGCCGTGGTCTCGGGCGGCAACATCGACCTCACCGCCTTCTGCGAGCTGATCGGCGCCACGCCCACCTGAGCCGGCCCCCGGCCCCCGGCCCCCGTCACTCGGGGGGACCCCGTGGGTGACCGTGCCCGCCTCGACGCCGTCGCACAGCTTCGGCGGCACTACTGACTACCTAACTTTACGTAGTCGCGTCTGTTCGCTTACACTAGCGACCTGTTTCGCAAACCCTATCCATTGAAAAGGAGGTTCTCCATGCGCTCTCGTCGAGTTGCACGTGTCGCCCTGTTCGCCGTTCTCGCCCTCGCCGTCGCGCCTGCCCTGTGGGCCGCCGGCCCCGCACCTGCGCCGGCCGGCGCCCAGGCACCCGCGCCCGCGGTGGCCAACCCCGCAACCCCGGCGCCCGCCCAGGCCCTCGTGACCCCGGCACCCCAGGCCCAGATCCAGCTCCAGGCGCCCACACTGCCAGTCGCCGCCGGCATCCCCGGCGTCCGCACGGAGGCGAGCCTGAGCTGCGCCGTCGCGTACTGCGCGGAGATTTGCGCTCCCGCGGGGGGCCATTTTGGCCAGGGTCCCGGCGGCTGTGAGTGCTGCTGAGGGTCCCAGACCCCTGGAGGGCCGCTCTCGGCCCTCAGGGGTCTTCATCTCCCCAGGGCGCACCGTAGGACGGTCGCCCACGACACTCCCACCCTCCGGAGCGCCGCGTACGGCAGCGCGAGCGCGGCCACTGTGACGAGCAGCGTGGCGAGCGCCGGCCAGGCCGCGGACAGACGGGCGCCCGGTGCCAGCTCGCTCGAGACCAGGACCGCCGTGCATAAGACTGTCGCCGCCACCCAGTAGGCGGCCAGGAGCCACCGGGCCCGGGCCGGCAGGGTGCGGCGGCGGACGCCGGCGGGCTGGAGCCCCTCCTCGGCGAGCCGCCGCTCGAGGCGAGCCTCGAAGCCAGAAGACAGGTGCGGCACGGGCTCCCCTTCGAAGGTGCGGGCCAGGAGGGCGTCGAGCGCCTCCGGTCCGCGGGGCTTGCTCCCCCGCCCCGGGGGGCCTTCGTTTCGATCCACCGTTCGATCAGAGGTCACGATCGTCCAGCTCCTCTCTCAGGGTCTCTCGGGCTCTGTGGAGATGAGACTTGACGGTGCCGGCGGGCAGGTCCAGGAGCTCGCCGATCTCGGCCACGGTGTGGCCCATCCAGTAATGAAGGTGGAGGACCGCCCGCCGCTCCTCGGGCAGATCCTCGAGGGCCCGGCGGACGGCGCGCGAACGCTCGTCCTGCCGCGCCACGCGGTAGGGATCGCTGGCCGGGGACGGATCCGGAAGCGCCTCGGCCTGGTCCGCGTCGCCGTCTTCGCGCCGGCGGCCGAGGCGGCGCCGGTGATCCACCGCCAGGTTGAAGGCCAGGCGGTAGATCCAGGTGGAGAGCCGGCTCTCGCCTCGGAAGGAGGGGAGGCTCCGGTAGGCCCGGACGAACGCTTCCTGGGCCACGTCCTCGGCCTCCGCCTCGCCCCCCGGCCCGAGGACCGAGAGCGCCACGCGGAAGACCCGCTCCTTCTCCCGCGCCACCAGCTCTTCGAAGGCAGGAGCGGCTCCGAGTTGGAGGCGGGCACCGGCGCCCCCCGCTCTCCCGCCCCGGCGCACCGCGAGGACGGCGAGGGTCGGAGTCGGCCAGGTGAGGGTTCCCGTCATGGCGGCGTCCTCAGCGCCCCGGCGATGACCCGAGAAGGCGGTCGAGGGCGTAGTAGAGGAGCAGACCGATGCCGGCGGACGCGGGGATCAAGCCCACAGGCCACAGGTAGTACAGATCGCCCACCCCGGTCCCCGGTACGATGAGCAGGAGGGACACCATCGTCCCGGCGCCTCCCACGAGCAGGACCAGACCGGCGAGGAGGGCCGCCGAGTGCACCCAGGCCGTTCCGCTCACCACCTCCCCGAGACCGGCGGCCACGTCCGGCGCCAGCTCGGGGAGGGTCACCCCTTTCTCCAGCGCAGCCATCCGCTCCTGGTGGATCATCTCCCGCAGCGCCACTTTCTTCGTCTCCCGAAGGTGCCGAGCCCAGACCGCCAGCGCCACTCCGGCGAGGAGGGTCAGAAGGCCGATCACCGCCCAGACGTGCTCGTAGCTCATGGTATCTCCCGGTTCATCGTCCTTGGATGTCCTTCCCGTTCACCCGTTGGACGACCCGCCCGCCCGAACGGTTGCGCTGGGCGCCCGAGCGAATACAGTTGCCGACATGAGTGATCTCTTCGACGACCTGGCTCCCCGGATCGAGGCCCTCGAGCGGCGCATCGCCGAGGGCCCGGTGGCCACCGCCGTGCCGGCCGGCGAGGTGCGCCGCCACCTGGCCGAGACCTTCGACCTCGAGCGCGCCATGCCCCTGCCGCGGGTGGTCGAGGAGGTCACCGACATGCTCGAGCGCTGGCAGGTGCAGGTCACCCACCCGCGCTACTTCGGCCTGTTCAACCCCAGCGTCACCCCGGCCTCGGTGATCGCCGACACCCTGGTCGCCGCCTTCAACCCGCAGCTCGCCGCCTGGTCCCACTCCCCCGCCGCCAACGAGATCGAGCGCTTCACGCTCCAGGCCATCGCGAAGCGCCTCGGCTTCGACCCGGAGGCGACCGCCGCCCACTTCACGAGCGGCGGCGCCGAGGCGAACCTTACCGGCGTCGTGGCGGCCCTGGCCGACGCCTTCCCGGAGTGGGCCGGGGCCGGCGTGCGGGGCCTGCCCGGTGAGCCCCGGCTCTACCTCTCGGGGGAGGGCCACCACTCGATCCACAAGGCGGCGCGGGTCACCGGCCTGGGCGACGAGGCGGTCGCCCGCGTGCGGACCGACGCCGCCGGCCGGATGAAGCTCGAAGACCTGGAGGCGCAGGTGGCGGCCGATCGCCGGAGCCGGCTGCGGCCCTTCCTGGTGGTGGCCACCGCCGGCACCACCGCCAGCGGCGCCATCGATCCCCTCGAAGGGGTGGCCGAGCTGTGCGCCCGCGAGGGGCTCTGGCTCCACGTGGACGCCGCCTGGGCCGGCGCGGCGGCCCTCTCGCCTCGGCTCCGGCGCCACCTGGCGGGCCTCGAGCGCGCCGACTCCCTGACCTTCGACGCGCACAAGTGGCTGTCGGTGCCCATGGGGGCAGGGATGTTCTTCTGCCGCCGGCCCTCGGCTCTCGAGGCGGCCTTCGGCCTGCGCACGCCCTACATGCCGGCCGCCCGACGCGGCGCCGAGGTCCAGGACCCGTTCTCCCACTCCCTCCAGTGGTCGCGGCGCTTCATCGGCCTGAAGCTCTTCATGACCCTGGCCGAGGCGGGGTTCCCGGGGATCGTCGAACGGATCGAGCACCAGACCCGGATCGGCGAGCGCCTGCGGAGCCGCCTGGAGGCGGAAGACTGGACGATCGCCAACGACACGCCGCTCCCCATCGTCTGCTTCACCCGCCCGGGTCTCGACGTGCGCCGCCTGGTCGCCCGGCTGCACGCGGAGCAGATCGCCTGGATGTCGCCCATCCGCATCGCCCGCGGCCCGCTCCTGGTGCGCGCCTGCATCACCAGCTACCGGACGACGGAGGAGGACATCGACCGGACCGTCGCCGAGCTCGGGCGGCTGGCGCGGGGCCGCTAGCGGTCCATCCATCTTCAATTGACAGGGTATCTGGCGAGGATTTCGCGTCGCTGGCCAGGCGCTCCAACGCAGGCGTAGCGAGGCCTACGTCGAGGAGGAGCCACGCCACCAGCGGCGTGAAGGGCCACCAGGACACGTCAATGGAGAGGTGACGGACCACTGGTCCTGACGGCGAGAGTCGCCCTGGATGCTCTCCACCGGCCACCGGCCTGAGTCAGGCTCTTGACTTCATGCTTCGTTGACATGTAGTATATGTGGTGTGTCTGTATCGCGCAAATTCTGCGCAGAAAGGACCCTCATGCTTTCTCGATCTCGTCCCCTCGTTCTCGCCGCCGCCCTCTTTTCCCTGCTGGCCCTCCCGTTGATGGCCAACCCCGCCGGCGGCACGGCTCCCGGTGCCGCGGGGGTCACCACCGCCCCTGAGATGACGGCCCAGGAGGTGGCGGGGATCTTCGGCGGCGCGCCCTTGTTCCAGACGGCCCTCACCAATGCGCAATCGATCGGCGCGAGTTGCGCGTCGTATCACTGCCCGTTCTGCCCGGACTTTCCCGACCTGCCACCCGCGACGTGCGAGAACGGCTGCTGCGTCTATGAGACGAGCTGCGACTCCTGCCAGTTCGACAGCGATTGCGGACAGTTGGCTTCCTGCTGGTCCGGATGCTGCTACTACTGGACCCACTGAGCCGCCGGCACCAGGAGTCGGGGAGGTGTCCGCCGGCTGTCAGACGCCGGTAGAGCCCGGGCGGGCACCTTGGCCAGGAGCGCCCGAACCCTCAGGAGGTCGGCTTGCCTAGGAGTCTGCGCGGCAGAAACGCGCAGTCGCGTTGCGAGCGCCGTGGGGTCGGATACGAGGCACCGCGACGCAGGCGATGCCGAGCCATCGTCGAGGAGCGGGAACGAAGTAGACGGCCGCACGCCGCCGCAACCCTTCGGGCGCAAGGGGGTTACGGGCTGTCTCCGGCGTTGCTCGTCGTCCACGATGTCCCTGCATCGCCTCCTCCTCGCGCCTTGGATCCACCCCGTAAGACCCTTGCGCGCGGCTACGTGTTTCTGCCGCGCAGACTCCTAGCCTGGACTATTCACGAGACGGCGTAGCGAGAGCCGCAAGTGTGCGTGAGATCAGGGCGCACGTAGCGATGAGAGACGCAGGCGTACTGGTCAGTACGTTGAGGAGCGAAGAGCGAGTACGCCCTGAGATCGCGTGCAATTGCGGCTCGGAGTAGGTGGCTCATGAAGAGTCCAGGCTAGGGGTCTGCCGGTGGCAGGCAGGGAGCGGGCCCGAAGAGGAACGGGAACGGCTGCGCGAGGCGGCGGAACTCGATCATCGGGCGGACGACGCTCGGGGTGTCGAGCCGCGGGTCGTTCAGGAGGTGGTTCGCCTGCTGAAAGGCGGTGACTGCGCTGGCGGCGAGGGCCTCGTAGGTCCCGTCGCGCCGAGCCGGCTCCCCGACCGTGCCGAAGCAGCCCAGGTGCGCAAGCCGGCCCTGGACAAAGGTGACGAGCTGGGGGCCTCGGCGCCGCTTCCCTGCGAGAGATCGCTTTCCGGTCCCGGCAGGACGAGCGGCCCGGTGGCGAGGATCGAGGCCAGGACGAGCCCATAGGTCAGCCAGGGCCGGAACCGGAAGAAGCACCCGGCACCTACTTGGCAGGCACCGACCTCATGGCGCTGCCGAACCGGCGAGCTCTCTCAGCCCTGCCGGCGGGCGACGCGTCGGCGGAACTCGTCCGAGGCGAGGATCTGGTGGATCACCACCTCGTACCGGGCGCGGCGCATCGCCTTGCCGTAGGTGCTCAGGCCCGAGGCGTCGAGGTCTCGGCCCAGGAGGCCGCGGTAGAAGTCGGCCAGCAGCTCTTCCGGCTTGAGGCGTCCGCGGTGCTCGATGAACCCGGGGGCGTTCAGGAGCGAGTGGACGAGGTGGCGGGTGCCCTCCCGGCGGATCTCGTCGGCTGCAGCGGCCAACCACTTCGGGTCGGGATCGCGGTCCAGGATGGCGCGATAGAGGGAGAGCGCCACCTGCTCCTCGTCGGAGTCGACCGCCAGCGGCTGCCAGCGGGAGTCCCCGGGGCGGCTCTCCTCGCCGACCTGAATCCGCAGGTGGCGGTCCAGGTTCATGTTGGTGGGCACCGAGTAGAGCGCCTCGCAGCTTCCGTTGCGCCGTCCGGTCTCGAGGGTGATCGTGCCGCGCGAGATGCCCTTGAGCTCCACCAGGCCCCGGCAGGACGGGTCCAGCTCGAAGGCGAACCGGAAGCGCTCCTGCGGGTACGTCCGACCGTGCTGGTCTACGGCCACGGCCTCGATCGTGATCCGCTGGTGGATCGGAAGGTGGAGGTCGTCACCGTGAGCGGCACCTTCCCCGGCGACGTGGAGGAGGATTCCGGCGACCACCGGCTGCGTCCAGCGGCTCAGGTCCGTCTGGGCGGCGCTCTGGGCGCGCGCGACCGGGGCGGCGAAAAGGACGAGGGTGAGGAGTACGGTAGCGATCGAGCTCGAGCGGCGCATCGTCGGTTCCTCCTGGGTCGGTTCGGGGCGACGGCCCCGAGGCGATTCCGGAATCGTATCCGGCGTTTCGGCCACAGTGCGATTCGCGCCGCTGCGGAAGCGCCCGGGGGGTCCCGGCGGCGCCCTTCCGTTCTCCGCGAGCCCGGGCTGCTTAATGAGCGTCGGCGGCCGGAGCCGGACGCTGCGCAACCTCGGATCGCTCTACTGGCAGGAAGAAGCGTACGAGAGAGCTCTCGACGACGTTCGAGCGGCCGCCGCGCTGGCGCCCCAGTGGAAACTGGCTCGGGAAGGCATGCAACTCGCGCGATCGATCTATTTCAGACTATTTTGTCTTCTATTCGGGCGCGACCCGCACGGAGTTGGTAGAGAAAGCTGGATCTTCGAGGTGCCCGGCCGATTCGGGGAAGTTGGCCGGAGCTCGGCTGGGCGATGCCCGTCGATCCCTCCCTACCACGTTTCGTGTGAGGAGGTGTGCCATGAGTTTGCCCGATTCGAGCGCGTCACGCAGTCTCATTCCGTGGCTGGCCATCGTCCTGGTGGCCTTGGTGGGAGCGCCCCCGCTCCTCGCCAACTCCACACAGGTCCTCATTTCCCACGGTCTCATCAGCCAGGAGGTTGGAGAGGGTGGGGACCTCTTCTTCCGGGAGACCTTCGGAGGCAACGGCCGCACCTGTGGCTCGTGCCACTCGGTCGAGGACAACCAGACGATCAGTCCGGACTTCATCGCCACCCTACCGCCCACCGATCCCCTGTTCGTCTCGGAGTTCGACCCGAACCTCAGCCAGCTCGAGATCTCGCTGCTATTGCGCGAGTACGGACTGATCCTCGAGAACGTGGACGGAGGAGAGGACCCGACCCACAAGTTCGTCATGCGTGGGACCCCGGCCAGCCTGTCGCTGGCCACCACGATCGACCAGCCGCCGGGGAGCCCTCTGCCGCCGGACCCGCTCGGAAACAGCGGCGACGGCGCCTTCGCCGGCACCCTCAACAGCTTCCCGACCGGGGCCACGATGCAGCACTTCACGAAGACCCTCAACCGCGTGGAGGGGGTGGACTTCCGGCTGCCGACCCAGGATGAGCTGGACAAGATGGAGGCCTTCATGCTCCAGCTCGGACGGACTCAGGACATCGACCTTCAGGCCGTGACCCTGACGGACGCCGACGCCGAGGCCGGTCTCCAGATCTTCCTCAACGACGGCTCGAACCCGTCGATCGCCGCCGGCAAGTGCAACATCTGCCACAGCAACGCGGGCGCCAACTACGAGAACGGGGGCGGCAACCGGAACTTCGACATCGGCATCGAGCAGGTGCCCCACCCGGCCCGGGCGCTGATCCCCTTCCCCTTCGACGGCGGCTTCGGCAAGGAACCCAACCCCGACGGGACCTTCGGCGACGGCACCTTCAACACCCAGCCGCTCGTGGAGGCCGCCGACTCCGGTCCGTGGTTCCACAACCACGTGATCGACAACCTCGAGGAGGCGGTGGCCTACTTCTCCAGCAGCTACTTCGCCAACTCGCCCGCCGCCGATCCGGACACCGGCGTCGGCCCGATCAGCCTCCTGCCCCAGGAGTCGGACCAGGTGGCGGCGTTCCTGCGCGTCCTGAACGCCAGCTTCAACCTGGACATCACCAACCAGCGGACCACCGCCGCCATCTCCCTCGAGAACAGCTCCTCCAAGTGCGGTGGAGGTGGGGGCATCCTCGCCATCCTGACCGGGAACCCGGGCGACCTGTCCGGCGCCGCGAGCGGCGGCGGTGGCTTCAAGTGCCCCGATTCGGTGAGCGGCGGGACCACCGGCACGAGGGCCACCGTCGACACCCTGCTGGCCCTCGCCAACGTGGAGGCGGCCGACGCCCTCCAGGACCTGACCGAGCGCGGCCTCAACCCCACGGCGGCCAGCCTCATCCAGCAGGGTATCGACAAGAATCAGCAGGCGATCAACGAGAACGCGTCCAACACGCGCAAGTCGCTGATGCAGAGCGCCCTGGCCGACTTCCAGAACGCCAAGGCCGCCCTCGGCAGCGGGATGAGCTTCACCATGGGTCAGGCCAACCTCATGTTCTGAGTGTTTTGACGGCCTGGCGCGAAGACGCCGAGTCGACGAGGGTCCCGCTCCGGCGGGGCCCTTTCCGCATCCAGCAGGGAGGGACGGACCCGCGGCCGAAACGCCCGCCTCCCGAAACGCCCGGCACCCTCGAAACGGAGCTAACGGCACAGGTCATCTTTCCCCCTATTGACAGTGTAGTTTTACCCGGGTAAATTATGTCCGCCATGGAGACGAGCACGTACACCGCGTTCGACGCCGAGCGCCGTATCGCGTCCGGGCCGCTGGCCGAAGTGGCGCTGGTCGTCAAGGAGATGACCGAGGGCCGGCAGCCTCACGACGTGCTCGTGTTCGACGACGCCTCGGGCCGAGTGGTCGATCTGTACCTGGTGGGCACTCCTCAGGACGTGGCCGCGCGCTACGCGCCGAAGCCAGAGACCGACCAGAGAGCGGAGACGCCGTCCGTCACTGCCAAGCGCCGAGGTCCCGGCCGCCCGAGACTCGGGGTGGTAGGTCGGGAAGTGACTCTTCTCCCACGACACTGGGAGTGGCTGGGTTCGCAGCCCGGCGGGGCTTCGGTCACCTTGCGCAAGCTGGTCGAGAAAGCCCGCAAGGCGAACGCCCAGGCCGACCGGGTTCGGCGCGCCCGAGAGGTGGCGTACAGGTTCCTCTCCGCGACGTCCGGCGACCGCCCCGGCTTCGAGGAGGCGACCCGTGCGCTGTTCGCCGGCGATCGCGCCAAATTCGAGGTGGAGACCGAGAACTGGCCGGAGGACATCCGCGACTACGCCCTGGAGCTGGCGACCGGAGCGTTCCCGGAAGCGAGCTGACCCACCCCCCGGTCCCGAATCCCCGACGCCACCCGAACCCCAGGCGACCCCCGACTCTCCAAGACTCCCCGCGGCGCTCCCGGAAGCGCGAGGAACCCCACCATGCGTGACATGACCGAAGGCTCCATTTCGAAGCACCTCCTCCGCCTGGCGGCACCGATCGCCGCGGGGATGTTGTTTCAAACTCTCTACTACCTCGTCGACCTCTACTTCGTCTCCCGCCTCGGCGAGGCGGCGATCGCGGGCGTCAGCACCGCCGGCAACCTCCAGTTCGTGGTCATCGCCCTGACCCAGGTGCTGGGAGTCGGGACCATGACGCTGATCGCCCACGCGGTCGGTCGCCGCGACCCGGAGGACGCCAACCTGGTGTTCAACCAGAGCCTGGCGCTGGCGGTGCTGTGCGGCATAGCGACGCTCGCCGGCGGCTATGCGCTGATCGGCCCGTACATGCGCGCGCTCGGCGCCGACGCGGCGACGGTGGCGGCCGGCTCCGCCTATCTCCGATGGTTCGTGCCCGGCATGGCGCTCCAGTTCGCGCTGGTGTCGATGGCCTCGGCGCTCCGCGGCACCGGCATCCAGGCGCCGGCGATGTTGGTCCAGATCATCGCGGTGGTCCTGAACGCGATCCTCTCGCCGATCCTGATCACCGGCTGGGGGACCGGACATCCGCTGGGCGTCGTCGGCGCCGCCGTGGCAACCTCGTTCTCGGTGGCGGTCGGAGTCGTCCTGCTGGCGTTCTACTTCCGACACCTCGAGAAGTACGTCGGCTTCGACTGGAACCTGGCCCGCCCTCGTCTCTCGGTCTGGTGGCGCATGCTCCGGATCGGCCTGCCGCCGGGCGGCGAATTCGCGCTGATGTTCGTCTACATGGCCGTGATCTACTGGGTGATCCGCGATTTCGGCGCCTCCGCCCAGGCCGGCTTCGGCATCGGCTCGCGAGTCATGCAGTCGATCTTCCTGCCGGCGATGGCGGTCGCCTTCGCGGTCGCACCGGTGGCGGGCCAGAACGTCGGTGCCGGCCACCGGGACCGGGTGACGAAGACCTTCGCCTCCGCGGCGCTGATCGGCAGCTCGCTGATGCTCGCCTTGAGCCTGCTCTGCCACATCCGGCCGGATCTCCTGATCCGCGCCTTCAGTGCGGACCCGGACGTACTCGCCGTCGGCGCCCAGTTCCTGGCGATCATCTCCTGGAACTTCGTCGCTTCCGGGATCATCTTCACCTGCTCCGGCATGTTCCAGGCGCTGGGCAACACGGTGCCGTCGCTGGTGAGCAGCGCTTCTCGGATCGTCAGCTTCGCGATCCCGGCGATCTGGCTCTCCAGCCGGCCCGGCTTCGAGCTACGCTACTTGTGGTACCTGTCGGTGGCAACGGTGCTGCTCCAGATGACGATCTCCCTGCTGCTGCTCCGGAGGGAACTCGGCAGGCGGCTGGGCGGAGAGGCGCCAGCGGCCGCGGTGCTGCCGACGGTGCCAGGGACGATGCCGGAGCCCGATCCAGGGCCAGGGTCACCATAGGAGCTAGGGGTCGGGCCGAGCGGTCCGGCCCCACGCCTGCCTGGCGGAGCGCCAACCGCTTCTCGAGAGCCAGGCTTGCCGTAGATCGCTGCACGAATCGCAGGCCCCACCTGCGTCTCCCTGCCGCTCTTGACGCGCTTCTGAAGCTTGGCATGCTCCCGCGGAGCCCTCAAACCGTCCACGATCGGGCGCTCGCGCCCCGTTCCGGAGGCCGCTTCCCGCAGCTTCGATGCGCACCCAGACGACCAAGGCGACGAGCGAGCTCACCCTATTCGACCGCCTCTCGCGCCTGACGTTTCTCCAGGCGACGAAGCTCCTCGGGCAGGACGGCAAGCAGCTCCTCCACGCCGGCGGCACCTGGGAGATCGACCTCGACGAGCAGGTCGAGCTCCGGCACGACGCCTTCCGGCTCCACCTCGGCGAGGCGACGGTCACGATCCGCCTCGATCCGGCCGCGCGCGACCGCCTCGCCTGGTCGTGCGACGCCTGCGACCTGCCCTGCGAGCACGCCGGCGCGGCCTTCTCGGTGATCCTCGAGGAGAAGCTCACCCTCGGCCTCTCGGCGCCGCCGCCCGAGAGGGTGCCGATCGAGCAGCTCTCGGAGGAAGAGCTCGTGGCCCAGGCCCTCGCCGACCGGGAGGAGCGGGCGAAGAGCGAGACGATGCGCCTCGTCTCGACGGACCCCGACGAGATCTGGACCGATTACACGATCACCAACGCCGCCTCGGGCAAGTCCTACCGGGTGGCCCTCCGGGGCTGGGAGCGCGGGGAGTCCTACTGCTCGTGCCCCGACTTCCGCAAGAACACCCTCGGCACCTGCAAGCACATCCTCAGCGCCCTCGCCAAGGTGCGCCGCCGCTTCCCTGCCGCCAAGCGCAACCGGCCCTACGAGCGGCGCGGCGTCTCGGTCCACATGGTCTACGGCGAGGAGCTGGAGCTGCGGATGGCGCTGCCCGACGAGCTGGACGACGAGGCCGTGGAGATCACGGGGCCCCTCCGGGACCGGCCGATCACGGACCTCGCCGACCTGCTGCGGCGCATCCGCCTCCTGGAGCGCCGGAGGCACCGAGGTCACGGTCTACCCGGACGCCGAGGAGCACATCGAGCGCCGACTCCGCGCCGAGCTCCTGGCGCGGGAGGCGGGCATCCGGAGGGTGCTGGTGATCTGCCCGGCGTCGGTCAAGTCGCAGTGGCGAGAGGAGATCCACCGCTTCTCGCAGCGGGACTGCCAGCTCGTCGTGGGTGGCGCCGAGGAGCGCGCCGCGCAGTACGGCGGCGACTACTTCTTCACAATCTGCAACTACGAGCAGGTGCTGCGCGACCTCCTCGCCATCGAGCCGGTGGCGTGGGACCTGATCGTCCTGGACGAGGGCCAGCGGATCAAAAACTGGGAGACCCAGACCGCGCAGGTGATCAAGAGCCTGCGCTCTCCCTTCGCCCTGGTGCTCTCGGGCACGCCGATCGAGAACCGGCTGGACGACCTCTACTCGATCGTCGAGCTCGTCGACGCCCGGAGGCTCGGGCCCGCATTCCGCTTCTTCAACCGGCACCGGATCACCGACGAGAAGGGCAAGGTCCTGGGCTACCGCGACCTGGACGCGCTGCGGGAGAACCTGGCGCCGGTCCTCCTGCGCCGCACGCGCGCCTCAGTGATGAAGGACCTTCCGCCGCGCACGACCGAGATCGTCCGCATCCCGCCGAGCGAGGAGCAGATGGGCATCGAGACGGCCCAGATGCGGGTCGTGAGCTCGATCGTCCGGAAACGCTACATCTCCGAGATGGACCTTCTGCGCCTTCAGAAGGCGCTGCTCATGGCGCGCATGAACGCCAACAGCACCTTCCTGGTGGACAAGCAGCCGCCCGGCCACTCGACCAAGCTCGATCGCCTGGCCGAGCTGTTCGAGGAGCTCGCCGCGGAGGAGGAGCGCAAGGTCGTCCTGTTCTCCGAGTGGACGACCATGCTCGGGCTCATCGAGCCGCATCTCGAGCGGCTGGGGCTCTCCTGGGTCCGCCTCGACGGCTCCGTGCCCCAAGGCAAGCGCCAGGGGCTCGTCCACCGCTTCCAGCGCGACCCGGAATGCAACGTGTTCCTCGCCACCAACGCGGGCGCGACCGGCCTCAACCTCCAGGCGGCGAACACCGTCCTCAACGTGGACCTGCCGTGGAACCCGGCGGTCCTCGAGCAACGCATCGCCCGGGCGCACCGGATGGGCCAGAAGGGGCCGGTCCAGGTCTACCTCCTGGTCACCGAGGGAACGATCGAGGAAAAGCTCCTCTCGACGCTTTCGGCCAAGCACGAGCTGGCCCTCGCCGCCCTCGACATGGGCTCCGACGTGGACGAGGTCGCCCTCGCCTCGGGCGTCGAGGAGCTCAAGCGGCGGCTCGAGGTGCTCCTGGGGGCGGCGCCCGAGGCGCCCGTCGACGAGAGCGAGCGGCGACGGCGCGAGGAGGAGGCCGAGCGCCTGGCGCGGCGCTCGCGCGTGGCGGAGGCGGGCGGTCAGCTCGTGAGCGCGGCTTTCACCTTCCTGGGCGAAATGATCCCCCGCGGCGAGGAGAGCGAGGCGACGGCCGCAGCGGCGAGCGAGCTCCGCTCGCGCCTCGAGGAGTGCCTGGAGCGCGACGAGTCCGGGCGCCCGCGCCTCACGGTCACCCTCCCGGACGAGCTCGCTCTCGACACCCTCGCCCGCTCCCTGGCGTCGCTGCTCGCGGGACGGTAGAGAGCGGGGCGGAACCGGCAGAAGTGCCTGGCCTGGTGAAGCTCCGGAAACCGCAACTGCAACCGCCGCAACGCGCTGCTATGCTCCAGCCGTGGACTTCGCCCGTGTCCTCGGCAACGTAAGAACGCTCCTCGACGAACGTGGCTGCCGGTACGCTCTCGCTGGAGGGGTGGCGATGGCGGCCTATGACTTGCCTCGCGCGACTTTCGACCTCGACCTCGTGGTAGAGGGCACTTGCCAGGACAAGCTCGTGCAGAACATGGAGGCTTTGGGCTACGAGACCGTTCACCGCTCGGCCGGATACTCGAATCACGCCCACCCGACGACTGCCCTGGGGAGCGTAGATTTCGTCTACGTTCGGGGGGACACCGCCGACAAGCTCTTCCGTGAGGTGCGTCGCGTGCCGGGCCCCGGCGGCACGAGCGTCCCGATCCCGAGCCCCGAGCACCTGGCGGCCATGAAGGTGCTCGCGATGAAGAACGACCCGGTACGAACCTTCCAGGAGTTGGGCGACATCCGCCACCTGATCACCGTCGCCGGGGCCGATCGGAAGGCGGTTCGCGCGCAGTTCGTCCGCCACGGCCTCGAGAAGCGTTACCGTGAGCTCGAAGCGAGCATCTGATCCCAGCACTTCCGCCCTCGACCGCATCGAGGAGGACATCCCCACGACGGCGCAGGACGTGGAGGCCCTGCGCCGGGCCAGGGAGCGCTCCCGTGCCGGCTTCACGCTCGAGAACATCCACCTCCTCGAGCCCCCGAGCTGGTGGACGTACAGCCCACGCCGGCACAGCTTCGAAGGCTACGAGCCGTTCGAGCTCTAGTGGTTTGTCAAGCTTCAAGTGACGCGTCCTGACGGTCCTTCACGCCGCTGGCGGCGTTGCGCCTCCTCGACGTAGGCCCCGCTACGCCTCCGTCGGCGCGCCTTGCCAACGACGCGAAATCCTCGCCAGCTACACTGTCAATTGAAGCTTGACAGACCACCAGAGAACGCGGGTCTCTAAGGCAGCTTTCCGCCGGGAAAACCCTACGTGCCGCTCCAGGCACCGGGAAAGCCGCCGACCTGTCTTCGAAACTCCGCGTGGCAAATCGCCCGATTCAGGATCGGGACCGGTGGGAATGCACCTGTCCAGCGCGTCCCCACTCCCCCGACAACGGCCAAGCCCCGGAAATCGCCTCGCCAAGGACCGGCCCGCTCTCCGGTGAGCTCAAGCGCTCAAGGAACGGGCGAGTTGGAGGCAGTTTGAGGCAGTCGTGCGGAACGTGGCTGGAATGACGGTGAGCCGCAGGACGATCGAGGCGGCCCGGGTGCGTTCCGCCTTGGTGAGGCCAGGTCGCCGCAGAGAGATGGTATCCTTACTCCGTAGGGCGAATCTTGTCGGAGGTAAGGAATGCCGAGCAGCACCCTGACCAGCAAAGGACAGCTCACGGTACCGAAGGCGATCCGGGACCGGCTCGGGCTGCACGAGGGGGACCGGGTGGCGTTCCGGGTCACGAGCACGGGAGAGGTGGTCGTCGAGGCCGCGACGGTGGACCTGCGGGACCTTCGGGGCGTCTTGAAGAGCCCGGGTGGCCGGGTCTCGGTCGAGGAGATGGAAGAGGCGGTGCGGAAGGCGGGCACCCGCCGTTGATCGGCCTGGACACGAACGTCCTGGTTCGGTACCTGGTCGATGACGATCCGGAGCAGTCCCCCCGAGCCGCGGCCCTGGTCGAGCGAGCGCTCGAGGAGGGCGAGCGGCTCTTCGTGCCCCAGGTCGTTCTCTGTGAGCTCGTGTGGCTGCTGGAGAGCGCCTACCGCTACTCGCGAGAGGAGATCGCCTCGGTGCTCGGGGACCTCCTCCGTACGCGTCAACTCGTGATTGAGGATCTCGACGTGGCCCGGAAGGCCTTGGACCGCTACGCCGAGCGAGGCGGAGACTTCGCCGACTACGTCATCGTCGAGCGCTGCCGCGTCGCGGGGTGCGAGCGCGTGGCCTCCTTCGACGGCGTGTTGAAGGACGAAGAGGACGTCTACGGACCCTGAGCGTTCGGCTCCCTCAGGCCACCGTGTGCCTCGGGATCTTCTCCACCTCGTCGTGGAGCTTCCGCTCGGCGTGCCAGAGGTCATAGCTCGTCTGCATGCGGCGAGCGCGCGGTAGCCGCGGCTCGCCCGAACCGACCAGTACACCATCTCCTCTTAGTCCTTGAACTCGATCGCGGAGCTGAGCGGCGAGACCTCCTTGTCGGGATCAGCGAATCAAGCGGCGGGGAGGTCGGTCTTGCCGAAGTCGTTACCGACGAAGAGGAGGGGGCGGTCTGCGAGTTTGGCCGTAGCGTAGCTCAGACAGTCCCCGAAGTTGAGGGCTGCCGGATGTCGGCCCTTCCCGAAGCGGCGGAAGGCCTCGACCGCCGCTCTCCAGTGACGGTCCCCGAAGGGCACTGGCACGATCTCGAACTGCTGGAGAATGCCGGAGACCTGGGCCTCCGCGTCACCTTCGAGGCGCCCAGTGAGGACCAGCCCCGCTTCGGCCAGCGTCGGCGTCCCCACACCCTTTTGGCCGGGCGCCAGGAGCTTGTCGATTAGGCGCTCGTAGCCAGGTTCCTTGAAGATGACGGCAAGGATGGCGGAGGTGTCGACGATCACACGCCCTCCGGTCCGTAGCCCAGAATTTCTTCCTGCTCCTCCTTGGTGAGGCCTCGGCCCAGGAGCTCGGGCGGGACCTTGGGCCACACCTCTCGCTCGAGGTAGCGCATCACCTCCGCTCGCCGATTCCTGGGCGGCACCTGGAAGGCGAGCCGCTCGCGGCGCTCCTCCAGCGCTTTGCGTACCGCTTCGGTCTTGGACTCGCCGGCGATCTTTGCCACCTCGTCGACCAGGCGCTCGACTTCGCGGTTCTTGATGTTCAGGGGCATGACGTCTCCTCTCCTATCGAAGAGATTCTTCTACGCCATGGTGGAATTTGTCAAGCGTGGTGGAACCAAGGGGGTCGCGGCGCCCTGCCGTGGGTTCCTACGGGCGTTGGGGATCACTCCGACCCTGGGTCTACGCCCGTCCGCGCCCCACTTCGACCCGAAGTGCTCATTGTTTGCGCAGGCCAGCCGAGGCGCTATGGGCAGCAGACGAGCTGGGGGGGTGGACACGGGCTCAATCCAACCCGTCCGGTCCCTCGGGGCCGGCCTCGGGGGCCTCGCCCAGCTCCGTCGCGGGCCGTTCTCGACTCGCCCGCGCGAGCAGATTCCTGAGGAGCGCTGCCGACACGCGGAAGTTCGTCCGGCGCAGGCGCTCGACGGCCTGGACCGCGTCGACGCGCCCGCGGGCCGAGGCCGCGGCCAGGACCCCGATCAACCCCATGACCGGCAGGCCAAGTGCCTTGGCGGCTTGGCGCGCCGCCTTCTCATCGAGTAACACCATGTCGGCCTCCAACCGGAGGGCCAACAGGATCGCTTCGCGTTCTCCGCGATGGAGGCGCCGGACTGCCTCCGGCGGCGGCGAGTCACCGGGATCCGCAACCCTGATCCAGCCGGGCGGCTCGCCCCACGATTGCCTCAGCGCTTTCGGTGCTCGGGGGTCAGAAAGCTCCGCAGCGACTCCGGACGGGATGACCACTTCGGTGAAGAGCGCCGGCAGGAGCCCGATCTCCTCGATCAGAACGAGGTAGACGATGGGCGAGGTGTCGGCAACCGCGATCACCGCCGCGACGCTTCACGAAACGTCTGGAGGTCTTCCTCGAGATCCTGCCAGGTGTAGCCCAGGTCGGCCCCTGCCTCCTTCAGGAACGCGTCGGTGTCATAGCGCGAGGGAAGGCCGAGGATGGCCTGGAGCTCGGCTGCGGTCAGGACCTCTCGCCGATACGCGTCGAGAACCAGGGCCTCCAGGGCATGTCGGGGCAGGTCCTGCCAGCGGCTGTGGAGGCGTTCACCGACCTCGTCCGGAACCTTGATGGAAATCTCCATGCGCGCTTCCCTCTCACCGCGGCGACCTGCGTCCAGGGACAGCCCCCGGGCAAGCCTCAGGGCAATCGGAAGAGTACCAGACCTACCAGCTCAGCCGGTCCTGGCACCCCGGAGCCCGGCCTCCACCTCCCCTGCCCCGGGGCGGCCGGTCTACCACCCTCCCCCACCCTGTACCCCCGTCTGCGACGGTCTTCGCAACTGGTTGACAATGCGGGACTTGCCCCCGTACCTTCCTCGGCCAGGAGACCCCGGGACGGGCTGGCTGCGGCCGGCTCTCCCGCCCTGGGAGGCCCGGATGAGACTCACCAAGCGCACCGTCGACGCCCTCGCCTACACCCGGAAGAGCGGCGCCCAGTGCGCGTGGGACGACGAGCTCGCGGGCTTCGGGGTGCGCGTCTACCCGACCGGCCGGAAGTCCTTCGTCGTCAACTACCGGGTCGACGGCCGCCAGCGCTTCTTCACCCTGGGCAAGGTCGGCGAGCTGACGGTCCACGAGGCCCGGACGCAGGCCATGCAGGTGCTGGCGGCGGCACGGCGCGGCGAGGACGCGAGCGGCGACCGGATCGCCTACCGGCAGGCCCCGACGATGAAGGACTTGGCCGAGCGCTACCTCCGGGAGCACGCCCGGCCGCGGAACAAGCCGCGGACCGTCGCGAGCGCCGAGCAGGTTCTCCGGCTCGGCAAGAAGAAGGTCGAGCGCTACCTCTCCCAGGACGAGCTCTCCCGGCTGGCCGACACCCTGAACGAGGCCGAGCGGCTCCGGACCGAGGAGGCGCCCTCGATCGCCGCGCTCCGGTTGATCCTCCTGACCGGCTGCCGGTCGGGCGAGATCAAGGAGCTGCGGTGGTCCGAGGTGGACTTCGACCGGCGGTGCCTGCGCCTCGCCGACTCGAAGACCGGCCGGAAGACCATCTACCTGAGCAGCGGCGCCCTCGAAGTCCTGGCCGGGATCGAGCGCCAGCCGGGCAACCCCTACGTCATCGTCGGCGCCAAGCCCGGCCAGCACCTCGTCGGCCTCACGCGCCAGTGGTTCCGGATCCGCAAGCGGGCCGGCCTGGAGGATGTCCGCCTCCACGACCTCCGGCACACCTACGCCTCGATCGGCGCCGGGATCGGCCTCTCCCTCCCCATCATCGGCAAGCTCCTCGGCCACTCCGTCCCCGCGACGACGCAGCGCTACGCCCACCTGGCCGCGAACCCGATGCTCGAGGCCGCCGAGCGGATCGGCGCCGCCCTCGACGCCGCGATGAGCGGAGCGCCCAAGGCCCCGGTGATCGATTTCCGGGACTGGGCCTCCCGCAGCTGACCGACCGGGGAAGTGCCCCGGGGAAGTGCCAACCGCTTCCGGGGAAGTGCCAACCGCTTCCCGAGAGCGCACCTCTTGGGCTCCTGGTGCAAGGATTCCGGCTCAGGATTGCGTCCTCTCTGGTGTGGGAAGACCATCGCGTTGGACCCCACGCGGTGGGCTCGTCGAGGTCACGTGCCGGACCCTCCAGGGCCGAGCCCTGCTCCGGCCGAGCCCCGAGCTCAACCGCAGAGTCCTGGGCGTCATCGGCCGCGCCCAACGGCGGGAGTGTATGAAGGTCCACGCCGTCGTCGTCCTCAGCTCCCACTACCACCTCCTCCTCTCACCCGACGAGCCGGACCAGCTCGTCCGCTTCATGCACTTCGTCCAGACCAACATCGCCAAGGAAGCCGGCGAGCTTCACGATTGGTCGGGGTCCTTCTGGGCGCGGCGCTACCGCCATGTCCCGGTTTCCAAGGAGACGGAGGCCCAGGTCGCCAGGCTTCGGTATGTCCTGGAGAACTCCGTCAAGGAAGACCTGGTAGCCCGGCCGAGAGACTGGCCGGGGGTCCACAGCGTGCAGGCGCTGCTCGAGGGACAGCCGATGGAAGGCGTCTGGTACGACCGCACAGCTCTCTACGAGGCGCGATGCCGCGGTGAACGGGTCGAGCTCGAGAACTTTGCCGAGCCAGAAACCGTCACCCTCTCGCCGCTCCCATGCTGGCAGGGGCTTCCCCTCGAGGAGATCCGCGAGCTCCTGCTCGTCCTGATCCGAACCATCGAACGAGAGAACGACGCACGGCGCAAAGCTGGCGGACAAGGCGTGCTCGGCGTCAAGGCCATTCGCCGGCGCCATCCTCACGAGAGCCCGAAGAAACTCCGCCGATCCCCGGCGCCGCGATTCCACGCGGCGACGAGGGAAGCGCGGTGCCGCCTGCGGGAGGCCTACCGGGAGTTTGCAGAGGCCTTCCGGGACGCCGCCGAGCTTCTCCGGCTCGGAGCCATCCACGCACGGTTTCCGGCGGGAAGCTTTCCACCGGGCATGCCGTACATCCCGCACCAGGCCCCTGGGTAAGCATCGAAGAGGCGACGGTTCTCCAAACTGCTCGCCCCCGAGTGATGGGTGGGCACGCTAGAAGTGCGCTCGCCGAGCCCAATCTCGCAGCCCTCGAGGAAGGTCAAGCACAGCGGATGCGCTCGCGCGGGGCTGGCCAAGGCAACTCGCCACTCCATCCCACCGAATCGGCAACTCCAGCCGCTCCAAGACCGCGCCCCTCCCACGAAGTCACTGGCACCTCCTCCCAGAACCTCGACCCGTTGACCCTTGACGTCGGTCCGAATCTTCCGCTCGTCCGGGTGATGGTCCAGGTCCCAGGCCCGGAGATCATGCCACCGCCCCGCTCGTGAGGCGGCGAACTGGCGGACGAAGTATCCGACCAGACTCCTGACCCGCCCTTGATGTTGAAGCACCTCTGCTGTACCGTGAATTCAGGAGTGGGTAGAAAGCGACCCTGGAGTCCGAAGGCAAGGGTAGCGGCAGTCGATGTCCACACGATCTTCACGAACGAGCCGGGCCCAGAAGGCGACCCGGTGCCACCGGGTCCAGGGGAACTCGTGCCCAAGCCAGGGGTCTCATCAAGAGAGCCCTTCAAGGACGGCGACGGAGAAGGAGGAATACCGAATGAGAAGCAGTATCAGATTCGCGTCGGCGACGGTCCTGACCGTCGTCGCGCTGGCTGGAATCCTCATCGGCGGCCAGGCAGTACGCGCAGACCCGCCAGCGGCGGTTCCCGCGGAGATCCCATCGATCCTCGGGCCGAACCAGCCGGCCTGGGTGGGAGCCCGGGCTCTCGTAAGCAAGAGCGGTCAGATTCGGCTAGACCTGCTTCCCGAGGAGGCGCGCTCTCGCATCGAGTCGGCGCGTCTCCGGGCGAAACAGAAGGCAAGTGCCAGCCCATGCCTGGAGCTCGGTGCCATCATCACGGATCTTCGCCCCGGGACGATCCTCCCGAACAAATTCGAAGATCTCGTCGATCACTCGCTGGCGATTCTGAGTGGGTCGATCGTGGGCATAGAGCCAGGGTTCTTCGATGGGCAGGCCGGCCTGCTCCTCGAGGTGAAGATCGATCGACGCCTCAAGAGCTCCGATCGTTTCTGGAAGGGACCGGAAGTGTACGTGTACTACCCCAGAGGCGACTTCAAGGTCGACTCGATGTCCATTTGCAAGCGCGATCCTCGCTGGCCAGTGACTCCGGAGGTGGGGGACCGGGTGCTCCTCTTTCCCCATGTGAGTCCCATCGATTCAGACGGCGTGACCATGGAGCCGGAGACCGCGAACTTCGAGGTTGTTCTCGAGCATGAGGGTCACCTGGTTGCGCCGGATCGACTGAAGACCGATCCGGTGTTCGAGGCGTTCAAGACGGTGGAGGGACTGGCGAGCTACACGGCTAAGCTGCTGCGAGGGGGGGCGGGAGAATGAGGGCGCGTAGATGCGAGCGTGGGCGCGCAGCGACCCGCAAGCTCGTACTCTGCGTGGCCATTCTCGGGCTCCTCCCGGGCGCCCCTTCGGCGGCCTCGTGCGTGCAATCACTATCGACGACCGGTAGCGACGGCGACCTCATCATCGTGACAGGGATTGCGACATCGGATATTAATACTGCCATCGGTTACTGGATGATCTGTGGCAGCTACGGCGTGGGTTTCCCGAGCTTCACGTCGAACTCGAGCGCCTCGGGAGCGGCCGAGTCGATCCAAGTGCAGTACCACCCAGATCAGGTGGGCTCCCACTGTGGGAACTACGACCAAAATTCGCACACCATCAGCCTCTACGGCAAGAGCCTGACGTCTCAGGGGAGCCAGTACAACTGCAATTACACCGACACGCTTGCGCACGAATTGGGTCACGTTTTGGGGCTGGGGGACAGTAGCTGCAGCAAATACATGATGTCCCAGGCCCAAACCTATTACAGCAATGGCGAGATTTACGCCTACCCGAGGAGCGTGCAGAGCGGCGAGTGCTCGGAAGCGGACAAAGACTGGTTGACTTTGGCGGAGTTGCCGGACCCGGATAAGCCACCTCCCGGTCCCTGTACCAAATAGCGGGGCGACTCAGAGAGGAACTTCCATGACAGAAAAGATCGGACTCATCATCGGCTCTCTGCTGCTCCTCGCAGTCGTTCCCGGGCCACTCGCGGCGTGTAGCCCGAGTAGTCCGTTGATCCTGGACCTCGATGGGCACGGAGTTTCCACGACGAACGTACTCTATAGCCCGGTGTCTTTCGACATCGACGCTGACGGGGTCCCGGACGTCGTGGGTTGGACGAATCCCGACACAGACGATGCGTTTCTCTGGATTGACCTCAACCACAATCATCGGGTGGACGATGGCGGCGAGCTCTTCGGGGACGCCTCCCGGCTGCCGAACGGCGAGGCCGTGGACAACGGCTTCGATGCACTGGCGGTCTACGACCAGGCTGCCTACGGCGGTGATGGCGATGGACTGATCTCCCGCGCCGACTTGGTGTGGCGGTTTCTGCGGCTGTGGGCCGACGAGAACCACGACGGGGTCAGCCAGCCGAGCGAGATACGAACCCTCGATTCGGAGAGGATCGTCGCGATCGAGCTCGAGCACCGGAAGGTCGATCAACTCGATGGCGCGGGCAACTGGCACGGCTATGCCGGGCGGTACTGGCGTGCGATGTCGGTTCCGGGAGCAGGATCAGTCCTCCAGCACTTCACCGTGGAGGACGTGTACCTGCGGATCAAGGCCGCGAGCCTCAGTCAGAAGTAGGCGAGGAGCGGTCTGGGAGTTTGTGGAGTCGCTGGATGTGGAGCCGCTGTATGCGCAGGTGCAATCGGTGGAAGATGGCGCCGGCCGACCGGCGACGGACCCGCGGATCTACCTGGCGTTGTGGCTCTATGCGACGGTGGAGGGGGTCGGCAGCGCCCAAGGATCCGAGCCGTCCCCCAGACGAGCCCTTGCGAGCGATTCTCCCGAGGTCGCCGCCTGGCGCCAGCGCATGGGCACTCCCGAAGCCAAGGAGATCTACGAGCTACGCGCGGCGACCGCCGAATGCGTCAACGCGATCGCTCGCAACCGCGGGTTTCAACGGTTCCTGGTCCGCGGCACCCAGAAAGCCCGGGCCGTGGCCCTCTGGTTCGCGATCACCCACAACATGATGCGGGCCCTCTCGCTCCGCGCGGCCGCGGCGCCGGCATGACGGGTCCGGAGGCTACCCCGGAAGTCACTGGCACCTCCTCCGGTAGGACCACGGCGCGTTGCGGGTCGCTCCCCGTCGCGTCCTCCGCAGAGGACACTCCGCCGACCCCGGGTCCTCAGAAGAGGAGGCGCCGGCCCGGCGCCGAATCTGCATGCGACATGGGAGCGTCGGGCCGGTGAGCCCGGCCCGTCCGTCCAATGAGTCACGTCTTCAACGAGAGGTAATACGCCATGTCCCGTCGACTCCCACGCGCTCTTGCGATCCCGACCCTTTCCCTACTCGCCGTGCTCGCGCCGGCCGGCGTCGCCCGGGCCCAGGCCCCGTCCCATGCCTTCGACACTGCCGCGCCGTCGGCGCGCGCGGCGGCGGTGGAAGCAATGCGCCCCGCCGTCGGCGCCAAAAACCACACCCAAGTGATCCAGTCGATCACTTGCGGCCAGACCGTTTCGGCGCAGATCACCAATCACGACTTCCAGCTCAACGACGGCTCGTACTTTGACTTCTTCGAGTTCACCGGGCAGGCGGGCCAGACGGTCGCCATCGATATGACCTCGAGCTCGATCGATCCGTACCTCTTCCTGCTCGACCCGGACGACAACGTGCTCGCCGAGGACGACCAGAGCGGTGCCGGCAACAATGCGCGCATCGTCTACACGCTCGACGAGACCTCGGACCGGTGGGCGATCGCGGCGAACGCGTTCGATCCCGGCTCGACCGGCCCCTACCAGCTCACTCTCCAGTGCTCGGGCGGCACCACGCCCGCCGGATTCTTCGCCGACCCGGCGTACCCGGACTTCGCGTTCCGCGTTCGGATCACGACCGCCGGCGGAACCATCGCCGGTGTCCGCGAGGCGAACTGCCAGCCCGAGACCGTGTGCGTGAGCGGCGCTCTGCCGGGTCGCTCCGAGCTCTTCATCCGGATCATCGGTCCACGTCCGAACGGCTACCTGTGGCCGACCCTGGTCCGCTTCACCCCGTCCCAGGTGGTGGTCGACATCGAGCAGCTCAGCACCCACCAGCGCAACACCTACACGCTCTTCGCGATCCCGCCGGGGATCAACGAGCTGCCGGGCCTCCAGGACCGCACCGGCTTCCTGCCGTAAGGGTGTCCTCGACCGATCCGGGTGCTCGCGGCGGTCACGCGGCGAGCGCCCAGCCGATCTCTTCGAGGTAGGTGGCGAGCGCCCGTTGCGCCGCCCCCGCGCCGTTCGATCCGGCGCTCCCGTCCCCGACCCCCAGGGGGTCTTGCAGCCGATTCCAGACCAGCATTCGTCCGCTCCCCAGAACTCATGTCCATCAACGATGGCTCCAGGTCCTAGACCGACGGTCCAGCTGGACGCTCGGCAGCCGAACCCAGGCGGACAGTACGTATACAGCGGGACGAGAGTGCTGGCCCGGTGGATTCCCCCTCTTTCCAGCCCAACACCGTCGGTCCAACACTCGTCTAGAGCAGTGTCGCAAGTACCCGGTGGAAGGAGAGTCTGGAGCTGGGCGACATCTGGGACCTGCCAGTCGTCCCGTCCAGCCAGCACAAGACTCCCGCACCACTCGGCGGCGCTGTTGTAGCCGCTTCCGCCGTACTTGGCCCAGGTGTCCTTGGTCCACAAGAGGTCGTTGTTCCAATCCGAAGCCGTGGCGTCCCCATTGTCGAGCAGACTTGCGCTGACACAGTTCGGTGCCCCAGCTGCGGCGAAGTCGGCGGGGTAGTCGACCGTTTGGTACCGCGCCTGACAGAAGTTCACGCAATCGACCAGAACAGCTGTCACGTCTTGACTATCGATCACTCCCGTCCCGAAGTCGACCAGGCAGCGAACACCGAACGGGTGCTGCTTCACCGTGACCTTGTAGGCCTCGCCGTCGCGAAGCTTCGTGGGGAAGACGAACGTGCCGTTCTTCGAGATCTCGAGGTCGTCGCCATCGTTGTTCTGGAGGATCAGCGGCTTGTCGGGATTGGTCGGTAAGTGGCTGACCGTGCCACCGACTTCGTAGGTGAGGCACTCCGTGTCATCTGTCCTGCCCTGCATCTCATCCGTCTCGGGTCCGTCGATGTGGAAGATGCCTGCTGCGCCGTGCCCAAGATACACGACGTTCCTGTTCCACGGATCACACTTGTCCACGGCGCCTATGGCGCCATAGGCACTATCGCACGTGATGACATAGCCGCTGTTAGGCACCCCTTGCCCGACCTTGCCGACCCCAGTGTACTCCGGGAACGTCCAGTCGAAGAGATCCCCGGACAGGCTTGTGTTGAGGTGGGTATTGATGATCCAGCCCGCGTCTGCGTCGGAGAGATCAACCTTCCCTTTGTATTGTGCGGTGCTGGTGACGACCACAGTGACCTTTTAATCGTTATTCTCAATTGGGTAAACGATGTAGCTGACATCGGTGACCCGGAACCCGCCGGCTACTGCGGGGACGGGCGAGACTGCAGCCGCCAGGACAAACAAGGCGAGAAGAGGAGAGGCTTTGTGTGTCATGTCCCCTGTCCTCTTAGTCCTTGAACTCGATCGCGGAGCTGAGCGGCGAGACCTCCTTGAGGAGGTAGCCGCGGAACAGCTCCCAATCTCGAGGCGAGAGCTCTCTCTTGAGCTCCGGTAGCATGGATTCGGCCACTGAAGCAGTGGGGTCGATCTCCCACTGTTCCATCAAGCGACCCGTTTCTGGAACGGGTCTCCCTGCGGCAACTGCCAGCGCAGGGACATCCCGAGACTTCAGGGCACGATCAAGCCCCTCTTTTCCAAGGGTCCGCTTCGCCTGACGCATGATCTCGACAAACGCCTGCTGGTCATCTCGGATCTTCTCGATCAGAGCGTCGACCTCGGTCAAGTACCGAGAAGATTCTCGCGCGATGACCTCGGCCCCCGCGGCCGAAACATCGAACTTCTGCAGGTCTGCGGCTGCTTTCTCCTCGTCCCAGGACGGTCGATGGCGAAGCCGGAGGGCGAACGCGTCGAACGCCTCCCACATTGGAAGCAGCTCAGGCGACAGGGCTCCGTTCTGGAAGAAGAGGAGCTTGTCGAGCTTCTCCTGCGGCAGAGGTTGGACGAGCTTTCGCTCGACGGCGAGCGCGTATCGGCGCCGGCTGTCTTGAGGGTCGGCGTAGATTCGCCGCAGCTGTTGCGGTGCCAGGCCGTCCGTCAGCGTCCACCAGAGTGGTGAAGAGGCTGGCACTTTGGGGTCAGTGGTTTGCCCCTGCACGGGCGCGACTCCGCCACCCAAAACCCCCAGGAGGAACCAGGTGACGATTAGGAAGCACCTTGTACGTTTCATGAGGCACCCCTCTGTTGTCGCCTCCCACTTCTTCGAGGCTTGTCACAGGTCAGTAATCCACTATTAACAGAATAGCAGGAGTACACGAAAGGAGCAAGGGGTTGGGAGCAGACTCCCGTCGACTCAGTTTGGAGCTGGCAGGAGGGGCGCTGCGTCGAGCCGAACCGCTGGAGCGGCGTGTCGGCGGGGCGTTGCTCAACCCGTACCACGCCGTTTCCTGGGCGCCGACCTCTTGGGTCGCCATCAGGTGCCGGCAGAAGACGCTCGGGTCCTTACCTCCCGGACCCAGCCCCGGCGTTGGACCGCCTCGACGCGCAGTTCCCCGCGCGTGGCGTGACGCATCCAGAGCATCACCCAGCCCAGCGGCTCGTCCCACCACCGTCTCAGAGCCTCCGGGGCTCGGGGCTCGGAGAGCTCGGCAGCGACTCCCAAGCTGTGGAGGCGTTCACCGACCTCGTCCGGTACCTTGATGAAAATCTCCATGGGCGCTTCCCTCTCGCGATGGCGGCTTGCATCCAGGGTAGCTCCTCGGCAACCAGCGCGACGATCTCAAAGTACCAGAACCACCCGGCCAAGCGGTCCTGGCTCCGCTCGATCCGGCCTCCGCCCCTCTGCCCCGGGGCGGCCGGTCTACCACCCTGCCCCACCCTTTACCCCCGTCTGCGACGGTCTGCGCAAGTGGTTGACAATGCGGGACTTGCCCCCGTACCTTCCTCGGTCAGGAGACCCCGGGACGGGCTGGCCGCGGCCGGCTCCCCCGCCCCGGGAGGCCCGGATGAGACTCACCAAGCGCACCGTCGACGCCCTCGCCTACACCCGGAAGAGCGGCGCCCAGTGCGCGTGGGACGACGAGCTCGCGGGCTTCGGCGTGCGCATCTACCCGACCGGCCGCAAGTCCTTCGTCGTCAACTACCGCGTCGACGGCCGCCAGCGCTTCTTCACCCTGGGCAAGGTCGGCGAGCTGACGGTCCACGAGGCCCGGACGCAGGCCATGCAGGTGCTGGCGGCGGCACGGCGCGGCGAGGACGCGAGCGGCAACCGGATCGCCTACCGGCAGGCCCCGACGATGAAGGACTTGGCCGAGCGCTACCTCCGGGAGCACGCCCGGCCGCGGAACAAGCCACGGACCGTCGCGAGCGCCGAGCAGGTTCTCCGGCTCCACATCCTCCCCCGCCTCGGCAAGAAGAAGGTCGAGGACGTGACCCGCGCCGACGTCTTCGCGCTCCATTCGGCGATGGCCGAGACGCCCACCCAGGCGAACCGGGCGCTGGCCGTGATCTCGAAGGCCTTCAACCTGTGCGAGATCTGGGGCTGGCGCCCGGACGGCTCGAACCCCGCGCGCCACGTCCCCCGCTACCCCGAGAACAAGCTCGAGCGCTACCTCTCCCAGGACGAGCTCTCCCGGCTGGCCGACACCCTGAACGAGGCCGAGCGGCTCCGGACCGAGGAGGCGCCCTCGATCGCCGCGCTCCGGTTGATCCTCCTGACCGGCTGCCGGTCGGGCGAGATCAAGGAGCTGCGGTGGTCCGAGGTGGACTTCGACCGGCGGTGCCTGCGCCTCGCCGACTCGAAGACCGGCCGGAAGACCATCTACCTGAGCAGCGGCGCCCTCGAAGTCCTGGCCGGGATCGAGCGCCAGCCGGGCAACCCCTACGTCATCGTCGGCGCCAAGCCCGGCCAGCACCTCGTCGGCCTCACGCGCCAGTGGTTCCGGATCCGCAAGCGGGCCGGCCTGGAGGATGTCCGCCTCCACGACCTCCGCCACACCTACGCCTCGATCGGCGCCGGGATCGGCCTCTCCCTCCCCATCATCGGCAAGCTCCTCGGCCACTCCGTCCCCGCGACGACGCAGCGCTACGCCCACCTGGCCGCGAACCCGATGCTCGAGGCCGCCGAGCGGATCGGCGCCGCCCTCGACGCCGCGATGAGCCGGAAGCCCGAGGCCGAGATCGTAGCCTTCCCTCAGAGATCCTGACGCGGCCGGACCGGGCGATATCCGGAATGCGGGGCGGAGTTTCGGCCATGAGGAACGGGCTCCATCTGGACTTCTGCTCACACGAGGCGGCGAAGTACGCCGTCATGCGCTGGCACTACTCGCGCCGGATGCCCAAGTCGAAGCTCGTCCGGATCGGCGTCTGGGAGGACGAGAAGTTCGTCGGGAGCCGTCATTTATGGCCTCGGAGCGAACCGCCACCTCGGCTGCCCGTTCGGTCTCGAGGGTACAGAGGTCTGTGAGCTCGTACGTGTCGCTCTCGCCCCCGGCCGCCGGCATCCCACGTCCCAGGTCGTCGCCCTCTCCTTGAAGCTCCTGAAGCGCCAGTCCCGGGGCCTCCGCCTGGTCGTCTCCTACGCCGACCTCGGCCAGGGCCACCTCGGGACGGTCTACCAGGCCGGCGGCTGGTTCTACCTCGGGACCTCCGAGCAGGGCTACCTCAAGATCCACGGGCAGATCGTCCACCCGCGGACGGTCTACGACCGCTACGGACCCGGCGGCCAGTCCGTGCCCTGGCTCCGGGCGAACGTGGACCCGAACGCGGGCCGGGTCGAGATGCAGCCGAAGCTCCGGTACGCGTACCCGCTGGACAAGGCCATGCGGCGGCAGCTCGCCCCGCTCGCCCGTCCCTACCCGAAATCCGCGGCTGAAGTGACACCCGGTGACACGCCTGGCGTCCAACCAGGAGAGGGGGGTTCGAGACCCACCCAGCCGCTCCAACCTTCCCCCTGAGCCATGGGCCGCTGCTGCACCGTCTGCACCCACGAGAAGCGCCAGGAGATCGACAAAGCGCTCGTTACCGGAGCGACCCACCGCGAGGTTTCGGAACGGTTCCGGTTGTCGCCCTCCGCGGTCTACCGTCACAAGCAGGGACACCTCGCCGCCCGGCTGAAGCGCGCCTTCGAAGCCAGCGAGACGCGGAAGGCCGTCGCTCTCGTTCAGCACCGAACCGAGGAGCAGGCCAGAGAGGTCGGCCAGGCTCTCGACGTCGTCCAGCAGCTCCGGGCGATCAACTCGGCCACGCTGCAGGTCCTCCAGAAGGCCCGCGAGTCGGAGAAGCACTCGCTCTCGCTCCAGGCCGTCGACCGCATCCACCGGCAGATCGAGTTGCAGGCCAAGCTACTGGGTGAGCTTACGGAGTCCGGACCACAAGTCAACGTGCTCGTCGCCCCCGAGTGGCATGAGGTCCGGGTCTCCGTCCTCGGCCGCTCTGACTCCCTATCCCGAGGCTCGATCGGCCGTCGCCAAGGTGCTCTCCGATGCTCACGGCTGACCTCTCGCGGGACTTCTCCCGAGGTCTCCTCCAAGGACCTCGCCCGGGACCTCGCCTTCGCCCTGGACCCGGCCCTCGTCGCTCACGAGATGGGCCTCGACCCCGACCCGTGGCAGGAGCGATTCCTCCGCTCGCCAGCGCCGCGGACGCTCCTCAACTGCTCCCGACAGATCGGGCAAGTCGACCGTGACCGGCCCTGCTGGCCGCCCATACCGCGCTCTACGACGCCCGGCGCCGCTGGTGCTTCTCCTCTCCCCGACCCAGCGCCAGTCGCACGAGCTCTTCCGGAAGGCCCTCGACGCCTACCGCGCGATCCCGACCGCCATTCCCGTCGTCCAGGAGTCCGCCCTCCGCCTGGAGCTGTCCAATGGCTCCCGGATCGTCTCCCTCCCCGGCAAGGAGGAGACCGTGCGCGGGTTCTCCGGGGTCAGGCTCCTGGCGGTGGATGAGGCCGCCCGCGTGGCGGACGACCTCTACTACTGCGTCCGGCCCGATGCTGGCCGTCTCCGGCGGACGGTCTGGTCGCGCTGTCCACTCCATTTGGAACTCGGGGATGGTGGTATGACGCTTGGGCGCTCGACCGAGACGTGGGAGAGCTACAAGGTGCCCGCCGCCGAGTGCCCGCGGATCTCGGCCGAGTTTCTCGAGGAGGAGAAGCCGCTCCATGGGCGAGTGGTGGTATGCGCAAGAGTACGAGTGCGAGTTCCTCGACTCGGAAACCCAGCCCTTCGGCAGCGAGGACGTCGAGCGGGCCTTTGAAGAGGAGGTGGAACCATGGGAGTTTTGATCGGAGTCGACATCGGACAGCGCCGGGACCCGACGGCCATCTGCGTAGCGGAGGTCGAGCGCCGGAGGGTCGCTGAGCGCTCCGAGATCCACTTCAACGTCCGGTACCTCGACCGGCTCCCCCTCGGCACGCCCTACCCCGCCGTCGCCGATCGGGTCGCCTACATCGCCGACCAGGCTCGCGAGAGGACCCGCGACGCCACTACCGTCTATGTCGACGCGACCGGCGTCGGCCAGCCGGTCGTCGACCTCCTCCGCGAACGCGTCCACCGCGCCCAGGTCGTGGCGGTCTTCTTCACCCACGGAGACCAGCGGAGCGAGGCCCTGGAGCGCGGCTACCCGCGCGTGACCCTCGGCAAGGCCCTCCTCGTCTCCCGCCTCCAGGCCCTTCTCCAGACCGGCCGGCTCCACCTCCCCCGGACCCGCGAGGCCGAGGTCTTGAACGGTGAGCTCCTCAACTACGAGATCCGCGTGGACGAGGACGCCAACGACAAGTACGGCGCCTTCCGGGTCGGCACCCACGACGACCTCGTGACCGCGCTCGGCCTCGCCGTCCAGACCGACCCGTTCGACCCAGTGGCGCAGTTCGGGGGCGCCGGACGCCGGCGGCGGGAGCGGCTCAGGCGAGAGGCCCAGCGGCGGGAGCGTTCGCCGCGGTAGTCGGGGCTCGGGGACGCTCTGACCGGAGGCGACCCGATGGCGGTCTGAATCGACGTGGGCGAGCCCGTTGTCGTTCTCCTTCGCGACCAGGCGAGGAATGGGGAGGCCGTGGCGTCGTGGTTCACGTCTGGAGATCAGCGGACCGAGGCGTGAGAAGACAACTGCCGGCAGGTGAACTTGGGGAAGGCGTCCCTGGCGTCGGAATTCCAGGCGCTCGAGGGGGCTGCCCACTTCACCCGCCGAAGGTTGCCAAGAGTAGCCTTCTGGACTTCGGCCCCCGAAGTGAGGTCGCCAGGTCCAGAGTCTCGGCCCGGCGCTGGACGTCTGACGGCGCCGCCAAGTCCCGCGCCCTCTGCCGCTGCAGATTGACACCCCCGGCAGCGCCTGCTAGATTCCTCAAAGCTAGAGAAGATCCGGGATAGGATCGCTTCGGCACCACCTCGAAGCATCGTAGGCCGAATAATTACGATGCGTGGTTCGTTCCGCGCGCGGCCTCGACGGTGATCGTGTGCTCAAGCTACTCGAATGGTCGGCTTCGGCGCCACTCCAGAGAATCAACGTAAGAGGGAAACCCGACAAGCAACATGTTGAGGAGACTGAGATGAAGGTTCTAGCCACCCTGGCCGTTGGAAGCCTCCTTGTAGTAGTGGCACCCGTGTGCTCAACCGCTCAGACGGGCAACCCAAAGGGGCTCTGCGTCACATTTGACCTGGCCATTGAGGGAGCGCTCAAGGAAGTAGCTTTCCGGCGCGCAGCTGGGATTGCTGACAACAGTGCACCACGGGCCACAGTGAAGGAACTGATGATTAGTAACCAACTCCTCCTATTGTCGATGAATCTCCAACTGAGAGCCGCGAACGGCTGCGCCCCCTTGAAGGAGCCACTAGCGCCTGAGCGCTACCTGAAGCAAGCAATGATCTGTCAGACGGATCTCCTCAATGCGCAGCTTGGAAAGGAAGTTGCCAAGAAGGCGGGTTCGGAGTTACCGCTCTCTTGCGATACGGACGCCTGGAAGCCGGACACGCCGTCGGGCACGCCAAAACAGTGAACGATCGTACACCGGCGGCGCGCATATCTTAGAGGCGATCGGTGTCCCCACAGCCGAAATGCGTCCCGCGTTAGATGGTAAGCCACACCGAAAGACCTTTCTGCGAGGAGGAACTAATGAATTTGAAACATGTTGTGCTCGTAGCCCTTCCCATCCTCTTGATGACGATTGGTTCAGAGCTCGCGGCCCAGCAAGACGCGCGGACATTGAGGGCTCTAGCTCCCTTCGGTCCTCAGCTCATCGGGAAGGCCGGCCCGCAGTGCTCCGGCGGCGCAGCCGTCGATGATGGCAGCATGGAGAACGGGTACCGTATCCCCTTCGCATCGGACGCACGATTCGTGCAGCGGCTGACTCCGACCACGTATCCGTCCCTCGTCTCCCGCCTCTGTGTTTGCTGGGAGAATAGCGACCCAGCCTCCATGGGCTTCAACTTCCTGGTTTATGCTGACGACGGACCTAGCGGTCAGCCCGGCACTCTCCTGGGTACCAAGGTCGGCGCCGTATCGTCGAGCCTCTCCTTCAAGACCCAGTGGATCGGCGTCGCATGCACTGACCTTGACGCCGAGGTCGAATCTGGTGGCGTCCTCGTCGGGGTCTCGTGGAACGCTGCGGCCAACT
The DNA here is from genome assembly GCA_963739795.1 of uncultured Acidobacteriota bacterium. Taxonomy (GTDB): domain Bacteria; phylum Acidobacteriota; class Thermoanaerobaculia; order Multivoradales; family DATKCC01; genus CAVUBL01. Next base: position 31,122 of record CAVUBL010000008.1, on the reverse strand, counting down.
TCCATTTCTTCGTCTGTGCAGACGAGAGCCACGGAACGCCACAGGCTACTATGTTCGAGTCAGCGAACGCTGGAGGTACATGGACGCCAGTCGTTTTCGATCAGTCCGGCGCGAGGGCCTTAGGGCTGAGGGCGGAGTTCACGCCGATTGCTCCTCCCCAGAACCCGGACCCACCCAATGTGCCCGGCCTCACCTCTCCATCCTTGCCCGGGTTCCTTTTCTGGGTGCGTATCAGTAACACCAGGATCGGTACAGCTGCCGATACGCCATGCCCAGACGAGACAGTCTGCGTTGCCGGAGCGATTCCTACCCGAGCGGAGATCCTCGTTCGCATCGTGGGTCCGAAGCCCAACGGCTATCTCTGGCCGAACATCGTCAAGTTCAACACGACGAAGACTGAGGTTTGGATTCGACAAGTCAGCACAGGAGCCACCAAGTACTACTCGTTACCAGCCCTCGCTCCGGACTCCGACACGCTGCCGGGGCTCGTGGATAAGACTGGGTTCCTGCCCTAGACGAAGGTTTGGAGCCGAGGGCTCTCGAGCAACGGCCGGCAGGTGAGTCTCGGGAAGGCGTTCATGGTGTCGAGGATCCAGGCGCTTCTCGGAAGCGGACGTCTCCATCTACCGAGAACGGCCTAGGGGGAGGCGCTCAGGAGGGAGTTGGCGGCCTCGGCCCTACGGGTGGATGCTCAGGCGCACGAGACGTTCGGGCCGTTCAGGACCGGGACGCATGATGACCTCGTGACGGCGCTGGGGCTCGCGGTCCAGGTGGGTCCGCCCCGAACATGAGGGCTTTGCGTTTCCCTCTCGAAATCGAGTAGACTCGCAACCAGCTCATGGTGCCGCAAGGACCGTCGTCGTGCTGCCCGAGCCTCATGCGCCACTCCGGAAACCCTCTCCGAGGGCTCCGGGAGGTGCGCGTGTCGCATCACCCTCAGTTCCATTCCCCGGGAAAGCAGGATAGGAGCCCCACAGGCGCCAGTGGCCGGCGGCCAGCGGTTTCGTTCAAGGTTCTATCCGACGCCCGGAGAGGAGCCCCTGGACCCAGAGCCGCCGACGAGGGCTTCAGATGGAACCCTCTTCGTTAGACACGAACGATCCCAGCAATCCGAAGCACAGAGACTTTAACGTTGCCTCAACTTCAGGAGGAAAGCCATGGGCAATCTCAGGCGTATCTTTGTGGTAACGCTCCTTGCGGTACCGCTGCTATGGGGCTGCGGTTCGCATTCACTGTCGCGAACCGAAGCAGAACGCCTTCTCGGTGGCTCGGATGCGTTCTCGCAACCCGTCACTCGGGAGATTCTCCTTGGCCCAGAGATACGTCGTGGCATGGGTGGGTTCCTCAATTCACTAACTGGAACCTTTGATTTTGAGCTCTCCGATTGCTTGGCGTCGGGCCAGGCCGGTTATCTTGCTCGCCAAGGTCAGGAGGTGGTTCTCACCGAGAAGGGAAGGGAAGAGGGAGAGAACTGGGCCACGGATCCAAATCGACCGAACGGGCGCCTCATTCCAGTCGCTGAGGCCGAAGTTGTGGAGGTGACAGGAATTGTTCAAGATGAAGGGAGCTCTAATGCAGAGGTGGAATTTAAATGGAAAATGCTATGGGTAGCTGGGAGGCCCTCGGCGGCCGGTGCTTCGCGGGGGTGGTCGGCCGCGGTGAGAGATCTGGGAGGAGGGTTATGGTGGCGCTAAGGGGTTGAAAACGCATGGGGTTTCCTGCTCTCCTTGGGAGCATCCAAACAACCGAGGAGGGAGGAGCGACCCCATGCGCCTGACCACTGTACTGCGTCGTCTGCTCGGTGTCATGAAGATGTACGTCGAATCCGCGCTGTTCCGGCGGGACGGGACGTTGGTGGTCCATGTCCGGCCCGACGTGGCGTCGCTCTCGTTGTGGCGGGTGCGGCCGGGTCGGACCCCGCTACGACCGTCGATACGAGCGAGAGTGGCGGCACCTGCCCTGGGGACGCCATGTGGTGGTGTTGCGCTACGCGCCCTGGCGAGTGGAGTGCCCTCAGTGTGGCGTCCGCGTGGAGCAGGTCCCCTGGGCGCCGTCGGGAGGTCGCTTCAGTGAAGCGTTCGAAGAGCTGGCGGCCTACTTTGCACAGATCACTGACAAGACCCAGGTCACCCGGCTGCTCGGGATCGCCTGGGAGACCGTCGGTTCGATCGTCGCGCGGGTGGTCGAGCGTCGCCTCGATCCTGAGCGTCTGGTGGGCCTGCGCCGGATCGGTATCGACGAGTTCAGCTACAAGAAGCGCCACCACTACCTCACCGTCGTGGTCGACCACGACCGCGGTCGCGTGGTGTGGGCCGGTGAAGGCCGTAGCGCCGAGGCGCTCGATCCCTTCTTCGAGGCGCTCGGCGAGGAGGGTTGCGAGGCGATCGAGATGGTCACCATCGATCTGTCCGCGGCCTACACCAAGGCCGTGCGGGAGAAGCTGCCCGACGCCGAGATCATCTACGACCGCTTCCATGTCCAGCGCTTGGTCAGTGATGCGCTCGACGAGGTGCGCCGCGAGCTCGTACGCGAGCTCGCCTCCGACCCCGACGAAGCCCGCGCCGTCAAGCGCACCCGCTTCGTGCTTCTGATGAATCCGTGGAACCTCAGCCAATCCCAGCGCCGCAAGCTCTCCGAGCTCCAGCGAAGCAACCAGCGGCTCTACCGCGCCTACCTGCTCAAAGAGACGCTCGCTCAAGCCCTCGACTACCGCCAACCCTGGCGGGCCGAACGAGCGCTGCGCGCATGGCTCGCCTGGGCCTCCCGATCTCGGCTCCAACCCTTCGTCAAAGCAGCCCGAACCATCCGCAAGCATCTCAAGGGAATCCTCGCCTATATCGGCACCCGGCTGACCAACGGACTGGTCGAAGGACTCAACAATAGGATCCGCATGATCGCCCGCAGAGCCTACGGCTTCCACTCCCACCAAGCCCTCGCTGCCATGATCTTCCTCAACTGTGGAGGCATCCACCTCAACCCACCTCTACCCACTCATAGTTGAGGAGAGCCCTGTGGGTAGCTGGGAGGCCCTCGGCGGCCGGTGCTTCGCGGGGGTGGTCGGCCGCGGTGAGAGATCTGGGAGGAGGGTTATGGTGGCGCTAAGGGGTTGAAAACGCATGGGGTTTCCTGCTCTCCTTGGGAGCATCCAAACAACCGAGGAGGGAGGAGCGACCCCATGCGCCTGACCACTGTACTGCGTCGTCTGCTCGGTGTCATGAAGATGTACGTCGAATCCGCGCTGTTCCGGCGGGACGGGACGTTGGTGGTCCATGTCCGGCCCACGTGGCGTCGCTCTCGTTGTGGCGGGTGCGGCCGGGTCGGACCCCGCTACGACCGTCGATACGAGCGAGAGTGGCGGCACCTGCCCTGGGGACGCCATGTGGTGGTGTTGCGCTACGCGCCCTGGCGAGTGGAGTGCCCTCAGTGTGGCGTCCGCGTGGAGCAGGTCCCCTGGGCGCCCTCGGGAGGTCGCTTCAGTGAAGCGTTCGAAGAGCTGGCGGCCTACTTTGCACAGATCACTGACAAGACCCAGGTGACGCGCCTGCTCGGGATCGCCTGGGAGACGGTTGGTTCCATCGTCGCGCGGGTGGTCGAGCGTCGCCTCGATCCGGAGCGTCTGGTGGGCCTGCGCCGGATCGGTATCGACGAGTTCAGCTACAAGAAGCGCCACAACTACCTCACCGTCGTGGTCGACCATGACCGCGGTCGCGTGGTGTGGGCCGGTGAGGGCCGTAGCGCCGAGGCGCTCGATCCCTTCTTCGAGGCGCTCGGCGAGGAGGGCTGCAAGGCGATCGAGATGGTCACCGTCGATCTGTCCGCGGCCTACACCAAGGCCGTGCGGGAGAAGCTGCCCGAGGCCGAGATCATCTACGACCGCTTCCATGTCCAGCGCTTGGTCAGTGACGCACTCGACGAGGTGCGGCGCGAGCTGGTACGCGAGCTCGCCACCGACCCCGACGAAGCACGCGCCGTCAAGCGCACCCGCTTCGTGCTTCTGATGAATCCGTGGAACCTCAGCCGATCCCAGCGCCGCAAGCTCTCCGAGCTCCAGCGAAGCAACCAGCGGCTCTACCGCGCCTACCTGCTCAAAGAGACGCTCGCTCAAGCCCTCGACTACCGCCAACCCTGGCGGGCCGAACGAGCACTGCGCGCATGGCTCGCCTGGGCCTCTCGATCTCGGCTCCGACCCTTCGTCAAAGCCGCCCGAACGATCCGCAAGCATCTCAAGGGAATCCTCGCCTATATCGGCACCCGGCTGACCAACGGACTGGTCGAAGGACTCAACAACAGGATCCGCATGATCGCCCGCAGAGCCTACGGCTTCCACTCCCACCAAGCCCTCGCTGCCATGATCTTCCTCAACTGTGGAGGCATCCACCTCAACCCACCTCTACCCACTCATAGTTGAGGAGAGCCTGAAGTCCCCTCTTATGGCCAGAATGGACTTCGGAGACTGGGCAGGGTGTAACCCAACCTCCATGTTCGACGACTTTGGGTTTGAGGCCGCGTCAAATTCCTTCAGAGAAAGGAAAGGTAAAGCCATGATGCGGCGATACGACGACGGGTGGCGGCTGGAGACGGTGAACCTAAGGTAAGTCGGATGGCAACCAGCGGCTAACTAGGTGCTGGTGCGGGCCGCTGGCGCCGCCGCACAGCTCCAAAACGTTGTGCGACAAGAAGTCGCTTCAGATAGGTGTCCTCCGAGATGAGAGGACCACCCGTACCGCCGGGTGAATCTACGGGCCTGAATCAAGAGCGGCCCGGACAATGTGCCGAAGCGTGCTGCGACACGCGGGGCTCGAAATCGCGAGAGAGTAGAGCCCTCCTGGGAGCCTCGACCCGGGTGAGGGCTAGAAAGCGGGCAAGGTGAACGTACGTGAACCTGTGAACCGATCGTCATGCGAGAGCAAGCCAAAGAGGCTGAGAGGCTTGAGCCAAACGGTGAAGGTGCCCGGAAGGGGCCGAGAACGGCAACCCCTCGCGGTCAACGTGGCACCCGGTCGATAGCAGGCACCTACCCCCGCGTGGACTTCAGGAGCGGAACGTGGAAACCTCGTACCTTCGCCTGACCCGAGGCATGGCCCGATCTTTCCTTCCCGACGGTGAGCTGCCGAGCCGCTGTCGGCCGGGATCGTTCCGGCCCGAGCACGGCCCGATCTTCTCTCCCCTCTTCGGAGGCCAGAGTCGTTCCGGCACGGCCGCTGCGGGTTCGAGGCAAGCCGACCGCAAGGGAGGCCCACGGAGGTGCGGGACAGGATGCTGGAAGAAGCGAACGCCGGCTTGTAACGAGTCGGATACGGGACGCACGTGCCCGGCCCGCAAGGGAGCCCACGTCCAGCAGGTGCTCCGACGCGAGAGAGCTTGGAGAACCGTCTTGACGAGGGAAGGCGACAGACGGCTGTGAGAGCAGCCGGCGCACCCTCGGACCTCTCCTGGTCGTCCGTCGATTGGCGGTCGGTCGAGACGGAGGTATGGCGGCTGCAAGCGCGTATTGCGAAGGCAGTCCGAGAGGAGAGACCCCGTAGTGGTAGACTCCAGTTGACACGAGACTGCTGGGCCCGGCACCGGGCCTTTGGAGTGCTTGAGCCGTATGCGGGGAAACTCGCACGTACGGTTCTTAGAGGAGCTGGGGGCCGGTGACGGCCCCCAGCTTACTCGACAGCCGCACCTCGACACGCTCTAGAATCTGGTATGCCCTGTCTACCCGAAAGCGGTGGCTGCGAACGGCGGTTCGTCGAGCCCCTTGTTGAGCACCTGAATGCGCTGGAGGGCTCCGATTACCGGCACTCCCAGTGCCTCGATGTCGCCATCCGCCACGTCTCCCAGCCCGAGGCGCTCTATGTTGACGTGCGCGGTGGTCTTGACTTGGTCATCGAGCGCAAGTGCATCGTATGGCCTGAGGACTACGCTGCGGGTCACGTCAACGACCACAAGCTTTACGACCGCCTGCATTCTCTGCTTCCTGACTGGGCCCTCAATGGTCCGTTTACCGCAGTTCTTCCGTGCCTTGGTCGCGAAGCCCGCGGCACCGTCGACGCGTTGGCCACAGAGATTGCCCAGGCCGTCGCCGAGGCATCGCCCTTCTTCTCGGCACAACTTGCCGGCGGCTCCGGAAAGTACCGATGGGCCTTCCGTCGCAGAAATGCCCTCGACGACGACTCGGCACCGTTAGACCGAATCCTGTTCGTCTGGTTCGACTCAGCAGCCTTCGACTTGCCGCCGTGGCCTGTGCCTCTCGACCTCCGCCAAGAGATCGAGAGAGTTCTTCGCGCAGCCACCGAGAAGTTCGCTTCCTACCCTCAGCACCGATGCATCATCCTTCTCGAGCCACATGGCTCGCTAGCCCACACGCCTGTTGATTGGTGGCTCCCCCTCGTCAGGCTAGGAGGCCCAGCTCCGGTGCCCGAGCTGTGGCTCGCAGAGGAAGACTTTGCCGACCCGGACGGTCAGCCGTTCTGGCTATTCGAACGCCTGCTTCCCAACCCCAACGCTGACCGGGGGTGCACCTAACCCCTATGAAGCCCCCGGTTGTCAAGGGCAGGAAGGTCTCTGAGCCACCGGGTTGGGGCGAGAGTACCAGCGAGCTTCGTAGAAGAAGGCATTCACCCCGGCTTGGGTTTCGGGCGGTCCGGAGTGGACTGCCTGCACCAAACACCTATTCAGGCTCAGCGGGGCGCCACCCTCCATGTGCAGGGGCCATCTGGCTCGCCTCCTAGACGCATGGTACAAGGTAGGGGATCAGTCTCCTCTCGCCCGTAGGGCGGGCCTGCCCAGCTGTACCAGAACACCCTCGGCCCCTGAGTTCCGCGGACCTCGGACCGCGGACTTCGACAGTCCCGTTCTCGGTTGTTAGCGGCGGTCAGAAACCGCGGGATTTTGGCGGTCAGTAAGGGCGTCGTGGCGGGGTGAGCGCTGGGGTGAGGAGACGTTTGCCGCGAAGAGCTGCTGATACTTGTTGGCGACGTAGTCGACGTATCCGGGGTCGAGAGCGTCGGGGGTGAGGTTGTCGAGGACGCTTCGGTAGTAGGCGAGGGAGTGGACGGGCTCGAGGGGGAAGTCGGGGGATCGGAGGTGGCGCCTGAGGGTGGCGAGGCGCAGGACGTGGGCGAGGGTGTCGAGGGGGATGGCCCGGTCGTAGAGGGTGGCGGCGACGGCGAAGTCGGCGCGGGAGGCGCGCGGGGGTGCGCCCGGCAGGTCGAGGTAGAGCTGGATGGCGGCGGCTAGATAGTCCGAGCGGTCGCTCATTGCTTGCGACTTTTGCGTCGTGCGGCGCGCTCTTGGGCGCGTCGTCGGGCGAGCTCCTTGGACTCCTTGAGGCGGTAGGAGTCGCCGTCGATGGCGACGAGCTCGGAGCGGTGGACGAGTCGGTCGACGAGGGTGACGACGGAGCTTGCGTTGGGGAAGACCTCGTTCCACTCGGCGAAGGGCTTGTTGGTGGTGAGGAGGATGGGCCGCTGGAGGTAGCGTCGGGAGACGACCTCGAAGAGCAGGTCGGCGTGGCGGGCGTCGTAGCTCAAATATCCGAGCTCATCGAGGACCAAGAGCTGAGGCCGGCAAAAGAGGCCGATCTTGCGCTGCATGCTGTAGGAGGTGGCCTGGTCGGCGAGAGTGTTGAGGAGCTCGGAGGCGGTGAGGGTACGCACGGTGGCGCCGGCGAGGACGGCCTGGTGGGCGAGGTTCTTGGCGATCAGGGTCTTGCCGACGCCGTTGGGTCCGACCAGGACGACGTTGGTGGCGGTGGTGAGCCAGTCGAGGCGGAAGAGGTCCTCGATCTGGTCGCGGTCGATCTTCTTGGGCCAGGTCCAGTCGAAGTCGGCCAGGGGCTTGAAGGCGCCGAGGCGGGCACGGCGCAGGCGGCGTTCGAGGCCGCGGCGGGCGCGTTCCTCCTCCTCCCAGGCGACGAGCCGAGCGAGCCAGGGCTCGTTGCGGATCTCGTCGAGGTGGGCGAGCAGGCCGGGGAGCTTCAAGGCTTGGAGCTTCTGTTCGAGGTCACTCATCGGGGTCCTCCGGGTCGTAGTCGGCGAGGTCGTGGGGGCGCACGACGAGATCGCGTACGCGCGGGTCGTCGGGCAGGGCGACGGGCAGGGGCGGAGCCTGCCGGCGGGCGTGGCGCCGGCGGTCGAGGACGAGGCGCACGGTCTCGGGATGGGGCGAGCCGGCGGCCAAGGCCTCGGCGACGGCCACGGCGAGATCGGTCGGGCCGTGCTCGTCGAGCAGGCCGAGGAGGCGGTCGACGGCGCTTCCCAGGTGGCGCTGACGCTGGCCGAGAGCGGTGAGCAGAGCCTCGGCCTGGGGAACGGCGCGCAGCAGCCGGTCCTGTCCGCGGTGGAGGCGGGCCTGGCGCTTGGCCCGCCAGAGGGCATCGAGGTGGTCCGGGTCCTCGACGACCTGGCCCTTGTCCCAGGAGCGGCGGTGGGTGGCGATGAGCTCTTGGCGGTCGAAGATCCGGACCTCCTCGAGGTCGGCGGCGAGGGTCAGGGTGCGGGCGATCCGGTCATGGGGCACCGAGTAGCGGTTGGCGTCGAAGGCGACGTAAGGGGTGCGGCGCACCGAGACCGCGAGCAGCTCGTGGACCGGAAACGTGGCCGTGGGCAGGGGTAGGAGGGATGGTCGCTCCTGGTGAAAGGCCTGCTCGACGGTGCGCCGGCGATCCTCGGGCCAGGGGCGGGCGGCGGCGGTCTCCCGGCACCAGCGCTTGGCTTCCCGGTTGAGCGCCCCGAGCTCGAGGTGCTCTCGCAGGGGAAAGAAGGCTCCGCGTAGGTAGCGGATGGCCCGTTCAACGCGGCCCTTCTCGTTGCCCCGCCTCGGGGCCACGGGCCGGGGCTCGTAGCCGTAGGCGTCGGCCAGCTCGAGCAGGCGGGGATGGAAGCGGATCCCTTGGCCGACGCGCTCGAGCACGGCGCTCTTCAGGTTGTCGTAGAGCAGGTGACGCACACCCCCGGTAAAGAAGCTGAAGGCCTCGACGTGGCCGGCGAGGAAGCTCGGCAGCCGGGCGTCATAGAAGAACTTCACGAAGAGCATGCGGGAGAACGACAGCACCATGACGAAGGCGAAGAGGCGCCGGTGGCCGCCCGGGACCTCACGCTGGCCGAAGTCCGCCCAGTCGACCTGGGCCTGCTCGCCCGGCAGAGTGCGCAGCCGCAAGAAGGCCTCCGGAGCCCGCCGGGGCCGCAGCCCCAGCTCGGCGATGCGATGCCGGAAGTGGTCCGGCCCGCCCCGGTAGCCCCGCTTCCGGGCCATCTCGTAGAGCTGGCTCGCCGCGAGCTTCGGGTAGCGCTCGAGTACCTCCCGGAGCCAGGGCACGAAGCGATCGAGGGCCGACGGCCGACGCTTCGGGGGCGGGCCCGGAGCCTCCGCGGCGCCGGCGCGGGCGAGGGCCCGGGCCACCGTGCCGTGGTGTACGCCCAGATGGCGGGCGATCGTCCCCCCGCGCCATCCCTCAACCGTGGCCAGGCGCCGGATCTCGGCCTCGAGCTCGGGCGGGATCACGGCCGCCCCTCCCGCTGCGGCGCCGGCAGCGTAGGAAATCGTGCCGGATCACCGGATGGCAAGGCTGATGGCAGAAGGTGCAGGGCACAAAGAGGCTGCCCTGGGCACGAGAGGCGGACTCCGACGGCGGACTGAGGAGCGTGGTTTCGCATGCCGCCACGCTGCCAGAGCCCCACGCCCGTGGGCTACCCTGATGCGTCACTTTCTTCGCCGCCAGGGCCCGGCGCTGCCGGTAGGAGGCCTGGCGCGCCGCGTGTCGGAAGCGGCCCTGGCGCGTCCGCTGATAGCGCCGCCCCGCCTCCCGCCGGCTGCGCTGACGCGCAGCCCGACCGCACACCCGCCCGCAGTAGCGCTGCCCCCGGTCACACTGCGGGCACACGTAGACTGCTCGTGAGCACAGATCGCACAGAAATCGCCGGCAGTCGCGACGCAGGGCCAGACCTCCAGGGCCTGGACTCCCGCGCCCAAACCGGCGATGATCGCCGTGCTCGGAGCGTCAGCTCCAGGCCAGGCGCGGAGGACGGGGTCTTGCCCAAAGACGTGACCGTCCTCCGCGTGTTTGTCTGGCCCGATTCTCCCCCGACTCCCTCCCCCGGCCTCGCGCGCACCCGCGCGCGACGATGATGTCTTTCTCCTGCTAGAGGATTCCCCCGCTCAACCGCCAACTTCCCGCGCTTTCCAACCGCCGCTCACATCGGTTCCTAGCGACTCCGTTCAGACCCCTGATCGCCTCGGCCGTGCCTCTCCCGCGCCGGCCGCGCGCGCTGGTAAGGTTTGTGGCAGGCGATTCTTCTTCGCCGGCCAAGGACGAGTTGTAGGCCAACCGAGATCAGCCCGCAGGACACTTAACGTCAAGACTAGCATTCGGGACTGCGCCAGATCTTGAGCGCCGTTCGATCCCGTGCACTTTTGATGTTGATTGCGGTCGAGTACCTTCCTTTGCGAATCCCCTTGCGTTTTTCTTTAAGGTTGCCAGCGTCCATTGAGGCTCGGATAACTAGAGGTTCTCCTACGCGAGTTCACCGATGGCGAATTGGCTCCTAGACTTTCCAGATCGGGAAACCTTCCGAATACTCTACTTAGCACAGTATGCTCCCTGTGGACCAGCCTTTCAAGAAGTCGTATACCCCATCGATGGCGGCTACCCAGCCTATCACTATCATGTATTCTCCGAACTTCGAGCTCTCGGCTTTCAAGTTTACTCCTCTCCTAGCCCAACATCTCTATATACTGGTTGCGGCAACGTTGACTATGTATATTCTCTTTTAAATCGTATGCCCATCCGAGACTCAGAGATCTTTGTCTCTTCGTTCTGCGAATACTTATCCCTTCCCTACCTTGGCGCACCTCCTGCCGTGCGTGCACTAGCAGAAGACAAATTTCTCTTTAAGTTGTTCCTCCGGGGACTTGGGATAGAGACCCCGGCGGGCTTTGTATGCCGAGCAGACGAGCCCGAATGCCCATCCCCCACCTTCTCGGCTCCATTCTTCATAAAAGATAGAAAGGGGGCAGCCTCCGAAGGTATTAGCCGGCGGAACCTTGCCGACACGTGGGATGCAGCTCTATGCGGGCTAACCGAACTTCTGGGGTGCGGGAAAGACGCCCTGGTGGAACAGTTCTGCAGTGGGGTAGACGTTACTGTCCCCGTCGTAGGAGCTAACCCGTACAAGATCCTTGGGTACGTACACCCGCGCTCAGACGAAGAAGGCTCGATACTGACGCATAGACTTAAGCTGGACGACCCGCTCGGTTACGAGCTGATTTCCCTGCCAAGGCAGACGCAACGCACGATCGGATCGCATGTCGCCGCTATCTGGGAGGCCGTGGGACCGATCGACTACTTTCGACTTGACTACCGCTATGACCCGAAAACGAACGCCCTCAACCTACTCGAAATGAATATCTGCTGCCACCTTGACGAGGGAAGTTCGATTGACTTGGCCGCTTCAAATCTAGGCGTTGGGTTCCGGGACCTCTTGGTGCATGTGATCCGGTATAGCCAACTTCGACAGAGCATGAGCAGGGAGAAAATCCAGTGGGTTCTGTGACCAATATTGGTGATAGTCAAAGCTGTAATTTTCAAGTAGCATTTGAGGCGAGAGATGGCCTCCGTCAACGAGAATCTTAAGCAGTTCCAGCTGAGCCAGTCCCGGCTCGAAACCAGAGGTGTATGCCCTAAAATAGAGTTCGGCCGCGGAATCTCTTTCAACGTTCAGGTATCGACTCAGTAGGAGGGCGTTGGCATAGGCGTGAAAACGTGCTTCGGACAGGCTCGCCCGAGCGGCGGCGGCCTCCAACTGGTCTAGACGCTCTCTAGCCTCCGTCGCTCTTTCCAGAAGCACAAGAAGCACCGCCACCAAGGACAGTAGCTGTAGCTGAGGAAAATTTCCAAATTCGAAGAAGGTAAGCATGTTTTCTCCGCGACGCAATGCATCCTCCAATCGTCCAAGGAAAGCGAGGGTCACAACCAGATTAAAGCCAACCTCTTCAAGATGCTGGGTCCCAAAGACAGCAAGCTCGCCATAAGCTTCCTCGAAGAGCTCCAAAGCCTTGCGGTGATTGCCCTCATAGGCGAAGAGGGTTCCTAAGTTCGCCTGTGTCGTGAAATAGCCGTACCAGTCTTTTTGCTCTCTAAAAATATCTTGTGCAGCAACCAATATCTCTCTCGCGTGCTCATAGCTCGCGCTTTCCCCCCAGAGAAACACCGACGCACCCGTACGAAGAAGATACGGGAAGTTCCTTGCCTCGCGGAGGCTATTTCTCCAACTCTCGAAGAACTTGAGCGCCGCTTGGTAGTCCCCTTCATGAAGGAAATTGATTAAGTAGAACGACACCGAAACCACTTGTTCTTCTGGCAGGGAAGCGTCGTCTAGCAGCGCGTCGAACTCCCTCTGCGACTCAGCATGCATGCGCAGTCTATTCACTGCGACTGCGTGCAATAGGCGCAGCAGTCTGTAAGGCTCCCAGACCTCTCTGGAGACAGCGTCAAAGATCTCTTTGGCAGAAGCGTAGTCCTGAGTAGAGACGAAGAACGCCACCCTCACATAGATATCTTCCACTGTCTGCGGGCGGGACTGAATCGCTTCGTCGATATACTCGCGCCCTCGCTCAAGGCTTCCCTGCTGCAATGCGAGCTTGAGCACCTGTTGTGCATAGATACTGCGACGGTCTGGGTCCACAAGCGCCGCTAGTCGATAAAGAAGCCTTGAAACATAGGATTTGGAGTGCCGTGGGGAGGATTGCGCCACCTTCTTGAAGTATTCGTAGACCTCGTTCGCGGTGGCGAGAAGGAGGGAGGCGTCCGCACTGACAGCCTGTAACTCTGGTGACGAAGTGGAGGAGAGGCGGAGGACGCTGTCGTTGGTTTCATTCCTTGTAGATGCGAGGAGCCCTAACGTCTTCAGCTTGCGTAGGGACTGCTGCAAGGCCTGCGGGCCAGAGTAGTAGACAGTCGGCGAGGATGCTAGGAGAAGTTGGAGATCGCTCTCCAGGAGCGGCTGCCTGGCCACCCATAACATAGCGAGAAGGTATCTCTCCGTCGATGTTATGCGCTCGATTTTAGCGATCGAATCGAAGGGCAGGGAAGCTGGCCGACCCTCGAGCGCCGAGAGTATGGAGAACACATTGCCCCCAGCGGCATCCGCAATCTCAGCGGCTTTTTGCTCGCCAATTTCTCGCTTCCTCAAGAACGCCAGGGCCTCCACTAGGTGTCCCGTCGGCCTAGCGAAGTCCGCTTCTGCGATGGAGATTCCTGTCGATGACAGGCGACTCTTCCATTGGTCGTAAGTGAGCGCGCTGGTCGGTCGCTGGACAAAGAAAAGGACAAACCGAATGTTTTGGTAAAGGGGGGCATGAAGGCCATCGAGCAGTTCTCGCAGGTCTGTAACAGCATCCTGTGCATTGTCAACGACGACCAAGACTTGATCGGGCCGCCAAAGCCGCCCGCAGAGAAAGCGCGCCAGGATCTCTATAGGAAGTGAAGGGAAGTGGGAGAAGGATAGAGACGGAAGGGGCGGGAGCCAAGGGGCTGCACCTGCTGGCAAGAGTTGTGTCCCAATCTTCGGTAGGACCACGCTCAGTGCCTTGAGAATCAGACCCTTTCCACCATGCCGGGCGAGTGCAAGCTGGAGGCGTGACCGTAAGGAGTAACGCTGAAAGAAATTAACGATGCTCTGCGCAAGATCTTCTGAAGCCTGGGCTCCATCGAAGAAGAGCGCGGGAAATTTGGCAATATATTCCTGCACAAGGTGGCGAGCGAAGAAACTGACACCAGTCGTCTGTCCCCCTTTGAAGATTAGGCATCGGACCGTAGGCGAGACACCCTGTTCCGCCAGACTCTGGACTCGCAGGCGTTCGGTCTCGCGGTTGGCGAGTTCCTTCAACAACCTACTCATGGCTCGGGCACTTCTACTTAAGTGTTCCGGGTAACCTCTAGTTATCTGGAGGGCTGCGGTTGATTCGACTGCCCAAGTAGCACGCCTACCCTTGATTACGTCCCATCCTCCGGGTATCTCACCAGTAGGGCCAGTCCTCTGAGAGTGACAGTCTCCGGAAGGAGGATTCAAGTATATGCCCTGTCACCAACTGCCGCAACTCGCGAGCATTGCCGGGCCTCGGGCAGCCAGAGCGTGGGGCTTTCGGGGACTGGCGTTCCCCTCCGCTTCCGTGGTCTGCGGCTCTCACTCTGCTCCGAGACGCTTCGTTGGTGGTGGCGAATCGCCAGTCTCCAGGCTCCTAAGGAGGCCCGGCTCGCCAGGCTCCAGACCAGTCCTTCGAGCCCCGGGAACCCGGGCTCGAGGCGCCGACCTAGAAACCATCGTCTAGGTCGCGAACTGCTTCCTTCCCCCTCGAATCGATTGCCGCTTCCGGTAGTGCCATGAGGTACTCGAGCCCGTCTTGGGCCAGTCGGACTGGCTCTCCGTCGACCGAGCGGATCACTTCAAGCTTCGCCCCTTTCCGCCACCATCCGAGGGCGACAAGCGCCATGGCTCCCGCGTCGAGAACATCGTCCGCTCGGATAGGGTCCTGTGGAGGCGAGGCGTGCAACAAGTCGACACCTGCGCGCCGTAGAAGCTCAAGGCGTGCCGAGGTTCCCCAGAGCGTCGTCTTCTTCAGGGCTCTGGCCAATGGGCGTCCAGAGAGAGCTGCAAAGACCAACTCAGGGTGGCTCTCGATCACGGCGATGCGGTTCTCGCGCAGGTAGGCTGCCGACGAAATCGTTGGCAGCAGACCTCGAAGGTGGCCGCGGCGCCTCTGCTCTGGCGGAGCTTCCCGCCAGAACTCCAGCTCCCTCTGGGTCGGCACTGGTTGGATGGACTGTCCAAGGTCGGGCCCCACCCACTCTCTTGCTCCACGATCACATGGGCGGAGCTGCGCAGTGCGCTCGCACTCAGGGAGCCCGATCGGCGCGTCGACAACGACCCTCTCGGCGTCCCTCAAGAGATCGAGCAGGCTCTCGGCGCCCGCTCCGAGCCGATGGACCTCGGGCCGCTTGGGCTCGTCGACCGCCAAGCGGCAAGATGCCCAGGCGTTTGGACCTGCCCAATCCAGACCAACGACGTAGGCCATTGCCTGAGCATTATCGCACGAGACAGCAGCTTGGCTCAGGGCGCTGCCGGGAAGTGCAGGGCGCCAGCCGCTGTCTTCCGTGCTTCGGCTCCCCGCCGGTCGTACTTGGCGGTCGTTACCGCGTCGGCATGCCCGACGAGCTCCTGCACGGTGAGGAGGTCCACTCCGGCCGCCAGCAGCCCGTGACACGTACGCCCTCCTGAACGCATGAGGCGTGATCCCCTCCAGCCCTGCCTGCTTCATCCGCCGCTTGAGGATGTACCAGACCGTCTCGCCCCGGAGCCGGGTGATCGGCACCTCCCCCGTCGACCGCACCGGGTTGAAGAGCGGCCCGGGCTCGCCCTCCCGGACCTCGACCCACGCGCACAGGTGCCGGCAGACCTCCGCCGGGAGGTAGACGGTCCGGTCTCTCCTCCCCTTCCCCGCTCGGACGGTGAGGGCGCAGTCCAGGGCGTCGAAGTCGGCGAGGTCGAGGCCGCACAGCTCGGCGCGCCGGAGACCGGCACCGTAGAGCACGGCGAACAGGGCGGCGTCTCGTCTCCCGGCCGGCGACTCATCCTCGGCGCACACCCGGAAGAGAGCCGCCAGCTCGTCCTGCTCGACGGCGCGCCCCTTCGGCTGGACCCGGGCCTTGACGTTCTCGACGGCGACGGCTCGGCGGTAGGTCTCGGCGTCCATCAAGCCCAACCGCCAGGCGGTCTTCAAGACGCCCCGGAGCGCCGAGAGCATCTTGTTGACCGTGGCGGGGGCGTAGCGCTCGACGATCTCGCGCCGGACCCGGGCGGTGTGCTGGTAGGTGAGCCGCTCCCACGGGAAGGTCCAGGGGTCGGCGCCCTCGCCGCCGAGGATCTCGGCGATCGTCTCCAGCGAGTGGCGGACGGCCCAGTAGGAGCCGCGGGAGAGGCGAGTCCCGGTAGACGACGGCGGGGTTCTCCGGTTCAAGCTCGAGGGGAAGGGTCATCGGGGGTCCTCCTGGTCAGGGGTCGAAGGTCTGGAGGGTGGAAGGTGAGGGGCAGGGTCTTGCCGGCGGCTCCGGGTCTCTGTGCGGGTCTCTGACCGCCGGCCAGGGTCTGGCGGGTCTTGCCCCTTGCCCTGGCCGGGGTCCCGGTCTCTGGTGCCCGCCCAGGCCCTGGGGTCCGGGTCCAGAGACCGGCGCTCACCTGCGCGGCCGGTTCCACCGGGCCAGGTACTGGTCCATCGCGAGGTCGATCCCCTGGTTGAGGCCCCGCAGGGTGCGCTGGGCCATCCCGATCGCCGAGGGGTTCACCTCGTCGGTCGTGGGGTCGTTCACGATGTCCTCCACCTGCTCGGTCACGGCGTCGCCCAGGCTCGCCCACTTCTTCGCGAACTCGATCAGGTCGCCGGCGTCGGTCTCGTAGAGCATCGGGATCTCCTTGTGCGCATGGGCACTCGCGCCCGTCTGTGATGGCCCACCAGTACGTGGTTCTAGGAGGGGAAGTCAACCAGCCAAGCGAGAAGGACCCGGGGAATCTCGGGGCGGGAGAGTGGGCCGGCGGGATGGCCGGGAAGGGTGCGCCCGGAGCCCGTGCCAGAGCTTGCCCGAGCCGGGTGTCCCCTTCTGAGCCGGAACACCCGGAACAGTGCCCGTCGTTGTTGGGGCTGCCGCTGGTTCGGGACCCGGAACAGCCGCCTCCGCGTTCCGGGTTGGAGAACTCCGGAAACCCCCGTCCGGATTGACTTGTTCCGGGTGTTCCGGGTCAGACGGGGAGGTAGCTGGCCGCCATCACGCGGTGTCGCGGACCAGCCGGTGCCCCTGCGCCTTCAGGTTCCGGAGCCAGGTCCCGAGGAACGAGTTCAGCTCCCGCTTCAGCCGAGGGACCACCTTCCCGGGCTCCGGGTAGACGCGCTGGTAGATGGGCGGGATCGCCTGCTGGAAGGAGAGCGCCTCGACCAGTCCCGGCTGACCCTCCCGGGGCGGGAACACCCGGACCACCATCTCGGGGTCCTGGCACAGGTCGCCATGCGCCTCGAAGTAGTGGGCCAGCGACAGGACCATGGCCCCGGTCTCGGGGCACCGCGGGAGAGCCTCGACCACGAGATCCATGAAGCCCTCCGCCCGCAGCCGGTAGACGAGTGCCGGTCCGGAGATCGGGGAGGGGCTGACCCATGAGGTCTTCCAGGCGGCGGTAGTTCCGCTCGTGGAGGGACAGGCCATGGCCGGGGGCAGGGGTCGATCGGCGAGATCTCGGCATGCCCCACCAGTACGGCGGTCGGCCGGCGGATGTCAACGGCGACGCGGAGGGACGCGGGGAATCTCGGCGTCGGCGGGATGGCCCGTGAGGATGGTCTGGAGGGATGCCCGAGAGAGAGGTCTACAGCTCCTCGTCCTCGACCGGGTACTCGTCGCCCGCTCTCTCCCCCGAGGGACCGGCCACCTCCCGGAGCACCGCCGAGACGCCCCGCTCGATCTCCCGGGCGATCGTCTCGGCGAGGAGGAACGCTTGCCCGGTGCCGGTGTCCACCCCGCCGGCCGCCGCCCCGCGGAGGTGGTCGATCCACTGGACGTGGCGGACGGTCGCTTCCCAGGCCCGGTCGGACAGACCGAGCGCCCGGAGCATGGCGTCCAGGTTGTCGGGGCCGATCGCCTGCTTGCCCTGCTCGTAGTTGGAGATCGTCGCCTTGTTCACCCCGGAGAGCCGGGCGAGGTCCCTCTGGCTCATGCCCCGGTAGATGCGGAGGACCGCCAGGGCTCGGGCACGGGCGGGCCGGGTGCTCATGGGTGGACCCCTGGAGAGGTGGAGGGCCGGGGTGGTGCGGGGCTGGAGCTGGTCCGCGTGCTGCTGGTCGGGGTGGTGCCGGTCTGGTGGATCATGGGCACCAGGAGTACGGGGTCCGGCCGGTGGGTGTCAACGGGGCCGGGATGGACGATCCACAGGCCCTGTGGGGTCGATTGGAGGGCCGGACAGACCCGCCCCACGAGGCAAGAGGGCGGCCGTCACCCGGACGACTCGCCCCCTTGTCCCTTGCAGCACGGATCACGCCGCCGCGGCGGTCGCCTTCCGCTTCCCGGTCCGGGCCGGCTTCGGCTCGGCGGCCGGGGTCGGGGTCTTGCTCTCGACCTTCGCCTCGGTCTCGCTGTCGGCGCTGGCCGCCGCCTCGTCGAACCGGAACCCGACGATCCCGCTCCCGAACTCCTCGGCCGGGAACGTCTCGGCCTTCGTCTGCTCGACCCCGTGGTGGGCCAGGAACCGCCGGCTGTCCACCAGGCTCGACCCGTTGGTCTGCGCCCGGAGACGGTAGCGGCCCTTGGCCCCCTTGGGAGCCGGTCGGAGCGCCACGGCCCGGTTGTCGGCGTCGAAGCCGAACTGCACGTGGGTGACGCCCTCGCCCAGCATGGCGACGGCGGCGGCGGTCAAGACCATCTGACCACTGCGGCGGACGGTGACCTGCGGCGCCTTCGACTCGGTGCGGGCGCCCTCGAAGAACTCCATGCTCATCGTGACCTCCTTGGGTTCGTGGGGCATCGTCGCCCCTGTCGTGGCCCTAGGAGTACGGCGGGACGAGCGAGGTGGTCAACCAGGCCAGAGCGAGGAAAATCGCAGGGAATCTAGGGGGTGTGTCGAGTCCGGCAAAGGGGCCAGCACCGGGCGGCGAGTCGAGGCTCGCAGCTGTCACCGGTGGAGCCGCTCGCAGGGTCTCAGCCTGCCACACTCACCCCGATTCGAGGGCTGTGGAGAGGCGGGGATCAGAGGCCCGGCTATAGTCGATGGCCGGGCGATGACGGCCGGGACCGGAGGCGTCTACCGGGGTATGGGGTCGAAAACAAGGACCGGAGCGATGGGGACCAGGGGAGAATGAGGTTTCTTAGGAAGGTGTCTATCCCCGCTCGCTTCTGCGAGCCCTGGCGGTCGACCTCTCCGACGTTCCGTGTGTAGACAATTACGGCCGAGAAGTTACTCCAACGCAAGAAGTTGCCGCTCATCCCTCCACCAGAGCAGTGAAAGTACCATACCATTTACTGTTAGGACAGAGTCTTCTTGAAGCGAGAAGCGGTCTGCTGAGGCACTGTCAATCCAGCCGCTTGCAGCGACATCAGTGGGGCCGGGCGGCTCACCGGCTCCCCGTAGCAGGTCGTAAGCGATGGTGTCCGCGCCAGGTTGCTCGCGAAGCCGAATCTGGAAGGGCAGATCGTGGCTCTCGACGAACCACTTCCACCTTTGATTGGCCCTGCTGCATACCAGAATCGCTGGATACCAGCCGACTTCGACTAGTCTTATTGCTGTCGCCGTTCTGCTAGTCCTGAATCGACCGGCAAGTTCATCTACTGCTGCGAAGTCGACATCTCGTCCTCGTGCCACAGGTCGAAACATCGACTTTGGCAGAAGCAGATCGCTAGCATACCTGTTTGCTCGTCGCTCCGGATTCTCTTCATACCACTCACCCACAAAATCCCTAGCGTCGCAGGCGAAAGCAAGCCGTCCTCTATCGTACATCCAGTGGCCGAGCTCATGACCGATCGAGAACCTCTGCCGTCGAGCATCCGAGTCACTCCGGACCGTTATGAAAGCTTGGTTGCCATCGCCGAGGATTCGTGCTTCGCAACCTTTGAGTGGACCATAGGTCACTGTCGCTCCGCAGTACTGCGCAATTGCCTCTAGGTCGATCTCCTCCGGGGTCTCGATACCAAGCTCCACGAGAAGCGTCTCTGCGGTCTGAAAAGTCATTGATTCAGCGGCGCAGCTAGTGATCGTCTTCACCCAAGAGACCGAGTTCGTTCAACTGAAGAAGGGCGTCGAGTATGTCCTCGTCCGTAAAGGCGTCAAGGCCCCGATACGCGGCGGTGAGTTCGGGTTGTGCCTGGAGCCTGGCGAAGAATAGGTCGCGTCGCGCCTGCGGTGAAACGGGAATGTTTGGCTGGCCCTTCGCCAGACTAGCTAGGCGACGCTGCCTCTCGGCCTGTGCTGCCTCCAACCGCGAGTGCTTGTAAGCCTTGACGGATCTGGCAACAACCTCGTCCACCTCACGGGCAGCTACTTCGACTCTCGCTTCGTTGCCCATAACCTCGACGAGTTGATTACCAGGCACGTCAAGCAATGACTGCGCGAGGGAGTCAGCAAGGCGTTCCAGCTCGAGTCGGGCGTCTTCGCTCCTTGTGCTCATGACGGGTTGTCCTCGTCGAGTGAGTAACCAAGCAAACGCCTCTGTGCCCTTCGGAGTGAATTTCGTCGGTCATTGTCTGTAATGTCCAGAACCTCACAGATCTCAGGTCCGGTCATCCCCAGGCTGCTGCCTTCGAGCACTTCCCAGGCCAGCTCGTCGTCGGCAAAGTACGCCTTGAGCTCGTCCACTCGCCTCCTGGCGCCGAGTTCCTCCAATCGGTCGTCTTCGGCCTGCTGAGGCCGAGACTTCTGCTCGGAAGTTGGTCCGTCGGGTGCAGGCGGGGCAGGGTCGACAGCTACGCCGGACGGGGCGCGAGAAACTCGTACCGCAGACTTGGCCCAGCTACTCACTATGCTCTTCATGGTTTGATCAAGGTGGTAGACGAGCTGAACACCCCGTCTCCAAGATCGCTTGCCGCTAAGGGTACGGAGAATGGCCTCCTCGAGCAAGTCCTCCCACGTCTGCCCGAACCGTACCCGGTCCTGTTGCACGCCTAGTCGGACGATGGCGATTGCCTGGAGGCGAGCCTTGTCTCCGGCCACCAGGCATTTGAGGGCAACCTCTACCTCCTCTGAGTCATGGTACTCCGAACTGTCGGACGCCACCGTAGAGAACCCTCCTCTTCCCATCCACTAGATGCTCCAAGTCTACCCGATCTGGACCGTCTCTTCCCATGGTCCAGTCCGGTGTCTACTGGAGCATATAGGAGGGGCAGGCAGTTAGCCCTCGCCCTGCGACCCCGTGGAGAGAGGGAGGATGGCCGAAGAGTGGAAAGGATGGGTAGAGATGAGGATGGAGATTCGCGCCCTTGGGACCCGTGGGTCGATTATCGGCGTCGTTCGGAGGCGTTCGCCACAAGCGATGTCGAGAACGAGATTCACTGGTGCTACGTGGGAATAGGTGAAAGGGTGGCCGAGATCCACGTCGTCAACCGTTGGCCCGGAGCGACCTCCGCACCGACCCCGACACCGCGTCCCGCAATAACCTGGATGACCTGCCGACCGCTAGTCGGAGAGAGGAGAGTCGAAGTGACCTTCGTCGTCTACAAGGACAGCGCGAACCAGTACCGTTGGCGTCTCTTTGCCAACAACAACCGAATCATCGCAGACTCGGGCGAGGGCTACTACAACAAGACTGATTGTCTCCACGGCATCCAGCTCGTGCAGCAGTATGCTCATTCTGGCAGCGTCCAGGATCAGACTCTCGCTACGTCCTTACGGTCGCGATGGTAGGTCCGATAGTGTCGCCTGGCGAAGCACAAACCTTCAGGACCACGGCAGCGACGCTGGTGCTGCTGGCGCCGTCCCGTTTGAAGATTTGTAATCCTAGCGGAATGAGAGATGCTTGACGTGTGATTCCAAACCTGCTACACCTGACATTCTCTGTTAGCTGCCTTGCTGGGTGCCAGCTAGAGCGGTAGGCCGAGGGTAAGGCGGTAGGCGAGACTAGTTGCAAAGAAGCAAGGGGCACCGCCAGACAGAGAGAGTTAATGACAGGAGGCCGTATGCTCAAGGGGAAGAGCCGTCAGAAGAAGGAGCAGGATGCCGCTCCGCAGAAAGCTCGCCGACCGCAAGCGCGCTCCAACGCAGGCGCCAATCCGGGCGGTAATGGACCCGGTCCCGTCGAGTCCCTCTGCTGGACGTTCGTCCTCGCCAACGCGACACCCGCGGCCAAGCTACTCGCGGCGGGAGAGGCGGTCACCGGGACTGTGCATCCCGAGAAGATTCTCGTTCATTCTCGAGCCGGAACCGTGGGCGAAGTTCCGGACGCGGTGGCTCGTGATGTGCGGACACACATCCGTACGCGAGGTCTGGCAGGGAGCGTTCTAAGCCTAGCCGGCCCGGCGCCAGAGATCGAGCTCTGCGTGCCGGGGTGACGAGCGGAGATCATGGTCGTTCTTAGCAGTGGGCAAGCCTTCCTCCCGACGACAGCCTGCCACTCCTGCCCATACTCTGCTCTAGACAGGTGCTCTGGGCCTTCACGCCCGCAGGACTTCCAGGTCAGGAATCCAAGACGTATCGGCTGCATCAACGCCGGCCGCCAGGCTGACCTCGTCCAGGACCTCTTCTTCCATGCTCCAGAAACACCACCGGAATCCGCTCCCATTCTTCCGCTTCCGCCTTTCATCCCTCAAGTTCCGCGTGGCGTACCGAAGAACTGCGCCATACCAGACGATCCGCGCCGCATCTATGCGGTGTCGCTTTCGTCCATATGTTACAATACGGGTCGACTGCGGTACAGTGACGGCAGTGCCCTAAGAAGAGGACTTCGCCTTGCTGAATCAGCACGCCTCTGCCTTATGGGTACGGCCAGCGACAGACTTCTAGAAGAATTCTGGGCGAACTCAGAGGAGTTCTCCTCGTGGACCACCCTCGCGAAGCTGCGGCTTGAGTTCGCCACAAGCCTTTCCTTCTCAGTATGGGACGAGGACCCTCGATTTGATCAGCTCTTCAACCAGGACCGAAACCGAGTCTCCGCCGAGATTCTTTTGAGACTTGGCATTCCAACCATTCCGTTCATCTTCGGGCTCCCTGAGGATCTTGAGGACTGGCGTAGGTGGCTTGCAGAGCATCCAATGATTACCACAGTTGGAATCCTTGCGCAATTTTACAGGCGACCAGAGGAGTTCCACCATCTTCTCAGTCAACTGAAGTGCCTGCGGCGCTCACTGCGGTCGTCTCACCGATTCGTAATCGTAGGCTGTGCTACTGCAGAAAAGCTCCGCAGTGTCTTTCGCATGGTCCCTGGTGCCACAGTCCTTACCGCCAAACCTATCTTCAAGGGAATACGGGGCCACGGCGTTCAACCGGGCCTTCGCTTTGCTCGCCTCCCATTGGTTCCCCGATCCGATCTAATCAGGGAGAACCTCCTGGAATACGAGTCATTCTGTGAAGAGAATCGCGCTGGTGGTATGGACCGCTTACCCGAGCGCGAGGTTCAGGGGGCAGCCGTCCGGAGCCACAGAGCTTCTTGCCCGACTGCGGCAGCAGGAAACTGAGCCCATGCGCCTCGGATATGACCGTGGGCTGCCCTGAACCTCCTGGTTCCTTTTCCATGGGCAACAGGTGGCTCCCCTAACGTCCGGAGGAATTGGGCACTGCGAAGCATTAGACCCATCTTCAACAGTCGCCGGGCCCTCGAAACCCGTAAGTCCTTTGTTTGTGCAACTTGATCTGGCGGATTTTGGGAAAAGTGCCCAATCCTGGTGCCAACTCATAGCGTGCGAGTCGTTGACAGATAGTCGGTGGTCGGCTATCCTCCGGATGTCAACTGGAGGCGCTCATGTTCTTCCGACAGAAGACGGTCAAGGGCTACACTTACCTCCAGATCGTCGAAAACCGCTGGGAGAAGGGCCGGAGCCGTCAGCGCGTGCTCGCCACCCTGGGCCGGCTCGACCAGCTCCGCGAGGAAGGGCGCCTGGAGGTCCTCCTCGAGTCCGGCGCCCGCTTCGCCGAGTCCATGCTGGTGCTCTCCGAGGTTCGCCGGGGTGAGCTCGCCACGAGCACCTCGCGGCGAATCGGCGCGCCGAAGGTCTTCGACCGGCTCTGGCACGAGACGGGTTGCGCCGAGGTGATCCGCAAGCTCCTCGCCGGCCGCGCCTTCGAGTTCCCCGTCGAGCGGGCGATCTTCCTCGAGGTCCTCCACCGGCTGGTCGCTCCTGGCTCGGACCGCGCAGGCGTCGAGTGGCGCCAGGCGTACGGGATCGAAGGCGTCGAGGGCCTGGAGCTCCACCATGCCTACCGGGCCATGGCCTGGCTCGGTGAGCCGCTCGCCGAGGAGACTCCCGCCGAGGCCTTCGCTCCCCGGTGCACGAAGGACCTGATCGAGGAAGCCCTCTTCGCCCGGGACCGGGACCTGTTCTCCTCGCTTCAGCTCGTCTTCTTCGACACGACCTCGATCTACTTCGAGGGCGAGGGCGGTGCGACCCTTGGCCAGCGAGGCCACAGCAAAGACCACCGGCCCGACTTGAAGCAGATGGTCGTCGGCGTGGTCCTCGACCAGGAGGGCCGGCCGATCTCGTGCGAGCTCTGGCCCGGCAACACCAGCGACGTGACGACGCTCGTGCCGGTCGCCCGGCGGCTCCGGACGCGCTTCGGCATCGGCCGGGTCTGTCTGATCGCCGACCGCGGGATGATTCAAGCCAAGACCCTGGAAGCGCTGGAAAGGGAGGGCTGGGACTACATCGTCGGCGCCCGGATGCGGAGCCAGAAGGAGGTGCAGGGCGAGGTCCTCGGCCGGGGCGGGCGCTTCCGCCAGGTTGTGGGACCGCGCAAGAAAGCCAAGGATCCCTCGCCCCTGGAGGTCAAAGAGGTGTGGGTCGGCGAGCGGCGCTACGTCGTCTGCCGCAACGAGGAGCAGGCGAGGAAGGACGCCGCCGACCGCGAGGCGATCCTGGCCGCTCTCGAAGACAAGCTCCACGGTGGCGCGACCTCACTGGTCGGAAACCGCGGCTTCCGGCGGTATCTCTCGGCCAAAGGCGCAGGCTTCCAGATCGACCCGGGCAAGATCGAGCGCGACCGCCGCTACGATGGCAAGTGGGTGCTGCGCACCACCACCGACCTCGACGCGGCCGATGTCGCATGGGCCTACAAGCAGCTCTGGACGGTCGAGGAGATCTTCCGCACCATGAAGTCGCTCCTCGAGACCCGCCCGATCTGGCACCGACTCGACGAGACCATCCGCGGCCACGTCTTCTGCTCGTTTCTGGCCCTGCGCCTGCGCTTCGAGCTCGAGAGCCGCCTCGCCGAGCGCGGCGAGAGCTTCGAATGGGCCTCGATCCTGCGCGACCTCGACCGGGTCGAGGAGATCGAGGTCGACAAGCAAGGCACCCACTTCGTCCTCCGCTCCGAGGCCCCGGGCGCG
Organism: uncultured Acidobacteriota bacterium; assembly: GCA_963739795.1. Classification (GTDB taxonomy): domain Bacteria; phylum Acidobacteriota; class Thermoanaerobaculia; order Multivoradales; family DATKCC01; genus CAVUBL01. Next base: position 6,081 of record CAVUBL010000008.1, on the reverse strand, counting down.
GCTGGCAAGATCTTCCAGGCCGCCGGCGTCGCCCTGCCTCCTACGATTCGGAAAGTGAGCTGAGCCAGGCCGACCGGCCCCAAACCTCGATTCCATAGTGCCAACGCCGAAATGCGCCTTTGTAAGTGGCGTCAGATGAGGGAGTTACGATTGGGCGGTGTTGAAGATGGGTTAGACTGTACAGAATGCCCCCTGGATGGCCAGTCTGACCTTTCCCACCGGACTTGCATCGGTCGTGCGGTTCTCTACTTAGTGCGGGGCTCTTTGTCCGTAACCCGTGACACCCGCTCTAGAGACTCCACAACTCCGCCCAGATACTCCATTACGCACTCCACCACCGTCCGAACCTCCGTCGCCAGGTCCCACGCCATCTTACCCTTCGAACATCGCGTCCTCGTCTGGCGACCGCGGCAGAGCCTCCCATGCTCGCAGTAGCCGGTCCTCGATCGCGAGCAGCTCCTCGGCGATGGTCCGCAGCTCCGCCTGGACCTCCGCCGGGGTCATCTCTGGCCCTTCCCTGCCCGCGGTCCCTGCTGCCGCCTCGCCAGGCTCCGGTACTGGATCGCCTCGGCGACGTGCGGGGCGCCGGCGGTCTCTGCCCCGGCCAGGTCGGCGATCGTGCGCGCCACCCGGAGGATGATCCCGGTCTCGCGGATCGTGAGCCCCAGGCGGTCGAAGGCGGTGTCGAGGAGCTGGCGGCCCTTGGCGTCGGGCTCGCAGACCTTCGGGAGTGCCGACGGTCGGCAGGTGGGCGTTGAGGGTGCCCTGGCCCGGTCGAGAGAGCTGGCGATCCCTGGCTGCCTGGACCCGCTCCCGGACCGTGGCGCTCGTCTCTCCCGGTCCACCGAGGTACTCGCACAGGCAGAGGGCCGGGACCTCGACGACCTGGTGGACGAGATCGAGGATGGACTCCTCCACCGGCGCCCAGTGGCGGTCGAGAGCGCGGCGCGTGCAGCGGCACTCGTGGTAGGCGTTGCCGAGGTTCCCGCACGGGCAGGACCGCATGGCGCCGACGAGGTGGAACGGGAGGCGGTCTGCGGCGACACCTTCCCCTGCGACCGGGCCCGCTGCCCTCCTCGATCGCCTGCCGGAGCACCCGGAGGGATCGCCTCCCGAAGGCGGCGAGGTTGTCCAGGAAGAGCACCCCGCCGCGGGCGAGGTCCACCTCTCCGGGTCTCCGGCGGCCGACGAGGGCGAGGGGCCGGGTGCTGAAGTGGGGAGCGCGGAAGGGTCGGCCGGTCGGCGGCTCCAGCTTCGCCCGCCGGTAGGTCTCGGCGATCGCGTCCCTCTCCTCGGCGGTCGGCTCGGGCAAGATCCCCGGCAGGCACCGGGCCAGCATCGTCTTCCCCGAGGATCGGGGGCCGATCAGCAGGATCGAGTGCCCGCCGGCGGCGGCGACCTCCAGGGCACGCTTGGCGGCTTCCTGGGCGCGGACGTTGGCGAGGTCGAAGGGCTGGAGGGTGGCGGCGGGGTCGAGGGGCGGGCCGGGCGCGCTCACCGGTCGTCCTCCCCGTCCAGTCTCCTCCTCGTCGTCCTCCTCGTCGGCGGTCATCTCCGCGAGACCGGCCTCCAGCGCCGCGATCACCTTCCGGAGCGCCTTGGCCTGCTTCCCGGCTACGGCGCCGAGCTGGATCTCGGCCAGCTTGTCCAGGTGAGCGTAGGTAGCGGCGTCGGCCAGCCGCTCGGTCAGCTCGATCGAGATCCACCAGCGCCGCCTCGGCCTCCGCCTGGACCATGGGCACCGGGCAGGGCGTCCGGACGGTCTCGCCGACCATCGTGTGGAGGAGATCCCCGAAGCGCCGGAGGGTCTCCTGGTTCTCGGGCTCGCCGGCGAGGATGACCAGGAAGCCTTCCCGGAGGGCGGGATTCGGCGTCCTGGTGGTCGGCTTGGTGGACTCGGCGCCGCGGTCATCATCGCCACGGCCGGTGTCGGGTGTGCGGGTCTCGTCGCTCATCGGAGCACCCCCCGCGTCCGGAGCGAGACCCACCGGCTCGTGCTCCCGAGGATGAGGTGGTCGACCAGCCTCACCCCGACGATCGCGCCGGCCTCTTCCAGCCGCCGGGTGAACCGGATGTCCTCGGGCGACGGGGACGGGTCACCGCTTGGGTGGGTGTGCCATAGCAGGATGCCTCCAGCCCCGACAGCCAGCGCGGCGCACAGGATCGGCCGGGGCTCGGTGGCGGCTCGGATCAGGGTGCCCTTGAAGGTCTCACTCTCGGCGATGAGCCGGTGGCGGGCGTCGAGGTAGAGAGCGCCCATCACCTCCTGATCTCGGACGGCGTACCGGAGGACCAGGTAGCGGGCGATCTCCGCGGGCCGGTCGAGAAGCTCCCGGTCGGGGATGTCGGCGCGGGCGAGGCGGCGGGCCAGCTCCAGGGAGGCGAGGACGGACGCCGCCTTGGCCTCCCCGATCCCGCGGCGCTGGAGGGTCTCGGCTTGGATGCCCACGAGACCGACCAGGCCGCGGACCTCCTCCAGGATCTGCCGGGCGAGGTCGAGAGAGCAGACCTCCCGGCAGCCGTTGCCGAGGATGATCGAGAGGAGCTCGGGGTCGGAGAGGGAGGGGCCGCCGGATCGGAGGAGGCGCTGGCGGGGGCGCTCGTCCGGGGGGAGGTCCCGGAGCAGGGGTGGGTTGGGGTTGGAGGCGGGGTCGGGGGGTCGGTGTCTTCGGGGTCGTCGTCGGGTCATGGTGCCCCTGGTCCCAGGGTCCAGGCCCAGGCGGGAGTGCCCGGGGCGGCCCTCGGGGCGAAGGGGCTGGTGAGTACGGAGGTTGAGGGGCGGGTGTCAACGAGACACGAGCAGCAGGAGCCTCGCCGAGGGCTTCAACTTGAGCTCACTTGGCCAACCCCCTTTGAACTCATCAACTTGGCGATCTCCTCCTTCTGGCGTGGCCGGGAGAGCTGCTCCAGCGACCCCGGTGAGCATGGGCGTCCTCTCGCCCCAAGCCTCTTGAACAGACCTTCTCCCTTCCGGGGCCGAACCTACAATTTCATTTCCCGGGCAGCGCGGATCGCCGTCGTTCCAAGCGCCCGCGCCGATCAGCCCTTCTGGATTGGGGAAACTCCTCTGCCCTCCGGTGTTGACCAAGTTCTACCCAAGCGCTAAACTCTCTCCTGTTGATGTAGACCAGCGATGTCACTTTCCCCCTTGTCTTCGCCAAGTGGGACCGACGTGACAGCTCTCGGAGGTAGTGCATTGTCGAACGGGCCGCATGAGCGTTCCTCAGGTGATTCAACTGTTTCATCCGGCAGACCCAAGTCGGCGCCGGAGCTGGACCCGAGGCAAGCTGCCTCCAAGGTTGGCCTCTGGCAGAGAATAACCTCTCCTCAAGCCTCAATCTTGACCGCTCTCATTGCTGCAATTATCGCCCTGGGAACCCTACTCGTCCAGGGAAATCAGAACTACCGCCTCGAAAAGCAGAAAGCTGCGGATCAAAGTGCTCTGGGGCACGAGCAGCTTGAATCACAGCTGGTACTCCATGCGCTTTCGCAGCCAACTCCCGAGCAGCAGTTGGCCCAACTCCGGTCCCTCGTCGACCTTGGCTTCCTAGAGGATAGAGAAGGACGCTTCACTGCTATCCAGCCGGGCGCCGACCTTCGCTCTCTCTTGGGCATCGCCGATCCCTCAGGCACGGATGAGATAGAGCAGCTCAACCAGTTTTGCGACCACCAATATGGTCCGGCTTTCCGTGCAGCTGAGGGCCTGCCCAGCCGATGTACGAGCAGTTCAGGGGAAGAAAGGACCGTCGACCTCCGTCAGTTCTGCGAGTGGAAAGATGGCCTTGGCACTCAGCCAGTATTCGATAGCAAGACTTTGAAACTCATATGCATACCGCCAAAGTAGGAGGAAACAAGCCCATGCGACTTCCACCAGAGAGGTCTTTTCTCACCAGTCTTGGTGCGATGCTTCTACTTCTTTTTTTATTTACCCGCCCGGCCTATAGTTCCCACACTGGGACCTTCGACAACACCGTCCTTGAGTGTGATGGCGCGCCCACGAACTGCTCATCTGGAGCCACCCTTCTTTCCTCTTGTCCTCACCCCAACTCCCACCCTTCGCCCTCACCTCAAGAAACGCGAGCCTTGTTCGCGAGCTTAGGATCCCCCTACCCGCCCCGTGTAATCTTCGCCACCACGTCCAAGCCTCCAGCTCAGGCTCCCTCGAACTCGCAACCCACGTGGCTAGTTTCGGGCGTCTGGGCACTCGGCCGTCTACTTCTGCTCGACCCTCGGGCCAACGCTCCCTATGAATTCAACCCGGCCACGGGGATCCAACCAGCCTACGACTTGCGTAGATTAGGCGAGCTCAAGCCCACGAGAATTCAGGTGGCTAACGACAACGTCTGGCTTGGGGCCACGAACAATGCCCTTTTCCATCTCGATAAGTATGGCAAGTTGTTGGCTACGGTTCACCTTGACCAATTGACGACATCTGACAATACACGAATCAGCCACGTGTATGACTGGACGATGATTGGCAATTGGATGGTCGGCGTGGCCGACTTCGTAAAGGGAGGCTCCTCTTCAAATGAAAGCCATTTGGCAGCATTCTTCCGGGTCGAGCTGACCCCAGGAAGCAAAGTCGATATCCTCGATACCTTTCCCACCTCGGACCCTATGCATAACCAATACGCCATGAGTTACCCCATGTTCGCAAGCGTAGGCTCGGAGGCATATTTCTTACTGCTAAAGACGCGGCCTGCCCTTATGGAGGTCTCTCTTCTGATGCATGAGGTGAAAGAAGTGCGCCATCTATTTCCACAGACTATTAGACCGCTGTCGACCTCGGTTCCGCCGGAGGGATTTCTCGAACTCTCGACCTTTGATCAGCCCCAGGCTCTCTATAGCTCGCATGGTCAACTCTTCCTACTAGCTCGGCACTTCAAGGCTGAGACTGGCGGAACTAGCTGGCGTCTAATAGGCATCGACCCATGCACCGGAACAGAAGGGGCCTCCATTTACCTACGGACCTCAGCTCCACATCTGACAGTAGTTCCTGGCGACAAGTACTGGACCTTCTTCGAGAAGGACGAGCCTGACCAGCAGCTTCGCCAGCCCATCATAGGTTTCTTTAGAGTTAAGAGGGAACAGATCGAGGGCCACCAAATTCGGCAGAGCCCTTCTACAGACTCCTCCATGCGCTTGGACTCCAGGGCTCTAAGCCAAGCGCAGTGAGGCAGGTCGCAGATTCTGGCCGGAGCTTCTTGTGGTCCGTCAACCCTTGAAGGACAGTTGCCGAGGGTCCTTCCCGCCGCTGGCGGCGTCCCTCCTCCACGACGTAGGCCTTGCTACGCCTGCGTCGGAACTCCTGACTGGCAATGCGAAGCCCTCGCCTGTTTCGCTGTTAGTTGAGGATCGACGGACGACTAAGTTGAATTGAGCGAGGCAAAGGAGTCCCCCATGAAACTACGGCTTTTCGCTACAACTCTTCTCCTTGCAGGGGGTGTACTAGTCCTTGCGGGTGGGGCATCAGGCAAGATGCTTTCGTCTCAAGAGCAGGCTCAGCAGTCACCTGCCGAAGGAGCTCAACAGCAGTTGTTGCAGATTCCACCTGCGGACTCGAGTGACAAGGGTGGCGCCGATGAGGAGCTTGTGGGCTGGACCACACACTACGAGGAGCGCATCGCTTCAGGCACTCGCATATGCTCGGTGTACAAGCCGGGGTTCAGCTTCTCTCTTAGCCTTGTTGAGTCCGGTGGACACAGATTGCAGGCCCTCATGGTTGGAAAGAACCGCTACGAGAAGGCGTATCTCCGGATCGACCATAACCGCGGCGTCTTACCGCTTGAGGATGGCCAGTATGTGCAGCCGATTCGCGGGGATCGGATAGCAGGAGCGCTGGCTCGGGGCAAAGTTCTGTACATCGAATGGACCGACGCCTTGCGTGGTGTGCAGCAGGAGAGCACAAGCTTGGTTGGCTTCGCAGCGGCTCGCCAAGAGTGCGTGGTGAAGATGGGTGCCGGATTTCGCTGAGCCAGCCGCACGCAGTTGCTTAGGAAGCTGCGAAGTGACTCTCTGAGCGGAGGAGCAAGTGCCGCCTGGCTGAGCTGCAAAGGGGTGACAACCTTCTGATCTCCAATC